>DASZYQ010000044.1:0-20086 GCA_035545315.1 Mucilaginibacter sp. | reverse complement strand
TCATATTTAACGGCACAATTTAGCCAAACAATTTGCTAAATTAATTAGTATTTTTCTAAGTTGAATGTCAATTTTTAAATAACACGGCATCGGAAATAAAGGTTTAAGGCACAGGCCGGTTGCCTCTCGTCCGACGACCTTTATTTGAGGCTGCAAAGATACGATAAAAAGCCGTTTTACCTACCAGTAAAACGGCCTTAAAGTGCTCCGTAACAATAGGCTTCCTAATTGTTTACCACTAACTCTGCGGGCTGCAGGTTGGTATTGCAATAATATTTGAAACCGAGTTGCTGCGGTTGTTCAACTATCTTTTTCATTGCGATGATGCGGTATACATATACTCCCGTTTCACGATTCAGGTGCAGACGAAAATAATTGTCTTCGCTTTGGTTGCGAATGGCCCTGGCCAACTGTATTTCACCGTTGTTGTAAGCGGCCGCAGCAAGCGTCCAGCTATTAAATTCGGCATACAATTCCTTGATGTATTTGCATGCAGCGACAGTCGACTTGCGTATGCTGTAACGATCGTCCCTGCCGTTGCCGACCTTCAATCCGTAGGTCCGTGCCGTACCGGGCATAAACTGCCACCAGCCGGCGGCGCCTCGCTTGGACACACCCGACTTAAGCCCTGCCTCCACAAGCGGAATGTATTTGAAATCGTCGGGGATGCCGTACATCTTTAAAATCGGTTCGATGATGGGGAAAAGCGATGCTGCCTCTCTTTGCAATATCATCGTTTCCGTTTTGGTGTGGCTGATGGAAAATACCGAATGGCGCAATTTATGATCGATGTGCGCGTCGTTTACAGGTATCGGCTCGTCGGCAAAACTTGGGTCGTCGGCAAGATTTTTTTCAGTAAAGATGAACCTGTATCCGGCATTTATTTTATTCACTTTTTTGGGTTTTGGCTTGTGCACTCTTGCGCTGACCGAAAACCCCGAAATGACAAGCAGCAGCGAAATTACGGAGCACGTAATCAGTTGTTTTTTAATCATTCCTCATTCTTTTTTTAATGTAACAAATAGTAGATGAAATGCAAATGTACGGCATATGGAGCAGATTTTCAAACACTTATAGGGCCGATGTTGCAGTGCGGCATCAGAAAAATTCAACAAATCATGCTTTAAATTGTTTTAAAGGCAGTTTTTGAACTGGTTAAAAAAGTTGTAATTTTTTTCCAACATTGTTAAGTATTACTGTTAATTTTGACCCTCTTTAAAAGCTTTCATCGAAAAGCGGAGAGCAAAAAATATGGTATTTAAAAAACCAGGGAACAGTCGTGACGACAGGTCCAGCGGAGCACCCAAAAGGAACTCCAGGGGTGACGGCCAGGCAAAAAGAACAGGCAATTCCCGATACGCAAAATCATCTTTTTCCGGAGACAAGCCGCAGGGTGATAAACCCCGCAGGAATTATCGTGACAGCCCCGATAACAATCGTGATCGCGGCGATGAGAAAAAATCGTTTTCAACCGGACGCAAACCTTACAGCGGCCGGCCCGAATCAGACGACCGTCCTAAACGCTCCGGCGGGTATAGGGACCGGGGCGACAACGGGCCGGGCGACCGTAAGTTTTCGGGCGAAAGAAAAAGTTACGGTGCTAAAAAAAGTTATGGCGACCGGCCAGGCCCAGGTGAAAAGCGCTCTTATACCAAAAGACCGGCGCCGTACTCCGGCAGGCCAACTTCAGATGAAAGACCTAAACGGGATTTCGGCGATAGTGAAAGAAAAACCTATATCAAAAGAGAAACGCCCTATACAGGTAGATCAACTTATGATGAACGTCCTAAACGTTCAGATAGCGACGTTAACGACCACGGATCGTCCGGCGAAAAGAAATTTTCGAGAGACGGCTACAAAAGTGGCGACAGAAACTCAGACAGCTACCGGGGCGGTGAACGCGGCGGGTTTAAAAAACGCGACGACCAGAGGAGCACACCTTTCCGCAAATCAGAAAACTCATCGTATAATAAACCAAAACCCGACCGCAGCCCCGAAGAACGGGTAATGCGCAGCAGGAAAAGAGTTGCCGAAAAGGAAGATACAGGCCTGATCAGGCTGAACCGCTATATCTCGAACGCCGGTATTTGCTCACGCCGCAAGGCTGACGAGCTGATTGCCGCAGGCGTTATTTCTGTTAACGGTGAAGTTGTTTCGGAACTCGGTTACAAAGTCGATCCTGCAAAAGACATGATCCGCTATAACGGCGAGACGCTGAAAAGAGAAAAGATGGTGTATGTTCTGCTGAACAAGCCTAAAGATTATATCACTACTACCGACGATCCGCAGGAACGACGTACAGTGATGCAACTGGTCGAAAAGGCCAGCAAAGAGCGCATTTACCCGGTAGGGCGGCTCGACAGGAACACCACCGGACTTTTACTACTGACCAACGATGGCGACCTGGCCGATAAATTATCGCACCCCAAGAATAATATTACCAAACTATACCAGGTTGAGCTGGACAAAAGCCTTACCCAGGGCGACCTGAACAAGATCGCTTTTGGCGTTGAGCTGGAAGACGGTTTGATCAAGCCCGACATGATTTCCTATGTCTCAGGCGGTACCAAACGCGATATAGGCATACAGATACACAGCGGCCGGAACCGAATCGTACGCCGTATTTTTGAACATTTGGGTTACGAGGTGGTCAAACTTGACCGCTCCGTTTATGCCGGCCTAACCAAAAAGGACCTTCCCCGCGGACGCTGGCGTTATTTGGATGAGAAGGAGATCATACAGCTGAAGCACCTGGTTTAAGCAGAAAGCTGAAAGACCAAAGCTAAAAGCTTTTCGCTTTCAGCTTCGATTACTATCTTGCGCTTGTTAACCAAATCCCGATGAAAAAACTTCTTGCTATCGCGGCGCTGTTGCTGCCGGCGTTTATCTATGCGCAAAGTAAAAATGCTGCCCCTGCCACTTACGACGTCGTGATAGGCACGTACACCAAAGGCCAGAGTAAAGGCATTTATGTTTACCGTTTTTATGAAGAGACCGGCAAACTGGCCTACCTGAGCGAGATAGATGATGTGAGCAACCCCTCGTACCTGTGCCTGTCGAAAGACAATAAGTTTATTTACGCGGTGAACGAGGATGGCAAAAATGGCGGCGTAAGCGCCTTCACGTTCGATCCGGCTGTAGGCACCATGAAGTTTTTGAACCGGCAGCCGTCGTCCGGAGCTGACCCCTGTTATATTTCAGTTGACGAGGACCGCAGGAATGTTTTTGTGGCCAACTATACAAGCGGCAGCCTTGCGGTATTGCCTGTCAATAAGGACGGATCATTGCAAGCGCCCTTACAAGTGATACAGGACCAGGGTAAAGGCCCTGATGCTTCGCGCCAGGAAGGCCCCCACGTGCATACCGCTTATCTTTCGCCTGACGAGAAATACCTGCTTTATACCGATCTGGGTACCGACAAGTTGAACATAATGCGTTACCGCCCGAACAAGCCGCAGCCGCTAACACTCGAAGGAAGTGTGAGTGTAAAGCCGGGCAACGGTCCCCGGCACATCGTATTCTCGCCCGACCATAAATACCTGTACCTGGTACAGGAAATGGGTAGCGCTATCAATGTATACGCCTACAACGGCGGCAAGCTGAAAGAGTTGCAATCCGTAAAAATGCTGCCCGTCGGCTTTAAAGGCACCAACGGCGCCGCCGCGATCAAGATTACGCCGGACGGGCATTTCCTGTACGCCACCGACAGGCTGCAGGCCAGCGCAATACTGGTTTACTCCATCAATCCCGAAACAGGCCTGCTTACCTTTATGGAACGCGACGGGACGTACGGTTTGAACCCACGGGATTTCACCATCGACCCAACAGGCAAATGGCTGCTGGTGGCCAACCAGGACGGCAATAATATTATCGTGTTCAAGATCAATCCCGGCACGGGCTCACTGATCAGGACGGACAATCATATCGAATTGGGTAACCCGGTTTGTTTGAAGTTCGCACCGGCTGAATGAGGTTGAGGTGAAAGGATAAAGGCGAAAGGTTTTTGAGCATGTCTGACAAGAATAAATGGAACAAATACAGGTGTATTTGTTGTGGTTTCTTTACGCTTGAGGAGCCAACAGACAATTCGTTCCAGTTATGTCCAGTGTGTTTTTGGGAGGATGATGGGGTTCAATCCGATGACCCTGATTATGAGGGCGGAGCAAATGAAGTTAGCTTGAATATTGCAAAAATTAATTTTAAAACATTTGGCGCTATAGACTCTGGCGCAAAGAAGTTTGTAAGAGATCCTGAAAGCACTGAATTGGACGATTAACCCTTTCGCCTTTAACTCGCCTTTAACCTCTACAACACCGCCCTGCTTTTCTCGATCACCTCGTTATAGTAGTTCTCGTAACGCGGCAGGATGATGGAAAGGTCGAATTCTTGGGCGCGGGCCAGGGCGTTTTCCTTAAAGGTTTTCAGCCTTTCGTCGTTATTAAGGATATGAATGGAGCTTTCAGCCATACCGTCGATATCGCCGATATCTTTCAGGTAGCCGGTAACACCGTCGACATTCAGCTCGGGCAGGCCACCTGCATTCGATGTAACAACGGGCACTTTGCAGGCCATCGCTTCTAGCGCAGCCAGGCCAAAGCTTTCTGACTGTGATGGCATCAGGAACAGGTCAGATACGGATAGTATCTCTTCTATGGCGTCCTGCTTGCCCAGGAAACGTACATCGTCGCTCACGCCAAGGTCGCGGGCCATCTGCTCGCATTCCGAGCGCTGCTCGCCGTCGCCCACCATCAGCAGTTTGGAAGGTATATGCTCACGAACTTTGGCGAATATCTTGATCACGTCAGGCGTGCGCTTAACTTTGCGGAAATTGGAGGTATGGATCAGTATTTTTTCGCCAGCAGGCGCAATAGCTTTTTTAAAATGATCCTTCGGCTTCAGGTTGAAACGCGTCAGATCGACAAAATTGGGGATGACCCTTATCTCATTCTCAATATCGAAGAACTCGTAGGTTTCCATCTTCAGGTTTTCGGATACCGCTGTTACACCGTCCGATTTGTTGATGGAAAAAGTAACCACCGGGCTATAAGTCCTGTCCTTACCTACCAATGTAATGTCCGTACCATGCAGCGTAGTCACCACAGGGATATAGATCCCGTAAGTGAGCAATATCTGCTTGGCCATAAAAGCTGCCGAAGCGTGCGGTATGGCATAATGTACGTGCAGGATGTCGAGCTTCTCAAAACGAACCACATCCACTAAGCGGCTGGCCAGGGCCAGCTCATAAGGCGGATATTCAAAAAGGGGATATTTTGATACCGCCACCTCATGATAAAAAAGATTCTCGGAAAAGAAATCGAGCCTTGCCGGCTGGTTATAAGTCACAAAGTGTACCTGGTGGCCGCGGTCGGCAAGGGCTTTGCCCAGTTCGGTAGCGACCACGCCGCTGCCGCCAAAGGTAGGATAACAAACTATACCTATTTTCATTATTGTGCTCTGTTTTTGAGCGATACAAGTTTAGTAGCTATTTAAGACAATAATGTTATAGCTATGTCAAGATATTTGGATGTCAGAAGTCAGATGTCGGATGTCCGATTTCGGATTGCTCTTTTAACAATGCGCGCTAAAGTCTGACCTCAGACTTCCGGCCTCAGACCTCATGCTGCCGCTATACTCTTTATTGCCGGGCTGGTCCTTACTTTGATCAGCGTTAAGCTGTATTTGAAAGTACAATTGTAAGAAACAAGACATTTGTTGCGTTGTTCAATAGTAAAATTTAACTGGTACTCAGAATTTCCTTAATTTTGTATATTAAATTGTCTGTCTCAATAATAACCCCATGAAGCTCAGGCCAAAGATCATCTTTTTTTGTTTGTCATCATTGCTGTTCATCGGTTGCGACCGGGTAACCAAGGACCTGGCCAAAGACCACCTGATGTACCACGAGCCGATAACGTATCTGCACAATACGGTGGTGCTGGAATATGTGGAGAATACCGGCGCAGCTTTAAGCCTGGGCGATAATCTCTCAAAGCCGGTCAGTTTCTGGTTGCTAAGTATTGCCCCCCTGCTCTTCCTGGTGATCCTGTTCGTTTATGCCATACGTAAAGCTGACACGCTGAGCCGGTGGAAATTAATTGCCTTTTCGCTTATTTTTGCGGGCGGCGTAGGGAATATCATCGACCGCCTGGCGTACGATCGCCACGTAACCGACTTTATGAATGTGGGCATCGATAATGTACGGACGGGCATCTTCAACGTGGCCGATATGTGCGTTACTGCAGGTGTGATCATTTTGCTGTTCTCGTATTGGGAAAGGAAGCCGAGGGAAGAAATGGTCGGAGGTCAGAGGTCGGAGGTTTGATTTTCGCAATTTTTGGTACATACTACGAATAATCGAGATTCCCTTTTTTATAAGGCAACCTGAAAAATGCCAGTATACGGTTTAGGGTATAACGAAGCCGGTATCGGATATTTTTTTTGAGGCGTTCTGCGCCTCTGACTTCCAGGTCCATCTGCGGTGTTGTTATGGTGCCGGTTTTTAATGCAACCGACTTTGGCCGCGGGCGTTTTTCTATAACAACCATTGAGTCGTAATAGTGAACCGAATCAACAGAGCGGGTAAACCAATTGCTTTTTGATGGTATTTTGGTCGAATGATCGCCATTCAGGTAATCAATCAGGTTTTTAGTATATTCTATAAAGCTTCCTCTTCTTTTATATCCTCCGCCATATTTCAGCCAATACGAGCTATGCACATCTTCACAAAGGTACACGCCATTTTCTTTTACATGGCCAAATAGCTCTTCGAAGGAAATTATTTGCTGAAGCATAGTATGCCCTCCATCGTCTATCAGAATATCGATGGGAGGTATTTCACTTTTTACTTTTCTTAAAAACTGGCGGTCGGTTTGTGAACCGATGAAGATATTAACGTTTTTTTCTTCTATAGCTTTGCAGTTTGGGTTGACATCAATGCCATAAATTTTGGCTTTGTCGCCGAAATAGTCCTTCCACATTTGCAGGCTGCCGCCATGAAGGGTGCCTATTTCAAGCAATACGATTTCCTTTCCACGGTATTTGCTGAAATGTCTTTCGTATACATCGAAATAATGCGTCCACTTAAAAATTACTCTTTTACTATTATTATTAAAATATTTTTCGAGATCGTTCATACAAAGATTTTACGCCAATAAAAATAAGAATACAAATGGAAAAATGTATTACCCTACGCCCGGTACCTACTGAGGTGCAAATGCACGTTTACTATCCGATTGTCATATTCCTCATTCCCTGCCGCCATATTTGAATTGACAAATAAAAACCGTACCTTTGCCGCCGATTTGGCGATGTTGCCAGGTTCGTTATTTAAATTCATGAACAACCCATTTATTGAACTGGGAATCCGTCATGAAATTGTTAATGCCATCTCTGATTTAGGATTTGAAAATCCTACGCCCATACAGGAGCAATCTATTCCTGTTTTGTTATCAGGCAGCAACGATTTTGTCGGATTGGCCCAAACCGGGACCGGCAAGACTGCTGCTTTTGGACTTCCACTGTTGGAACTACTTGATTTCGAAGAAAATCATCCGCAGGCGCTTGTATTGTGCCCTACCCGCGAACTTTGTTTACAGATCACGAACGATCTGAAAAATTATGCAAAAAATACCCGCAACGTGCACGTTGTGGCTGTTTATGGCGGTGCAAGTATTTCCGAACAGTTGCACCAGATCCGCCGCGGCGTACAAATTGTTGTCGCCACGCCCGGACGTATGCTGGATATCATCGGCCGTGGGGCCATCGATTTCAGCGGCGTACGTTACGTTGTGCTGGACGAAGCCGACGAAATGCTGAACATGGGCTTCCAGGAAGATATTGACAATATCCTTTCGGAAACTCCTGCAGATAAAAAAACATGGCTGTTTTCAGCCACTATGCCTTCGGAAGTAAGAAGGATCGCCAAGAAGTATATGGATGATCCGTACGAGCTTACCATGGGTACAAAAAATACGGGTAACGAAAACATAGACCACGAATATTATGTGGTTCGCGCCCGCGATAAGTATGCCGCCTTCAAGCGTATCGTCGATTTCAATCCCGAAATATTCGGTATAGTGTTCTGCCGTACCAAGATAGAGACCCAGGAGATTGCCGAGTCGCTGATAAAAGACGGTTATAATGCCGATGCACTGCACGGCGACCTGTCGCAGCAACAGCGCGATAAGGTAATGAAGCGCTACCGTGAGCGCAGCCTGCAATTGCTGATCGCTACGGACGTTGCCGCACGCGGCATCGACGTTAACGACGTTACGCACGTGATAAACTACTCATTGCCTGACGAAATTGAGAACTACACCCATCGCAGCGGGCGTACCGCGCGCGCCGGCAAGACCGGTGTATCGATCTCAATCATCAACGCCAAGGAACTGGGCAAAATACGCCAGATAGAGAAAACCATCGGTAAACGCTTTGTTAAGGTCGAGATACCGACAGGCTTCGACGTTGTTGAGAAGCAGCTTTTCGCCATGGTGCACAAAGTGCATAATGTGGAAGTGAACGAACAGCAGATCGAACAATATATTCCGCGCATCATGGACGAGTTTAAGGACATGGGCAAGGAAGAAATCATCAAGCGTTTCGCATCGCTGGAGTTCAACCGCTTCCTGGATTATTACAAGAACGCGCCTGATCTGAATGCTCCTGTTGAAGAAAATCGCCGCGATGGTGAGAAATTCAACCGTACCGGAATGCGTTCCGACTTTACCCGTTTGTTCATCAACCTCGGTTCGGTGGATGGTTTCAGCAGAGGCGACCTGCTCGGCTTCATTTGCAACAATACCAAAATAAGCGGTAAAACTGTTGGCAAGATCGACGTAAAGGGCGTTTACTCCTTCTTCGAGGTGCAGAACGCTGATGTAGACAAAATATTCTCTGGCTTTAAGGGCGTGGATTACCACGGCCGCGACGTGAGGATAGAAATTTCCGGCGACGGTGGTAACGAAAGACGAAATGGTGCGTCTAATTATAAAAAGCGCGAGGGTAGCGACCGGCGTGAAGGAGGTTACCGAAACGGCTCCGGCTATAACGGTGACAGGCGCGAAAGGAATGGCAGTCACAACGGCGGTTTCCGCGATTTTTCCGGCAAGCGCCGCGAGGATCGTAAGGAGCGCAGGAGGTTTTGAGTTAGAATCAAGAGCCAGGAACCAAGACAAAATAGGTCTTCCGGACTTATGCGGACTTTCCGACTTCCGGACTCGAAAAAAAAGAAAGTTTTAGGTTTAGTTTAGTTAGTGAGCTCCCCGTTGGTCGATAGCCGGCGGGGTTTGCTTTTTTTAGCGGGTATATTCCATTATTTCCGAATCGGGCGACAGCAGCTTTAAATGATGGTCGTCCAGCATTTGCACGACGAATTTGGAATAGGGCTGGTTGCCATCAAACGAAGTATAAATGGTATCGCCTTTTATAAAATAATCTTCGGCCAGGGCCTCATCACCGTCCGGCACGAATTTTTTGTCGGTAATTTTCAAGCGTTCCTTGCTGTTCACTGCTTTCCAATCGCCGTGCAGTTTGTTTCCGGCGCGGCCCGAACAGGCTGCCGAAAACAATACTGCGGCGCAGGCTAAGTGCATGAATATCAAGGCATACCTGTCCATTGATCAAGCTTTATTACCCATGTGAACGTTAAAACGGTCAAATAGGTTTCTTGTCCCAGTTTAAAAGGGCCCTTCGCTGTGTGCCAAGGGCCTTTCTATTAATTGGTTTGATTCAAACAATTCCCGGAACATTAATCCTCTTTCTCATCGTGCATTTGTGCTTTGGTTATATAAACACGATGGCCCTTCTTATTGATGTAATAGTAGTGATCATGTTTAGTGATGTAAACCGTTTCGCCGTGAGGCCCGCGTTTCTCATGATATTTCCTGTCGACAATACGTGAGTCGACATTCGCGGCGGTGTTTGAAGCAGCATCGGCGGTTTTTTGGCCAACTCTTTTAACTGTGTGGCCAACTTTCCTTGCGTCTCTGCCGACCTTCGTCGTGTCGGATTTGATGGTACCTGCAAAGCCCTGTGCAGCGAACAGCATAGTCGCTGAAAATAAAGCAGTTTTTATTATAGTTTTCATTTGGTGGATGAATTGGTTAACAATACATTAACTCAATTGACCCGCTAAATGTTTCATCTCGAATGCCGGATTGCGTTTTTCATACAGAACAGCATATACCGCGCTGCAGATGGGCATGAATACTTTATACTGCTTATTTATCTCGTGCAGTCCGTTCACGGCATAGTACCCTTCAGCGATCATGTTCATCTCTAACTGGGCCGATTTTACCGTATAACCCTTCCCTATCATATTTCCGAAGGTACGGTTGCGGCTGAACTGCGAATAAGCGGTAACCAGCAGGTCGCCTAAATACACCGACTCCTTTATGTCCCGGTCGATAGGGTGTACGGCGGCGACAAAACGCTCCAGCTCGCGAATGGCGTTGGATATCAGCACGGCCTGAAAGTTGTCGCCGTAACCGACGCCATGGCAGATACCGCTGGCGATAGCATAAACGTTCTTCAAAACGGCTGCGTATTCCGTAC
The DNA here is from genome assembly GCA_035545315.1 of Mucilaginibacter sp. GTDB lineage: Bacteria > Bacteroidota > Bacteroidia > Sphingobacteriales > Sphingobacteriaceae > Mucilaginibacter. Next base: position 9,535 of record DASZYQ010000044.1, on the reverse strand, counting down.
CCCAGATATCGTCCGAAACAACGGTGTTGATATAACGCGTGCTGATCATGCCGGCAAATTCGGCGGCTAATTCAGTATCGCGCGAGGCAATAGTGAGGTACGACAGTTTCTCCAACGCCACTTCTTCGGCATGGCACGGTCCGCTGATGACCATAAAGTCATCGAATGGGACGCCATAACGCTGATTGATAAATTCGCCGATGATCATATGCTCATCCGGCACGATGCCCTTAATGGCCGATACCACTTTTTTACCCGCCAGGTCGGCAGCAGTAACGCCTTCAAGCGCCTCTTTCAGGAACGCAGCCGGGACATTCAGCAGCACAATGTCGGCTTTAGAGAGCAACTCTCTTAAATTCGTTGAAATATGATGGGCCGGCACCTTAATCTCGACCGAGCTGATATAATTGGGATTGTGCCCAAACTGCCGGATATGGTCGGCGGCCTGCTCGCTGCGCATCCACCAGTACAGCTCTTTTTCGACAGGATTATCCGTAAGCATTTTTATGTTAGCGGTTGCCCAGCTTCCGCCGCCAACGACGAGTATCCTGTTCTTTTGGCCGATCATATACTTAGTGTGCAGATGTGCGAATATGCAAATGTGCAGATGTGCAAATGTATTAATTTTAGGATTACACCGATTTTATTGTGATTACACCGATTAGTGCTGCTTCTTGATCTTGGAAACGCCGTTGTTTTTAAGGAAAGATGCCTGTTTCCGCATTTCTTCGAACGAAACTTTAGGCTTAGTCGATTTGGCCGCCTCCGCCAATTTGTTCATCTCCGAGAATGATATTCTGTAATTCATCTTTGATGTTCAAATATAATTAAAGAAGCACATGCGGCACGCGTGCCCCAGCGCGGAATGGCCTGATTGCAGCTGAATAAATAAGCTCGTGTATTTACATAGCTTTTTGTCTTATACTTTCAATTTCTGCATTTGCACATTCGCACATCTGCACATTATTAATCCAGTACCAGGCCTCCCAGCGAAATATGCAACGACCGGCACAGTTCCGGCAAGCTTTCGATCGTCAGATCGCGTGTATACGACAACCGTATGCGCAGGCTATGCTTCCACACGCGTTTTACAGCAAGCCAGATTTCCTGTATTTGCAGGTCGGACGGGGAATACTACCGAGAAAAGTGGGTTGGTATTCTGGTTTCATAGGATCTGCACGCATATGAGCCGCCGGTAGACAAGATGACAAAAATTTGGAATAAAAAGTTTTTTGCGGGGCGTTGTCTTATGCATCAAACTCAAACGCTGCCGAACCTTTATAACCACAATTGCGCCATACAAACAACGAACCTGCCAGCGGCTGATCCTTGAGTTGGTTTTCGGTTAACCCAATCCGTGCTGTGGTAATATACAGGTCCTCAAATTGCTCGCCGCCAAAGGTGCAGGATGATACCTTTGCCGCCGGTATGCTGATGGTCAGTAGCTTTTGCCCTGTAAGCGGATCCCAGCGCGTCACCCGCCAACCATCCCAATGGGCTATCCATAGCATCCCTTCGGTATCGATGGTCATTCCGTCCGGCCAACCGTCTTCTTCCGGTATTTGTATGGCGATGCGTTTATCGCTGATATCTCCCGAGGCCAGGTCGTAACGAAACGCGGCTACCTGCCACGTAGGTGTATCGATGTAATACATGATTTGGTGATCTGCGCTCCAGGCAAGCCCGTTGGATATGGTTATGCTTGTAATTTGCCTCGTGATCGTTTTGTCCTTGTGAACGAGATAAAGACTGCCTTTACCTTCCTCAAAACTATGTGCCATGGTGCCCGCCCAAAACCGGCCTTCGGGGTCGCATTTACCTTCGTTAAAACGGTTATCGGGCTGATCATGCTCTGGTGAAGCGAACAGATCCGTTTTGCCTGTTTCGCGGTCAATAAACCCTATACCTTTTTTTAAACCTCCTATAAAGCCGCCGTTCTTACGTACGGCGAATGAACCGATCATCTGGCCCACCCCGATCGTCCTGAATGTTCCCTGGCCGGGTATGTATTCATGTATTTCGCCATCCACAATGTCTAACCAGCAAATCGCCTGTCTTCGTGTATCCCAAACAGGGCCTTCACCTACAAGGCAGCGGTGTGGTACAACAACTTCTAATAACGGTTCCGGGTTATTTGTCATGTCTGTTTTTTTAATGATCAGGGCAAGGTAGTGAATGGTTTACATCATTCTAATTTAGAGCTTATTGTAATAAAATAAAAGGGCATGGCTTCGAACCCGTATAATGGCGATTTTGTTACCCGGCGTAAGCTTTTTTAAATGATTTAAGTCGCCCTTTTACCGCCTCATTTAAGAGTCGTTTCACCAGTGTGGGTGCATCGGTGTAATCACTAAAACCGATCGGTGAAATCCCCAAACACAAGAAAGGCCCGCGCATATGCACAGGCCCCGGAATCAGTAAAATTGGTTTTTTATAGTCTACTCAACTGAATATTCAATCTTCATCTGCACATCTGCATATTCGCACATCTGCACATTATTTATTGTTATTATCAAAAAGCTGGCCTTTGTCAACTTTTTGTACCTGCATATTGTCGGACAGCGTTTTGGAAATGGCCGTATAAGGTGCTGATACCACTTCCTCGCCGGCTTTCAGGCCCGAAAGTACGATGATGTCGTTATCGTCCTGTATGCCCGTAGTTACGGCCACCTGCTTAACTTTGCCGCCGCTGTAAACAAATACATATTCCTTCGACAGCGGCGTTATACCGGCAGGTTTGTTATCGTCGGTGCTGCCCGGGCTTTGCGCCTGGTCATTACCCGGCTTTTTCTCATCGCGCGTGGTAACCGACTGTATCGGTACCGATAAACCTTTGGCGTGATTGGTATTAATATCGACCGTAGCCGTTAATCCGGGGCGGAAAGGCGAAGGATTATCGGCAGTTTTGTTCAGCAATGCAACATACGATTTCGGCTCAATACGCACCTTTACGGTAAAGTTGGTCACCTGGTCGGCCGTATTGCCCACTACGTTGGCTGCGCTTCCGATCTCAATTACATGACCCGTAAAGGTTTTACCGAGGAAGGCGTCGACCTGTATTTTCGACGAGTCGCCCATATGGATACGGTTGATGTCGTTCTCGTTCACATCCACGTTCACGTCCATCGCGTTCAGGTCGGATATGGTCATGATCTCGGTACCGGCAAACTGCTGCGTTCCCAGCACGCGTTCGCCTTTTTCCACCGAAAGCTTGGAAATTACACCATCAACCGGAGAATAGATCGTAGTTTTTACCAGGTTACCGTTGGCTTCGTTTACGGAAGCTTCCGACTGCGCCAGGCCATATTTGGCGCCAATAACATTTTGTTTGGCAGCCTCGAGCTGGGCCTTTGCGCCCAGGTAGCTGGCTTTGGCAGCTTCAAATTCGGCTGCCGTAAGCACTTTTTTATCGAATAGTATTTTATCGCGATTGTAAATGGCTTGTTGGTTATCGTAAGTGGCCTGGTTTTGCTTCAGCATTTGGCTGGCGTTTTCAACGCTGGCTTTTTGCGTGTTGTAAGCAGCCTGTGCACGATCGTATTCCGACTGCAAAATGTCCGGCCTGATCTTACAAAGCAGCTGGCCCTTTTTTACCACATCCCCTTCGTGTATGGGCAGAGCAACCACTTCGCCCGAAACTTCGGGACTGATCTTTACCTCGACGTGAGCCTTGATCTTGCCGCTGGCGGATACCGTTTCGGTAATATCTCGAACCGTCGCTTTCTCGGTGGCCACCTTGGTTTTTTCGGGTTTGCCGATGACGCCCGTTACCTTCAGCAGGATAAGCAGTACGATCAGCGCGCCCAGCGATATCAGGATGTATTTAGTAGTTTTTCCCATTGTATTTATGTGCTAATTTCTGGTATCTAAGTTTTATGTCGATAGACCATGGTCCGTAGTCCATAGTTATTTCTCTTTTTTCAATTCGCTATAGCGTTATTGTATTTCCTAAATAATAATCGATCACCTTGCTCCTGAACACCACTTCGTATTTGGCCTCGATCATGTCGTTCTGCGCTTTTTCGTAATTAGTAAGCGAGGTGTTGTAATCAAGCGAGTTTACCAGGCCAACATCATAACGCTGCTTTATCACATCGAAGGCGTCCTTATCTGCCTGGTAGGTTTGCTGGGTCGAGGCATAGCGTTTTACCGCGGCGTTCAGGTCTTGTAAAGCCTGGGTTATAGTTTTTGCCAGCGTATTTTTCGCCAGTTGGGTCGTTACCTGTGCATTCTCGTAACTCAGTTTGGCCTTGCTTACCGAGGTGCGGGCCGAATAATGATTAAATATTGGGATCGATATGCTTACACCGACAAACTGGTTAAAGTTGTCCTTTAACTGGTTGTAGAACGAGTAATATCCATAAATAGGCTGAGAAACCGGCACCGGCGACTGAACTTGCTGCCCTGTGCCTACCACCGTACCGATAGTTTGATAGGCGCCAGGTGTCAATCCCAAAAATTGGTAAGGCTGCTGAGCGCTTGAATAATACGAGTTGAGGTTGCCGACCAATGAAAGATTTGGGTAATAATTGCCCCTGGCAACCTTAATAGCCTGTGCATAGCTTTGCTGCTGCGCCTCGGCCAGTTTTACGTCGGCGTTTACATTAAACGCGGTGCGAATCACTTCATTGGCATCAAATACCGTCTGAACATTCGTAAGCTTACTGATGTCCGGCCTTTCCACCTTGATATCGGTGGCCGGGTCCATCTCCATGTATTGTTTCAGCACCAGAATGGACAGGTCGAGCTGGTTTTGTGCAGTGGTCAGGTTTAATTCGGCAGTCGAAAGACCTGCTTTGGCCTGGGACAGGTCGGCCAGCGACTGGTTGCCGGCGTCGAAACTTTTTTGTGTACGGTCGAGCGTTATTTTGGCAATATCTATCTGCTGCTGGGCGGCGGTCACCAAGTCCTGGTTGGTCAGTATTTGCAGGTAGTCGGTCACCACGCTAAGCAGCAGGTCGTTTTTGATCTTATCGGTGTTTCTTTTATCAACGTCGAGCAACAGCTTGTTCTCCAATATCTGGTTGCGCAATTGCCCACCCTGGAACAAGGTGAACTGCAGCGTAGCCGAGCCGTTGACGTTAAAAATGGTTTGATTTACGTAAGCGTAGTTACCGGCCACCGGGCTGCGGCCGAAACCCCAGCCGGCGGTTGGGTTGGCGTTGGCGCTTGGAAGCTGGTTATACTGGCTTTGCTTCACATCCTGTGCGGCCAGCGACTCGGTGTATTTGGCCTGCTTGATCGTAAGGTTACGCTCAAGTGTCAGCTCTACCGCTTTTTGCAGCGATATCACCTGCTGTGCGGAAGCATTAAGGCCGACGGCCGTTAACAGCACGACACAAATGAGACCTGTTGTTTTTAATTTTAATATCGTTTGGATCATAATTCCCTTTGTTCATAGTTCATGGATCATAGTTCATGGCCGTATTTTCTTAATTTTAACGCGGTCGGCTATGAACCATGAACTATCAACTATCTGCTAAAAATGTACACCGTTAAAACGCCGCGGCTTGTTAGGCAATTGTATCCCAGCTTGTTATGGAATAAGCAGCGTGCAGGCTCAAGCATTTTTGTGACTTTTGACGACGGCCCTATACCCATTGTTACACCGTTTGTTTTAAATATTTTAAAAAAGCACGACGCTAAAGCCACGTTTTTCTGCATCGGCGACAACATAAAGAAACATCCGGAAATATTTGGACAGGTGAAAAACGACGGCCACACTATCGGGAACCACACTTTTAACCACTTGAAAGGCTGGGTAACCAAAGATCAGGTTTACCTCGATAATTTCCTGCAATGCGACCATTTAGTGCATAGCAACCTGTTCCGGCCGCCGTACGGCAGGATCAAACGATCGCAGATCAGATTGCTCCGAAAAGCGAAACCTGGACTGCAAATTGTAATGTGGGATGTACTAAGCGGCGATTTTGACCAGAAACTTTCACCCGAGGCTTGTTTGCAGAATGTATTAAAGCACACCCGGCCGGGCTCGATCATCGTTTTTCATGATAGTTTGAAGGCTTTTGATAGACTGGAGTATGTATTGCCGCGGGCGATGGACGAGTGGAGGAAGCAGGGGTTTTCTTTTGATAAAATTTCAGTTTAATTTTATATACCTCGTGGCGTCATCGGCGTAGTCTACAGAGAAAATTAACGACGAGGCGCACCAAATCCGGGGTTAAACTTGTGGTTTGTTCTCTAAATTGGGTAAACGTCTGAACTGCTAATTGGTCCGATTTATATTAAATTTCGCTGATTTTTCGATCCTGTCATTCCCTTAAATCCCTTCAATCCTGTTCAATTAGCGCGCATTAATAATAGGTGATCTTGCGAGTGAAAGTAACTGGCAATGGACTGGGAACCAAGTAATCATGTATCTTGTCTATTCTCTTGGTCCAATTATGTTTTGAATCGAATTCTGTATATTCAAATGTTATTTTATATAGAAGTGCATTCCCCTCGAAAAAGGTTGTCTCTATTAACTGATGCTGATCATTGTACTTATAGTTATCTATTTCGGCAGCATTGAACCTATCTTTGTAAATCAATGTATCGGTGATCACATAACCGTCTGCATCGCACTTATAATGAACTATGTTTCCCGTTGAATAAAGTGGATTGCCCCTTGTTGCCAAGTGCCCCTTGCTATCAAATAACAATGTATCCGAATAACCGGCATTAGAATACCCTGATTCCGATACATTATATATAATTGCCTTAATCAGGCCTTCTTTATCATATTTTACCGTGTATTGCCTTTTATCTATATAAATAGAAGTATCTGCCCCAAGTCGTTCTTTCGAACTAATCATATTGCCATTCCTGTCAAAACTGTACCTATAGTATCGACTTCGCTGTTTAGAGGAATCTCCACTGTATATCTCTTTTACGTGCCCATTTAACACTTCGATGCCTAAGCTGGTGTATAATCTGGTCTGAATTGGCTGTGGCTTTTTGCAAGAAACAAGCAATACAATTATCAGAAAGTATGTATATCTTTTTACTGGCATAACGACAGATCAGGCTCTTACCTAAAGATACAAAAAACACTCCCCATTTACCGGATTTTTACTAATTTTCGCAAACCAATTTTTCTGTCCGTTATTCTTCATTACTTAGTGGGCCATGGAGTACTAACTAAAGCAACCCTATTTACCAATTAGAACCACAACCATGAAAATTACTTCGTTCGAAGATTACCAGCAAACCTATCAGAGAAGCGTAGAAAAACCCGAGGAATTCTGGGCCGATATTGCCGGCAATTTTCGCTGGCGCAAGCCCTGGATCAAGGTGCTCGACTGGAACTTCGAAGAGCCCAGCGTCAAATGGTTCATCGGCGGCAAGCTCAACATAACCGAGAACTGCCTCGACCGTCACCTCGAAAAGCTGGGCAACAAACCTGCTATTATCTGGGAACCGAACGACCCGACAGAAGATCACCGTGTACTGACTTACAGCCAGCTGCACGAGAAAGTTTGCGAATTCGCGAACGTACTGAAGAATAACGGCGCCAAAAAAGGCGACCGTATCTGTATCTATATGCCCATGGTGCCCGAGCTGGCCATCGCCGTTTTGGCCTGCGCCCGCATCGGCGCTATACATTCGGTGGTTTTCGGGGGATTTTCGGCCCAATCCATTGCCGACCGCATCCAGGACGCACAATGCAATATCGTGATCACTGCCGACGGCGGTTTCCGCGGAACGAAGGAAATTCCATTAAAAAATGTCATTGATGATGCGCTGGTACAATGTCCGTCAGTAAAGAAAGTGATTGTATTGACCCGCAGCCGTACGCCAATATCCATGATCAAGGGCCGCGATGTGTGGTGGGAAGATGAGATCAAAAAAGTAGAAACGCAAGGTAACACCAATTGCGAAGCCGAGGAAATGGACTCCGAGGATATGCTGTTCATTCTGTACACATCCGGCTCGACAGGTAAACCTAAGGGCGTGGTGCACACCTGCGGCGGCTATATGGTTTATGCAGGCTATACCTTTGCCAATGTGTTTCAATATCAACCCGGCGAAGTTTATTTCTGCACGGCCGACATCGGCTGGGTAACCGGGCACTCGTACATCGTTTATGGCCCGCTTTCACAAGGCGCTACCTCGCTGATGTTCGAGGGTATTCCTACCTGGCCCGACGCGGGACGCTTCTGGGATATAGTTGATAAACACAAGGTAAACATTTTATATACCGCACCGACGGCCATCCGGTCGCTGATGAGCTTCGGGTTGGATTATGTTAACAATAAAGACCTAAGCTCGCTGCGTGTACTGGGTTCCGTTGGCGAACCAATCAACGAAGAAGCCTGGCACTGGTTCGACGAGCATATCGGCAAGGGCCGCTGCCCTATTGTGGATACCTGGTGGCAAACCGAAACCGGCGGTATCATGATATCGCCGATAGCGGGCGTTACCAAAACCAAGCCGAGCTATGCCACACTGCCGCTGCCGGGCGTTCAGCCGGAATTGGTTGATGAAAACGGTCAAGTGATCGAAGGCAACGGCGTAAGCGGCAACCTGTGCATCAGGTTCCCGTGGCCGGGTATGATCCGTACGACTTACGGCGACCATGAACGCTGTCGTAAAACCTATTTCGCTACTTACCCAGGCAAATATTTCACCGGCGACGGCTGCCTGCGCGACGAGGATGGCTACTACCGCATCACCGGTCGTGTGGACGATGTGCTGAACGTTTCCGGTCACCGTATTGGCACTGCCGAAGTGGAGAATGCGATCAATATGCACGCCAGCGTGGTAGAATCGGCCGTAGTGGGTTACCCGCACGACATTAAAGGGCAGGGCATATACGCCTTTGTCATAAGCCCTAATACACATGGCGACGAGAACCTTACGCGCCAGGATATCCTGATGACCGTATCGCGTATCATCGGTCCCCTGGCCAAACCGGACAAAATACAGTTCGTAAGCGGTCTCCCAAAAACACGTTCGGGCAAGATCATGCGCCGTATCCTCCGCAAAATAGCCGAAGGCGACACCTCCAACCTGGGCGATACCACTACCCTGCTCGACCCGGCGGTGGTGGAAGAGATTAAGGCGGGGGCGCTTTAGAGAAGTCCATGGACCATAGTCGATAGCCCATAGCTGATTCTTCAAAAAACTATGGACTATGGTCCATCGACTATGGACTAAAGAAAACCAATTGCCGTTACACGATGTTCTTTCAATACATCTAAAAGAAAAACATCATGGACAAACTACAGATCAAAGGAGCCTGGAACGAAACTAAAGGCAAGATCAAACAAGCCTATGGCGACCTGACCGACGATGACCTGGCATACGAAGAAGGGAAAGACGACGAAATGCTCGGAAAATTACAAAAGAAAACCGGCAAGGGTCGTGATGAGCTGGTTAAATGGATTAACAGTATAACGTCCTGAAATAAGTTGACGGATTTAAGATAGTCCCGATGGCTGTAAAGTTATCGGGATTTTTTGTTGATGCACCATTTGAGGTGTATTCATGTTCAAAGATAAATGAGGTCTTCGGTTATTATATAATTCAACCG
>DASZYQ010000043.1:0-32790 GCA_035545315.1 Mucilaginibacter sp. | reverse complement strand
AATTCCTCCAGCGGGAACGACTCAAAAACCTTCGTTCCGGTAAAGCTTGGTTTGGGTTGGACGGAACCATTTAAACTGATCTGCAATTTAAGCCTGCGTGCATCTGCAATGCTAACAAAACGCTTGTCCGAACGCTTGTTTAAATGCGCCTCGCGGGCTTTGGCATACTCATTCTTTACGGTTTGGATGTAACTATCACGCGAATCTTTATTCATCAGGTTGCTGCAAACCCCAACGCTGCGTGACGCATCGAGTACATGAACAACACCATTCGAATAATTTGGTGCGACCTTTACCGCGGCATGAATGCGCGAAGTGGTAGCACCGCCGATCAACAGCGGTATAGTAAAGCCTTCACGTTCCATTTCTTTGGCAAAATGCACCATTTCATCGAGCGAAGGCGTTATCAGGCCGCTGAGCCCTATAATGTCTACGTTATTTTTTCGCGCCTCATCGAGGATCTTTTGTGCAGGAACCATCACGCCCAGGTCGATCACCTCGAAATTATTACAGGCCAGTACGACGCCGACAATGTTTTTGCCGATATCGTGCACATCGCCTTTAACAGTGGCCAGCAGTATTTTACCTGCGGACGATTTACCAGCCCCCTCAGCTTTTCCGGCTTCAATGAACGGCAACAGGTAAGCCACGGCTTTTTTCATTACACGGGCCGATTTTACTACCTGCGGCAGGAACATCTTGCCCGAGCCAAACAGGTCGCCGACGATATTCATGCCATCCATCAGCGGGCCCTCGATCACATCCAGCGGCCTGGCAGCTTTCTGGCGGGCTTCCTCTACATCCTCATCCAAATAATCGACGATACCTTTAACCAAAGCATGAGATAAACGTTCTTCAACCGGCCCCTTACGCCATTCCTCGTCTTTTACAATCTCTTTGCCTTTGGCTTTTACGGTTTCGGCAAACTCGACCAAACGCTCAGTGGCATCCGGGCGGCGGTTTAATAGAACATCTTCGACATATTCCAGCAGGTCTTTGGGTATTTCCTCGTAAACCTCCAGCATACCGGCGTTAACGATACCCATATCCAGGCCAGCCTTGATGGCATGATACAGGAAAGCCGAGTGCATGGCCTCACGAACCACGTTATTGCCACGGAAAGAGAATGAGATATTACTTACGCCGCCGCTCACTTTCGCCAGTGGCAGGTTTTGCTTGATCCAGCGTGTTGCTTCTATAAAGTCGACAGCATAATTGTTATGCTCCTCCAGGCCTGTAGCCACCGTCAATATATTCGGGTCGAAAATGATGTCCTGCGGCGGAAAACCGATCTCGTTCACCAGGATATCATAACTGCGCTTGCATATCTCGATACGACGGGCCAATGAATCAGCCTGCCCCTGTTCATCAAAGGCCATCACCACTACAGCCGCGCCGTAAGTCAATATTTTGCGGGCCTGGTCCTTGAATTTTTCTTCGCCTTCTTTCAGCGAGATCGAATTCACAATGCCCTTGCCCTGCAGGCATTTCAGCCCGGTTTCGATCACCGTCCATTTGGACGAGTCGATCATGATGGGCAGTTTGGCAATATCAGGTTCGGAGGCTACTAAATTCAAAAATTTGGTCATGGTCGCTTCCGAATCGATCATGCCTTCGTCCATATTCACGTCGATCACCTGGGCCCCGCCTTCAACCTGCTGGCGGGCGACCGTCAGTGCGCCTTCAAAGTCTTCCGCCAGGATCAGCTTCGAAAATTTCGGCGAACCGGTAATATTGGTACGCTCGCCTATATTGGCGAAATTGGTTTCGGGCGTCAGGTTAACGGCCTCTAAACCGCTCAACCTTAAGTACGGCTCGGTATGCGGAATCTGCCGGGGTTTACCTTTGGCTGCTTTTTCTGCGATACAGCGAATATGGTCGGGCGTGGTGCCGCAGCATCCACCAACGATATTCACCATACCCGAATCAATAAAATCTTCTATAAAATGAGCGGTCTCGTGCGGCATTTCATCGTAGCCGCCGAACTCGTTCGGCAAACCTGCATTCGGGTAGGCTGAAATAAATACATCGGCCTTTTCAGACAATTCTTCCAGGTGCGGCCGCATTTCTTTGGCTCCAAGTGCACAATTCAACCCAACAGATAATAAATTGCCATGCCGTACCGAATTCCAGAATGCTTCGACTGTCTGACCGGAAAGCGTACGACCTGATGCGTCGGTAATGGTACCTGAGATCATGATATCTATCCCGTGCCCCTCTCTAAATCTCTCTCCGCTGGTTAGCGGAAGAGACTTTTTCAATTCGGCCTCATAACGTTTAACGGCGTAAATAGCTGCTTTGGCATTCAGCGTATCGAATATCGTTTCGATGATCAGCACATCCGACCCGCCGTCGACAAGTCCGCGAACCTGCTCATAGTAAGCCTCGGCCAGGTCGTCAAAAGTCACCGCGCGAAAACCCGGATCATTTACATCCGGCGACATGGAAGCGGTTCTGTTCGTTGGACCGATAGCGCCGGCTACAAAGCGGGGTTTTGAAGGATCTTTTTTGGTGTATTCATCAGCAATCTCACGGGCGATTCGGGCGCCTTCGTAACTCAGCTCGTAAGCCAGATCCTCCATGTGATAATCGGCCAGCGAAATACGTTGCGTGCTGAAGGTGTTGGTTTCGATAATATCCGCGCCGGCGTCAAGGTATTCTTTATGGATGGCCCTGATAATATCCGGGCGCGTAATATTCAGGAGGTCGTTATTGCCCTTTACATCAGACGCATGGTTTTTGAAGCGCTCGCCCCGAAAATCCGCCTCGCTCAACTGATACCGCTGTATCAGCGTACCCATTGCGCCATCAATGACCAGTATTCTCTTTTTTAGTTCTTCTCTAATGCCCATTATTTTGAGATATGAGATGTGAGATATGAGATGTGAGATGACCGAGCGCGAAAAGTCTCAAATCTCAAATCTAATATCTCAAATCTATAGTAGGCTTATTTCAAAAGTCGTTTTAAAATGACTCCCGCTTATCTGTCCCATCCCTTGTTGAGTCGGATGAGTAGAACGTAGCACCTTGTAAGCACAGGTTGCTAAGACTTCGCAGGGTCTAATCCCTCCGTCTTTCTCTATAAGCCACGCAAAATTGCACAATTAGCGTGTAAAATCCAAATGAGTGGAGCGGGCATTGCGTGGATATAATGTCATTTTGGGAATAGACTGATTTGAAATATCTTTATAAAAATCTTATCGCAAACCCAATGACAAGGCAGCAAGAGATAATTTCATTAAAAGAGAACATAGTCAAAATAGGCTTCGCGGGCAAAGAACAATTAGTTGATAAATTAATTGACCTCGAAGGGATGAAAGCAATGAGCTTTTTTAATGAAGTGTTTATGATTGATCCCTATCAGCAAGATGAAAGCTCAAAGGAGCTAAATAATATAGCTGGTTACGGTGTACGGCAGTTGTTAAAACTTCAAGCTGTATTAAGTATGTCGGACTTTAAATTTTGTCCTTGTTGTATGTCTGATCTTATGGAACATGAATTATTAGACATTTATATGCAAGGACTACGATGCAGCAGCGATCATTATTTTCATGTCGATATTGATTATGCTAAATCAAATGATATAAATGTTAAGTCGGAAAAAGAATATCCGTTAGACATTGCAAAAGATTGGTTGACTGACAAAAATCTAAGGAATAATCTACAAAATCAATTAGCCGATATATTAAGAAAATATATCACTATTAAATCGTCACCAGATTTAACAGAGCAACCAAATGAAACATTCCGCTATTGTCCCATTTGTGCCAACGAATTGACAAAATTTAAACAAGATGATGTTTGGGTTGAAGGCTTGAAATGTAAGAATGAGCATGTTTTTTATTCAAGGAACGGATTGAATTACAACGGGACCCAACTGACTCCAGATATTTCCGAACAGAATTTCAAATCTTTATTAGACTCATATGTCCAGGACCAAGACATACATGTGCCCGGGCAGATATTAAAATTATTGAACGATATCAAACAAGAAATCCAATAGATTTATAATAAGACTCTTCCCAGTTTAAGTCTCGACATTTGTTTTTAAACATCCCTTTGCCGTTTGCCCGAAAGGTGCCAACTTCGCAATCCGGCAAAAACAATTATGACTACACATTATAAAAAAATAGCCTCAGAACTGTCCGTCAGCGAGAAACAGGTAAGTACTACGGTTGACCTTTTGGACGAAGGCGCCACGGTGCCGTTCATTTCACGCTATCGTAAGGAGCTGACCGGCAGCCTGGATGAGGTGCAGGTAGCCGCCATCCGCGACCGTATAGCGCAATTACGCGACTTGGGTAAACGGCGCGAAGCGATCATCAAATCGCTGACGGAATTAGGCAAATTAACGCCCGAACTGGAGAAGCGCCTGAACGAAGCCGAAACCATGGTGGCGTTGGAAGATATTTACCTGCCTTACCGCCCCAAAAGGAAAACCAGGGCCACAGCAGCCCGTGAGAAGGGACTTCAGCCGCTTGCCGACCTGCTGCTTGAACAAACTCGTATCGATCTGGAGGAAGAGGCGGCCAAATACGTGGATGAAGAAAAAGGCGTAAATAATGCAGAGGAGGCTTTAGCCGGAGCAAGAGACATAATCGCCGAATTCATCAGCGAGCATGCTGATGCCCGCACCAAACTGCGCGAGCTGTTTTTGGAGAAAGGCACTTTCAAATCAAAAGTTGCGCCGGGTAAGGAAGAGGCAGGCATCAAATACAAGGATTATTTTGATTGGTCGGAACCGGTGAAAACCGCACCTTCGCACCGCATACTGGCCATGCGCCGCGGCGAGAAAGAGGAAATTCTATGGCTCGATATTGAACCTGAGCAGGAACTGGCCATCGAATTGCTGGAAAGATTATTCCTCAAAGGTAACACCGCAGCCTCGCAACAAGTACAATTGGCTATATACGACGGTTACAAGCGCCTGCTAAAACCGTCGATGGAAACCGAGATTCGCCTGCATACCAAGAAGCTGGCTGATGAAGAAGCTATAAGAGTATTTGCTGAGAACGCGCGCCAGTTATTGATGGCCGCCCCGCTTGGTCAGAAACGGGTAATGGCTATCGATCCGGGATTCCGTACCGGCTGCAAAGTGGTTTGCCTTGACGAGCAGGGAAAATTGCTGGAGTACACCGCGATATTCCCGCATACCGGGGCCGGCGGCGCGGGTGAGGCAGGTAAGACAACCAAACACCTCGCAGAAAAATACCGGATTGAGGCAATTGCCATTGGAAACGGCACTGCCGGTCGCGAAACGGAGCTTTTTATCCGCGGTTTGAATTTGCCCGGCATCAACATCGTGATGGTGAATGAAAGCGGAGCATCCATTTATTCAGCATCGGAAGCGGCGCGCGAGGAATTCCCGGACAAGGATGTTACTGTTCGCGGTGCGGTATCCATTGGTCGTCGATTGATGGACCCGCTGGCTGAACTGGTGAAGATCGACCCGAAATCGATAGGCGTTGGTCAATACCAGCACGACGTGGATCAAACCAAATTACAGGCTAAACTGGACGATACCGTGATCAGCTGTGTAAACGCGGTAGGCGTGGAGCTGAATACCGCTTCCAAACAAATACTGGCCTATGTGTCGGGCCTGGGACCGCAATTGGCGCAGAACATTGTTGACTACCGCAATGCCAACGGGGCATTTCGCAAACGCGATCAGCTCAAAGATGTGCCAAGGCTGGGCGGCAAAGCTTTTGAGCAGGCGGCAGGCTTCTTACGCATCCACAATGCTGATGATCCGCTTGATGCCAGCGCCGTTCACCCGGAACGCTACGCACTGGTGGAGCAAATAGCTAAGGACGCTAAATGCTCGGTAAAAGAACTGATGTCTAATCCAACGCTGCGAAAAAGCATCCCCTTACAGCGTTATATAACCGATACCGTAGGCCTGCCTACGCTAAATGATATTATGACTGAGCTGGCCAAACCGGGCCGCGATCCGCGTGAACAATTCGAAGCTTTCAGCTTTACGGAAGGCGTGAACGCGATCGACGACCTTAAAATCGGCATGAAACTGCCCGGCATCGTCACCAATATCACCAACTTCGGTGCGTTTGTCGATATCGGCGTGCACCAGGATGGACTGGTACATTTGAGCCGGATCACCAATCGTTATATTAAGGACCCTAACGAGGTATTAAAAGTTCATCAAAAAGTACAGGTAACTGTTGTTGAAGTGGACGCAGCACGTAAGCGCATATCGCTCTCCATGAAAGAGAATGAACCCAAACCGGAACAAAGCCGCCCACAACAAACCAAACCGCAGCACAAGCCGGCACAGGTGCATCAGCAAAAGAGGCGCGATGAACCTGAAACCGATATGGCTATTAAACTGGCGGCGCTGAAAGGGAAATTTAAATAAACTAAACACAGTTCATGCTGAGGCAAGCTTGCCCTGAGTTTATCGAAGGATGCATGGGGGGGCAGACCTTTACACTCACCCTTCGAGAGCAGCAGCATAACACCCTTTATTAATTAAATATTAAAAGAGCGCAGTCATGCTGAGCCCGTCGAAGGATATGCGGGTTTGGCCCAACGCACCGCTCTTCGACAAGCTCAGAGTGACACCCTTTTTAGTAAATATTAAAAGAGCGTTATCATGCTGAGCCCGTCGAAGCATATGCGAACAGGCCCGACGCACCGCTCTTCAACAAGCTGGGCGACATCCCTGTTTTATTCTAATAAATGTTTTGTAGAATTCTATTCCAGCGTTATTTGCCTCCTGATGCTTTCTTCCAGCGAGATAAAAGTTTCGGTGCGCTGTATGCCTTTTACGCTTTGAATGTGCTCGTTCAAAACTTCGCGCAGGTGATTGGTGTCGTGACAAACGATCTTGGCGAAGATGCTGTAGCTGCCGGTGGTATAATGCAGCTCCACGATCTCTTTTACCGCCTTTAATTGCTTTACAGCCTCGTGGTATTGCGATCCCTTTTCTAAATAAATGCCCAGGAAGGCGGTTATATCGTATCCCAGTTTCTGCGGATCGACCTCAAGACTGGCGCCTTTGATGACTCCCATTTCCTCTAATTTTTTCATCCGGACATGGATAGTTCCGCCGGAAACGATCAATTCTTTTGCGATTTCGGTGTACGGAGTGGTCGCATTTTTCATCAGTATCGACAAAATCTGGATGTCGAGATTATCAATTTCTAAATTTTGAGCTTTTCTCTGGGACATAAATTTGAATTTCTCTATTCAAATACAAGTTTAATTAAAATAAAATTAAAAATGCAAATAAATTATTGAAATATTTGCAAGAAATGGGTAGTGCCTTTAAATTTGTGATAAGCAATCGGAAATAAGATTCCGTTCTTTGATAGCAAAAACAATGTTGGGTGGTGAAATTTTTGGCAGACACACCTCCTTGTCCCGGTGGCGGAGAGCATGGGAAACTGGTCGCAAGACCGGCTAACCACTCCTTGAAGGTTCGACCCCTTCCCCAACAGCGAGTTTAAAGTCGAAAGTCCTTAGTCCAAAGTCTCAAGTCAGACTAGGACCCAGAACTCAAGACTTCGGACTTAAACAATGTAGGATGGTGAAATTTTTGGCAGACACACCTCCCTGTCCCGGTGGCGAAGATCTTGCGAAACTCTTAGCAATAAGAATAAGCACTTCGTGAAGGTTCGACCCCTTCTCCTACAGCCCTTCTCATAATTTAGGTTTATAATTGGTTAGTAAAGACCCCTGCCCATCAGGGGCTTTACTGTTTTTATGCAAAGTTTACACGCCCTCGATTGTACGTATTTTTGCCCGCTGCAAACTGAGACCCGGAAAATTATGTAGCAGAAATACTAAAATAAAAAAGGCCGCTTACCGCGGCCTTTTTGTGGGAGCAATAGGATTCGAACCTATGACCCTCTGCTTGTAAGGCAGATGCTCTGAACCAGCTGAGCTATGCTCCCCTTTGGGGACTGCAAATATAGGATGTCTGGACAATTAGCCAAAAAAAAATTTACATTTTTGCTGAAGTGCTGAAATCACCCGCTAATAGCGCCGCTTCCCGCGTGTTCTTCGACCTTAAAAATTACCTGCTCTGTAAAATCAGTAGCAAAATATTTAAGATTTAAGTTGTTGGCCATTGATATTTTTTTCAAAATTTGAATCACGAATTTCTAAATTGTCTTCGAATTCTGCGCTATTTGCCGTCTCTTTCATATTTTACAATTCTGATTTTATAAATGGCCCTCAATAAAACCCAAAAACGCGCTTCCGATAAATCGCATATGACAACCGTTAAAGCCGCTGCTGCATTAAAACCAAACAAAGGCAGGCCTTTCCCGATAATTTGTATCGGGGGTTCGGCGGGAGCATTTAAAGCCATTGAAAAATTTTTTACCCATATGCCGGCCGATAGCGGGACGGCTTTTGTGGTGGTGATGCACCTGGATAAAAGCCATGCCGGAAGCATTGCCGAACTGATACAAAACTTTACACCCATGCCGGTTAAGGAGGCCCAGGACGGCGAACAAGTTGAGCCCGACAAGGTCTATGTCATCCCCCGCAACAAGGATATGGGTATCCATAACCGCAAACTGCTGCTGCTTGTTCTGGCAAAACCGAACGGCTACCGGCTGCCCATCGATTATTTTCTGCATCGATGCCAAGTGGAAAATTTTTGAACGGAAGGAAGGAGCCTCGTCGAACCATCGCCGAAAGCTACAATAAGATATTGCTGGACAATTACACTCCGGCGTCGGTGCTGATCAACGAAAAAGGCGACATATTGTATATCAACGGCCGGACCGGCAAATTCCTCGAGCTCAACTCGGGCGAGGCCGTAATGAATATAAACCAGATGGCCCGGGAAGAGTTGAAATATGCTTTAAGCAACGCCATTCACCAGGCCAGGATACAAAAAGCGTCCATTTCGGTTAACGACATCAAACTAAAAGAAGGCGGGCATACCAGGCTCATCAACCTGAAAGTGGAACTGCTAAAGGATCCGTCTTTGAATGGCCTCGTATTGGTCATCTTCGAGGATAAAGGCCTTCAGAAAAAATCCGATAATAAGAAAAAGGAAGTTAGGTCGGAGCACAATGCCATTACCGAGGAACTGGAAAAAGAATTGCTTTACACTAATATATTCAAAAGCATACGCAGTACAAATGCAGCCTTGCCGTCAACAACGAGCAATAAAGAGCGGACATTTGTATGTGGCGCCGCCCGATTTTCACCTGATTGTCAAGAGCGGTTATATGCGGACAGTGCGCGGGCCGCACGAGAACCGCTGGCGGCCTTCCATCGACGTGCTCTTCCGATCGGCCGCCGCTGCCTATGATTCTCATACGATTGGAATTGTTTTGTCGGGCCTGCTTGACGATGGCACATCGGGCATGTCGGCTATCAAACGTTCGGGCGGCGTCTGCATCGTCCAGGACCCCCGCGATGCCGAATTTGACGACATGCCTAATAACGCCCTTAACAATGTTGAAATAGACTACAGCGTACCGGTTGCGGAAATGGGTTATGTGCTGGACGACGTTTTTTCTAAACCCTTCAGGGACAGGAAACTGCAGCACATACCGCACGACGTGAAGATTGAATCGGAAATAACGGAAAGAATGATTTCGGACATGAATGAACTGGAGAAGATCGGCACCAGGAGCAATTATTCCTGCCCGGATTGCGGAGGAGCTTTATGGGAGATGAAAGACGATGCGATACCCCGGTATCGCTGCTATACCGGGCATGTGTTTACCGGAAAGACATTGCTGGAAAAACAGGCTGAAGAATTGGAAGAATCGATCTGGATTTCGATCAGGATGCTGGAAGAGCGGCGTAATCTATTGCAACGAATGGCGGATAAATATGCTGGAATGGGATTGAAAGCGGACGACGATTCCGACGCAAGCTCTCGCGCCGACGAACTGGAGAAACATATCGAAAGGCTCAAATCGCTGCTCCTGACCATTGGGAAGACAAGCCCAAAAACCGCGGAGCACGACTAACCCCATAAACACGTTATTAACAAAAGTTTAATACTCCCGGTTTATTAAGATAGCACAGCCGCTTTATTTTCGCATTAATTTCTCTTTATGCGGAAATATCGTAAGGCAACAGCTGCCTTTGTTTGGACAAAGCCGGTCAAATTCCTTAGGGCCTTATTCTCTAAAAAAACGCTTAACTCCGTTATCGAACAACTTTACGATCCCAGCCAATCCGACGAACTGAAAGCCTTTTCGGCAGCATTCGGAATTTTTATGGGCATCATACCGGTGTGGGGCCTGCAAACAATTATAGCTATGTTTTTTGCCGTGCTTTTAAAACTGAATAAATCGCTGGTGGTGATATTTTCGCAGGTGAGCTTTCCGCCGGTGTTCCCGGTCATCATATTTCTGAGCTATAAGACCGGCAAACTGTGGACCGGGCCGGCAAACACAAGCCATATCGTACAATACGTTTTCGGCAGCGTTACGCTTGCCATTATTGCGGGCGTAGTTACAGGTTTGCTTACCTATGCCTGGCTCAAAATGGCGAAAGTATTTAAACAATACCGGGCGGCATCAAAACTTAAAAGGGCAATGGAAATAAATTAACCACGGCTTAAGCTAAAATCCATAAGGATAAGCCAAATTTGTACTCACAAACCCCCAGCTACCATGCAAAGACGATTGGCGCTTAAAAATATCGGCGGCCTGCTTTTGGCGCCGGCTTTATCGCGCGTTAATATTTCCAAGGAAGAAAAACCGGTTCTGCGCATTGCACACCTGACGGATGTTCACCTGAAGGATAAATTTGATGCGCCGGCACGGTTTACGCGTTGCCTGCACCATGTGCAGCAGCAATCACCGAAGATTGATATGATCCTGAACGGAGGGGATATCGTATTCGACATGAACAAAGAGAATATCAACACCATCGACAAGCAATGGAAACTTTGGCATGACCTATTCCAATCGGAATGCAGCCTGCCGGTTAATTACTGTTTAGGAAATCACGATGCCTGGTGGAATGAAAATGATAAGGGCCAGGCGATATACGGCAAAGCCTATGCAATGGATAAGATCGGCCTGAAAAAAGCATACTACAGCTTTATAAAGAACGGATGGAAGTTTGTCATCCTCGACAGCGTACATCTCGACATCGATAACACCTGGTATATCGGAAAGCTTGGCGACGAGCAGTTTGCCTGGCTCGAGAATGAACTTAGTACGACCGATGCTAATATGCCGGTGCTTGTCATGTCGCATATCCCCATCCTTACCGCTACCAACCTCGTCGACGATAACATCATCAACAAATGGGTAATGCTGGGCGGCGATATGCATACCGATACGGCTAAGATCATCGCGCTGTTTTACAAACATCCCAACGTAAAGCTATGCCTGAGCGGGCACATCCACCTGCGCGAGAAGCTGATCTATGACCATATAACCTTTATCTGCAATGGCGCGGTTAGCGGCGCCTGGTGGGAAGGCAACAAGCGCGAAACGGCTCCCGGGTATGGTTTGATCGATCTGTATGCCGACGGCAGCTTCACGGAAAGTTATGTGAATTATTGACAGGCAGCAAACTTGTCACTTCTTGATAGTGACCAGTTCATCATAGCTGCAGGAATTGCAGATAACACCGTCATCGAGCATTATCTTAGTGATCTTGAATACAGGGCAGCATTGGGGTGAATCCTGCTTGGTTACAACAGCAATGTTATTTGCAGACAGGTTGCCCAATTTAAGCGTCAGGGTTTGCGAGGCATTAACAATTATCCGGACAGAACGATTATTTGTTTGCGTGCTGTCAACCGTGGCGTAAACGTCCTGGCCCGGCAAGGATGTGGTAATTTTCAGATCCGAATATTTGTAAGGTGAATTGGGCGACAAGAACAAATCACCGCCGGTTGTCCTATCAACTATTCTTATGTTTATAATGGGAGCAACTTGCGCATACAGCGGGCATGGGCCGCATTTGCTGGAAGGCGTGCTTTTACACATGGCCAGAAATACACATCCCGTTGCAAGTAATGACAAAATTGATCTTTTCATGGCCCTGTGACTTTAATAGCATTACGATTCGCAGGGGCAATATGTAACAGCAAGGTATAGCGTTACGACATTCCTATTACGGAGCCCATTTCTTTGCCTGTCATATAAACAAAAGCCTCGGCAGCTTTAACACCCAGCTCTCGTCCGCGGAAATCCTCCATAGCAGCGTGGCCGCAGCCATAAATTCCGGGCGGGTCCTGGCTAACATGGCAGTATACCGATTTACGTTTTTGCTCCTGGGTTTCGGTAATGTCCACGTAATCGGTCGGCCTGAAGCCCATAGTCTGCTCGCCGGTACAGACTTCGAAGAAGTATAGCGGGAATTTTTTTGAAGATCGCACCCAGGTTTGAATCATCAGCAGTGAAGCCGACTGATGGTCCTTATGTGAATCGACGGGCCAGTGGGTAAAAACCAGGTCGGGTTTCTCGTCGGCTATGATCTTCTGGATCTTTGCCAGCCAGGTATTGTCGACTATGGTATCGCCATCAATTTGTCCCGCAAAAATGGGTTTCGCTTTCAATACAGTGGATGCATTTATGGCCTCCTGCTTACGGATAGCGGCCGCTTCAGCGTGGCTTTTGCCTTCGATACCCGCTTCACCTGTTGTCAGGTAAACGATCGTAACGTCATGACCCATGTTGGCCAGCCGGGCCAATGTTCCGCCGCAACCACTCTCCGGATCATCGGGATGCCCGCCAAAACAAACGATTTTTTTCTTTTCGGCGGGCGAGACCGGTTGTGCCTGTAAAATGCCGGGCAGCGTAAGTAAGCCCAGGCCCGCGGCGCCGGCCTTTACAAAATCGCGGCGTGTGGCTGATGAAATTCCCATTTGCTTAAAACGTAGTGTTATTTTTGACCGAGTTTTTCAGAGATCACATCCACACAACTACCCACATTGATCATTTTATCAGCCGAATCATAATCGATCTCGATATTATATTTTGCCTCGGCGTCAATAATAATGTCAACTAAATTGGCCGAATTTATTTTCAGATCTCTTATCAGGTCTGTTTCCTCGTTAATGCTATTCAGCATTTCCTTGTTCGAAGTATAAGGGGTCAGAACCTTTTTAAGTTCAGCTAATATTTCTTCTCTCGTCATCAGTTATCAAATTTTGAAAAAATTATGCACGCATTCACGTCGCCAAAACCAAAATTCGCCTTGGCAACAACGTTTATCTCCTTCTTTACCATGCTTGTCGGCAATCTTTCAGGGTCTACTATTGTGAGTATCTCCTGGTTTGGGTCCTCTAAGTTAATATTTGGATGAACAAATCCATGAACAATTTGTAACACGGATGCTACAGACTCGATGGAACCGGCTGCGCTGAGGCAATGGCCGATCATCGATTTGACCGAATTGACCAGCGGAAAATCCTTGCCCTTCCGGCCGAGTACCTGGCTCCAGTTTTGAATTTCCTGCTTGTCGGCCATGGTTGCTGTCAGGTGCCCGCTTATTAGATCGATGTCGCGCGGGTGTATACCTGCATTTCTTATCGACTCATCGATACATCGCATCACACCGGCCGGGTTTGGTGCCGTCATAGTTCCACCCCCTCTTTGTCCACCGGAATTGGCCGATCCTCCCAAAACCTCGGCATATATCCTCGCGCCCCTTTCAAGCGCCAGGTCCAGGTCTTCCAGTATAAAAGCTGCCGCACCCGACCCGGGCACAAAACCACCGGCGGAAGCGCTCATCGGCCGCGAGGCCCGCTCGGGCTGATCGTTAAACTTACGTGAAAGAACGCGCATGGAATCGAACGTGCCGAAAATATAGGTATCTATATATTCGCTGCTGCCCACCACCATCCGCCTGGCCAGTCCGCTTTTGATGTACTCATAACCCATCAATATAGCCTGGGTACCGGTGGCACAGGCGGTCGAGTTGGTCACTACCCGATTACCGAGCCCCAACCTCCCTGATATAAACGACGTAACGCCGCTATTCATGGTTTGCTCGACCACGCGCGAACCCAGTTTTTTTACTTCCTTATTATCAACCCGTGTAATTACATTCTTGGTGGCCTCCGAATCGGGAGCGCTATTACCAAACACACATCCCGTATCCCAGCGGGGTTCATCGGTATCGTAGGGCAAACCCGCATCGGCCCATGCGTCGAGGGCTACGGTAATGCCGTAGCCTATGTTGGTGCCCTTTAAACCGTAAAAAGTCACCTCGGAAATATAGTTCCGCAGGCTTTCCCATACGAATGGCGGCACACCGGCTACCTGGCAGCTCATGTGAAGCTCCTCGTACAAGGGCATAAATTTTATCCCGGACGTCCCATGCTGTATCGCATTTAAAAAAGCCGGCACACCTATACCATTGGGCGCAACAACCCCCATACCCGTTATCACAACACGCTTAGCCATGGATATCCAATCTTTTTACTATTCCCGAAAACATGCCTTTTGCTACTATATCGCCTTTTTCGTCGGTCATTTCGACATAACATTTCAGTTTGCCAAAACGAAAATATTGTTTTTTTGATGTCACGGTGACTTTTTGCCCGGGCAAAACCATCTTATGGAACGATACTTCGGTTGATGTGAGCAGCGGAAACATGGGTTCGGCAGGTGAGAAACCTAATTCTGCTTCCTTCAATATCAAAAATATCCCCAGCACTACCAGCCCTATCTGCGCCATGATCTCGGTAATAATTACACCGGGCGTAACCGGGTTGCCTTCAAAATGGTCCTCATAAAAAAAGGCGTCTTCCTTTAGGGTGAACTCGCCCACAACCCCGTCCTCACTCAGTTCTGAAATATGATCTACAAAACGGAATGACGATTTATAAGGCAAATGGTTTAGTATGGAATTTTTCATCATCTAATCAGTCATTAGGCCATCGGGTCATTAAGCCATTTTTAACCCATCGCCTCATCTGCACATTCAGACATCCGCATATTTGCACATCTGCACATCCACGCATCTGCACATCAATTTACCTGCAATGCTCACCGCCGTCCACATGGATCACCGCCCCGTTAACCCAAAAAGCTTCATCCGTGCAAAGCAGGTAAATCACATTGGCCACATCCTGCGGCCGGGTGATCCGGCCCATCGGATTTCGCGTTTTGCCAATATCTATCAGTTGCTCACTTCCCGGTATCATTTTCAAAGATTGCGTCTCCGTAATACCCGCCTGGATCAAATTTGTTTTCAATCCGAAGGGGGCAAACTCCACAGCCATGTATTTTGCCAGGCTTTCCAGCGAAGCTTTGGCGATGGAAACGGCCGCATAACCTTCCCAATGTTTATGTGCACCTTCACTGGTCAGACCTATAACGCGGGCGTCGGTATGAAAAAGTTCAGCCTCTAAAATATCGCGCGTCCAGTCGAGCAAGCTATTCGACATAGCATAACCCGTAAATTGGATATCTTCCGCAGTCAGCACCTCGTCGCCCGCCAGCGGCTTCAAATTTCCGCGCGCTATGGAATGCAGCAGCAGTTTAACGCTGTGTTTAGCGACGCCTTTGGGGCTCATGAATGTTTGCAGGAATGATTCGCGGCCCTCGGTCGTCAACGCATTGGTATTAAATGGCAGAATAGCCACGCCCTTGTCAGACGCGATTTTGGAGAATTTCTCCAGAAGGTGTTTTTCACTTACTGAAGTCTCGCGGTAAAGCACGGCCACGTTCATGCCGTGTGCAGCCATTTTTTCGACCGATGCGAACCCAAATCCGCCCGATCCGCCCAAAATTATCGCCCATAAACCGTCAAACGGCCTGCTTTTATTCACGTCTGAACTCATTTAAACTTTTATAGCATCAGTCTGTCTTAAAAGGGGCATTGTTAGGGGCAATAAAAAAATTGCGGCTTCAAAGTAACTAAAAGTAAATCAGTTTTAAAGCATTACAATGGATAATATATGGCTGATTAGTTAGTTCCCTTAAAGATTCAATGGTTGCCTGTTATTGCGGCAACCTGTATATTTTACTATGTTTGGTATCGCTTATATTGCATTTATGAGATGGAAAATATTTTTTGCGTGCAGTTTTTTGTTCTTCGCGTTTAGTGCGAAAGCAACACTGCTGCCGCAAAAATTTGAACGGTCGGTATTCTATTCAGTAATGAAAGATGGCGATATAACCGCGATCAATAATGAAATAGAAGTGCTGAAAGATCTGCCAAACCAGGAAAGACAAGGTTATGAAGGCGCGTTGCTGATGAAAAAGGCCGATCTGCTGAAAAAGCCCAAAGACAGGCTAAAATATTTTAAGCAAGGCCGCATTGAACTTGAAACGGCCCTGATGAATGATGGCAACAATATTGAATTTCATTTTCTTCGCCTGGCCGTTCAGGAACGGGCGCCAAAAATTGTAAAGTATCGTTCGGATATACAAAAGGATAAAGCACTGGTCGTTAAAAATTTCAAAAACCTACCCCCGGCTGTTCAGCACGCTATCCTGGATTATTGTTCAACTTCAAAAGTGTTGCACAAGGAGGATTTTTCGCCAAGCGAAAGAGACTAGTTTTTAATTTTGCCGGAAAATGGATAAAAAGGTATTGGCCGTCTACTATACCCAAACCGGGCAAATGCGCAATATTATCGACGCATTGACGGCTCCGCTGGAATCGGCCGGCGCTTCCGTTGAAAAACTACGGGTAAAACTGGTTGCCGATTATAGCTTCCCGTGGACCGGCAGCCGCTTTTATTCCGTTATGCCCGATTGTGTGCTCGAGGTACCTGCGAGGCTGGAGCCTGTCAATTTAAAAGAACAACAATACGACTTAGTCATCCTTGGTTATCAGCCCTGGTTCCTGTGGCCGAGCATACCCACAAATTCAATATTGAACGATCCGGAGTTTCACGCTATACTTAAAAATACACCTGTAGTAACCATTAGCGAGGCGCGTAACATGTGGTTAAATGCCTACGCACGGGTTCGAACGAAGCTCAGGGAAATCGGTGCAAACCTCGTCGGTAATATTGCGCTGGTGGATAAACACCCCAATGCCATCAGCTTTTTCACCATTTTTCACTGGATGCTCGGCGGAAAAAAAGATCGCTATCTGAATATTTTCCCAAAACCCGGCGTCTCTGACGAAGACATCGTCAATACTAAGATATACGGTGAGATCGTTTCTAAACATTTAGAAGCTCGCGACTGGGAGACATTGCACGAAGAACTGCTGGAACAAAAAGCCGTTAGAATAAAATATCCGCTTCTTTTACTGGAAACTACAGCTATCCCAACCTATGTCAAATGGGCGAAGATGATTGCCGGCAAAAAGAACCGCAAGCCATGGCTGCGCGCGTTTAAATACTATCTTTATATTGCGCTCTTTTTAGGCGCACCCATTCTTCTTACCTTAGATGCGATTTTTATAAAACCATTTTCATCTAAACGAATTAAAGCTAAAACACAAAACTATTTACAAGTTATCTAATATTATGTCTGTAAACCAGGTTTATATAAATGCCACATCCGCCTTTTTTCCGAATGATCCCGTTTCGAACGACGAAATGGAAGAGTATTTGGGATATATAGACGGACGGCCCTCTAAATCAAAAAAAATAGTGCTGCGCAACAACGGTATCATAAACCGCTACTATGCGCTGGATAAAAATGGCAAATCGACGCATACCAATGCCCAGATGACCGCGCTGGCCGTTCGGGAATTGTTTAAAGATAATCCCGAAGGGCTAAAGGAAATAGAATTGCTCTCGTGCGGTACCTCGTCACCCGACCAGGTGATGCCGAGCCACGGCGTAATGGCCCATGGCTGGCTGCCCGAAGCGGAGGGCATCGAGGTAGTATCACCATCGGGTGTTTGCTGCGCCGGCATGCATGCCATTAAATTCGCTTACCTCGCCATTAAATCGGGCGAAGTTAAAAAAGCAGTGGCGACAGGCTCGGAAAGATTTTCCGGTCTGCTGGTTTCTGACGTATTCGAAGAAGAAGCCCAAAAGTTGAAAGAAATGGAGGAAAATCCTTTCATCGCTTTTCAGAAAGACTTTTTGCGCTGGATGCTTTCGGATGGCGCTTCGGCATTTTTAATGACCGACCAACCCAACCCTGACGGCTTGAGTCTTCGCATCGACTGGATAGAGGGCGTCTCGTATGCCAACGAAATGGAAACCTGTATGTACATGGGCGGCGAAAAGCAGGAAAACGGTACGCTGAAGGGTTTTATGGATTACACACCTGAAGAGATCATGAATAAATCGATCTTCAGTATAAAACAGGATATTACGCTGTTAAGTAATAATATTGTTCATCTTGGCGGAAAGAAGATCAAGGAGATCATGGACAAAAAGGGCCTGACTGCCGACGATGTGGATTACTTTCTACCGCACATATCAAGCGATTTTTTCAAAAGTAAGATATACGACCTGGTAGAGTACTATGGCGGCGGTATTCCTTACGAGAAATGGTTTATTAACCTGTATACCGTAGGCAATGTGGGTGCAGCGTCGGTTTACCTAATGATCAACGAACTGTTCCACAGCGGCAAGCTGAAAAAAGGCGAGCGTTTATTATTGCTGGTTCCTGAAAGCGCGCGTTTCTCGTATATGTATGCGATGCTGACGGTGGTTTAGTGAATGGTCAATAGTGAATGGTGAATGGGTGCAAGTTTAATCGACATGATCGTGTTAATCTCTTTAATCCTTTAATCGTGTTCAAATGAAGAAGGAAAATGTGCCGCAGGATATGGGGGCTTTAGCCAAGATCACCAAAGAGGTTTGCTACGCGACCGATAGTTCGGGCAAATATGTGAAGGAACTAAGCAATGGGTGGAAGGTAAAAACCGATGCGCTGGATGTGGCCTGGAAGGATGTGGATGAACGCATTGCCAAAGCACGCGAAAAAGTACTGAATGGCGAAGCCAGCCCTTTGCTGTTCTTTATGGAATACCGGCTAATGGATTTAAGTATCCTTTCGGATTACACAGGCTTGTGGAAATGGCAGATCAAGAGACATTTGAAGCCGGAAGTTTTTAAAAGATTATCAGAAAAAAAGCTGCAAAAATATGCCGAAGCCTTCAACGTGAAAGTTGAAGACATTAAAACCATGTCCGTGAATGAAGCTTGATTTTGAACACCGCCAGTCGGCACATTGCGAGTCGGGGGTTACCAGCAGCTTATTAAGCAAAATTTCGAACAATAAGATTACCGAACCGCTTGCTTTTGGCATCGGGGCGGGTTTGTTTTTTTGCTATATCCCGCTGATCAAGATCAACAATGGTCCGGCCATTGCTTTCCGGACGTTTCCCGGTTTGATATTCAAACGGACCTGTAATGCTTTGGGCATACCGGTTAAGCGCAAAAAATTCGGTTCCAAAGAAAAAGCTGAAGCATTTTTGAATGATGTACTCCAGTCGGGGCAGCCCGCCGGCTGCCAGGTCGGGGTTTATTACCTGTCGTACTTCCCGCGCGAATACCGTTTTCACTTCAATGCGCATAACCTGATTGTTTTTGGCAAAGAGGACGACCGTTACCTGATTAGCGACCCGGTGATGGAAACCGTTACCTCGCTCAGCAGCTATGAGTTGGAGCGGGTGCGTTTCGCGAAGGGCGCGCTTGCCCCCAAGGGGCAAATCTATTATCCCGAAAGTAATGTGGAGATCACTGACGACCGCATAGCCAAAGCCATTGTCAAGGGTATCAAAAACAATGTAAACCAGATGCTGCGCATACCGGGCAATTTTGCCGGTGTAAAGGGCATTCGCTATACGGGACTGAAGATTAAAAAATGGCGCAATAAACTGGGCTTGCAAAGAGCCGGCTCGTACCTGGCGCAATTGGTGCGCATGCAGGAAGAAATTGGCACCGGCGGCGGCGGATTTCGTTATATTTATGCAGCCTTTTTGCAGGAAGCCTACGCTTACGTGCCGAAAGACGAACTGCTGGAAATATCTAAACTGTTCACGCAGGCTGGCGACATTTGGAGGGATGCCGCCGTACAGGCTTCGGGAATCTATAAAGGACGATTGGGCAGCCAGGAAGACTTCGACCGGATGGGCGATTACCTGATTGAAATAACGGAACTGGAAAAGAATGCATTTATAGCATTAAAAAATATCAAATGGTAGCAGGCGAGTCCTTAGCGGTAAACATTACCAATCTTGGATTTCATTACAAGGATAA
This sequence comes from Mucilaginibacter sp., assembly GCA_035545315.1. GTDB lineage: Bacteria > Bacteroidota > Bacteroidia > Sphingobacteriales > Sphingobacteriaceae > Mucilaginibacter. The sequence goes on along the minus strand of DASZYQ010000043.1, from coordinate 12,701 downwards.
CGAGGGCGTTGTATTCTCCGGTCTTGACCTGCAAATTCAAAAAGGCGACCGCTTTGGTTTATTCGGCCCTAATGGGGCTGGCAAGACCACTTTGCTGAGTTTGACAACCGGCTTGCTGAGACCTGCACAAGGTAGCATTCAACTGCTGGGTCATGATGTAAACAAAGAGCATAGCCTGGTAAATAAGCTGCTGGGCTTCGTTCCGCAGGACTTTTCCTTTTACCAGGAGCTGAGCCCGGTAGAGAACCTTGAATTTTTTGGCGCATGGGCAGGACTGACCAAACACCAGATCAAAACCAGAACGGACGAGTTGCTGCAGATACTTGGCCTGCAGGATGTTCGAAACAAGCATGTGGGTAAATTTTCAGGCGGGATGAAGCGCCGGGTGAATCTTGCCATCGGTGTAATCCACGAGCCGGCTATACTGATACTGGATGAACCTACGGTCGGCGTCGATGTGCAAACCAGGCACGCCATTGTCGATTACCTGGTTCAGCTAAACAAAAAGGGAACAACGCTGATCTATACTTCCCACCAATTGAGCGAAGCGGAAGATCTGTGCAACGTCGCTGCGCTGATCGACGACGGCAAGATCGTCGCACATGGGACTATCGAAAAGCTTTTGGAAGAGCATAAGCAGAAAAACCTGGAACAACTGTTCCTGGAGCTGACTGGAAAGGAGTTCCGCAACGATGTTTAAGCTTTGGTCGGCCATAGTAAAAGATTCGCGTGTGCTTTGGCGCGATGGTGTTGGCCTGGCATTGATGTTCATCATGCCGATCGTGCTCGTTATCGTCATTACCGATATACAGAACAGCACTTTCAACCTCATCAATAAAAACAAGCTGCCGGTTTTGATCTGCAACCGCGATACTGGTGTTTCGGGCAAACAGTTAGTTGAGGCCATCAATAAGGTGGGCATGTTCAGCATAGCGCAATTGCCGAAAAACCTGGATGAAAAAGTTTTGTCGGATTCGATGAAGAAAACCGACGCTTTGCTGAGCATCGTTATTCCCGCCGACTTTACGCGCAAGGTAATGGCCAAATCCAAAACCACAGCCGGCAAAGCGCTAACCAGTTTTGGCTTGCAAGCCGATTCGGCCGAAAAGGACCTGGGTGATGTATCGCCACTAAAGATGTACTATAACCCGGTTTTGCAGGAATCACTCCGGCTGTCGGTCAAAGGCGCTTTGCAAAGTGCGCTGCAATTGGTCGAGAGCAGGCAAACCTTACGAACACTTTATTTTGACATAAACGAAAAGCCTCTGCCGGAAAAACTGGAAGGCGAAATGCTGAACAATAAGGCCCTGATCCATGATACGCCGGTTTCCTCCAATGGTTCGGTAAAACCACCGAATGCGGCGCAGCACAACGTACCGTCGTGGACCATCTTCGCTATGTTTTTTGTGGTTGTATCGCTTGGCGGCAGCGTGGTAAGGGAAAAGACCAGCGGCAGCTATGTCCGCCTCAAAACATTACCTACCAATTACCTGGTGGGCATGTTCTCCAAACAGATCGCTTACCTGGCTGTTACCATCGTGCAGGCCATCGTCATATTTTCGCTCGGAATTTGGTTGTTCCCGGTGATCGGTTTACCCGGCCTCAATTTGCCACGGGATGTATTCGGACTCTTTGTGGTAACAGTATTGAGCGGTTGGTGTGCGGTAAGCTTTGCAATATGCGTGGGCGTTTTTGCCGAAACTCACCAGCAAAACAATGCTTTCGGCGCAATATCCATTGTGATCCTATCGGCTGTTGGGGGATTGATGGTGCCGACGTTTAATATGGACACCTCTCTGAAGACCATAGCCAATTTTTCGCCGATGCACTGGTGCCTGCAATCGTATTATGGCCTGTTCCTGGAAGACGGCCGGCTGAGCACCGTAATTGGTTATTTGATACCTTTAATCCTCATGGCGATTGCATTCCAATTGATAGCGATCTGGGGCCTGAAAAGAAAAAATTTGATATGACAGAATAGACTGTCACCAGCCCGTCGAAGGGTGATTAGTACGGCCACCCCGCATATCCTTCGACAAGCTCAGGATGACAGCGCTCTTAGGCGCGTATTTATTTCATTTTTGACAAGTAAAAGCATTATTATTACCTCATGGAAACTACCGAACTGAAAGAAAAGCTGAAAAGCCAGATCATACTATTTTTAAACCTGACCGACCTGACACCTGCCGATATTAAGGATGACGAACCATTATTTGGCGACGGATTAGGTCTTGACTCGATAGATTCTCTTGAATTGATCGTACTGCTTAAACGCGAATACGGCATCGATATCAAAGATCCCAAAGTAGGCCGCAAGGTACTGGTGGACGTAAATACGATGGCGGAGTACATTCAGCAGCATGGGAAAGAGAAGTGATTGGTGATTAGTTAACCAGTGATTAGTGCCTGATCACATCCTGGCCACTTAGAACCCCATCGGGGTTCCCGCTTTGTAGAAGACATGAAAAATAAATTTCCGTGCCGCGAGGTACGGTACATTAGGTTAGCCAAGGGCTTTAAAGCAAAAAAACTATGTGATGAAGAAACAGTTAAGTTTTTATAAACGTCCCCTGGAACTTAAAACAAACGGTGTCGCCATCGGTTAGTTTTCCCGCTACATAAATACTATCGCCTTCCTGGTTACGATATTCTATTTCCAACTGAACTGCATCAGCGCGTGATGGCTCTACCAGGCTCATAAATTTCAGTTGCTCGGCTTTTTTTAGACGAAAGTGGCCTTGCAAAGCATTTTCCAAAACCTCTTTGACAATCTGCAGCATGGACGCTCCCGGCACCACCGGGTGACCCGGGAAATGTCCTTTCAGAATATCGCTGTCCGCATTGATCCGCAAAACAGCGCTGATCGAATTATTTTGATGTTTTAAAGAAGCAACAGTAAACAAGCCGGATGACATAGGTGCAAATTTAAACAGCGGAAACCAGCATCAAAGCATGATACTTGTTTTGATAGTGATTATAGATAAGGATCTTCTTGATCGGCTTGGTTCCGGCGCTCCGTTCGATCACAATCCCGGGTATTTCCTGCCTTTTGATGATGTTCGCGGCCAGCCATAAAGCGAATGAAGATGAAACCGGGTAGTCGCCGCAAAGGTGTTTGTAATTAGCTAAGGCGTTGCTTTTGAACAACGTCTTGCCAAGCTGATCATAAATTGCGTCATTCCTGATATCTCCGTTGCGGCCTGTGATGACAAGATCTATATCTCCGGGTTTTATTGAATGCTCGCCCAGGAAATCAAGAATGCTTTTTTCGATGTTGTCGGGTTGATAGTAGGTCCTGACGCCCGACAGTTCTGCAAGATTTTCAGGCGAAACCTTATCCGAAAGCAGGAAAAAAACCGATCCCGCGCCGCCCATGGTGCCTTTGGCTTCCGTCTTTAAAAGCTCAAGATTTGAGACCGGCTGCCGGCGGTAAAGGCCCAATCTTGTCAGCACCTTAAAGCTGGCGTCCACCATCTCCTCCGTTCCGCCAACGATGATGTTGTGTGCCTCATGCTCGTTCAGCAGCATCAGGGCATCGAACAAAGCGCTCTCAAATGAAATACCTTTATGTACAAACGTGTTGTTATAGCCGTGGCACTGCAACATCAGGGCAATTTGTGCTGCCACGGTGTTGTGTGTTGATTGGATAAAAGCCGTTGGCGGCAGCATTTCCTCGTTCATGTCAACCATGCGGGCAAGGAAAGTGATGGTATCTTCCATACAGCCGAGTGCCGTACCTGCAATAATCGCGTCAGGCACTTCGATCCCGGTGCCTTCCAGGCATTTCTTCCCGGCAGCCACGCCGCGTTTTATGATGCTGCTCATGCGCCGCGCAAGCTTCGGGTCTATATAATCTTTGTAGTCCGGTTCGATTACGGTTAGCCTCGTACCGACGTATTCAATAATATCGTCCAGGAAACCTTCGGCATCGAAAGTTTTTTGCGGCGAAATGCAGGCTGACGAACGGATATATGCCTTCATACCGCCGAGAAAATTAAGGATGTACAATTGCCGCCAAAGCCGAAGGAATTGGACATGACGTGCCGGATATGCTCCCCGGATCTGAAATGTTTTACAGGCTCGAAAGGCACTTCTTCCATCCGCGTTTCAAAGCGCAGATTAGGATAAATCAGCCCATGCTTAATAGCCAGTACCGAAAACACTGCTTCAACACCGCCGCTTGCGCCAAGCGTATGCCCGGTGAAGGACTTGGTCGAGCTTACCGGAGGATAGTTCGGATCGAATAATCTTTTCACCGCAATTCCTTCCGAACTGTCGTTATTGGGTGTTCCTGTACCGTGCAGGTTGATGTAATCGATATCGGATGGCTGAAGTCGTGCCTTGTTTAAGGCGCCGGTCATCGCCAGGTACGAGCCCGTGCCATCGGGCGATGATGCCGTCTGATGATAAGCATCGTTGCTGTTATTATAACCACTAATGCGGCAATAAGGCTGCTTATTCAGCGCCTTCAATACCTTCTCCGAAACAAGTACGACATAACCCGCGCCTTCGCCGAGGTTCAACCCTTCGCGGTTCTGGTCGAATGGTCTGCAAAGCTCCTTATCAGTGATCATCAGCGTATTGAAGCCGTTCAGTGTAAACTTGGTTAGCGAGTCGGCTCCGCCGGCCAGGGCAATGTCTATCACGCCATTCCTGATCAATCGCGCTGCATAAAATATGGAATTCGCCGAAGAAGAGCAGGCTGTACTAATGGTCGTTATGAAATCTTTGATACCCAATTGATCGGCCACGATCTCGGTCATGCTGCCGCATTCATGGTCGAATATGTTGCGTAGTTTGCCTTTGTTGCTGTCCGCGTGGAATTCGACGAAAAAATCTTCGCTTTTATCCATGCCGCCGACAGTGTTGGCCGAAATAAAACCCGTTCGAAATGTTTCTGCACCTTCAATACCTGCATCGTTCCATGCCTCTTTAGCCGCAACTGAACTCAACAAGGTTGTGCGGCTGCTGCGTTCGGGCAGCCCTGTCATTTTTATTAGTTCCGCATTGCTCAACTTTACTTCAGCCACAGGAAGCTCATGCTGATGGATAGACTTAAATAGTGTAAGGTCGCCCATACCAGCCTCTTCGCGCTCAAAAGCTGCCAAATGCTCCGCCACATTATTCCCGATGCCGGAAATAACCCCCACGCCTGCGATATATACGGATGTGCTCATACTAACGTATTCCCGAATGTCTTTCTCATGTTTCCTGATGAAAACAATAGGTTACCCTCGTTTTGTTTCTCAACCAAAAATAAAACGGCCTTATAATTATCGCGTAAAATATCCACCCAGCCGCATATACAAGCCTGCAAAATATCATTATCCAGCAAATAATTTACCTGCGTTTCGATGAATGCTGCGTCAAAATCTTCCTGGATATAAAAAGCGTGTTCGCCCTTAAAATTATTCCGGATACATATTTCACCGATCACAATATTCGGCAGCGTATATACAAACAGCGACGGGCTTGCACCATTTTGTATCGTATCGAAATATTTCAGATCGTCGTCCAGGCTTGAATTCTTATTTGCCAAAACCAAACCTACTTTCTCCGGCTGATATCTTTGGCTGTCAAAACTATCTTTCAGTAAAATTTCCGATCCCAGCCAGCCCAGCTTGCACAGGTTGTCCATCTTATAAAACTTTGGATAGTTTAGTCCAAAATGCTGATAGGCTGCAAGCAGGAACGCAGAAACATCGGTAGCCGTACCTTCAAATAATGGCCGGCCGTCTTTCAAAATAATGCCCTGGTAAATGCTGCAACTGGCCGTGATGTAATTCAAATCGCTGTCTCTCTTGTTGCCCAAAAATAACCCATTATTTGCCAAAAACCAGCGCCGCATTACAACCGCCGAAGCCGGAAGCGGTTTTGAGAAAATTCCTTGCTTTTATCCGCAACGGCGCCGCGCATACGTTTACGGGCTTGCTTACACCGCGTTCCTCAAAACCCATTGTCGGCAGAAGAATGCCTTCTGTTAGCGACTGTATCGATACAATACTTTCTATAAGCCCGGCAGCGCCAAGTGTATGCCCGTAGTTGGCTTTCAGGCTATTTAAAGGCACATGCTCTAAGCCGGATAGCGAAGTGGCGTTAGCTTCCATCTCGTCGTTGTAAGGCGTTGCCGTGCCATGCGCCGAGATAAAATCAATGTCATTAGCCGAAATACCGGCATCTCTTAAAGCCTGGCCGATAGCGAAGCTCAACTCCTTGCCTGTACGCGACGGGCCGGATATATGATTGGCGTCATTGCTGATGCCTCCACCCAGAACTTTGATATTGCCTGAGTATTTAGGGTTCGATGAAAGTATGAACGTGCCCGCACCTTCACCGAGGTTTAACCCATCCCGGCTTTTATCAAAAGGCTTGCAAATGCCGGCGCTTAACGCCTGGAAAGATTGAAATCCGGATAAAATAAATTCTGAGATAACATCGGCACCTGTAATCACAGCATTTTCATACTGCCCTGTTTGCAGCAGGCGCATCCCGGTTATGATCGCCACAACGCCCGAAATGCAGGCGTTGGAAATTATGATAGGTTTGTTGGCAAAACCGAAATGTTCGGCTATCAATTTTGCTGAAGTGGAAAGCGAAATACGTTCTCGTAATTCGGGGGTATCCTTGTCAGTTTCAAGCAGGCTGATATTGCCTTTGGTTGAGGAAATGATAAGGACTGTCTTCTTATCCGAAGCGTTCACCCCGCTTTGCTGCAGCGCATCGGAAATCGAGGCGATCAGCAGTTGTTCAAATTTGGTATAATTGTCCGCTTTTGAAAATGCGTTCTCCTCAAATAGCGCAGCGTAAAAAGACTGCGGTGATAAAGCGGGAATATGATGTTGCTTAACCGCAGTTTTGCCCTGTTTCAGATTTGCAAAGTTTGCGGCTGTTGTTTTGCCCAGCGGTGTGAATAAATTATCAGCGACCACAAAAACATCTTTCCCGTGCATACTACTCATTCCTGCTGAACACCTTCATTTCACACTGCGCGATCAGGCGGTCGTCGAGCCAAACCCTGCCGGACAGTACGGTGATATCAAATATCTGGTTTTGCGTCGCGATCATCGTGCTGATCTCGTCGCCTACCCCCGGCAGATCGAATATTTCAAAATGACTTACCGCGCCGATATAGCCTACCGCTACGGGCTTATTTTCTTTTTTGGCTATATACCCGGCGCGCAGGGCAGCGGTCTGGGCGATATTTTCCATCAAGCCGGCTTCCTGAAACAGCCCGTTTCTCACAAAAATATTGTCATGGCCTATTATAAAGCTGCTCAGGGTCGTATTCTCGTTCGTGCTGACCAGCTTGCTTACCATCACAAAAGGCGACTTTTGAGGGATCAGCGGGACGATGTCTTCAAGAGGTAACGTCATGTATACAATCCTCCGTTGATGGACAATACCTGCCCGGTAATATAGGACGCTTCCGGTGATGCGAAGAATGCCGCAGCCGCAGCTACTTCTTCAGGCAGGCCGAAGCGTTTGGCGGGTATCAGCGCTTTTAATTCCTTTTCGTCCAAGCCTTTAGTCATATCAGTCTTGATAAATCCAGGCGCCAGGGCATTGACCGTGATTCCCTGCCGGGCTACCTCCTGCGCAAGCGCCTTCGTCGCGCCGATAACACCAGCCTTGGCCGCGGAATAATTCGTCTGCCCTGCCAGGCCTTTCAACCCTGAAAGTGAAACCACGTTGATAATACGGCCATATTTTTGAGCGATCATGCCGTTCAAAACCAATCGTGTCACATAAAAAAAACTGTCGAGATTGGTTTTGAGCACGTTGTCCCATTGCGCTTCGTCCATCCAGGCCATCAGGCTGTCGTTGCGGATGCCGGCATTGTTTACCAGCACTTCAATAGGCTTGTCTTCATTTTTTTCTATCCATCCTCCCAAAGCCCGCTGTATTTGTGCCTTATCAGCCACATCAAACTGCAACAACTCACCCTTATCGCCAATTAGCTCAAGTGTTTTTTTAGCTTCGGCCTGGTTGCTTTTGTAGTTCACCAGCACATAATAGCCCATGCCGGCCAACTTCTGGCAAATGGCCCTGCCAATACCCCTCGATCCGCCGGTGATTAACGCGCATTTCATTTGGATGAAATAACGAAATCATCGGAGTTCTCCAGGAAATCTTTAACCAGCTCCATTTCCTTGTAACGCGCCTTGTCTTCCACAAATTTCGGAAAGATCGGCCTTACGCGGTCATACAAACTTCTGGAGGCTGAAGAAAGCTGGTCGTGGCAATCGAGATAATCGATCGCCTGAAGTATAGTTACCAAATGAATGGCCAGCACTTCGAACGAATTGTCGATCACGCGTTTGGCCATCAGCGCCGCGTTGCAGCCCATGCTCACAATATCCTGGTTGTCGTTGTTATTTGGGATACTGTGTACATACATCGGGAACGAAAGGCTTTGGTTTTCGGCCACCGTCGAAGTAGCTGTAAACTGCATACCCTGCATACCGAAGTTAAAGCCCAGGATACCCATATTCACAAACGGAGGAAATTTCTGGTTCAGCTTGTTGTTCAGCAGGTAATTTAACTGGCGTTCGCAAAGCATCGACAATTTGGTTATCGCGATTTTCAGTTTATCCATTTCGAGTGAAACATAATCGCCATGGAAATTACCGCCGTGGAAAATATTATGATTTTCGTGATCGATAACCGGGTTATCGTTCACCGAATTCAGCTCATTAACCAGGACAGTTTCTGCCCCTGCGATGGTGTCAAATACCGGCCCCAAAACCTGCGTTACGCAGCGCAACGAGTAATATTCCTGTACCTTATCTTCAAAAACCTCCTGGTCCAGGTTATCGGGGTTATACAAATGTTCCGAACGGTCGCGGATCATTTTACTGTCTTTCAGTATATCACGCATCATCGCAGCGATGGCGTTCTGGCCCTTATGATGCTTTACAATATTCAATTCGTGCGAATAATGGTCGCCAAAAGCCTGAACTACCTCATTGATCATCGCCGAAAACAACACCGCCCAGTTGAGCAGCTTGCGTGACTGGAAAATATTGATCAGGCCTATGCCCGTCATAGCTGAGGTGCCATTAATGATGGCTAATCCCTCGCGGACGCGTATAGAAAGCGGCTTGATATTGAAACGGTTAAATATCTCAATAGCCGGGTATACTTTGCCTTCAAACCAAACTTCACCTTCGCCTATAAGCGCTAATCCAAGATGTGCCAGTTGCACCAGGTCGCCGCTTGCGCCAACGCCGCCGTGCTCATAGATACAAGGACTGATATCGTGGTTGACCATCTCCTTTAGCAGCTCAACTGTATCCGGATGTACGCCCGAATAGCCTTGCATGAAGCTGTTGAGGCGTGCAACCGTTAAAGCTCTACACAGCCGCGCCGGAATTAACTTCCCGCTGCCCGACGAGTGGCTGCGGATAAGATTATATTGCAGCTGAAGGATGTTTTCCTCGCTTACTTTGTATTGGGCCATCGGCCCGAAACCGGTATTGATGCCGTAGATCAGCTTGTTGGACGAAAATTTTTTAAGAAACTCAAAATTGGTGTTCACCCTTTTCAGTGCCACCTCATCCAAAGCCGCTTCCTTATGTTCAAATACCAAGCCGGCAAAATCGTTTAAGGAAAGCGCACCTTGACCAATTTGTATCATGGGCAAAAAGTATTATTTGTCAGCTTTTAAATTACCTGGGCTAAAGTAGGAAATAAGTCGGAAAGTCCGCGTAAGTCGGAAAGTCAGAAAGACAATCCTGCTTAAGATTAAAATGAATGCGTTTTTGAACTTTAGTTGAAATTATCTTTCGGACTTATGCGGACTTTCCGACTTCCGGACTCCTTCTATCAATGAATTTGATAACCTTGCGGCCGGTTTCGTTGAACTGTATCTTTTGTATCTCTTCGGACGTAACATATTTGATTTGCGGACTGACGCGTAGTCGGGCTTGCAAATAAGCCCGTATACTGTGGTCGCATTCTTCGCTATCATCGGCGGGAACAATATAGAGCTGCACCTGATCAAGGCCGATCTCATCGGAATATACCTCGACCACAAAATCCAGTATTTCCTCGCGTTCGTTAAGCAAATCGAACAAAGCCGGCGGGTATAGTGTCGTGCCTTTAAACTTGATCATTTGTTTTTTACGGCCCATCAATGGCGACAGGCGCAGGGTGGTACGACCACAGGCACAGGGCTCGTCATAATACATGCACATGTCGCCGGTTTTGTAGCGAAGCAAGGGCATACCTTCGACACCGAGGGTAGTAATGGTCACCTCCCCGGGTGTATTCGGACCCACCTGCTCATTATTTTCATCTAAAAGTTCCACGATAACCAATTCTGGTTGGTAGTGTCCGCCTTTGCCCTGGCCGCATTCGGTAAAAGCGGTTTGCATTTCGGTAGAAGCATAAGTCGAATAAAGCTTTATATTCCATGCTTCGGTAATCTTTCTGCCCAAAATATTCAGGCTGAAATCCGTATTGCGGATATTCTCGCCAATGCAAATGGCTTTCTTAACCGACGTGCTGTTGATGTCTATCCCATTTTGCTTCGCAAAAGCGATCAGCTTTAAAATGAACGACGGGACAGCAACAATAGAAGTCGGCTTCAATCTTTTGATCGTTTCCCATTGCAGCGCCGGCACGCCCGGACCAAGCCGTATAATGCCTGCGCCGATCTTCCTGATACCCGAGTAGTAGGCTATACCTGCCATGAATTGCCTGTCGAGCGTCAGCATCAATTGATAAATGTCATCCTTCGAGCCGTCGGCACAGGTGAACGAGCTGTACTCGTTATAAGCCAGGCGGTCCAGGTCGTTTGCCGTTAAGGCGATGGTTACAGGGCTGCCCAGCGTGCCCGATGTGGAAGTGTACTCGGCAATTTGGCTAACAGGTACACACAGGAAATCGTGTTCGCGTTTTTGCAGGTCGTCCTTTTCGGTGGTTGGGATCTTTTTCAGATCTTCAAGTGTCCTGATACCAGCCGGATCGATGTTATTTTTAGCAAATAGTTCCTTATAGAATGGGGAATTCTCAGCAACATAGTATACCAGGTCCTTCAGTTTTGCTTCCTGCATAGCAGTAACAGTATCCGTTTGCTTGTTCGATAAAACCGTCATATTTCCTGTGAGCTCCAAAAGTAACAAAACACACCCAGAAGCCCTCACATGAAACAAAGTGTTACCTTTGCTGTTCTACCAAATTATTCAGAACCTGATTTTTTTACTATGAAGATCAACAAAGTTTTTATTTTGACCGGCCTGCTAATGGCTTTGACGGGCGTACTGGCCGCCGATGCGCAGCAGTTGCCACCGCCACCGCCAAGACCGCCTCATGCTCCGCCGCCACCACCAAGGCATCTGCATTTGCACAGGATACATCTGCATAAAATACATATCCATCGTCCGCCGCGCCCGAAATTGCCACCGCCACCACCTGCGCCACCACGTCCGTAAGACGGAAAATATATTATGTAACAATTTAGAAACGCCGATTGCGTTGTTAACCTATAGTAGTAGCTTTAACTAATAAAATTAAAACCCCCATGAAATTCATCAAAATTTTCGTAGCCGCTTTGGCTGTTGTATGCCTGCAGGTTGCCACAGTGTCGGCCCAGACCAAGCACCATCACTGGAAACATCACAAAATGCATCACCGGATACACCGTCAAAAATAAACTGGCACGTACCGTGGCAAGATTTAAAAAGCTCCTTTATGAGGAGCTTTTTTCATTTCATGCGTTATACATAATTTTATAATATTCGTCGGCCATCCGGCCCGAATCGAACATAGGAACAACGTCGGTTGCCGCCTTTCTGATCATTCCCACCCATTTCTTTTGATCATTGTAGTACATCGGCCTTATTACATGATCGATAATATCCAGCAAGCCCTGGCATTCCAGGTGATCCTTTTCCTGCGGCTGCAAGTGATCGTCAGCCGGGGGTATTACAAAGCAGTTCTCTTTATCCCTGGCAAACTCAGGCACCCACCCATCGGGCAGCGAAAGGTTGATGCTCCCATTCATAGCCGCAGTCATACCGCTGGTACCCGACGCTTCGCGGTACATACGCGGATTATTCAGCCAAACGTCCGAGCCCTTTTTCAACATAGCCGATAAGCCCAACTCGTATCCGGTCAGAACCGCGCAATTGGCGAAGGGCCACATTTTTCGTATGATCTGGTTGAATTGGTTTATTGCGCCGTAGTCTTCCGGATAGGGCTTCCCGGCCCAGATCAACTGTACGGGCATTTCGGTGCTGTATACCAGTTTAATAAACCGGTCCCAGTCGTAGGTCATCAGGTCGGCGCGTTTATAGCCGGCAAAACGTCGCGCCCAAACAATGGTAAGCACATTCTCGTCAAATAATTTGCCGCATTGGTTAGCGATTAGTTTGAACAGTTCGCGCTTTAATTCTTTTTTCTGGGTTACGATCGCACCATCATCTTTGCCGGCCAGCGCCTGTTCCAGCTTTTCATCCTTCCAGTAGGTTTTATTTTGTGCGTTAGTAATGGAAGTGATCTCGCAAATCCCCGGATTACTGTTCCACATTTCGCGTGCTACTTCACCATGTAGTTTTGATACACCGTTGGCCTTTTTGGCAAATTTCAAGGCAGCAAGCGTATAGTTCAGGTTATAGCCGTCGATAGCTAAAAGGCTTTTCACCTCGTTAACTTCCATCCCGTAATAGAATGACATTTTTTTGAGCAGGTCGTAATTG
>DASZYQ010000042.1:0-57039 GCA_035545315.1 Mucilaginibacter sp. | reverse complement strand
GAACCAACGGTTAATGTTCGATTTCTTAATTACAAGATATCGGTGTTGGGTGAGGTTCTGCATCCTTCCGTTTATGTAATACCAAACGAAAGTATTACCTTGCCTGAGGCATTAAGTCTGGCCGGCGATATGACGATTTTCGGCAGGCGTGACAACGTCCTGGTCATTCGTGATGAAGAAGGTAAAAAAGTTTTTGGCCGAATAGATCTAACCACCCGCGATGTTTATAATTCGCCCTTCTACTATCTTCACGCCAATGATGTAGTATATGTTGAACCAAGCAGGGGCCGAATTGCGCAAACAGATAAAATATACCAAATATTGCCTATAGTACTAAGTGCATTGTCATTTATCGCAATTATTTTCGTTTACAGCAAAAGATAACAATCGACTAATTACCGGTACCAATATATGATTGACGAAAACATAGCTGATTTGAAGGATCGGGATAACCATTCTGCGGATTTGAGAGAAAAGATATTCACCTATTTAAGACACTGGAAGTGGTTTGCGTTCTCTATAGTGATTTGCTTGATTTTGGGGTATATATATACCAAATTAACAACCCCTCTATATAAAATAGAAACTCAACTATTAATTAAGGATAATAAAGACAATCCAGGCGCTCAAAATGATTTACTAAAAGATCTGGATCTTTTTACATCTGATAAAATCATCGACAACGAAATACAAATAATACGTTCGAAAACTATTATTGCCAATGTTATTAGGGCACTTAAGCTTGAAACATCATATTATAACACCGCGGGTGTGCGAAAAAGGGAGTTGTACAATAATCTCCCTTTTGAAGCAACGCTTTTAAAACCATCCGGGCCCACTGCTTTTGAAGACAAGTTGTTAATCAGACTTGTGAACCAGAATGAGGCCGAAGTGAATGGGAAGCGAGTGAATATCAGATACCCCTTTCAAACTGAAGATGGATTAATTCAGATAGTTCCGAATGTCAATTTTCCAGTTTCGTCGGAAAATGCGTTAATAAGTGTTAAGTTTAACGACATGGCTGATATGTTGCAGCATTATGACGACTACCTCAAGGTCGACGCCGTAAGCAAGCAGGCATCAGTACTTGTGATAACATTAGAAGATGCGATACCGCAAAGAGGAATAGATTTTCTTAATAAGCTGGTAGAAGAATACAATCAGGCTGCATTAGAAGATAAAAACAAAGTAGCGTCGAAGACTTTGGCTTTTATCGATGACAGGCTAAATACCATTAAGGATCAGCTCGGGTCCTCGGAACAAAGTGTCGAACAATATAAAGTTAGCAAAGGGATAGCCAATATTGGTACGCAATCGCAAATATTACTGCAAAATGTTGGCGATAATGATGCGCAGCTATCAAAAGTAGGTATCCAATTGGAAGTATTACATAATCTTGAAATTTATGTATCAAACGATAATAGCCAACCGTCAAATTTACCTTCGATGCTCGGTATTGACGACCCAACGTTGTTGGGGCTCGTTCAGCAATTGGGCGATGTACAGCAAAAAAGGTTGGCGCTTTTACAAACTGTGCCCGAGACAAACCCTTTAGTTAGCTCTTACAGCGATCAGATCAATGCACTGAAAAATGCAATAACCTCGTCTGTTCAGAATTTGAAAAAGGGCCTTTTGATTACACGTGCGCAACTACAGGAGAAGAATGGAAATTTTGAGACTATTATAAAGCAAGTACCGATACAAGAGCGTGGATTGCTAGATGTAATGCGCCAGCAGCATTTGAGAGATACGCTCTATATGTATTTATTGCAGAAGCGGGAAGAGACTGCGATGAACCTTGCCTCAGGAGTGGCGGATAGTCGTATCATTGACCGGTCGAGTTGCAGCAAGGACCCGGTAAAGCCGGTTAAACCATTGATTTATGCCATGTTTTTGCTACTCGGAATAGCATTTCCGTCGTCCGTTATATATCTCCGGGATATCTTAAATTTCCGGGTAACCAAACGAGCTGATATTGAAAACGCCACAACAGCCCCAATTCTGGCTGAAATATCTCATTCGGACGCTACGACGGCATTGCTCGTGGTTGAAAAGCCAAGGTCCATGGTTTCAGAGCAAATTAGATCGTTGCGGACAAATCTGCAGTTTGTGTTGCCAAAATCAGATGAAAAGGTAATACTTTTTACATCAAGTATTAGCGGTGAGGGGAAGTCATTTATTTCACTGAATCTGGGGGCAAGTCTGGCGATGGCAGGGAAAAAAGTGGTGATATTAGAGCTGGATCTTCGAAAACCTAAACTCCATGTGGGCTTGAACATGGATAATTCTAAAGGGTTGTCGACGTACTTAATCGGAAAGACGGATTATAAGGAAATTTTAATGCAAATACCTTTGCAGCCCAACTATTATATTATTCCTAGTGGACCGATTCCTCCAAATCCGGCGGAATTATTGGGTAACGGTTACATCAGTAAACTCATTAAGTTGCTTAAAGAAGAGTTTGACTATATTATTCTTGACGCCCCCCCGATTGGATTAGTAACGGATGCACAAATACTTGGCGCCTATGCGAATGCTACAATGTTTATCGTTCGACATAATTACACTGCAAAAAGCATAATTAGAGTAATTGATAATCTTTACCAGAATAAGAAATTCAACAATTTGAATATCATTCTAAACTCTATTGATATTCAGAAAGGCTATGGATATGGCTATGGATATGGCTATGGTTACGGCTATGGTTACGGCGGTTATTACCATGAAGATTCAGTGGAAAAAAATAGTCTGTTGAGTAAAATCTTCAAAAGGACCGAATAAGCTTGGTGTGATTACAGACAACGACACTGCCGGCGACGTTAAGAAAATAGTTTATACCATGTATGATGGATATTTGGGCATAGATGAGACTAACCAGAATAACAAGCCCCGAATTGCTATAATAGGTTTGGGGTACGTTGGGTTACCTCTGGCTGCAGAATTAGCAAGGCATTACCATGTGGTCGGGTTTGACATTGATGAATGCCGGGTAGACGAGCTTTCAAGAGGTTATGACAGTACTCTCGAGACTCAGAGCAGCATTCTTCTTAGTGTAATAAAAGCAAATCGGGACAGTTATTCCACCGGGCTCTTTCTCTCTCGTCAAATCGAAGATTTGCAGCACTGTAACACCTATATTATTACTGTTCCGACTCATGTTGATGAATTCAATCGTCCAGATCTATCTCTATTGTTAGACGCGAGCAAGACGGCTGGTACCGTACTTAAGCGTGGCGACATTGTTATTTATGAGTCGACCGTTTATCCCGGAGCGACAGAAGAAGAGTGTGTTCCAGTTTTGGAGAAAGTATCAGGGTTGAAATTTAACACTGATTTTTTTGTAGGATATTCTCCTGAACGCATAAATCCAGGTGACAAAGAGCATACTATTCCCAACGTTGTAAAAATAACATCTGGTTCGACACTGGAAACAGCTAATTTTGTTGATGCATTATACCGTTCTATAGTAAAAGCAGGTACTTGTAAAGTCACCTCTATAAAGGTGGCTGAAGCAGCAAAGGTTATCGAAAATGCTCAACGTGATGTTAACATAGCCTTTGTGAATGAATTAGCGAAAATGTTCAACCGCATGCACATTAGTACCAACGAAGTGTTAGAAGCAGCCGGAACGAAATGGAATTTTTTTAAATTCAAACCAGGCTTAGTAGGTGGCCATTGTGTGAGTGTTGACCCATATTATTTAGCGCAAAAAGCACAAAACTCTGGCTATTATCCTGAGTTGATTGTGACCGCGAGGAAGTTGAATAACAGCATGGGCGAATATGTTGCTCGGCAGGTTATCCAAGCAATGATTGGAAAGGAAATTAACCCGAAAAATGCCAAAATTCTTGTTTTGGGTGTTACATTCAAGGAAAATTGCGCCGATGTACGCAATACAAAAATCGTCGATATAGTTGATACGTTAAAAGAATATCACGCAAGTGTTACGATTTGTGATCCATTAGCAGATCCAAATAAACTTATGCGCGAGTACGGACTTAAATCAATCAGGGAAGTATCAGGGTTGAAAGATTTTGACGCCGTCATATTAGCCGTTGCTCATCGTGAATTCGCTGCAATTGACATACCATCACTATGTAAAAGCAAAAGGGTTATCTACGACGTAAAAAATTTACTTCCAAATGAAATTGTGGATGCAAGGTTGTAATAAGTACCATTCTTGAGTAATGGATTTTTCCCGATCAAGTAAAGCCTCAAATCAGTGATATACATCGTCGTACTACTTTTTTTGCTGTTCTTATCCCTTCAATACGATTTATTTAACGTTCGTACCGGTCAGGGTTTTTGGTACACATTAATGCTGATCGTACTCGTTTGCATAGCCGGTTTAAGATATCGTGTAGGAGGAGACACTTTGAGTTATATCGACGAATATGATCAAATTCCGTATTTCTCCCAATTGCTTAAATACAATTTTATAGGAAGCAGATGGGATCCGTTGTGGGTAGTGTTCAGTTCGATTTGTAGGTCGATCAACCCCGACTTTGTTTTCCTGCAATGTATGCACGCCTTGATAGTCAATACCATCATTTTTAGATTTATTAAGCGCAATACCCAATATCGGTTTACTGGTATCTTGCTTTACTACATGTTTGCCTATTTATATTTCAATATGGAGATTCTTAGAGAATCTTTGGCATCAGCAGTTTTCCTTGTTTCTTTAAAATACTATCAACAAAAAAGATATTTAATATATTATTTGATTTCAGCTGTAGCCTTCTTAATTCACTCGTCGGCAATTGTTCTATTTGTCATACCTTTTTTTTCGATGTTAAAACTTAACAAATGGACAGTCGGGTTATTAATTTGCGTTTTTTCCGTGCTATTTATATTTCAGGAAAAAATAAATACGCTACTTGCCCTTTTTTACTTTAACCAACGAATTGAGAGTAAAGCGGAAACGTATAAAGATTTCAATCTGAACATATTTGGAACAATAATAAACGTAGTAAGGTTTTGTATTTTGCCCATTTATCTTTTATATATAGGCCAAAAATTTTTAAAATATACGTATAGGTTTTCCTTCCTTATACTCGTAATGGCTGGGATAGGTATAGTTACTATCTACATCCCGATTTTTGCACGCTTTAACAATTATATGACAATTATATATGTGACATTTTTGACAGAATTTTTAAATAAATTATTTCGATACCGCCCAATCGCAATGGCAAAATATCTTACTGTTGGCTTCTTGTTTGCACTTATTAGCTTTGTGCAGTTATATCCCTACTTTGACGACACCTCCCGATATGCAATGGGAACACGCCGATACAATTATTGGTATCCGTATTATTCAATATTTAACAAAGAGCAAGATGCAAAAAGAGAAAGATTGCGTTATGGTGAATACAGATGAGTATGGCGAGATTGACTGGTATCTGTGCGACAACGTGGCGACGAATCAGACTGGATGTTGTCGATTTTGACAAAGATTATGATATTAAATATAGCTTATGCTTGTAATGAGGCGTATGTAAATCATACAGGTATTTCAATGATATCCCTATTTGAGAATAATAAGGACATAGAAGATATAAACGTTTATCTAATCAATAAGGATATCACCGATAATTCAAAGAACATATTACAAAATTTAATCTCTAAATATCATCGAAAATTACACCTAATTGCATTTGATTCACTATGCGAGGAATTGCAAATCGGTGCGGTTGGTCGGCATATTGAAACAATATATGCTAAATTATTTTTCAGTGAGTTCGAAGCATGCGATAAAATACTGTATCTTGATAGCGACACTATTGTCGCAGGCTCGTTGCGTGAGCTTTGGCGAATTGATATGGGAGATAACTTAGTTGGCGGTGTTCAAACGATCGCGTCGCGCGAACTAAAGGCGGAAATTATGATGGGGAGAGACGATAAATTTATTAACGATGGGATTGTGCTTATTAACCTGAAAGCCTGGCGGGAGCATAATATCGAAGAAAAGTTCGTCGAGTTTATAGCTAAGTACAATGGGGCTCCCCCCGTCCATAGCGAAGGAGTAATAAATGGCGTCTGCCGCGGAAAAATACTTGTGCTAAACCCCAGGTATAATCTCATGAGCGGGCTACTGTTTTTTAAGGCTGACGAAATAATTAAAATGACTGGATCTGACTTTTATTCGCAAGCTGAGATCGATGCCGCAAAATCAAACCCCGCCATTATACATTATTTGTCAGCGTTTTATAACCGCCCTTGGAATGCTAATTGCACACATCCTTTGAAGGACTGGTACTTGCGGTATAAGGCAGTGTCGCCATGGTCTGATGATCCGCAAACAGTTGCTAAAATGCCACTACGACTGAAACTCATTAAATTTGCCTATCAGCTTCTTCCATTTCAAATATTCATCTTTATGCGTAAACTGTGGAGTGTCAGACTGCCTAATAAAATGACCTGAGAACACAATATATCAAGGAAGAAACATGCGGTCGGGTAACGTCGATAGAGTCAAAACAACTTTCAAAAATTTATTTTATGTATTTGCTGCGCAAGGGGTCTCGTTGCTTCTCAGTATATTGATGTCGCTAATTGTTCCAAAAACTTTGGGCATAACTGAATTTAGCTATTGGCAGCTGTTTTTATTTTATGTCGGCTATTCCGGCTTCTTCCATTTCGGTTTAAATGATGGCTTGTACCTTAGGTATGGCGGAGTAAGTTATGAGCAACTGGATCATGGACTTATAGGCTCCCAGTTGTGGTTGTCGATGGCCGCTCAATTTGTTTTCTGCACGGGAATATTTATATATGCCAGGTTGGGTGTCGCAGACAATTTGAGGAGCTTTGTTCTGATGGCGACCGCTGTTTATATATTGCTTTATAATACTATAATCTTTTTTGGATATCTGTTTCAAGCTACAAATAAAATAGTAAATTTTTCACTATCTGTAGTATTAGATAAGATTTTTTTTATTGCGTCAATTATTCTCCTGTTAGGTGTTAGGGTAAAACACTTTCAGCCATTTGTACTTCTTTACTTGCTTAGCAAATCAATTGCACTTATATATTGCTTATATACCGGCAGGCGAATAGCATTTGCCAAACTTCTGTCATTTAAAACTGCAGTTAAAAGTATTTATAGCAATGTTTCGGTTGGTATAAAACTTATGATCTCGAACATCGCGAGTGGCCTGATATTGGGTGTCGGCCGTTTTATGATCGACAGATCCTGGGGCATTAATGCATTTGGTAAATTATCATTTGCCCTTTCGCTTACAGGGTTTTTTCTTATATTTATTTACCAGGTTAGTATAGTTCTATTTCCAATGTTGCGTCAGGTTACCCCGGATCAGCAAAAAAGGTTTTATCTGGTAAGCCGCGATTTTTTGGGTATACTATTAAGCAGTGTTTTTATTTTCTATTTGCCCATAAACTATCTGTTAACTTTATGGCTCCCGAAGTATAAAGATAGTTTGAACTATCTGATTATTTTACTCCCCTTATGTACCTTTGACGGTAAACTTGAAATGTTATGCAGCACTTATCTGAAGGTGATGAGAAAAGAAAAATTGCTGCTCATGATAAATTTATTTAGTTTGATAGTAAGTGTTGTTCTTTGCAGTATAAGCGCCTTTATATTTCGAAATATTTACGCCGTTGTTGTCTCTATGACTTTGGCTGTGGCGATAAGGAGCTTTGTTGCCGAAAGATATATTGCAAAGATCATGCAGGCATCCATATTGAAATATCAGGTGTTGGAAAATATACTTGCGATAGTCTTCGTGATCAGTACGTGGTTTTTGAAACCGCTTTTGGGTTTTGTTGTTTTTGCTTGCTTTTACGTAATATACTTGACAATAATGCGGCACGAGCTTGTTTCGGTTTTTAATACAGCAAAATTTTATATGAAAAAGAGGACTTTATCAGCTACAACGATTGGAACTAGTTTAAACGAATAAGCAAATGTTTGATAATAAGACTTTACTCATTACAGGTGGCACGGGTTCATTCGGTAATGCCGTTCTGAACCGCTTTTTGCACACCGGCATTAAGGAGATACGCATCTTTTCAAGAGACGAGAAGAAACAGGACGATATGCGTAACCAGCTTAAAAATGAAAAACTGAAATTTTATATAGGCGACGTGCGGGATTATAAAAGTATCGAGTTGGCAATGCGCGGTGTCGACTATGTATTTCATGCTGCCGCTTTAAAACAAGTGCCATCGTGCGAGTTCTTTCCGCTCGAAGCAACAAAGACAAACGTATTTGGTACACAAAACACCATCGATGCCGCTGTGGCCAACAATGTTTCAAAAGTAATCTGCCTGAGTACCGACAAGGCTGCATACCCCATTAATGCTATGGGGATATCCAAAGCCCTGATGGAGAAGGTGGCTATCGCTGCATCAAGAAATATTTCAGGGAATACTACCATTTGCCTGACACGTTATGGCAATGTGATGGCGTCCAGAGGGTCGGTTATACCCTTGTTCCTCAAACAAATCAGGGAAGGCAAGGATATAACAGTTACCGATCCTGATATGACGCGTTTCCTGATGTCGCTCGAGGATGCAGTTGAACTGGTGCTTTTCGCTTTCATCAATGGTAAACAGGGTGACCTTTTTGTTAACAAAGCGCCGGCCGGCACCATAGGCGACCTGGCCGTGGCACTGAAGGAACTAAGCGGCGCCGACAACGAAATCAGGATAATTGGAACGCGCCATGGCGAAAAACTGTACGAAACCTTATGTACCCGGGAGGAAATGCAACGGGCGGAAGATATGGGTGCTTTTTTTCGCATACCGGCCGATAACCGCAATCTGAATTACAACCTGTATTTTTCAGAAGGAGAAACAAAACTTTCGCGCAGTGAAGACTACCATTCTCATAATACGCAGCGATTAGATGTGGAGGGCATGAAACTGCTTTTGCTCAAACAACCTTACATACAACGCGAAGTTTTGGGTGACTTGACTGCAGCGCAATATCCAAGTTAAAATATGGGTTTGCCACTAATAGCATATGTTGGCCCTTTTTCGTTTCCAAATGGCGGGGCTGCGGCGAGAAGAATACTGGGCAATGCAAAATCGTTAAAAGCTGCCGGCTATGATGTTACTATAGTAACCGGACAAATGCCCAATGGGCAGCCAACGGAGTTCGAAGGCTTTGAAGTGCATTCAACCGGGGAAAGAACCGGTGAGCACTTACCCTCATTTTTAAAGCACATGAAATACCTTACCATTGGAAAAAAAACTATCCGGTGGCTTGATGGTATGGAGAAAAAACCGTCTTTTATCATTCTCTACAGCGGTTATTCGCCCTATTTTATGCGGCTGATACCCTGGTGCAGACGAAATAAGGTTACGCTGATTTTTGATGCCGTGGAATGGTACGATGCGGTAAGCAAACTGAAGCTTTTGCTTTCGCCCTATTACTGGAATATCGAGCTGGCTATGCGATATTATTCCGTAAAAGTGAAGAACATTATTGCAATTAGTAGTTACTTGCAGAAATACTATGTATCAAAGCATGGCAATGTGATTGTTGTACCTCCAACTGTTGATCTCGAAGAGATAGCGGCAAATACGGGCGAAAGTAAGAACGAGAAGATCACGATTGCCTACACCGGAACGCCCGGCCATAAGGACTTATTTGATAACTATCTTGAAGCAATGCTCAGGATCGACCCTGACGGCCAAAAACTAATTTTCAGGGTAGCAGGCTTAACCGGCGCGGACATTCTTAGTTACGCGGCTATGCAAAAAAGAAATATTAAACATTTGCCGCCATGCATCCAGACCATCGGAAAAGTGTCACACAGCGAAGCGGTTGATTTAGTACGACAAGCTGATTTTAGCGTTTTATTGCGGAAGCCCGAAAGAATGGCGCAGGCGGGATTCCCGACCAAATTTGTGGAAAGCATGAGCGCCGGCACTCCGGTTATCGCTAATTTAACAAGCGATTTGCATCTTTACCTTCGAAATGGAGAAACAGGATTTGTTTGTGACGATCATTCGCCTGAAAGCCTTATCAAAGCTTTAGAAACGATATGCCGCTCAAGTCTCAGGGAAAGAACTGCGATGCGGGTAAATGCGCGAAAGACCGCCGAAGAGTATTTTGACTATCGCATATATACCGGAAAATTTAAACAATATTTAACCGTTATCGACCCAAAACAATGATCAAAGTTGGTATTACCGGGCAGCAGGGATTTGTCGGCCAGCACTTGTTCAACACTATCGGGCTGATGCCAGGTTATGAGCGCATTTCATACGACAAGAAATTTTTTGATGATGATGACAAACTCCGCGATTTCGTTTCCAAATGCGATGTGATCGTCCACCTGGCGGCAATGAACAGGCACAACGATCCCGAAGTGATCTATGAAACCAATATCATCCTGGTAAGAAAACTTATCAATGCCATGGAAAAAAACGGCAGCATGCCGCATGTGTTGTTTTCGTCATCCTCTCAGGAAGATCGTGAAAATATCTATGGGAAAAGCAAAAGGGAAGGGCGTGAGCTTTTTACCGCCTGGGCCAAACGATCAGGCGGTAAATTTACCGGCATGGTCATCCCCAATGTGTTCGGACCCTTTGGCCATCCATATTACAATTCGTTCATAGCCACATTTTGCCACCAGTTAAATCACAACGAGGATCCCCGAATAGAGGTTGATGGTATGGTGAAGCTGATCTATGTCGGCGATCTTGTGACAGCCATTATTAATGAAATTCAACACGGACAAGGCAGTGACCGCCTGTTTATCCCCCATACCGATGAATATAAGGTTAGCGCGATACTTGCTTTGCTTCAAAATTATAAGGCCCAATATGCCGACAACGGGGTGATACCCGAACTGGAAAATGGCTTTGAAATAAAGCTGTTTAACACATTCAGGTGTTATATGGATGTGAAGCGCCATTTCCCGGTCAAGTTCACTAAACACACCGATGCAAGGGGTTCGTTTGTCGAGGTGATCAGGTTGGAGATAGGCGGACAGGTGTCGTTTTCTACCACGGTTCCGGGAATTACGCGCGGGAATCACTTTCATACCAGGAAGATCGAACGTTTCGCGGTGATTAAAGGCAAAGCGCTGATCCAGCTGCGTCGGATAGGTACCAGCGAAGTGATGGACTTTTATCTTTCAGGCGATGAACCGGCGTACGTAGATATGCCTGTTTGGTATACGCATAACATAAAGAACATAGGGGAGGATGACCTGTATACCATTTTCTGGATAAATGAATTTTATGATCCGGCCGACCCGGATACCTATTTTGAGAATGTTTAATTTGCCCGATATTTAAGCGATAAAATGAGATCGAAACTAAAGGTAATGACCGTAGTTGGTACCCGGCCCGAGATCATCCGGTTGTCGAGGGTGATGGCTGCGCTTGACCGGTCGGATGCCATAGAGCATATCCTGGTTCATACGGGCCAGAATTATGACTACGAACTAAATGAGATTTTTTTTGAAGATCTGGGCATACGCAGGCCCGACCACTTCCTGAATGCTGCCGGGGCGACAGCTACCGAAACGATCGGCCACATATTAATCAAGATCGATCCGCTACTTGCGAGCGAGCAACCGGATGCGTTCCTGGTGCTGGGTGACACCAACAGTTGCCTTTGCGCCATCCCGGCAAAAAAGCGCCATATACCAATCTTCCATATGGAGGCCGGGAACCGCTGTTTCGATCAGCGCGTCCCAGAGGAAACCAACCGGAGGATAGTAGATCATATTTCAGACATTAATCTAACCTATAGTGATATTGCGCGGGAATATTTGCTGCGTGAAGGGCTGCCGGCCGACAGGGTGATCAAGACTGGTTCGCCGATGTTCGAGGTGCTGAACTATTACCTCCCCGCCATCAGCAATTCAGATATACATAGCCGTTTGAACCTTGAAAAGCATAAATATTTCGTTGTTTCCTCACACCGTGAAGAAAACATAAATAGTGAGAAAAATTTTCAGGGGCTGATCGAAAGTTTGAACCTTATTGCATCAACCTATCATTTACCGGTTATAGTAAGCACACATCCGCGAACGCGCAATATGATCGAGGCTAAGAAGGTACAAGCGCAACCCGAAATACAATTCCTAAAACCGCTGGGATTTAATGATTACAATGCATTGCAGATGAATGCCTACGCCGTATTGTCGGATAGTGGTACTATTTCCGAAGAGTCGTCGATATTGAATTTTCCTGCATTAAACATCAGGGAAGCGCATGAACGTCCTGAAGCGATGGAAGAAGCTTCTGTGATGATGGTAGGAATGAGACCTGAACGCATTATACAGGGATTAACCCAGTTACAATACCAGGAACGGGGCGAAAAAAGAACCTTCAGGAGAGTAGCTGATTATTCCATGCCGAATGTTTCGGAAAAGATGGTGCGTATATTGATAAGTTATACTGACTATGTTAAAAGAGTAGTATGGAACATGTAAATATACACAGTTCTTCGTCGAAGGGTACAAAGTCGTAAAACACAGGTCTTTTTATTTCGTTATGTAGAAAAAACAATAGTAATCATGAAAAGGTTATTTCATTTTACCCCAGCTAAGGTATGGCTAATATCAAGTTTGATATTAGTTATATTTATTCAAGTTAACTGTAATGCGCAAAACCCTGCGTTTCACTACAAAAAGATACCCGATAAGTATAAGATATCTCAGCCCGATCAGTCTTCTTATGAACAAAAGATCGACAGTTTAAAGGGTTTAGCTTTTGACTTGACAAACAGCCTTCCGCAAGGCTATGTAACGGACGGTTCAGTTGATTATACCACTTATCTGCAGCAGGGTATCCAAGCACATGCCAATGTAATATTCCCGAACTTTCCGGTTATGATAGGCCCGCGGGGCCTAACATTGATAAGTAACAGTTGCCTGATCTTTAAGGAACAATCCAAATTAATCATGATGCCCAATTCTCAATCTAATTATCAGGCTATTAGATTAAATAATTTAAAAAATGTAACTCTTTATGGTCCTATTATTCAGGGTGATAGAGATCAGCACAAAGCCGCCAAGGGCGAGTGGGGCATGGGAATATGGATAGCTGGTTGCGATGGTGTGAAAATATACGACGCACATATATCAGATTGCTGGGGTGACGGAATTTATATTGGTAAGGGCATCGCGCCGAGTCACAATATTGCACTCTATTATCCAGTACTAGACAATAACCGCAGAAATGGAATATCAGTAGTGAGTGTTGTAGGATTGTTGATACAGTCTCCTTTAGTTTCGAATACAAATGGTACAATGCCAATGTCCGGAATAGATATCGAACCTAATACCAACGAGGATGACGCTGACAATATCGATATAGAAAATGCAGTAACATACAATAATATGAAGCATGGAATATTGATTGTATTGGACAGGCTTTCGGGAGTTAAACAAAAAAGTCTCAATATTCGCATCAACAATCACATAGATGATGGCTCGGGTATTGGATTCGGTTTCCATAATTTAACAGGACCAGATGGCAAGCGGCCTTTTGCAGGACATATCGATATCGATAATGCTAAATGGAAAAATAATAATACATCTTTTTCGATGTATAAGAGTTTCCGAAATGGGGCAGCAATTAAATTTAATAATGTCAGAGTTTTACGACAAGATGGATCGTCGTATCAGCCCGGCGACAATGATGTTCGAAAACAGTTGCAGCAATGATTACTGGGAAAAAAAATTTTCTATCAATAAAAGCAAAGTTTTAAACTCTGCTTTTATTGGATATAATCAAATTAAAAATTGTTGAGGGAAATAAAACTTTTTATCATAGTCAATGTCGACTGGTTTTTTTTGTCGCATAGATTGCCGATTGCGAAAGCTGCACAGGATGCCGGTTATGACGTAACTATTGTAACTGCGAACACCGGGAAGCTTGGCGAAATAGAACGTCAGGGATTAAAAGTTATCGACGCGCCATTTTCACGTTCGGGTACTTCACTGATCAGTGAACTTGGAACTTTCAGGTTTTTGTACAAACTTTTCAAACGGGGAAAGCCTGACCTGGTACACCTGGTTACCATCAAACCTAACATTTACGGCAGCCTGGCAGCTACATTCTTTAAAAGAATTAAAGTGATCAATGCAATAAGCGGGATGGGATACAATTTTTCTGAAGGCCGTAAGGGAGTGCTGCAGCGCTTCATAAGGATGCTGATGAAAATTGCGTACAAGCGGGAGCAGGTTAACTTCATTTTCCAGAATAAGGCCGACCAAGCTGATTTCATCAATATGGGCCTTACCGATCTCAAGCATTGCATACGAATCAAAGGCTCTGGTGTAGACCTGGATGAGTTTAAATTCTACGCTGCTGAGGAGACAGACGTGGACGATAAGGTGACTTTTGTTTTTCCGGCCAGGATGCTGTACGATAAAGGGGTTGCCACTTTGGTCGACGCGGCAAGGGTGCTGAAAGATCGATTGAAAGGGAAAGCTAAAATATTGCTGGCTGGCGCCCTGGATCCGGGTAATAAGACTGGAGTGCCCGAAAATGAACTTCTCGCTATGCAGGAGCCGGGATATATTGAATGGATAGGTTTTCAAAAAGGTATGCGGACGGTACTCAAAAATTGCCAGGTAGTGGTACTGCCGACCTATTATCGTGAAGGCGTGCCCAAAGCTTTAATAGAGGCATGTGCCATAGGCCGGCCGATAATCACGACGGACATGCCCGGCTGTAAGGAATGTGTAAGCGATGGTTTTAATGGTTACCTGGTGAAACAGAAGAACGTCGATGACCTTGCGGAAAAGATGCTTTGGCTGTTTAATGACGCGGCAATGCGAAAGCAAATGGGAGTTAACTCGAGGAAAATAGCAGAGGAAAATTTTTCAATACGGTCCGTTGTGGATAGTACATTAAATTTGTACGCCGACGTCTTGAATAGCTGATTCGTATTAATAAATATCATGAGAGTTTTAATTTCCGGGGCGAATGGTTTCATAGGCAAAAACCTGGCAAACTATCTAATACAAAAAGGCGACCAGGTTATTGCAGTGTCACGCAATCCGGTACACTCGAATGAATTAAGCTGGGACCAGTTGTTCAGCAATCAAAAGAATACTGGTGCCGAAGCGTTTATTCACCTTGCGGGTAAGGCTCATGATCTCAAAAATACGTCTGAACCGGATGAGTATTTTAGAGTTAATGCTGACTTGACCGAACGGTTTTTTGACCTGTTTTTGCAAAGTCAAGCCCGGATATTTATTTACATGAGTAGTGTTAAAGCGGTAGCTGATACGGTTAATGATGAGTTATACGAGGACATTGTGCCCGAGCCTAAAACTCCTTATGGCCAGTCGAAGCAAAAGGCTGAGCAATACATTTTAAGTAAGGAGGCAGGCACTGGTAAACGTGTTTTTATTCTGAGGCCCTGCATGGTGCACGGCCCTGGCAACAAGGGTAATCTGAATCTGCTTTATAAATTTGTTTTAAAGGGTATACCTTATCCTTTAGCCGCGTTTGAGAACAAAAGATCGTTCCTTTCTATCTCGAACCTTGAGTATATCATTGGCCAATTGATCAGCAGAGATATTCCCGGCGGAATTTATAACATGGCCGATGACGAATCTTTATCAACCAATAAAGTGATCAGAATTATCGGTAAGGCTATCGGCAAGAGATCAAAACTATGGAAAGTAAGTCCTGTATTGATCAGAACAATGGCCCGGATTGGTGATATCGTTCATTTGCCGCTGAACTCGGAGCGTTTAAAGAAGCTGACGGAAAGTTATGTGGTTTCAAATCGCAAGATAAAAAAAGCCCTTGGGGTAATTCATTTACCTGTATCATCCGCTGATGGATTGTACGCAACAATAAGGAGTTTTAATTCACAATGATGCCGATATTTTACTTGCTCGTTTTTATACTCTTTATCGTCGCGATGCAGGTTTATTTTAAAATAGCCGATCGTTATAACATTATCGACCATCCAAATGAACGCAGTTCGCATGCCGAAATAACGATAAGAGGGGCAGGCATAATATTTCTTTTTGCGGTAGTAGTAGCAACTGTTTGTTATACCCGGTATTGGATTCCGGGATTGGGCGCACTTACAATAGGCGCTATCAGTTTTCTGGATGACCGGCTGACGCTTTCAAACAGGATAAGGCTTTTGTGCCATCTGATAGCCGTGACACTTATATTTATATTTCTGCATATTTTCGGTTCTTTCCCGCCGTACGTGGTGGCAGCATTATACATCATGGTGATAGGTATCATCAATATGTATAATTTTATGGATGGCATCAATGGAATAATGGGTGGCTATACTCTGGTTATATTAGCCGGCCTTCAATACATCAATTTATACAGGGTGAACTTTATCGATGCCGATATGATCTGGCTCCCGCTATTAGCGTGCCTGGTATTTCTTTTTTATAATTTCCGGCACAAGGCGCGATGCTTTGCCGGCGACGTGGGCAGCGTGTCCGTGGCTTTTTGGCTAACTTTTCTCATTTTAAAGCTTGTTTTTTTAACGCACAATTGGGCATATATACTTTTTATGGCGGTGTATGGTATCGATTCTGTAATGACTATAGCACATAGGTTACTATTAAAGCAAAATATTTTTAAAGCCCATCGGCTGCATTTTTATCAGTTATTGGCTAACGAACATCGGGTATCACATCTGCTTATTTCGTCGTGCTATGCATTGCTGCAGGGAGGCATTATTTGTCTGATCATATTTGCGCGGGGCTTTTCAACCGCCGGTTTATTTGCTGTTTCTATTCTGCCGTTAATGGCCGTTTATCTCATAGTCAAACCGATATTAATGCATAAACGCGATAGCCGGCAACAAATAAGAACTGGCGCAACGCAATGAAACATTACCTGTAAGTATTAAATTCCGTTTCCATTTACAGGTTACCCCTTAACGACTGATTTTTTTCTAAAAAAAATCAACTTTATGTAAGGTCAATAAAGATATTTTATATCAAAAACATATAATATTGCGATATAGGTTTCTCGGTCAGCGGGCTTGGTTTTTTTGATCCCATGTTAAAACTTTTATTCGTTGGCCATGTTAATGTATCAATTGTTTGGGCGCTTGTCCTATTAAACTATTGTTAAAAAAAGCCGGGGCGGAAGGTTTTCGGATGGTTTAGTTTAATTTATTTTTAGTTAGTATATTAAAAAACGTTAACTTTAACTCATCTTACCTGCAACACTTCTTTATGAAAAAATATCTACTCTTTAGCAGAGTAATTCCGAGATGGTTGATTATGCTGGTCGATTTGTTTCTTGTCACCTGGTCATTCTCTACTTCCTACTTTATTGTTCAGCGGTTTGAATTTGTCAATATTTTACGGGGCTATTTCTTTGTTTATACCGGTCTTTACTCCGTAATATCAGCCGTAGTGATGTATTCGATGCGTATACATACCGGATTGATACGTTATTCTAATACCCGCGACGTTTTGCGCATCTTCAGCTCGGTGTTTATAAGCAGCATGCTATACCTGTTTGTTATAAATATCTGGGTATTGCCGGTTTTGCATGTTAATACGGTTACAATAAACCTGGTTTTGCTTGTAAATTTTTCGGTATCGAGCACCCTTCTTATTTTGTTGCGAACGATGGTAAAAAGCGCCTATTTTTACTTGAACAATAATAGCGCTGCCAAAAAGACCGTGGCGCTGATATATGGTTCTGACGGCAATGCTGTACTCGTTAAACAAGCCCTTGAAACCAGTGCCAAAACGAATTTCTCGGTCGTAGGCTTTGTCGACGACGATGTAAAAAAGATAAACAAAGAAATCCAGCAGGTTCGTGTATATCACATTGATAAGCTGTCGCATCTGAAACAGAAACATAACGTCGACAAGCTAATTGTAATGAATCACAATCTTGATGAGCAGGTGAAAAAAATGGCGTTTGAAAAATGCCTTTCGCTTGGTATACAGGTTCTTACCGTTCCCCCATCGGATCAGTGGATATACGGCAAGCTTAACATTCAACAAATGCAGGATCTTAAGATCGAGGATCTGCTGCAGCGTAAACCTATTCGAATCGATAATGCACGAATTTGCGAAGATATTCAGGGAAAACGCGTTTTAGTAACCGGCGCTGCCGGTTCTATCGGGTCCGAGATCGTGCACCAGGTGCTTTCTTATAGCCCGGCTATGGTTATTCTTTGCGATCAGGCCGAATCGCCGCTTCATGAGATGAAGCTCGAAGTTGAGGAAAAGTTCCCTGATGTGCCGGCCAAAATATTCATTGCCGATATCCGGAATTATCAGCGGATGTACAAATTATTTTCCGATTTCAGGCCTGAGGTCGTCTTCCACGCGGCAGCTTATAAACATGTGCCCATGATGGAGGAAAATCCTTCTGAAGCAGTTTTGACCAATGTACTCGGCACGAAACAAGTCGCCGACCTTGCTGTGGAATTTGCAACTAGCAAGTTTGTGATGGTGTCGACTGATAAGGCTGTGAACCCGTCGAACATTATGGGCACCACTAAGCGCATAGCTGAGATTTATATCCAATCGCTGAAGGATAGCCCGGCGAACAACAAGCACGGATCTCCGTCAACCCGTTTTATTACAACGCGCTTTGGCAATGTTTTAGGTTCAAACGGTTCCGTTATCCCGCGTTTCAGGGCTCAAATTCAGCGCGGTGGACCGGTAACCGTGACGCACCCCGACATTACCCGGTATTTTATGACCATTCCCGAAGCCGTACAATTGGTCCTTGAAGCAGGCACTATGGGCTCGGGAGGGGAGATATTCATCTTCGATATGGGCGAGCCGGTACGTATTACCGATCTTGCCCTGAAAATGATTAAGCTGGCGGGTTTACAGCCGGATAAGGACATAAAGATTGTTTACACTGGTTTGCGCCCCGGCGAAAAACTGTATGAAGAATTGCTGAACCAGGGCGAGCGTACTATGCCTACGCATCATCCAAAGATTAAAATCGCACAGGTAATTTCCTATCCCCACAAGCAAGTGTGTGAAGATATCGAACATCTGCTCACTATAAACAAGGGTGATGATGATGTAGCCTTAGTTAACAAAATGAAGGAGATGGTACCTGAATTTATTAGCAGGAACTCCCATTTTGAATTCCTGGACAATATCAGCGGCAATGAAGAGGAGATTGAAGTAATGCTAAGTTAATACGCTGAAGGTTAAAAGAAAGAGCGGACACTAAAATGCCCGCTCTTTCTTTTAGTAGCCGGTTTTTGTTATAGAATGCGCCCACAAATTAAAAACCGCCATGGCCTCGTCTCGTAATAATTGCACCATTTTAAGCCGCCTTTGGTGGAATTGCTTTCCTAATTCTTCATAAATAAAATTATCGTCGAATCCTATCGACGATGCATCCATTTTAGAATTAGCATAGTAAACAGTATCGATCCGTGCCCAATAAATAGCACCCAGGCACATAGGACAGGGTTCGCAACTGGTGTAAATGACGCAGCCGCTGAGGTCGTATGTACCTGTTTGCTTGCAGGCAAGCCTTATGGCGGACACCTCTGCATGTGCGGTCGGGTCATTTTCGCTTAGTACCCGGTTGGCGCTTTGCGCCACTACTTTGCGGTTCTTAACAATCACGGCGCCAAAAGGCCCACCTGCACCCTGCTCGACATTTTGCCTCGACAGATCGATGGCCATTCTCATAAATTTTTCATGGTCCGTCATACACTGCTGAAATAAAAAAACCCCGGTTAAGCCAGGGTTCTATAAATTTACATTTTAAAATTTGTTATTTTTTCTCTTTGGCGTATGCCTCGTTTATTTTCTTCACGAAATCGCCGGTAACATCCAGACTCGGGTCAGCATATAAAAGGCTGGTGTTGCCTGTTTGAAAAGTCAACACCACTTTGTAGCCATTATCTTTAGCGTACTGTTTGGTGAAAGCATAAACTCTATCGTACAACTTTTTGGTTTCATCGGCCTGTGCATTTTGAAAATCAGCGCCGGCATTTTGCTGGTAACGCTGAAATTCCTGCCCTTCGCGCTGTAAACGGGTTTCGGTCATCGAGCGTTCGTTGGCGCTCATTGTATTTTGGTCTTTTTGGTATTGTGCTATTTCGCGCTGAAGCGCCTGTTGCCTTGAACCGACATCATTTTGAGCGGCAGTACCCTTGTCTTGCAGGCGTTTACGCATGTCCTTGGCGTAATCGTACTTGGCTACCAGTGAGTCCTGGTTAACGAAGACAACGGCAGTATTTGCGGGAACCGGGGTTGTCGGGGCCGATTTATCGCCGGATTTATTCTGATTACATGCGGCTATAGTGCCGGCGATCAACAAACCCGCGGTTAATTTTGAAAAGAGGGCTGCTCTGGTTTTCATTTTAATTGTATCGAAAAAAATTTTGACAAAGATAAACTTTACCGCCAAGTATCCTAATGTTTTGAAAAGCTTGTTCACATTGGCTCATTTTTCTCCACAAATGCCTTAGATGCGGGCAAAAATGCGTATTTTTGCATGTTATAACACATCAAAAAAGTTACTGTTCCACGCGAAAAATGAGTGACGAAATAAAAGACACATCTAACTATTCAGCAGATAATATACAGGTATTGGAAGGTTTGGAGGCGGTGCGCAAGCGGCCTTCCATGTATATTGGCGATACTGGTCCGAAAGGACTTCACCACCTTGTTTATGAAGTGGTGGACAATTCGATTGACGAGGCGCTTGCCGGGTACTGTGACACGATCAATGTCATTATTCATAAGGGAAACTCAATTACAGTCGAGGATAACGGCCGCGGTATACCGACCGGTATAAATACGAAGGAGCAAAAGTCGGCGCTCGAGATCGTAATGACCGTGTTGCATGCGGGCGGTAAATTTGATAAGGATACCTATAAAGTGTCCGGCGGTTTGCACGGTGTTGGCGTTTCCTGCGTTAACGCGCTGTCGACCCATATGAAAACCCTTGTTCACCGCGAAGGCAAAATATTCACCCAGGAATATGAGCGTGGCAAACCGATGTTCGACGTAAAAGCCATCGGCACCTCAAATCGTACGGGTACAATTCAAACGTTTCAACCCGACCCTGAGATATTTACGCAAACTCTTGAATACAAATATGATACGCTTGCCACACGTTTGCGCGAGCTGGCCTTTTTGAATAAAGGTATTAAATTAACACTGACTGATGAACGAAACCCAGGTGAGGACGGACAGTTCAAAACCGAAGAGTTTTACTCTGAAGGCGGCCTTAGAGAGTTTGTAAAATACCTCGACGGTACTCGCACTCCTTTAAT
The DNA here is from genome assembly GCA_035545315.1 of Mucilaginibacter sp. Taxonomy (GTDB): domain Bacteria; phylum Bacteroidota; class Bacteroidia; order Sphingobacteriales; family Sphingobacteriaceae; genus Mucilaginibacter. The sequence goes on along the minus strand of DASZYQ010000042.1, from coordinate 35,828 downwards.
TCCCGAGCCGATCTATGTTGAGGGCACTAAGCAGGGAGTCCCTGTTGAATTGGCGCTTCAATATAATGATACGTATAGTGAAAATGTCTTTTCATATGTAAACAACATTAACACTATCGAGGGCGGTACGCACGTAGCCGGTTTCCGCATGGGCCTGACCCGTACATTAAAGAATTATGCCGATAAAGAAGGTCTGCTAAAGAACGTGAAGGTGGATATTACCGGCGATGACTTCCGCGAGGGCTTAACAGCGGTTATATCGGTAAAAGTCGCTGAACCTCAATTTGAAGGTCAGACCAAGACCAAGTTGGGTAACAGCGAGGTGAGCGGTGCGGTTAACGTTGCTGTGGGCGAAATTCTAACTAACTATTTGGAAGAAAATCCGCGCGAAGCGAAGATGATCGTCCAAAAAGTGATCCTGGCGGCTACTGCGCGAGCCGCGGCGCGTAAGGCGCGTGAAATGGTACAGCGCAAGAACGTAATGAGCGGATCGGGCCTGCCCGGTAAACTGGCCGATTGCGCTAATGGCGATCCGACGCTATGCGAGATATTCCTGGTCGAAGGTGACTCCGCAGGCGGTACGGCCAAGCAAGGCCGTAACCGTGAATACCAGGCTATTCTGCCGTTGCGGGGTAAGATACTGAACGTGGAAAAGGCGATGGAGCACAAGATCTACGAGAACGAAGAGATCAAGAACATGTTTACCGGTTTGGGTGTAAGCATCGGCACCCCCGAGGATGTTAAAGCACTCAATCTTACTAAGCTGCGTTACCATAAGATCATCATCATGACAGATGCCGACGTGGATGGCTCGCACATCACGACACTTATTTTGACGTTCTTCTTCCGCTATATGAAGGAGTTGGTTGAATTCGGTTATGTGTATATTGCCACGCCGCCGCTATATTTAGTGAAGAAAGGCAAGGACCAGGAATATTGCTGGAACGAGGCTCAGCGCGAAGCAGCTATCCAGCGTTTAAAGGGTAGTGGTAAGGAAGATAGCGTACACACCCAGCGTTACAAAGGTTTGGGCGAGATGAACGCCGAGCAGCTTTGGGAAACTACGATGAATCCGGATACACGTACGCTGCGGCAGGTAAGTATTGAGAACGCCGCCGAATGCGATCATACCTTTTCGATGTTGATGGGCGACGAAGTGGCTCCGCGTCGTGAGTTTATTGAAAAGAATGCCAAATACGCAAGAATAGACGCGTAATAAAGAGATATTTTTTTATTAAATTAAGGCTCTGATCTACAACGGTCAGGGCCTTTTTAACATTTGCGGACTTTTCAACAGGGATAGGCTATACCGGCTTTTTTGATAAATTTGTATTCCTCGGGAAAAGTTGATCCAGATTAGTTATGCCAGATTTTTCGCACTTACACGTACACACACAGTTCTCCTTATTGGACGGCGCGGCCGATATATCCAAGCTCTATAAAAAAGCCGCCGCTGATGGGATGAAGGCCATAGCCATTACCGATCACGGTAACATGTTTGGCGTATTCAAATTTGTGGCTGAAGCTGGCAAGCATAACGTGAAGCCTATTGTAGGATGCGAATTTTATGTGGTGGAGGACAGGCACCGGAAACAATTTACCAAGGAGAAAAAGGACGTTCGTTATCACCAACTTTTGCTCGCCAAAAACGCCGAAGGTTATCGCAACCTGGTAAAACTGTGCTCACTCGGTTATATCGAAGGATTATACAGTAAGTGGCCACGGATCGATAAAGAACTGATCCTTCAATATCATAAGGGACTGATCGCTACCACCTGCTGTATCGGCGCTTCGGTTCCCCAATCAATTTTAAGAAACGGTGAGGAAGAAGCGGAAAAGGAGTTTAAATGGTGGCTCGACCTGTTTGGCGAGGATTACTATATTGAATTGCAGCGACATGATATTCCCGAGCAGGAGATTGTCAATAAAACGCTCTTGAAGTTCGCCAGGAAGCACAATGTGAAAATCATTTGCTCCAACGATTCACATTATGTGGATCAACAGGACTCCAACGCGCACGACATTTTGCTGTGCGTAAATACCGGCGATATGCAAAGCACGCCTATCGCTACTGACGAGGAGGGCGGCAAGGGCTTTCGGTTTGGCTTCCCGAACGATCAGTTCTACTTCAAGACGCAGGCCGAAATGGCCAAGCTGTTTCACGATCTGCCTGAATCATTGGATAATACCAATGAGATTGTGGACAAGGTTGAGGTATTGAAATTGAAGCGTGACATCATGCTGCCGAATTTTCCTATACCCCCGGAATTTAGGATACATGACGGCCAGGATGCCGATACCCTGAACCAGTGGGAATACCTGAAGCACTTGACCTTTATGGGTGCCAAAGAGCGGTACAGGGACATTACGCCGGACGTTGAGGAACGCATTAATTTCGAGTTGTTCACCATCAAAACAATGGGTTTTGCCGGCTACTTCCTTATCGTGTCCGATTTTATCAAGGCGGGCCGCGAGATGGGCGTATTTATTGGTCCGGGACGCGGTTCGGCTGCCGGTTCGGTAGTGGCCTATTGCATCGGTATCACCAATATTGACCCGGTGAAATACAACCTGCTCTTCGAGAGATTTCTTAATCCCGACCGTAAGTCTATGCCCGATATTGATACGGACTTTGACGATACAGGCCGCCAGAAAGTGATCGATTATGTGGTGGACAAATATGGCAAGAACCAGGTGGCACAGATCATCACCTATGGTTCTATGGCAGCCCGGACCAGCATACAGGACGTAGGCCGGGTGCTGGATATGCCGCTTTCGGAAGTGAATGCGATCAAGAAACTGGTTCCTGAAACCTTGGGTATAACGCTGCGCGGGGCCATCGACCAGGTTCCGGAACTAAAAGAGATTTTTAACGGCGACGATTTGCGTGCCACGGTTTTGCGTGAAGCGGAAAAGCTCGAAGGTTCGGTACGGAATACGGGTGTCCACGCTGCAGGCATTATCATCGCGCCGGATGATTTGACTAATATTGTCCCGGTTGCTACCGCGAAAGATTCGGATCTTTTAGTTACCCAATTTGACGGGCGCGTGATCGAAGATGCAGGCGTTATCAAAATGGACTTCCTGGGCCTGAAAACGCTGACCATCATTAAAGACGCGCTGCGACTGATTAAACAAAATCACGGCGTCGATATCGACATAGACGGCATTTCTCTTGAAGATGCGAAAACCTTCGATCTTTACCAGCGCGGCGATACCAACGGTACGTTCCAGTTTGAGAGTGACGGTATGCAGATGTACCTGCGCGAACTGAAGCCGGATAAGCTCGAAGACCTGATAGCCATGAACGCGCTGTACCGCCCGGGACCGATAGAATACATACCCAATTTTATCAAACGTAAGCACGGTTTCGAGCCGATCACTTTTGACCTTCCCGACATGGAAGAGCACCTGGCGGAAACTTACGGTATTACGGTATACCAGGAACAGGTGATGCTTTTATCGCAGAAGCTGGCGGGTTTCAGCAAGGGCGATGCCGACGTTTTACGTAAGGCCATGGGTAAAAAGCAGATCGAGGTGCTGAACAAAATGGAGGAGAAGTTTATGGAAGGGGCTGCTGCAAAAGGACACCCCAAGGATAAACTGACCAAGATATGGAACGACTGGAAGGCGTTTGCGCAGTACGCTTTTAATAAATCGCACTCCACCTGTTATGCATTTGTCGCTTACCAGACCGCTTACCTGAAGGCTCATTATCCTGCCGAATACATGGCTGCCGTGTTAAACAACCAAAACAGCATCGAAAAAATCTCATTCTTTATGGAAGAATGCCGCCGTATGGGTGTTCCTGTGTTGGGTCCCGATATCAACGAGTCGGATATGGCGTTTGCTGTAAATCAAAGAGGAGAAGTTCGTTTTGGATTGACAGGCGTTAAAGGTGTTGGTGAAAAAGCTATCGAGAGCATTATTGAAGAACGTGTTGCCAATGGACCGTACCAGTCGGTATATGATTTTGCCACGAGGTCGAACGTTCGCTCGGTAAACAAAAAATCGTACGAAAACCTGGTCTACAGCGGCGCATTTGACAACTTCGGATTCAGGCGTGCGCAGTTTTTCGCGAAAACCGAGAACGGCACGCTTACAGGTATCGAAAGGCTGATCAAATACGCAAACGATTACCAGAACACACAAAGCAGTACGCAGGCCTCCTTGTTTGGAGGATCGGTAGCGTCGTACATTCCGGAGCCGCCATTCCCTGAAACAGAAGAGTTTCCGCTGATAGAGAAACTGAAATATGAAAAAGATGTGATCGGTATTTATCTCACCGGTCACCCGTTGGACAATTATAAGCTGGAACTGGAACGATATTGTAATACCCGGGTGTCCGACCTGGTGCTGATGCAAAAAGCGCGCAGCGGCGAAGGTGGAGATGAGGTAAAAGCCGCCTTTGCCGAATTGCGGAAGCGGGGCGAGTTATGTGTAGGCGGATTGGTTTCCAGCGTTCAGCATAAAATGACTAAGACCGGCAAACCGTTCGGTACATTTGTGTTGGAAGACTATAATGATTCCTATGAGTTTGCGCTATTCGGCGACGATTATATTAAGTTCCGCAATTTGATGGTAGATGGATATTTTCTGCAGCTTAAAGGAGTGATAGAGGAAAAATTCAGGCAGAAGGATAACTGGGACATGCGAATTCTAAGCATCGGCTTACTCACCGAAGTGCGTGACAAACTGGCTAAGTCAATGACGGTTTGTCTTGAACTTAATGCGCTGAACAGTAACATGATGGATTCGCTGCAGCAGTTAGTCGAAAGCAACAACGAAAAATATCCGAATAAAAATTGCACGCTTAAGTTTATGGTGAAAGATATTGAAGATTCTTTGCTGATCGAATTGCCATCCAAGACTTATAAGGTTAATCCCAACGATGAACTGATGGAAGAGATCCATAACCTGACCCATGTGCAGCCGATGCTGAATTGATGTTCGCCGTATTGGATTTGAATACAAGCGTTAAATAATGTTAAACCATTAGCAGGCAGGGTTTTGACGCCATAACTTTATGGCGTTATGCGCCTTAAGCTGTATTTACTGTTGCCTTTTCTTTCAATGGCTGTTATCGCAAAAGCGCAAATGATCAGCGGCAGAGTACTGGCCGATACCTGCAATAGTCCTCTTGCGGTAATCGTTACTACTTACTCGGGGCATCGGGCAGCGAGTGATAATAACGGCGAATTCCATATTGCTGTTTCCGGTATTGGCGACACCGTCAGGATTTCCGCAGTTGGGTATAAAACCTACCTCTTGCCTATCAGGGCAAACCAGGCTGATCATATTGTCGTTCGACTAAAACAGGCTCCTGTCGCGCTGAAAAATGTACAGGTTACCGCTATACGCGATCACAAAGCTGATTCCATAGCCCTGCGACGGCACTATGCTAAAGTATTTAACTATCAGTCGCCAAAGCTTACAGATGCAATGGCCGCGCCGCCGTCCAATGTACCGTTTGCTTTTGTAAGCATCGACTTGTTGAAGCTGGTGGAGGTTTTAACGAAGAAAAGCGATCCCAACTATAAAATGAAACAACTATTGCTGAAGGACGAGCAATCGGCCTATATAGCAACGCGTTTTAATAGGAGCCTGGTAACACGCGAAACCGGGTTAAAGGGCGACTCATTAAACCTGTTTATGGACAAATATTACCCCACGGCAGAATTTGTGCGGAAAACGAATGATTATGACCTGATCATGTACATCAAGGCCCGCGCCCTTGAATTCAGGAAGCATGCCCGGTGAGTGTTGAATAAATCAGGGTTGTTAATAAGTAGTTTTCCGCCCGATACCACAAATAGCATACATTTATTGTCACCCAAAAGTTAAGCCGGTGGCGTTGGATAATTGTTTTGTCACAATGTTCCACGGCTGTTTGCAGGGCGCGATTTGAACAGTATATATTTGCGGAACGACTTTAAAAACTAAAGATTATGGCTTTGGAAATAACCGACACAAATTTTGAAGAATTGGTACTGAAGTCAGCCAAACCCGTCCTCGTCGACTTTTGGGCAGAATGGTGCCCGCCCTGTCGCATGATCGCCCCTTCTGTAGAAGAGATCGCGAAAGAGTACTCGGGCAAAGCTATTGTGGGTAAAGTTAACGTGGATTACAACCCTGGTATATCGTCAAAATTTGGTATCCGCAATATACCGGTTCTGTTGTATTTTAATAACGGCGAAGTAGTCGACAAGCAGGTCGGCGCCGCACCAAAGTCCATATTGGCGGGTAAATTAGACAAACAGCTGGCGTAAGATACCGCTCATAATAAGCATAATCGCTTTGCCAGAATGTCAGCCCTTTACTTGTGGCAAGCAATTTGAATAGTATATATTTGTTGGAGGAAAATTTAAAAATTTTTAAAAATTATGGCTTTAGAAATCACCGATGCAAACTTTGAGGAATTGGTACTCAAATCAGATAAACCGGTTTTAGTTGACTTTTGGGCAGAGTGGTGCGGTCCTTGCCGCATGGTTGGCCCTGTAGTTGAAGAGATCGCCAAAGAATACAGCGGCAAAGCTGTAGTTGGCAAAGTAAACGTAGACAACAATCCGGGCATATCGATGAAATTCGGTATACGCAATATCCCCGCTTTATTGTACTTCAATAAAGGCGAGATCGTTGACAAACAGATCGGCGCTGTGCCAAAATCAATTTTGGCCGGTAAGCTGGACAAACAGTTGGCGTAAAAGATACATTCTGATATAAGTGAGCCGGTTGCTGAAAAGCGACCGGCTTTTTTGTTTAATCCTGATGTCATCCTATCTGCAAACATAGGATCACATAGTTCTTTAGTTTAGATACTCACATAATAAAGTCCTCATCAAACAAGTTTTTTATTTGATTAGGTTGTCGTCAACGCCTACATTAGCATTTACATGCCCAAACTTAACGAGGAACAGCAGATACGACAATTAGCCAACCTGGAGCTGCTGGCGCGGCAGGTGGTCGAGGGTTTTATTACCGGGCTGCACCAGAGCCCTTTTCATGGGTTCTCTGTCGAATTTGCCGAACACCGGTTATATAATAATGGGGAATCGGTGAAAAATATCGATTGGAAGTTATTCGCCCGAACGGATAAGTTATTTATCAAGCAATTTGAAGAAGAAACAAACCTGCGCTGTTACTTGCTGCTGGACACCTCGTCGTCTATGAACTTTCCCGATAAAGGCATGAATAAATTACAGTTTTCCATTTATGCAGCCGCTTCGCTGATGTACCTGTTCAAGAAGCAGCGCGATGCTTTCGGACTGGGACTGTTCTCCGATAAGTTAGACTGGCTAAGCCAGGCGCGGTCCACATCGGCGCATCTTTTTCACCTGTATGCTCAATTGGAGAAGGCTTATGATCAGCCCCGGGTAAATGCGGCGACAAACATCACCAGCGTTTTGCACCATATGGCCGAAGAAATTCATAAACGTTCAATGATCATCATTTTCAGCGATATGCTGGAAAGCGGCCTGAATGATGAGAAGCTTAATGCCTTGTTTGCCGCCGTCCAGCATCTGAAATATAATAAACACGAGGTGGTTATTTTTAATGTGAACGATCGTAAGAAAGAGTTGGATTTCGATTTCGATAACCGCCCGCATCATTTTGTGGATATTGAAAGCGGCGCCGAAGTGAAAGTGCATCCAAACAAGATACGCGAAGCTTATCGTGCGAGCCTCGATCACTATCGCCACCAATTGGAACTCAAATGTGCTCAGTATCATATTGACCTGGTTGACGCCAATATTCACGAGGGGTACAACCAGGTTCTGAAAGCTTACCTCATCAAGCGGAACAGCATGATCTGACGGTTACTACCCGTAACAAATTAAATACAAACCTTGCTCAGCTATAATTTTGAAAAGACAAATCAATGGGTAGATTTGCATTGACCACATTATATACTTACGATCCTAAAATCTATTCTCATGGACGATATCCAGATCAAGAAACAGTCTAAAAAATACGATGCCATTATTGTCGGCTCGGGGGCAGGAGGGGGCATGGCCGCTTATGTTTTGGCCAATGCCGGTTTGAAGGTATGCTTGCTTGAAGCCGGGCCAAAATTTGATCCGCGCGAAAATTCCGCGCAGTTAAAAAACCCCTGGGAGTCGCCGCGCCGGGGGGCCAGTACCAAATTCAGACCCTTCGGCGATTTTGACGGTTGTTATTGGGGCTGGGAGATCGACGGTGAACCGTATACGCAGGCCCCGGGCAGCAACTGGGAATGGTGGCGCGCCAGAATGGTAGGCGGACGTACCAATCACTGGGGGCGTATCTCACTTCGTTTCGGTCCCCTGGATTTTAAAAGGAAGAGTTATGATGGGTTGGGCGATGACTGGCCGATAGGCTATGAGGACATTAAACCTTACTATGATAAGATAGACAAGCTGATCGGTGTTTTTGGCACCAACGAAGGTTTATATAATGACCCGGATGGTATATTCCTGCCACCGCCGAAGCCGAGGTTGCACGAGTTGATGCTTAAAAGGTCGAATTCCAAGATCAATATTCCGGTTATACCTTCGCGTTTGTCGATCCTGACCAAAAAAATAAACAACACCCGCGAAGCATGCTTCTTCTGCGGGCAATGCGGCAGGAGCTGTAAGATATATGGCGACTTTTCGTCTTCTTCAGTCCTGGTAAAGCCGGCAGTCGAAACCGGTAACGTCGACCTGGTGGTGAACGCTATGGCCCGCGAGGTATTGACTAACCGCGACGGTCTTGCAAGCGGCGTATCGTACGTGAATAAAGAGGACATGCAGGAGTACCAGGTGTATGGCCGGACGGTGATACTGGCGGCCAGCGCCTGCGAAAGCGCCCGCTTGTTGTTGAACTCGAAATCCGAGCGTTTTCCAAACGGTTTAGCTAATTCGAGCGATGTGGTAGGAAAATACCTGCACGATTCGACCGGCGCGGATATGGGCGGTATTTTGCCGCAGTTGTTCGACCGTAAGCGCTATAACGAAGACGGTGTTGGCGGCATGCACGTGTATACACCGTGGTGGCTCGACGCGAAAAAAGATAAGCTCGATTTTCCCAGGGGATATCATATCGAGTATGGCGGCGGCCTTGACATGCCGTTATACGGTTTTAGCTGGGGAATTGAAAAGTTGAATGGCAGCTATAAAGTAAAAGGCAAAAAGAAGGAAGCCGGCGGTTATGGCGCATCGTTGAAAGAAGATTATCGTTTCTTTTATGGTGCAAGCATTGGGATGGCGGGCCGGGGAGAGGGCATTGCACGCGCGGATAGTTATTGTGCGATCGACCCGGATGTAGTGGATAAATACGGTATACCTGTACTTAAGTTCCATACGCAATGGACGGACTATGAGATAAAGCAGGCCAAGCACATGAAAGAGACCTTTAAAGAGATACTAACCAACATGGGCGCGGTAATAACCTGGGGTGATGACGACGGTCCGCACAATAATTGGGGACTGCACAATCCCGGTAATATTATTCACGAAGCCGGTACGGTACGTATGGGCAGCGATCCCAAAAGCTCCGTGCTGAATAAATACAGCCAGTCGCATGATGTTAAGAACCTTTTTTGTGTGGACGGCGGCCAGTTTGTATCACAGGCAGATAAGAACATCACCTGGACGATATTAGCGCTTTCCATGCGCGCGTCCGAATACATAGTTGACCAAATGAAGAAACAAAATATTTAAACGATCATGAACAGAAGAGATTCGTTAAAAGCCCTCGTTGTCGGTGGCATATCCACCTCGGTATTGATCGATGCCTGCAAACAGCCTGCGACGGAAAATACATCAGAAAATCCGGCGGCGCCTGCTGGTAAAACCGCTGATCAGCCCGACCGGATGGCCGAGGAAAAAGAATATGAAAAGAAGCTTGATGCGGAACCCAAATTCTTCACCGACTATGAAATGGCCACAATTACGATACTGGGCGATATCATTATTCCGAAAGATGACATAAGCGGCAGCGCCTCGGATGCCAAAGTACCCGAGTTTATCGAATTCATCGTAAAGGATATGCCTGAACATCAAACGCCCATGCGCGGCGGTTTGCGCTGGTTGGATGTTCAGTGCCTTAACCGCTACGGCAATTCGTTTAAAGACTGCAATCACACGCAGCAAATGGAAATTGTCGACGAGATAGCCTGGCCGAAAAAAGCGAAACCCCAAATGCAGCAGGGGGTATCTTTCTTCAACCTGATGCGCAATCTTACGGCCACGGGATTTTACACTTCGCCAATAGGAGTGAAAGATATCGGCTACGTAGGCAACACACCTAATCAATGGAACGGCGTGCCCGATGATGTGCTGAAACAATATGGGTTGAGTTATAATGAAAAGGAACTCAAAGAATGTGTAAGCTTTGATAAGAAGGCTTAAAGCGGAAAAATAAACGAAAAAGCTCGGGGCCGAACAGGCCTCGAGCTTTTTTTATGCCTCGCCCAGTATCCTGAACACCATCCCGTCCATATCTTTTTTAATGCGCAATTGGCAGGCCAGGCGGCTGTCGGGGCCGGCGTCGGGCAGCGTGTCGAGCATATCAAGCTCGGTGTCTGCCGCGTGGAAATATGATTCGGGCCCTTCGATAACTTGTACATGGCAGGTGGCGCATAGCGCCATGCCGCCGCAGGTAGCCAGGATGTGGTGATCAGAAGCTTTCAGCACTTCCATCAGGCTTAAGTTGATATCTTCGGGTATTTCGACCGGGCGACGACTGCCGTTGCGGTCCTCGATTGTTAGCGTTATCATGGTCAGAAGGCGGTTACGCCGTACACAGTGGTATATTTAAAGCTCAGTTTTTGTTGCGGATATACATATTTGAACGCGCTTTGCGCCATCAATGCAGCCTCGTGAAAACCGCAAAGGATCAGTTTCAGTTTCCCTGGATAGGTATTGATATCGCCGATGGCGTAAATGCCGGGCACATTGGTTGAGTAATCAAAGGTGTTTACCTCGATAGCCGAAGAATCCAGGTTCAAACCCCAGTCGGCAATTGGGCCAAGCTTTGGCGTAAGCCCGTATAGCGGTATTAAATGCTCGGTCGCGATTATTGATTGCTCGTTGTCCCTGCCGGTGATCAGTACTTCCTGTAAGTGCCCGTTTCCCCTGAGCTCCGTAATATGTGATTGCAGCACCAGTCCTATGCGCCCCTGTTTGGCCAGCTCAAAAACCTTTTCGGCGGAATCGGGCGCTCCGCGGAACGTGTCGCCGCGGTGCACCAGCGTCACCTTTGATGCCACATCGGCAAGAAAAATCGTCCAGTCGAGCGCGGAATCGCCGCCGCCGGAAAGCACGATGTTTTTGTTGCGATAGGCTTCAGGATTTTTAACCATATAAGCGACACCGCGGCCCTCAAATTCTTCCAGCCTGTCTATCGCTGGCTTACGCGGTTCGAAGCAGCCCAGCCCGCCGGCAATGACCACCGCCTTGCAATGTATTTCAGTATTATCATTAGTTATGACGATAAAGGTGCCATCATCCAACTGATATAGTTGTTCCACTCTCTCGCCTAAAGAAAAACCAGGATGGAAAGGCGCTATTTGCTCCATCAAACTGTCAACCAGTTGCTGCGCATTGATAGTCGGGTAGCCGGGTATATCATAAATGGGCTTATGAGGATATATCTCGGAAAGCTGGCCGCCAACCTGCGGCAGCACGTCAACGAGGTGGCAGCGCATTTTTAGCAAACCCGCTTCGAAAACGGCGAACAGCCCAACCGGGCCTGCGCCGATAATACAAATGTCGGTGATAATAGGTTCCATCAATTTGTGTTTAGAATCGTAACACAAAAATCATGACAAGTATATTAAAAAACTAATGGTAAATAGTAATATAGGATTACTTTAAGTTATAATTGGATAGGCAAAACCGTTTGAAAAGTTCGGTCAGACTGGTGTATTTACCCTGCAACTGGATAAATTCAAAAGTGCGGAATATTTGCAGTCCCTTAATGTCTATTATCGTCAATTCATTATACTTTAACTCGCTTATAATCGACTGTATGGAGAGAAATGTGGCCGTTTCGGAATACAGCAGGTATTCCTTGATCGCGATACTGCTTTCAAGCTGAATCTCAACGTATAGTTCTTTGGGGTTAATTTGTGCCGCGGATAAGGCATTGAAGATAACGTCCAATGTCCCCGAACCAGCTTCGCGAAGCACTAACGGGATAGACGTTAATTTTTTAGGGCTTATTTCAGGACTTTTTGAAAGCTGGTTGCCGGCACGCGTTACCAATACGATCTCGTCCTTGGCAAAAGGGCTGTAGGCGATCTGCGGGTAATGCACCGCACCTTCCACAATGGCAATGTCGACTTTTTCGGCTAATACCTGCTGGGTGATGTAGTCGGTATTTCCCTGGGTAAAAGTGAAAGCAACGGCTGGATAGGTCTTTTTAAACAAGGCCAGCAGGCGGGGCAGGATAGTTTGCGCCACCGTGGTGCTGGCGCCTATATGAAGCGTGCCGGCTTCGACGTTGCTTAACTGCGCCAGCTCGGTTTCCAGTTCCGCATAAATGTGGAATATCTTTTCAGTGTATTGCAGCAGTACTTTTCCGGCAGTGGTAAGGCTGATGTTATTGCCGTTGCGTTTGAACAGCCGCACATTTAGCTGGTGTTCAAGCTCCTTAATGTGTTTGGTAACGGCAGGCTGTGTAATAAACAATTCGGCGGCAGCCCGTGTAAAGCTTAGCCGCTGCGCCACAGTATAAAAAACCTTCAGCCGGAAATCGAAGATCATCGGGCTTTAAAATTAGCTTTTACAAAGGACTTTTTTAATAAAGTGATTTTAGCTTAAGTTTTTGTTCTCCGTTTTATGCGGGTTGATAATAATCGATGCTCGCAACGATCACCGCACAAGCTTTTCTAATTGCGTCGTCCGTTATAATAAGCGGCGGTGCAATACGCATCGAATTGCTGCAGTGCAGGAACCAGTCGGCTATGATGCCGTTTTCGATACAGCGATCAATCACTTTTTTATTTAATTCAAAGCTTTCCAGTTGAATTGCCAGCATCAGGCCCAGTCCCCGCACTTCCTTTATCGCCGGGTGTACCAGCAGTTGTCTGAATAAGTTTGATTTGATTTCGACCTGTTCGATCAGTCTTTCGTCTAACAATACTTCCAGGGCTGCAAGTCCAGCAGCGCAGCAAACCGGGTGACCGCCGAAAGTGGTAATATGACCAAGTATCGGATCGTTTTTCAGGGCGCCCATAATCGCGCCCGACGCTATGAATGCGCCCAAAGGCATACCTCCGCCCAACGCTTTAGCTAACAACAGAATATCAGGTACAATATCAAAATGCTCAAATGCGAAAAGTTTGCCGGTCCGGCCCGAAGCTGCCTGTATCTCGTCGAGAATAAGCAACGCGCCGGTCTCGGTGCAACGTTTTCTTAAGGTCTCCATGTAAGCTTTATCCGGAACGCGGATTCCCGCTTCGCCCTGGATGGTTTCGATGATCACGCAGGCAGTTTCCGCCGTGATCATTTGCAGGTCGGCAGGCTCGTTAAACCGGATAAAGTCGATGCCGGGAAGCAACGGGCGATAAGCCTGCTTATATTCCTCGTTACCCATTACGCTCAGCGCGCCGTGCGTGCTGCCATGGTAAGAATTGTGGCAGGCAATAATTCTGCTGCGGCCGGTATGCCTCTTGGCTAATTTTAATGCGCCCTCGGTTGCTTCGGCGCCTGAACTGACAAAATAAACCGAATCGAGTGTTGATGGCAGTAATGAAGCCAGTTTTGCAGCAAAGCGTACCTGGGGAGCCTGCACATATTCACCATAAACCATCAGGTGCAGATGCTTATCCAACTGTGCTTTTATAGCATTTGTTATATAAGCGTTACCATGCCCTACATTGCTTACGCCTATGCCCGAAATCAAGTCGATATAGGATTTATCTTGATTATCATAAAGATAAACGCCTTCGGCGCGTTCAAACTCCAGCAAAAGCGGGAAATCTGTAGTCTGAGCGTTGTGGGCCAGGAAAAGCTGGCGAAGAGTTAACATAAATTCAAATTTGGAAAAATAAATCCAAATAGCCCGCTGAAAACCGTCGGAAGACGGTATGAAATTAGTTTGGTGGATTTGTAGTTGCAGCCGGTGTCCGTTCGCGCAATTGCCTGATCAGTTCGTCCCTGAAATCTTTTTCGGCCTTGAATAACTCACTCACTTTTTCCGGGGGAAGGAACCTCAGGAACTCGTCTGTATATTTCTTACGGACGTTTACCAGGTCACCCTCAAGTTCCAGCTCAATTTTCACTTGCTCGGCGCCGTCGGGCTGCGAGGCGGAGTTATTGATACGCTTTTTCACCATTATCGCCGCAATATCGGCCTGGTACCTGCGGTAAACAGGCCAGAACCTGGCCGATTCTGAGGATGTAAGGTCGAGCCGGCGGCTAATATATCGTTCTTTGACAACCTCGACCCGCTGGACAGCCTGTTGCTGCCTAATGACCCTTTCGCGGAAGCCCGGAGGTCTTAAAACGGGGCGTAGCTGCCCGTAGCCGCTCAGACCCAAAACCAGTACAAATATCAATGTAAAAATATGTCGGGGCGATTTATACATATTACTGACTGGTAGTATCCAAAGCGTTCTTTAATTCGTTGCTTAAATTGTCGGCATCAGCTGGTTTGGTTTCATCCATCAGTGCATGGGTATCGTCGTTGGCGTCAAGGTGCAATTGCAGGTAATTTTGAATGTCATCCAAAGGGATTGTCGCCAGCGACTTGTGCAAAAAGGAATTTTTATGCGCCTCAGCCGGATCGTTATTGTTTTCTGACAAAAATATCGTTCCGCCTATGGCAAGAACTACGCACGCAGCCATGGCATATTTAACAGCAACCGACGAGAACAAACGTCTGATTACTCCCCGTTGTTCCTGTTTTTCTTCAGCGGCCGTTTTATTTAATATCTTGCTGGTTAGATTTTCGAAATAACCTTCAGGAATTGTGAAACCTTCGCCATGCTGGTCAAGGGATTCTTCAACGAATATCCTGCTTTGTATTACAGCGGGCAAGTTGTCAAAATAATCTCCGGGTACTGTAAAACCGGCATCGTCCTTATCCGCAGCATCTTCAATGTTTATCCGGGCTTGTATATTTTGGGTAAGATCGTCAAAATAATTCTCAGGAACGGTAAAACCTGTTTGGGGTATGCTGTTCTTTATCTCCTCGAGCCTGATTTTGGACAATATATTCTCCTCAAGGCTATCGAAATAGCCTTCAGGCACTGTAAACGGGTTATCTGGGTTAACCTGTTTAAGTGACAGATAATCATTCATCCATTCCCTTTTCCCTTTATCGCTATTCATATCCTTATATAGATAAAAGTATGGCCCAAAGGTTTAAAATAAATTTTAAAATTAATCTTTTGACAATAAGAAGCCTTCGATCTTTTTCACAGCGAGGTGAAATGATGCCTTCAATGCTCCGACACTGGTTCCCAGTACTTCCGACATCTCTTCGTACTTCATATCGTCATAATATTTCATATTAAATACCAGCCGCTGTTTTTCAGGGAGGGTCAATATTGCCTGCTGCAACTTGCGCTGCGCCTGGTCGCCGTTAAAATAGCTGGAGTCGGCCAGCGTATCCGACAGTTCATACGCCACATCATCCAGCGGAACGTTGTTTTTCATTTTTTTCCTGTTCAGGAAAGTAATACACTCGTTGGTCGCAATCCGGTACATCCAGGTGTAAAGCTGTGCATCGTTACGAAAACCGGGCAGGTTTTTCCAGATTTTGACAAAGGTATCCTGAACCAGATCATCAGCATCGTCATGGTCTATCACCATGCGCCGGATGTGCCAGTAAAGTTTTTGCTGGTATTTTTTTAATAGCAGGTTAAAGGCTTCATTGCGGGTCTTATCGTCCCGGAATTTGCTCAATATTTCTGCGTCGTCAACCTGTGCCGGCATGTATTATTTAATATTTTTTATTTCGCCCTCCGGCGAAAATAGTTATTATTTTCATTTATTTAACAGTTCAAGCACCTGCTGCGAGGCGTTTCCGCTGTCGACTTTGCCGATGATGTGCTTAATAATACCATCTCCGTCGATGATAAATGTGGTACGCAGCGTACCCATATAATTCCTCCCGAACAGCGTTTTTTCGCCCCAAACGCCATAGGCTTCGATTATTTTTTTATCAGGATCTGATATTAGCGGAAAGGGCAAATTGTATTTTTTGATAAACTTCTGATGCGATTTTTCGGTATCAAAACTTACACCGACCACAGAAATACCTTTGGTAAGCAGCGCCTGGTAATTATCCCTGAAATTACAAGCCTCTTTGGTACAGGTTGGCGTATCGTCTTGCGGATAAAAATATAATACCAGGGTTTTCCCTTTAGAATCGCTGAGCGATATATCGTTGCCTTCCTGGTCTTTGGCGGTAAAGCCGGGCGCTTTGTCGCCTTCTTTTAGTTTCGCCATTATCTATAAAAATATGCGGTGAAGTTTGAAATATTGTCCTTATTATCAGTAACTGACAATTCAAAGATATGTTTACCGGGTGTAATATTGCTATCGAATTTATAGCTGAGCACCCTCGTTTTATAGTCCCATTCCATCAGCACCCATTTGTTATCAATCCTGCCCGCGTAGTTTTTTATACCCGACAGATTATCGCCGATCTTCAATGCGATGCGCTGCATTTTGGCCATATTAGCCCCGTCCTTGATATTTAGCGGCCGGATAACAGGCGGCATCGTATCCAGCTTAATAAAAAAATCGCCAAATCCGTGCGGGTGGGCCTTCACGTAGCCGTCCTGGTAGACTCCACCGGCGCAATCGCCGCTGGTATTGACGATAACAGCTTTAGCGGTCAACTGCCCAATAGTGCTATCGGGCTTAATCCATAGCTCGTAGCTGTCGTTTATCGGCGTAAAACGGTTTTGGATACGATGGGCCTCCGAAAAGGCGCCCTTCCTCTCGGGTAGCGTCGAGTAAGTGAAATAGAGGTCGTCGTACAGGTTGCCGGCCGGAATGATAACCTTCACCTTATTGTTGCTGAACTCATTTTGCTTATCATAATGAAAAAGGATACTGTTTCCAGGGATGGTTTGGCCAACAGCTTTTTGCGAACTTGATTTTACTTTGATCTTCAGCGTCGAAGTGTTGCCGGCGACATCTTTTACGATATATTCCACGTCGTGCAGGGCATTGTCATTAAAATTAACGATGCCGCGGTTTACGGACTGCGGATATAAGGTTATTTTATTGCCAGGTAAGATGAAGCACTTTTGTATAAAACGGTGAGAGCTTAAAAAAGCAGGGTAATCTATATAGGCATTGATTGCACGTGTTTGATCGAAAGCAAATCGTTCCACGGAAAAAGTGTAAACTTTTTGGCCGTCAACCATCAATTCAATAGAATAAATGCCGTTATGATTGAACGATGTACTGTTCATATCGGTAGCGGTAATCCCAAAGCCTGTGTTGCCGCTTACGTTAATGACCTGGGGTTTTATTAAATGATAATGCCCCCCAGCGCCTTTTACACCAAAAAATTGCCGCGGCGTTTTTTCGCTGAAAGGATCATCACCCAGGTGGTAAACACAAATGGTACCGAGCGTGGGAGGGACCCTGTCGGGAATGGTCAAGCCGAAAAGCTGCGGGTTGATGGTTTCCTCGGTTTCAGAATCGCGTATCTCGAAATGCAGGTGGGGCCCTTCGGAGGCGCCGGCATTACCCGACCACGCGATAACATCATCCTTACATACCGGCAGCTGAAATGGAGCTAACTTAAAGTCGACTTCGAAGCTTTGCTGTTTGTATTGCGTATCGCGGATCAGCTTTTCCATTTCAGGGCTAAAACGTTCGATATGACCATAAACCGTCGTGTAACCGTTGGGATGAGTGATATAAATTGCATGACCAAAGCCGCCGAATTGTACCCGCAGCCTGGAAACATAGCCGTCATAAGCCGCGTGGACCGGATAGCCGGTTCGCCCGTTGGTTTTAAAATCAAGACCCGAATGGAAATGGTTTGGTCTCAGTTCTCCAAACGATCCGGCAGTACTTGGCGGCAGGTCGAGCGGGTAACGGAAAAAGTTTTTGGGATATTGCCCGGTCTGAACAATATTCTGCGCAACGCAATTGATGAATAGCCCCAAAAAAAGCAGGCAGGCAGAAAATCTTTGGATCATTTTTATTTAACGTAAAAGTCCAGCATTTTCTCATCTTCGAGATATGCCTGCAAATGATCGCCTATGGCTACTCTGCCGACGCCTTCAGGCGTTCCGGTAAAGATCATGTCGCCTTTTTTCAGCGTGATGTATTTTGATACAAATGTGATGATCCGCTCGAACGAGAATAAAAGATCCTTCGTATTGCCGTGCTGTCGCGTTTGCCCGTTAATATCCAGCCTGAAATTGATGTTGTACAAATCTGCAAATTTCGATTTCGGCACAAAATGGCTTACCGGGGCCGAGCCGTCGAATGCTTTCGCCAATTCCCAGGGCAGGCCTTTCTCTTTATGTTTTTGCTGGACATCGCGCGCGGTAAAATCCACGCCTAAACCTATTTCATCATAATAATCCGACGCGAACTTATCGCTGATGTGTTTACCTTCCTTACATATTTTCAGCACCAATTCTATTTCGTGATGCACATCCTCTGAAAAATCAGGGTGATAAAAGGGTTTGTTATCTTTCAGCAGGGCCGTATCGGGTTTCATGAATATCACTGGAACGCTGGGCACCGGGTTGTTCAGTTCTTTAGCATGCTCGGCATAATTGCGGCCGATGGCGATTATTTTCATAGTAAGCCAAAGCTAAGGATTTAGGTTGAATGGTTGACTAAGTTAGTGGTTGATTAGGTTAGATAACGACTGTAATCAACTTAATAAAGCCGATCCAACTCAATCCAACTTATAGAACAGAGATTCTCTTGATCACCGATTCGGTTCCGGCGACTACGCGAATGAAGTAAAATCCGCGCTGGAGTTTACTGCCAAGCGGATAAGAAAAGGTTTGCTCGCCCGAGGCTATTCTTTGCGGAACGAGCGTGACTACGTCATTGCCGAGAACATCCATTACCTTTACCGTGACAATGGCATTCCGGGTGAGCAAATACTTTACCGTCACCTGGTCCATAACCGGGTTGGGGTATACTTGTACATCGGTCAGCAGCTTGTCGTCCGGCCGTATTACGCTTACCTTTTGCGCCGAGGTTGAGGCCGGTTTAAGCGGCGGAAGCGCCAGGTGTAGTCCGTTCTTCAGGTAAGAGCTTTTTTGCGGGTTAAGCCTGCCTTTTTGCAGATGCAAATTAAGCGTGGTATCGGCTTTTTGGGCATCGGCCCGGACACAGTACATCGATATCGCCACGGCAATTGTTATCGTCCACGAAAATATCTTAGTAAAGTTTTGCCTCATGCCCTTTTAATCCTGTACAAAAATAAGAATATTGCCCCCAACATCTTAAAAGCGTATGGCTTTGTAAAGCATTTTAACAAAATTTAACAAAAAAGGATTTAATTCGTTGCATTATTGCCGGTTCTTCAAGGTAAGGGATGCGAGCAGTATAAAGTTAAGATTAATAATTAAAATAAATTATTTTTATACGGTGACACAACATAAAAATCTTCAAAAGTTATCCATCGCGGGCTTGCTCATAAGCCTGGGCATTATTTACGGCGACATTGGTACTTCGCCGTTGTATGTATTCAAAGCTATAGTTGGCGATCAGCGTATATCTGAATTGCTCGTTTTAGGCGGCGTGTCCTGTATCTTCTGGACCTTAACGCTGCAAACGACTTTAAAATATGTGGTTATTACCCTGCAGGCCGATAACAAGGGTGAGGGTGGTATTTTCTCCTTGTTTTCTCTTGTGCGCCGCAGGGCCAAGTGGCTTATCATCCCGGCCGTGGTAGGCGGCTGCGCGCTACTTGCCGACGGTATCATTACGCCGCCAATTACCATTTCGGCAGCCATCGAAGGATTGGAATCGCAGTTTCCGCATCTTCATACGGTTACCATCGTCATCGTTATTATAGCAGCGCTTTTCATCATTCAGCAATTCGGCACGTCGCTGGTTGGCAAAGCGTTCGGGCCGGTGATGTTTCTTTGGTTTACCATGATGGGCGTACTGGGGGTCGTTTACATCTCACAAATGCCCGTGATCATTAAAGCGCTTAACCCTTATTATGCATTCAGGTTGTTAAGTACCAGCCCCGATGCGTTTTTAATATTGGGAGCGGTGTTCCTGTGTACAACGGGCGCCGAGGCGCTATATTCTGATCTGGGCCATTGCGGGCGCAGCAATATCCGCATTAGCTGGATATATGTAAAATCGTGCCTGGTGCTGAATTACCTGGGGCAGGCTGTATGGCTGATACAGCGCAACGGCCTGCGGATGAACCTGAACCTGCATAATCCTTTTTATGAGATCATGCCCCAGTGGTTCCTGATATTTGGCATCGGCATAGCTACCATCGCCGCTATCATTGCCAGCCAGGCGCTTATTTCAGGTTCGTACACGCTTATCGCCGAAGCGGTAAGACTGAACCTTTGGCCGAAAGTGCGGATCAATTACCCAACGGAGCAAAAAGGACAACTGTACGTGCCAAGCATAAACTGGCTGCTGTGCGCGGGCTGTATCGGCGTAGTTCTGCTTTTCAAACATTCCGACAAGATGGAAGCGGCTTACGGCTTAAGTATTACCGTGGCTATGCTAATGACCACGATACTGGTGTCCAAGTTCCTGGCTAAAAGAAAATTCCCAAATTATATTATCGGCATATTTCTTACGGTATATCTATTGATCGAGATCACGTTTCTGTCGGGCAACTTGTTCAAATTCGTGCATGGAGGCTGGTTTACCTTATCGGTAGGAGCGTTGCTGTTTTGTATCATGTGGTCGTGGTATACGGCCAGGAAGATCAGGAACCGTTATGTGAAATTCGTACCGATAGAGGACTATTACGGCATTATTAAAGAATTAAGTGAAGATGAAAGTGTGCCGAAATACGCGTCGCAGTTGATATACCTCACCAGCGCTAATTTTGACTCGGAGATCGAATCGAAGATCATTTATTCCATTTTGCAAAAGCAGCCAAAAAGAGCAGATGTTTATTGGCTTGTACACGTCGACGTAGTGGACGAGCCTTATAAAAGGGAATATGAAGTTACTTTCCTTGTTCCAAATAAGCTGATCCGGATTGATTTCAAGCTCGGTTTTAGGGTCGAGCAGCAGATCAACCTGTTATTCCGCAAGGTGGTGGAGGATTTGGTAAAAAAGGGCGAGGTAAATATCACCAGCACATATACTTCGCTGAACAAACATAAGATCGTCGGCGACTTTCGCTTCGTGGTGATCGAAAAGGTATTCTCGAAATCACATTACCTTTCTTTTTATGAGAAGTTTATTATGGCGGCGTATCGTATTTTCAAAAAAGTAAGCTTATCCGAAGAACGCGGCTTTGGTCTGGACCTGAGCTTCGTAACGGTTGAAAAGGTGCCGCTAATGCTTACCGATCCGGAAACGGTGGATTTAAGGAGAGTAAATGGTTAAATAATCGTTAAGCGCCCGTTAATTGATGAGGTTAATTGTAAACTAACCTTACGTTTTATTGTTAATAGGGTAAAACGGACCTTTGAAAAATACTCTTTTAACAATTTTTTTAATCAGCAACCTGGCTGTGTTTACCAGGGCTGCACACGCGACTTCGGGCAAAGCGACAGATACCGTCGGAAAAAACCTGGCTGAATCACGGGATACCGTCCAGCATATCCATAACAACGCCTGGTCTTATGTACCACCAGTCGTTTTTGTAGCTTACGGCGGTTTATCTTTTGTAGTTGGTCCAATACGTCATGTTGATTACTACATTAAAGACCGCATACAACAAAGCGCTCCCAATTACAGCTCAAAAATAGATGACTACCTGCAGATAGCGCCCGGGGCCATGGTTTATTTGCTGAACCTTGCGGGCGATGAGGGGAAAAACCGGTTTGTCGATCGCACCGCGATGCTTGCGTTATCGGGCCTGATTTTAACCGGAACCGACGGACTGAAGTATGTTATGCACCGTCAAAGGCCATTCGGAGGCGATTACCTTTCCTTTCCTTCAGGGCATACCGGCGCTGCATTTGTCGCAGCCGAATTCCTCGCGGAAGAATACGGCGATAAGTCTGTATGGTATAGCGTGGGGGGATACGCCTGTGCGACAGCAACCGCCGTAATGCGCCTGTATAACCGGGCGCACTGGTTTAGCGATTGTGTGGCCGGAGCGGGCTTTGGGATACTTTCTGTCAAGGCCGCCTACTGGCTCTATCCGCACATTCGCAATGCGCTGACCCACAAAGATAAACATGGACGCAGTACCATGATTATGCCCAGTTATAATAACGGGGCGCCTGGTTTGTCATTTGCGATGCAATTGTGACACATGGCAATAGCTTATTTGTATCTTATTTTGTACGACAGGATGATACTGGCAAAAATAAATGTGACAGCATTGGCGATGGTAACCGGCAGGCTGCCGATCAGTAGCCCATAAATAAGCCAGAACAGCGTGCCCATGGTAAACAGGATATACATATACAGCGATATGCCGGATGTATCCTTAGTTTGTATGGTTTTGATCGCCTGCGGTAGAAAGGAAATTGTGGTGCCAAAAGCTCCGAGGAAACCGATTATATCTGCCAGGCTGAAACGCATATCGGGCTAAATTAATCAATTAGTATTACTAACAGGTTAATTATTAACCTTTACCTGCGTTTCTTCGTCTTTTCCGATGAGGCTGTTTTTATAGCTGTAAGAAAAATAGATAACGAGCCCTATTACCAGCCACACCAAAAACCTCAGCCAGTTGGTATAGCCCATTTCAGTCATCAGGTAAAGGCAGCTTAACAGACCCAGGACAGGTATTAGTGACAACTTTTTAATAAATGCCGTAACCGTTAACGCGGCCGATAAAGCGAGAAAAATGAAGAACGGAAAATTTTCATGTGCATTCTCGGCGGTGAACTTGTCTTTAATAAAGTCACGGAAGAAATAAACCCCGATGATAAATAATACCGGTACTATCCATTGGGCATTGATGTAAGGCAATTGGAAACGACCGCGGCGATGGGCCTGTCGCGGCAGCAATAATACTCCGCCGCAAACCAAAACAAAAGCAAACAAAGTGCCGATGCTGGTCAGGTCGGTAACGATCGTAAGATTCAAAAACAAGGCCGGTACTGCCACAACCAGTCCCGTTATGATGGTGGAGAACGAAGGTGTATGATATTTAGGATGTATTTTTGAAAATATCTTGGGCAGCAAACCGTCGCGGCTCATGCTCATCCATATACGCGGCTGCCCCAATTGGAAGATCAGTAAGACGCTGGCTGTCGCAACTACTGCGCTTATGGAGATTACATAGCTGATGTTATGAAGGCCCACCTTTTGAAAAACGTACGCTAACGGGTCGCCGACCTGCAAGTCTTTAAAACTAACCATGCCCGTGAGGACGAAAGATATTAGTACATATAAAATGGTACAAATAATAAGCGAATAGATCATGCCGCGCGGAAGATCGCGCTGCGGGTTGTTGCATTCCTCGGCTGTGGTTGATATGGCGTCAAAACCGATATAAGCAAAAAATACACCCGAAACGCCTTTCATTACGCCTTTGAACCCATTTGGCATAAAAGGATGCCAATTGGCGGGAGTTACATAGAAAAACCCGATCAGGATCACGCCGATAACCACGGCCAATTTTAGAATTACCATAGCATTGGTGGCTTTTCGGGTTTCGCGTATACCGATATAAACCAGGTAGGTTATACCTGCGGTGATCGCCAGTGCCGGAATGTTCGCAATAAACTTGAAAGCGCCAAAGCCAGGCGCCGTGTCCCAGGCCACGGCGTCCAGCCTCATCCGGTCGGTAATATCGGCCAAATGGTGACTAGCCTGCGCCTGCAATATATCTTTGTGTGCGTTGTACGCGGTAAGGAAGTCGACGGTGGTCCAGCGGGGAAGATGGATGCGAAAGCCTTCGAGTAAATTGACGAAATACTCGCTCCAGGATATGGCCACGGCAATATTACCTATGGCATATTCCATCAGTAAGTCCCAGCCGATGATCCAGGCGATCAGTTCACCGAATGAAGCATAGGCATAAGTGTAAGCGCTGCCTGCGACCGGAATACGCGATGCAAACTCGGCGTAACATAAGGCGGAAAAGCCACAGGTTATGGCCGTTATGATGAATAATATGCTCACACCAGGCCCTCCCTGGTAAGCGGCTTCGCCGATGGTCGAAAAAATGCCGGCGCCTACAACCGCCGCTATACCCATAAGGGTAAGGTCCCTGGTACGAAGTTCTTTTTTTAAGTGGGGGTCTGCCGAATGTTCACCGTCGCCGAAACCGCTCGCAACATCAGACAATATTCTCTCAATGGTTTTCTTACGAAATATGCTTTTCGACATCCAGTTTTATTGAGTTAGGCTGTCTCCAAACATACTATTTTTTCGCATTGAATTAAATAGCATAACTTGCAGCCATGGAGACAGGCTTGAAAACCGTATTACGAAAAATCAGGTGGATAGTTGTACCTTATTTGCTTGTTTTGATCATTTGCCTGGTTATCAAACTGGCTTTCACAAAGTCAGAAATATATTTTGCAGTGAACGGCCTGTACAGTCCTGCCGCGGATTTCCTGGCGCCGTATGTCACCGACCTGGGCAATGGCTGGACGGCTGTGGTTATTGCTGCAATTCTACTTTTGTTTAGTTACCGCAAAGCTTTGATCGTAGCCAGCTCGTTCGTAATTACGTCGTTGCTGGGGGCACAGCTGGTTAAGTATATTTTCGATGCTCCCAGGCCCAGGCTTTATTTTAAAGATCAGATCAAACACCTCCGTTTTGTCAAAGGCGTCGAGATATTAAGCTATCATAGCTTTCCTTCAGGGCATACTATTACGGCCTTCATGCTGGCGATCATATTCACCTATTGGAGCAGGAATAAGGCCTGGGGGCCTGTATTCCTGCTAGTAGCTATGTTAGTCGGCTACTCGCGCATGTACCTGAGCGAGCATTTTTTTGAGGACGTCATCGGCGGCTCGGTTATAAGTTTCGTAATGACAACCGTATGGCTTTGGTGGCTCGACAGCCGTAGATTTATCCAACGCCCGGGCTGGCAAAAAGGCTTATTAAATCGTTAGGCCAGCTCGTTTCTCCTGTTAAAAAACAGCAGCCAGATTATAGCGAATAATACAATGGCGACTCCGGCAATCTCGATGATCGACAATGGGCTTACACTCGACGAGGACGACCGCGTATCCGTATACTGGTCATTACGCTGCAAATCGGGTGAAAGTTTGATCGAGCTGAAATATGCTTTTCGTTCTTCTTTAGTGTAATCCTTCCTCGCGTCGCCATACGCGTATTGAAAGGTATACGTGGCATCCGTAGTGTAGATCAGGACGAAATCCCGGTATTGGATGTCGCCGCTGCCATCGTCGGTTCTGAGTGTAAAAGCCTTAGCCTTCAGAGTGCCAACCGTGGTATCGCGAACGAACTGCGCGCTGCCGTTGCCCGACTGGCTTTGTATCCCCTGGATATATTTTTTGAGAACTGCATTAAGGTCATTTTCCTTTTTTAAAGGCTGATTGCCTTTTGCGTTAGGTTCCACGATTGTAACTATATAGCCCATATCGGTATTCGCACTGTATATATGCTGACCCAATGTATCTTTTTGAGTATATGTGGCTGGCATCGAAACAGTTACCAGGCTATCTATCTTAACCGGCTTGAACCCCTGGGCAAATACTGTTTTCACCGAAAACAATATGCCGAGTAATATCATCAACTTCTTCATATCATTTAAATAACTATACTAAGCGCAATATGGTTTTAAAATATTGCACATAAGCCCTCGTTATGCTTATGATATGTTTGATAATAAGTAAGTTATAAGGATTAACCTGCCGCTGATTTTTACACTAAGGCGACAGAGTTAAAGGATGTGCGGATTCCAGATGTGCAGATGTCCAGATACATATCTTTCAGCAAAAAATCATTCTATCTGAAAATTCAAAATTCATTTGTACATCTGCACATCTGAAATCTGCACATTAAAGCTTATCCATTTCGCTTTTCACAAATTCCGCGAGTTCCTTCACGTAGCCGGCGCTGAAGTCGAATTTGATACCGGCTGTTTCGTAGATCTCTTTGATGGTTTTAGTATAGCCGAGTTTCAAGGCGTCCAGGTATTGCTGTAAACCTTTTTCGGGGTTTTCCTTGTAGTTTTTCCATACCGCAATTGCCCCAAGCTGGGCCATGCCATATTCTATATAATAAAAAGGTACTTCGAAGATGTGCAGCTGTTTTTGCCACAGATTAGCTTCGGCGTCCTTATGGGTGCTCCAGTCGGCAAAGCTTGCGCCGAAATCCTCAAATACCTGCAGCCAGGCTTCGGTGCGCTGATCGTTATCGTGGTCGAAATTGGTATAGATCCAATGCTGGAATTGATCCACAACAGCTACCCAGGGCAAAGTTTTCAGCACGTCAAACAATTGGTCGCGCTTAGCGCGTTTCAGATCTTCCTCATTATCAAAATAAACGTTCCAGTTATCCATCGATATGAGTTCCATCGACATGGAAGCCAGCTCGGCCACTTCCGACGGACAGTGTTTAAAGTCATTCAGCTCCAGGTCGGCGGTAAGAAAGGTATGCACGGCGTGGCCCCCTTCATGTACCATGGTAGTCAGGTCGCGGAAAGTATTGGCCGAATTCATGAAGATAAAAGGAGCGCCTGTTTCGGATAGGGGATAATTGTAGCCCCCCGGAGCTTTGCCTTTACGGCTTTCCACGTCGAACAGCTTATTATCCTTCATGATCTCCAGCCTTTCGCCGAGGTATCGGTTGATATTGCTAAAACACTGAATGGATTTTTCTATCAGCTCATTCCCGTTTTGAAAAGGTTTTAATGCCGGTTTGCCCGAAACATCTACATCCAGGTCCCACGGTTCCAGTTTATCAAGCCCCAAGGCTGTTTTGCGTTTTTCTGCCTGTTCATGCAATATCGGTACGATCTCCTTCTGAATTGCCTCATGGAAAGCGTAACAGTCCTGCGGTGTATAGTCGAACCTGCCCAGGGCCTGGAACATGTAGTCCCTGAAGTTCTCAAAACCGGCGTTCAGGGCCACTTTATGCCTTAATCCTTTCAGGTGGTTAAACAGATCGTTCAATTGATCCTTATCCTGCAAGCGGCGTGCCGTGATCTTTTCCCAGGCTTCCTGCCGTTTGCTGCGGTCGGTATCTTTCATCCTTACAGCAGCCTGCTCCAAAGTAAATTCTTTGTTGTCAATCGTGACTGACATCGAGCCAGTTATGGATTGGTATTTTTGCTGCTCGACCTGTATTTCGGTTAATATCGGGATATTTTCCTCGCGGAACAACTCCAGCGCCCTTTTAACACCCCGCAGGTAGATGAAATACTTTTCGTTTGGTAATTGATCGGCAAAACCGCTGTTTACCAGCTTTTTGTTCAGCTCGTTGCTATATGGGGCGATCTTAGGTTCGATCTCCGTGGCGAAGTATTGAAACTTTTGAAGTAACTCATTGCTGGTGGTATCGCAAGTCATCCGGATATAGCGCCAGGCGAAGTCTTCTTCCAGTGCGGCTTCCAGTTCGCTTCGATCGCGAAGCCATTGTTCCAGTTCTTCAACAGAATTGATAGGCCTGGCGGTTAGTTCTTTGAACAAAGGCTCAAGGGTTTCCCATTTGATATCGAGGTTTGCGGGTATGTAGTGGCGTGTTTTTTTGTGGATCATGATGTTGATGTGCAGATGTGCGTATTTGCAAATGTGCGAATTAGTCTGGAAGTCCGAAAGTCGGGAAGACCGAAAGTAATAACGGATGACAAAACGAAAAAGTCCGAAGAATTAGTCTTTCGGACTTATGCGGACTTCCCGACTTTCGGACTCAAATCTTCTTACATAATGTTTCCGACATCAACTTTAAGCCATCTTCATACGCTGTTGGCTTAAAATTGAACGCCTTTTCAAACTTAGCCGAATTGAAATCATAGTCGTGATCGTACTGGTAATACATTTCTACCAATTCGTTGGTCATCTTATCAAACAGCCCAAATAACTGCAGCATGAACTTTTTAATGGCCATGTATCTGGGCTG
This sequence comes from Mucilaginibacter sp., assembly GCA_035545315.1. Lineage (GTDB taxonomy): Bacteria > Bacteroidota > Bacteroidia > Sphingobacteriales > Sphingobacteriaceae > Mucilaginibacter. The sequence continues at coordinate 7,713 of DASZYQ010000042.1, read as the reverse complement.
AACTCCGTAGATACCGGCGGCCATTTTAATAAAATCAATACCCTTCAACGGCCTGGCGGTAGGCATGTGCCATACCTGGTTATCGCTTTCCGGGTTTCGGCCCAGCAGGAACATGCCTTTGCCCATATCGGGTATATAGCTAAAATTGTGCAGCTTATTGACATATCCCAGCCATTGGGCCATCTGACCTTTCTTCAGCTTATCCAGCAACATCACATCTAGCACTCCTTTCATATCCTCGGTCCCGTAAAAGTCTGCTCCGCGGGCAATGCTCGCTTTAATATTGCCGGCTTTAGCCTCGTCCATTAGCTGCGTGGCTATTTTAGCCCTTATCTCGCCTTTTTTGCTCGACGGATTATACGGTGTGGTTTCCAGCATAGGGCCATTTACTAAACCGTAGCTGTAAACGTTATCGAAGAAAATAAGACGCGCCCCTGTTTCCTTACCCAGCCTGATGTAGTTGTTCATGATCACCGGCCATTGCTGCGCCCATATCTTTTTGTCGTAAACCAGGCCAGCGGTGAGGTAGATCACTTCCGAACCCTTTGATGCGGCTAACAGTTCATCGTAGTTCAGCAGGTCGGCCTTTTGCCAGCTGGTATTTTTCTTTTTGGGTTCAATTGGCCTGCGGCTTACCAGCCGGATGTTTGCGTTGGTGTTTTCCAGTTCGCGGGTCAGCGCATTGGCTACCGGTCCGCCTGCTCCTAATATCGTATGCATGTTTTTTTCTCGTTTTGTCCGATACAAAGTTGCATTGCCTTTGTCGCTCAAAACGTTAACAAAAGATAAGAATTTGGAGGCGGTCGGAAGTCTGAAGTCAGAGAAAATTATTTAGCATCGATAAGAATTCGTCTGCGTATCCTGGAAAGCGATACCGGGGTAATACCCAAGTAATTGGCGATGTAATGCTGCGGCATCCGCTGCAATATTTCACGGCCTGTGCTTAAAAGCTGCATATAGCGTTCTTCCGGCGTTTGGGTGATAAAGGACACCACGCGGTCCTCGTAACAGCACAAATACTGCTCGGCTACCAGCCTGCCGAAACGTTCGATCTTGTAGGCCAGCATGGGGTTGGCCAGCATCTGGTCCATGTCTTTTTTGGTAAACATCACCATTTGGGTATCCGCCAGGGCCTGTACATAAGTAAAACCGGGCTGACCGGTGAGAAAGCTTTTATAGGAGCTTACAAACTCATTCTCGAAACTGAAATAGCCTGTGATGTCTTGTCCGTCTTTGACATGAAAATAGCGGACAGCGCCTTCCACGATAAAGCCCACCTTGTCGCAAACTTTTTCGGGCACTGCAAAGTAATGTTTCTTCTTAAGCGAACTAATCTTCAGGTGCTGCGAAAACACGATCCATTCGGCTTCGTTAAATTCGACGTATTTTTCGATGCCTTTTCTGAATAAGCTGAGCGCTTCGGAGTTGTTCATACTCCAAATTTAGTCTATTGCGTGCGAATTAAAAATTGATCAAATGTGCGGTAAAAACCCGGTCGAGTAAAAAGAAAACAGCGAAAACTACACTGGCGATCCCGTTGGTGGTCATAAAGGCAAAGTTTACCTTACTCAGATCGTTGGGCTTTACCAGGCGGTGCTGATAGATGAGCATGGAGCAAAAGAAAGCGATGCCTAAATAGTACGGCCAGCTTACTGTAGTAAAAAACACGGGCAGGATAATAAAAACAGCCGATAACACGTGCAGCATGGTTGATACGCCGAGCGCATTCTTTTTGCCCAGCATGGCCGGTATGGAGTACAGCCGCTGCCCTTTATCGAATTCTTCGTCCTGTAAGGCATAAATAATGTCAAACCCGCTTACCCAGCACAATACTGCAAACGAGAAGAACAACGGCAGCCAATCGAATTTGCCGGTTACCGCCAGATACGCGCCGATAGGGGCGAGGGATAAGCCCAGGCCCAGCACCAGGTGACAAAGCGCCGTAAATCTTTTGGTAGCGCTGTAACCCAAAACAACAAACAGGGCTACCGGCGACAGGTAAAAGCACAACCTGTTGATGAAAAACGTAGTGGCAACCAGCAGGCAGCAATTGACAATGGTAAAAGTAAGCGCCGAGGCGGGGCTGATCCTTCCGGCTGGAATATCGCGCTTTTGGGTACGGGGGTTGATGGCATCGATGTCGCGGTCGAGGTAACGGTTAAAGGCCATGGCCGAATTGCGTGCGAATACCATGCAAAGCAGCATCAGCACCAGCTTTACCCAATTGAAATGACTATCCGTTGTGGTAACCGCTAAAAAAAAGCCTATAATGGCAAACGGCAGTGCAAAAATAGTGTGTGCAAAAAGCACAAGTGAGAAATATTTTTTCATTCGGTATTCTTAAACATCCCGTTCACTTCATCAATAAACCCCAGCACTTCATCGCGACCGGTTTGATTTTCGGACGATGTAACGAAGTAGCCGGGCATGGCTTCAAAGGTAGTTAATAATACCTTTTTAAATTTAGCGATGTTCTGGTCGGTTTTTAACGAGGATTGCTTATCGGCTTTGGTAAACACCAGCACAAACGACAGCCCTTTTTCGCCCAGCCAGTTGCAAAATTCAAGGTCGATTTTTTGCGGCTCCAGCCGGCTGTCGATCAGCACCATGACGCATTGCAGGCTCTCGCGCTTGTCTAAATACGTGCGGATAAACTTATTCCAGTCTTCCTTTTTGCTTTTGGAGATACGCGCATAGCCATACCCCGGCAGATCGACTAAGTACCAGTCGCCGTTGATGAGGAAATGGTTGATCAACTGGGTTTTGCCCGGCGTTTGCGAAGTTTTGGCCAGCCCTTTCTTGCTCGTCAGCATATTGATGAGCGACGATTTCCCTACATTTGATCTGCCGATAAATGCGTACTCCGGCTTTACCGGCGGCGGCAGTTTCGACATTTGGGTATTGCTGCAAACAAATTCGGCCGATTTGACGATCATGGGGGCAAAGATAGTTATTAGTGATTAGTTAACCGGTGATCAGTTAATTGGCTATAATTACCATATTAATGTAAATGTTTACCCAATCACTGGTTAACAAGTAACTAATCACTAATTTAGATGTTTAAACATGTAATTTAAAATGGAAGAATATAAAATCCCCGCCGCAACCCGGATAGGGCATGTTCATTTGAAGGTAAGCGACCTGCAGCGGTCGTTGGATTTTTACTGCGGCCTGCTCGGTTTCGAGCTGGTAATGATGTATGGCGGGCAGGCTGCGTTCATTTCGGCAGGAGGGTATCACCACCATATCGGGCTTAATACCTGGCACAGCAAAGGGCAGCCGCCGGCACCACCAACCGCGCCGGGCTTGTACCACACCGCTATTTTGTTCGCCGAAAGAAAGGAACTGGCTGTGGCCCTGCAGCGCCTTATCGACGCCAAATATCCTATCACCGGCGCCTCCGACCACGGCGTGTCGGAGGCTATCTACATGGACGACCCCGACGGTAACGGCGTGGAATTGTACTGGGACCGCCCGCGCGATCAATGGCCTTTGGATGGCGAGGGCAACCTGACGATGTTTACGAAACATTTGGATTTACATGGGTTGCTGGCGCTTGCTGCCAAATAGTCGATGGATCATAATTCATGGTAAAACCGGAATATGCCATGAACCCTTAACCATGAACCATACGCCCAAATAACTATCTTTGCCCGAAATGAGCAAAACCGTCATCCCGTATACTGAACAGCAGGGCACCAAAAAAGAGCAGGTGGCCGATATGTTCAATAATATATCCAAAACCTACGATTTCCTGAATCATTTTCTTTCGCTTGGTATCGATATCATCTGGCGCAAAAAGGCTATCAACGAGCTGAAGAAGGATCAGCCTAAGCTGATATTGGATGTAGCTACCGGAACCGGTGACTTTGCTTTTGAGGCGCTGAAAATACTGAAGCCCGAAAAGATCATCGGGGTAGACATATCACAGGGGATGCTGAATATCGCGCAGCAAAAAATAGCCAAACGCAACCTAAGCAGTCGTTTTGAGGTAAAACTGGGTGATTCGGAAGGATTGCCGTTCAAAGCGAATGAATTTGATGCCGTTACAGTGGCCTACGGTGTGCGCAATTTTGAGAACCTGGAAAAAGGACTGGCGGATATAAACCGGGTGTTAAAGCCGGGCGGCAAGGCGGTGGTGTTGGAGTTTTCAAAGCCGAAGGCGTTCCCGGTAAAACAGTTGTATAATTTTTATTTCAATTATATTACGCCGGGCATCGGTAAGCTGTTCAGCAAGGATGCGCGCGCTTACAGCTACCTGCCCGAATCGGTAGCCGCTTTCCCGGACGGTGCGAATTTTACCGCGCTGATGGATAAGGTAGGCTTTAAAAATACCAAATGCAGGCCGCTGGCGTTTGGTATCTGTTCGATATATACAGGGGTTAAATGAGTAAAATCAAATACCTACTAATAGTACTGCTTATTTTTTTCGGCGAAAGCGTTTTTGCCCAGGCCCCCGCTTGGGGCGGTGGCGCCGATCAGCAGGACTATAGTTTTGGTTTTACCTTTCAGTACGTTAATAACTATTTTAAGATCACTAAAAAGCCCGACTGGCGCAAGCCTTTTTATGATCCAGTTGAAGGGAAAAATGTGACCGACTCGCTGAACAGCATCGGTTCGCCCGGCTCGCCTGGTTTTGCAGTGGGGTTCCTGGCGCGATACCGTATCAGCGAACACCTGGAGGCGCGCACGACGCCCTCGCTCATTTTTGCCGACAGGACGATCAGCTATACCTATATTACACCATCGCAAAACGTAGATAAGACGGTGCAAACCACCATGATGGACCTGCCGATCGAGCTGAAGCTGAAGTCGGACCGCATACAGGATTTTAGGGCCTATATACTGGCAGGTATCAAATACTCGCAGGCCATCGCTTCCAAAAAGAACCCGCCCGACATCGATCCCCTCGACGCGTTGGTGCGCAATACCAGCGGTTACGGATCGTACGAGCTTGGTTTAGGCTGCGATATTTACTTTGAATACTTCAAGCTCTCGCCCGAGCTGAAATTTTCCAATAGTTTTGGCAATGTGCTTGTACCCGAGAACCATCCTTTTTCGGAGCCCATCAGCAAATTATCATTGCATACCGTGACGTTCAGTTTGATATTTGAATAGCCGCAAAGCCGGCAAGTTTGAGCCGGTGATACGATAGATAAACTGCTTGCCGACTTTAGAACTTATGCGGACTGTCGTACTAATGAACTGACTTATACGATATTTTCTTAAGGACTTTCGGACTAAAAATCTGATATTAATACCTAACTTAGCCGCCAATATACTTACCTATGTCGAAAATCGCCTTAATTACAGGCGCCACCGCAGGGATCGGTGAGGCCTGTGCCCACGTATTTGCCCGCGAACGATATGACCTGGTACTGACCGGTCGCCGCGCTGATCGTCTTGAAAAGCTTGCCAATCAACTGAATTACGAATATAACGTCGAAGTTGCCATCGCCGCATTCGACGTACGCAGCCGTGAAGAGGTCATCAAAAACCTGGAAGATTTGCCTGATGAGTGGAAAAAGATAAACGTACTGGTGAATAATGCAGGTTTGAGCCAGGGCCTTGATCCGATACAAAACGGAAGCTATGGCGACTGGGAAACCATGATCGATACCAATATAAAAGGTTTGCTTTATGTCACGAAGGTGGTCTCGAACTGGATGGTAGAAAATGGTTCGGGCCATATTATCAATTTAGGATCGATAGCAGGTAAGGAGGTTTATCCCAACGGTAATGTGTATTGCGCGACCAAACATGCCGTAGGCGCATTAAGCGATGGGATGCGCATTGACCTCTTGTCGCATGGCATAAAAGTTACCGCCGTCCATCCCGGAGCGGTCGAAACAGAATTTTCGCTTGTGCGTTTTAAAGGTGACCAGGCAAGGGCAAAAAAAGTGTACGATGGTTTTACGCCGTTAACAGCCGTGGATGTGGCCGAAACCATATGGTTCGCAGTATCGCGCCCGGAACATGTAAATATTAACGAACTTACCGTGATGCCCACGGCCCAGGCCAACGCGACGACGATTTTCAGGAAATAGTCCGGAAGACCGAAAGTCCGCATGACAGATAAAGAGTTGCGAATGATTCCTAAATTTGGACATTGAGCAAAAAATCCTCCGGACTTTCCGACTTATGCGGACTTTCGGACCAATTCAACAATTTAAGTAATTGACCATGTCACTCATCAACCAAATAGACCAGGATATTAAACAGGCCATGCTTGGCAAACAGGAAGCAAAACTAAGGGGCTTGCGCGCTATCAAATCGGCGCTGTTATTGGCAAGAACCGAAAAAGGCGCTTCAGAGGAACTCTCGGCGGAAACTGAGATCAGGGTGTTGCAAAAACTCATCAAGCAGCGTAAAGAATCGTCGGATATCTATAAGGCGCAGAATAGGGAAGATCTGTACAAGATCGAGATCGAAGAGATGGAGGTTATCGAAGCCTACCTGCCCAAACAGATGGACCGCAGCGAAATAGAAGTTTATTTAAAAGAATTGATCGGCCGTGTGGGGGCTACGTCGATAAAGGATATGGGTAAGGTAATGGGCGCGGCCAACAAAGAACTTGCCGGCAAAGCCGACGGTAAAACCATATCGGAGGTTGTCCGCGAATTGTTGGATAAATAAAAATAAATCGTTGTTTATTGTTGGAAGTAAATTTCAATAGACTATTTTTATAGCGGACAAAATAATAATTATACCAAATTTGATTTCGGTATAATGAAATAAACATACTTAGCTTTTACGATCAGAAATGGATTTCGTGGTCAAAGAGGAAAACGGTTTCAGTTACATCGATGAAGGTGAAGGCGAAGTGTTGCTATTGTTGCACGGGTTAATGGGCGCGTTAAGCAACTGGGAACAAGTGATTAATGAATTTAAGGGTGAATACCGGATCATTATTCCTATGCTGCCCATTTACGACCTGCCGCTGCTTACCACCGGGGTAAAAACATTAGCCAAGCATGTGCACAAATTTGTGGCCTACATGGGGCTGTCCAACGTTACCCTGCTGGGTAATTCGCTGGGCGGCCACGTCGGCCTGATCTATTGCACATCTCATCCGCAGGCTATAAAGGCGTTGGTGCTTACCGGCAGCTCGGGTCTGTACGAAAACGCGTTTGGGGGATCGTTCCCGCGCCGTGAAAGTTATGATTTTGTAAAGGAGAAGGTGGAATACACCTTTTATGACCCTAAAATTGCGACAAAGGAACTGGTTGACGATGTTTTTAAAACCATTAACGACCGTAACCGCGTAATAAGGATATTGGCCATGGCCAAATCGGCTATACGCCATAATATGGCGAAAGAATTACATAAGATACGTATCCCCGTAGCATTGATATGGGGGCGAAACGACAAAATAACACCGCCGGAGGTGGCTATTGAATTCAACCATTTGCTGCCCAACTCGGAGCTGCACTGGATAGACCACTGCGGCCATGCTGCGATGATGGAGCAGCCCGAAGAGTTTAACCGGCTCCTGCGACGGTTTTTGGAACGCGATAAAGTAAAAGTTTAATTATGCTTGCGATAGAGCTCATATCCGACAGCATCCCGCCGGTTCACACTTCCGATAGCATTCAGAAGGTTGTCGACCGAATGATCGAGTTTCGGGTGAGGCACCTGCCTATCGTTAATGAAGAACAGTTCCTTGGCATTATTTCGGACGACGACCTGGTGGAGGAAACCGATTACCAAACT
>DASZYQ010000041.1:0-249299 GCA_035545315.1 Mucilaginibacter sp. | reverse complement strand
TAGTTGCCGTTCAGGGCCAGCGTCCCCTGGTTGATGGCGTAGCTGCCGACATTCTCGCCCGGGTCACGGGTCAGGGAACCAGTGAAAGCATCTGAACCCACGAGTGCACCGGAAGTCACCTGGTAAGTCAAAGCCGGATCGCTTTGACCGTAGGTCTTGGTTTTAGCGTCGGCCGTAACCGTGATGGCGGCGGTTGTGATCGACAGGTTGGCCGAAATGTAGCTTAAAGTGTAATTACTATTCAAGGCCAGCGTCCCCTGGTTGATGGCATAGCTGCCGACGTTCTCGCCCGGGTCTCGGGCTAAGGAACCTGTAAAAGCATCTGAACCTACTAAAGCTCCCGAAGTCACCTGGTAAGTTAAGGCCGGGTCGCTTTGTCCGTAAACTTTTGTTTTGGCATCGGCGGTAATCGTGATTGCGGCAGGATTTACTGTTAAAGTTTGCTGCTGATCAGTGGCTGCATCATAACCATTTCCTGCTGCTTGGGAAGCGGTGATGGTCGTTGTTCCGGCTCCTATAACATGGATATTGCCGCTCACTATCGTAGCAACCGATGTATTGCTGCTGGTATAAGTGATCGTTGTTCCGGTATTGGTACTGGTTGCGCCGGGGGCAAAATCTGCGTCACCGTAAGTCTTGTTGAGTATAGCTGCAAATGAGATCGAAGCCGGGCCGTAACCGATGGTATATGACTGGCCGGAGGTATACCCCCCCGATATAGCATTACCTGCGGCGTCGGTAATTCCCGTACCGCCGCTGTTTAAATCTAAACGCAATCCACCGCTGCCCGTAATATTATTTACGGTTACAGTGTAGGTAGTTCCTGTACCGGTTACGGATGAAACTGTTCCGGTTGCTGTACCTGAGGTATTGCTAACTGTAAAATCCGTAGCATCCACACCCGTTACGGCTTCAGAAAAAGTGACTGTATAATTTACCGACGTTGCGGCAGTAGGATTGGCATCAGCAATGTTGATCGAGCTTACGGTTGGGACTTGCGTATCGTAATTAAGCACCGGCGTAATACCTGCCCCGCCGTTATTTCCGGCAGCATCCTGGTATGAACCCGCTGCCACGGTTATACTTGCCGTACCGGTATTAGTATTGGCGTCCGGTGTAAAAACAGCGGTGCGTGTTACACCTGATCCTGACAATGGGCCTAATGTACCTCCGGTTACCAATACATCTGTAAGGTCAAAGGTTGTTCCCGGATCTTCGCTGAATGTAAAAGTAATTGTTGCCGTTTCGCCCGATTTTAATTGTGATTTATCACTGGTGACAATCAATGTCGGCGGAGTGCGGTCAATGTTATAAGATTGACCTGTAAATGGCAGGGTTGTGCTGATGCCTGGCGAAAGACCCGTCGCGTTGGCTAAATTTAAAGTAAGGTTACCATCCCCGGTGCCTGTATTTACTGTAACAGTATATGTTGTTCCCGATCCGCTTACGGAGGTGATACTGGTACCGGCGAGATTTCCATCAGTAGTTAGTGAAAAATTACTTGTGGTTAGTCCGGTAATCGAAGCTCCAAAAGTGACCGTATATTGAACACTGGAAGAGTTGGTCGGACTGCTGCCGGCAAGCGCTATAGAGCTGATAGTGGTTGGCGGATTCGCCGATGTAGTAAAACTGACTGCATTACCATAAGTTGTCGATACGCCGTTTGTAGCATATGCTCTTACATAGTAGGTAGTGGAGGGCGACAATCCGGTTAAAGAGCTGGTAAAGGTGCCCGTACCTGTACCGTCAATCGTTTTACTGTCACTTGTGGTCGGCGAACCGGTGGTGTTCCAGCATACCCCCCGCGCTGTGACGGTGCTTCCGCCGTCAGATGTTATGTCGCCGCCGCTGGTCGCTGTTGTAACCGTTGCTCCGCTAACCGCAGTAGTTGTAAGCACCGGAGCGGTCGCGAATATTGCCGTTACACTTTTATCGGCATCCATCGTAACAGTTAGCGGATTACTGCTGCTGGTAACGCTGCCTGTCCAACCGGCAAATGATTCCGAGCCACCTGGGGTAGCTGTCAGAGTAACATTGCTACCCTGCGCAAAATTAGCGTAGTTATAGGAAGAGGCAGTAATGATGCCGGCAGGATTACTTACCACGCTTCCGGTACCCGATGTGGCAACGGTAAGTTTTTGCGGAGTTAATCCCCCGGTAATCGTCGCCTTACAGTCAATGGTGGCGCCATAATCATAAGACCCGCATATAGTAGGCGAACTGCTATATACGAGTATCGTCCGGATATAAACCGGGCCGTTGAAAGCGGTTGTTGGTATGGTCACTGTCCCGGAATAAACCTGTGTTCCGGTAAACGTGTAGTTTTGATCAAAAACTAATTCTCCGGCATCCTGGAGATCGCCGTTGCCATTATAATCGATCCATATTTTGACATATTCCTGGTAAGCGCCATTCGTGTTCACCGTTACGCTAACGTTATAAGTGTTTCCGGCGGTAAGTGTTGTCAGGCTCGAACCCGTATGGTCAAAATAACCCGGACCGGAGTAGCCCGTTGCTCCCTGCACGCTTGAACCATTGATGGTAACGGACGAAACATATTCGTAACCAAACATGGTCGGCCCTGAACTGCAGAGCGGCGACTGTGCAAGTGAGATGGAATATCCGTTCAGCGTTAGTAACAGGATAAGGATTATTTTAAAACAGGTTTTGTAAAAAAACCGCCCTTCTGCCCGCAAAGGCATAGTATTTAAAAGTAAAGTTCGGTTCATATCAGGCGGTGTATTTGCTTTTGACTAACGACCCAGGTCTGCCCTGAACGGTGTAACTGAACTGTGACTTCCACGATATTGGGCTTGGTGGTGTAATCGGAATTAAGCGTAAAATTGACCGATGCGTCATCACCAGTGATGCTGAACGTCTTGAAAATCAGGAAGACCTCGGCCTTTTCGGAACGTATGTCTGCCCTGGAGCGAAACCGCACGGGCTGCCCAAATTTGGTCAAAGCGAGATCATCCGGAAATTTTACCGGGTACTGCATGACGTATACCTGTTTTGGCGTGCCATCAGTTTGCCTTGTAAAGTAGCTCTGGATAACAGGCAGATCAAGACACTGCTGTAATATCTCCAGCGAATCCTGCCGGGTCGACAGTTTGTATCGCATCAGAGAATCGGCGCTTGACCGGGCGGAAAATATCAATAACAAAGAGCTTGTTAATAGGGTAACCGGTAACCGTTTCAAAAAAGCCTTTTTAGAAAGGGAGTCACAAAAATTCATAAGCAAGAAATCACACATATCGTTCGACAATCAAGGAATAGGGAATATTTTTGGCGGCATAATGTTTAAAGAAAACCGCCTAAGTATATAAGATTCAAGTAATTATTGATTAAATTATAAATTAAATTATCGATTAATAATTTCCTTTTACGAAATAATCAAACCAAAGGTTGGAAATAACTGCAAGATTTCGAGTAAATTATATATCGAATTGGATAATAGTCGGTTTTGCGGCGTAACTAAAGCCGGCTGTCTGACTGAGCACTTTTTTGTTAATTATGGGCTGCTTTTAAAAACGGTTCAATCCGCTTTCATTTTTATTCCAATCTAATTTTATTTCTTTTTGATTATTTTTCGGCGTACAAACCACCGACACCATGAGAGGCTTAATGATGGATTACCAGCTTACGTTACCTGCTGTTTTGCGACGGGCGGAAAGTTTGTTTGGCGAAAAGCAGATCATTAGCTGTCTCCCTGATAAAAGCACTCATCGCTATACTTATCATGATCTGGCCCGGCGCACAAAAAAATTGGCTGTCGGGCTGCATAGGCTCGGCGTAGGCCAGGGCGACCGGGTGGCGACCCTGAGCTGGAACCATTATCAGCACCTGGAGGCTTATTATGCTGTTCCGTGTATGGGTGCCGTTGTACACCCGCTCAATCTTCGCTTTAGTCCTGATGAGCTGAGTTATATTGTAAACCATGCCGGGGACAAGGCTATTATTGTCGACGAGGTCTTGCTGCCCTTGCTGGAGAAATTCAAACCATCAATAAGTGTTTTGACAATTATAGTCATCCCGCAAACAGGCGAGTCTTTGCCGGAAGGTTACTTAAACTACGAAGATGTGGTGGCCTCGGGCGACGAATCAATGTTCGAGCCTTTCGAAGGAGATGAAAACACTGCAGCTTTTATGTGCTATACTTCGGGCACGACGGGCAAGCCAAAGGGCATATTGTATTCGCATCGTTCCGTTATGCTGCATATGATGGCGTCGCTCATCAGTACGCCCGGCGTGGGAATCGTCGAACAGGATGTCGTGCTTCCCGTGGTACCCATGTTCCATGCCAGCGCCTGGGGATTTCCCTACATGTGTGCTTTTGTCGGAGCGACGCAGGTTTTTCCCGGTCCGTACCTGGACGCGGACAGTTTACTTCAGCTCTTCGAGGCCGAAAAAGTAACGCTTACCGGAGGCGTACCGACGGTAATGATGGGTCTGCTGAATAAGCTTGATGCCGACCCGAAAAAATACAAGCTTCGCCTGCGCACCATTATGATCGGAGGTTCATGCGCGCCGCGCTTTATGGTTCAGGCTTTTGAAGAACGATACAGTATACATGTACTTAACACCTGGGGGATGACCGAGCTCTCGCCGTTGGGGAGTACCGCCATCATGACCAGCAAATACGAGCAATCTTCAAAAGACGAACAATATGATCACAGGGTAAGACAAGGCTTTCCTATCCCTTTTATCGAAATTCGCGGACGGAATGAGGACGGGCTGATCCCATGGGATGGCATAACGGTTGGTGAACTGGAAGTACGCGGCCCATGCGTGGCGGCTTCTTATTATGGTGAAACGGAGCCAGGCGAAAAATTCACCGATGACGGCTGGCTCAAAACCGGCGACATTGGCAGTATAACCGCCGATGGTTGTATTGAAATAAAGGACCGCAGCAAGGACGTGATCAAATCCGGCGGGGAATGGATCAGTTCGGTCGCGCTAGAGAACGCATTAATGGGGCATCCGTCGGTGCTTGAAGCGGCTGTAATAGCCATTCCTGATCCAAAATGGATGGAACGCCCCTTTGCTTATGTAGTTCCGCGCGAGGGTAAGAGCGTTTCTCGTGATGAACTTAGAGAGTTTCTTTCCGGTAAATTTGCCAAATTCTGGATACCCGAGCGATATGCCGTAATCGATGCTATACCGAAAACGTCGGTAGGTAAATTCCTGAAATCGGCCCTAAGAGAAAAATATGATAAGGAGCATACCCGACCGAACGGGTAAGCTCATATCCCCCATCAATCATTTATCGCCCCGTACACCAGCGGTGCAAACGCTTTAGCGGTATTAGCCACGTACGGACCCCACATTTGTTCATACGCCAGCACGATCATGTCCTCTTTCGGATCGACCCAATAGGAAGTTGAAAATACACCGCCCCATGAATAGGTACCTGCGTTGATGGGACCGAACTTGCTTCCCTCGTTGGTAACAATGAAAAAGCCGAACCCGAATTTATTTACGTCGGCATGGCTGCCAATGTTAGGATGCAGATCGCCGATCTGGTTCATAGTCATCAGTCGGACCGAACTGCGCGACAGCAGCCGCACACCGTTGTACTCTCCGCCATTTAACAGCATCTGAAGAAAAACCGCGTAGTCATGCAGGGTAGATACAAGGCCGCCGCCGCCGGAAAAATAATCGGTTTTTTGTAGCGGATAATTCATATCGAGCGACCCGCCGAAGACCGACCCGGTCTTTTTTATTGTTCCGGTTGAATCGCCAACGAAAAAGTTGACCAACCGTTTGCCTTTTTCCGGCGGCAAGTTAAACCAGGTGTCTTTCATACCCAGGGGTTGGCAAATGCGCTTTTCAAAAAACTGTTCAAGCGACATGCCCGACCATTTTTCGATTAAATAACCGAGCACGTCCATATTTAGTCCATATTTCCATCGTTCGCCCGGCTGAAAAAAGAGCGGCATGCTGCCCAACCTGCTCATTGCATCCGCAAGCGTCTGGCCTTTTGTACCGACTCCTCCTGTGAGATAGCTTTTTGCATAAATGGCATTTTCAGCCGGGGTGCCGATCGCAGGATAACCTATGCCCGATGTATGTGTAAGCAAATCGCGGATGGTAACAGGGCGCTTTGCCGGAACAGTGGTGTATGTAGTATCTTTCGGATTGTAAGTTGCCAGTACCCTTTCATGCGCAAACGATGGAATGTACATGGAAACGGGGTCGTCCAGCGAGAACTTTCCTTCCTCCCACAGCATCATTACAGCAGTAACAGTAAGGGCCTTGGTCTGCGAGGCAATACGAAAGATCGCTGTTTTATCAAGTGGGTCTTTTGTATCGGGATTGTTGTACCCATGCGCCTTATAGAAGACAATCTTGCCGTGCCGGGCTATTAGAACGGCTGAGCCATTTACCCATTTCTGTTTTACCCAGGCATCCATGGCCGAATCTAATCGATGAAGCCGGGCGGCCGAAAATCCTCCGGCAGCCGGGGCAGCTTCGGTCAAAACTGTGGATTGTGTATAGGCGGGGTTAGCAAAAACGATTAATGCAAACAAAGAAAACAAGGCAATTAAATGACGGTTCATTGGCTTTTGGGTTGGATTATCAAAAATAGAAATTTAGTTCAATCAAGCAAGATTTGAAAAAAATGGTTGGAACTAATCAACGCCTGCGTTTGATTCAAACGACAGGTTCTTGTCTGTTATCCCCAAAATATAGTATGGCGATATGTGAAGTATGTATTTCGTAGAACATCGATGTCTGCTTGCTGATAACAGCCTGCCTGACGTTTTCTGTATAGGAAGCTTTAAAAAGATATGGTTGTTTCGAAATGGAATGGATTATTTTGCGAGTCTCTTTTACAAATTTCTCGGCAGAGTGTGTCCCCCATTTGCTCTCGATCTGAACGACGGTATAGTGAAATGTTTCCTTAGCATCGTCAGTCCAGGCTATTCTTAGACTCATAGATATTTAGCATATCCTTTCATCACCTCGTCATGGGCAGTAAGCAAGCCTTGCTCTGCCTGTTTTCTTGAGTGTTCAATACCGGCTTTAACATGGTCGGGCAGGTCGCTCCAAAAATCTTTCTCGTGCGATGTAAAAACGTTCTTCAATTCCTGTATAACAGATTCATCGTCCGTATCCAGCAAACGTTTCACCAGTTCGATTTTTTCTGCCTGAATGTTCATAAAAACAAATTTAACATTTATGTTTGACTTTATAAACCTCGCTATAGATCGTTTATCAAACCACAACACATGAGATTAAAAGATAAAGTTGCCCTGATCACCGGCGGAGCCAATGGCATCGGCCTGGCTACCACCGAACGTTTTGCCAAAGAAGGCGCTAAAATTATTTTGTGGGACGTATCCGATAGGGGCAACGATGTAGCTGAGGGGCTAAAGGCACAAGGGCATGAGGTCATCTTTCAAAAAGTATCGGTGACGGACCAGGATGAAGTGCTGCAGGCAGTAGCTCAAGCCCATGCGCATTTCGGCCGCATCGATATCCTGATCAATAACGCTGGCATCACCAAGGACCGGACCTTGCTTAAAATGTCGAAAAAGGAATGGGATGATGTGATAGCGGTAAACCTGACGGGCGTCTTCAATTGCACCCAGGCGGTGGCTCCTATCATGAAAGAGCAGAATTATGGTCGCATCGTTTCGGCTTCATCGAATGTCGCCATCAGGGGAAACTTCGGGCAAACCAATTACGTTGCCACAAAGTCCGCCATCATCGGCATGACCAAAGTTTGGGCGATGGAATTAGGTAAATACAGCATCACGGCTAACTGCATCGCGCCAGGCTTCATCACCACCGCTATGACCGACCTGATGCCCGAAGAAGTACGCCAGGCAAGTTTACCTTTTATTCCGCTTGGCAGATGGGGTGTACCCGAAGATATCGCCAATGGCTACCTGTATCTTGCTTCGGATGAGGCCTCATTCGTTAGCGGTATCTGCCTCACCATAGACGGCGGCGCTGCGCGATAACTCATTTTCGGTCTCGCCTCTCAGTTTCAAATCGGCTACCAGTTTTTTGGCGGTTGTGAAAAAGAGCATCGCTGATACGAGGGCTACGGGCATAATGATCGACAGCGCCCAACGCAGCGATTCGACACCCATCGTTGGCTTTAGCTGATCGCTGATAAAGCCAACGATTACCGGCCCAAAACCCAACCCAACCAGGTTGATCACCAGGAAATAAACCGCCGAGGTAATTGCGCGCATCGACGCGGGAACTAGGCTGTGCGCTACCGAAAGAGCCGGCCCCAGGTAGACGCTTTGCAGGCAGGCCACCAGGCCCAAACACGTCAGCGAAAAGGCTGTGTTATGCATAAATATTGCCCCGGCCGCACACGGAATCGTAAGCAGGATGGCATATGCCGGAATTCTAAGGTATTGGCGTTTGTCCGTCTTTCCGAAATGGTCGGTTAAAACGCCGCCGGCAAACGAGCCGATTCCGCCGCCGATACCATAAATCAATCCAAGCAAAGCTCCTGTCTGGGTGCTCGTTAGCCCGTGGAGCCTTTGCAGGAAGGAAGGCGCCCAATTGATCAGTCCATAAATACAAAAAACATTCAGCGCCGAACAGATCGCCAGGAAAACAAATGTTTTTGTAGCGTATAATCGGCTTAACACTTTCCCTAAGGAGGGCGATTGATCTGTAACAACAGCCGCATCCGTTGCGCCCTTTCGCGGCTCTTTTACCGTCACGTAAAACAATATCGAGAAAATAATACCGGGTATGCCCACAACAAAGAATGCCGATCGCCAGCCGAAGTGCTGGTTTAAATAACCGCCCATTAAGAACCCGATCAATACGCCGAAATAAAGCCCCGCGGAATAAATAGAAAGCGCAGTCGATCGCTTTTTCGGCGGGAAATAATCTGAGATCATTGCGTGTGCCGATGGGCTGCCGCCCGCTTCTCCCACACCGACACCCGTACGGGGCAATAGTAGTTGGATGAAATTGCGTGCCAATCCGCAGGTGGCCGTCATAACGCTCCAGATACCCAGGGATACGGCGACCGTATTTCTCCGGTTGGTTTTATCGGCGAGCCGGGCGATAGGAATGCCCAGCGTAACATAAAATATCGCAAAAGAAAATCCCGAAAGCAAGCCAAGCTGCGTGTCGGACAGGTGCAGGTCCTTTTTGATCGATTCCTGCAGGATGACAAGCACCTGCCGGTCGATAAAATTGAAAACATACACGAGCGTCAGCATAGCCAGGACATAATTCCGGTATGTACTGCTTACTTCCTTCTTTGTAATAGTTGCCTCGTTTTGCATAAGGGTTTGATCGAACTGATGGTGATGTAGAAAAAGATTTATAACGAAGCAAAATTTCCGGCTATTTTTGGACATTAACAAATCTGTTTTAAAGCAAATTACATGGACGCATATATCGTCGCCGGCACGCGCAGCGCAGTAGGAAAAGCAAAACGCGGAGGTTTCCGGTTCACACGGCCGGATACGCTCGCTGCTGAAGTGCTTAAGCAGTTGGTGGCTTCGGTTCCCAATGTCGGCAAAGAGCAAATTGAAGACGTGATCGTGGGCAATGCCACGCCGGAAGCAGAACAGGGGCTGAACGTAGGCCGGCTGATCTCATTGATGGCGCTGGATACCGACAAGGTGCCGGGCATGACCGTGAACCGGTATTGTTCATCAGGGCTGGAAACCATAGCCATCGCATCGGCCAAGATCCATAGCGGCCTCGCCGACTGTATCATCGCCGGTGGTGTGGAAAGCATGAGCATGGTGCCTATCGGTGGATACCATAACATTCCTAATCCTAAGGTTGCGCTGGCGCATCCGGATTATTACTGGAGCATGGGCCTTACGGCAGAAGCAGTTGCCAGGGAGTTTAACATCAGCCGTAGCGAGCAGGACGGATTCGCTTATCATTCGCATCAAAAAGCGCTTAGCGCATTAGCCACGGGGAAATTTAAACAGCAGATAGCTCCGGTAAAAGTATCAGAAACCTATACCGATGAAAACGGCAACGAGGCAACGCTCGAATTAATGATGGAGACCGATGAAGGCCCGCGTTCCGATACGTCGCCCGAAGCGCTGGCTAATTTGAAGCCGGTGTTCGATCCCGAAGGTTCTGTTACAGCAGGCAATTCGTCACAGATGAGCGATGGCGCGGCATTTGTGATGGTGGTGAGCGAACGTTTTATGAAAGCACACAACCTAAAACCCATCGCCCGGCTGGTTAACTATGCCCTGGTGGGCGTCCCGCCGCGCATCATGGGCATCGGGCCGTTGTATGCGATTCCAGAAGTGCTGAAAAAGGCCGGTATGAAACAGGACCAAATCGAACTCATCGAGTTGAACGAGGCTTTCGCATCTCAGGCCGTCGCGGTAATAAAAGGATTAGATATGAACCCTGATATCGTCAACGTCAATGGCGGCGCAATTGCGTTAGGCCACCCCATGGGCTGCACCGGCACAAAACTATCGATACAGCTTTTTGACGAGCTTAGGCTGCGCAAACAAAAATACGGCATGGTAACCATGTGCGTAGGCACCGGGCAGGGCGCGGCGGGGATTTTCGAATTGTTAGATTAACAAGTTGCAACACGGTCAAATTAAAGGCCGGTGGATACGCAGCCGTAGCTGTTATCACGGCGTTTAGCTTTTGATACCAATGCAACTATTTCGCAAATGTAAAATCCAGCTTTTTCAAGCCATGCTGAACTTCCGGGCAGCTCATAAACAACTTCCACAACAACCCGCTGCGGTAGTTTTCGATCATGGCTACGATGGGTCCTTCATCTATTGCGAGGTATGATTTGGCATACCAGTTGTGCGACTCGCTGAAAGCATCGGTAAAACCATACGGGCCCCAAATCTTGTCGCCAAGGTCGTAATAAAAATGGCGCAATGCTTTCATAGAATATTCGGGGGTGTACGGAAACGCCGATAACGCGGCCGTCGGTGTAATCACACCCAGGTCGTTTGTCGGCGAATGGGCGTTATATCCTTCATAGTTATCACTGGAGGTAAGTCCCCAGCAATTTTCGCCATACCCCTTAAAATGCTTCGGATTGTCTACGCAATAATCATGGTCGATGAGTGTATAGTTCACATTCTCTTCCCAGTAGTCAGCATACATGTCTTTTAGCCCTTTAGGATTCAATCCCATAAAGGAATATTGCGTAAAGAATAGCGGACCGCCGTAGTCCCAGCCCAGCGGTAATTTATGACCATAAAAAGTTTTGCCGTTCTTGAAAAAGTCGCTCTGCGCCCAGCCGTTGAAATAGACGCTGGCTGGAACGGGATATCTTTCGCCGCTCTCGGCCAGTATGTAGGTAATCATACATTCGTTAAAGCCGCGTATCGGAAAATTCATGGCCCAGCCATTGTTGGGAGACCAGTGCCAATACAGGTTATCGCGGCCGTCGCGGGTATACCAGTTCCACTCCACATCGTTCCACATTTCGTTGATCCGATCGCGAATATGGCGTTCCTTCGATGTATTGGCGTTAAAGTACTGGCGCGCGCACAGCAAGCCTTCGAACAGGTAAGAGGTCTCAACCAAATCGCCGCCGTCGTCCTTGCGGCTAAAGCGGATCACCTTACCGGTAGCGCCATTCATCCAGTGCGGAAAAACCCCATGAAATTCATCAGCCTTCTCTAAAAAATCCACCATCTTCAGCATCCGGTCGACCGCTTGTTCGTGGGTTATCCAGCCACGGTGATCGGCCACAATGAGCGCCATGATGCCAAACCCTGAGCCGCCGGTTGTAACCACTTCGTTGCCGTAGTCGTAAGCCACATTGCTGCGTTCGCGCGCAAGGCCGCTTACAGGGTGGGCGAAATCCCAGAAATAACGAAAAGTTTGACGCTGAACCACATCGAGCAAGGCACTGTCTGACAGTCCTTTTATAATGCCCACGGGTTTGATGCTATCTTTACCCGCAACGCCCTGGGCCGTTACCGAAATACTGAAAAGACCCGCAAAAAATATCGTAAGAAAGAATTTCATTTTGTTTTAATATCGATCATTAAAGGTTTGGGCTCTGAAAGCCTAAATTTTTCATCCCGGTTTTAATTTCCGGGCAGCTCATAAACAAGTTCCATAAAAGACCGCTCCGGTAGTTTTCTATCATATCGATAATCGGGCCCTCATCAATGGCCAGATCCGACGTGGCAAACCAGGGACTATCCAGGTCAAAAGCGTCGTAAAAGCCATATTGCCCCCACAGCTTATCGCCAAGCTTATAGTAAAAAAACCTCAATGCAGCCATAGATTGCGCAGGCGTATAGGGCAGCGAGGAAATGGCTGCGGTAGGCGCGATAACGCCCACGTCGTTCGTGGGTGAGCTGGCTGTATATCCGCCATTTATATCGCTGGCGGTAAGCCCCCAGCAATCGGCGCTGTAACCGTAATATCCCTTTACATTGGCTGCGCAATAATCATAGTTGATCATGGAGTGGGCCTTGTTTTGCGTGTCGTAAGCGGCATAGTTGTCCGTCAAACCGTTCGGGTTGATACCCAGGAACGAGTAATGTGCGAAAAACAAGGGACCGCCTTCCGGGGGGCCAAGCGGCAGCTTTACGCCAAAATAAGTATTGCCGTTTCTTATTTGACCGTTAAGCGCCCAGCCGTTGTCGTACACGATTTTGGGTATGGAGTGGGTGGGCGACGAAGCAGCCATTATATAGGTGATCAACGCTTCATCCCAGCCGTTAACCTGCACCCCGGTTGACCAGCCATAGTCTGGGCTCCAGTGCCAGTACAGGGTATTTTGCCCATTCTGCCGGAACCAATCCCACTCTACCCTATTCCAGATGGTATTGATGTCGCTGCGGAGGTTGGTTTCATCGGCGCTTGCCCCGTTAAAATATTGCCGGGCGGTAAGCAGGCCTTCCATCAGGTATGCGGTTTCCACAATATCGGCGCCGTCATCCTGCGTACTGAAGGGAACTACAACGCCGGTAGCGCCATTCATCCAGTGCGGATAAGCACCGTGAAATGTTTGCGCAGTATTTTTTAAAAACCCTACTATCGTTTGCAGTCTGGCCAACGCCTGTGCCCGCGTAATGAAATTGCGGTTTGTTGCAGCCACTATCGCCATGATGCCGAAACCTGAGCCGCCCATCGTCACTACATCACCAGACGTATTACGCTCACGCGCAAGACCGCTGACGGGATGACCGAAATCCCAGAAGTATTTAAACGTTTGCCGCTGCACCAGGTCGAGAAGCGCATCGTCGCTTATCCGCGGGAATTTGTCTGTCGAGTCGATAGCTGTTGTCAACTGCACCGAAAAAGGCGATTGTAAAACGGCGTTAGAAGTCGACTTTAGATTGGTCGAAACCGATACGGTATATTGTGTTAGCGGCTGTAGAACAGGCGGCGTGATTATTATCGTACTGTCGTGATTGTCGTAAGCGGATGTGTAATTAACCGTGCTGCCATCCTTGCCGGTAAATGTTATGCTGTTTGAAACTGAATTAACGTTCAATGCCGCGGTAAAAGATATCCTGATAACCGGTTTAAGATTGACTCCTTTATACACCGAGCCATTATAGACCCCGTTTACCTTCAGGCCTCCAAAACCAAATGAAGACGTTGTTACCGGCGGCGGAGTAACCGGTTTTTTATCCTTACTGCAGGCATCAAACATGAGCGGCACGATCAACAAAAAGAATATGTATCCTGGTATTTTCATTCCCACCACACTAAAATACTACAATTACTTTTCGACAGAAAAAAAGGCTGATGCCGTCCGCCGACCGGCGGACGGACATACAACCTCAACTAAATCAATCAACTTTTATCTTCCCAGCTTTTCAAGATTATACAGCGCCGATACCTGCGGAGCAGAAAGCACCTCGTCATAAAATCTAACATGTTCCATCGCCCCGGTTATATAATTAGCCCAGGGTTGGGAGCCTGTGGCATTAGTGAGGGAGGGGTTTGTTTCAAACTGTACTGTACCGAAAACCATTTTGGTTGCGTTGGACCAATCAAGCGGTGCGAACGTGGCCGAGGTTGCTGTACCCACCTGGTTGCCATTAAAGTAAACAATAGCCGTACCAGTATTGTCGTTATACGTAAACACCATTTGGCACCAGCTATTATACGGATGAGAAATATGGAAATCTCCCACCCACAAATCAGCTCCATTTGAACCGACAGCAGTGTTATACATGTGCAATTTTATGTTTGCCGATGTGTCGGCCGGAGGGTTTTCGATGAAAAAATCCATAGCTCCCCAAAAATAGGTGCCATTAACAATGTCGACGGGGTTAATTAAGCCGTTAGTATTTTCAGGATTGTTGTACCAAACGGTCATAGTAAAGCTGTGCAGGGCTTTTATGGCGGCCGGTACATCTGATATTACATACGCGTTTTCTGCACCCTTCAGTGCCTGGCCTTTTATGCCTTGGGTAAAACTTGTGCCAGTTGACACACCGGCGGTACCTGAAATACTATCTTTCAGGTCGCCGTTGAACGGCCAGTATGCTACCAGGTGCGTTGGTTCAATATCGACCGACTTACTATAGCCGCTAAAAGATGGCGGCGGTTTTGGCGGTGCATATGATTTGGGATTAAATTCTTTCTGGCATGATGAAAGTACCAGGCTTAATACCGCGCCGGATAACAGGGCGGCAATAAGTATATTTTTGAATGTTTTCATCTCTCTTAACAATTTGAATCAATTAATTATAACCTGGATTTTGTTTCAGCAAGCCGCCGCTCAGATCGATCTCATTTTGCGGTATAGGCCAAAGTTCGCTCTTGCCTGCAACGAAACCCTGCGGGCCGAATATTTGCGTACCCAGTCCCCAGCGGATCACATCGAAATGGCGCTCGAACTCCATTCCCAACTCTACGCGCCTTTCATGCTGGATAGCCGTACGCAGCGCAGCCTGGTCGGTAGTGGTTATCTGCGGCAGGATGGCGTTGTTGCCTCCGCGCGCTCTGGCCCTGATCAGTTCCAGGTCGGCCAGAGCCGGTGCGGCGTTGCCTAATTCGTTATTGGCTTCGGCATTCATCAGCAATACATCGGCATAGCGCAACACGATCTTATCCTGCTGGCAACCCTGGTTGAACCCGGAAACATACTCCGCAAAGGGTACGTAGGATTTCATGTTATAGTAGGGATTTGGAGCCGAAGCGTCGATCATGTCTCCTTCGGGTGTGGTTTGGCCGGTATAAATGACCGTGCCTTTCAGGCGCGGATCGTTAGCCTCAAATGCCGCGATCAGGCCCGGGCTTGGATCATTAAAGCCCCAGCCGCCGGCCGCTTCTGTTACGCGCGGCATCTGAACCTGCGAATACTGCGAGTTTGAAGCGGCAGGATTGTTCGGTATCAGCATGTTCTGTATCTCGAATATCGATTCGGAATTGTTCTTGTTCTGGGTCCTGAACAGTTTCTCATAGTTGGGAAACAATGAATATATGCCCAGCGATGTCACCTGGTTGGTATAGTTAACTACATCGCTCCACTTTTTCTGGTACAAAGCAACCTTGGCATGCAACGCGAGGGCCGCACCCTTGGTAACGTGACCTATGTCGGCAGGCGCATAGGTTGTGGGAAGCACATTAGCGGCATCAGTCAGATCGGCCTCGATCTGGGTCCAAACCTGCGCGGCGGGTACCTGGGGCAAATTGTACTGAGAGGCGGATGTTGGTACATGAACACGCAGCACAATATTACCAAAAGCGCGAACCAGCCTGAAATAGTCGTAGGCCCGAATAAATTTGGCTTCGGCAAGGTACCTTGCTTTTAATGAGGCATCCATGCTGATCTTCGGCACGTTATCCAATATCTGGTTGGCAAAGTTGATGTTGGCGTACATACCCGACCAAAAGCCATCTAATTGACCTTCGCCTGAGGTAACACTAAAATTATGATACTCGTTCATAAAGGTCGCATCAGTAGGAACCGATCCTTTGGTCACGTCGTCCGAACCCATGCTTTCGATGGCGATAGGTGCGAAAGCGATGTCATTCCAATTGTGCAGGTCGGCATACATGGCATTTACAGCCGACGTAGCATCGGCCTGGGTCTTCCAGAACTGCGTCGACTTGACGCTGCCATTGGAGGATGCCGTATCCAGGAAACTCTTTTTACAGCTTTGTGAAAAAGATAGGGTGATAACTACACCGAGTATCGTTGCGCCCTGTAAGTATTTTTTATTATTCATTGTAATGATGAATTAAAATGTAACATTCACACCAAAATTGTAGGTCGCATACAGCGGATAGACATTAGCATCTATACCCATGCCGGTAGGCCCGCCGCCCACTTCGGGGCTGAACCCTTTGTACCCGAATATATTGATCGCATCCTGTGCATTGGCATAAACGCGCACGCTGCGAATGCCCCATTTGCCAGTAATACTTTGGGGCAGCGTATAACCCAACTGCGCATTACGCAACCTGAAGTAAGCACCGCTTGTTACATAGAACGAGTTCGGGGCCGAGTCGTAGGTCGATCCAAGATTTACTGATGGATAAGTGTTGGATGTACCGGCACCGTGCCAGCGGTTTTGATAAAAGTCTTGCGTAAAGTTCTCGTTACCGAAGCGGTAAGCCAGGTTTGCGTTATAAATACTTACGTCCGCCCTGCCCTGGAAGTCAAGTTCAAGGTCGAAATCTTTGTATTTAAAGTAGGTATTTGCGCCATAGTAATATTTCGCGTTGGGATTACCCAGGTTTACACGGTCCTTACTTGTAATCACGCCGTCACCGTTGGTGTCCTGGTAAATAAAGTCCCCGGGCTGGTTAGGACCGATGCCGCTTGCAGCTCCGTTAGCCACCTGCTGCGCCGTCTGGTAAATGCCCGTCACCTTATAACCATAGAATTCGCCGATTGGCTGCCCAACAATAGTGCGGGTTGCCAGGGCGCCGTTAGTTATACCGTTGCCGCCACCATAAAGCGGAATATCGCCCGAAATAACCTTGGTTACCTTGTTGTTATTAATGCTCAGGTTTGGACTTACAGAAAAGTAAAAATCTTTGTTAACCTGCTGCTTCCAGCTTACCGTAAACTCGAAACCTTTATTTTGTACTGTAGCCTGATTTGTCAGCAAACCACCATTCGGTCCGCTCTCTCCTATCGATCCAAGGATCGGGCTTGGGAAAATTGCATTGAGGGTTAACCGGTCGTAATATCCTGCTTCGAATGATAAATGATCATTCAAAATGGAGCCTTCGATGCCGAAGTCTGTGGATTGCGCTTGTTCCCAGGTTGTCGCTACTGCGATGGTGTTAATACTGGCTCCGGGAGCCGGGGCTTGCGGATTACCAAATACAGCCGTGTATTGCCCCGGATCGGTTGTAACCAATTGCACTGCCGGTACCTGGGTTACATTTGCATTACCCACGCGGCCATAGCTTCCACGCAATTTCAAGGTGCTGAATACATGCTGGTTCTTCATAAAGTCTTCATTGGTTATCACCCAGCCTGCGCCTATCGAAGGGAACCATCCGTAGGTTTGCGCAGGATAAAACTCCGACGCACCATCGTAACGGAGAGAGGCGTTCAAAAGATAGCGGTCGGCATAAGCATAGTTGACCCTACCGAGCCAATAGTTCTCCCTATTTACAAAGTTGGGCGAACCCGGCCCTGTCGCCTTCAAATAAGTCACGTTAGTACCGGCAGGAAACGACGTATGCAGGTTACCGCTTTTATCAAAAGGAACGTTCTTGGCGGTAGCATCTGCAAAATCATTCTCATTGCTTTGCGCGCCTTCACCTAACAAACCGGTAATATGGTTTTTACCGATAGTTTTATCGTAGGTCAGCGTGTTTTCCCATATCCAGTTGCGATTTTCGGTATGGTTCAAATCCAATGTGGACGTATTGCTTTGTTGGCCGGCCGTGGCGTCATAAACCGGTGTGTAGTGCCTTACTTCCTCCTGGGATAACTGGCCGCCAAGACTTGTTTTAAATACCAGGTCCTTGATAATAGTGTATTGACCATACACGTTACCAGTAATGTCGTGGGTTTTGGAATGCTGCTGGAAAAAGTCAATAGTAGCCTGGGGGTTATAATTGGCCCCTCCGCCTATACTGTAATCAGCAGGGTCACCATATTTACCAGTATTGTAATAAACGGGCACAATCGGCGCCGCGGTATACAATTGATGGTATATACTTCCATCGATATCATCCGAACCACTGGATAGCAAGCTGAAGGTATAGCCGAATTTCAGGTTTTTTGCTGCCTTCCAATCGCCCGAAGCGTGGCCGGTGTAACGCTGATAATTGTTTGTCTTTATAGTACCGTTTTGGTCAAGGTAGCCGAAAGAGTAGTTGTAGGTGTACTTGTCGGTACCGCCATTGAGCGATATTTGGTGATTGGTTACGAATGCATTACGCAATATCTGTCCGTACCAGTCGGTGCCATTACCATAAGCGGCCGGGTTATCGCTGAATGCCGGCACGATACCATTTTGGGAATACAATTCGTTTATCGCAGTCGCATATTCAGTGCCGTTAGCCATTTTAACCTGGTTGGTAACGGATTGCCAGCCTACATAAGCATTG
Organism: Mucilaginibacter sp.; assembly: GCA_035545315.1. Classification (GTDB taxonomy): domain Bacteria; phylum Bacteroidota; class Bacteroidia; order Sphingobacteriales; family Sphingobacteriaceae; genus Mucilaginibacter. The sequence continues at coordinate 230,807 of DASZYQ010000041.1, read as the reverse complement.
TAATCAATGGTAGGTTTGCCCGATTTCCCGCGTTTGGTAGTAATTAATACTACACCATTGGCGGCTTTGATACCGTAAATAGCGGTGCTCGAAGCATCTTTCAGAATACTAATGCTTTCAATGTCGCTCGGGTTCAGGAAACTAATATCGTTATACCATACACCATCCACAACAAACAACGGCGAGGTATTACCAAATACGGTACCCAGGCCGCGAATGTTGATCGTCGGTGATGCGCCGGGTTGACCATTGTTGATGATCTCGACGCCGGCAACCTTACCCTGCAACGCGCTGACCGCATTGACGGAGGCTTGCTTGGCCACGTCCGATCCTTTTACAACCGATACGGCGCCCGTGTTATCGATTTTTTTCTGTGTACCGTAACCGATCACCACGACCTGCTGCAATTCACTTGCTGAAACGTTTAATTTGACATTGATGGTCGATTGCCCATTTACTGGAACTTCCTGGTTGGAATAGCCAATGTAGCTAAATACTAATATGGCATTGGATGGGGCATTGAGTGTGAAATTTCCGTTCACATCGGTTTGGGTACCGTTCGTTGTCCCTTTTACCAGCACACTGACGCCGATCAGCGATTCGTTGTTCGCGGCGTCCGTTACCTTGCCCTTAACCGTCATGTTCTGCGCGAATACCGGCTGGGTAAAAAGGAAACAAAGCAGTACCAACCCTGAAATAGTAAAGATTCTTTTCATGTGGTAATACAATAATTAGGATTAGAAATAATTGGTTTGTTGATCTGCACCATTTGAAACAATAATCCGGCTCAAATAGTTATGCTAAGTTGACGAGATAATACTTTTTTAACAAAAAAAAGCACTCTACATTATTACATCATTCAAAAAGTAGTTGCTCAATCTAAGGCAATATTTAATTTCAAATAATTGATACTTAATCGATTAAAAAAACTTAGTGTATCTGCGACATACTTCATTTAAAAAGTATCAGGCATCCTGCAGTAAAGGTCGTATGAGAGGTAATGATGTAGTGTTCAGAGCTCCATGAGAAACTCCACCAGGTTCTTGTCGTGTTCCAGGTTAAGCTTTTTACGCAAGCGGTAGCGCCTGATCTCGACTCCGCGAAGCGATATGTTAAGTAAAGAGGCCATCTCTTTGCTGCTCATGTTCATCCTTAGGTAAGCACAAAGCTTCAGGTCGTTGGGAACAAGATCCGGGTGTTGTGCCTTTAGCTTCTTAAAGAAACTTTCGTGCGCTTCGTTAAAACTGCTTTCAAAAAGGTTCCAGTCGCGCTCGTCGTTCATCCCCTCGTCGATCACTTTTTGTATCCTTTTCAACTGGTCGCCGGAAAGAAGTTTACCCGAACTATCTTTTAAATGCCTTATCTCGTCGCTTATCTTCTGCAACAGTTCGTTTTTGTATACGATATTCATGGCCGAGTTGGCCAACTCGCGGCTTTTCCCTGCCAGATCGGCCTGTAGTTGCTCGTTCCTGATCTTCACAATTCGCTGCTCGTTTGTTATAGACTCCTGACGCAGGAATTCCTCGTGTTCCTTCTTCAGCTTCTCGTGGATATGGTGCTGATGGCGCTTTAGTTTTATGCGGTAATAGTGCCTGGTCAGGTAATAAGCAACGATCAGCAGCAACGTGTAGCAAATGATGGCTATTTTACCCGCATACCACGGCGGAAGTATAGTAAATGCAAAAACCGCCTCGGGCGATGTATCCTGGTCGTTTATTTTGGCCCTTACCCTGAAGTGATAGGCGCCCCTGTCGAGATTGGTAAACTCTTTTTGCGTCTGTGCGCTCCAGTCGGACCATTGCTTCGAATATCCTTCGAGGTAATACTGAAACCTTATTTTACCCTGGCGGTAGTAGGGCAAGGCATAGGAAATGCGGATGTTGTTTTGCGAATAAGGTATTTCAATATCATTACCAGAGCCATTTTCAGATAGCACTTTTATCCTATCGGTGATGTTTTCCACCTTCCGGATGATAACCTGCGGTAACTTTACAGGATCCTGCTGCGACGCGTCAACATCATTCAGTATCACGAATCCATCGTCGACACTGATAAGGTACAACGAACTGCTGATACGGCTGATACTCTCGTAGTTCTGAACCATCCGGCCGTCGAGCACATTAAACCTGTTGGAGTCGATCTTAACACTGCCCGGCTGCGAAAAATCGGCCAACGCTACACGCCCGTGGTTAATAAACCAGTATTTTTTTCCCAGCGCCGGGATGATCTTGTTCGACGTGGCGAACGAGCCCAGCAATCGGTTCAGTTGCTGGTACCTGGAAAAGCGGTCGCTAATGTCGTCGTAAACAAAAAAACCCGAGTCGGACGCGAAAACTATCCTGTTTTCAAGGTTAAAGACATTGATGTTATAGCTGCCTGGTAACCCGTAATGACTATCGTAATATTTGACTGCCGTGGCATGGCTCAGGTCGGGACTTAACGTTATTTTATAAATGCCCCTGTAAGCATGGCTTACCCATATCTGGCCTTTACTATCCTGCTCGACATAGCGCGAGGGCTCGCCAAACATCTCCACCTTGTGATCGAATACCCATGCCCCGGCGTTATTTTTCTTGTATATCGCCAAACCGGTATACGTGCCCTGTATTAGTTGGTGGTCGTTCAGTTTTTTTAGCGTCCAGCCGCCATTGACCGACGATATTTTGGAGATGCTGTTGCCGTTCACAGCGAAAGTGCCGTCGTTATGGCCGCACAGCAGTTGACCGTCCTGCAGGGATAGTTCCCATACCTGGCCCTGCGACCCAGGGATCAGCTTAAAGTCGAAGGACTGAAAAAGCCGTTTATTCCCTTCTGTCAGCCAATCACTGTAAAAAAGTCCCTGGTTGGTGCCCAGGTATATCTTGTTATTGAATATGATACTGGAGTATACCGTGCCAAACCGCCCCGTTTTATCAAAGTAGAAGTATAGCGGCGAGTTAAGTTCGATGCGGTCGATGCCATTGTCCAAACCGGCCCATAGGTTTTGCTCATTGTCTGTAAAAAGGCTGAGCACGGTATTGTTTTGCAGCCCGCTGGATTTGTTGATCTGCTGCACCACATTTCCGGCAGTATCGATCACGATAACGCCGTTCAGGATGGTGCCGTAAGCAAAATACTTTCCCGGTATAAGGGCGCCGTTATTCAACTGATAGGTTTCGATGAAATTGTCGGCCTGTGTCTTCCAGGGAACGAATTTATGGTCGTCGTAAAGGAAAAGCCCGTTATGCGCGGTGCCGATGAGATACCTGTTATGCGGGAACGGCAAGATGGATAACACCCCGCTGTTGCCTAAGGCATTACTTCCCGCAAGGTATTGCAGCTTTTTGTTTTTGAGCTCGAATAAACCGGCATTTACCTGTTCGACAAAATAACGCCGGCCGACCTTAAACAGAAAAAGGTAGGCGGGGTTCGGCGCTTTCACTACGTCGATTCTGCCGTTGGCATAGATAAATATCGAGCCGAACGACTGGAAGATGATCTGTCCGTCGTCGATGTATATTTTCCATATCTCCTCGTTCAGCGGCTGGTATTTCTTGGGGATCAGCGCCGTAAGCGAATGGTACCTGAGCGCGCCGTTTTTGTCGTTCTGCCAATAGCCGAACTCGCCGAAACCACCGGCATATATCTTGCCTTTGCCATCGGCCGCTACCGAGCGTACGATAAGGCCGTTGGGCATGGCGTACGACTGCCAGTACCGGCCATCGAACGTAAGCAGGCCGCCCGAATTGCCAAAGTACATAATGCCATGCTCGTCTTTGGTAACCGACCAGTTTTGGTTACCCGACTGATAGATGGCCTTGGTATAGTTCTGCACATAAGGCACGCCGATGCTTTTGATGTCGGCCGCACGGGTTATGCCGGCAAGCAGCATCCAAAAGGCAATGGTAAAATAAGCGGCTTTGCGCATTGGTTTATAAACCCGCAATAGCAGGCAAGCGAAAATACGATTTTCGGGCGACTAAGTTGATTGCGTCTTGACCCCGCCAAACCGGCCGGTAAATGGGTGTGTCCGCAAGGCAACCGGATTGGAACAAACCCATTTCCTGCCCTGGAACAGGGTTTACATGGTTTACACTTTTCAGTCTTTTTTAAAGTTAAATAATTGATAATCAAATATTTAATTATTTTTACTGTAAACCATAAAATACTTATTGTATAGTTTTTCCGGACAGGCCACTGGATGTCGCCGTTCCCATCTCTAGGTAAGACACGATCTGGCGAGGATTGGTAAATAGCACAGAGAACCAAAAGCGGGGGCGACATGCTTCATTAAGGGAATTTCCTAAATACCGAGTAGCTTAGAATAGCGTCAAGAAGTATAGATATGAATCCTGCCAGAACGAATGGCAATGACATGTTAGCCGCTGAATAGTGCACCTTTTTAACGATCTCCGTTTTTTCTAACCTGTCTATATTCCCATAAGCATTTTGAAGCGCGTTATTATCCGCTGCCTGAAAATATTGCCCCGATGACCCGGCGGCAATTTGCTTTAACAATTGCTCATCGTATTCCAATTTTTTTGTCTGCCTGATTAGTCCATACGGGGTTTTGATAGTAATTTCCATCTCGCGTGTGCTCCCGATACCCAATGAATATATCTTAATATGGTAACCGGCTGCAATATCAACTGCTGTCGCCGGTGAGATGGGGCCATTAGTGGTATTAACCCCATCGGTAAGCAACACGATTATTTTGGTTTTTGCATTGCTGTTTTTCAACCTGTTAATTGCAACTGCAAGGCCATTGCCAATATCCGTTCCTTCCCGATCAAGTAAATTAGTAGCAATACCTGAGAGTTGCCCCAGCACTGCGGCAGTGTCGGTTGTCAAAGGGCACAAAGAATAGGCTGTGTTACTAAAAATTACCACTCCCAGTTCATCCCCGGTTCTTTTTCGGACAAACTCTTCGGCAAGCGCCTTGGACGCTTCCAAACGATTAGGTTTAAAATCTTCATATTGCATGCTCGCACTGACGTCTATACATAGGATTATATCTTTTGATCGTCCGTCGAGGACTGTTTCGCCATTTTTCCTGACGGGGCCGGCTATTGCAATTATGAAAAATGAAAGGCCCAGGCAGCGAAGGAAGACAGGCAAATGAAAAATGCCCGGCTTTTTTCTTTTAAAATTGTCAGACCTTACAACAGATACCTGCAATGAAGCTGTATTTATTTTATAATTTTTAAAATATAAAATAAGAAGAACCGGAATACCAACCAGAGATATCAACACCCATAAATGCGTAAACTCAAACGATTCCATCTATACATCAATTTCGGCAGGCTCGGTTAATTCCATCACTTTACGGCAAGCAGAAAAAAAATGATCTGCAGGCAATGCTTCACCCTGGTCCGAAAAACGTATCTCGTCCAACTCGATAAGCAGGTCGGCTATCATTGTTGTTACTTCTTCGGACAAATGTTGCCTGAGCGCTGTCAGCAGTTCTCCGGAAGTATAACTTTCTGCCCGAATTTTAAATCGCATAATAAAATATTGCCTCAATACCTGGTATATCTGATCACATAATTCTTTGCCGGGAATAGCGGCCGCATGCGATTCAAGCAATACAAGCTGTTTGAGAGCTCGCTGAAAATAGTCTGTTTTGAGGCTTTGAGCGTTTTGAAGCATCCAGCTTCGCCTGATCAAAATCCAGGCGGATAACACCACGACGGCAAAAATCAGGACGTATAACCAAAGCCAAATCCGCTGCTTATCCTTGACTGCGGCCAGCACAATCCCCTTAATATCATGTATATCCCGCAGTCGCGAAACATTAACAGGCATAATACTGACTGTTTGAGGCGTGGTCTTTAAAATCCTCAACTCTCCATTTTCAAAAAATCGGATCTCAAAAGCAGGTATCTGCCACGACCCTGTTTCGAATGAAATCAGTTCTATCTGCTGGCTGTAATATTTTTGATGATTCAATGTAAGGCTATCGATATTGCCTTTTTTTAGTACTTGAAAGTGAAATATTGTATCGGGTATACTAAATCCGCGATCGGCCAGCGTGACTCCCTGTTCCAACTTTTCTGCAAATAACGATATGGTCACAGGCACGCCAATAAGCACAGAGTCCCGGCTGATGCTAACTTTAACAGTCTGAGCCGTCGAACGTGCTGCCAAGACAACTGCCACTACAGTGATCAACAACCTCACTTAGTTACCCTTTAACTTTACTTAAAAATAGTTCCTGCAATGCAGGGATATGGTCTTCATCGCACCGGAGTCTTATGAAACCGTTTCCGGCTTTTTTGAAAGCCGATCCGGCATAGCTTGACAACTCGGAAAACTGTCTTGCATATTGATGACGGCCGGCCATCTTTGAGACATTGACGAACACCGGATCTCCATTTTCAGGATCGGAAATTTGCAGCCATCCGGAAATCGGAAGTTCCTGGTCCAGCAGATCGTATATCTGCAGACCTATGACATTGTGCTTTTGTGACAACAGGCACAACGCATTTTCATAGCCCTGATCGGCAAAATCACTTATCACAAAAATGAGGCTTCTTTTAGGCAATATATTGCTCAAATCCTGCAAGACCTTCGAAAGATCAGTTTGAGTATTTGAAGGTTCGTACTCGACGAATTTGGTTACCAGGTATAAGAAGTGGTCGTATGTTTTGTTTGGCTTCACCATTAGTTCAATACGGCTACTGAATAATACCAGGCCGACACTTTGATTAACCGAGATAGCCGAAAAAGTGAGGTCCGCTATAACCTGTGCAATGAGCTCCTTTTTTGACCTGGTTGAGCCGAAATGTGTACTTGCGCTTATATCCGCTAAAAGATAGACCGGCAAATCACGCTCTTCTTCAAAGACTTTTACATAGGGTTGCCCGTGGCGGGCTGTTACATTCCAGTCAATAAATCTTACATCATCACCCGGCTGGTACTCCCTGACTTCTTTTAGTCTTATTCCCGTACCTTTAAATGCCGTACGAAATTGCCCCGCGAAATAGCTATCCGATATCCATTGGCTTCTTAACCCAATTTTTCTCACGTTCTTTAATATGTCCTGCTTTGCGATCAAGGTGTTTGTATTTTGTTCAAAATTTCCTCTACGATATGGTCCGAAGATATTTTGTCTGCCTGCGCCTCATAAGTGAGCCCAATGCGGTGCCGAAATACCGGTTTGCACATCGCTTTAATATCTTCCGGAAGAACAAAACCGCGAGACTCCATATAGGCGTTCGCTTTAGCAGCTAAAGCGAGATTAATTCCTGCCCTGGGTGACGCACCGTAACCTATCTGAGATTTCAGGTTGTTTAGTCCATATTTTTCCGGGAACCGGGTTGCAAACACCAATTTTACAATGTATTGTTCGATTTTCTCATCTAATGTGATTCGCCTTACTTCATGGCGTGCAGCCAGCAACTCCTTAATTGTTATCACCGGATTTATCAATGCTGCTGGCTTTTCTTGTATTTGACTGCGGATGATCCGCTGTTCTTCAGTTTCACCAGGATAATCGACAATTATTTTCATCATAAAACGATCGATCTGGGCCTCGGGCAGCGGGTATGTGCCCTCATGTTCAAGCGGATTCTGTGTGGCCAGCACCATAAAAGGCTCATCGAATTGATAAGTTTCGTTGCCTATGGTAACTTGCCTTTCCTGCATAGCCTCAAGCAAAGCGCTCTGTACCTTGGCGGGAGCTCTGTTAATCTCATCAGCCAGGATAAAATTGCCGAATATCGGCCCTTTCCGTACGGAAAACCCGCCCGATTGTTGGTTATAGATTAGGGTCCCGGTAACATCGGCCGGCAACAGGTCGGGCGTAAACTGTATTCTGCTAAACTTTGCATCAGTAGCCTGGGCAATTGATTTAACCATCAGGGTTTTGGCCAGCCCGGGAACGCCTTCCAATAAAATGTGGCCACTGGTTAATAGCGCGGCGAATATCTTTTTTAAAATAATTTCCTGCCCGATAATAACTTTAGATAAGGCGTTCTGAAGTGATTCTATTTGCATACTAAAAAGCAAAGACTTAATTATTAGCAAATTGATTAATTTTTATGAAAAATAAAATTTTGTTTATTAAAACAAAGTATATAACTTTCAAAATCCTAAATTAATTGTCATGAGCGATTTCTTGCCGCCTAGTGCTGTTTTAGAAAAATGGACTTATACAAGAAAATCTAAACGGAAACTGGGTGATATTCTGTCCATCCGAGACTATTTTCAACAGTTGAAACAAAATATAGTAATTCAATTCATTTCCTAAATCCTGAAATCCAAGCGCTATGCACGAGCTTTTAGACCTCGAAGTTGTAAAAAAATATGAGCCCTCGTCTGAATGCAAAGAAAGATGGCTTTACACCAGAAAAAAGAAACTGGAATTTGAAGATGTTGTACTTGACGGATTTTACTTTACTCACAAGTATAAAAGAGATCTTGCATTATTCGGTTTGGTTGTATGTTTAGAAGCATATGGTATGTATGCATTATGGAATGTTCTGCCTAATCCGTTATTATCTTTAGCGGCTCTGCCTCTTGATCTTTTTTGTGCTGTTATGGCGCATCTTTACAAGAAGAAACTATTAATTGCTAAAACAAAAAAGGCGCTTGCTCACTATGGAGGAATTTCATTTACTGAAGGCAAGGCGGCACAGTTTGAAAATGACTTTCAGAAAAAAGTTATTTTTCGAATCAAACTGTATGAATTTGTGTGGTATTTCCTTATATGCCTGTTGGCCTTAATTAAGGCAATAAGCATATTTAGCTATGCAAGCCTCGTGTTTGTTGTCAAATTATGCTTTCTGGCAATGTATGCAACGACTGCTATTATTCATATAACAACTACAGGTTATCTTTTCGCAGAATGGTTCTTTCGTTATAAGGTCTGGAGGGAAAAGAAAAATTTAGGTTATACAAAGGATAAAGACTTACCCAAAAACAACCAAGCAGTAATAATGTACCGCAGGTATAATTTGCATGAATTGTTTGAGGATGTTTCCGTAGGTATGCAAAAAGTGTTTACCGAGAAAGCAAATCCAATTGAATCGACATTTTATAATTGGGGAATATTGCAGGATGACGAATTGCTTAATTTGGTCGAAGCCCAAGGTGAGATATCAAAAAAACAATCTCTAGCTGTAAAGCTTCTAAGTTTCCAATACGCATCTCTAAAAAGCGAAGCCAATCGGATCGATAAAATTGTAAATATAGAAGAGGAAATAGATAAAATCAAGGCAAGCGTTAGTTAAAAAACCAAAACAACATTTCACAGATCATGGCTAAAAAAGGCATAATATTTATAGTGCTTTCTGTTATTGTTTTCTCGTCATGTGTCGAAGGTAACAACAAGGCTGTAAACTATCAACCAATCCATATAATATTTGTGGCCCTCCACTGGAGTCAGGATTCCGTTGTGTCTCCTGATATTGTAAGCCTTGTTAAGCCAATTAAATCTGGCGAATGCGGCGAAAATCAATACTATATTGGATATGACGGTCACCTGCACTTTAAAACGATAGTTGGCGACTCTATTGAAAGCAAAGATGTCGACGTTAAAGAATCGATTTTTGATAGACATTGGTTCGGTGAGCCTTCGGCTGAAAAAAAATCGGAAGAAATAGAAAAATATTTATCTGAAATCAATTTATCAAACTTATTCCCCAAAAAAGTAGACAGTGCTTCAAAAGATCAGCTTCTTTATAAATTATCGAAATATTTTTCTCAGAATCCACAAGATTCCATTTTCATATTACGGAAATCTAATGATGAAAATATGTTTACAGGAATTCGATCGTTTAAAAACCTTGATTCATTAAAAAAAGCTATTGCTGATCAAGCTTGTAAAACTAAAGTCAGAAGTTTTATAATAATATTGGAAACAAATGAAACAGAAGTACAAACTGGGTTAGGCATTGCGTCCCCAAAAAATGGTTTGAGCTCTGATTTAAGCGGTCTTAAAAATATGCTTTTATCCATCAACCGCCTAAATTCAGAATCCTTCACCCAGCGCAAAACAGCGGTCGATAAGATCACGGATAAATATTTTGCCGATCAGTTTACCATTTCATTAAACTACGGCGCTTATAACGATCAGGTAGCAAAAACATTTAACACCGGGAGAGATTATCTCGATCAATTAGCATCCAATAAGCATTTGAGCGATATCCAGGTGAAGCATGCGGACAAAGATGCAAATGGCAAGATCACACATATTGATGTGGTAGAAATACAAAAAAATGATATCGATGTACACTCCAAGTAAAATGAAAATATATTTCTTGATCATCGGGTTTACAGGGTTTTGTTTGTTTGCTAAAGCACAAAGCGCCGAAGTTCATTTTACACAGGAGCAAGATCAGCAGTTTGAAAGTCAGGTGAAGGGTTACGTAAGAGATTTTTGTTATTATTTGGAGGATCTCGCCAACAGCGGTACGAACCCAGCTGATAAAAAGCAATTGAAAAAGGACATAAAAAGTTTATTTGTAAATACTGCGGCGATAGAAGTATTATCCGTTTCACACCCTCGGAGAGCCAGGTCATATCCAATCAGTGATTATTTGAACATTGTAGGAAATTATGCGTCGAAATATAAATTTGTCGCCCTCCAATTCTATAGAGTTGTTGTGGATATAAATCATTTAAGGGATACGACCATTGATGGTGAAAATATGTACGTCGGTTCTTATTCATATTGGCAACGATTTTTGTCAAGCAATGCGGACAAAGAATCAAATGATTATTCCAAGACTGATTTTTCAAAAGGCGGGAGTGACGAAACCTTGAAGGTTGGCGCTTTTTATATTAGAAAAATAAAAACAAAATCTAATGCCAACAAAGAACAATGGTATGTCCTATTAGGTGATATTAAAGCCAAAGAAATAAAACCAATTTGATCCATATAGTATGTGAAAACCTTGTCAATTATCGTCGGTCTACTTTTCCATTGTTTTGTTCCTCATTCGGCAGGGCTTACTGAAGCTCAGAAAAGGCAAATAAACATATGTGTTAACTCGTATGTCAGCGCAATAGAATTATATTCGTCAGGCAAGGGAACAGATCCCGTGTCTTTAAAATCGACATTGAGGTCGATAGTAATTGATCCTGCTACAAGTCTCCATATCAACGATCTTAGCTCTTTCAACAAAGTTCAGTCTGACTTAAACGATGTCTCTAATGAAGATTTTCTTGATTATCTCAGAATTATAGATGAGGACTTTAATCGGAATATCGATGTTCAGTTTATAGGAACACAGATTATAGACTGTGTGGACGCTTCAGAAGGTTTGGTGAAGGTCGACAAAAAAATAAGCTTCGGCGGAGTTACTAAGACGTTTTCAGAAATTTTATTGATAAATCTTCCGCAAAATGAGAATGACGGGGCACAATACAAGATAGCTGAAGTGCTGTCAGTAGCTAATTATAAAGCGGAAAATAATTCGTGCGGGGCGTCCCTGATAATAAATGAGGATGACATTGATCTTTACGAAAAAAAGAAAGCAGCTGACGCTTATTTCTTTGAGCAAAAAAATTACCTGGCGGCAGAAAATCTATATGAATACATTTTGGCTAAAGACCCGCGAAACCTGACTGTCCAAAAACAGATACTGCTGTGCAAGCAAAATCTTACTCGAAGCGATTATTTCAATAGAGCTAACAATTTTTATGATAGGAAAGAGTTTTTAAATGCCCAATATTGGTACAAAAAACTGTTAACTGAATATCCCGACGACCCGGAGAAACAAACAATCAATAACAAAATCGAAGCTGCAAGGCTTGGCCAGATAGAACTTAACTACGAAAATGCCAGGACCAGAGCCGATGTAGCGCTTGCCGCAGACAATTTTAATGATGCTCGGTATTACTATGAACAGGCTTTGCTTGTTAAGCCAGGCGATAGGTATGCCGCGCTTAAACTGGAAGATGCGAAAATCCAGGACGACCGATTTGCAGAGCAGCAAATAAACCGCGCTGTAATGCTCGCGGAACAAAGCAGCAAGTACTATGGCGAGTATTTCAGGGTGCTGATGAAATATGAAGGTTACGGTAACCACACCCGCTTAAATGACAAGCAGTATTACAATATGGTGCTCCTTTTAAATAGCTATGACAGCCGGGTAATGAAGGCCATGAACTTTACACGACGAGACTGCCGGCTGTATTGCAAAATTTATTGCAAGAAGCTGAACGACAGGTATTATAGTGTGCAAGATTTTAACCTTAAAGAGGATATACGCAACCTGTTGGATAATGTGATCAACCAGCGAAACCAAAACTAATTATCATGATAAAGCATTCAACTTACACCTTGTTTTTGGCGCTTTTCGTATTGCCGGTCCTTGTTGCCGCTCAAGACATAAAGGAGTCGCCAGCATTTTTTTCGCTCAGAAATTCAAAATTGTCAATGGGTTTGGGTATTGAAGGTGCTTCTTCTTCTTTTATGGGCAATGCTTCAACCCCGACTGACATGATTGTTCAATACAAGGATACCCGGCAATCGGGCGATTCATATCCTTATGTATCCGGAGGGATAGCTTTTGATTTGTATTCAGATAACTCCCTTTTGGGCCTGCTTTTCGGGGCCAACTATTCCGTCCTTACGACGACCTATCAGAAAGAAAATGTATCGACAGATTATTTTTCCGTTACAAGGGCCGAGTTCCCTTTCTATTTAAAGATCCGGCCGGGCTATGTAAACGCGAAAAATCATGTCTGGCTCCTTTTGGGCGGCATTTACAGCTTACCTCTGAGTGTTCAGAGAGACTATGAAGTTGCATTTTCACAAACTCAGACTGATGTTAGTTACACCGATCAGAACCTGTCGCAGGCGATGGCAACTATTTCAGCATCTGCTTCGCTCGGTTATGAGGGATATTTAACATCAAGCAAAAGCACACGCATTGCTATCTTCATTACGGCTACCTACCCGTTAAGTAACCAATTTAATAGCAGTTATGTGGAGTTTCTGCCCGGCGGCCGTAGTGTGTTCGCCAATTATCCTGGTTTTGATGCGCGTGACCTGAGAACGTCTTTTGGCGTTAAATACCTGTTCAAACTGGGTAAGAGCAAACTTTAAGCACATCCCTATGGGCAATCAGGACGAATTCACCCTTGTGCTTTTTGCGCTCATTTTATTACCTGTATTATTTTTTTTAAAGACCATCCATTGGAAAAAGTATGTTACGAGGAACTTGGGGAATAAGCCCTTAATCACTGATTTAACTGGATCATATTCTCCATCAAGATACCTCATGAAGTTTTTGATAACTATGACCTCAATAATACTTGTTGCCCTGGTTATCGCGGTGTCGAAGAAAAATCCGGCTCGTATGAACTCAGGCTTTGACAACGCGGATATTATAATTGTCTTGGATTTAAGCGAGAGCATGTCAGCGACAGACGTATATCCATCTCGTCTCGAAGAATCAAAACGTTTTATTGATACACTTTTAGATGAAACAACGAATTGCCGTTACGGATTGGTTGTGTTTGCCGGAAATGCTTTTGTTGGGATGCCGTTAACTTTGGACCGGGATGCGATTAGAGTAGCATTAAAATATGCTGACCCAAAAGATATGCCCGCACCGGGAACGAAAATTGGAAGCGCGTTAAAGACAGCGCTAAAGGCGCTCAATACACATAGTTTGAGGCCCAAAGAGATCGTGCTGATTTCAGACGGCGAAGACTTTGATAACAGAACTCATTCGGTATTGGAGAGCTTTAAAGACAAAAGAATAAGTATAAATACTATCGGGGCCGGCACTGTGCAGGGAACAAGGTTGGCAGATACTGGCAAAGGGGAATTTAGGAAAGATGCCGCGGGCCGGGATGTTATCAGTAAATTAAATACAAGCCTATTGAATTCTATTGCCGAAACAACTGGCGGCAAGTTTATCAGGTTAGTGCCGGGTAAAGAGCTAAATACTGCTAAGGCTCTAAGTGAGCCCGGTAGGGCTGGCGACCAGGCAGATGCAAATTTCAATAAGCCGCTAATAATTTCATTATTCATTGCTGCTATATTGCTGGTAATTGAAATTTTCATACCGGAAAACAAACGGACTCTTTTCAAAAAAAGCTACATTTTATACATCCCTTTTTTTCTACTCACTTTCGAAACCAACGCTCAGAGCCTCGTTAGCGTTCAAGAAAAAGGGGACGATTTTTATAGTAAAGGCAACTATAACGAGGCGATCCTTACATATCAAAGGATATTGGAAAGAGAGCCTAAAAACATGATCGTTCTTTTCAACTTCGGCAACGCTCAATTTAAACTCAGGCATTATCGGCAATCTACATTGGCATTTGAGCAGGTTAGCCTTTCCAGCGATAAAAAACTTTCCCAGCGATCATACTATAATTTAGGTGTCTCTTTAACGAGAATGAATAAGTTGAATGAAGCTGCGGCTGCATTCCAAAAAGCCATTTTGTTAAATACCAAGGATGAGGAATCCCGCGAAAATTTACAATTCTTGCTCAATAAATTGCGTCAGCAATCGTCTTCAGCACACAATTCCGAAAACACGGATACCAATCAGGTCATGAAAAGGGAGGCAACCCAAAAAAGTCTGTCAAATCAAACCCAATCGGACGCGTTACTCAACCAAGCTCAGCGAAATGAGGAAAAAGTTATCATGGCTCATTATACCGCCACTAAGAAAAGTTTGCCGGCCGATGGCCGGGATTGGTAATGTAGTACCTTGCTGAGGCTTCCAACATTCCAATTCTGACATCAGACTTCTGACATCCTACCTCACGCTATCTGTCTCCTGATAACTCAACACCCTGCAGCCTAAATCCAACCAAACCCCTAATCCCCATCCCCCTTACCGGCCAGCTTAGCCGGGTACGGCTTGTTACCTTTGCCGGCGAACCATAGGATGCGGTTCAGCAGATCATCGTTACCGGCGTCGACGTAGTCGAACTGGTGGCCCGACGAGGCTTTGGCATAAAACAGCGCTTTGCCTTTGAGCCGGGAAAAACCCTTGTTGATATCGTTGATCGGGATGCGGTTGGGCACCGCGGTGTAAACGTAAGATGACGGCCTGCCCGAAAAGCATTTGAACATGGGCAGCGCGGTAGCGTCAAGCACGTTCATGGGCGGTATGCCGAGTATCTGCTCGATGGTGCGTACCACCGATGTTTGGTTGTAATTGGTGGAAACCGTGCTTTGCAGGCAACTGTAGGGACTTATTACAAAACCGACCGTGCGGTAAGCCGATACATGGTCCCAGCCGTCCTGCGAGTCGTCTTCAGTTACAAAAATGACGGTGTTTTTCCAGAAGCGGCTTTTGCTTACGGCCTCCACGATACGGCCAAGCGCCAGGTCGTTATCCGCCACCATCGATTGCGGCTTTGGCATACCCGGCCGTGTGCCCTCGGTATGATCGTCGGACAGCGCCATCACCATCAGGTTGGGCAGAGCGTCGCCCGGTTGCTGTTCGTAACCGTGCAGTTCCTTGATGAACGCCGACGCACGCACCTGGTCGGTTATTTTCAGCACATCCGAGCCGGGGTAGTTTTGCGAAAGCATCGGCCGCACGCGCGATATGGTGCTGGTGTTATAAAACTCGAAGGGCTTGCCGTCGCGGTAGTTGTTGTAAATATCCGTCCAGCTCAATTTATTATCGAAATGCGGCTGCGACGCTTCACCGTATATCCTTACCGTTTTGCCATGATCGGCCGCATCGTTCCAGATAAAACCATTGGCATCGTACACCAGCGCATCCTCCTGTACGTGCGGATAGCTGCGAAACCAGGCGCGCACGTTCTTCTCCACGTAATCCGTCACCATCGCGGCATCGGTCCACTGGTGCCCCTCAGCCGAGCATTTGCCCGAGGCATAATAGTTATCGAGCAATAAAAAGTTCCTGGCAAGCTGATGCGCGTTAGGCGTTATGCTGTCGCCGTAAACACACAGCGACTTCATGCCATTACCTTCCGGCAAGTCGCCGAGCACCTGGTCGTACGTGCGGTTTTCTTTGATGATGTACAGCACATGCTTAAAAACGGAAGGCTCGCCGATGCGCTCGGGCACAGGCTGCGGCGCAACGTTTTTGCGGGGAGTAAGACCGGCTATCGCCTCGCGGAATGCCAGGTTCAATTGCTTCACCTTTTCGGTATAACTTTTCAGCGCCGCGTCGCCGGGCAGGGCGATAATGGACAGCGTGGCCTTTTCGTGGTGCGAGTTGTAGGCATTAACAGCCGACAGGTTCTTATTTGCCGAAAAATCTTTGGAGCTGATGCGCGAGCCCTCCCCTTCCAGGTTGGTAACAAAAAGCGTATTGCCGCTTACCAGCAAACCGCCCGGGTAGGCCTCGGTAGGAATGAAGCCTTTGATTTCGCTGCGCCCGCTGCCGTTTGACGAGGCGAGCGAGCCAAGTTTAACCGCAGCTATCGCATTATCCATCCCGTTAGCCACGTACAAAGTGGAGTTATCGGCGCTTAAAGCCAGCGCGTTGGGCGAGTCGCCGATGTAGCCGTTTTTACCGGCCATAAGTCTTACCGGAATAGTTTCCACAACGCTCAGCGAAGAGAGCGATATTACCGACACGTTATCGCTGTTGGCGTTGGCTATGTAAGCATAATTGCCGTCGCGGCCGGCGATTATCACATTCGGGTGCAAGCCGACGGGTATCTGCTTTACTATGTTTCCATCATTATCAAAAACCTGGACATTGCCGGTAGAGGCAGCGCCTGTTTTCGGGTCGATATAGGTTTTGCCGTAGGGTACGCCGGCGGTTTCGCGATGTGTGGTATCCGCTCCCGGTTCGTCGCCGCCCCAATTCGTTACGAGTATTTTATTCCCAACTACGGCAATGCCGTAAGGAGCCACGCCTGTGGGCTTGGACCATACCGTTTGTTTAGTCGCCAGGTCGATCTTTACCAGTTGATCGTTCCCGTTTAAAACCACATACAGGTATTCGGTATGGATAGCAAGTTCGTTAGGCAAGGCCAAAGGCGACGGAGCCAGCGGTTTAAAAGGAATGGCGTCCTTAATACCGATATTTTTACCATCCCATTCAGCCTGTACAACATACGATTGATGATTGTTGCCATTGGCGGCGCTCCAGAATATCTGCGCGCCCTCACTGGTACTGCGAACAGCAAGGCCCGAATAGGTGCTCATCAGGCCGTTGAATCGTTTATCGTTTTTATAAGCCCAGTTGGCTACCACTTTTTTTGAAGTGGTGTCGATCAGCGTTATCCCGTAGCGTTCTTCAACAACGATGACAGGCGAATTGGGGATCGGCCTCACATCGAGGCTATGGTTCTCAAAGTTCGGGTCGCCGAAGCTTATGGTTTGCCCGGCAGGGTCGATCAGCCTGTTATAGGGCATCATTACCGGCAAGACGCGGTTGGTGAGGGTGCTGTCGTCGTAGGCGAAATGCATGTCGGTCTGGGCATTGTCGTTCGACTTCCCCATCCCTTTGGGGTGACAGGAGCATAACAAAGCGGCTGAAGCAATTAACAGCAAGGAGATGTTTTTACCGGCGTTCATGGGATTGATCGTGTTTATCCGGCTTAAAGGTAAAAAACATGCAGCCCGGGAGCGCGTATAAAAAATCGTTTTCTGTAAAATATTGTTGACAATAACCAAACGGCTTTCCAGGTTTTACTGTTGTATGACTGCCAGGTAATTATCTTAGTCTGTACTTTTATTCCAAATCTTTATAACTATGAAAGCATTTTTGGGAATGGGCCTACTGGGCTCGAATTTTGTTAAAGCCATGCTTAAAAAAGGCGAGCAGGTACAGGTTTGGAACCGAACCACGTCGAAAGCCAAAGCATTGGAAGCCGATGGCGCGAAAGCATTTGACAGCGTTGCTGATGCAGTTAAGGGCGCCGACGTTATCCATATTACGCTTAAAGACGACGCCACGGTAGACGAAGTACTCGGCAACGCAAGCACCAGTTTCGAGCCGGGCGCGACGATCATCGACCATACTACCACTTCGGCAAAAGGAGCCGTTGAACGAACAAAAAAATGGAAGGAACGCGGCTATACTTACCTGCACGCGCCGGTATTTATGGGCCCTTCCAACGCACTGGAAAGTACGGGCTACATGCTGGTATCCGGCGACCAGGATGTGATAGCCAAATTTGAGCCTGAACTTTCGAAAATGACGGGAAAACTAATCAACTTCGGGCCCGAAGAAGGCAAGGCTGCCGGCATGAAACTGATAGGCAACCTGTTCCTGATCAGCATGACGGCCGGACTTTCGGATACGCTCGCCCTGGCTAAAGCCCAGGGTATTTCTGCCGATGATATTCTGAATTTATTCGGCGCATGGAACCCGGGCTCGGCTGCACCGGCAAGACTGAAAAAACTAAGCAGCGGCGATTACAGCCAGCCTTCGTGGGAATTGAGCATGGCGCGTAAAGATGCAGGCCTGATGATGAAAGCTGCCGACGAAGGCGGCACACATTTAACGGTGATACCTGCTGTGGCCGGCTTAATGGACCAGTGGATAGCCAAAGGGCATGGCAGCGACGACTGGAGCGTGATCGCTAAAGACAATGCAAGCTAACGCAGACATGGAACACGGCACAGGCATCGTAACGCTGGCGAGCCCCCATACGGTGAAAGAGACCGCGGATAAGCTGGAGAGCGCATTACGTTCAAAAGGCGTCACGATCTTCGCGCGCATCGACCAGCAGGCCGAGGCTAAAAAAGCCGCGCTGGAAATGAACGCGATGGAACTACTGATCTTCGGCAATCCAAAGGCGGGTACGCTGCTGATGGAGGCCGAACCGCTCTCGGGTCTTGACCTGCCGCTTAAAGCGCTGGTATGGCAAGACAATGACAAGAAAGTATGGCTGAGCTACAACAGCTTTACCTACCTGCAGCAGCGTTTCGGACTATCGGATGACGTGATAAAAGCGGTATCAGGCGTGGAAGGTTTACTGAAGGCGGCGGTTTTGTGACGATGGTTTCGTTTGTCGGAAAAAATAGCTATAATTGCAGCATGAACAAGCACTCAATACAATACCAGCCGTTGCAGCAGCGCAGCTTCTGATTGTATTGACCGGACATAAAGATACAATGGATCCTCCCGGTAACGACTGAGAGGATTTTTGTTTAGGGTAGTATATCAATTGGCAGATTACCACATTCGGGTTGTGGAGGTTCCCGGTTCGAGTCCGGGTTACCCTACCAAAAAATAGTTTAAATCTTCACCACTCCCCTGTGGTGTAACGGTAGCACATCAGACTCTGACTCTGCTTGTCGTGGTTCGAATCCATGCGGGGGAACAAAAAAGCCTTTAGATTAAATTCTAAGGGCTTTTAAATTTGTACGGCCTTATTGGATGCGGGCCAAGCGATATTTGACTATTTTTCTACGATAACCCTGGCCCTTTTAATCGCATCGTCGAAAGAGGGCGTAATGTTAGCCTTGCCGATGCGAAATAATAAACGCGCTTTCTGAAGTTCTTCCGCTACCTGGGTGCTGGTAACTTCGGACAGAATAAGTTTGCTTCCCTTTTTTTGCATTTCGTCGCAAACGTCGTTTAATACGCGCAGGCCGGTAGCATCGATAACCGGAACCTTGTCCATGCGTATAATCAGAACTTTGGCCAAAGTTTCAACCATTTTCAGTGTATCCCTGAATTTGTATGCCGCGCCGAAAAAAAGCGGTCCGGTAATTTCAAAGACATCGACGCCTGCCGGCAACCCGTCGGTCATCGTTATATCGTCGGTTGCATCATCCGCTGACTGACCCATCTGCTGAACTGAGCTGGCCTGCGTCATCTTCCTCATAAAAAGGAAAGCCGCCAGGATCATCCCGATCTCTATAGCCACCGTCAAATCGACAAAGACGGTTAATAAAAACGTAACCAACAACACGGTTGCATCGCTTTTCGATCCTTTGAGCACAAAAAAGAAGCTCTTCAACTCGCTCATGTTCCAGGATACCACCACTAAAATCCCGGCGAGCGCCGCCATCGGGATCAGCGCCGCCCACTTGCCCACGAAAAGCAGGATCATTAGCAAGGTAAGCGCATGGATGGCACCGGCAACCGGTGTACGTCCGCCATTTTTGATATTAGTCGCCGTGCGGGCTATGGCCCCGGTAGCCGGTATTCCGCCAAATATTGAAGAACAGATATTGGCTACTCCCTGGGCGATAAGTTCCGTGTTTGAGCGATGGTTTCCGCCGATCATTCCATCCGCTACCACCGCTGAAAGTAACGACTCGATACTTCCCAGCATGGCGATGGTAATTGCAGGCCGGATAAGTTGCTGAATGACCGCAAAACTTACTGCCGGCACTACTGGCTTAGGCAATGAGGAAGCGATGTTGCCAAACCGGCTGCCGATGGTTTCAACCGGCAAATGAAAGAATTGAACCACTGCCGTTGCCAGTAATATTGCAATCAGCGACCCCGGTATCCTGTGCGTCACTTTGGGCCATAACGCTATTGTAAGTACGGTACCGAGCCCTATGGCAAGCGCAAACCAATTGACCGAAGAAAAATGCGCTCCGTAAACCAGCCATTTCTGAATAAAGTCACCGGGAACGCTACCCATCTTCAGCCCGAAGAAATCTTTTACCTGTGAAGAAAAAATAATGACTGCTATCCCGGCGGTAAAACCCACAATAAGGGGATAAGGAATAAATTTGATGACATTGCCCAGCCGGGCCAGGCCCATAATCACAAGCAGGATTCCGGCAATGAAGGTGGCTACGATAAGCCCGCTGACGCCAAACTGCTGTACGATAGCATAAACAACGACGATAAAAGCGCCGGTAGGCCCGCCGATCTGGACACGGCTGCCACCCAAAGCCGATATCACAAAACCGGCTATAACAGCGGTAAATATGCCCTTATCAGGCGATACTCCCGAGGCAATGGCAAACGCAATAGCCAGCGGCAACGCCACTACCCCTACCACAACGCCGGCTATTGCATCCCGGTAGAACTGCGCTTTGCTATAGTTTTTCAGCGTGTCAACAAGCTTTGGCCTAAAAACGGTCATAATCTTTATCGCTTGATCCACATTTTAAGCAAAGTATTGCAGCAGGCATCAACAGGCACGTATGATGCGGGTATCTCTTCTTCCAGGCTATGGTAGGTAACCAGTCGCGTTCCCCGGGGCCGCAGCTCCAGCGCGGTGCGCAGGTACTGCGTATAGTATTGATACAGGTTGTAAGATTTTTCGATGGTGTCGTCGATCGGGTCGTCATCGTCAATATTCTCGTAAAAAGCATTGTAAAAGTAGAAATGGTCAAACTCGCTAAAATTGATCTGCGTCATATTGGCGAAAATAAAATGCACATTGGGGAGCTGCAGGTGGCTCTTGGCTTCCTCTGCGTAAAGCACCAGTTCGTGACGCTGTTCGACGCCGAAGAAAAAAGTATCCGGGTAGTAGTGTGCCGCGGCCAGGCAAAACTTGCCTACGCCGCTTCCGATGTCGAGCACCCGCGCATCCGGTTCAGCCAAAAACCGGGCTGCATTTCGTGTCACTGTCAACGGCGACCAGTGTTTCCGTGATTTCGCTTCAATGTGTTCAGGGTAGAGCCAGTCGAAAGCAGCATCTTCCTTTAAAAATGTGTCATTGAATACCGAATTATCGGCGCTCTCTTTCGGGTGAACACGGTCTGCTGCAGGATGTATCTTGATCACGAAACAAAGGTAAAAGCGTTGCAAGGGAATGACAGTGCTGATAAATCGGGATAAAACCCGATAAATATCGGTTTTGTAAATGCGTATCTTTGTAAATGAGCTTGTCTGGCATATTTCCGATCGAGCGATGGAATTTTACCACCCATTCCATCCTGAACGTGCTTTCTGACGAGGAATACAGGCGTTTGCTAAGCAACCAAAGCGAGCAGCTCTGCAATAAGGGAGATATCATTTTCAGGGAAGGAACCATTCCTTCCGGTGTATTCATTATCAAAAGCGGCAGGGTAAAAAAATACAAGTCGGACCGGAGCGGCAAAGAACAGATCATTTACGTCGCAGGCGAAGGCGAGATGATCGGCTACCATGCCGTGTTATCGGAAGAACGTTATCCTGATTCTGCCGCAGCATTGGAAAAAACTGTTCTCAGCTTTATTCCAAAGGACGACTTTATGGAAGCGCTGAGTCATTCGCCGCATTTAACCCGCCTCCTTTTAAAAGCTTTAAGCCACGAATTTACCGTTTTCACTAACAGCCTGTCTGTTTTTGCCCAACGTACAGCACAGGAACGGCTGGCGATAGCCCTTATCGTACTGCGCGAAAAGTTCAAAGATGTAAAAGCTGAAGGCAAGGAACCTGTACTGAACATATCGCGGGCCGACCTGGCCAATCTTGCAGGTATCGCAGAAGACAATGTCATACGACTGCTGAAGGACTTTAAAAATGACGGCATACTGGAAACGGAAGGACGAAAGATTCATATTCTGGACGTGCGCTTGTTGGTAAAAAAGTCAAACTATAAATAACCCTCAATTTGAAACTTAAATAGCAAATGCGCCATGCAGCGTCTTTTTACTTATAAGCAACTCCCTATCTGCCCACGCATTCGATTAATGATTTTTTAATCTGATCATCACCTGTTTTAACCTAAAAAAAGTGTAAAAACATATTTTATATAATAATTAAAAAGCACTTGTTTTTCAGACTTTTTTTTCGTTAATTTTACATCATAAAACCTCCTTGTTTTTCGTTTCATTTTAAACAGGCGGCCATGAAAAACATTCTGCTCTTTAACGATTTTTCTCCCGAAGCTGAGCATGCCGCCAGCCTCGCCCTATTGCTAACCGGCAAGTTAAATGTAAATCTTTACGTGTGGAACACGCTGGAAAAAGCACCACAACCTGTAGCAGCGGAGTTTGTTATTGCAAATGCAAATGAGGCCGTACTGGAGGTACATCCGGATAAAAACGGCTGGATGGAAAAGCTGGAGTCAAAACTGCATTGGGAAACCGGGCTTAAACCGACCGTACATTTTATAGAGGGTGTGAACTATGCGCCGGATAACGTGCTGTCGGTATGCAAAAAATACGATACGGGATTACTGGTGAAAGGTGTCGCAAGAGACGATCAAAATATATCGTACATCGAAGCCGGTGTATTAAGCAGTTCCACCAAATCGGGGTGCCCGGTACTGCTGATCCCATATGAGTTTCCTTACAAGACGTTTGAAAATATGGTTTATGCAACCGACCTGCGCTTTTGCCGGCGCGAGGTAGTTAATTTTCTGAACCACCTGGCCAAAAACCTGAATGCCGCAGCATTGATCGCAAATATCTCGGCCAAGGGTTTGCCTTACATGGAGGAGCGTTATGCCCGCACCGTTTTTGAAGAAACCGTACTTAATCCCACCAACATCGAGCATATTTACTTTAGCAACATCAGGGAGCGCGATATTCCCAAAGCGCTTGACATACTGGTAAACGGCATGAATAACGACCTGCTGGTGCTGGTAAACAATAATTATCATTTCAATGAGCTGATGGGCCACGATATGCCTTATACCATACCGGATAATATTCACATCCCACTGCTCATTTTCCCATCGTAGCAACGCAGCCGACAGGATTTCTCGCACTCAGGCGGAAACCGTGAGGCTGGTTCCGTTGATAGTTACGTTGTATTCATGCAGCGGCAATGTCGCCGGGCCAACCAGTACCTGCCCTTGCTTATTGTATTCGCTGCCGTGGGCCGGGCAAATAAATATCCCCTGCGCCGTATTATAGTTTATCGCGGTGCCCTGGTGGGTACAGGCCACCTGTACAGCAGTAAATGCGCTGGCTGCGTCGCCTCCGTCGATCCTGACCAAAATAACCCCGTTGGAAATTTTCGAGTCGCCTACGTTTTGCAACTCGCTGCTGAGGTCGACCGTGAAAAGGCTGCCGCTCCCCTGGTTTGGGGGCTGCGGCGCCCCGCCAACAACAGCCGGCGCCGGATCGTTTCCTTTCGAGCCGCATGATGCCAGGCCGCACCCGGCGCATACGGCAATCACGCCCAGCCCGAATTTCGATAAAAACTCGCTTCTCTCCATCTCAAAGTGTTATTAAAATAAATCTACCAACTGCGGCTTTTATGGCGATTAAAATCAAACATACGCGAGATGGTAAAACCAAAACGGTACTGCCCGCGGCCATAGGCAGCCTGCGAACCACTCAATGAGTTGATCTGCTCTACGGCCCTTGCGTTAGTAATATTCAGCGTAAAAACGTGACCGCCGGTTTCAAATTCGGCCCCGAACCCAAGCGGATCCTCAAACTGGTTGGCGCCGGTTTTATAGCTGGAGAACGGATGTTCGTAGTCGATTAACAGGCTCATGTGTTTGGTCACTTTTAAACGTCCCGCCGCCGATACAGAGAAAAATGACTGGTCGTTACCGGGCAGGTTCGGTATCGGCTGGTTATCCTGCACAAATATGGGGGACACCTCCAGCGAAAATGCTGAAGTGAATTTTCGCGAGAAAATAGCTTCGCCGATATACGAAAGGCGATTATCAAACGAGGTGAAAGAGCCGTACGGCCTTACGCCGCTTCCGCCCAGCAAGGTAATGGCTAAAGGCGAACTGTCGTCGTTGGTTTGGTGCAGGACGGCATATTTTAGCTGAAGCTCGATAAGCTGCCCGACAGTACTGCGGCCGACAATTACGTTAAAATCATTACTGATACCATATTCAAAGCCGATATATACATCATTCACGGCGTCGAGCCCGAACGCCGTCCTTGGCCCGCCGGTGGCCGTGCCCATATCGCCAAAGCGATGGATCACGAGGAAATTCAGGTTGTTTTTGGCTACAGTTTGCGTGGTGGGCGAGAAGATCAAACGTGTGGCCTTAAATGCGGGCAGTATGTCGCCCTTTTTGCCGCTATTGCTGCTTAACGAGTTCATTAATGAATCTGTTGAGCTTTCTTTTTTAGCCGTATCTGTTTTTTGCGCCCTCGCCCCCATCGCAAGGGAAAAAAATGCAATAAAAATCATCGTTCGTTTCATATCTGTTGTTTTTAGTTGATCGCTATTTTGATTGGTTATATGCCGAATAAGTGGCTGAAACACGTATGCGTATGCTTTCAGCTATATGGTGAAATACGATGGCCGGTATTTCGATATGATGATCGGCGCATTTGACCATAAATTCGGAAGTCATGCTGACAACCCCGCCGCTCACTTTTACCGTTCCGCTGATGGTACGGGGCTGTTTCACTCCATGCACCTCCAGCTCGCCGGTAACGGTTACCGGGTAGGCGCCATCTTTGGTCAGATCAGGCATGGGCTGCATCTTCCCTTTAAATGATGCCCTGGGGTATTTATCGCTTTCCATATAGTTCTCGTTAAAATGTTCTTCCATCAGCGACCTTTCGAAATGGAATGACCGGATAGGCACCGTAAAATCCAGGTCGCCGGTACCTGCATTGTAAACCGATACGGCCGAATTTGAATTGGCCTCGATGTCCTCGATCGGTGCTGTCGAGAACATGTTGATCTTTGCATTTTTGCAGATATAGATATCCTGCCCCGCCCTGTAGAAGTTTACCAGGGCAAGTAAAATCAGACCGATATATTTCATACTATTTTGGTTTTCTGAATGAGTTAATATCCCAGCTCAAGCCAACAGCCACACCTGTCGACTGTAGTTTGGCCTGGCTTGCGCCGACGTTTGACAATGGTATTTTGAGATACGGCTGAACCATGATACCCATCCGCGGGCTTACTTGCCGCTCGTAGGTAGCATCGAGGTTCATGATACCGAAGATGTTGCGATTCTTGTTAATGACGCTGTACCCTGCAGGGCCCGCAATGTTATTGTTGTAATAGTTGGCGCCCGCGGCAGCATTATAATTAAAATGATAATCCTCACGCAAAATGATGTACGACGACAAGCCCGTACCCAGCGTAAACCTGTTGCCTTTTTGTGAATAAACCTGGTAATTGACGTTTAAGGGAATATCTATCATGCGGCAGTTAGCGTCTACGCTGGCCGGCTGAACATTGAAATGATAAACCGTATGGTAGTTATCGAAAGGCGTCGAGTACGGTTTAATCGAATACATGGCGCCGGTTGTGAAGGTCCACTTTTGCCCGAAGGTCGCTGAAAACATACCGCCGAAGTTCCCACCCAGTCGTCCGCCGAAAGAACTTACGCCGTTCATGTCGGAAGAAGCAATGGCGGTTAGCGCAAATACGGGCTTCCTGAAATCGGCTGTGCCCAGGTCTTTCTTGGTCCGTGACAGGCCTTTGTCCTTTTTTGTCTCCGGAACCGCGGCGATAACTGTGGCGGGAGTCTTTGCATTATTATCCGCACTTCCGAGGTCTTTTTTATCGCCCTGCTGATTATTGCCCGGTGCCGCAGCGATTACTGAAGCAGGATTACTGGCATTTGCATCCGCTGTTCCAATATTCTTTTTATCGCTATTATCCTGCTGCCGGCCGTTCAACGACGCGTTCAATACCTGGTTATCTGCATGGCCATCCGCAGTACCCAAATCCTTTTTCTGCCCCGCTACCCCAGTATGGCGGCGGCCCGCGCCGGGAGATAAGGAAAAGAACGTTTTGTTTTGGCCGTTCCCTGGTGCTTTTGGGTTTACGGCATAGTTGGCGGGAGTCTGTATTTTCTGTTTGCTGCTATCTGCCGCCAGCCTGGCGGGACCGCCGCTTATACCGGAGTCGTTTTTTTGAGGGTTAACCTGTGTGCCTTTTGCGGGCTGGTTTTTAGCCGACCGGCGGTCTTGCTGCCCGTTGCCGCTATCGGGTGCTCTGAATAAGAACCAACCGATGAACAGCAGCAATAATGCTGCTGCACCGATGGCCACAGGTAACCAATAGATAATACCCCGGCGCTTTGTGCCGCCACCGAGCATCTGTTCCATCGCATCCCAGTCGCTTTCCCTGAAAGCGGGTTCGTTTACGGGGTCATGGAGGCCTTTTTTGAACAAGTCGTCTACTTCCTGATCCTTCTCCTTTTTCATTCTTAAATATTTTTCTTATAATACATCCCCTGCATGTCGCTTTTGTTGATAGCAACAATAGGTGATGAATAATTCATGCCGTCGCCATAACTGCTGTTACCGCGCGAATCGGCTTCCAATATCATTTGTTTCAGTTTCTGCCTTGCCTTGTGCAGGTTCGACTTGGAGGTCCCCGGCGATACGCCCAGCATATCTCCTATCTCCTCGTGCGAATAACCTTCAATAGCAAACAGGTTGAAAACGGTTCGATAAGCTGTCGGCAATTGCTGCACCATACGTAAAAGATCCTCGTAATGGAGCTTCTTATCCGTAAAGTCGCCATCGCTTACGTGTTCTGCCTTCTCCAGGTCGTCGGTATAAGCCATTTTCAGGTTGGCACGATAATAATCAATGGATACATTGGTCATGATCCTGCCGAGCCAGGCTTTGAACGGACGCGCTATATCGTAGGTCTCAATTTTCGTGAAAACCTTATAAAAACCCTGGTTCATTACTTCAGCAGCCTCCTCGCGGTTATTGGCGTAGCGCAGGCATATGCCCATTGCAAAGCCGTAAAATGCCTTATACAGCATCTTCTGAGAACTTCTGTCCTGTTTGATACAGCCTCGGATCAGTTGATGTAACTCTGCTTCACCCATAGGGTTATAACCGTGTGTTAGCCTGCTTAATTAACCTTATCTGCACTTTATCACGTTAGTTTGCCGTCAAAGGTTGCTTAGCGGTATTGGCAAAAATATCGTTTTAATATTAATTATTTGATTTACAGATAGTTAAAAATTAATAATTTATCCGTTTCGATATAATTACTTAAACATAATCATTTTAAAAATCGCCGAAAGGCAACCTTTCGCACTTTGCAACCGTGATTGTTTTAAAATAGCTGTTCAATGGTACCTGTTTCTGTTGTCATTATAACCCGGAATAAAGCGGATGTAATAGCTGATTGTATTAAAGCGGCCAAACGGATAAGCGACGATATTATCATTATCGATAACGACAGCACCGATGGCACACCCGGCATAGCTTATTCACAGGGCTGCCGTGTTTACCACGAAAATTGGGATGGATATGGCGCCAACAAAAACAAGGGAAACAGCCGGGCGAAATACGACTGGATATTCAGCATCGACGCAGATGAATTGCCCGACGAAAAACTGGTCAGGTCGCTGCATGAGCTGGAGCTGGATGATGCGCGTGTGGTATACGATATCGGATTCAAATCCTATTTTGGCAAAAAGGCGATAAAGTTCGGCTCATGGGGGCGCGATCACCATGTGCGCCTTTTTAACAGCAGGCTGGTCAGGTGGTCGGAACCCGCCGTACATGAAACCCTGCTTTTACCATACGGCATAGCTGTAAAAAAATTAAAGGGGCATATACATCATTATTCGGTGAAGAACGCCGGTGAATATTCAAAAAAATCAACCGCCTATGCCAAACTATGCGCCGAAAAGTATTTCGCCATCGATAAGAAAGCCTCCTTTATGAAGCTATGGTTTGCCCCTGCATTCCATTTTATTAAGAACTATATCTTTTTTCTCGGCTTCCTCGACGGTCGCGAAGGTTTTGAAATAGCCAGAACCATCGCCAGGCACACCCGGCTGAAATATCGCCTATTGGACAAAATGTACGCCGGCAACACGCGCGAAGCATCTGCCATTAAGGAAAAGCTGATCGTTGAATACAGCTCATAAGGCTTGCACAGGCAAATGAAAAAAAAGCTGCTCAAAAACCTTTCGGCGAACAGCATACAGCTTATTGCCAACCAGCAATTCGGCTTCATTATTTTTTATGTGCTTTCAACCGCGCTTGACAAAGGCAGCTTCGGGCAGATCAGCCTGGCATTGGCGCTGCTTATGGTTATATTCAATATCTTATCATTCGGCATCGATCAATTAGCGGTCAGAAAGATCGCATTCGGCGAAGACCGGGGCACTGTAGTATCGCTTTACCTCGTTCATGTCCTGGCGACCGGCCTGATATTTTATGTGCTTCTATTCTGGAGTGTCAGCTTTTTCCCGGGCATAAATCCCAACAACCTGCTATTGCTGATAGGGGTCGGCAAGCTGGCGATCTATTTTTCCACTCCGTTCAAACAAACCGTTATCGGGATGGAACGGTTCAGGCTGCTGGCTTATATGTCCATTGCCTCTAATACCGCGCGGGGCTGCGCCCTGGTGGTACTGGCCTTGTTGCATGATGTTAATCTCCATTCGGTCGTTATTGTCTTTATAACCGGCGATATACTGGAACTTACCCTTTCGGCGATTTTGTTTAAAATAAATACCCGGCTCCCCCTGATAAGCCGGTGGAATAAACAATCGTACCTCGATCTTATCCGGTCATCACTGCCGCAATTGGGCGTAACGGTCATCACGTCGGCACTGGCCCGCTTCGACTGGATATTCATCGGCCTGGTAGTATCCGCTGTAAAACTTGCCGAATACAGCTTTGCTTATAAGATATTTGAATTATCAGTACTGCCGCTGCTGGCATTGGCGCCCGTACTGATACCCTGGTTTACCAAATTCTTCAAACAAAACAACCACGATTTCTCAGGCCTTATCAAGGTGGCCAGGTTCGAAATGATCATCGCCGGTCTTACAGTTCTGCTGTTGAACGTTTGCTGGGTGCCGGTTATCGATCCGCTAACTGCCGGCAAGTACGGCGCTGTAAACCAGGTAACGATATTTATTCTTTCGCTCTGTATCCCGCTGCAATACTTTACTAATTTTTTGTGGACGATCTTTTTTGCCAAAGGTCAGCTAAAACTCATTCTCAATGCCTTTATCATCACTTTGACTGTCACTATTTGCGGAGATATCATCTTGATCCCATCGTATAAAAATGAGGGAGCGGCCGTCGCCTTCCTGGCCGGGTACATTGCGCAAACTATATTTTATTGCTATAAGAATGAGCAGAAACCAATTAACAAGCTTGCTTTTAACCTGGCTATTTACACCGCGAGCGCTTGCGGCGGCTTCCTGCTGGTCAAATCATTTTCCACTAATTTTTGGCTGGAAATTCTTATTGCGGTAAGCGTTTACTTTATCGCCCTGACTGTCACGAGGTGTATCAAGCTCACCGAAATCAGGTGGCTCAGGCCTGCAATTGTGTCGTAATTATGCAGGCAACCAATCCCATTTACAGGCCGTAACCCCAATGTAAACTTTACAGCCCGGATGATTATCAGCAATGCTTCATTTTACCTGAAAAAACTGAAATATTTTGCCGACTGGAAGCTGCTGCTGTTCCTGGTGCTGTTTATGGATGTGAAGCTTGGTGTGAAGGTCGCCGCGGTTATTATAGCCTATATTCTCCAGGCTGATCTCCAATTCGGTTTCCGCTTCAAAAATTCGCGGCTGCCGCTTTTTTACCCGCTCGCCATTGCCATCGCCCTGTTTAACTGGATCATTGGTACCAATTATGGCCTGAATTACGACCTGGTAGTACTTACAGCCATCGGTTTTTGGATGATGTGCATACTGGCCATGCACCAGGTAAAGCTTTCGGTCGAGCGGCATAATACGCAAACAATCTATCGGACACTCGTACTGTTTTTTACGCTGAACGCGCTCTTTTCACTGGTCAATCTCGGCACTATTATTTTTAAGACCGGGTATCTTGATCCCTATATCTACCAGGGCGAACACCAGAAATACTTTATAGGAACCGGCGACTACATTAAAGGACTGACCTTTGATACGTCGACCACCAACAGCATCTTAAATGCCTTCGGCGTGCTGTATTTTCTTGAGAAAAAGAACATGCCGTTGGTATTGCTCTGCATGATAATAATCCTGCTTACAGGCAGCAACTTTATCGACATCATCCTGCTTGCATTGCTTACCTGCATATTCATTTTCAGGAGCAGCCGCGATCAAAAAAGCCTCATCATGGCCTGTATGATGTTCGTCATCGTTTTTATGGTGAAGGTGTCGCCGCAGAATTATATGTATGCGCACGAGGTGATCAGGAACAATTTTTTTCCTCAGCCTATCCATACGGTCGCTCCTCCGGTAGAATTGCCTTATATTACATTAAGACCGGACAATACCTTAACGCCAGACGAGCGAAAACAGAAACATGCCATACAATACCTGGACAGTGTGTATGTGGCTAAACACCCCGAGGTGTTAAAGAAAACGCAGGCCAACACACCGGCGCGAACAGCCGCAGGACGTATTTATGTGCCGGCGCCTAACATCAACACGATGCCCTACCAGCATGTTGCAGAAACGACCGCTTACCAAAGGCAATTGCTGGGTTTTATCGATGAGCATAAAAGCCAACTGCCATTATCGGGCACCGATAAGAAAACCCACAAGCCGGGCAAAGAAATAGGGTTGATTCAAACCGTCAATTTCTTAACGGCACATCCGTTTAAAATTCTTACCGGCGATGGCGCCGGGAATTTTTCCTCAAAGCTCGCTTACCGTGCCGGTGGAATGGACTTTGCAGGCGGTTATCCGAAGAAGCTGACCTACTTAAGCGGCGATTTCCTGTCCAACCACCTCGATGTTTACCTCAATTTTTTCAGCAAAAGGAGCGACTACCATTCGCTGATCAATAATCCAGGATCGGTTTACGATCAGTTATTGAGCGAATACGGATTGATCGGTATTGCCGGCTTCCTGGTTTGGTATTTGGGTTATTTCCTGAAGCATTATCGCAGGCTGACCTACGGCATACCGGTCATTTTCCTTTTGCTTGCAGTCTTGTTCATCGATTATTGGTTTGAGCAATTGTCCATACTGCTTCTTTTCGAATTACTCCTTTTGCTCAATATCAAAGAAAATTCAACTTATAAAATGCCGGTTTATGCAAACTAAGCTGCCCGCAATAACTGTTTTGATGCCTGCTTATAATGCGGGCAAATATATTCGCGAGGCGATCAACTCGGTGCTGGCGCAAACCTGCAGGAATTTTGAGCTATTGGTTATCAACGACGGATCGACGGATGATACAGCCAGTATTGTGCTGTCCTATCATGATCCGAGGATAGTGCTGGTCAATAAAGAACACGCAGGAATTGCAGCAGCATTAAATACCGGCCTCAGGCTTGCCGAAGCGCCTTACATCGCCCGGTTCGACGCGGACGATATCTGTTTGCCGAATCGCCTCGAAACGCAGCTCAATTTTCTGAAAGATCACCCTGAATATGTGCTTGTTGGCAGCGATGCGGAATATATCCTGGAAAACGGGGAGTTTTTATTCGGATTTAAGTGTATTGCCCATTCCGACGAAGAGGTTCGAAATAATCTGTATGTATACTGCCCGTTCATCCATTCCTCGGTAATGTACAAACGCGACGAGGTACTAAAAGCGGGCGGTTATAATGTACATGCACACAACTTTGAGGATTATCTGCTATGGATAAACCTGGCCAAAACCGGTAAAATGCAAAACCTGCGCGAGCCGCTGATCAAAGTGCGGTTCAACCCGGCATCGGTAACCATCGACGAAAAGTGGCGAGGTGAACGGTTTCGGCAACTGAAAAGACAGGCTGCCCTGCGCGGGTCCATCACCGCGGAAGAAGGCAACGAATTGCTGGAGATCATTAAGAAACAGAATGTCCATAAGATCAAACACGGCGCGTACCACGCGCTGTGCGGCAAAAAGTTCCTGGCCAATAATTACCAGCCCAAAAAAGCGCGGAGCCATGTTCGGAAAGCCATCGGCATAAGGCCTTTAAGGCTTGATAACTACCTGCTTTACGCGGTAAGTTACCTGCCCGAACCAATGATCGCCTGGCTTTATAAGCTGGGCCAAAACAAGCTGCGGACACAATAGAAGCGGGGAATGAAAGTAGCTTTTATAACACGATCGACTCTATACACCGTTCCGGGCGGTGATACCATCCAGGCTTTGCAAACAGCAAAGCACCTGGGCGAGCTGGGCATTGATACGGACATAAAGCTTTCAAATGAAACCATCGACTATTCGCAATATACCCTGCTGCACTTCTTTAACCTGGCACGTCCGGCGGACATCCTGTACCACAGCAAAAAAGCATGTAAGCCATTTGTGGTGTCGACTATCCTGTGTAATTACAGTGAATATGATAAATATCACCGCAAAGGCGCCGGCAGATTTTTCAGCTATTTATCAGGCGACAGGATCGAATACCTGAAAACCATTGCGCGCTGGATAAAAGGCAGTGATAAGCTGGCGAGTGTTGGTTATTTGTGGAAAGGGCAGCGCAGCAGTATCAGGTACATTTTGCGGAAAGCATCGGTTATCTTGCCAAATTCCGCCTCCGAATATAAACGGATCAACCAAAGCTATCAATGCAATACTAAATACCTCATCATCCCGAATGGTATCGACGCACAGCTTTTCAAAAGAAATTGTTCGGCAGCTAAGGATCCGGACTTGGTACTGTGCGTAGCGCGGATCGAAGGGATCAAAAACCAGTTGAACCTTATCCGCGCATTAAACGACACAAAGTTTAACCTGGTGCTGATCGGTTCGTATGCCCCCAATCAAAGGGCTTATTTTGACGAGTGCCGGAGCATTGCAGCAAAGAATATCACTTTTATAAATCACGTCCCGCAGGAACAATTGGTTAAATATTACCAAAGGGCCAAAGTGCATATTCTGCCGAGCTGGTTCGAAACTACCGGTTTAAGTTCGCTTGAAGCGGCAGTAATGGGTTGCAATATCGTCATTACCGATAAGGGCGACGCAAAAGAGTATTTCGGCAGCAATGCATTTTACTGTGACCCCGCCGATCCGGCAAGCATTCTTGCGGCAATCGAAAAAGCCAGCCGTTGCCGGTATAACGAAGACTTGCACGAAATGATTATGAAACGATATACCTGGAAACAGGCGGCCCTGCAAACTTTAAAAGCTTACCAAAGTATTAGCATATGAAAAATCTGAGAATTGCCATTTTGGGCACGCGCGGGATACCCAACCACTATGGGGGGTTTGAGCATATTTCCGAATATGTGTCTGCAGGGTTGGTGCGGCGCGGGCACGATGTAACGGTTTATAACTCACACAACCATCCGTACACCGCCAATAGCTGGAATCGTGTAAAGATTCAGCATTGTTACGACCCGGAATACCTGATCGGTACGGCAGGCCAGTTTGTGTACGACCTGAACTGCCTGCTCGACGCACGCAAAAAGAACTACGATGTGGTGCTGCTGATGGGTTACACCAGTTGTTCGGTTTGGGGCCGGCTTTATCCGCGTAAAAGCGCCATTATTACCAATATGGACGGGTTGGAATGGAAACGGTCAAAATATTCCAAACCGGTACAGCAATTCCTGAAATATGCCGAAAAGCTGGCCGTCCGCCACAGCCAGTTCTATATTTCCGACTCCAGGGTGATCAAAAAATACCTGGAGAACAAATACAGTATCACCAGCGAATATATCCCCTACGGAGCCGATGTTTACACCGATGAGGAACGTGAACAGCTAAGCCCCGGCGAAGCCATGAATGAAGATTACTTCCTGCTGATGGCGCGTATGGAACCCGAAAACAATATCTATACGATACTGGAAGGGTTCAACAACAGTAACTCGCGCAAAACCTTTAAAGTGCTGGGCGATACGGGCAACCGCTTCGGGCAGTTTATCCGGCACCGGTTTAAAAATGACGAACGCATAGAGTTTAAGGGAGCCATATTCGACAATGCCAGGGTCCGGCTGCTGCAAAACAATTCGCACCTGTATTTCCATGGGCACAGCGTAGGCGGAACTAACCCATCACTTTTGGAAGCAATGGCCAGCGAAGCGCTCATCGCCGCGCACAATAACCCATTCAACAAATCGGTATTAAGCTCGGACGCTTATTACTTTTCGGATGCCGAAGAAGTGCGCTATTTAGTAGAAACCGTTCAGCGGAACGAGAACGAACAGGCAATGGTAAAAAACAACCTGCAGAAGATCGCCTTCCAGTTCAATTGGGAAAAGATCATCGACGACTATGAGTCGTTCATCGTCGAATGCTATGAAAATGTGAACCATGAAAGAATTGTTTCTTACCAGGGATAATTTAGCCAACAGGATAAGTTATTACCATTTAATGCTTTACCTGCTCAGCCTGCCGTTCGACCGTTTTTACAGTCACCTGCTGCTGGCAAGCTTTTCTTTGCATACTATTATTCATTTTGACCGTCGTTCTGTAAAGCCCGTCTTCACTTTGCGCACACTGGTCCTGCAATCGGTATTCTCAGTAACAGCGATCAGCACCATTTACGCCCGGAACTTCCAGGATGCTTTAAGAGAATGGGAGTTGTACATACCCGTTGTCCTGTTCCCTCTCCTGTTTTGTATCAATCCGCTCGACCTGAAAAAATATCGCCATAATTTATTGCTCGTATTTTCGCTCGGATGTTCAGCTACGATCGTCTACCTGTATATCAACGCACTGATAACCATCCGCTATTACAAGCTGCCATTCTCAACCATCCTGTCGCCGGCCTTTACCAACCACAATTTTGCCCAGCCCATCGATATGCATGCCACGTTCTTTTCATTACAGATCGCATTGGCGCTGGTTTTTATGCTAACAGCGTGGTTAAAGGAGTCCAATCGTTTAAACAAACTGATATACGGCGTTTGCAGTATGGTATTGACGGCGGGAATTATCCAGCTAAGCTCCAAATCGGTGTTCCTGGCCCTATTTCTTATTATCAACATCGCGGTCCCTTATTTTTTACTGCAAGGGAGGCAACGACTACGCTTTATAACCATTTCATCGGTTATTACGGTCTTGCTCGTCGCGGCGATATTGAACACCGGGGCTTTTCGCGACAGGTTCGTCAATGAACTGAAGGAAGACGTTTCACAAGCCAAAGCTGATGAAAACACCGACCCGCGCCTGGCACGCTGGGAACTTGCACTCCAACTTATAAAGGAATCGCCTGTAATAGGCTATGGCGCCGGGTCGGAGATCAAACTGCTGCAGGAGGAGTACTACGCACATCAATTCTACCGGTCGTACCTGAACCGCCTTAATGCGCACAATGAATACCTGAGTTTCCCGCTCAAATCAGGCCTCTGGGGGCTGGCAGTTTACATAGCCACCCTGGTTTATGGTTTTAAAAGAGCCGCCAGGAAGAAGGATGTCGTCTTCTTTGGCTTCATGATGCTGCTGGCCGTGGTTTCGTTGTCTGAAAACATTTTGGACGCGGACAAGGGTGTAATGTATTACAGTTTTTTCTTTTGTTTTCTTGCTTTCGCTGCCGATCAAAAGCCCAGGGCAACACTGTCTTTAAAACAACGTAAATATTTAAGAGAGGTGGCAACCAAAGCTATGTCAGTCACGTCATAATTACAGAAAAGATAAACCCCCGTTAATCACAAAACGTTGACCGCCACCGGGAAGAACATATTAGCCACACTTGCTTACTTCGATCTTTTCAGCTACCCGCTGTCGTCCGAAGAAATTTTACTGTTCATGCCTTCAAAGTGCGACCCGGAAGAGTTTAACTACTCGCTGAGGTGGCTGGTTATCGACCGCGCGGTTTTCAAATTAGACAAATATTACTCGCTCAGAAATGATTATTTCCTCGTCGACCGCAGGCAGGAAGGTAATATTAAGGCGGCCGAAATGATAGAGAAAGCGCGCAAAGTAGGCCGGCTTCTCGTTCGTTTCCCTTATGTGCGGGGCATCGCCATATCGGGGTCGTTGTCAAAAAACTTTGCCGATGACGATTCGGACATCGACCTGTTTATCATAACCGCTAAAAACAGGCTTTGGATAGCCCGAACCTTCATGCACCTGTTCAAAAAGCTGACCTTTCTTTTCAGGAAGGAACACTACTTCTGCATGAATTATTACATCGACGAACAGGAACTGCTAATCCATGAAAAGAATATTTATACGGCCATCGAAATTGCAACGCTGATGCCATTGCAGGGAGATGTCGTATTCGAGCATTTTTATGCCGCCAATACCTGGATAAGGGAATTCCTGCCGAATAAATGCCTTCGGCTGGCAACCGCACACCCGATGAAGCATTCGGTTCCGAAAAGACTAATGGAAGTATTGTTCAATAATGCCGCGGGGAATGCCATGGATAACCTTTTGATGAAAATAACCACGGCGCGCTGGAGGGAAAAGGCAAAAATGCAAAAGAGAAATAGCAAGGGGTTCATCATGAGCATGGATGCGGGCAAGCACTACGCCAAACCCGATCCGCATAATTTTCAGCATCGCCTTATTGTAAGGTACGAATCGCGCCTGACGCAGGTTTTTGAAAGAAATCAGCATAGCGTGGCGCACTGAATCGGTATAAATCAGGATGACATATTCGTTATTTATTTCTTAGTGAGATGATGTAATAATCCCCGATAAATCTCCAGGGCCAGCGGTATTTGAGCTTATCTTCCCGATTTTTAAGAAAATTGTAGGTTTTTGGACGCTTTTTAGCAAACCCTTCGATATAGGATGGCGGCACGACGGTGCATAATCCTTCAACCCCGATAAGTTCAAACGATTCCTTTAAATTTTTGATAACATACGACGGGTTATAATACCAGCATTTAAAATAGTTTTCTTCAACCCTGGCTTTTCGGCCGCTTTTACTAAAGAAGCGCCTGGAGGCTGTGCGGAATTTACCTTTGAAAACAAGCATTGTTTCCCACAAACAGAATTTAGGAAGGATAACCAGCGTGACGATACCAGCCGGCTTTAACAGCGGCGAAAACGACGCCAGTACCTTATCCAGTTCGCCGGTACAGTTCAGGCCGGCAAAGTTCGAGAATATGAGATCGTATGGTCCTTTTTCTTTTAACCGGGGCAGATCGGTATAAGAGCATCGCTCAAAGCTAATGACGCTATCCATACCGTGCATTCTTACCTTCCGTTCCAATTGCCCGAGCATCCCTTCGGATAGGTCGGTGGCATGAACGTGGTGACCTTTCCCGGCAAAAAATAAAGCATCCTCCCCTGTCCCGCAATTCAATTCAAGGATGTTACTGCCCGGCGCCAGCAGTTGCAATACGTGGCTCCTCACCCGCTGCCGCTTATAAGCAATAATCGTATCCGTTCCATATAATTCATCGAATATACCCGACTGCCCGGTGAAGGCCCTGGCAGCATCCTGTTCGTTGGTATGAGGGTAAACGGCTTCCATCATAGCGCTTTTTCCAGTTTTTCAAGTTTGATCTTTTCCAGCAAGGTGGCGGGCGTATGGTAAAAGTACGACAGTGCTTTTTTCACCTGCCTTAGATTAGTTCGGAACGGCTTTTCCAGCCATTGCGCCAGGCTGCGCTTTGCCAGGTGACGGAGGTAGTTCTGGTGAACATAACGGTGCAGTTGCTTATAATACGAGGGCGGAAATGTGTTGTGGAACATAAGCGCCATTTCGTCCGAGTCGGTCCAGTTGGTTTTTGTTTTCAGATCGGCCTTCACCCGGTCGTAAAAAACCGTTCCTGGTAATGGGTACGAAACGGAGATGCCTATTTCGTAAGGTAGCAGTTCATTGATCATTTTAATGGTTTGCTCAATATCCTCTTTTACCTCGCCGGCATATCCGAATTGGATGAAAAACGACGGTTTTATACCATGCTTTTTCATCAATTGAGTCGACGTATAAACCTGTTCCACAGTAATGCCCTTGTCCATGGCGTCGAGTATTTTTTGCGAACCGCTTTCGGCGCCGATCCAGGCGTTTTCACAACCGGCTCTGGCCAACGCCTCCACCAGTTCATCATCCTGCAGCAGGTCGGCCCGCGATTGTATCTTAAACCTGATCTTTATACTTTCCTGCTCAAGCATTCGGGCAAATTCCATCACCCAACCGGGCTTGAGCCCGAAAATATCATCACAGAACCAAAGGTGGTTCATTCCGAACCGCTCTTTCAGCATTTTGATCTCGGCGACCACATGCGCGGGGCTTCGTGAATTATAGCGGTTGCCGTAGATCGGCTTGGCGCACCAGTTGCATTTAAAGGGGCAGCCGCGCGTAGTACCCATATTCAGCGAGAAATAACCGGCGTGCTTAAGCCAGCTTTGACGGTATGGTTCAATATCGACTAAATCCCATGCGGGCAAAGGGAGTGAATCCAAATCTTTTAATACGGACCTGGCGGCTGTTCGGACTATCCGGTCATCTTCCATAAACGCAAGGCCGGGAATAACGGAATAATCAGGTGCCGCTTTTTGCAAAGCCCGGCATAGTTCCAGCAAGGTAATCTCACCCTCGCCGATGATGACAAAATCAGCGCCGGCATCGAGGTATTTCTCATACCGGTCGGCTGCGTCGGAACTGCAAACGATCACTTTGCAACCTTTAGCCTCTGCCAGTTTGCACATTTCCAAAGCCGCCTCGCGCATGTTGGTAAGGCACATTTTGGTAAGGTAGTTGAAGCCATCGTCGTAAACTACAAAAAAATCGGGCTGGTACCCTTCAAGTTGTGCGAGTACCTCATCCGGACTTTTGGCGAACATGGTGTCGAACAAGGCAACGTCAAAGCCATTTTCGCGCATCTGCGCCGCTGCCTGAAGCGTACCGAGCGGGGGGTATGGCTGCCCGAGCGCCCATTGCTTGGGATCGAACCGCAAGAAATAAGAATGGGAAAAGAGGATTTTGTTGAGCAGCTTCACTAAATCAATTACGTCTGATAAAAGCGAGTGGTTGCCGTCAGGATATATTATTTAACCACAGGGCGCTGAGTAGGGCACAAAGATCACAGCGTTTTGTCTTACTTTGGGTTTCTCTGTGAAAACCTCTGTACGCTTTGTGGTTAACCTTATCTCTTCAATTTGTAAATGTTGTAGTTATACCAGCAGCCTTCCAGCGCATAATCCTTCGCTACCAAACTATCTACAAAACCGCGCATATCCGCGCCGACCGTCTGACTGTATTCAGGAAATAACGGAACTAATATCAGGTCTGGCTTATTGGCCTGCATATCCTTATAAAAACGCTGTTTGGCCATAGCCGTTTGCGTTACGTTAAAATACACGGTTGGCGATATGCGTTCTGAATAAGCCTGCACCTGCGCGCCATAACCGGCTACATACACTTTTTCCTGTTCGGTAGTGTTTGCCTTTATCCATCGGCCCAGCATTTTTCGGTCGCCTTCATTGGGTATAGTATAGGGTTGTCGGCAATATGCTACCGGCTCGTTCTTTTGTGAGCCGGTCACCCGTTTTAAATTATCTGCGGCTTCTCCCAGTGCCGGCAGAAAAGCGATCCAGGCCACAACAAATATGGTCTTGAAAGAAATCTGATAAGTATTGGCAAACCGGGCGACCGCACAGGCGCTCATGAGCGAAAGCGGTGGCAGGACTTCCTTTAAGTGGACGTTATCATATATCCCGACGACATTGATCCCGGCAAACGCGAAGATCAGCCATAGGACAAATGCGTCGGCTTTTCTTTTTTGGAACAGGTAAAGCAGCACCGGCAAGTAAAAAAACACCACGCCCGAGTAAATGAATTTAGCCGCAAGGTTATGAAGCCGCCAGGCCAGGTTGTGATCCGTAGCGCTGCCCGAACCGAAATTGTCTGTTACCGCGTAAACAAGCAGGTCGCGAAAGCTGATACCGGCCAGCAAACAAGCCAGCGCAATAAATAACACACCCAATAAGACCCCGGCGCAAAATGGAACCACGTCTTTTCGCTTCCTGAGCAGCAATACAACAAATATGGCCGCGATACCAAAGCAAGCCGTAATCCGGAACCAAAAGCCGATGCCCGCCAGCAAGCCGCCGGTAAATATTTTGCTGCGGTCTGATGCATTCAAAGCATGGTAAAAAGCTATGATAATGAGTGTTACTTCATACGTCTCGGTGTACGAAACATATTTACCGCCGGTGGCATGCCAAAGCAGTGACAGCCCGTAAAACGATATAGCCAAAATGCCCGCGCGCTGGCCCGCGATGTTCCGTGCAATCTTATAGACATAATAAATCCCAATGCTTTCAACCGCTGTTCCCAGCAGCCGCGGGAACCAGTAATTGACGCCAAAAAGCCGGTCGGACAAGCCGAAAACCGCAAAAATAAGCGGCGATTTATTGTCGATGCCGCCCGAATACGGCACCAGCCCGTGCCTGAACCAGTTGCGCCCGATATAATGCCACATGGCCTCATCGAACGAAAGGGCAAAGCCGTTGGTAAGCAGGGCAACGAATAACTGCAGCAGCACCAGCAGGACGATAAGCTGCAGCGCGCGGGTATTCCTGTCTTCACCTGGCCGGCTGGAAGCCATAGTTTTATACATGGGCCGCGGGGTTCATTCGCGGAGGTAAATTAAGCGAACAAACACATTTTATACAAGTGCCGTTGCTGTTCATATTCAGCGTCTTCCTAAAATTTATGGCACTGTCGCTATTCAGTATGTCGGTTAACAAATTCTCGTGGATGTTACCGACCGCTTCGTGAAAAAAACAAGGGCGCACGCTTCCGTCGGCTTCTATAACCGTCGATACCCAGGGCGCATTGCATTTTTTGAACGGGAATGGGTTGAGCCCGTGAAACGCTGCATAGTATTCGTATACCTGCTGAATTTTTTGCGGTGATTCGGCTATGAAATGATTGTCGAAATCCTCTTTGTGTTCGCGGATGATCTTCTTGATGACGGTTTGCAGCTCCGGCAATTCCTGTTCGGACAAAAGTATTTCATGCTGCCGCGGCTGGTCCCAGGCCATCTGGCGGTTAAATGCATGGCTGCTTACGTCGGCAGGTAAAAAGCTGATCTGTGCAAGTCGCATCAATTTCGCTTCCCTGATAATCGACGCCCAATTCCAGAAATTCAGGCGGTGAACAACGGTCCTGGCGGTGATCCGATAATCCGGGTCTAATTGATGCAGGTATTCCACACCTTCCCGTAGTTTATGAAAAGCATTGGGAATATTGCGTATCGCGTCGTGCAGTTGCTTGTCGCCATCTATGGAAACGATGATATCGTTTACCCATTTTAGCAGTTGCTCCGCATGGTTTTTTAGCGTGAGCCCGGTAGTAAGCAGGGTAATTTTGATGCCTTCGTTTTTAAGTATCCGGCAAAGGCCAAAGAAATTAGGGTTCAGCAAGGCTTCTCCGCCCGACATGACCACCTGCTGCGTACCGAGCTTTTTTAGCGACGATAGCAAGCCGCTTACGTCATTTTCTGTAAGCTGCTTCAGGTTTTTGTTATCCTTCCAGATATCGCACATCACGCAACGGCAGTTGCAGGCGCTGTGCGGCATCAGGATAACGATTGGCAAGGCGGAGATGCGGTGCGTACGGAGCGTTTGATAGCGTTGAAAGGTATGGAGCAGCGATTGCATGTTATTTCCTTACCGTTATCCAATAAAAAGGATCGTTCCTGGACAACCGGTTCAAAATGTTTTGCGGGTTGAACAAAACCTGGTATTTAAATCCCCAGAATTCGCTAATGGAATGATGAAAATAATGTTCCGACATTTCAGGATAGCCCAGTGAAGCATAATAGTCGCGGCTGCGCTGGTCGGCATCGACAGCATCCAGCGGATCATAAAAATGTGTGTCCATAAGGTGTATTTCTCCGCGCGGCGCCAGGATAGCCTGCGCCTGTTTCAACACCGTAACAACCGACGGGAAATATTGCAGCGAGGCCGCAAAAACGATCACATCGAACATTTCGTTCTCAAAAGTGCTGTCGTTGAAGGTATCGTATATAAATTCCAGGTTCCTTTTTTTGAATACCCGGCAGGCCTGGTCTATTTCGACATGATTAACGTCAAGCCCGATCACATCGGTGCCGGGGATATCGGCCATTTTTGCCGACAGCCAGCCATTGCCGCAACCAACTTCCAGTATCCGCAGGGGCCTGCGCTTTTTTCGCAAACGCGCCAGCAACCTTTCGCACGACCGTTCCCTTATCTTCCATTCCTTATGATACACATGTAAGGCGTCGACCTGGGGCAGGCGCAATAATTGCTCATCGGTATATATCCTCCGCTCCTGCTGGCGCACGGCAATGTAAATATCTTCAAAGTCCCGTTTTGCACTATGAGAATGGGAACGTTTCCTGGCGATATCTTTCACAGTCGTGTTCAAACAGCATTCATTTAAAATCCTTGTATTTCGGGCTGGCGGTATTTCCACATCCGCTGCAGCAACTTGATCTCATATGGGTATTTGTATAGGCTCGCCTTGTACCGCATCCCGGCAACCAGTTTTATTGCCCGGCGTTTCAAATCGTTCAGGCGTATATCGGTTACCGTCGGGTAAACGCCGTTCAGCACCGTCTCGAAATTCCTTATCTTATCGATCATTTCGGGCTCCAGCCAGGGCGTAAGCGGATTCTTGCGCATATCAAAATTTTCCCAGGCCGGGCTGATCCAGTCGTCCAAAGTTTGCGGGTATTTGAAGCCATGCTCCTGCACCTGCTTAAACAGCGCCGAACCTTCGGTAGGCACCGGGCTGTAGGTATATAAAACGATCTCGGTACGGGGGTTTACGGCTTTCACTTTTTTGATAAAATCGATCTCAAAATCTATCTGCGCCTGCACCTGTCCGGCGGTTGGAGCCGGTGTGCCCAACACGAATGAATACTCGGGAATAATGTCGAATTTCTTCAGCCGCTCGGCAAAACGAATGATCTGGTCGCCAGTTTGGGTACCGCCCTTAT
Organism: Mucilaginibacter sp.; assembly: GCA_035545315.1. GTDB lineage: Bacteria > Bacteroidota > Bacteroidia > Sphingobacteriales > Sphingobacteriaceae > Mucilaginibacter. The sequence goes on along the minus strand of DASZYQ010000041.1, from coordinate 187,367 downwards.
CCAATTGTTCCAGGATCAGGTTATTGCCGCTTTCCGCGCCGAAGAAGATGATCCGGCAGCCGCCTTCGCGCACCGCCGCCAGCGACGCATCGCTGAACTTGTCCATCGTATCAATGCGCGCCATACCCCACCACGCCATTTTTTCGGGTTTGATCAGCCTGGCAAATTCGACTGCGCGTTTTTCGGAAACAAAAAAGTTATTGTCGTGAAACTCGACCGCGTCCGCGCCCCATTTATCCCTAATGTATTTGATGTCTTTATACACGTTTTGGGCCGATTTGGCCTTCCACCGCGCCTCAAATATGGGCACCACCGCGCAGAACGAACAGGTGAAAGGGCAGCCGATGCTGGAATGATAGGCCATCGTCCGCTCGCCCAGATAGGTACGGCCAAGGTACCGCTGATCGATCGGGTAAAAGCCGTTCAGCTTGTCGTAAGGCAATGGCGGCAGCGGGTCCTGCTCAAAAAGATCTTCCTTACTATTTTTGATCACATCGCCGTTAGCGTAATAAATGATATTCCTGATAAACTCGTAGGGTGTATTATTTTCAAGCGCGTCGATCAGCGACGGAAAAGCATGGTCGCCTGCTCCGTTCACCACAAAATCCACATAGCCCGATGTAAGTACCGCTTTCGGTTGTGTTGAGGGGAAATAGCCGCCCCAAATCATTGTGGTATGCGGAAATTTTTCCTTGATAGCCTTTGCGAAAGGGACCGCCTGTCGTAATTGCGGACCTGGCATCACGGTAAAGCCGATGTATTTATATTCCCCTGTTCGCAAATATCCCTCCATTTTTCCGAGGGGATCTTCCTCACAATTACCGTCGACGATAGCCCAATCGTATTTGCCTTCAATTGAAGCCGCTATGCTCAATATAGAATTTGGAATGCGGTGTTTGGCGACCGCGCTTTTGGGGTTGAACAACAAGATTTTATTCATAGCAGCTTAATAAATAGCGATGGGCGCTCAACCCATCGCTACGAATCAACAACATAAAACAGATCAATAAACCCTATCAATCAAACACTTTCACACACAATAGAGATACGAAGTACAATTCGGCGCGGTTGCTTATATCCCAAATAAATTTCGATTGGCAACCATTCATAACGGTGCAGCGTATTTTGGTTATAAATCTGTTTGCCGTCTGTGATCCCCGTTATCCGAAACTATTTGAAGCGTAGCCTTTTACACGCCACAGCCATCGAAATAAAACCGGCGGAGGCGTACGACCTCTGGGCGTCCGATTATGATTGCCAGCCCGGCAACCTGATGATCGACCTGGATGCCGAAATATTCTCCCGGCTTCTTGAAAACGTGGAGCTGACGAACCGGTTTGTCGCCGATATCGGTTGCGGAACAGGCAGGCATTGGGCCGAAATATGGAGCAAAAATCCCTCGGGGCTTACCGGTTTTGATGTTTCGGCCGGGATGCTGAGCAAACTGAAAGAAAAATTCCCCGGTGCAAACGTTCACCAGGTTACCGGCGACGGTTTGCCCGATGTGCCCGATGCTTTATACGACATACTGGTATCCACACTTACGGTTGCACACATCGAAAAACTGGAATATGCCCTGGAAACGTGGAGCAGGATCACTAAACCGGATGCCGATATAATTATCACGGATTATCATCCTAAAATGCTGGCATTTGGCGGCAAGAGAACATTCAGGAACGGGAAAAGGCAGGTATCAGTACAAAACTTCGTCCATCACATCGCCGCTATAAAAGACATACTTTATGAACATGGTTTCCGCATCGTTGCCGACGAAGAAATATGCATCGATGAAACCGTGAGACATTACTATGAGAACCAGGGCGCATTGCCGGTGTACGAGCAATACAAAGGGTTCCCGGTTATTTATGGCATCCATTTACGACGCGGTAATGATCCTGAATAATACCAGCCACGCCATAACAGGCAAGCCGATGAGCATCCGGGTTACGGAAGCTAAAATATCGCGTGTGCTCCCAACGCCTTTTATGGATACCGGCGAACGTTTTACGCTTGACCTTGAAGGTACCGTAGTATTCCCGGGGCTGATCAATTCGCACGATCACCTGGATTTCAACCTATTCCCGGCTTTAGGCGACTGCCGGTATCAAAATTATACCGAGTGGGGCGAATACATCCATAAGCACTACAAAGATGCGATCGGCGAAGTGCTGAAGGTGCCTGTCGTGTTGCGCGAGCAATGGGGTGTGTACAAAAACGTGCTTTGCGGCGTTACGACGGTGATCAACCATGGCAGGCAGCTGAAAAAGCATACGGATATGATCCACATTAATGACGATAGCCATTGTATTCATTCGGTAAGGTTCGACCGGAAATGGTGGCTCGCGCTGAATAATCCATTCAGAAGCCGCCGGGCGGTTGCCATCCATACCGGGGAGGGCACCGATGATGCCGCAGGGCGCGAGGTAGACCGATTGATCAGCCGGAATTTCCTGAAAAGGGACATGATCGGCATACATGGCATTGCGATGAATGAGAAACAGGCCGGTGCATTTAAAGCATTGGTTTGGTGTCCCGAATCTAACTTCTTCCTGTTTGGCCAAACAGCCCGGATCGATCTGCTCAAGAAACACGTACCTATTATTTTCGGTACCGATTCAACCCTTACCGGAAGCTGGAACATTTGGGAACATATCCGGCTGGCGCGAAAAACAGGCTGTTTGACAGACAGCGAGTTATTTGACACTTTGACGATCAACCCAGCTTCAACCTGGGGGACCAACGCGGGTGAGATTGCCGGGGGAAAAGATGCGGATATTGTTGTCGCGAAAAGGAAGAAGGATATTGGGGAAGCCGATCAATTTTTCAACCTGAATCCGAAAGATATCTTACTGATATTGAGCGGCGGCAGGATAATCTTGTTCGATGAGGAATTACATGCACAGCTAAAGAGCGTCGATCTAAATCAATACGGCCGGATTGGTGTCCAGGGCACTTGCAAATATGTGGCAGGAAATTTGCCGGAATTAATGTGTGAGATAAAACGATATTATCCAGGTGTAAATTTCCCAGTGATTTAATTGAAACGCAATTGATACCTTTAGTAAATAATCCCCCTGGAGCTGTGAACGATAGTATCAAGATCAAATCGTATCATATCGAACGGCTTAACAAATGCAAGCTGGCCGATCTGGACAGGCTGCACAAGATTGTATACCGGAAACCGCATCCCGCGGATTATTTCGCAAAAAAATATAACACTGCTTACACAGGCGCCGAATACCTGGGATATGTGGCCTATAACGAGAACAATGAACCGATAGCCTATTACGGAGTGGTGCCTTGTTTTATCCGCTACCATAACCAACTGGTCCTTGCAGCGCAGTCGGTGGATAATATGACGCATCCGAAATACCGTTTCAAAGGGCTTTTGGTACAATTGGCAAATCTTACGTACGATCTTTGCGCCGAGGAAGGAATCAGCCTGATCTTCGGTTTTCCCAATCAAAACTCGCTGCATAGCTACTTAGTGAAACTGAAATGGCAAATGACCGAAAGCGTTGATTGCTACGTGATCGACGCGGGGATCCTGCCCGCCGAAAAATGGTTAAAGAAAATACCATACGTAAAAAATGTTTACAAACAATACCAGCAGCGCGTACTGAAAAAGTATTTGCTTCCCCGAAAAGGAATTGAAAACTCGGTGTTCAAGGACGGCTTTGCCGGAATAAATCGCAACGCTCTTTACCTGAATTACAAAACCTACCACGAAACCTATGTGATCAAGCTGGGCCGGGCGGTGTTGTGGATAAAGCTGCGCAATAACCTGATTATTGGCGATATGGATTGCCGTTCTGAAGATTTTGACGATGTGATGCATCAGCTTAAAAAACTCGCCATCATGCTCGGAATGAAGGAAATACATTTCCATACCTGCCATCAAACCCGTTTATCGACCATGTTTTCGGAAAGGTACGAGATGGTTCCCTCCTACTACCTGGTTTTCAAAGACCTGGGCTGCCATATTCCTTTGGATAAGATCAAATTCACCTTTGCCGATGTAGACCTGTTCTGAAATTTCATCCTAATACCAATACCTATGAATCTGCCGGTCAGGAAGCTCTTTTTTAAGGATCATATCATCAGGACTTTTTACATCACACGGCTCACAGACAGCCAGGTTGAAGAAAAAGTACTGCTCAAACAAAAAACCGGCATCATCGATATTACCCTTCGCCACAGCATGATCTGCCTCGACCCATTTTGCGTATCAGTATGGGTGAAAGAAGACGAAATGCAGTTCATTGATCCGCAAAAGAGAGATATCCTCTTTGTCAAAGGCAATAAGACAAATGCCAATATCCGCCTGGAAATGATTGAAAGTGTCCCCACCGAACATGGTGTTCTGCTTTTATACCAGGTTAAAAACGCAAAGAATTACCAGCTAAGCCGCCTGCACCGCCTTATACTTTTCAGATATTTTTTGCGCTCCAAAAAGAACACTTACCATCACCGAAAAGTGATCAGCGCACTTTATTCATACCCCCGGAGGATCATCATCGTATCATACCAGGATGATAACTACTATAATATCTTCCCGATGGACATACAGGGCTTCATCAGAGAAGAAAACCTGTATGTTTTAGGTTTGAGGACGACTAATGTCACCCTTGAGAAAATACTTGAAGCCCAAAAAGTGGTTATCTGCGACACGGATTCAGTAGACATCGAGACCGTTTACAACCTCGGCAAACATTCAAGCAGCGCGCCAACGCCAAAGGAAAAGCTGTCCTTCGGCACAACACCCAGCGAGCTTTTCGGCTTCCCGGTTCCGGATTTCGCCGGATCGTATAAAGAGGTGGAGATCATACGAAGCAGAAAAATGGGCTATCATATGCTGATGGTCGGTAGAGTTGTAAATAGTAAAGAGTTGAAGCACGAGCATTCCTCGCTCTTCCATGTGGGCTTCCTGCAATTCCAGGGCAGCAATTATGAAAGTATAGAGGGACTATTTTGAGCGGCGTATGAAATATGTTTCCGTCACTTTTAACCCATCGATGGAGGTCGATTCACCGGAAGTATGGTTCAAAAGGACGGAACCTTATTCCGGCATTCTTTTCTGCCTCGCTGAAAGCCACACAGTCATTAATATCAAGCAGATCAACTATGAAGGTATCTGCCTGCAGCAGGGAGTTGAATACCATTTTGTAAACTTCGGCGGGGACACCCGGTTCCCCCGAAAGTTGATCCGCTATGTAAAAAGCATGAAACCGGATGTGGTTTTGGTCCAGGGACTGCACAATCCTTTACAACTGATCCAACTGGCCATACGGCTCGGCAACAGTGTGAAAATTATCGTTCAGCACCATGCCGAAAAACCATTTAACGGGTTAAAAAAGCAGTTGCAACGAATAGCCGATCGCTATGTGGATGCCTACCTTTTCGCCTCACACGAATTGGGCGGCGAATGGATAAATAAGGGTAATCTTTCGTCCGCAAAAAAAATACACGAAGTGATGGAAGTGTCGTCGGTATTCTCGCCCATGGATAAAGCCGAAGCCAGAATGAAAACCGGCGCGACCGGCAATCCTGTATTTCTTTGGGTGGGACGGCTCAATGACAACAAGGACCCGCTGACCGTGGTAAGCGCCTTTTTAAAATTTGCGGCCGAACGCCCATCGGCAAGACTGTATATGATCTATCATACCGACGAGTTACTTTCACAGGTGAAGGACCTGTTGCAAAGATCCGGGCAGGAAGACAACATCGTTTTAATCGGGCAAATACCGCATGAGGAATTATTATACTGGTTCAACAGCGCGGATATTATCCTGTCGGGCTCGCATTATGAGGGCAGCGGAACAGCCATTTGTGAGGCCATGTCGTGCGGGTGTATGCCATTGGTGACTGATATAGCTTCCTTCAGGATGATAACCGACCAAGGCAGGTGCGGACTTTTATATCCAGCCGGAAACGAAGAAGCGTTATTGTCGGCACTGCAGCAAACCATGAAAATAAATGTCGCTGAAAGACAGATGAGATCCCTGGAGTACTTCCGGGCGAACTTATCGTTTAAAGCCATTGCCCGCCATATCGAACAAATTGCCTCGTCGTTATAGTAATTTCCGTTACCGGTTCATGACCACTGTCATGCTGAGCGTACAACCACGGTCATTTTATGCCGGGCGCTGACGTACTAATTTTAGTGAAAATTTATGGAACCAAAAACAAACCCATTGCAGGTGTTTCAACAGGAGGCGCCTGAAGTAGCGAAAGCCTTCGATGGCCTGATACGCGCGCTGGAAAACACTGACGGGCTCGATGCGAAAACCATGCACCTGGTCTATATCGGCATCAAGGCATCCTTAGATGATAAAACCGCTGTGTATTTTCATGTGCCGATGGCGAAGCAACTCGGCGCTACCAGGGACGAAATTCGTGACACTATCCTAATCACATTGACCGTATGCGGAATAAGGGGCGTTGCGAGTTGCCTTCCGCTGGCGCTGGAAGTATATGACAAGGCTCCATAATTAGGCTTCCAGGAAGCTACCGCTGCCAAATAGCTCCATAACAGATGCTGCCGTATCTTCTATGAGAAAGGGGACGACCGGTGTACGATAAGCTACCGGGTCGCTCAGAATTTCTTTCACTATTTCGACCATATCCGATTGCGACCGCGCAATATGCCAGTTTTGAATATCGGCGTTCATGGGTTTTACCAGGCTTACCACCTGAGCGCCGGCATACAAAGCCTCCAGCATCACGACACCAAAACCTTCATAAGCCGACGGATGCACTAATATTTTGCTGCGCTGCATCAGCTTCAAAACCTCGCTGTGCGGCTGCTCACCTGCCAGGGTAATATGACCGGCCAGGTCCAGGTCATTGATCATAGTTTGTATTGATTTTTTCTCCGGACCGTCGCCGCAAATAACACATTTGAGATCGGGGAACTCAGCCTTAAGACTATTCACCAGCTCTATCAGCATATAAAACTGTTTGAGCGCTATCAGCGAGCCAACACCCAGAATATCGATGTCGCGCTCGCCAGCGGGCTCACCAAACATATCCGGATCTATGCCGGGCGGGATAATATGCTCTGGCTCGGCCCCATAATTTTTTTCAACTTGCGCGGCGATAAAATCAGACAGCGCGATCAGCGACGAAGCCTGTGGTTTGATCAGCTTAAAATAGCGGTTCCCTTTTTTGGCGTCCTGCCCCAATACCCAGCAAAGGTGCTTCAGGCCATGACGTTTGGCAAACCGGCTGCCGATCAACGCGCAATCGCCCAGCCAAAAACTCAAAATACCGATAATGTGCTGCCCGTCATGCAGTTGGCGCAACTTGGCCCTTATCTTCCGCCAGTTGACGATGCGTTTAATGCCGCCTTTGTTGCTTCCGCCAAAAGCAAAAACTTTGGCGCCGTTCCATTGGTACTCGGCAGCTTTATAGGGGTATTCGAAAGCCAGCACGACGATCTTTAGGCCCGGGAACGTTTTCTTCAGGTTTTTAACAAATACCTGCTGCGGCGGCACGCAGGTGCTGTCGGTTTCATCTTTCGGGAAACCCGGGCTCAGGATGATGAGTGTATCAGCCTTGTTCATCGAAGGATACGGTCTTGCTACAATAAGACAAGCTTTGCCTGCTGTGCGTGACAAAAAGGATCATTTTTCCCTGCGCGGCAACCGATTGCAATTTTTGCAGGATCAAATTCTCCGAGCATTGATCCAGTTCGCCGAATGGCTCATCCAATATCAGCAGGTCGAAATCGTGGTACAGGGCCCTCGCCAGCATGATCCGCTGCCGTTGCCCGCCGCTTAGATTTTTGCCGTTTTCGGTGATGACCTGGTCGAACCCATCGGGATGCTGAGCGACAACCTGATCTAATTCGCAAAAACCAGCTACTTCTTTTAGCTTATTTTCATCGCAGTTTCCATCTTGCAGAGTAATATTCCGGGTTATCGTATCGTGGATAAAAAAAGGCTGCTGTTTTATATAGGATATCTTGTGCCTGAATTGTTTCCTCTCAGATGCGGAGGTTATTTTATCGTTAATACAAACCAGGCCTTCCTGCTGCTCCATAAATCCAAGTAATATGTTGATCAGCGTCGTTTTCCCCCGGCCTGAACCGGCCGAAAAGCCAATCATTTCCCCGGCGTTGATCTCGAAATCACAGCCTGCGAGCACCGGCTTGTCGGCATATTTAAAGTGGACCTTTTCGAATCGTATCGAACGGATGGCATCTGCGTGTTCGTTTAATCCTGCTTTTCTAATATCGCTTTGAAGCAGATCGTGCAACGTGAATTCATAGGTTTTCATCTGGCCGGCGCTGTTCAGTATCTTTACCGTTCCGGGAATGATCTTGTATGCGGCCGCAAGAAAAACGCCGATCGTCAGCAGATCAACCGCGCCATTTCCCAGCCATTTGCTAACGAGGATTAATATGAAGAACCCCAAAATAGCGAATATCTCGATCAGCCTTGACGGCAGCGCCTGCAGGGTTTGCTGAACACGAATATTATGGTTAAGCTGCCGCTGCTGCCCGGCATACCGATCCACAAAGAATTCGCCTTTATTATAAACATTGCTTTCAATATAGCCTGCAAGCGCTTCTTTCAGGTTCTTCAGGGTATCGCTGCTGGTTTTTTTAATGTTGTTACGCACCTGTTTGAGTTGCCTCTTTAAAAGCCAGCCCAATAAAACTATAGCGGGCATCAGCAATAAAAATAAGAGCAGGAACAGGGTTGGTTTGTAAAATAAAATAGCGGCTACTGTAAATAATATCAGCGCCGTTTCGGTAATGATCTGCCGGAAATTGGTCAGGATATACGTGCTGAACTCGATGGGTTGCTGGCTGATACTGCGGATCAGCACGGCCGAATCGGTATTAATGTATTTGATGTAATCATCCTTAAGGAAATGGCACATGTTTCGTTCCGAAAGCCGTGAAGCGGTGTCATAAATGAACCGGTAACCCCTGCCCGAAACCCAGTAGGCCAGTAAATTCTTCAGCGTGAAAAGGATGAGAAAAACGCCCAGCAGCAACACGGAATTGCGGTCGGCCAGGCTGCGCGGCAGCAGATAGATATAAGGAAGCGAGGCATTTTTAATATAGAAATTAACCACGACCAGCAGCATTGCCAGGAAGGCCACATCGAGCGCGCCGATGAGGGTATCCCAAAAAATAAGCGTGAATAATCTTGCCCGTTCCCGCCGGTCAAGTATGTTGAGAATGCCTCGTAAAAATCGCACAATTGTGAATTGAATAGCCGGCAGCAAACCGTTTCATATAACTACGGGAAGGAAATGATGATGGTTGCTTAAAGGCGTCCGGAAGTCGGAAAGTCCGCGTAAGTGCGAAAGACTACGCCAGGCCTATCCTGTTCGTCTGAAAAATCCTTAAAATCGTGTTCACTGTGGCGAAGGGCTCGTCGCCGTCCAGCCGCCATCGACCACGATGGTTTGCCCGGTAATATGCCTCGATTCGGGCGAAACCAAAAATAAAACGGCATTAGCAACATCTTCCACCGTGGCCGGCCGGCCCATCGGTGTCAAACGCGACCAGGTTTTTTCATAATCCTTATCTTCTAAGGTCCGCTCGGTGAGCGTTGCTCCGGGGGCGACCGCATTTACCGAAATATTGAGCGGCGATAGTTCAAGCACCAGTCCTTTGGCGAGCATCTGGAGCCCGGCCTTGGTCATCCCATAAGGTACCAAGTGATTGTGCGCCTGGCACCCGGTAACCGACGACATGAGCAATATGCTTCCACCGCTGCCTTGTTCTTTCATTTGCAATGCCGCTTTTTGGGCCAAAAAGAAACTGCCGAAAATATTGAGGTTAATGACAGACTGCAGCGCTTCTGGTTTATATTCCAGGAACTCGCCATAGGAAGTGATGCCGGCATTGGCGATAGCAATCGTAACAAAACCGAACTTTTTCACCGCTTCATCCACCATTTGCTGAATAAAGCTAATGTCCGATGCATCGCCGGGCATGGCATGGCATTTCCCGCCCATGGCCGTGATCACTTTGGCGGCACGCTGAGCAAGAACGGCATCGATGTCGTTCAGTAAAACATTGCCGCCCTGCACCGCTATCTGCCTGGCGATCTCGAAGCCTATACCCTGCCCTGCTCCTGTGATAATAGCTGTTTGGTTGATGAATCGGTTGTCCATGTTCTATATTCTTAAGAGCGTTGTCACACTGAGCCCGTCGAAGTGTGTGCGTAAAGGCCTTTACCCGCCATGCTTCGACGAGCTCAGCATGACATCCATCGCCTAATGCGAATCCTTATGTATCTCGCTGCCGCTGCCACCCTTCAAAAAGTCGAGGTCGGCGCCAAGGTGTGCCTGTTCGACGTGATTTTGATACAGGTAAACGTATCCACGGGTGGCCATTTCGGTATTTTGCAGCAACTGTCTCTTACGTTCGGCGATCTCTTTTTCCGAAAGATCGACATTCAGTTCGCCTTTGTAAACATCCAGCGTAATGACGTCCCCATCGCGGATCACGGCCAGCGTTCCGCCTGCGGCTGCTTCGGGCGATACATGCAGCACGACTGTCCCGAAACCCGTCCCGCTCATACGGCCGTCCGACAGGCGAACCATATCATGCACCCCTTTATCCAATAGCTTTTTGGGGATGTTCATATTACCAACTTCCGGCATGCCCGGGTAGCCTTTCGGACCGACGTTTTTCAGCACCATTACGCTGTTCTCATCAACCTCCAGATCAGGATCGTCCACCCGCGATTTATAATCGTCTATATTCTCAAAAACCACCGCTTTGCCCGTGTGCCTCATCAGGGCAGGCGTTGCAGCCGAGGGCTTGATTACCGCGCCATGCTCGCAAATATTACCCTTCAGCACACTGATCCCGGCCAACTTATTAAACGGTTTATCAACCGAAGCGATCACATCGCGGTTATAACATTCGGCATCTTTATAGTTATCCGCCATCGGCTTACCACTGACCGTGATGGTTTCCTTGTACAGGAACTTATCCAGCTCCTTCATCACCGCGGGAATACCGCCGGCATAGTACAGGTCTTCCATAAAATACCTGCCTGAGGGTTGTAAGTTAGCCAATAACGGAATACCCAATTGGCTGGTGTTGAAATCATTGATCGACAGATCGACACCGATCCGCCCGGCTATAGCCAGCAAATGAATGATAAAATTGGTCGATCCGCCAATGGCAGCGTTTGTGATAACAGCATTGTCAAAAGCCTGGCGGGTAAGCACATCGGATAATTTCAGGTCTTCCCTAACCATATCCACGATCCGCATGCCGGACATATGCGCTAACACTTTGCGTCTCGAATCGGCAGCCGGAATAGCTGCGTTGTCAGGCAATGTCAAACCCAATGCCTCAGCCATAACCGCCATAGTCGATGCCGTACCCATCACAGCGCAATGCCCCCTGCTGCGCGACATGCAGGCTTCGGCGATATTCATTTCATGCTCGGTCATCTGCCCGGCACGTTGTGCTTCCGAAAACCTCCAAACGTCAGACGTCGCAATGTCTTTGCCCTGGTATTTGCCGGTCAGCATAGCGCCGCCGGAAACGACGATGGTCGGCAGATCGACGCTGCAAGCGCCCATGATGAGCGCAGGCGTGGTTTTATCGCAACCGCAAAGCAGCACAACACCATCAAGCGGATTAGCACGAATGGATTCCTCTACGTCCATGCTCACCAGGTTGCGGTAAAGCATAGCTGTAGGTTTAATGAGGGTCTCGCCCAATGACATTACCGGGAACTCGACCGGGAAACCGCCAGCTTCGTAAACACCATGCTTCACCGATTCGGCCAGCTCACGGAAATGTGCGTTGCAGGGCGTTAGCTCCGACCAGGTATTGCAGATGCCGATAACGGGTTTGCCCTTGAATTCATGCGCCGGGATGCCCTGATTTTTCATCCACGAGCGATAAATAAAACCGTCCTTGCCGGTTCGTCCGAACCATTCAGCGCTGCGTAGTTTTTTGTCTTTCATTATGAATTCCTATATGTCATTTCGACGAGGAACGAGGAGAAATCTTGTGAAAAATGCATGCGGACTATGCATGGCGTACAAGTTCTCTCACTATCGTTCGAGATGACATGACTTTATAAAGTTAGCTAACTTATCGCCCTATCCAAATGCACATACCCCCCATCCACATGGATCAATTGCCCGGTGGTATGACTCGACTTTTCCGATAACAGGAATGCCACCATATTGGCTATTTCTTCGGCGGTGGTCATGCGCTGTTCCAGCGGGATCTTAGATATGATCGACTTTAGTTTTTCGTCGGGATTGGGCAAGGTTTTGATCCAATTTTCATACAATGGCGTCCAGCATTCGGCTACGATAACCGCATTTACCCGGACACCATGAGGCAGCAACTCAACCGCCCATTCGCGGGTTAAAGCATTACGGCCGCCGTTTGAAGCTGCATAAGCCGAGGTATTTCCCTGCCCGGTTTCGGCGGTTTTTGAGCCAATGTTTACGATAGCTCCCTTGCTCTTTTTCAATTCGGGCAGTGCATGATGCGCCAGCAGGTAATAATGTACCAGGTTTTTATGCACAGAAGCCATAAATTTTTCATAGTCGCCGCTTGCCAAACCTACGCCATCATTCACACCGGCATTATTTACCAGTCCGTCTATGCGGCCGAATTTTTCAATAACTGCCTTAATTGATTTTTCACATTCAGCCGGGTCGGTCAGTTCCGCCACCACCTGCGCGGCCCTGCCTCCGTTTGCTTCCACTTCGCGCACCACTTTCAGGTTGTCCTGCTCTTTACGACCGATGATGACAGGTATTGCCCCTTCGGCTGCCAAAACTTTTACGATGCCCTCGCCTATGCCTTTGGCGCCGCCGCTTACTATAATGACTTTATCTTTTAATTTGAGGTCCATGATCTGATTTAATCACTTATTAGGTTGCGTACCTGACGGCACGCATAAAACACATTTATTCTATTCTACAAAGCTTCAGTCCCGACGGGACTGTTTACAAATTATAAAAGCTCACCGCATTACCACCAAAAAACTGCTCCTGCTCCTGGTATGAGAGTTTCGAAACGTATATCTGCAGTATCTCCAGCGCCCGGTTGTATCCGCCTGCAATAACGCATACCGGCCAATCCGAGCCGTACATTACCCGGTAGGTGCCGAAAGCTTTAAAGACAACATCCAAATACGGCGTAAAGTCTTCGGTGCGCCAGCCATACCAGTCGGCCTCGGTAAGCATGCCCGAAACTTTGCAATATACGTTCTGGTATTGCGCCAGTTCTTCCATATCTTCCTTCCAGGGAATAATCTCTTTCTTTTTAATATATGGCTTAGCCAGGTGGTCGACTACAAATTTCTGCTCCGGGAACTCAGCAACCAGCTTTGACGCATATTTGATATGGTTTGGATAGATCAGGATATCGTAGGTAAAACCATATTGATTCAGCAAACCGATACCGTGCCTAAAATCATCATTCAGCATAAATTGCTCGTCAGGCTCCGCTTGCAAAACATGGCGAAAGCCTTTCATTTTGGGATGATGATCGCGGTAATATTTCAGCCTGTCCTCCACTTTATCCGCCCGCAGATCGACCCAGCCTACCACACCTTTAATAAAGTCATTTTCAGCAGCCAGGTTCAGCATAAATTGATTATCCGTTTCATCCTGGCAAGTTTGCACTAAAACCGACCCTTCTATCTCGTTCCGTTCAAGTAAAGGCTTCAGATCAGCAGGCAAAAAATCGCGCCGGATAGCCGACATTTCTTCGGTTATCCAGCTATCCCTTACCGGGTCAAACAGCCAGCAATGCTGGTGTGCATCAATTCTTTGCATAAGGTATCAGTTTCTGGACTGCCGTTCCTAATCCGTCGATGCCCAGTTCGATCACATCGCCGGGTTTTAAATATAAGTTCGGTTTCATACCCAAACCTACGCCTGCCGGCGTGCCGGTCGAAATTATATCGCCTGGCAGAAGCGTCATAAACCTGCTGGTGTACGATACAAGGTACGGAATATCGAAGATGAAATTGGACGTATTGCCGTTTTGCATGATTTGGTTGTTCAGCTTTAGCCAAAGCTGCAGGTTGTGCGGATCAGCTATTTCATCTTTCGTAGCCATAAACGGACCGATCGGCGCAAAGGTATCACAGCCCTTGCCTTTGTCCCAGGTACCGCTGCGCTCCAGTTGGAATTCGCGTTCGGATACGTCGTTGTGCAAAACATAGCCGGCTACATAATCCATCGCTTCGTCTTCTTCTACATAGCTTGCTTTTTTGCCGATCACCACCGCCAGTTCCACTTCCCAATCGGTTTTAACAGAATCTTTGGGGATCATAATATCATCATTCGGACCGACAATAGCCGTGGTCGATTTTAAAAAGATCACCGGCTCGGGGGGTGGGGTTGCATTAGTTTCGCGGGCGTGATCGACGTAATTCAAACCGATGCAGATCAATTTTGACGGACGTGCGAACGGTGGCCCCAGCCTCTCGTTGTTATCTACCGAAGGCAGTTCTTTATTCTTTATAAAATCAGCAAGCCGGTCAAGGCCCCCCGTCTCAAAAAAGTGTTCGTTGTAGTCTTCGCCAAAAGCGGATGTGTCATAGCGCTTACCGTCGATAATAACTCCCGTTTTCTCTTTCCCGGCCTCGCCGTAGCGGATCAGTTTCATAGATTTTCTGTTATAAATAATTTGCAGAGGCGCGATGCATCGCGTCTCTACTAGTTGTTAATTCTTGTAAATCCGCCGTCGATGGGGTAATCGCAGCCGGTAATAAAGCCCGCTTCGCCCGAACACAGGTACAAAGCTAAAGCCGCGACTTCTTCGGGTTTGGCCATGCGGCCTATAGGCTGACTTTTAGACAATTTTTCGAAGATCTCCGCTTCTTTGCCCGGATAATTTTTGGCGATGAAACCATCTACAAAAGGCGTATGCACACGTGCGGGCGAGATGCAGTTACAGCGGATATTTTCGTGCAGGTAATCGCGGGCGACGGATAGGGTCATAGCCACAATGGCGCCCTTGCTGGTGGAATAAGCAAACCTGTCCGTTATGCCCACGGTAGCAGCTATGGATGCTGAATTGAGTATTACTCCGCCGCCTTGCGCCCTCATCACTGGTATAGCTGCAAAAAGACAATTGTAAGCGCCTTTTACATTCACATTCATCACGCGCTCGAAATCAGCTTCACTGGTGGTGTCAGCCTTACCGATATGCGCTATGCCGGCGTTATTGACCAATATGTCGATCCTGCCGATCGTGTTGAAAACGTCGATTACCTGCTTTTGATCGGCGACGTTGCAGATATGATAAGCAGCAGTGCCGCCTATTTCCTTGACGATTTCGGAAGCTGTTTTTTCATCCAGCTCGATGATGTGCACGTTTGCACCCTGTTTGGCGAAAAGCACGGCGATAGCCTTGCCGATGCCGCTTCCGCCGCCGGTAATAATGGCTGTTTTATTTTGTAGACTGAACATTCTATTTATTTCGAAATTCGAATTTCGGATTTCGGATTTTTTACGTTTTGTTTCTTAGTTCGGGATCAAAGCGAAACACCGCGTTTCCATGGTATAAAATCGTCCTGCTCCAGGCGGACAGTTTTGGGCTGTTCTTCTCCGCTGGCAACTTTGATCACGTAATCCAGTATGCGTTCGCCGGCCTGCGGGATGGTTTCCGTGCCTTCGATGATGGTACCGCAATCAATATCGATGATATCCGGCATCCGTTTGTACAGGGCCGTATTGGTCGACAGTTTGATTACCGGAGCTACGGGGTTGCCCGTCGGCGTTCCGAGGCCGGTGGTAAACAGCACCACATTCGCACCCGAGCCCACTTCGGCGGTCGTGCTTTCCACGTCACTCCCGGGCGTACATAATAAATTGAGGCCGGGTTTTGTGGCTTTTTCCGGGTAATCCAGTACCGCCGTTACGGGCGAGGTACCACCCTTTTTTGCCGCACCTGCAGATTTGATCGCATCGGTTATCAGTCCGTCCTTAATGTTACCGAACGACGGATTGGCATAAAATCCTGAGCCGGTTTCTTCGGCACGCTTGTTATAAGTGGTCATCAGGCCCATAAAACGTTTGGCCGTATCTTCGTCCACACAGCGGTCGCTTAATTCCTGTTCCACACCACATAATTCGGGAAATTCGGATAAGATCACCGATCCGCCCAATTTCACAAGCAGGTCGGACACATACCCCAATGCAGGGTTTGCAGAAATGCCTGAAAAACCGTCGGAACCGCCACACTCCAGCCCGATGCACAATTTGGACAATGGCGCGGGTTTGCGTTCGTTCTGGTTGGCCTCTATCAGTCCGGCGAAAGTCTGTTTTAAGGCTTGTTGCAATAAATTCTTTTCGGTGCCGAGCTTTTGCTGCTCCAGGATGATCAGCGGCTTGCTGAAATTTGGATCGCGTTTGGCGATCTCTTCCTGCAAAATAGCGCCCTGCGCATGCTGGCAGCCCAGGCTTAGTACCGTTGCCCCGGCCACATTAGGATGGGTAACGTACCCTGCCAGTAAGCCGCATAGCGCGCGCGAATCCTGCTGTGTGCCGCCGCAACCCATATCGTGGGTAAGGAATTTAATGCCGTCGATATTTTTAAAGAGCCTTTTGGTTTCGGCTTTGTCCGCGGAGACCTGCATATCCGCGCTTAGTAACTCCTGGGTCGATTTGCCGGCGCGGTACAGGCTCATCAGTTGATCTACCTCGCTTTCATAAGTTTTAGCTTTTTTATAGCCAAGCTTGTCTACCAAAGCCTCTTTCAATACCATGATATTCCTGTTCTCGCAGAAAACCAGCGGAATTACGATCCAGTAATTCGCCGTTCCTACTGTACCATCCGCCCTGTGATAGCCCATGAAGGTTCGCCCTTCGAATTTGGATGTATCCGGTTTGTGCCAATCCAGCTTGCGATTGCCTAAATGGAATTCGCTGGACGCATGATGAATGTTTTCGGTCGAGATCAATCCGCCTTTGGCAATGTTCTTCGTAGCCTTTCCCACCAGCACGCCGTACATAAAGATCGGGTCATCAGGATGCAGTTCGGTTAGGGTAAATTTATGCTTGGCTGCTACGCGGTCGGCCAAAGGAAAACTTTGTCCTTCAAAATCTATGGTAGTCCCCTGCTCCAGGTCGCGTAAAGCAACAAGGACATTATCGTGGGGATGTATTCTTAAGTAGCTATTCATTGAACACGATTTAATGATTCAAGAGATTGGCAAGATTGCCTGTCTCCTGTTCATCCTAATCTCTAATTAACTAATCTCTAATCACCAAGATCGAAGATCCTATCCATCAAAACCCATTTTTCGCCGGGTTTTGAGCCGGGCAGCGGCTGCTGGAATTTCCACATCAGTTGCTCCCACTCCTGCACTTTGGTATTGGAATCGTCCATTACAGCCTTACGGTCGAAGCTAAAGGAATCGTCCGTTTCCATTACCATGAACAGGCGGTTGCCGGCGCGGTAAATTTCCATATTTATGATGCCGGAATCAAGAATACTTTTTTTTATTTCGGGCCATACCGCACGATGGTACTCCTCGTACTCCGCTATCAATTGCGGGTCGTCCTTCAGGTCGAGTGCCAAACCATATCTTTTCATAGGGCAGGTTAAAGGTCCAGCTCCACTACCGGTATATCGTACGGCGGTTTCATTTTGGGTAATTTCAGCTCAGTATTGCTGCCGTCGTCCGAATATTTCAATTCAGAATAGTCGTTCAGAAACTGCGCGTATTTTATCTTTCCAGCGTATCCGGGCAGTTTCAATTTGCCGTCAGCGGGATAGTCGTATAACATTACGTACAGCTTCTTAGTCTTTGGATTGTAGGTCAGCTTAGTACCCTCCGGAACTTTATAGCTCGCTGGCGCATAGGTACAATCATAAATGGCCTGGCTGTTGGCATGCATCCAATATGCCATGCTGTCGAGTGCATTGGTAGCACGGTAGTCGAACTCACCCCTGGCTGTCGGGCCTACATTCAATATCAAATTGCCACCATTACTTACCGAACTGATCAGCAGATCGAGCAGTTGGCGGTGTGTTTTCCAGGTATTTTCATCGCGGTAGTAACCCCAGGAGCCGGAGAAGGTTTGACAGGTTTCGAAGGTATGTCCCCTGTATTTGTCCAACTCCTTAGTGCCTACCTGTTCGGGAGTTTCAAAATCGCCGCCATCACTGTAGTCATATAGTCCGAGGCGGTTGTTAACAATGATACCGGGCTGGAGCTGGCGTACCATCTTCAGTAGGTTTACGGCATCCCAATCCTTACCCCACTTGCCGTGTTTGGCGCCTTTGTCCCACGACCAGTCGAGCCACAGGATGTCGATCTTGCCATAATTGGTCATGAGTTCACGTACCTGGTTGCGCAGGTACTCGCGGTATTTATTCATATCGCGTCCCTTGTTTATCCTGTCGTAGTTAGCCTGGCTGGTATCCACCTGTGTCAATGGATATGCATCATCCGCGGTGTAATCCGGGTGATGCCAGTCGAGCAGCGAGTAGTAGAAGCCAACCTTCAGCCCTTCTTCCCTGAAAGCCTGCACATATTCCTTCACCAAATCGCGGTGAGCCGGCGTATTCATGGCCTTATAGTCGGTATATTTCGAGTCGAACAGGCAAAAGCCTTCGTGGTGCTTGGTGGTCAGCACGGCGTATTTCATACCTGCGGCTTTGGCTGCCCTTGCCCACTTATGCGGGTCGAAGTGATCTGGGTCAAAGCGTTTAAAGTACTTTTCATACTCCTCATTGGTCATGTGCTCGTTGTGCTTCAGCCATTCGTGCCGCGCACCCAGCGAGTACAATCCCCAGTGGATGAACATGCCGAACCGGGCGTCGGTCCACCATTCCATGCGCTTTTTCTTTTGCGCTTCGGTTTCGTTGCCGATGCGCTTTTTTTGAGCCGATGCGATGGATGCCGAACATATCAGCATCAACAATGCGATTGAGACTTTCCTTATCATTTTAGTGACTTATGGCCTGTTGCTGAACAATTTTAACACGAATATTAGTTAGTGCGAAATAGAAGATATAAGCAAAGCAGATGAGCGGCATCAGGTAGGCTATGCGGATATTGCTCATATCCGAAACGCGGCCTAATGACAGCGGGATAACCGCTCCGCCAACGATGCCCATGATCAGGAGCGAGGAACCCTTTTTGGTCTTTTCACCCAGCCCCCTGATGCTAAGAGAGAAAATGGTCGGGAACATGATCGACATAAAAAAAGGCACGCACATAATGGCGTACACCGAGAGCCGGCCGTCGACCATATAGGCCAGGACGAGTAGTCCGCAATTGATGACGCTATAAGTAACCAGCAAAACTACCGGCCTCATAAAACGCATGGCGATGCTGCCAGCAAAACGGCCGATCATAAAACCGAGCATCGCCAGCGCGAGCAGGCTTGCTGCTTCCTTTTCCTGTATTGCACCCACATATTTGGAATAACGGATAAAAAAACTGGTGACAGCCGCCTGCGCACCCACATAAAAGAATATGCCGCCGACGCCAAGCATCAGGTTTTTTTCGCTGAAGATAGACCCCCAGTTGGTGTGGCTACTGCCTTCTTCACTATGCTCTTTAATATCCGGCAGTTTGGTCCGCCAGAATAATATGGCAACTGAAAGAACCACCAGGGCGATAACGATATAAGGTATTTTTACGGCGTCTGATTCACCCTGCAGATAACTATGCAGTTGCTCGGTGGTCATGGCGTGTTCCTGCGCTGCCGTAAGGTTTTTGCCGGAAAGGATGAACGTACCACCGATCATCGGCGCCAGGAAAGCCGCCAGGCCATTAAAAGATTGTGCAAAATTGATGCGCCAGGTAGCATGTTCAGGATCGCCGAGGTTATTGATGTAGGGATTGGCAGCCGTCTCAAGCATGCCGCAGCCGCTGGCGATAATAAACAACGCAAACAGGAAGAAGCCGTACACGCGCATATTGGCCGCCGGGTAAAACAGGAAGGCGCCTAACGCAAACAATAGCAGGCCCAATACAATACCGCTTTTATAGCCGTATTTATGCATGAATAGCCCTGCGGGAATAGCTATAATAAAATAAGCTATGTAATAGGCTGAGTCGACAAAGGCCGATTGCAGGTCGGTTAACTGGCAGGCTTTTTTAAGGTGCGGTACCAGGATCGAGTTGAGGTTCAGTGATATTCCCCATAAAAAGAACAGGGACGTGACCAGGGCAACCGCAACCAGGTTGTTTTTTTTCGACATAAGCGGATTTAATTGTTCGTTTAACAGGCCTGATACCCTACAACCGCAGACCGGACAATTGGCTGTTACAAAGAAATAAATTTTAGGCAATAAATCGGGGCGACTATAAAAATATTACTAAGAAGCTTAAAGCTGAAAGACTAAAGTTTGATTGTTTATAAACGTACACCAGGCAGTCAGTCAGATTTTAACCGTTATCGCCTTCCCCCTATAAACAACTTCCTTATCCGCCTTCCCTGTTACATTTTCATCTGCTCCGTGGCTGCCATTCACCAAAACAATATTAAAACGCCGGGTTTTCGGCATACCGGCGTAGCTGCCTTTAGTATTCCAAATGGTCAGCGTATGCTGCTTATCGTTCCAGCTAAAGGTGTAAGTGGCATATTTGCCTTTTTCGTAATTGTAATTATCGTTCTCGTCCTCATAAACCGTAAAGCTGCCGTTCGCGCCGGGATAAATGCGCACTTCCGTGGGCTTGTTCGTCTTTTGCGTGGCATATTCCACCTCCGGCCCCATCGGTATAACCGAACCCGCACGGACGTACAAAGGCATCACCTCTACCGGCGCTCTGGCGTCCATTGTTCGGCCACCCTGCAGCTTTTCGCCTGTGCGGAAATCGTACCAGGTTGCTTTGGGCAGGTAAACCTTGCGCGATGTTGCGCCCTGTTCCGTCACCGGGTTTACCAAAAACGCCGGACCGAACATATACTCGTCGGGTATGCTTTGGATGTTCGGGTCGTTCCTGAAGTCAAAGGCCAGCGAGCGCATCATCGTGTAATTTTCCAGCGTGGTTTTGCCTGCCAGCGAATAAATGTAAGGCAGCAACCGGTAGCGCAGCTTATCATATTTGAGCAGGATGGCTTTGGTTTGATCGTCCCAGTTTTTAGAGAATAACGCCCGCTCCCCTTTGCCGTGAATGCGGAATATTGGGCAAAACGTACCGAACTGGAACCAGCGGGTAAACAACTCACGGAACTCAGGTTTCGACCAATCGGGCGCCTGCCAGTGGTACTGGTAACCGCCAATGTCCGATGTCCAGTACGGGATGCCCGAAGCACATGCGTTAATGCCCTGCGGCACCTGGCTTTTGAAAGCGCCGAAGCCGCAGAAAATGTCCGATGACCACAACGTCGCCGCATTACGCTGCTCTCCGGCGAAGGATTGGCGAATCAGGAAAAAGGCGCGCTTGCCGGGAATATCCCTGCGCCAGCCGTGGTAGATCCCTTCGGAATGCTCCAGCGAATAAGTGTTAAAATAATCGATGCCTTTGCCCAAATAAAAATTCGCTTTGCGGCGGTCGTCAAGCAAAGTGCCATTATCAGGTTCACACTGGTCGACCCACCAGGCATCCCAGCCAAAACGTTTGATCAAACTGTCGCGCGCCTGGTCCCAGTACAGTTCGCGCGCTTTGGGATTGTGGGCATCGTAATAGCTGTCGAAGGTATGCGTCACCACGTTATCCCAGGTAATGGAAGTCAGGCCGCCCATTTTTTTCAGCGCATTATAGTTGTTTGTGCCTTTGCCAAACACCGGCCAAATGGAGATCATGCCGTGGATGTTGGCCTTGTGCAGCTCATCAACCATCTTTTTCGGATCGGGATAGCGTGTAGGGTTCATCTCGTGAATACCGATCGGGAACGGATCCCAGTAGTACCAGTCCTGCACGATCACATCCACCGGGATATGGTTGTTGCGGTAGTTGTCCTTTACCGAAAGCACTTCCTGCTGGCTCTTGTACCGGTCCTGCGACTGGAACAACCCGTATGCCCATTTGGGGAACATCGGCGCTTTGCCGGTGGTAATGCGGTACAGGTTGATGACCTGGTCGAACGACGGGCCGTAGAAGAAGTAATAATCAACCTGCTTTCCGCTTTCGGACACATATTTGAATTTGCTGTTGTTGTCTTCGGCGCCATAAAAATTGGAGGCCGAATAATTGTCCCACATCAGGCCGTAGCCGCGTGTCGATAAAAGCACCGGGATGGCGCCCGTGATGTAGCGAATGGCCAAATCCTGATCGCGGCCCTTATAATTGATAGACAGCGTATCAACCGGGTGGCAGCCCAGGCCGTATAACCCCTCGTCTTTCGGCGAATTAAATTCCGTACTTACATTGTAAGTATCGATACCCGCGATGGTGGCCGGCGTGACGGTTTTGTTGCCCGACTGGCTTTCAGAAAGTATCTCGTTGCCGTGTATATCCTCATAACGAATGGCATTCGTGGCCTTACTGATCAAAATTGTTAGCCTGGCAGTCGTGATCACATAACCATCCTTCGCAGGGGAAACTTTAAATACCGGGTACGCCCATTTCTTGTCGACCACCAGCGAAGGCTTATTGTCAAACCGGTCGAAAATGGTATACCGCACTTCGATAACATCGGCCCTGCAAACTTTTACCTGCATCAGGCCTTTGTCGAGCTTAAAGGTTACACCGCCGGGCTGGGTTCTATAGGAGATAACCGTTGCTTGCGCCGTTGTAATAGGAAACAGCAATATTAATGCAAAGGCGTGTCGTATAAACGGAAAGATGGCTCTCATTGGTTGTGGTTTGAGGGGCTTAAGTTAAAAGAAATTATGCGTAGGAAAGACATTTATTCCGGGCATAATCCGGTACAATTTTAACCGAAGCCCAATAGATGCACGAAGACAAAACATGCTCTACGGTCCGTAAGCGCTATCCTCTATCCCAAAGTTACTTTGTTGAAATAATTGTCGACATACTCCCTGGGCGAGCGGCCGATAACGCTTTTAAACACCCGGTTAAAGTTGGTTATACTATTAAAGCCGCATTTGTAGGCCACCACCGATATGCTTTCGTATTTATTACCAGTCAGTTTTTTACAGGCTTCGTTAATGCGCATCTGGTTGAGGAACGACACGAAGGTTTGCCGGGTATGTTTCTTAAAATAGCGGCAAAATGCCTGCGGCGTCATGCAGGCTTCGCGCGCCACATCGTTGAGCGTAATGCTTTCGCTGTAACGCTGCAATATGTAGTTGTAAATATTGCTGATGCGGATGCCCTCGCTTTCCGTTATACCCTTCGATACGCCGGGTGCGGACAGGGGTTCCGGCAAAGGCTTTACTGATTGCAAAACCTGTAGCAATTGCAGAAAAAGCACTATTTCCCCGGCGCCCGATGTATGTTGTACGCTATGCATGATATCCGACACTTTGGTGGCATATTTCTCCGGCAACCGGAAGCCCTGCCGGTATTGCTGCAAAAAATCCTTCGTTGCCCGCATTTCGGGAAGGTCGAACAAGGCATGCAATATCCCGTCCGGGTTAAAAAAAACAGTTAGGGCCTTTACGCTCCGTGGGCTTCCTTGCTGAAAATATTCGGGGTTGCTTTTGAACAGGTGCGGCTGATCGGGGCCGATAAGGAATATATCGCCCGGCCCAAAAACATGCATGTGGTTGCCCGCTATCAGTGTGCCTTCGCCCTCCTGTATCCAGGTCACCTGGGCTTCTTTATGGCGGTGCAGGTGAGGATAAAAATGTTGCATCTGGTCGTGCTGAACGATAACGCTCTTGTCATGCGCTATTGGGATAGTGAACTGCAACACTTTCATTGGGCAAATATTAACAAACTAAACGCAAAATCACCCGGATCAGGGTTAAAAATCTACCGCTTGCGTGTATTTCCATCTATGTCACAGGAATGATACAATTTTCATCGATTTTTCACCGTTATGTATTAGATTTAACGCGTCAACCAGACACAATATGATCTAAGCTCCCTCATTAATAATTAAACCCGAAAAGACGCGACGGTGTTACCGGGCGTCTTTTTTTATTTTGGACCTCACGAAAGAAGCGGACCTTCTTAGAGCACTTTAAAAAAATTAGCCATTCGCTTGACAATCAAAGGCATCATTTTTGTAATTTTATTTCAGATTAACGTATTGTTTATGCGCATAGTAAAATTTATGGTCATCGGGGCGGCGGTTGGATACGGTATCTATTACCTGACCAAAGAAAAAGAGAACGGCAAATCAATACTTGAAGAACTGATAGAAGACGGGCCGGACTACGTCGATCGTGCCCGGAAGTACCTGGAATACACCGTCGACCAGATCGCCGAACAGCTTCACGGGAAGTGATTATTAAAAAATAAGAACAAAAAGTCCCGGTCGTCATACCGGGACTGTCCACTAAATCAAGCAATCTCATGCCTGCTTTGGCCTTTCTCAGGGGCAGGAATCTTTGTTTAGAACTTCTTCACTATTACAGTTTTTCCAGCCATTCCAACTTAATTGGCATCTGCACTCGGTCCACCCGGGCCCGGCCCGCGGAATCCACCCGGACCGCCAAACGGCCCTCTTGGACGCTGACCGGCAAATTTTTGCAGCCTGAGCGTAAAGGTAAGCAGGTAATAGCGGCCTAAACGGTTTACATTGCTTTGTGCGATAGAATAGGCCGTTTGTGTCGACGTAAAACCGGTATTCTGATTGAACACATCATTCACCGAAAAGCGCAGCGTACCGACGTTGCCTTTCAGGAAACGACGCTCGATATAGGTATTCAGAATATTGGGGTTGGTTGCACCTTTATAACCTTCATAAATAGTTTTGGTGTAGTCGTAGCTAAGCGTCCAGTCTTTGAAGATGTAATGCTTGCCATTAGCCCCGAATGTAATGGTGCGGAAGTTATTATTCACGTTGGCTTCGGGAATGGAGTTGTTGGAATAGTTTATACTGTAACTGCCGTTCACTTCAGCATCAATTATATCGGTAATATCAACCCGGAATCGTGCACCCTGGGTCAGCACCAGGTTTTTGGCGATGTTCTTTTGCGTGCTCTCGTTGAATGTCGTCGAGTCAACCGTGCTCAGGTACGATATATTGTTATTGTACGAGATATTGCCATTGATGAACAAGGTGTATTTACGCTTTTCCCATGGCTTGGCAAACAGGTAAAATGCTGAAGCATTGTAAAACCCTGAAGCATTCTGGTACCGGGTCAGTATCGCGCCGGCCAGCTTAGGATCCGTTGCTGCTGGGTCCTTAGCATAATTACGCGGGTAAGTAACCGTATTGGCTACGATCTTGTTATCCGTTTGCGTAAAGTTGATGTTCGAAAAGAACACATTCCCACTCGCAAAATCGAACTTGTTATACCGGATGCTAAAGGTATTGTTATACTCGGGCAGCAGGTTTGGGTTACCCTCAACCGGATAGGTGGCGTTCGAAAAGTCGGTCACAGGCTGCAGTTCGTTATAAGTTGGCGAATTACTGGCGCCCTGGTAGTTGACCGTTAAAGTTTGACTGCGCGAGAAATTATACACGTAACGCGCTACCGGAGAGAAATTGAACGTGGTTTTATTGGTAGGCGCTGTTATGGACGACGATCCTTCCAGCAAGCTTGGCTGCCCGGCGACACCCAGCGTAAAGTTGTATTTCTTGTCGATTACGCGGTAATTCACACCAAAACGATTGGTGATAAAGTTGAAGCTGTAATCGTTGCTCAGGTCGGGGTCGCGGTTTATTGCGCCGAGGTCCGTCAGTGTATCAGTCAGCTTATCTGCGGTTGTATGCGCATTGTGATAAGCGTAATTAAACTCGAGGTAGGATATTTTACCAACCGGCTCCAGGTACGACAACGAAACCCCGGCGCTATCGGTGCGGCTGTTGGTATTGATCTGCTGGTTTACCGGTGCATTAGCTTTGCCGGCCAGGTAATTATATACCGGGTTCTGGTATTGGTTATAGGTTGTAGTTCCGCCTGTAACGAGTACACTGAAGTTACGCCCGCGTTTCGCAAACCGGTGATTGTACAGTACGCTGCCTCCAAAATTCGGTGCCGACGAATGCGACAACAGGCCAAGCGTGTAGTCCGACAGCAAGGTACCGTTGGTGTTCTCGGCAAGCGTGCTGGCAGCGGTTTCATTGGTATGAACGCCGCCATAGGAGAAAGTCGGGATAAACTTGAAATAGTTGATCGTGTCCGGCCTGTATTCAATATTAAAGTTGAAGCGATGGTTAATGTTTTGATCGTTCTCGGTACTGTTGCTATTTTGGGTCGACGGCAACTGCCCTGACAAGTTATCCTGGAATGTTTTGGAAATGGTATATACCGAGTTATCCGCAAAACTGTAGCTTCCGTAAACGGTCATCTTTTTACCCCAGTCGTCACGGTAATTAAAGCCAAATGAACGGGCGGTAGTAATGCCATTCTGGTTACCGCCGAATAATCCCGGTGGGCCGCCGCCCCTTCTGCCGCCCGGACCGCCTCCGCCAAAATTAAACAGGCTGGTATTGGTATTATTCAGATTGCCCGATACGGCTATTTGGCGATCGCCATCAAAGGTGAATACGTTGGTCGAGGCAATATAACGGTCGCCGTCTTTGGTCCCGTCAACCTGCGGAATAGCGTTCCGGCCGCCGCCGACCGTGCCCTGGCCGAAATAACCGTGGTTCTTATCCTTGCGGATGTTGATGTTCAAAACCTTTTGCGGATCGCCGGACTTAATGCCTGTGATGTTGGCCTGGTCGCCATAATCGTCGATAACCTGGATATTCTGGACCAAATCGGCGGGCAGGTTTCGGGTAAGACTGGTTACGTCTCCCGCCATATAATCTTTGCCGTTCAAACGAACCTTGCTTACGCTTTTTCCCTGAGCTGTAATATTGCCATTGGCGTCCACGTCCATGCCGGGCATCTTTTTGATCACGTCCTCCACGGCAGCTCCTTCACGAACCTTGTATGCCGCCGCGGCATATTCTATAGTGTCTTCTTTGATCTTGACGGCATTTACATCGGTTATAGTAACGCCCCTAAGCGCAATGGCGTCACTTTTCAGCACGATGGGCGCCAGCACGGCTGTGGTATTGCCCGGGGTTAAAGTATAACGCCGTTTGATGGGTGTGTAACCCACCGAAAACACAACCAGGCTAAACTGGTTGACAGGGACCGATCCAAAGTTGAAATTCCCGTTGGCGTCGGTAGCTGTTTGCAGGCTGTCCTTGCCCATCAATATTTTGATGGCGGCGCCCGGTATGGTCATGCCCGTTGAATCTTTTACAAGCCCCGTGACCGGCCGGCCGGTTTGGGCGAAAACATCAGCAGAGATGATAAGTAATAAGGCTAATAATAAGTGTCTGATCTTCATTTCTCAATAAATAACCGGCACAAAGCAACCATGTCATTTAAATATTATAAAATGAAATAGACGGGCGGCATACATGTATAGATAAGGGCGGTATTTTGGCCTATTAAGTCTTATTGACCAACGCCATCACGGCAGTTAACAGCTTGGAAGATTATAATCCGGCGTTTGTCGGTAAAAACCAACTGCCGGGCGGTTTCGGTTTACTTTGTGTAAATCATAGCGTAATATTGTAACCGATTTATTACAGTTTGCCGTAATAAACGACTGTAACTTAACCCGATAATGATAAAATCGAAAAGCCGGCTGATAACCATTCTCATTCATATCCTGATATGGGCGGTATTTGGATGGGCGGTGGTTTTTTACCAGCCTTTTTTTTCCAATATCACCGTTCCGTACCAATACTGGATAAAACAATCACTGTTGTTGGGCATGCTTGTAGCAGGGTATTATATCAATTCGGCCGTTCTTGTCCCAAAATTTCTTTTAAAGAACCGTATCGGCTACTATTTCCTTTTCCTGGTTATCATAGCAGCCGGAATAATGCTTTTAAGCGGATATGTGGACCAGTTGCTCAACCTGCACCGGCTGTTCGATGAAGCTTTTCATAAAGCCGGCCCTCCGCCTAAAAGGCATCGCAACGAGAATAACCATTGGAATATCGGTCTTTTGATCATCATAACGCTGGTGGCTGGTGCAAGCACGAGCGTGACGGTCATTCAAAAATGGCAAAAGGACAAACAGGAACGCGAGGAATTGGAGAAGGACAAGGTAACCACTGAGCTGTCGTTCTTGAAAGCGCAGATCAACCCCCATTTCTTTTTCAACACGCTCAATAATATCTACGCGCTTACCCTTGTGGATGCCGAGGTGGCCGGCAAGGCCATACACCAGTTGTCGCGCATGATGCGCTATCTTTTATACGACACGCAACAAGGCCAAACGATGCTGAGCCAGGAAATCGCTTTTGTGAAGGACTATATCGCGCTGATGCAGTTGAGGCTGACGGACGCAGTAAAGGTAAACATCGAAACACCTGCCAATTTGCAGGACGTTCCGCTGGCGCCGATGATCTTTCTTCCGTTTGTCGAAAATGCATTTAAGCACGGCGTAAGCGCCACGCAGCAAAGCCATATCGGCATTGTGATATTACAGAAGGATAAAACACTGGACCTGACCGTAAAAAATTCGATAATAAGGGATAATAGCGTTAGCTTAGATACCAATAGCGGTATAGGCCTGGTTAATACCCGTCGCCGGCTCGACCTGCTTTATCCCGGAAAATACCAGTTGGATATTGACGAGGCTACCGAACAAAACGAATACACCGTTCACCTAACTATCGACCTGTCATGACCCTGAACTGCATAGCCGTGGACGACGAACCGCTGGCCCTGGGGCTGGTGACCAAGTTTATTGAACAAACGCCGTTTCTGAACCTTGCGGGCAAATTCTCCAGTGCGGTGGAAGCGCTGAAGGCCCTGCATACGCAGAAAATAGATGTGATCTTCCTCGATATCCAGATGCCCGACCTGAACGGCATCGAACTGGCCCGCGTTCTGGGCGCAGGCGCCGATAAGCCCCGGGTGATATTTACTACCGCTTATAACCAATTTGCGCTTGAAGGCTACAAGGTCGACGCGCTCGATTACCTGTTAAAACCCTTCAACTACGAAGAATTTTTGCGTGCTGCTCAAAAGGCCTACAATTATAGCGAACTGGTCAGCAAGTCTGGCAACCCTGCCCCTGCTGCGGAGCCTAACGAGGCGGAACATGCCGACGAGCAGTACCTGTTCCTTAAGGTGGAGTATCAACTGGTACGCATTGCGCTGGATGATATTTTATACATCGAGGGGCTGAAGGATTATGTTAAAGTACACCTGAAGAGCTCAGAAAAAGCCCTGCTGTCGCTTACCAGTCTGAAGGCCCTGGAAGAAAAGCTGCCGGCCAAACGGTTTATGCGGGTGCACCGCTCGTTCATCGTAGCGCTGGATAAGATCACCTCCATGACCAAAAACTCGGTGCAGATCGGCAAAACGCTCATCACCATCGGCGACCAGTATAAGGATACTTTCGGGCAGTTCGTCGGGAAGTGGATCTGAGAAAGTCCGAAAGTCGGGAAGACGGAAAGTCCGAGAAACAATCTTGTGCTTTGGTTTTCCTAAATTAATCTTTCGGACTTACGCGGACTTTCGGACTTTCGGTCTATATAAAAAAACAGCCGTTACCTCGCGTAACGGCTGCGCTATCCACTAAACTAAACTAACTATTAACCATCGATCCTGGTTACCAGCTGAAATGGTATGCCCGGGCAGGCGCAGGACAAATGATCTATGAGAGGTTAATAAATTCAGAACACTGGTTCATCCTTTTCCCCGGGTGGCAGCATGGCCGTCGCCCGGGGGCAACGGCCGCTACCAACAAGCAGGACATTTAGACCCTAACTACTGTCCCGTTGCCTCATCAGATGGGTATTAAACCCCATCCCCAGGGACACGTTTCCCATTACACCCTCTTACTTACATTCCGGTTAAAAGGTACAGGGCCTCGGCGCAGGCATAGTGCAGGTAGATGATCTGCCTGCGGCCCCATAACAGCAACACGGTTGTAATAATCATATTTATTTAACTTACCAGTATCAAAGTTGGTTATTGCCAAAGAGAAAAATGGCAGTGTTAACACGGTATTTCATACGTGTTTTTACGCAAGTTTTTAATAAGGTCAAAAGATATTTTCGCAAAAAGATACCTGGTTGAGACAAAAAGCAACAAGGCTTTATGTTACTGGTATCAGTCGAAATAGCGATAGGGATAAGCCCTGAACCATATCTGCCAGGCTTAGTTTCCGACTTCAGACTTCCGACCTCCGACCTCCATTAAAGAGCCGATGGCGAAAGTAAATGTTCCGGTAGCAGCGATTCGCTGACCTTGGCCCCGCTGGTATTGGTTTTCCAGCCCTTAACGTCGCCGCAATTGCCCTGGTCCCATATATCGTTCTCCTCGCCGCGGCTGTTGGTCCAGTTCACCTCGTTGCCGCTAATCTCATCCATCGAGCAAGCGGCTTCCGCCTGCGCCCAGATATACAAGCCAACATTGGTAAATATCTGTCCCCTGGCGTATATCTTATTGTTGATTATAGCGAGATGGTCGCCGCCCGATATGGCCATGCCGTATTGACCCGGGTTGACGAGGATATTGTCGCGGGCCACTTGATACGAACCGCCGTTGTCGCCCAACATAATACCGCCGCCGGTCTTGCTCGGGCCGCCGCCCCTGATCCAGTTACCCGCGATCAGTATCGGGTCTTTGGCGATGCCATGGCTTTTATACATATTGATGGCATCCTCGGGGTGACTCTGGCCGAGGATGTTCTCAAACTTATTGTAACATACCCTGCAGCGCGGCCCGCTCACATTATTGAATTGTACGAATGCCCCGCGCGGAAACGGGCCGACCATATTCTTGCCCTCGCAGTGCATTACACTAATGGCATAGCTATCCACCGCATACACGCCGGTCGATACGTTGGTCACGTAAGTACTGTCGACCTTAATATTGGCGCTTTGATAGATATACAGGCCCACTTTGCTCGAATTGCCCAGGAAACAATGGGTTATGCGAATATTGTTGCAATTGATAATTTGCAGGCAGGGCTCGTCGTCGCCGTTGATGCTATCGCCGCGGATGACAAGGTCGTGGGCGTTTTTAATAATAATTGGTTCAGAATATTTGTGCCGCTGGCAAAAACCCCGGGCAGCCGCCCCCATGCATAATAAAAATGTGAGTGATAAGATTAAATTTTTTCGCATACTATCTGTTTCCAATTTAGTGTCTAAACACATTTCAAGCCAAAAAAAGCAGTGTAATTATTTTATTACTAAAAATTATTTCTATTGTGTTCAACAGACGCAATGATTTTTACTATCTTTCAGAAATCAATTTTTCAAACCGATCAAATTATTATGGACAGAAGAAAATTCCTTGCAGGCACAGGCGCGGCAGCCCTGGGAGCTATGTTTTTACCTAAAAAATCGTTTGCTTTCTTAAGCGCTGCAGGCCGCCACCCACTAGGCCTACAGCTTTTCACGCTGTTCGGGGTCATCGAGTCCGATGTAAAAGGCAACCTGCAAAAAGTGGCGGGGATAGGATATACAGAAATCGAATCCGCGTTCAGCAAACTGCCAAATTACTATGGCATGAGCCCGAAAGAATTTGCGGCGTTATGCAAGGGTATCGGTCTTTCGTGGAAATCTCACCACGTTTTGGGTGCTCCGTTCAAGCTGCCAAAAGGTTTTAAAATGCCAAACGGGCCCGATGGTAAACCGATGACCATACCGCCGCATATGCTGAATTTAAAGGACGACATGCAGAAGTTAGTAGATGACGCGGCTGAAGGCGGTATACCCTATCTGGTTTGCGCCAATATACCCACCGGCACGCTGGACGAGATAAAGGAAGCTACGGAAATACTGAACAAAACCGGCGAGGCCTGCAAAAAAGTGAATATCCAGTTCTGCTATCATAATCACGACATGGAGTTCAAAGAAATAGAGGGAAAAATACCTTACGACCTGCTGTTGAACGACACCGACGCCAAACTGGTAAAAATGGAGCTTGACTTATGCTGGGCAACCAAAGCGGGCAAAAACCCGGTCGACTTGTTTAAAGCTCATCCCGGTCGTTTCCCGCTATTACATGTGAAAGACCTGGACAAAGAACGCAAGGGCCCGGCGCCGGTTGGCGAAGGCGTGGTTGATTTCAAAGATATTTTCGCCAATGTGAAGATCGCAGGCGCCAAACATTACTTTGTTGAACACGATATGCCAAAAGATGCGTTTACCAGCATTACCACCAGCTACAAGAATTTAAGGGCAATGGGTGTATAACCCGCTTTAGTTGTATTGAATAGATTGGGGCCGTTCCTGTTTTAGGAACGGCTTTCTCTATAAAGCAGGCATACAACGAAGGGTGCATCTAATCCAGCTTAGACAAAGAAATGGCCTTTAAATTGTCGCCACTTTTTTGTTTTCTATACTATTATGCCCTACTATGTAGGTGTATATTGAACTTGGCACAAACATTAACTCTATATTATTAATAAAGTTAAATCCTTCTTTATCTATAGTCGTTACGATAGCATTTTTTAAATTGTTTTTACCGCAGAAGTAGAGGAGGCTCTTCAACTCGTCATAAGGATTTTCAAAAGGCTTGTTACTCCATTTTATTTCGACAGCCCAAACTGGTTTTAACTTTTTATCGTCCAGCCCTACTAGATCCACTTCGCCGCTTTTCCATCGCGCATACCATGGTGTAAAATAGGTTCTGTGCATCCATTGAGCAAAAATCGCGGTCTCCACCAAATGCGGAAAATCATCATCAGTGGCCTCCAATGGTGAAAATAATGCACTTCTGAGGGACGGGTTAGTTAGATAAACTTTATAATTAGTTTGCCTTTTAAACTTCTTTGCGCAATCATCTATCTTGCTTACTGATTTAATCAAAAAAGCCGCTTCCAAATACTCAAGGTATTTTTTTAACGTGAGTTTAGTAACTCCGCTGGTTGTTGAAAGACTCTCCAATGAAACTTCATTACCACAGTAATATACGAGCGTCGTGAAAAACGTATTTAGTTCCTGCACATTTTGAATACCGTATAAACTTGGTAAATCTCGCAGTAGTACCTTGTCAATAATATCGCTCTTTATGTATCTGCTGATATTTGACTGTATTTTTTCCGAAAAAATCACTTCCGGGTAACCTCCATAATTTATATAGTCGATAAAGTGCCTGTTTAATTCCTGAATATTATTGGTGCTAAACCATTGGCTTTTTTTACCCCGCCAATTAATTGTCGTCTCTAATATTAAATGATTTAAGCCTTTGAGGTGTATGTACTCATGAAATGTCAGTGGTGGTAGCAAGAAATCGGTAAATCTGCCTGCACCGCTCTCAGAACTTTTAAGCTTTAGTGCGGCGGCGGCAGATCCCGAAACTATAAACTTAGTATTCGGGTAG
The DNA here is from genome assembly GCA_035545315.1 of Mucilaginibacter sp. GTDB lineage: Bacteria > Bacteroidota > Bacteroidia > Sphingobacteriales > Sphingobacteriaceae > Mucilaginibacter. Next base: position 154,057 of record DASZYQ010000041.1, on the reverse strand, counting down.
CTGTCGACAAGTACCTTTAAATGTATCTCCCAATTCGTTAAATATTGTATTTCATCAAAAAAAACGTAATAGCCATTAGGGTCATTAAAGCCATTTGCCGATCTCGCCAACGCAAATAATTCTTCCAATCCCATGTTGAAATACAATGGATTTTCGATGTTTATAAAGCATATTCTATTTCTGTCAACGACATTCTCCGTCAACAATTTGCCAATGGTATGATACATCATTACCGTTTTACCAACCCTTCGCGGCCCCATCAATACAACTGCCCTTTTCGGTTCTTTTTCTTCAACCAGGGGATAAAACAAGTCGAAATACAACCTCGACTTCATTTTCTTATACTGACTTTCAATTTCATTATTTATCCACCATGGATTTTCATAGCGAATTCTATTGAGCTTAAGTTCATTCGATATCGGCTTTAGCTTGATACTCATATATTTACGACTTAGTAAAATACAAATATATTTAATTTACTAAAAAAATAAAAATAAGAATATTTAATTATGCTTATTTAAAAAATTGGTATGAAGTTCTAGACTTGGTGATTGAAATCAATCATACAAAAATCATTTTCATTACTTTAAACCAAAACAACAGCCTATGCCTTACTTTTATAAGTAACAATCCGCTGCATCGATCATCAAATCCATAAAAAAAGCTATAGTGGAAACCATTCTGAATGTATCCAATCTTGGTAAAACCTATCAGAGCGCCGGAAAGACGCTTACTGTACTCGATAACATCAATTTTTCAATAAGCACCGGATCGACCAACGCTATCGTTGGCCCTTCGGGCAGCGGCAAAACCACGCTGCTGGGCCTGTGCGCCGGGCTTGACCGTTCTTCGACAGGCAAAGTGCAATTGAACGGCATCTACCTTGACCACCTGAACGAGGACAAGCGCGCACAGATACGCAACCAGTACGTGGGTTTCATTTTCCAGAACTTTCAGTTACTGCCTACACTTACCGCATTGGAGAATGTAATGGTGCCCCTGGAGTTGCGCGGCGAAAAGAATATCCGGGCACGGGCACTGGACCTGCTGGATAAAGTCGGCCTGAGCGACCGCGGGCACCACTACCCTGCCCAGCTTTCGGGCGGCGAGCAGCAGCGCGTGTCGCTGGCGCGGGCGTTCAGCAACCAACCCAGGATATTGTTCGCCGATGAGCCCACCGGAAACCTCGATGCCGAAACCAGCGAAAAGGTGGTAAAGCTCCTTTTCGACCTGAATAAAGAAGCAGGCACCACGCTGGTGCTGGTAACGCACGACTTAGAACTGGCCGGTAAAACCCAGCGCATCCTGCGTATCAAAGGCGGTCATTTGATCAGCGATAACCCGGTTAATACAAACAACTGATGGACGGTCCTGTAAACTATAAACGCAAAGTAAGCCTGCGCTGGCTGCTGAACATGGCCTGGCGCGACAGCCGCAAAAGCCGGTCGAGGCTGTTCCTTTTCGTATCGTCCATCATATTTGGTATCGCCGCGCTGGTGGCCATTTATACCTTCGGCGTCAACCTGAAAAAAGATATCGATACCCAGGCGGCGACGCTGATCGGCGCGGACATGGCCATTCATTCCAGTACGCTGCCCGATGCCAAAACACAAAAATTCCTCGATTCGATGGGCGACCGCCGTTCGCAGGAACGCAGCTTCGCCTCGATGGTTTATTTCCCCAAAAGCGGAAATACCAGGCTGGCGCAGGTTCGTGCGCTGCAGGGCGAGTTCCCTTATTACGGCAGGCTGGAAACCACTCCCGCCAATGCGGACACCTATTTTCGTAAGGGCAAAAATGCCCTGGTGGACCAAACGCTAATGCTGCAATATAATGTCAAAGTGGGCGATTCTATTAAGGTAGGTAACGTCACCTTCCTCATAACAGGCACGCTTATCAAAGCGCCGGGGCAGGCCAACATTGCCTCGAGCATTGCGCCTGTCGTTTATATCCCGATGCAATACCTGCAGCAAACGGGGCTGATGCAAAAAGGCAGCCGCGTTAATTACACCTTTTACTATAAATATGACCACCCGGTGGATATGGTGAAACTCACCAAGACACTCGAACCCAGGCTGGATAAACTGAACATGGGTTACGAAACCATCGAAACCCGCAAAGCAAATACCGGCCGCGCTTTTGCCAACCTGACGGATTTCCTGGCGCTGGTAGGTTTTATTGCGCTGCTGCTTGGCTGCGTGGGCGTGGCCAGCGCCATCCATATCTATGTGCGCGAAAAGATCGCTTCCATAGCCATCATGCGCTGTCTGGGTGTCAAGGCGTATGAAGCGTTCCTGATCTATTTGATACAGATCATCGGCATCGGGCTGCTGGGTTCAATTATCGGCGCCGTGCTCGGCACCTTCGTCCAGCATATGCTGCCGGTGGTTTTTAAAGACTTTTTGCCCATCTCGGTCACTACCGACATCTCGTGGGGCGCTGTCGGCCAAGGCATTATTTTAGGCGTCACCATATCCATCCTGTTCGCGCTGCTGCCGCTTATTGCTATCCGGAATATATCGCCGCTGAACACGCTGCGCATGTCGTACGAACACATCAACCTGATGCGCGACCCGTTCCGCTGGCTGGTTTATGCGCTCATACTGGCGTTCATCGCCATATTCACCCATACGCAGATCGACGGCTGGAAGGCCACTACGTTCTTTACCATCGGCATCGTGGTCGCCTACTACATCCTGGTGCTCATTGCCCGGCTGCTGATGTATGTTACCCGCTTTTTCATCAAAAGCACCTGGAGCTACCCCTGGCGCCAGGGCTTTGCCAATTTGTACCGGCCTAATAATCAAACGATCATCCTGATCGTGTCCATCGGCTTAAGCACGGCCTTCATCTGTACGCTGTTCTTTATCCAGGGACTGCTGATCAAACAGGTTTCGCTTGCATCCAGCGCTAACCAGGCCAATATGATCCTGTTTGATATCCAGGTGAAAGAAAAAGACGCGCTTGCGGCGCTAACCAAAAAGGAACACCTGCCGGTGCTGCAGGAAGTTCCGGTAGTAACAGTTCGCATCGATAAGTTCAAAGGTAAGACCGAAGCGCAGGCTAAACAGGACAGTTCGATGAAACACAATATGTGGGTATTCAGCAACGAGTTCCGCGTTACGTACCGCGACAGCCTGACGCCAACGGAAAGGATCGTGGACGGCGAGTGGGTAGGCAAGGCTCCCCCCGATGGCGATGTACCGCTATCGGTTGAAGATCGGTTTGCCAAAGGGATGGGGTTGAAGGTGGGCGATAAAATCGCATTCAATGTGCAGGGCATCCCCGTTGTAGCAAGGATCGCCAACACCCGTGAGGTGAACTGGAACCGGATGCAAACCAATTTCATTTTCGTTTTCCCGAAAGGTGTTTTGGAAGACGCGCCGCAGTTCTACGCATTCACCACGCACGTAGCTAATAAGCAAATATCGGCGCGGTACCAGCAGCATGTGGTAAAAGCCTTCCCGAATGTTTCAATGATCGACCTTGGTTTTGTCCTGAGCGTTTTAGAGGACCTGATGGACAAAGTGGGCGGTATCATCCGTTTTATGGCCATGTTCAGCATAGTAACCGCCATCGTAGTATTGATCGCCTCCGTTCGCATCAGCAAATACCAGCGCATACAGGAAAGCGTGCTGCTGCGCACCATGGGCGCCAGCCGCAGGCAGATCTTCGCGATAACGACGATAGAATATTTTTTCCTGGGCAGCTTATCGGCCTTGACGGGCATTTTGATCGCGCTCGGTGCAAGCTGGCTTTTGGCAAAATACAACTTCCAGGTGCCCTTCTACGCAAACCCTATCCCGCCAATACTGTTATTCCTGGCAATAGCAGCGCTGACGATTATTATCGGCCTGCTGAACAGCCGCGGCACTTTGAACAAGCCGCCGCTGGAAGTTTTGAGGAGGGATGTGTAGGGTGTTGACTGGTGTTTTCACTAACTTTAAACAATCATGGACATGTTCAAATTAAGTCGGAAGTCGGAAGTCAGAAGTCGGGAGTCAGACTTTAGACTTAAGACTTTGGACTTAAGACTAACCCTGTTTTTTAGCATAGTACTGCTATTACTAAGCTGCGGCAACAACAAAACATCATCCGACAGCAGCCAGGCAGCAACCTCATCTGCCGAAGCAATATCCTCGCCTTCAGGCAAAAAGAATATTCTCTTTTTCGGCGACAGCCTGACCGCCGGTTATGGTCTTTCCGATCCTTCGGACGATGCATTTCCGGCGGTTGTCCAGCACAAGATCGATTCGCTGAAACTACCGTACAATGTTATAAACGCGGGAGTAAGCGGCGAAACTACCGCCGGCGGCCTGGGCCGTATCGACTGGGCGCTTAAAAAAAAGGTGGACATATTCATACTCGAGCTCGGCGCCAACGATGGCCTGCGGGGCATCCCGACCGATGAAACCGCAAAAAACCTGCAGGCTATCATCAACAAGGTAAAAGCCAAATATCCCAACGCCAAAATTATCCTGGCCGGCATGATGGTACCCCCAAGCATGGGCGCAGCTTATGCCAACAGCTTTAAAGCGGTTTTTCCTGCCCTGGCGAAGAAAAACCACATCGCGCTGATACCGTTCCTGCTTAACAACGTGGCCGGTACACCCAAGCTAAACCAAGCCGACGGGATACATCCTACTGCCGCCGGCGCCAGGATCGTGGCCAACAATGTGTGGCAGGTGTTGCAGCCCGAGTTGTAACCGGTTTAGATCCTTTGTCAACCTCGTGGCCCCTCAGTGTTTCCTGTGGCAAATAGCCGATTAACCACAAAGGCCACAAAGATTATGCGCAGAGGACGCAGAGACTAATTTGTCAAGTGGAATGGTTAGGAACTAACAGCATGTGGAAAAATCCAATGCAGTAAAGCGGGTAATAATCGTCACATTTGATTATGCACGTTAAATCCTTATGAGATCACTGGCCGATTTGAAACAGGAAGCCGCTGATCTTAACCTGCAAATCAGGAGGCTTTTACTTGGGAAAAACACCTTTGAAGAAGGCATCGCCGACAAACTGACGGTGATAGCCGCCATTACTTCCCTCCGCGAAAAGCTCGTCAAAGTTCAGCGCGAAATCAGGGTCAGATTTCCCGATGCGGAATGACCTTATAGTCCGGAAGTCCGCGTAAGTCGGAAAGTCCGCAAGAAACATCCAGCCTAACATTTTTATCTTTCGGACTTTCGGTCTTTCCGACTTACGGACTGAAAACTATTTCTGCTGTACATCCACATTGCCCGATTTCTTATCAAACGCAATAGAAATACTGGCGCGGAAAAGAGAATTGTCAAACCGGTAAATATTGCTGGACAGCTCAGCTCCCTGGAAAATAAGCGTCAGCGTTGATTTTTTTGCCTCTGCAAGCAAATTATTCAGGTCCTGCTCCTGGGTAGTATTATAAATAATTTCGTGCGACGTGGTGCCTGAAGCGGTGCTGGATCCTGTTCCTATCAGTACGCTCTCTGTCTTTTCGGGAGTTCCCGTAACAAGCTTATATTCCTGGTAACTTTTACCGCCGACCGTTTGCTGACCGCCGGGCTTAAAACCTTTTGAGACGGTCAGGAAATCGTGCGCCTGGGCGTCGTTCATGCTGCTCAGGTTCAGGATGTCGCCAAAGGAAATGCTTTGAGCCCGCCCAAATGCGCAAGCCAGCACCAATAGCGCAGCAAAACAGGTTTTTCTTATCATAAGGGGTATTTCAAATATATTACTTTTCGTTTCGATTTATTCGCCGGGGTGATAAGTTATTTCCGCGTGTTTCAGCACATCGGCCTTATAAAAATAAACGTCTTTAAATTTGCCGTTCACAAACCCCTCGGCCTGGTCGTCATAATGCGCCGAAGTGGGATCGAACGACTCTCCGCCGGTCACTATGCTTTTGGCCTTCAGCTTCGGTCCGAACTCTACGGCGGCGATAAAGCTATTTCCGCTGTAACCATATCGCTTTTTTGTACCATTCATGGGGCGGCTTTGGAACGAGGGCAATTGCCCGAACTGTGAACCCACCTGCCCAACCGGAATACTTTCATACTTATCGTCAAAGCTTATGCCATCGTCCGGCCGCTGAAAACGATTAATGTTTCCCCACTCCACTTTCCACGCTACATACCGCTTACGCAGGTTTTTTACAGCCTGCGACAGCAGATCGAGTTCTTTCGCCGGGTCCATAGTTTTAAGCATTTCCTCCACGCGCACGGTCTGACAGGTAGATTCTTCCACAGTTTTGGCCGGCGGCAGCTGCCCGAACATCAGCGTACCCCATTCAATCGCTAGTGTCGTAGCGATGGAATTAACACCGGAACGTTTGTCCCAGGCCTTCAATATTTGTATCGGTTCTTCCAGCGCTTCTTTTACCGAATCACTGGCCTTGTCGTAAGCATTAAACAGCGATGGCAGCAGGTCGTCAAATGCGGCGAGGTAATGATCATAGCCTTTTGCGATGAGATCGTCAAGCTTAATACTCTTCGCATTCGCAAAAAGCTTTAAGGCATCCACAGCACGGTAATTCTGCCCGTCGGGAGCCATGTAAGCGGGATAGTTGCTTTTGTCGGGGCTGTTTGGTCCCGAACAGGTGAAGGGCGTCGAATTGCAGTTTTCTATCCAGCCGTTTTTAGGGTTGTACACGTGAACAATTTCGTTCAGAGGGTGAACGCCTTTCCACTCTGTAGCCGATGTACTGCCGTCGACGGGGAGCGTCCAGTCGAATTTTGGATCCCGTTTTGGCATATAGTTACCATACCAGAAAGCAATATTGCCCTTATCGTCGGCGTAAACCGTGTTGTTGGTGGCATTCGACAGCAGGTTCATGGCCCGCTTATATTCATCAAAATTGTTAGCCTTGGTAATCAGCCACGATTCGAGCAACGCATTGTACGAACGGTTATTGGCACGCAAAGCCAGCCATTTGCCGTCCCGCGCGCCCAGCACCGGACCGTGATGAGTATAATAGCCGGTAATGGTACGCGTTTCAACTGAATCGCCTTTCTTTATTTTAAATACCAATTGACGCGTAGCAACAGGTTTTTGCTGACCGTTGTATTCGTAGGTCCACTGATCGCCCTGTTTGGTTACTTTTTCCGCATACAGGTCGGCCACATCCGCATAGCTGCTGGTATGCATCCAGCCGCAATGGCGGTTAAAGCCCTGGTAAACAAAAAACTGTCCCCAGGTAACCGCGCCGTAAGCATCGAGCCCCTCATTGCTTACCACCTGCACTTCGCTCCTGAAATAAAAGGGCACATGGGGATTGATGTACAGCATGGCATGTTTGGAAGCCGTTACCGACGGGGCCAGCGCAAAGCCGTTCGAGCCCGTTTCGCGTTCGGCCGCCATTTCATCGATATGAGGCGGCGGGGTTGCGGCGCCAAGATGTTCAGGTCCGTTGCTGTAAAAGCGTTCCGTTTCCTTTAATGCCAGGCCGCCGGTTTCCGTTGCGGAAACACTTCCGTCGGTAAACATCAGCGCAAACCAGGGTTCAAAACGGCGGAAAACCTGCGGCTTTACCTCGGGATGCTTGTATAAATAGTAATTGATGCCATCAGCAAAAGCGTCCATCAACCTTTTGAACCACAATGGGCTGGCTTTATATTCTTTGATAGCATCGGCCGTATCCGCAATCATTTGCAGTTGCACGTCGACATACAGGCTGTGCTCGCCGTCGGCTTCGGATTGCCTGCCCAATTGATACAAGTAGTTACGCTCTATGCCTTCAAAATTGTCCTCGCATTCGGCATACATCAACCCGAAAACGGCGTTGGCATCGGTCTCGCCATAAATATGCGGTATGCCCCAGTCGTCGCGGATGATAGTTACCTGTTTAGCTTCGGCCTTGCAGCGCTGCAACTCCTGTTTGGAAAGATTTTGAGCATTGCACCACGAGCAAATCAGTAAAAAAATAACGGGTAAATTTTTTTTCATTCCAACCGATGTGTGTTGTAACTAATTTCTATTTAAAGCGTCTTAGCAGGTAAGAAATCTTGCTGAAAATTCCGATAATTGTACGTTTTACATTTAACAGAGCCCGCCCGTAATTAAATTTTTTTTACTACGGTGCAATTTTTATGGCAAACCTGTGTTCATATAAAGTTCAGCTTTTTAAGTTTAAAAAAACAAAAGCAACAAATAATTGATTTACAACTGTATAAGGACAACTGACGTAATAATATTTAAAAAGATCGATAGATCATAAAGAACTTGGATTAGTGTTTACATGATATCTGAGATTTAGTTGATTCAATGTCATTGAGAGTGATGTTGAGCGTGCGTTCCGGGGTGAGATACGGAACGCATTTTTTGTTATTAGTCCGAAAGTCCGCATAAGTCGGGAAGTCCGAAAGATTACCTGCAAACTGCCAACTGCAAACTGCAAACTGTTACTTAGAAGGCATCACCGCCCTCGGCATCAAATAATGCTCGTACCGGTTAATGGTGGCAGCGGGGTCGTTGTTCATAAAATCGCTCAGTTCTTCTTCATTTTCGGCCTCCACCACGCCCATCCCATAAACGCCCGCAGGGTCGGCCACCGGGCCGAACACCGCTACTTTTCCTTTATTCATCAATTCGGTCCAATAAGCAATATGCTGCATCATGATGGCGCGTTCTTCGGGCGTCATATCCTGCGAAAAAGTCGGCCGGCGGGGTATCAGTTTGAGAAAATAGTGTGGCATGGTATTGAGTTAACTGGTTGGTTAAGTTGATTGAGTTATCCCGGTAGGTATTGGGAGCTTACTAAGTTAAAACTTAATCAACTTAATCCAACTACTTACCTCGATCAACCAATATATTTGCCTCCATGGAACTCAACCTTTTTGAAAACCACGTGTACACCGGCCGCAGGCAGGCGTTAAAGCAGAATTTTGATAACGACGGGCTTATTCTTTTGCTGGGCAACGAAGACAGCAGCATGAACTACAAGGACAATTGCTACCCTTTCCGCCAGGACAGCAGCTTTCTTTATTATTTCGGCCTGGATGTGCCCATGCTGGCAGCCATTATTGATACAGATACCGGCGAGGAGGTGATCTTCGGTAATGAACTGACTATCGACGATATCGTGTGGACCGGCACCCTGCCAACTGTAAGCGAAATGGCTTCGATGGTTGGTATTTTCAAAACCAGGCCTTATGCCGATATATTCCATTATGTGCATAAAGCACAGACCGACGGGCAAAAAATCCATATCCTTCCTCCCTACCGTCCAGAAAATAAGATGAAACTTGCTGAATGGCTCAATTGCAGCCTGGAGGATATACGGGATCATGTTTCGATTAAGCTGATCAAGGCGGTTATTTCGCAACGTGTGATCAAATCGCCGCTGGAAGTGGCTGAGATGGAGAAAGCCGTGAACATCAGCATCGATATGATGCTGTCGGTTATCAAACATACCCGCCCCGGCATTAAAGAATATGAATTAGTAGCCAAAGCCCACGAAGTTGCTGCAGCAAATAATGCACGATTAGGCTACCCTGCCATCATTACCACGCACGGGCAAACCCTGCACACGCATTACTATGGCAATACCTTGCAGGAAGGCCGGATGGTTCTGAGCGATATTGGGGCCGAGAACAATATGCACTATGGCGGCGATCTGACGCGTACCTTCCCGGTCGGCAGTAGATTCACCGCGAGGCAAAAAGAATTGTACGAAGTTGTACTTAACGCTATGGACCATGCCATCAGCCTGCTGAAACCGGGCACCCGATATAAGGACATCCACCTGGCGGCCTGCACTAAGCTGGCCGAAGGATTAAAAGGCGCCGGGTTGATGAAAGGCGATCCTGCTGAAGCCGTGGCAGCAGGCGCACATACGATGTTCTTCCAATGCGGACTGGGCCACATGCTGGGCATGGATACGCACGATATGGAGGACCTGGGCGAACCTTATGTAGGCTACACCGATACCTTGATGAAAGAAACATCCGTATTCGGGCTTAAGTCGCTGCGATTGGGCCGCGAACTCGAAACCGGCTTTGTGCTAACCGTCGAACCCGGTATTTATATCATACCCGAACTGATCGACCGCTGGCAGACTGAAAATAAGTATGCCGATTTTATTAATTACGATGTATTAAATACTTACAGAGACTTTGGCGGTATCCGTATCGAAGACAATTTCCTGGTAACGGAAACGGACTACCAACTATTAGGAAAATATTTACCTAAATCATTAAAAGAGATCGAAGATTTGAAAAACTGAAAATTACATTTTCGGGACGGAATTAATGAAAATTTAACAAAAAGTTGCACTATTCCGTATAACTATTCGTTAACTTTATATGCCTGATTAATTTGTTTTTTAGCCCGGTTAACGAAAGGAGGTCGCCATGCTACCGAGATCAGAGTTTCTTCCTCAACAACAGTTTCACCTGCTTATCGATTTTGCCAATGACGAGCGAAGTGTCGCCGTATTGCCCAATGGCAACAACGGCGCATTTCTTGTGGTCGACCAGGGTGAAATTCTAGGCCAGCTCGATTTTGATAAACAGCTCAATTGCGTTTCTGCCCAATGCGAGGTTGATCCGGGTATACTGGCCCAACTGGACACAGGCATCCGGAACCACTATTCGTAAAATTTACCTGCATCAGGATCCGCTCTGCGTCGGGTCGTTCATAATACCTGCAAACAGGATCAGGCCCGTTTTCATTTCGCGTATCACGAAAATAAAAGGATGGTTGATAACCACAGGAGAAGCATCGGTAACCTGTATGCCGACTGACGTTGCGGCGGCAGCGGTAGTGCCATTTTCGTCAACCGATATGCAGGCTTTATGCAGCACCTTGCTGATATCCAAACCGCCTGCCTGGTTTATGCGAGTAAGGTCGGCCTGTGGTGTAAAGGCAACGCCCATACCCAACGAAGTAAGCGCGTTATTAAGGTCCGTACCATAACTAAACTGGAATTTCGGCATCGAAAGCGCCTGGTTATTCGGATGCAGATTAGACATCCACTTTTGCCAGGTCGCATTGTCAAGAACAGCAACCAGGTCATTGACGGTTTTGCCCGATGCAGGCTCGGCGATAACCATACTGTATTTATTGTTCGAATAGGGCAATTCGATCACGTACGCGTTCTCGTCGCCTGTTGCGTTAAAATTGATCCTGCCATTCATAAAATCAGCCTGAACAGCATTATTGCCCGGCAGGTAGAAATTCATTTTCAGCGTTTGTGACGCATCAAATTTATCGGCCCACGTGCTTTTAAAATAGATCGCGTTGATCAGGTACATCACATCGTTCGGTTGTACCTGGTCCAGCAATTTGGTTATTTTCCCGCTTGTGGCATCGCTTATCCAATTATTGATCGTACCAACTGCGCCCGGCGAATTAAAATCAAGCGATTGGGCCTTCGCCTGGAAGTATTTACTATTGATTTGCAAAAAATCGTGCAACACGCTGAATTTGTCACTATACCATATCGAATTGGCTATTTTTACCGTAGTGTTTGGGTCAAGCTCGGGCAGTTGTACAAGCAGGGAATTGAAATAGGCGTTCACCTGGTCTTGCGTAAACCGGTTAAAGCTCATAGCCGAATCGATAGCTTTTAACGTTTGCCCGCTTGCGCCATTAGCTGTCATTCCAAGCGCCATGCTCACGCTCAAAGGCGAAATGAACAGATTTTGACCGGTCGTATTCCCGGCGTTTACTGTTTTAAAGAGATTAAACGTAAATGTATTGTCGGCCGATGCCTGTTGAAGCTGGGTTGCATTAAGGGCCAGGTCTTTCCCTGGCTTAAGCCCGGGATTATCTTTTTTACAGGCCGATAAAGCTAACAGTACGAAAAGCGCGGCGTAAATACGTTTCATAAGTTTCGAACGATTTAGATTTATTACCCCTTACGCGCCGGCGTTACCGCTTGCTACAGTGCGTAGTAATAAATTTACGTTCCGGTTCTTTGCAAGCCCTGCATATTCTTATAACTTTACCTGTACCCCGCCTGATACAAAACCAGTTATGCCATGAGAAAACAAAGCCTTCTTCTTGCCATTTTGCTATCATTTGCCGCAAGTGCCGTCGCCCAGTCGGGCAAGGTTTATGATAACCTGAGCATGCCGAGCAAGACCCTGAAAATGGAACGCAAATATGCCGTATACCTGCCGCCCGATTATGAAACATCCGACCGCAGTTACCCGGTATTGTACCTGCTGCACGGAGCCGGCGACGACCAGACCGGCTGGGTACAATTTGGCGAGGTGCTGAACATAACCGACAAGGCGATAAAAGAGGGCAAAGCAACGCCGATGGTGATCATTATGCCCGATGCCAATACCGGGCGCAGAGGCTATTTTAACGACCCGCGGGGCGACTGGAATTACGAGGATTTCTTTTTCAAAGAATTTATGCCTTATGTCGAAAAGAAGTTCCGCATAAAAGCTGAAAAGCGCTATCGTGCCGTAGCGGGCCTTTCCATGGGTGGCGGCGGAAGCTTTGTTTATGCTTTACACCACCCGGAATTGTTCTCTTCCGCCTGCCCTTTGAGCGCCGCGACCGGGCCATTGACGATCGACGACGCCCGCAAACAGTTAAGCAGGACCATGCCGAATGTAACCGACACCGTGGTTACCGCTTATTACAACCGCCATAGCGTGCTGGCGCTGGTAAATAACATGCCCGACAGCTTAAAAAAAGCGGTACGCTGGTACATCGACGATGGCGACGACGACTTTCTGTACGAAGGCAATTGCTTAGTGCACATTGCTATGCGAAAAAAAGAAATACCGCATGAGTTTCGCATACGCGACGGCGCCCACACCTGGACCTACTGGCGCGAATCGCTGCCTGCGGTACTGGAATTTGTGTCGGCGGCATTTCATCAGTATTGATTGTCTAAGCCAAAATTTTACCTAACTTCAAACTAAAAAACAAAAGCCATGCAACGCCGCCAGTTCCTGTTCACCGCTGCCGCAGCAAGCGCCTTAAGCCTGCTGAACAAAAAGAGTCTTGCCTCTATAATAGCCGATCCGAATTACCAGTTTAAAACGCTGCGCAACAACGTAGGCATGTTTGCCGAACAGGGAGGCACAATAGCCTGGATGATCAATAAAGAGGGAATAGTTGTGGTTGATGCGGAATTTCCTGATCCGGCCAAACACCTGATAGCCGAATTGCAGAAACAGTCGGATAAACCGTTCGAGTGGCTGATCAACACCCACCACCACGGCGACCATACCGGCGGTAACATTTCGTTCAAGGGGCTGGTAAAGAATGTGGCCGCACATGCGAATTCACTCACTAACCAAAGAAACGTGGCCGTAGCGCAGAAGAAAGAAGACTTGCAGTTATATCCTGACACCACTTTTACTGATACCTGGCACATCAAAGTAGGCGATGAAAAGATAAGGGCTTACTATTACGGGCAGGGCCATACCAACGGCGATGCGATCATCCATTTTGAACATGCTAACGTAGTGCACATGGGCGACCTCGTATTCAACCGCCGCTACCCATTCATCGACAAAACCGCAGGTGCGTCAGTAACCAATTGGGCCGTTGCCCTGGAAAAGGCGCAAAAGAAATTCGATAAGGACAGCCTGTTCGTGTTCGGTCATGCCTTCGACCCGCAAAAGGTAACCGGCACCATGGACGACCTGAAAGCGATGCAGAATTACATGGAAAAGCTGGCCGAATTTGTGCAAAGCAGCCTTAAGGCCGGCAAAACTAAAGATGAAATATTGAAGGCTACGTCCATACCCGGCGTAACCGACTGGCAGGGCGACGGCATTAACCGCAGCCTGGAGGCCGCTTACCAGGAATTCAGCACAACTTAATTTTATGAAGATAACATCCGTATTGGCGCTGCTCGTTTTGCCTTTTTTACCGCACGAGGGGCTGAATTCGACAACGCTGCTGCAAAAAATGTACGCGCGCTACCGTGGCAAATGGCACAGCAATCTTTCTTTCAGCCAAACAACGGAAAGATATAAAAATGATAGCCTGGTAAAATCGCAAACCTGGTATGAACATATCCTTTATCCGGACAAGTTGCGCATAGATTTCGACAGTCTTAAAAGCGGCAGCGGCGTACTTTTCAGGGGCGATTCGACCTATGTCATCAGCAAGCACAAACTGGTAAGGTCGGTTAAAGGTGAGAACGAGCTAATCTTCTTTTTAGGCGGAATGTATTTTGTCCCTTTCGAACAGGTATTAACCCATTTCAAAGAGCTTCATTACGATCTGTCCAAATTCCATGAAGATACCTGGAAGGGTAAGGCCGTGTATGTGATAGGCGCTGATAAAGCCGATGAAAAGGTAAATCAGTTGTGGATCGACAAGGAAAAATTGGTGGCTGTTCGTTTCATCAAGTATGATGACAACACGAAGGAGGAAGGCACTATGGAAAATCAAATACCCTTAAAAGGCGGCTGGAGCGAAACTTATTGCAAATTTTATATCAACGAAAAGCTTTTGCAGGTGGAAAAATACCATGATCTTGTCGCCGGCGGTCCCATTGATAAAAGCATGTTCGAGCCTTCGCTGATCGGAAAATAAATTGGGTGTCACTCTGAGCCAAGCCTGCCCTGAGCTTGCCGAAGGAAAGAGCGGCGCGTTGGGCCTACCCGCATATGCTTCGACAGGCTCAGCATGACAGCGCTCTTTTAACATTTACTAACAAAGGGTGTCATCCTGAACTTGTCGAAGGGTGGTGCATGGGGGCCTGTCCGCATACGCTTCGACGGGCTCAGCATGACAACGCTCTTTTAATATTTAATTAATGAAGGGTGTCATCCTGAGCTTGTCGAAGAATGGTCCGCTGGCCAAACCCGCATATGCTTCGAGGGGCTCAGCCCAAACGCTTTTTTAAACTTATAAATAGTCGCTATGAACAAAAAATTATTATTCCTCATCTGCCTGTTTCCTGCCCTGGCCTTTGCACAAAACCAGCCCTTTGTTATACCGCTTTGGCCAAACGGGGCGCCCGGCTTTGAAAAGCTAAAAGATAAGCCCGAAGAAGCCAAAGATTATTGGGTAAAGGACATCAACAACCCATCGCTTACGGTATTCCTGCCGCCGAAAGACAAAGCAAACGGATCAGCAGTCGTTGTCTGTCCCGGCGGAGGCCACCGGTTGCTGGTTTTTAACGCGGAAGGCGTCGACCCGGCGCATTACTTAAATAATCTCGGCGTGGCGGTTTTCGTATTGAAATATCGCCTGGGGCGCGATACTACCACGCCTTATTTTAAAATTGAAGACGGAGTAAACGATGGCAAACGGGCGATGAGGCTGGTGAGGGCGCGTGCCAAAGAATGGGGCATCGACCCGAACCGCATCGGTATAATGGGCTTTTCCGCCGGCGGTGAAATTGTCGACCGGGTCGCATTTGACAAAGACACGGCAAACAAATCGAAAAACGACGGGATAGACTCAACCCCTTACCGGCCCGATTTTGTGATCCAGATTTATCCGGGACCGTTGTACGTTCCCGATTCGGTAACGCCAGATGCACCACCCATTTTCCTGTTGGCGGCCAATGACGACGCCTGCTGCTCGCTGCCGACGCTCAAAATATTAGAAGCATACCGGGCTGCAAAGGCACCGGCTGAACTGCATATCCTGGAAAGCGGCGGACATGGTTTCAACATGGGCAACCGGTCGAAACTGAAAACGGTGAATACCTGGCCTCAACTGCTGGCAAACTGGCTCCAGGACAATAACTTCTTTACGCCCTTGCCCGAAAGGCCGAAAAAAATGTATTGAATTTGTTGTAAGGTTGAAAAGTTAGAAATCTAATATCGCTGGGGGCTGACCTGCAATAAAGCGAAATATTTCAACACATTACTAATAGAATAACGTTTCAACTTTACAACATTCCAAATTCAAACAAGAGAACTCATGGCAAACTTCACCGAGATCATCAATTCCGACAAACCCGTGCTGATCGATTTTTCGGCCGAGTGGTGCGGGCCCTGCAAAATGATGCCGCCTATTTTGAAGGAAGTAAAGGACAAAATGGGCGACAAGGTAACGATCATCAAAATCGATATTGATAAAAATCCCGAAGTGGCTAACGCCTACCGCATTCAAAGCGTACCAACGCTGATGCTATTCAAAAAAGGCGAAACCAAATGGCGCCAGAGCGGCGTAATGCAGGCCGGACCGTTAAAGCAGATCGTGGAACAATATATTTGATGAGTTGAATAGTTGATTAACCTGGATTGAGTTAAACGGTTGTCAGCTAATCAACCACTTAACTTAATCAACTCCTCTACAAATAGCTTAACCACCACTGCGCATGCGTACGCTTGTACTTGCTGTACCAGCGGCAGGGGAAATAAAGGATAAATACGATACAAAACCATACGAGGTAAACCCCGGCCAGGTTGAAACCCATATCATCCGGCTGAAACGCAAGCCCGAGTTTCGGATTTGGTATCTGGCTGGTGTTATGTCCCGTGATAAAGAAAAGCGCTACAGTGCCAAGCCTGAGCATATACCAATGACAGATATAATAGAAGAACGGCACATTGCCATACACGAACAGGATAGACGTAAGCTTATTTTTAGCATTCTCGGTAAGCGCCAGGAAGATCAGGGCCGTACCGACGGTCATACTCATATAAAGTAACGAAGGCGGGTATTTGGTTACATTAAAAAAGGATATGATACTCAGCGAAAACGTTTTTTGAGAGGCCCAGGGAGACGGATCGCCATAAATATTAAAAAATCTGAAAATAAAGAAGAAGGCGAGCACACCGAGACCACTATAAAGCAAAATTTTACGGCGCTTAACGGCGTCGTATGTTTTGGCATATATCGAGCCAAAAACATAACCGATCATCATCAGGCCTGCCCAGGGCAAAAGCGCGTACGCAACTAGAAAGCCCCGGTGATAGGCATAAGGCACAAAATCGCCGAAACCATACCCGGTCAATAAAACCTTGCCGGCAAAGGTGTCGTCGATAACTTTAATATGGATGATGTCAAAAATATTATGCCCGAAAACAAACACTATACCGATCAGGCCTATAACAGCCCGGGGCGCCCTTACCAGCAGGCCGAGCAATATCATGCTGGCGCCGATTACCCAAATCACCTGCATGACCTGTACATGGTAGGTTGGGTCGAGCGATATGGCCAGGTCGACCACCACAAATTCGATCAAAATAAGCCAAAAGCCGCGTTTTATAAGGAACGAGCTTAACTGGCCTGGTGTCCGGCGTGTACCGGCCAGGTAAGCCGACATTCCGCTCAGACAAACGAAAGTTGGCGCGCAAAAATGCGTTATCCAACGGGTAAAGAACAGGAAAAGGTCCGTGTGCGACAGGTCCGTCGGTTCGGGATGCCCGTAATGATAAAAGTCCCTGACATGATCGATAGCCATAATGACCATCACAAGGCCACGCAAAATGTCGATGGATGCAATACGTTGTTTTGGTCCGGGTTCGGTGAGAACAGTGGACTTATGCGTTAAGGGTGCGGCTGTGGTCATTGGATGGGTTTGATTGTTATTGCGAATATAAATAATTAAAACTGACAATAACGAAAAATACTAAAAATATTAGCGAACATGATGTACGTTTAAACAATTGTTTATAAGCGGGTTACACATATACGGTTAGTCTTTATGCGAAATCATACCCAAGGGATAGCCGCAGCTGCCCCGGAGACTTTATTATGTCAAGCCTGCCAATCATTCGCTTTGAGTGGCGTTAACTAAACCATTCTACCAATTTTCTGTTACTGGAATAAGCCAAATCCATTACTTTTACGCATCACCAAATAATAAACCGATCATGCCTTCGAGACGAAATTTTGTCAAAACATCCCTGGTAGCAGGTACTGCCGCCATGGCCGCACCTGCTGCCACTTTCGCATCTATGACCGCCGGCGCGCCCGCACGCGAGTTTTATGAGTTGCGCGTATATCAATTGAAAGATGCAAGGCAACAGGCATTGGTAGAAGACTACTGGAAAAATGCCGCCATACCGGCGCTGAATACTCTTGGCATAAAAAATATCGGCGTTTTTACCGAACTAAAGCCGGAGGGCCAGACCAGGATATTTGTGCTTATCCCCTTCGGCAATATGAACGACTTTTTAAAAATGACCACCGGGTTGGAAAAGGACGGTATATATAACGAGAAAGCTGCCGAATACTTAAACGCACCGGCCACAGACCCGGCATACGAACGCATTGAAAGTTCATTCCTGGAGGCCTTTGCACATGCCCCGAAACTGGCATTGCCCGAAAAAAAGACGCGTATTTTTGAACTTCGGCAATACCAGAGCGCCAGTGAAAGCGCGGGCAAAAAGAAAATTGAGATGTTCAACGACAAGGGCGAGATCGATATTTTCAAACGGCTTGGCTTCAGGCCGGTATTTTTTGCCGAGACTTTGATCGGCGAGCTTCGCCCTAATCTAACCTATATGGTCACTTTCGACGATATGGCAGCGCACGACAGCCACTGGCAAGCTTTTGGCAGCGACCCGGAGTGGAAAAAAATAAGCTCGGATCCTGACTACGCGGATGCCAAACTGGTATCGAAAATTACTTCAACGTTTATCGTACCCGCTGCTTACTCGCAGATCTGACAGCAAATCGGAAAATAGTTTTTATTAACGATCTAATGTGTTATTTTTACACAATACACCAATTAAATCAAACCTAAAATGACTACCAGACGTGAATTCTTAAAGACCTCAGCCCTTGTTTCGGCCGGGTTGTTAATGGCTCCGAAACTGTTCGCCTACGACAAAAAGTATATCGGCCTTCAGCTTTATACCGTGCGCAATGCTATGGGTAAAGACGTAGCCGGCACTTTAGCCAAAGTGGCGCAGATAGGTTACAATTCTGTCGAAGCCAGTTACGGCGACGGAAAATATTATGGCAAAACCCCTTCGGAATTTGCAGAAATGCTGAAACAAAATGGCCTGATCATGCCGAGCTGTCACTACACGCTTGGTGAGGGTCAGAGCATGCCGGGTACTATATTAACGGGATGGGACAAAGCGGTTGAAGATGCAGCGTCGATAGGCCAGAAATATATGGTGTGCGCCTGGCTGGCGCCCAAAGAGCGCGGTTCGTTGGACCACTTTAAACAACTGGCCGAAGACTTCAATAAGGCCGGCGAGGTGTGCAAAAAATCGGGCATACAGTTCTGCTACCACAACCACGATTTTGAATTTATCCAACAGGACGGGAAATATCCATATGACATCCTGCTGGAAAACACGGATAAAAACAATGTGAAATTTGAGACCGATCTTTATTGGTTAACCAAAGCCGGGCAGGACCCGGTGGCGCTTTTTGATAAGCACCCCGGCAGGTTCCCGCTATGGCACATAAAGGACATGGACAACACGCCGAAAAAGATGTTTACCGAGGTTGGCCACGGTGTTATCGACTTTAAAAGGATATTCGAACACAATAAAAAGGCTGGCTTGAAGTATTTCTTTGTAGAACAGGACATGTGCCCCGGCGATCCTTTTGTGAGTATCACCCAAAGCATTGATTATATCAAAAAGAACCTCGTATAATAAGTATTGAATGACTGATGGTAGCCGGGCTTAGCGAGGAGTCCGGCTTTTTTTATATAGCCGATTCGATCGATATCTTATTTTCCGTTTTTTTTAGCTAAGTTGGCACGTGTTACGTAATACGTTACATTTGTATTGATGATCGAAAGCATCAAGCACAAGGGCTTAAAATTATTATGGGAAAGGGATAACGCATCCAAGCTACCCGCCATTCAAATCATAAAAATCAAAATGATCCTGACATTGCTTGATGGTGCTGTAAATGTTCAGGATATGAATTTTCCGGGTTCAGATTTACATCCTTTAAGAGGAGATCTGGCAGGATTTTGGTCAGTGAAAGTTAATGGAAATTATCGCCTTATCTTTCGATTTGAAAATGAAAATGCGTTCGATGTTGACTATATTGATTACCATTAAAAATTTGGAAGTATGCTAAGACGAGGCATGGCCCCGGTACATCCGGGAGCAGTTTTAAAAGGACTTTACCTTGACCCTATGGAAATTAACATTACCCAGGCGGCGCATAAGCTAGGTGTAGCGCGTAAAACGCTATCACAATTAGTAAATGGCCATATGGGCGTCAGTGCCGAAATGGCTATCCGTCTGTCAAGGGCCTTAAATACGACGCCTCAGCTATGGATGAATATGCAACAAGGGTACGATTTGTGGGTAGCTGAAAAGAAAGCCGATGAAATTCATGTCGTTCCATTTGCCGTAGCTTCATAGCCTTATATTAAGGCCAGATGCTTATAAGCGGAATATAGCCGATCTTGTCCGCTCTGAACCGACCAGGAGAGTTTAAGGATATCATGCTTAGCGGTTGGTGGGGAAAGAAAATCGATGTCATTATGGTCAGGCCGTGATCTGCAAACAACTCGACCGAGGCAGCGTCAACGATCAGCTTTAAATCCGTACCCTTCGTTTTGGCAATTCTCTGGATTGAAAATCTTTTGGCAAAATCTTTATTAAAAGCGGATTCGCCTGCTTGCGTACGGTCGATGTACCAGGAATTAACTTCTTCATCATAACCTACCAGCAATTTCTGCCCTGCTGCATTGAATAAGGTAATGGAGAAACTTTTCAGTTGAGCAGACGACAAATCGAGCTCATATTGGTTATCTGTTACTTTGATCCTTTTAGTCAAATTCACATCTCCCTCCACATCAACATTTTGCAGGCTGATTGCCGGTCCCTTTAACTTATCAAATTCCTTTACCGGCTCGGCAGCGACGTAATAGGCATTGTCGACCTTAACCAATTTCAACTCGCGCGGAATAGTCATGGCGCTGCGCCAGGTTTTGGTGGGGACCGAGGTGGCATACTGCCAGTTGCTCATCCAGCCCAGGAATATTCGCCTGCCACCGGTATTGCTCCAGGTTACGCCTGCATATTCGTCGGTTCCCTGGTCGAGCCAGCGGGTAGCGGTATCGTTGGGTGCAAAAGTTCTCCCGTTAAAATCGCCAACAAAATATTGTGTAGCCGAACCGCCCTGCGGACCACCAGGATTAATGTTGACAATAAGCACCCACATCTTTTTACCGTCATTAGTGGTCATTGGAAACAGGTCAGGACACTCCCACACACCGCCGTGCGCGCCCAGGCTTTGGCCGAATTCGCTTTCCTTTGTCCAACTCTTGAGGTTTGAGGATGAATAAAATTCAATGTGATCCTTCACCGCCAGCGTCATGATCCATTTCTTTCCGGGCGCGTACCAACTCACTTTCGGATCACGGAAATCTTTAACGTTCGGGTTGCGTAGCACCGGGTTGTGCACATATTTATGCCAGGTTTTGCCCGCGTCGTTGCTGTAGGCTATGCTCTGGTTCTGATCATAGTATTCGCCGTCTTTGTCAACCACGTGTTTCGCGCTGGTAAAAATGGCCACCATAGGCGGCTGCCCGTTTTTGCCGAAACCGCTGGTGTTTTGGTGATCGATAACCGCACTTCCCGAGAATATGTAGCCGAGGCTGTCCGGATAAAGCGCAATGGGCTTATTGGTCCAGTGCACCAAGTCGGTGCTGGTAGCATGGCCCCAGTGCATCGGTCCCCATACCGTAGCGCCCGGATAATACTGGTAAAACAGGTGATATACGCCACGGTAATACACCATGCCGTTAGGGTCGTTCATCCAATGCGCCGGCGGCGAAAAATGCACCTGCGGCCGGAACTGTTCATGATAAGGCTTTTGCGCGAAGGCGGTCGCCGCAAAAAGGCAAATCACAACGGTATATTCAAACCTCTTGATCATATCAGTGCATTGTCAGGGTGCGTTCAATCTGCTCAAGTGACTTTCCTTTGGTTTCGGGCATTAGCTTCCAAACAAACAATAGCTGCAGCACCATCATTATGGTAAAGAAAAGGAATGTGTTGCCCCCGCCCAATTTATCCGTTATATAGGGGAATGAAAATGCGATAATAGTAGCCATGGCCCAGTGCGTAAAACTACCCAGCGTTTGACCCTTGGCGCGCACCTGGTTTGGAAATATCTCGGATATGAACACCCAGATAACCGCGCCCTGTGAAAAAGCAAAAAAGGCAATATAAGCCATCAGGTATACTGTGACCAGGTAGCCATTGATATGGCCTCCGTAAAAGGCATACGAAACCAAACCCAGTGTAATGATCAGGCCGAAGGAACCAATGGTCATCAATGTCTTTCGGCCGCTTTTGTCGATAAAAAATATAGCCACCATGGTGAATATCAAGTTTACGGCACCAATGCCTGTAGTAGATAACAACGCGGCATTTTTACCCAGGCCCGCCATGCCGAAAATCCTCGGCGCATAGTAAATGATTGCGTTTATGCCCGAAACCTGGTTAAAGAAAGCGATCAGCACAGCCAACGTTGCAGGCAGCCGGTATCGTTTATTAAAAAGGCTTTCGGCATTGACGTCCTTCTCCTCTTCATTTTTTGCATTAACTATGTTTTCCATTTCCTGCTCATAACCTTCGGGGTTAACCAGTTGAAGTATACGGCGCGCCTCGTCGTGCTGTGCCCTGTGCAGGATAAGCCAGCGCGGGCTTTCGGGCACGAAACGAAGCAGTACGAGGAACAGCAGTGAAGGTATGGCCATAATGCCGAGCATCAGCCGCCATGAATCCTGCAACAACAGTCCGATAAGATAATTCGATCCATAAGATACCAGGATACCTAAAACGATATTGAACTGGAATAAAATAACCAATCGCCCCCGGGTCTTAGCCGGTGCAATCTCAGAAATATAGATCGGCGCAATAACCGACGAGGCGCCTACGCCCAACCCGCCAATAAAACGCAGGGTTACAAACAGGTACCAATTGGTGGCCACGGCAGTTCCGAGCGAGGCGAACAGAAATATAAAAGCGATAATGACCAGCGACATCTTACGGCCAAGTTTATCGGCGGGTATGCGGCCAAAAAACGCGCCCGTAACGGTGCCGATAAGCGCAATCGAAATGGTAAAACCATGCTGTAAATCCGTCAGGTTCCAATACTTCTGAATGGCTTGCTCGGCGCCGGAGATAACGGCCGTATCAAAACCGAACAAAAATCCACCAAGGGCCATGATCACCGACCAAAAAATAACTTTTCTATTCATTAGGTTTATAGTTGAGGTTACCAAATATAACTTTTAAACCTTATTAACCTAATAAATAAAAAATCCTGCCAGTCGCCCGCGGGCATAAAGCTCCGGTGTGCCCGGCCTCAAGCCGGTTTTGCAGCGAGGATTGTAAGTTTTTCTATGACCGGCGGCTTCGCCAGCAATTTGTCTGCATTGGCCATCAGCGCGGCCGCAATTTGGCCGTTCAGGTGCGCCTCGCGCCCTTCTTCGGCTTCGAAGGTGTCGAATATGCCAAACACCGCGTTGTCTATCCGCCAGGCATACCAGCTTACCGTTGCCGGCTCGGCCTGCGCCAGCGGCAATGCGCTTTTCAGCAACGATTCCAACTCGTTTTCCATACCCGGCTTTGCTTCAAGCCAGGCTAATAATGCTACCTGTACCATATTTAGTTTATTGTTATAACAAACGTCAATAGGAGAGGTTATATTGACCTTCATCATTTTTTTGCCGGGCCACGCATGCTAATTTTAAGACACCGGCTAAAACAATTTGGCCCGCCAAGCTTTTCTATTATATAAACCGAAAAATCATGAAATACGCATTCATTATGGGCTCCAACGCGTTTGTTGTACCCGACAACACCCTAAGCTATGTCGACCATGATCAAAGCAACCGTTTCTTAAGAATACTTTCTATACAACAGGAAACACCACCTGACCAGCCCCGCGCGGTTCTGACCATCGATGCGGATATAACCGATTATGAAGGCCACCGGCTGCAGCTAACGGCTAATAAGCCCGAAGCGACTTCAGATTTCGATGTTCACGAAACGCCCAACCGCGTTCACGTGACCAAACCCGACGGAACAACCGTGCTGGACGTACACCAGCTTGATGAAAAAGTGGCAATGGGCCTGGAACATAATATCTCGGCCGAACTGGAAGTGAATATGCCGGTGACGGCCATTCGCGTCCGCGGAAATTTCATGACCGGCGGCATACATATCGAGATCGATAACGAAAAATTGTTTGTCGACGGTGATTCTTATGGAAACTCAGTGCAGGCGGGAGAACACGACCTGCGGTTTTCGCATGAAGGAGTGCTGATATGAGAGCTTATAGATCATAGCTTATAGCTCTGTCGGCCTGAGTTTATTGATTTGTTTCATCCGCAGAAATTGTGGTATCAGGAAGCCGACCACTGCCGGTATGAATATCCGCTCCCCGTATTTAAAAGTCCAGTAGAAAAATGGCGCGCTTATTAAAAGCCACTCAATAAATAATTTTAAGATAAGTTTATTCAGACCACTTATAATCAGAATTGCATCCAGAAACATCAAGGCGATAATAAAGCCCGTCCAGAAGATAATCCCATATAAGCAAATCGACAAGAAAGCGCTAAATACGGCTGCCAATATGCTGCCTGAATTGAGTAGTACAAATGTAAAAACGGACAAAAAGTTGCTACAAAAACGCCTGCGATATTTATCCAATTTGTAAGCAATATCTTCATATTTACAAACTATTCTTCTTCCTATAGGCCAATATCAGCAGCACCATCCGGTTGTAGGTTTTTAACCCGTAGGGCTGGTTATTCACTTTGAGAAAGTTATCGTAAAAAATACTGCTCAGCCTTTCTACCTTGCCCTCGTACGAGAGCCAGTACAGCCGCTCGGTTTTGAAATCGTTCAGCACTTGGGGCGATATCTTTTTTCTCAATTCTTTGCGGGCAAGGCTGTCCTGGTGCCTCAACGTAAACATAAATTCCTGCACGCCTTCATAGTAAGCCGAATAGCGCGTCAGCCGGTCCTTTGAATGAATTGCGGCAATAAAGCCCACAAAATTGGCCTCGTCCTCTGGGGCGAAACCCATCTGGTGCGAAAGCTCGTGACAAGCCACGAAGGGCCTTAAAAAGACCGGCATTTCATAGTTCATCTGCGATTCGGCCGTAAACGGGTTGTAATAGCCCGACGTACCCAGGTAATTCAGCACGGGCGTAATTAAGGACGATTTGACGTCGGGATGATAAGTTTTGAAGGCTCCTGAACTGTCTGGCAACTGTTTTACCGCAGTAACGGCAATGTTATAAATTGACCTGTTATGCCGGTCCAGGTCTGCTGCCGTTATCCTTTGGCGGCATGCATTAGCACTATCGATCAGCATCGCAGTCACATTACGCAGATCGGCTGTGGTGTAATTCGTGTCGCGCAGGTTTAAAACTTCCGATGCCGGAGGGCGGTAATAATTCATCCCCCAGAAAAGATAGAACGCCAACATGGCGGCTTCAACGCCCGCAACTACACCCAGCAGCAGCATACCCGCATTAGTCCATCGCCTGTGGAATAAATGCCCCAGCAGTTTTACCGTTGCATACAGCAGATAAACTATCGCGGCGATGTAGACAATATCGCCTACGCTAAACGGGAAAAGATTGAAAACCGGGTGAAAAATAAAGCATACCGCCCGGTAAAACCCATCCGTATAATACCTTTCCACAAAATGCGGGTATCCTGCCGCCCAGGCCAGCAGTAAAAGCGCCAGCGTAAGGGCCGCAATAGCAATAATGCGTTTACGAAAAATCCTTTTGCGACTTTTACCCCGTGTAGCCATTCCACCAAATATACTTGCCCGGCCCTAACAAAAAAAGCCCCGGAATGCGTCCGGGGCCATATTTTGTATTCCTGCCGCTTATTTTACCTTAACAGGTACGGCCAGGTTTTCCCATAGCAATACAAAACCCGATTTGTTGATCTCGAATTTCATCCGTTCGTTCATCGACTTCGATTTCATCGGTTTTACCATCACGGTTAACACGTCTTTGGAAGGGTCGTCGGATGTAGAACCATCCATCTTAATGCCCCATTGGCCGGTCTGCGAATTAAAGATAATCTTCCATTCTTTTTCGCCGGGAACGGTGTAGAGGCTGTATTTGCCTGCAGGCAGCTTTTTACCTTCAACCATAATGTCCTTACTTGTGGAAAAAATAGTTGCCTCGTTGGCGCCGGTTCTCCACACTTTGTCGTAAGGAACCAGTCCGCCCCATATTTTACGGCCTTTTACGGCCGGGCTGTGATACGAAATTTTGATCATCGAGCCGGCTATCGTTCCGCTTGCGCTGTCAGCGGGACTTGCCTGGGGTTTTTTTTGCCCAAACGCCACAGTTGTTACCATTAAAGCGAACGCCAGCAAGGGAACCGCTTTTAATTGAATTGCTTTTCTCATAATGCTATAGATTGATTTTGTGATATAAAGATAGACGTAAAAATCGGATAATCGTTACGTCAAGGTCCGCACTTTTTTCGACACCGGTTTCTTTATGTAAAAGGTAAAACATATTAGTTTACCGAGTGTTATATTTCTACAAAAATCACACTGCAATTAGGAATTGACCGAAAGGTTAAACAATTGTTGTGAGTTTGGCTCCTGTCCATCGCGGCAGGGGCTTTTTTTATTCCCGCAGACAAGCTTGTTACTATAGCTATTTTTTTAACGTTGGCATGATGTTGGCACTGCTTCCCATAACTATAAAAAACAGTTTACCAACCTTCAAACCAACGACATGTCAAGACTTGTAATCATAGACGACGATCCTATTCACCACAAGATCGTGCAATACATGCTGACGAAGAACGAGCTGGGTAAAGAAACAACCTATGCTTACGATGGCAACCTGGTGCTCGACTATCTTTACGAGAACCGCACTAAGATCAGCGCCCTGCCCGACTTTATTTTCCTCGACCTGTATATGCCGAACAACAGCGGATGGGATTTTCTGAACGGGTTTCAGGAACTATACCGGTCGCTTAAAAAGGAGATTAAAATTTACATCGTTTCATCATCCATTTTCCAGATGGATATCAATCGTTCCAAAAGCTATCCATTTGTAACCACTTATATCAGCAAACCGCTGATGAAGAACGTTTTTGACGCCATCAGGGGTAAAACATTGAAACTTACAAGCGCGCAGCTTAACTAACAAGCATTTTTAAGGGCAAATTTTTCATAAATGAACACCGCCGGCTAAAAACAGCGGTGTTTTTTTGTGCCTGTAGCCGGCATTCTTACCGCGTCGCACGTAAAATTCCCACAACCATTTTAGATGGTCTGCGTATAAAGGCTTTGATACCAGCGTCGCCAATCAGGCCCGATTACAAATTTAAGACATGAAACGATCCATATTGAAGCCGTTGCTTATTGGTTTGACAGTTTTGATGGCAAGCAGCTGCGCGAAAAATTCTAAGCTAAATCCTGTAACCGTTCCACCCGTTAGTAACGATCTGAACCCTGTTCAGAACCCCAAAGTAGCCCATGTCATTTGCGACTATGATTTTAATGATACAACGCTGACCAATCACGGGTGGACAAAATCGTTCGACGATGAGTTCGACGGCGACCTGTCGCAATGGAATGTATGGCACGGCGGCGGATTTCAAAAGGAATTACAGTGTTACGAGCCCGCTAACGCCACGATCAGCAATGGCATACTTAAGCTAACTTCAACTGCTGAAACTGTTACCGGCCCCAAGACTATCGGCAACGATACTGCCGCCACATTTAACTTTACGTCCGGCGGCGTGCAATGTAAAACGCCTATTTCGGCATCCCCGGCGACGCCGAAAGTACTGACAGTCGCCCGGATCAAGATACCGCGCGCTTATGGCCTGGCATCGGCTTTCTGGAGCTACGGCAACAGCTGGCCGCAGCAGGGCGAGGTAGACTACCTGGAAGCGCGATGCGACGACCCGACGACCTATTTTACCGATTTTTTCTACGGAACGGACCTCAATAAGAACATTGTTCCTATACCGCAGTCGTTCGTGCAAAACCGTACCGACGGCGATCTTTCGCAGTGTTACCATGTATACGAAATGCTTTGGGAACAAAACCAGCTAACCGTGTACCTGGACGGACAGGTAGTTGAAACCAAAACAAGCAGCTATGTGAGCGACCTTTTTGGCAAAACCGAATATGTGACGCTAAACCTGGCTGTGGGCGGATTGCTGTATAACGATATCACGAAGGCGAATATCCAAAACGCCACCATGTATGTCGACTACGTAAAGGTTTTTACCTCTAAATAATATCACATCAGTATTGTGCCTCATCAATAATTGATGGGGCTTTTTTATTTATGCTGCTTGCTGCGTTTGCATTTCCGCTTAAACTTGTTTTGTTTTGAATGGCCGGGCGCAATATGAAAGACGATAACAAACAACTGTACTTTATCCTGCTTGTATTGGCGCTTGTGGTTAATTTCGCAGGGATCAATCTTAAGTTCTTTACCGACGACCCGGCGCTTTACGCCTCTATCTCTAAAAACCTCGTTAACCGAAATGGTTTCTTCGAGCTTTTTACTTACAACCGCGACTGGCTTGACAAACCGCACCTGCCCTTCTGGCTGGTGTGGGCGAGTTTCAAACTATTCGGTGTATCAGAATGGGCCTACCGGCTGCCAGCTTTGTTATTCTTTTTATTAGGACTAAGGTATACCTGGCTTTTTTCCAAAAAGTTTTATGGAGCCGAAACCGCGAGGTTCGCCGTGCTGATCGTTGCGGCATCGCAGCACCTGCTTATGTCGAATACCGACGTGCGGGCGGAACCTTACCTGCTTGCGCTTATCATCGGCGCGATCTACCACATCAGCCGGCTCGAAGAAGAGTTTACTATTGGTCAATTCGTGCTGGCTGCACTAACAACCGCCTGCGCCATGATGACCAAGGGTTTGTTCGTCATCGTCGCGATCTACGGTGCATTGCTGGGGCAAATGGTATTTCGCCAAAAATTCCGGGAGCTATTCAGGCTGAAATGGGTCGGGTTAGTGCTGCTAACATTTGTTTTTACCCTGCCCGAATTGTACGCTCTTTATATCCAGTTTGACTTGCACCCCGGGAAGATTGTCTTTGGCAAAACCCATGTATCGGGTATCCGTTGGTTTTTTTGGGATAGCCAATTCGGGCGTTTTGCCAGCAGCGGGCCGATAACGCGTTCTTCAAGCGACGTTTTCTTTTATCTGCACACGTTGTTATGGGCATTCGCGCCCTGGTGCCTGCTTTTTTACTATGCCGTTTACAGGAACATCAAAGACATCGTTTTGCGCAAAAAACTAAACGAATATTATGCGCTAAGCGGCGGCCTGCTGTTGCTGCTGCTTTTCTCGGTCTCGCGCTTCCAACTGCCTTTTTATACCAATGCTATCTTTCCGTTATTCGCTATTGTGACCGCTCCTTTCTGCCAAAAACAATTGAGCCGGTTCGGCGCCGGGTTCAGGTTGTTCGGCCTGAGGGCCTATATTATTATGATGCCTGCAGCCGTGCTGGCTATACAGTATTTTTCAGGATCGGGAAACATCACCTGCCTGATCATTGACTGGGCCGCTTTTATCGTACTGGCGATATGGGTATCGCGCAGGGCAAATTCAGCGCAGGGCAAGGCATTTTTTCTCGCCTGCCTGGCGGTATTATTTGCCAACTTTTACCTGGAAACCGTATTTTATAAGGAACTGATCGCATACAAGGGGCAGATCAAAGCTGCGGAATACGTTAACGCGCCCGAGTTTGCGCAGTACCATATCTATTCCCTGAGCACAGAAAACAACATTTTCCAGTTTTATACCCATAAACCTATCGACCTGGTACCGCTGGACGATTTTGGAAAATTCAAACCTGCCGAACCCTCAGCTTTTTTTGCGAACCGCTGGATGACCGTCGCGCTGAAACAGCGGCATGAAGATTTTAAGGTAATCAAAGCGTTTGAAAATTACCCGCAGGAGAATATAGTACCCGCATTCATCAACCAACAAACACGTGGAGGCGTATTGGACAGCGTATACCTGATCACGAAATAACTATTCCACCTTATAACGGTACACTTGCCGCCCTATATTGCCTTTGTCGTCGATACCCTCGATCACTACGCGATAGGTGCCCGTCCCGTCTGCATTGTAATATTCAAACGAGGCATTACCGTCCTTGTCGGTTGCCAGCTCCGGCTGCCAGTAGATGGTACTGCGCAGGTCGGGGTGGGTACTGCTGGGATTCACATCGTATTTGGGCGAATAAAATTCGCGGGCTTTGTAAAAACCGTTTACGGTAATGGGCAAAATGCCTGTTGGCGTAATATCTTTTTCGCGCAAGCCGCCACCTTGTTTGGTAGTAATAATTAAAACCCCGTTACCCCCTTGCATACCATATATGGCTGCGTTTGCCCCTTTTAGCACTTCCACTGTTTCAACATCACTCGCAGTCATAGTACCTATATCCGCTCCTTCAACGCCATCAACAATTACCAGCATGGGGCCCATTCCAAGGCCGCCTGCCAGCCATGGTTGCAGAGTAATATCTCTTGTCTTCTTGCGAAACACCACGCCTCGCAGCCTTCCGTTCAGGCTGACATCAAGCGGCCCTTCTATTTTCTCTATTTCATCCGCGTGCATTACTTGGTCGGCATTGCCTGCGCCGGCCAGGCTGAAGGTAAAGTATTTATCATCCGGTTTCCTGCCCCGTATGGTTACTCCTTTCAGCATTTTGCCTTTTCCCAACCCAAGCATGTTCAATTGTTCCTGCTGCTTCTCGGTGTTTACCATATAAGGCCCCATATTCTGCAGGGCAGTATCCGAAGCTGGCGGTACAAACTCTTTTTCCGGTTCAGGCATATCGTTCTTATAGATCAGTTTAGTATAATTCTTGTTTTTAGAATTTACCGCCTGCAGCACAAAGCGGCCCGTGTCAGTAAATACCAGGTCTTTGAAAACGAAATTACCTTTGTTGTCGGTCTGCCGGCTAATTAACAGACCCGGTATTTGTATCAGCGATACTGTGCCGTGCGCCAGCGGTTTCCCCATTAAATTGGTGGCCTGCCCTGCAATCTCCAACGCCGTTTCGGGCTGATACTGCGGTTTTAGATATTCATCCTTCAGCAGCTTCTTCCATTCAAACCTGCGGTAGCCGTGCGTAAGCATCACCAGGTCGAGGTCGGCTGTAGTTTTGTGATTTATATTGGTAAAGTAATAATTCGGTTGTTCAATATAGCCCTTCAGTTCCGATGTTAGCAGCAACTGGCTGAGTATAGTAATTTCATCACGTTCATTCTCGGGCACTTTAGCTTCGTCGGTTACCGATACCGAGAAATGACCTATCGACGGTTCATTCGCCCTGGTTAGCGAATGCAGATCAATATGAACTTTCTCTCTCGGGGTATATACCGTTTTGTTCGTCGTAGTTTCTAAATTAAGCTGATCGTAGTTCTGTACAAAGATCAGTCGTTCGCACAAAGGCTCGTTGCTTCCAGAAAACAAGGTTATAGTCGCAACCCCGGTAAACAGGCGTCTTTTGATAATATCCATCTTCATGGACGAACTATCGAGCCGGAAGTTTACCGTGTTCGCAATCCCACCCGAATAGATCAGCAGGCGGTAACTTTTCCCCTTATTTTCCTGGAAATAGGCGGGATTCGCGATTATCCTGACTGATGCTTTGGATATTGAATCGTTGTTTACAGAAAGCGCGATGCCCCTGGTTTCAGCTTCGGGCAGCGTTATTATATTTTCCGTTCCGTTGGCATAGGTTAATTTCGCTCTATAGATTTGCCCAACCTGCGGCGTAAAGGAAAAGCTGCCCATTCCCAGGTGCACAGACGCGAAACTGCATACTTCTTTATTGGCATTATCCAGCACCACTCCTTTGACATTTATGCCAAGACCGTTAGTCCCTGTGGCCTTAAAGGCTATTCTGCTTGCGACGTCGGCAACCAGCGTTCCGCCCTCGGGCAGGAATTGCACGTCAGGCGCAGCCTTAATCTTTTTTCCAGGCAAGGCGCTTTCCGGCACCCTACTGCTTTGCAGTGAGCCTACGGGGATCACTTTTTCAAAAAAACTGCCGGGGTCGTTCCGCATCCACCTCGTCCAGGCCCGCACCCGGTAATTACCGGCAAGCAAAGTATCGGACAAAGCGAAGTCGCCCCACGAGATACCATTATCCGCATGGAGGTTAATACTTTGGACGATCTTGTTCTGCGGACTGATCAGGTCGACGTGCAGCACGCTGCCGATCCAGGCCAGGTTGTGCCGTTCGCCCATCGTCAGGTAAGCCTTAAAATACAGGGTATCGCCGGTTGCATAGTACGGCTTGTCGAATTGCAGATAGGCTTTCTCAGCAGTGAACTCTGACGAATAGGCCCTCAGTTTATCCGTAATGCTTTCATTCTGCCCAAAGCAGCAGGAAGCACAGGAAACCAATCCTAAAAACAACAGTTTTTTCATAGGTTTCGATAAGGTATAATAAAGATAGTCTAAAAAAATAAAGCGGCAAAATTACTCCACGTTATATTTGTATACCTGTCGCCCGATATTGCCTTTGTTATCTACTCCCTCCACCACTACACGGTAAGTACCGGCTCCATCGGCGTTATAATACTCCAGCAACGCATTGCCGTCGCTGCCTGTCGCTACTTCTGGCTTCCAGAATATGGTGCTGCGCAAGTCGGGACGCGAGCTTCCCAGGTTCACCTCGTATTTGGGCGAATAAAACTCGCGCGCTTTGTAAAAACCTTTAGGACTGAAATCCAGGTTGCCCGGGCTCAACGGCCTTTCGGTTCCGCGTTGATTTGCCACCTCATTGCGCGAAGTAATAACAAGCACACCCGGTCCGCCCTGCACACCGTATATGCTCGCGTTTGGCCCCTTTAGCAGCTCTACTGTTTCTACAGAAAGCGGTGATATTACGTCGATATTAGGACTGATCGGATTACCATCCAATATTACATACATCGGCGCCTGCGTTTCGCCAGCGAACGAAACGATCAAGCTTGATTGCAAATAAGGGATGCCGTTTACAAAATTCACCCCTCGCAACAAACCGTTTAAGCCGGTCGACAAATTGGGAGCATCTTTAATAAAGTCGCCCCTTATAACCTGGTCGGCATGACCCGCGCCGCCCAGGTTTGATGAACGATAATTTCCTTTTCTGACGTCGTTGGCGCTATAACTAGCCCCGGATATTTCCTCGACATTTGGTTTGTTCGGTGCCTGGCTTTGCATCGCAGATTCCGTACCCGTATTGGCCGAGCGGGTATTGATGACCAGCACCCCCGATTTACCATAAACGCCGTAAGCGCCGGCATTGGCGCCTTTAAGCAGTGACACGCTTGATACATTGGCAGGACTGATATTATCCAGGTCGGTATTCCCTGGCGATATTTTACCGTCAATAACTAACAACGCCGGGTCTTTCTCACCCTTTAGGTATGGAACGCCTTTTACAAAGTTTACCCCGCTGAGGTGATCTTTTAAGGCCGCTGTCAGCGAAGATGAATTTGAAATATCGCTGCCGTTCACCACCTGGTCCGCGTGTACCCCGGATGCATTGGCTCCGCCGTTCGCCCAATCCTGCTGCTGCCTGAAGTTGTCGAGGTAAACGGACATTAGCTGATTAACATCCCCCATATTGCCGGGCTCGCTTTTATCTGCAACTATAGGGGGTGCGGCTGGCTTATCAAGATTGAAAACGAGCTGGTTACGTTCCCTGGCCGAACCCGTTGCCTGCAAAGTAAAATTCATGCCGTCGGGGAACACCAGGTTATCAAAATGAAATCTGCCCTGGTCGTCAGTCTGTCCTGTAAGCGTATTATTATCTATTTTAAGCAGCAGGTCTTTTTTTGCCGCAAAAGCCCCGGTTGTCCTTTTTACAAGGCCTGCTATTGATAGCGCCGCAGGCTCGGGCTTATAAGTGAACGCGGATTGATCGCTAAGCAATTGCTTCCATGTAAAGCGACGATAACCCTGCGTCAGCATCAGCGCATCCAACTCGGCGTGCAACTGATCGGTATTCGCTGTGAAATAGTAATTTGGCTGCTCGATATAGCCACGCAATTGAGAACTCAGGAGCAGGTACGACAGGATCGTGGTCTCCTTGTTCTCATCGAAAGGAACTTTGCTTTCGTCTATCACCGCTACCGAAAAATGGCCGTCGGCGGCCATGCCTTTTTCAGTCGCATTCAGTTTCAGCTGAACGCGGCCGCGCTTTTTATAAACGGCCTTATCGCTACTTACATCCAAATTCAGCAGGTCCTTATTTTTCAAAAACACCAGGCGTTCGCTCAACGGTTCGCCCGTTTCGGAAAATAAGGTTATTTGCAGCACGCCCGATGGAAATTGCTCTTTGGCTAAGCTAATCTGCAAATCGCGCGAATCCAGTTTTGCATTGGCCGAGCTCAGCACGCCGCTGTCGTACATTACCAGGTTTATGTCCTTGTTAATATTGTCCTTAAAATAAGCTTTATTGCAGCGTATTTCTATGAAGACTTTATCCAGCGTATCCTTTACGGCAAGGGCGATACCCTTAACCTCGGGCGCAGGCAGGTTAACGACATCCTGCGTTCCATCGGCAAACGTCACCTTAGCTTTATAAGTTTTACCGGCCTCGGGTATTAGTTTAAAACTGCCCATGCCCAGGTGCGTGGCCGCAAACTCGGCTACCTGCGCGTTGGTATTGTCAATTACCACCCCTTTTACGCCAATGCCCAGGCCATTAGTGCCTATCGCCTTAAACGCCACTTTTGAGGCCATATCCTCCATCAAATTTCCGCCTTCGGGAAAAAACTGAATATCGGCTTTTAGTGCCTGCGTTGTATTCGTGCTGCTGATGGCGGCGCTGTTGCCTATCGAACCGATGGGTATGGTTTTATCAAAAAAATATTCAGGGGCATTTAGCATATAGCGGGTGTAGGCCCGCACGCGGTAATTGCCTTTGCCCAATCCGGGTGGAAGCGCAAAGTCGCCCCAGGCCAGCCCATTCGCCAACTGGAGCATCTCGGTATTGATAATGTTGTTAGCCGGGTCAATAAGGTCGACGTAAAGTATACCGCTCGATTTGGACAGGTTATTCCGCTCGCCCAGCATCACATAAGCCTTGTAATACATCGTGTCGCCCGCCGCATAATAAGGCTTGTCGAATTGCAGGTACGCCTTCTCGATCATTTTATCGTTCGAAAGCACCTTCAGTTTAGTAATAACATTGCCTAAAACATTGCCTGGCTGGGTATAGGCACACAGGTGCGCGATAAATACCGACGCGGCCAGAAGTAGGATTTTTTTCATGACAATATGTTCAAAATATCAGCGCGGAAAGCCGGGAAGGCTATCATCCGCCGACCGGCTCGATCGTTTATGATTGGCTACCTAAATCTATAACTAAATTTTTAATATTCAAAATCAATTAAAAAAATAGTTCGGCCAACAAGCTCACAATCAGCCTGACCGGCACTTAAATTTAGGTATATTTATAAGAAAAGCAGGTAAGAAATATTTAATTCATCGGGCTGAACCGTGATACAGTACGGGCAAGTTCTTCTTCGGTGATCGATTCGGGCGATGCGAACTGCCTTTCGATAAGCGCAACCGGCAATTTAATGGTACCACC
Source organism: Mucilaginibacter sp. (assembly GCA_035545315.1). Lineage (GTDB taxonomy): Bacteria > Bacteroidota > Bacteroidia > Sphingobacteriales > Sphingobacteriaceae > Mucilaginibacter. The sequence goes on along the minus strand of DASZYQ010000041.1, from coordinate 118,631 downwards.
AGATGTCTTTACAATAACCTCGTCCTCGCTTACGGCATGGTCCTTATAATCGCCGATAACCGAGTTGTGCCCCGATAGCCTGATCAACAATTCAACTATCGCATAGGTAGGCAGATTACTTTTGAGCATGGCGACAAAAATAGTTAACATTTACCTAATTGTAAATTAACTTTTTATTAACGCCGCCCAACCGCTTAACACACCATTGACGCAGGCTTATTTACCGCCGCCGCGATTGCCGCCTCCGCCATTACCAGGAGGAGCGCCGTTGCCGCCATTTCCGCCGTTATCGCCGCTATTATCCTGGTTATCCGGCATATTGTTGTCGTTATTATCCCTGTCCCTCTTAAAATCCATTTTTCCAAATTTGTACATCAGGTTGATGCCAAACGACCGCAACGGTATTTCGCGGAGATTGCTTTGGTTGAAATTAGGCCCGAAAGTGGTAGAACGAACATCGACATATTGATTGAAGGGATTTGCAGCCGTCAGGCCGATGCTGAATTTTTTATGGTCAAATTGTTTCCGAACCGCAAAATTATAGAACAGGAACGCCGGATTGGTACCCTGGATATCCCTTTGCGAGGACCGGTAATTTACGAAGGCCTCGGCAGCCAGGTCTTTGGCAAATTCGTAACTCGCATTTAAATTGATACGGTATACAAAACCGGTTACCTGCGGGCTGCCCGGGTTATCGGTTATCCGGTTGGCGAAAAACATATTCGACCGGAACGTAAGCTTACCGACGGGCAGCGAACCATATAAGTTTACACCTTCTGTAACTTCGCGGCCTATATTGTAACGCTGCGTTAACGAAACGTTGCTGTAGGTCGAGTCGCCTATCTTCAGGTACGGATAAAAGGTAGTGAACGATTGCAGGTCGTTAGTATTATACCTGTAAAAGCCGGCCACGTAAATATTGGGGCCTTTATCAAATGATTTATTATATCCCAATTCGAAATTATGGCCCAGCTCGGGCTTTAAATTAGGATCGCCCGTGCTAATGTTGTGCGGATCGCTTATATCGTAAAAGGGATTAAGCGACCGGTAATCGGGCCGCTCAAGCCGGTATGAATAGCTGAATTTAATGCTCTCCGTCGGATTAAATTTATGCTGTATCACAAACGATGGCGCTAAAATGCCATAAGAGGGGATATTCGCATTCGGAAAATTGGACGTCGAAGACGTATATTCTTCCCGCAAACCTGCCTTACCGTCGATAAAATTGTTGAATAACGAAAATGAAGACGAAAGATAATAAGCGAAAATCTTGCGGCCATAAGTAAAGCTGTAAGTTTGGAAGGGATTAGGCACATATACCCCATCGTTGTTAAGCATCTGTGTAACCACGGAATTACTCAGGTTTTCAATTGTCGTTTTCGCCCCGGTTTCAATAATAAAGCCCTTGGCCACGGGTTGAGTATAATCTATTTGTATATCGGTTTCCTTATCTGTTCCCGGGTTGTTACCAATCGAGCCGCTTGACGGGAAAGCAACATTGGTATAATCGAGGCGCTGCGAATAATCGCTGGTTGTACGACCGTCGCTGTAATTGTATAATACGTCAAGTTCCTGGTCCTTATTTTGGAAGGTCTTTTTGTAAGACAGGCTCATATCCGTCGAGTTATAGCTGAACTTGCTAAAAGAATTGTTAACGCTCAGGGTATCCACCGATAAGCTATTAATGCTGGAAAAGGTATGCTGGGCCTGGTTGATATAACCGTCGCTCTGGCGACCGAAATGGTTAAAGTTAACCGAAGCGATCAACTGGTCCTTGGGCGTAATATCCCAGTTAAAGCTTAAACCCGACCGGTATCCGCTTCTCTTAAAATTACTCGATCCCTGCTGCCCTAAATTGGTAACCGTATCCCTTGTATTGCTGTACGAGGTACGATCCGACGAACTGGGTGTGGCGCTTGTCAGGTTCGCGTTACCACCAAAAAACGCGTTAAAACCTACTTTCCCCTTCTTGGCATTCAAATTAAAATTTCCGTTCTCGAGACGCGTACCTGCCGTAAGATTAACGCTGCCGTTAACCCCCTGCACATTATTGTCCTTTAAAATAATGTTGATGATACCGCCGGTGCCCGCGGCATCGTACTTGGCGCCAGGATTGGTTATCACCTCTATGCTTTTGATCTGGCTTGCAGGGATGGCCTGCAAGGCATCGGTAATACTTGAACCGAAAATAGTGGATGGCTTGCCGTTGATCAAAAATTCGACATTGCTGTTTCCCATCAATTCAACGTTGCCGTTAATGTCAACCGAAACCATCGGCACTTTCTGCATTACATCCAAAGCAACGCCCCCCTGCGTGGTAAGGTCGTTGGCGGGGTTGTAAACCATTTTGTCGATTTTGTTTTCGACTGTAGCTGCATGGGCGGTAATAGCAACGCCCTTTAATTGATTTGCGCTTGGCGCAAGCAGGATATTGCCCAGCGACACATTCGGCGCATTTTTAGTGATTGCGATGTTATCGATCGTTTTCTTGCGGTAACCGATAAAGTCGACCACAATACGGTAATTTCCCTGCGCCAGGTTATTCAGCACAAAGCTTCCGTCGTCGGTCGTAACCGCGCCGTTAAACGGGCTGGGACTGCCTTGTTTGTAAATACTAACCGTGGCGTATGAAACCGGGGCCTTCGTAACGGAATCAATTATTTTACCGCTGAGCTTGCCTTTCGCCGCATCGCCGCCATCGGTTGCATAAACCAATGATGACAAACAAGTTAAAAAGAAGAAAAGAAAAAAGTATCGCACTTTAACACTAAAAATTTTCATACCTGCGGCGAAAATGCGCAGAAAATCTGGATAAAAATTGTATCAATTTTGTGAGTAGTGTTATTGTTACACGATGACACCGGCATGAAGATCAGAATATTAATACCAATGTGCCGGCAATGATCAGGACGGCGCCCGAAGCCGATTTCCAGGTAATGGGCTCTTTCAAAAAGATAACCGATAAAACAATTGCCAGCGCCACACTTAGCTTGTCTACGGGCGCTACCTGGCTTACCCTGCCGAGCTGCAATGCCTTAAAATAAAATATCCACGATAACCCGGTAGCGCAGCCCGATAGAATAAGGAATATCCAGTTGGTCCGGGTTAACGTAACCATATTTTCTGCGCTGCCTTTCATGAACGCGATCAGCCAGGCGATGATAAGTATAACAACGGTGCGGATGGCCGTTGCCAGGTCACTGTCGACGCCGGTAACCCCAACCTTGGCAAAAATGGCCGTGAGCGCTGCAAAAAGCGCTGAAAGCAATGCGTATATCCACCACATGACAATTATTGAATGACTGAACTATTGAATTACTGATTATTGAATTAATAAATCATTGAATGAATGAATTGTTGAATGAATGACTGAATTAATTCGAAGGTAGCAGGAAATCCTGTATATAGGTATGACTTGCAACTATACAGAATGTTTACAAATTTGCTTAGGTATTTTTACCCCATAAACATCAAGATGAAAATTTTGGTTATTGAAGACGAAAAAGGATTGAGAGAAAGTATCGAAGAGTACTTCTCAGAATCCGGCAATGTTTGCGAGTCCGTTTCAAATTACCAGGACGCTATCGCGCGGGTAAATCTTTACAGGTACGATTGCATCATCCTGGACATTACGCTACCCGGCGGCAACGGGATCGATATCTTAAAAAGCCTGAAGGAACGAAACCATGCCGACGGTGTGCTTATCATTTCCGCAAAAAACTCGCTGGACGACAAACTGGAAGGTCTCGACCTTGGCGCCGACGATTACCTGGTAAAACCTTTTCATCTTTCTGAGCTGCGCGCAAGGGTATCGGCAATAATTCGCCGTAAATCGTTCAGAGGCAACAACTTGTTTCAATTTAACGAATTGAGCATCGATCTGTCGGCCAAAGCAGTTAAAGTAAACGACCAGCAGGTAAAGCTAACGCGAAAGGAATACGCGCTGCTGTTATATTTTATCGCTAATAAAGGAAAAGTGGTTTCAAAAAACGCGATAGCCGAACACCTTTGGGGGGATGGTATCGATATGGCCAACAATTTCGACTTTATCTATTCACATATCAAAAATCTGCGCAAAAAGCTGCTCGAGGCCGGCAGCCATGATTATATACAGGCTTCGTACGGCATGGGTTATAAGTTTACCGACCAATGAGGCTGCTGTCGAGGTATAACAGGGTAACGCTGGTGACAACGGTCGTGGTGATGCTGATCACCGGTTTCATTTATTATATCGCGATCAACCTTATTCTCATTAACGACGTTGATAAAGACCTGGAGGTTGAAGAGAACGAAGTGATTGAGTATGCACGACAGAATAACCGGCTTCCCCAGGTTTTTGAATCGAATGACCAGCAAATCTCATTCTATAAAGCTGAGGCCGAATCGGTAAAGCGCCATTTTCTCGACACCCTATACAAAGTAACACCCAATCCGGCCCATCGCCGGCACCATCACAATGGCGAAAGATACGAGTCGGGCCGCGGCTTAGTAACATCGGTTTCAGCCGGTGGCCAATACTATAAAGTGCTGATCGTTAAGTCGACGGTTGAAACGGAGGACCTGGTGAAGATCATATTTTTTATCACCATCGGAGTGGTTTTGTTATTGCTGCTCACCTTGTTTATAATCAACCGGTTGCTGCTCAACAGGCTCTGGCAGCCTTTCCATGCCTTGCTCAAAGAACTGCGGATATTCAATGTCGCCGATAATAAAGACATTCCCCGGATAGACACTTCAATAGATGAATTCAAAGAGCTGAACCAGGCCGTAACGTCAATGTCATCGCGTGTAAAAAGCGATTATAAGGATCTAAAAACTTTTACCGAAAATGCCTCCCACGAGTTGCTTACGCCGATAGCCGTGATCAACTCCAAATTGGATTCGTTACTGCAAACTGGCGATTTCAGCCAGCAGCAGAGTAAACTGCTCAATGACCTTTACAGCGCCGTGGCGCGGCTGGCAAGGCTCAACCAGTCGATGCTTTTGTTAGTAAAGATCGAGAACAGGCTGCTGGAGGAAAAGCAAAACGTCAATCTTAAGCCGACCATTGAAGAACTGATTATCCAGTTTGAAGAAATATTTCACGATAAGGAATTGATCGTCGACGTAAAGCTAATAGATAAGGAATTGCATGCCAGTCCTTACCTGCTCGACATCCTGCTCAATAATTTATTGGGCAATGCCATCCGGCACAACCATTTTTCGGGAAAGATCATTATCTTGCTCAATAAGCAGGAACTTGAGATAAAAAACACAGGCGGCAATGCATCGCTGCAGCAGGATTTGATATTCAAGCGTTTCCACAAATCATCCGAATCGGACGGCAGCGGCCTGGGATTGACCATCTCCAAACAAATCTGCGAGAATCTTGGTTTTAAACTGAGTTATTTATTCGACGCCGGTTATCACACGTTTACAGTAACTTTTTGAACCGGCCATCCCAATTTTTTACAGAATTTAATATTTATTTTAGCCAAATAAACCCAAAAAAAGCAATTAATGAAGCGGTTTCTGAGCGTTTTCTTATGTGCATCGTTTTTCACTTTTTCGTTCGCTCAAACCAAAACGCTGGACTATTACCTGGAGACCGCTCAAAACAACAGCCCGTTATTAAAAGACATCAAAAACCAGATATCGTCGGCCCGTATAGACAGCATGAGGCTAAGGGCGGGTTTAAAACCGCAGGTTAACGGCACCAGCGCGGGTTTGGTCGCCCCGGTGATTAACGGTTACGGATATGCCGGCCCGATCACCAATTACACTACATTGAGCGCACTGGTTGGCGTAAACCAGCAGATCATTGGCAGAAATTATCGTAACGCTCAATTAGCATCGATCGCTTTACAACAGGATTCGCTCGTCAATGCGTCTCAATTGTCGGTTCAGGACTTAAAAAAGGCCATCATCGGGCAGTATATTACCGCCTATGGCGATCTGCAGCAGGTGAAATTCAGCAACGATATCATTGAACTGTTAAGCAAAGAAGAAGAAGTGCTGAAAAAGCTTACGCAGAGCAACGTTTACCGCCAAAGCGACTACCTGGCCTTCCTTGTCACGCTCAAACAGCAGCAAATACAGCTTTTGCAGACGCGGACACAGTATAAATCGGATTTCGCTACGTTAAACTATCTCGCCGGGATCAACGACACAACCGCATTTGAATTAAGTGAACCAAAGGTTGAACGATCGCTCTTATCCTATGAACAGAACAGCATTTTTTTCGCCAAATTCAGGCTCGACAGTCTAAGGCTGGTGAACAGCAGCAGCCTGATCGATTACGCTTATAAACCGAAGGCCAACGTTTTTGCCGATGCGGGTTACAATACCGACTTCGTACAGCCCGCCAAAAATTTCGGCACCAGCGCCGGTTTTAATCTTACCATCCCGATATACGATGGCGGGCAGCGGAAATTACTGCATAAAAAGATACAGCTGCAGGAAGAAAGCCGCCAATACTATAAGTATTTTTATACGAAACAATACCACCAGCAGATCGACCAGCTCAATCAGCAAATAACCGAAACGGATAAACTCTTTGCCCAGATAAATGAACAGATAAAATATGATGAGACGCTGATCAAAGTCGACACGCAACTGCTGCAAACCGGCGACCTGAAGATATCCGATCTGATACTGGCCATAAACAATTACCTGGCCGTAAAGAATTTATATACGCAAACCACGATAAACAGGCTTCAGCTTATCAATCAGTTAAACTACTGGAATAAATAACATGAAAAGATATATAACCCGGTATCCTGTTATCAAGCTGCTGTTGTTTACGGCAGGGATAGCTTTATGCCTGTATTCGTGCAGCGGCGGCAAAAAATCCGGCGGCGAAGACGACGAGGATGCTTCCAAAGTGCAGGCGCAAACACCGGTAACGGTAACCACCGTGGGTGAAGGCAGCATGGCCGATTATATCGATTTGAACGCCACGTCGGTTTTCCTGCAAAAAAATTATGTCAAATCAAATGCAAACGGCTATGTAGAACAGGTAAATGCACAGCCGGGACATTCTGTAAACAAAGGCCAGTTACTATTCACAATCAAAACCAAGGAAGCACAAGCTATAGGCAACAGCATTAATGTGCTGGATACCACATTTAAATTTTCGGGGGTTAATAAAATCAAAGCACCCGGGCCGGGCTACATTTCGCAATTAAATCATCAAAAAGGTGATTATGTGCAGGACGGCGAAGCGCTGGCGACGATAAGCGACCGCTCAAGCTTCGTATTCCTGATGCAATTGCCTTACGAACTGAAACAATATGTTAAAGCAGGCCAGGGTATACAGCTAACGCTGCCGGGCGGTCAAAAACTGGAAGGAACTGTGGCTTCCTTCATGCCATCGGTTGATACGGTAGCGCAAACACAGGGCGTCGTGATCAAAGTAAACAGCGGCGAACAAATACCCGAGAACCTGGTGGCTAAAGCCCGCGTGGTCAAATCGGAAAAGACTAATGCCACGTCGCTGCCGAAAGAAGCTATCCTGGCCAATGAAATACAAACTGAGTTTTGGGTGATGAAGCTGATCAACGATACTACCGCGGTAAAGGTACCTGTTACCAAAGGCATTGAAACCGGAGATAAAGTCGAGATCTTGTCACCAAAATTTTCAGCGGCGGACCGGATCATCGTTACAGGCAATTACGGCCTGACGGATACTGCTAAAGTTAAAATTACAAGCCAATGACCCCTGTCAGAGACTTTTTTATTTCGCATAAAAAGCCGCTGAGCTTAGTTCTTGCGCTGATAGTCGGGGGCGGGTTGTTTGTATACACCAAAATGCAAACCTCGCTTTTCCCCGAGATCACATTCCCCAAAATAAAGATCATTGCCGACGAGGGTCTGCAGCCCGTAAATAAAATGATGGTAACGGTAACCAAACCGCTCGAGAACGCCATTAAACAGGTGCCCGACCTCCAGGTGGTGCGCAGTACCACCAGCCGGGGCAGTTGCGAAATATCGGCCTTTATGAGCTGGGATGCGGATATCGACCTCTCGCTGCAAAGAATACAAAGCAGTATCGACCAGATCAAGAACGATCTGCCCCCGGATGTAAATATTACCGTGGCCAAAATGAACCCCTCGATATTGCCGGTGAGCGGGTACACGCTGGAGAGCCACACCCGTTCGCCCATCGAGATGCGCCAGATAGCCACCTACACGGTAAAGCCATTCCTGTCGCAGGTAAGCGGCGTGTCCGAGATCAGGGTCATCGGCGGCAAAGCCAAAGAGTACTGGCTGACGCTGAACAAGCAAAAGATGAGCTCGCTGGGATTGACGCCGGACATCGTCAGCACTGCGCTGAGCAACACCAATTTCATAAAATCGGAAGGTTATCTGTCCGATTACAAAATGTTGTACCTAACCGTTACCGATGCGACCGTCAACACCGAAGATCAGTTGGGGAACCTCGTTGTCAGCAACAACCGCAAAAGAGTGATCAGGCTGAAGGATTTTGCCAGCGTGGCTATCCAGCAAGGTATCGAATACACGAAAATAAATGCCAACGGGCACGAGGGTGTGCTTATAGCCGTTATCAAACAGCCCGATGCCAACCTGGTTTCCCTGTCTGCCGACATGGGAAATAAAATTGAACAGCTGAAAAAACTTCTTCCCAGAGATGTTACCATCAAGCCCTACTATGTCCAGGCGGATTTTGTAAAAGACTCGATCAAAAGCGTTACCGATAGCTTGTGGGTAGGTTTGTTGCTGGCCATTATTGTCGCGGTTATATTCCTGCGCTCGCTTAAGGCCAGCGCAACCATACTGATCACCATCCCGGTTACACTCTGCTTAACCATTATTGTGCTTTATGCTATCGGGTATACCTTTAATATTATGACCCTGGGCGCCATAGCGGCATCTATAGGTCTTATTATCGACGATGCGATCGTCGTCGTGGAACAGATACACCGGACGCACGAGGAGCATCCCAAAGAGCACACATTAAAGCTGATACATACCGCTATCGACTACCTGTTCCCGGCCATGGTGGGCTCGTCCATTAGTACTATTGTGATATTCATTCCCTTTGTGCTGATGACCGGTGTTGCCGGAGCTTATTTTAAAGTGCTCACCAATACCATGATCATTACGCTGGTATGCTCGTTCTTTGTTACCTGGATAGGCTTGCCCACCATTTACTTGCTGCTTACCCGCAACAAGCCCGGCGCATTTCAGGAAAAAGCCCACCCGGTAAGATCGCAAAAGTGGGTAAAATGGTTCATTTTAAGGCCATTTGTCAGTGTGATCATCGCCGGCGCCGCGGTGTTGGCTATCGTGATAGTGCCACCGATGCTGGAAAGCGGATTTTTACCCGAAATGGACGAGGGAAGCATCGTACTGGATTATACTTCGCCGCCCGGAACCTCGCTCGAGGAAACAGACCGGATGCTGAGGGAGATCGAAAAGCTGATCATTAAGGAACCCGAGGTAGAAGCTTATTCCAGGCGAACCGGTACGCAAATGGGCTTTTTTATTACCGAGCCTAATACGGGCGACTACCTCATCCAGCTTAAAAAAGACCGCAAGAAAACCACGGAGGAGGTAATAAGCGACCTTCGCCAGCAGATAGCGGCAACACAGCCGGCACTGCGTGTCGATTTTGGGCAGGTGATAACCGATATGCTGGGTGACCTGACGACTTCGGTGCAACCCATCGAGATCAAGGTTTTTGGCGATAACCAGCAACGGCTGCAGGACTTGTCCAAACAGATCGCCGACGCCACAAATGCCGTAAAAGGTACTGCGGACGTATTCGACGGAATCGTGATAGCCGGGCCGGCTGTCAGTATCGACCCGTATTACAGCAAACTTGCCCAGTACAACATTACCCCAGCCAGCCTCCAGTTTCAGTTGCAAACCAGCCTTGAGGGTAATGTCATCGGCAATATGCTCGAACGCGAACAACTATCGCCTATCCGTATGGTATACCCCGGCAACCGCAGCCTGCACATTGAAGATATCAGGAATGCGAATATATTCACTCCGGCCGGTAAACTGATCCCGCTGAGCGAACTCGCATCGGTGGAATTGGCATCCGGGCAGGCCGAGATAAACCGCGAGAACCTGCAAAGCATGGGTATCGTTACAGCGCGGCTCGACAGTGGCAGTATCGGTAACATCATTCCTAAAATTCAGAAGAGCATAGCCCAAAAGGTAAGCCTGCCCCAGGGATACAGCATTGCGTATGGCGGCGATTATGCCAAGCAGCAACAATCTTTTAAGGAGCTTCTAACCATCCTCATCGTTGCCAGCCTGCTCGTGTTCGGCGTTATCCTGTTCCTGTTCAAACAATTCCGCATCGCGCTCCTCATCCTCGTTCTGGCCGTTTTGGGTACCTCGGGCAGCCTGCTGGCGCTGCTGATCACTCATACGCCCTTAAATGTAGGCAGCTATACCGGGCTGATCATGATCGTGGGTATCATTGGCGAAAACTCCATTTTCACGTTTCTGCAGTTCAAACAACGCGCCCAGGAGAATATGGCGAACGAGCCCGGCCAGGTACACCAATGCATCGATGAAGCTGTCGTTTATTCTATATCTACCCGTTTACGCCCCAAACTGATGACTGCCATAGGCGCTATTATCGCTTTAATGCCGCTGGCGCTCGGCATCGGCGCGGGCGCGCAATTGCACCAGCCGCTGGCAATCGCAGTTATAGGCGGATTCATCGTGGCTTTGCCGCTGCTGCTGATCGTACTGCCAAGTATGCTGCACATCCTGTATAAACGCGGGGAGTTCCATGCGCCGCACCAAAATTATTTGTAAACAAATTTGACGTTTGTAACGAATTAACCTATATATTTAGCCACAAAAATTTTACATTAATTTAATGTTAATCGTATAAAAACAAAATGTCTCCAGATTGTATTTTATACCTTTAGGAAAATATTAGTGCTGATTGAGTAAAAAATTTAAAAAATAAGAAAATACTGTATGGCCCGAAAGACCGATTTCGTTTATTCTACTGAATCTGAACCACACCGCACCCGTACTAAAAAAATATTAAAACAGTCGCCTGAAATACGGGAACTTATTGGAAAGAACCCGATGACTATGGTTGCGATCCTTGGACTGGTTGGGTCAATGATATTGGGCGCCTGGCTTCTGCGCGATCAATCATGGTGGATGATTTTTGCTGCGGCATACTTATACGGAGCTTTTGCGAATCACGCCTTGTTTGTGATGATCCATGAGTGCACGCATCAACTGGTATTCAGGAACGCTTTGGCCAACCGGTGGGCCGCCATCATCGCAAATCTTCCGCACGTCGTACCGGGCGCCATTTCATTCGAAAAATATCATATCAAACACCACTCTTTCCAGGGTATTCATGAACTGGATGCCGACCTGCCCAATAAATGGGAAGCCAGGCTGATCAATAATTATTTTATCGGCAAAGTGCTGTGGCTTTTCCTTTTCCCGTTATTCCAGGGCACGCGGGTAGCCAGGCTTCGGGAGATCAAATTCTTCGATAAATGGCTGATGATCAACATCCTGGTCCAGGTGGCGTTTAACGTCGTGGTTTGGTATTTTATGGGATGGCACGCCCTCGGCTTTTTGTTCATCAGCTTTTGGTTTTCCATCGGCCTGCACCCGCTGGGCGCCCGCTGGGTACAGGAGCATTATCTCACGTTCAAAAGCGACCAGGAAACGTACAGCTATTACGGCCCGCTGAATACGGTAGCTTTCAATGTGGGCTATCACAATGAACATCACGATTTTCCATCAATTCCGTGGAATAAATTACCTCAGATAAAAAAATCGGCCCCCGAATACTACGACACGCTGCTTTCGCATAAGTCGTGGACGGTGCTTTTTTTCCGCTTCCTTTTTGAGAAGGAAATTTCGCTTTATAACCGCATTATTCGCAAAGAACGCGGGAAAGTGAAGCTGACGGACAAAGCCCGGCACGATATAGAGCTTGAGACCATCAGCTAAAAATTTTCGCAACGGCTATTTGTTTTTTCGATGCCGCTTGTTACATTTGCTAATAATATTAGCACAATGAAGAAGTTAAGGGCATCGGAACAGATATTGATTTTTAGCAGGTACATCGGGCAGCAGGTAGTGATCAGGACGCTGTTAAGCGGCGAAGAAAGTATTGGAATACTCAAAGGCATCAGGCACGACGCTTTGCTCGTTGCCATTGATGAAGTAAACCGCTGGATACCATTGAACGACGATTTTAGAATTTGCGATGTCAGGCTTTTGCTCAAACCTCTAAAAAAACTGACCTCACCGATCATCGACACAGCGAACAGCCTGCCTGTACAGGCTTTCATTACGCCCTATTACCAGCAGTTAGGTTTTGATATGCCCGTGTTTATAGCGCCGGGGCATAGCTGCAATTGCAGGTATGTTCACGAACTCGGCCTGGCCGATTACCGCTCGGCTGCCGAAATCCTTACAAGGGAAAACCAGGTTTTAATAGCTCAATAGCGCCTGCTTACCGTACCCGCGCTGTTTGGCAAACTGCTACCTGCGTTGCCGATGTGGCGTTACCGAAAACAAATAACAGCGCAATTTTATTGTATCGGAAACGTCACATTGCCAATTCTTTATATTGAATTGGCACAATTTCCGTTCTTTTGCGTTAAAGATGTTCTATTATTCATGAGCCGCACCAAAAAAATAAAGATCATACTGCCCCTGGTATTGGCATTGTTTTTTTTGGCCTATGCCGAACACAAGCATACCGAAAAAAGCCAGGACATAACCGGCCGTCTTTCGAACAGGGAAATGGACGAAATATCGGGCATTGCGGCATCCCGCGTCAACAGCGGCATTTATTATGTACATAACGACAGCGGCGATACGAGCCGTTTTTTTGCCATTACGCCCAAAGGCGATATCAGGTCGGTAATTTATTTTAAAGGAGACCCGGCCGAACCGCTCGGCGTGCACGATTGCGAGGATATAGCTGTGGGTCCCGGTCCCGCGGCCGGTAAGAGCTACGTTTACCTGGGCGATATCGGCGATAATCCGTCCAAGCGCAAATACATTACAGTTTACAGGCTCGAGGAACAAAAATCCTGGATCGGGAAAGACAGCATTGTACATGCCGGTGCGGTACCTGTTTACTATAAATATCCCGACGGCCCGCGCGATGCAGAAACACTTATGGTCGATCCGGTAGCCAAACTGCTGTACATCGTTTCCAAGCGTACGGATTCGGTAACCGTCTACACCTCTCCTTTAAATTTCAAACCGAACGATACCTTGGTGCTTACCAAACGCTGTAAGCTTTATTTTGCGGGATTTAAACCCTTCAAATGGATCACCGCAGGCGATATTTCCAAAGACGGGCAGCAAATATTGCTGAAGAACTACGAAAAAGTGTTCTATTGGAAACGCGAGAATAACGAACCCGTTTGGCAAACCATGCAAAGAAAGCCGAGAGAGCTGCCTTACAAATTTGAAAAGCAGGGCGAAGCGATAGGATTTACACCCGACGGGAAAGGCTACTACACCACCAGCGAAGGCGTGTTTGCACCGATCTACTATTATACCTCTCCGTAAGACCTAGCCGGAAGGTTAGAATTTTAATCGTTTCAATTGCAACGGAAGACGGCCTGGCACGTCTTGTAATAAGACACCAACAGCCATGAAGAAACTCCTAACCGCGCTTGCACTTTTACTGATCTGCTACCAGGCGTTCGCACAGGAACAGCAACTGAACGACATCATCAAGCCGTACGGTATCCCGGGGATACAACTGGTTTGCATTAAAGGCGATAAGGTTCAAAATTTCAATATCGGCTTCAGGAGCAAGGGGTCGGATAAACGGGTTACCTCCAATACCATTTTTGAGGCCGCTTCGCTGAGCAAATGCGTTTTTTCATACATCGTCATGCGCCTGTACGACCGGGGTGTTATCAGCCTGGATACCCCGCTGGTCCATTACCTCAGCGATTATGAAAGGTTTGACCCGAAAGATCCACGCTATGCCAAGATCACGGCCAGGATGGTGCTGCGCCATACTACGGGCCTGCCCAATTGGGGCGACAAGTATGCCGAACTTATTTTTACGCCCGACAGCACGTTTTCTTATTCGGGCGAGGGTTTCCAATACCTGCAGCATGTGGTTGAGAAACTGACCGGCAAACCGCTGAACGAGCTGGCGCGCCAGGAAGTATTTACACCCCTGGGCATGACGAACAGCAGCTATGAGTGGACCGATAAATTTGATACAACGGCCGCCTTTGGCAATAGCGAGGACGCCATGAACAGGCACAAAACGCAAATGGCTGCCGCAAGCCTGCTTACCTGTGCAACGGACTATGCCCGGTTTTTACAGGCCCTGTCAGCCAGACAGGGATTAAACCCGGAAACACAAAAAATGATGTTCACCACGCAATCGAATGCTGATTGGTATAAGCATAATATCGACTCGGAAACGAAAAAGCATATTTCATGGGGCCTTGGAGTGGGCCTGCAGGAAAATGAAACCGGCAAATGGATATGGCATTGGGGGGATAACGGCGATTTTAAGGCATTTTATATTGCTAATCCCGAAACGAAAGAAATCTTGGTCTATTTTACCTACAGCCAGTGGGGGTTACATCCCACAAATGATATACTGAATACTTTTTTTCCAAACCAAACCTGGTGGCCCTGTTTTTGGACCGGTTACCAATTCCATGAGCTGGCAAGGATGAAAGAGTTTTGGGCAAAGCTTGAAAAACAGGGTTATGGCCATGCGGGCGAAATAGCCCGGGGCATGAAACAAAAAGACAGCGGATTCAACTTACCGGAAGATGATGTGAACGACCTGGGCTTCATCCTGATGCGCGACAATAAGAAGCAAGCCGCTGTTGAAATATTCAAATACAATCTCGATGCCCATCCTGGGAGTGCTAATGCCTATGATAGCCTGGCTGAGGGCTACGAAGCAGCCGGCCAAAAGGATCTCGCATTAAAAAACTTTAAAAAAGCCTACGAGCTAAACCCTAAAAATGGTTACGCAGCGGATCGGATCAAAAACCTGGAGGGTGGAGGGGCTAAATAAGCTCTATTCAAACCGCTCCACCTCGTAAGGTTTGATGTCCGCGGAGACCGGCGATCCATTCAATACTTCCGCGATCAGTTTGCCGGTCGCAGGTCCTAAACTAAGGCCTATCATAGCATGGCCGGTGGCGATGGCAAGGTTCTTGTATTTTTTTGACAAACCGATATAAGGCATACCATCCGGCGAGACGGGTCGGAAGCCGAACCAAATATCTTTTACGGCCGGTACCGCGGGTTTAAAATCCGGGAAGTATTTGGGTACCGATTCGACAATCCCTTTTACCCGGTTCATATTTACCTTATCGTTTATTTTGCCTACTTCCATGGTACCGCCGTAACGGATGCTGCCGTTCATCGGTGTCACCGCTACCTTGGCCTCAACCAAAATAGAAGGAATAGTCATTTTTCTCTTCTCATCCTGCGGAACCATAAAAGAATAGCCTTTGCCCGGCATCAGCGGCACGTGCAAGCCGGTTAGTTTAGCCACTGCCGGCGACCATGCGCCCGTTGCGATCACATAAGCATCGCCTTTAAATTCCCGGTCGGTGCTGTTGAATGACGTGATCTTATCATTGCTATGTGCGATACTGACGATCTTCGTATGGCGATGCATCCTTACGCCCGAGTCTTCCAGGTATTTTACCAAAACCTTCATCAACTTGTTGGGATAAAGGTGCGCGTCGCAGTGGTAATGCACGGCGCCGGCAATATCCAACTCTACCCCAGGCTGTAGTTTGGCGCACTCGCCGGGGCTCAGATATTGCGCATCCAAACCCAGGTTAGCGGCTTCTTCAGCCAGGTGCTTCTCTTCTTCCACCATTTTAGGGGTTTTGAAAAGCATCAGTATTCCCTTGTCTTCCAGGCCAAATTCGAGTTTGGTATCCTGTTCAAATTCGTGGTACAGTTTTTTGCTGAGCAGGGAGATATCGCGGAGCGGCCCAGCCGAGCGATCGACATGTTTTTTAGTAGCGCTTTTAATGAATTTTAAACCCCAACCAAACAATTCGGGGTTGAGCGAAGGGCGTACATAAAACGGGCTCTTACTATTGAACATCCAGCGGATACCTTGCTCCACCATGCCGGGCGCAGCCAGCGGCACAAAATGGCTCGGCGTGACCATGCCTGCATTCCCATACGAACAATTGTCAGACAGATCGCCCTGATCGATCACTTCAACTTCCCAGCCCGATTTGTGCAGGTAATACGCCGAAAACAGTCCTATTACACCGCCGCCGATGATTATTGCTTTACTCATATTAACCCCCTCTAAATCTCCCCCTAAAGGGGGAGATTTTTTTGTTTTGTTATCTATCTTTTAAAGCCCGCCCTCCCGGGGAGGGTTTGGGAGGGCTGTTTATATCACCTGGAAACCAAACGCGTACGGGTCGTCCTGGTCATCAATTTTTATGGTATTATATCCGTATATCCTGGCCCAGCCCTCAATGCTGGGGATGATCGCAGGCTTACCGCCTACCGTTGTTTCCCCTTCTATTCTGCCGATGAATTGGCTGCCGATGATGCTTTCATGAATAAACTGATCGCCTTTCTTCAGCTTGCCTTTGGCATGCCACTGCGCCATGCGCGCCGATGTACCCGTGCCGCACGGCGAACGGTCGATGGCTTTATCGCCATAAAAAACCGCGTTTCGTGCCGTAGCTTCCGGCGAGATCGTTTTGCCTGCCCATAAAATGTGCGTACAGGTATTGATCGTCGGGTTATCCGGGTGAACGAATGTATATTTTTCGTTTATCCGCTTCCGCATTACCCTGCTCCACGCGATCAACTGATCGGCGCTGTAATTTTCCAAACCTTTAAAATTAGCTTGGGGATCGACAATGGCATAAAAATTTCCACCGTAACTTACGTCGAAGGTCAAGGTCCCCAGGTCGGGGCATTCCACTTCGAGGTTTTCAGCAGCCAGGTAGGCCGGCACATTCGTCAACTTTACAGATTTTACTTTATTCCCTTCCTGTTTATACTCGATCATCACGAGTCCCGCAGGCGCTTCCATGCGCACTATGCCAGGCGTTTTTGGTACGATCAACCCTTCTTCAATAGCGATAGTGATCGTGCCAATGGTGCCATGGCCGCACATCGGCAGGCAGCCGCTGGTTTCTATAAACAAAACAGCCACATCGTTCTGCGGGTCATGCGGCGGGTACAAAATACTGCCCGACATCATGTCGTGCCCGCGCGGCTCGAACATCAGCCCCCTGCGTATCCAATCATATTCGCGCAAAAAATGCTGGCGCTTCTCGCTCATGTTGTCCCCGCTCAAATTCGGGCCGCCACCTGCTACCAAACGCACGGGGTTGCCACAAGTATGCGCGTCTATGCAAAAAAAGGTTTTAGATGACATTTTTTGTTATCTTAAGTCTCAAGTCGTTAGTCTAAAGTCCGGACGAATACGACTTAGGACTCAAGACTGTCGACTTGGGACTTCACTTCGTCCAATTATTATCTACCAGCCGCCATATCTCAAGCGGGTTGCCGTCCTTTAGTTCATCGGGCAGCAGGTCGTTGTTCCAATTTTGCCAGCTAACCGGCCGCACAAATCGTTTGATCGCGCCGGTTCCGACGGAAGTAAATCGCCCGTCCGATGTTGCCGGGAAAGGACCGCCATGCTGCATCGCAGCCACTACCTCTACCCCGGTTGGCACGTTGTTAAGCATTACCCGACCGGCTATATTTACCAGGCTTTGGATCAATTCTTTATGCTTTTCCAGGTCGCCTTCGTCCGCCACCACACTCGCTGTAAGCTGACCATGCAGGGCCTCGATAATTTGTTGTAACTGCACTTCATAATCTGCTATCACCAGCAGGGAATACGGTCCGAATACTTCTTCCTTTAACTTTGGGTTCACCAGGAACGATGATGCGCTTACTTCGGCTACCAGTGGCAAAGCCTGGTTCGATTTGTCTTCGCTCAACTTACCCGACTTCCCGATAATCGTTACACCTTGCTCGCGCAGCATATCTTCCGACAACGCGGAATAGTTTTTACAAATGCCAGGTGTCAGCATAGTTCCCGAAGCGACCGTGCCGATCGCCTCGCCCAATGCCGTTTTGAATTTATCCAATGCCTGCGACTTCATACCAATCAGCAAGCCTGGGTTAGTGCAAAACTGGCCGGCGCCTAAAGTAATAGAAGCGGCATATTGTTCGGCGATCTGCTCACAGCGATTTTCCAGCGCTTCGGGCAACAGAAACACCGGGTTGATACTGCCCATTTCGGCAAATACCGGGATCGGATACTCACGTTCCCGGGCTAACTTCACCAACGCCATACCGCCTTTGAACGAGCCGGTGAAGGTCACGATCTTTGTTTTAGGGTGCTTTACCAAAGCCTCGCCTACGGTGTAGCCGTCGTCATAAAGTATGGAAAACACGCCTTCGGGCATACCGGATTTTTCTGCCGCTTTTTTGATCGCTTCGGCCACCAATGCGCTCGTTCCCGGATGCGCCGGGTGGGCTTTAACGATCACGGGACAGCCGGCAGCCAATGCCGAAGCCGTGTCGCCGCCGGCAACCGAAAATGCCAGCGGGAAGTTGCTGGCGCCAAAAACCACGGCGGGCCCCAGCGGCACCAGCATTTTGCGGATATCCGGCCGGGGGGCGGGCTGACGATTGGGCAGAGCGCTGTCGATCGCTGCTTCTACCCAGGAGCCTTCTTCCACCAGGTCGGCAAACATATTAAGCTGGCCCATGGTACGGCCGCGTTCGCCCTGCAGGCGTGCCTGCGGCAAACCGCTCTCGGCCATAGCCCGTTCGATCAGCTCATCGCCGAGATTATTGATCTCCGCAGCAATATTTCGCAAAAAAGCAGCCTTTGTTTTTTTGTCGGTATAACGATAAACCGCGAAAGCTTTTTCTGCGAGATTTAAAGCCTCATCGACATCATCAACAGAAGCAACCGCAAAGTCTCCCTGCAATTCCTTACCTGTCGCTGGCTCGATAGCTTTGAAGGTTTTCGCACCCTCTTTGTATTGATAACCAATTAAGTTTCCTGTTTTCATAGAATGTATTTGTGAATCTCCGCGAAGTATCGGTGCACTTTAGCGCCAAGTCTGTCACAGAGGTCACAAAATTAAGGTATTATTCAATTATACAGCCTGCAATTCACTTACTCTGCCCCAACTGCCTTCGGGTAATGACGGCCGAACTGCCAGCGCGTCGTTAATGATCTTCATCACCCGTTCACGTTCGGCGCCCTGTACCTTCAGCCGGGGTGCGCGCACGTTCTCGGTACCGATGCCTGTAGCCACCTCGGCAAGCTTAATGTATTGCACCAGTTTGGGATGGATATCCAGCTCCAGCACAGGCAGGAACCAGCGGTAAATGGCCAGCGCCTCGCTATTGCGGTTAGCCTTTACCAAACGATAAATAGCCACCGTTTCCCGCGGGAAAGCGTCAACCAGGCCTGCTACCCAACCATCAGCGCCCATTACCAGGCTTTCCATCGCCAGCGGATCAACACCGGTCAGTATTTTGAAACGGCTGCCGAAACGGTTGATCATCCTTGTTACATTCGATATATCCCGGGTCGATTCCTTTACCGCCTGTATGTTGTCGAATTCAGCCAGGCGGGCGAACATATCCAGCGTCACCTCGATCTTATAGTCCACGGGGTTATTATAGATCATGACCGGCAATGGCGTACTTTTTGCCACTGCCGAAAAGAAAGCGATCGTTTCATCATCATCTGCTTTGTAGCGCATCGGCGGAAGCATCATCAGGCCGCTTGCGCCGTTGTCCAACGCTTTTTGAGCGCAGTTTACAGCCGCCTTAGTCGTCTGCTCGGCTATATTGAGCAGCACCGGCACTTTACCGTTCACAAAATTGACCGTATGCTTCAGCAAAGTGAACTTTTCTTCATCGCTCAAAACGCTTGCCTCGCCCAGTGATCCGCCAAGGATAAGGCCATCCACTCCTGCCTCTAATTGTGCGCTGATATTGTGATCGAACGCCGCAAAGTCCAGTTCGTCGTTATTGGTAAACTTGGTCGTAACCGCGGGGAAAACCCCTTTCCATTCAAATTTCATAAGCCCCTCGTTGTCTCCTCCCTTAGAAGAGATTCTGTTTTAATTTTTATGTTAGTCTTTATATGGTTTATTCCCATCCAAAGCCCTCCCTTCCGGGGAGGGTTGGGTGGGGCTATTTACTCAGTTTCAGCAGCAAAACGCCATGCGGCGGCACTTTCGCCAACAAATCCGGACCGCTGGTAATCACGTATTTTTGCTGCCATACGTCGCGGTATTTGTGGTAGCCGCTCCAGCCATTATCAGCTTTGTTAAGCTTTACCTCCTGGTATTGCTCCGTTGTATTAAATATGCCCACCGCCTTACTTCCATCTTCGAGATCTTTTACCCAAACCTGGTACGTGTCCGTTTTTATTGCCTGCCTGGCCTCTTTGCCCAAAGCATCCTGGTCTATGGCCAGCACTTCGTCGTTATCCAGCAGGTTCATCGTAAACTGATCAAGCCGGCCCATATCGCAGCCGATCAGTAACGGCGCGGATAACAGACTCCACAAGCTGATGTGCGTATACTGCTCGTCAGGTGTCAGGCGTGTATTATGCTGACTGTCGCCCCAGCCTACTTTACCCACCACCAGCATATCAGGGTCGTTAAAATGACCGGGCTGGGCATAAGGCGCGGCCTTGTCCTGGCTGAAACCGATGCCCGACATGCTTTGCCAGGTATCCTCTATATCGCCGGTGGTGCGCCAGCTATTGCCGCCTACCTGGGCGCCCCATTGCCATACGTCACCCATACCGTACTGGCAAAAGCTGAACAGGATGTCGCGATGTACCTTGTCAAGCGATGCGCGCATCACCTGGTAGGGTTTTTGATAATCGGCAAGGCTTGGTTGCGCCGGCGCGATCTGTCCGTACGAACACCAGTCGTATTTCAGATAATCGATACCCCAGTCGCCATAAGTTTGAGCGTCCTGGTCTTCATGCTGGTAGCTGCCTAAGTAACCGCCGCAGGTACGCGGTCCCGGCGACGAATAAATACCCATTCTTAAGCCCAGGCTATGCACATAGCCGGTCAGCGCCTTCATATCCGGGAATTTCTGGTTAGGCGAAATCGTGCCGTCGGCATTGCGCTGCGGCGCCTCCCACCCGTCATCGATGTTGATGTAGGCCCAGCCATGCGCACTCAGCTTATCGGCCATTTGCCTGGCCGAAATGCGCACCTTCTGGTCGTTAACGCTCAGACCCCAGGCATTCCAGCTATTCCAGCCCAGCGCAGGAGTTAAACCGATCAGGTCGCCAATTTTTATGGTGAATTTCTTTGAGTTGCTGCCCAACTTATTGCTCACGGTAAATACCACCGGGTAATCGCCTTTTTCGTTGACAACGCCGGTAATAATGCCAGTACCCTTATCGAGTTTCAGACCCGCGGGCAGGCCATCGGCTTTATAAGCCAACGGTTTCTGACCGGTAGCCGGAATCCGGTACAAGAACGGATTGCCCGGACGTTCCCCAAAAACATCCGGGCCATTGATCCGTGGTGACGCCTTAACATAAGGCGTCAAAATATAGGGCGTACCCTCGGTCTTTTTGATGTCTTTGCCCGATTTGGTATCGGTAAAGGTGTATATCAGTTGATAGGATCTTTTCTTCGGCACATTCACCGGGAACCGGTATGAGAATGGCTTCCCGGCCGCAAAATCAGCATCTACCGTATTCGTGCTTACCGTTTTCCCGGTTTCCGCGTCGACCAGGCCGATAGCCAGCTTGCCGCTGTAAGCATAGCTGCCGCCGCTCACCACAAGCTTAACGGTAGTTTTCAGGCTCAGGGGATTCTCGAACAAAAAGCCCTCACCGGTATTGACGCTGACATTATCCATCAGGTCGACCATACGGATATCAAATTTATCGCCATACAACCCTCCATCGCCGCCCGTATCAAACAGTCTTACGGCTATTACGTTCTGCGCGTCCCAGTGTATGGCAGGATCGCTGGCCGAAAGGGAAAATGAGCCCGGCCCGTAAAAGCCGTGCCGTATGTCGCTGCCACTGGGATAATTTTCATAAACCAGCTTTCCGTTCAGGTATACTTCACCGCCATCGTCTAAGTAGCCCAGGTCGAAATGCAGGCTGTCTTTCAGGTATGCTTTTTCACGAACCGAGGAAGGGATAACGGTGTGCAGCCTGTACCAGCCAAAGCCGTCGGTACGCGGGTAGCCCTGCTCTTCCCAGGGTTTGCTCACATCGGCCGCCTGCCAGCGGCTATCATCATATTGTGGTGACGACCATGCCGTCGAATCGCCGATGTGCAGTTTCCATCCCTGGTTTATGGTGATCCGCTGTGCCATTGCCGGCAACGTAAACAGCGACAGGCATACAAGTAATAATTGCAATAAGTGGGGTTTTCTCATGTATAGGGTTATTTATTCGGTGAAAAGATCCACATACTTCACCTGCTCCGGGAACCAGACCGTCATCTCGCCTTTGCCCCTGTTCGCCCATGAATAATAAGGTATAGCCGTCAGGGTCGCATTACCGGTACTAATATTTTGTCCTGTGGCGTCGACATTGACGGTTTTTACATCAGCCTTTAACACCATTACCCCGTTCAGCAGGCTGGCCTCGTATTCCGGTTTGAATGCGGCATCCTTCGGTACGATAAAGTTGGAAGCCAACCCGTTATTGTCTTTCCATTCGGCGCAATACATGATCGGCCCGCGCTGCAAAGCAACCTTGCCGATATCGTCTGCAATATTGGAGTTGGCCACCACGCGGCGAACCTGCATTGGTAAAACAACCTCAACCTTGTCGCCCTTTTTCCATTTGCGGTTCAGCACAGCGTACCCTTTTTCAACCTGGTAATTCACCGGCAGGCCGTTTACTTTTATTTCAACCTGCATCGCCGTTGTCTTTTCGTAGCTGTACAAGTCCGACGGAATGGCCTCGTTCTGCGCCCAGCCGGGTATGCGCATCCGCAGGTCCATGTCCATCTTCTTTTCGGGATTGATGGTGAAAGCCAGGGCGCCATCCCAGGGATAGTTGTTTTGCTGAACGATATTGACGGCTTTGCCGTCAACCTTTAGATTACCGGCGCCGCTGATGAACAGGTTTACATAAACGGTGTTGCCGTTCTCCGCATATACATATCCCGGAACCGACGGTATCAGCCTTACGACGTTCGTCGGGCAGCAGGAACAGGTGAACCAGCCCGACCGCTGCGGCTCGGTATCCGGGCCTTTAAAATTATTGTGTATCTGCATGGCGTTGGTATAAAAGAACGACTTGCCATCCAAACCAACACCTGATATTAACCCGTTGTAAAGCGTCTTTTCCAGCACATCGATATATTTCGAATCACCGTGCAGCAGGAACATACGCTCGTTCCAGAACACACTGCCAATGGCCGCGCAAGTCTCATTATAAGCAGTGGCATTGGGCAGTTCGTAATTCTCGCCAAAACGCTCGCCGTCACCCACCGCGCCGATGCTGCCCTGCACGTACATTTTTTTGCCGACCATATTATTCCATATCCGGTCGATCGCCTTCAGGTAAGCGGTGTCGCCCGTTAAAGCGGCCACATCGGCCATACCCGAGTACAGGTACATGGCGCGTACAGCGTGGCCTTCGGCTTCGGTCTGGTCGACTACCGGCACGTCATCCTGGAAATACTTGCCGTTTTCCCATTCGCTCTGGCTCTTCTTGTTGTATTGTTTATGTCCGCGCTGGTCGATGAAGAACTTGGCCAGCATTAAATAGTCTTTCTTGCCGGTAATGCGATACAGTTTTACCAGGCCCATTTCTACAATCTCGTGGCCCGGCGCTACGTGCAGTTTATCAGGTCCGAAAGTGCGCACCAGCAGGTCAGCATTTTTTAAGGCGATGTTAAGCAGGTTGCGCTCGCCGGTAGCTAAGTAATGCGCGGCCGCAGCTTCGTACAGGTGGCCGCAGTCGTACAGTTCGTGGCTCATTTTCTGTTCATTCACCCAGCGCTCGGGACCGGCCCAGGGACCGGGATGCAGCGGGTCGATGCTGCGTGCAGTATACAGATAGCCGTCGGGTTCCTGTGCCTTGCCGACGATGTTGATCAGCGAATCGAGGTAGGCCCTCAGCTTCGGATCGGGATGTTCGGCTAAAGAATAAGATGCCCCTTCGATGGTTTTATAAATGTCGGTATCGTCGAAAGGATAAACTGTGCAAAATTTGCCCTGGTGCTCGGCCGCCATCACGAAATTTTTCACGCGGCCCGTGCTTTCACATCGTGCGAACGACGCCGGGATAGTTACCGTACGGTTGATCTCGATGCGCGACGTCCAGAATTGGTCGCTCAGCTTTACGCTGGTAAAAGGCACCGGCTGAATGGGGTAAT
Organism: Mucilaginibacter sp.; assembly: GCA_035545315.1. Taxonomy (GTDB): domain Bacteria; phylum Bacteroidota; class Bacteroidia; order Sphingobacteriales; family Sphingobacteriaceae; genus Mucilaginibacter. The sequence continues at coordinate 94,269 of DASZYQ010000041.1, read as the reverse complement.
CTTTGTTCTGCGCATAAGCGGAGAGGCTAAAACTGCCAAGGAGCAAAAGGCAAATCCGGGTTTTCATGGCGTTGCTAATGAAATTCAAAGTTAAAGGCCAATGCTGAAAAAAGCATGGTATTTATTAGCTGGTTGTTACCATATTTTAACCTGGATTTGCGAAATCATGAAGTAAACGAGCAAAATAAAGACAATTTGCTACTAAAAGCCAGACACTGAACATTAGATTTTTTTAACTTGATCTGCTCCGTTAAGCCCCCTTTTTTAAATTCAAATTTGTTGGTATATTCACCTGATTTTCAACCTTTCACAACATGAACAACTCAAAAACTTTCATCGCGTATTATCCCGCGGACAGGAACTTCTTTTTAGTACTGTTACTCTTCACGTGGGCTGCCATCATTTCAGGCTTTGGTTACGATATGGTTCAACTGAACGCGCAGGGCAAGCTGCATTTCCCGCTTGTTGTCCATATGCATGCCGTTGTTTATACAGCCTGGCTCGTATTGTTCACCGTACAGGTATTGCTTGTGCGCACCAAAAACCTGGCTCTGCACAAAAGACTAGGACTATTAAGTCTTGGCCTCATACCCGTTATGCTGATATTGGGCCTTCTTGTAATCATCACTGTCTCAAGGCTCCAATACGGCACACCCGACAGCGACCTGCATTTTATATGCATCCAGTTCGGCAATATGTTAATGTTTGCTTGTTTTGCGGGCACTGGTGTTTATTTGCGCAAAAATTACGTAGCGCATAAGCGGCTGATGCTGTTATCGACGCTGGTACTAACCGAACCCGGTTTTGCGAGATGGCTTGGCTACAAGATTTCCCCATTGTTTGGCAACTATTTCTGGACCTATACAACCGTAAGCCAGGGGTTCTGGCGTTTCTGGACGTTTGACGTTTTACCAACCTTTGCGCTCGTACTTGCCCTGGGCGTTTACGACCTGGTAACCCGCAAACGACTGACCAAAGTATACGTGTGGGCTTTGGCTCTTTACCTGCTGGTAACAACCAGCGAGGGCTTTTTATATTATAGCGACACCTGGTTTTCTTTGATGAAGCACATGATAGGTGTAAAATAAAGCACTTGGTGCGGAGTTGCTCTTCCACAATCCAAAGTTTTTATTATATTAATCTGATTTTCAACCTTTCACAACATGAATAACTCAAAAACTTTCATCGCGTATTATCCGGCGGACAGGAACTTCTTTTTATCGATGCTGCTCATCGCATGGGCCGCCATCTTTTCAGGTTTCGGCTACGAAATGGTGCAGCTCAGCATACAGGGCAAGCTCCATTTCCCCGCCATCGTACATATCCACGCCTTCGCTTTTGTGGGCTGGCTGGTATTGTTCACGGTACAAATACTGCTTGTGCGCACCAAAAACCTGGGCCTGCACAAGAAACTGGGGCTAATCAGCTTTGGCCTCATACCGGTAATGGTGGTACTGGGCACTATGGCGGCTATTATTACTCAACGGCTGGAGTACGGCACACCCAACGGCGACCTGCATTTTACCGTCGTACAATTTGGCGATATGATCATGTTCGGCTGCATTGCCGGCGCCGGCGTTTACCTGAGGAAAAACTACGTAGCGCATAAACGGCTCATGCTGGTGGCGACCTTGATATTGACCGACGCCGGTTTCGGCCGGTGGCTCGCTATCAGGATGTCGCCCATATTCGGCGATTATTACTGGAAATACACTACCGTAAGCCAGGGATACTGGCGTTTCTGGTCGTACGAAGTTTTGCTAACGCTGATACTGGTACTTGCCGTCGGCGTGTACGACCAGGTAACACGCAAGCAATTAAATAAAGCATACGTTGGGGCGGTAGCATTTTACCTGCTTGTTACGGGCATCGAGGGATTATTGTATTACAATCAAGCCTGGTATGGCATGATGAAACAACTGGTGGGGGTGTAATGGAGTAGTCGAAAGTACTAAGTCGAACAAGTATTTGCCTTCGCCTTTGAACGCTTAACTTCAAATGCCGACCGCTACGATGAGCCCTGCGTTTACAAAAAACCGGCTCATGTAGGGTATGGTACTGATCTTTACGCCATTAAAAACGGTGCTGGAGCCATTTTCGTCGGCATTGTATTCGATGGTGTCGTACCCATATTCCCATCGGCGGCCAAAAGGCATGTAGCCCCCGGTAACAAAAAGGCCTGAATTGACCGAAATCCCTTTCTTTCGGCTGCCAATGCGGAAATGCAGCCTGTTAAAATACGTACGGGTCGAGAGGCCGATGTAAAGGGCAGTGTAACGAAGGTAAAGGTCCTGGCCTGCCTGGTCGGAGGTTGGCATATAGTACAAAGGCGGTATGTTTTTATAATGACCGTAAAAACCACCGGCTTCAAAGTTGAGGAACATTGCCAGCGGGCTGCGCCTGCGCGTGACTCTTGTACCGATATAAGCCCCCGCGACACCATATGGATAAGGCACGGTCAGGTGCCCGCCGATATCGAATCGTTTGTAGATGTAATCCAACTCGCCGCCAAATGCCGGGCGGCTGCTTATCATCCGGTGATGATATAGCTGCGTCCAGGCGTCGAAAGCCGCATTGGTGATAAAAGTTTCCTGCATGCCAACCCCCACCATCATGACATTGAAGGGCTCGTCGCGGTTATTAAGCTGGGCCGATGAGATAACCGGGGCAATAAACAACAGCAGCAATAAGTACCTGCCTTTCATAACGGTTTAAATTGATATGAATATAACGCACGAACTTAAGATATTGGATAACAAGGCAGTAACATAGGAGCTACAATACTGACGAATAAGTAATAATTTGAACATCGAATTTCCGATGTTCAATTTTGAATTTATGAATTTTAATTTTTGATCCGCATGAGCTTATGTGGAAAACATTCTTGTGCGCTGCATTTTCTTTTTTCGATAAAAAAACTATTTTTATTACCTGAAAACCAACCCGATTATGAAAAGAAAGTTTCTTATCCCGGCTGCCCTGCTCAGTTGCTTCCTGTTCGTGATGGCCGTAGTGGCCGATCTGAACGGCAAATGGAAGGGCACCATTAAAACACCCGATGGCAACGATCTGGAGGTAGTATACAATTTTAAGGCCGACGGCGATAAGCTGACTGGTACCGCTGAATCGCCTGCCGGGTCGGTAAGCATCGATGACGGCAAGATCGCGGGCGACACCTTTAGCTTCAAGGTGACGGTTGACGGCACCGACTACCCGCACAAGGGTAAAATGTATGCCGATTCGTGCGGTATCGATATCGACTTTGGCGGATCGACGGTGCATACTACCGTGGTACGCGACACAACCAAGTAACATTCAACCCAAACACAGTTCATAGTAAAAGCCCTTTCGCTACGGCGGAGGGTTTTTTCGTTTAAAATAGTTTTATATTTATGCTTCATTAGCAAAACCCAACCGGCCATGAAAAAGAAGATCTTTATCTCATTAGCCCTCATTTGTTGTTTCGGTGCAGCCTATGCCTGGTTTGCGGATATCAACGGCAAATGGTCGGCTATGCTCAAAGGCCCCGACGGCAATGAATTCCCGATAACGTATAACTTCAAAAGCGACGGCACAACCCTGACCGGCAGTTTGACTTCAGCAATAGGCACCTTCGAAATATCCGATGGGAAAGTTCAGGGCGACAGTTTGTGGTTCACCGCAAACGTCAACACTATGAAAATCAAGAACCGGGGTAAATACTATGCCGATGGCGACTCGATCAGCCTTCGGGTGGGTATGAGATCGACTCATACCACGCTGAAAAGGGCTGTTGATAAATAAGCATGAGCTTTTTATATGAGGCTGGCTTTTTTGCGGGGGGGTGTAACAATCCACGGTGCATGCAGTCCTAATATCAAACCATTACAAAACAACCAAGCCATGAAGAAAAAGATACTTATTACCGCCGTATTGCTTTGCTCGTTCGCAATGGCGTTCGCGTATTTTGCCGATATGAACGGCACCTGGAAAGGCACACTCAATGCGCCCGACGGTAACCAATACCCCCTTAATTATACCTTTAAAGCCGACGGCGATAAGCTGACCGGCCAGGGCGTGTCGCAGCAAGGCAGCGAAGACCTGACCCAGGGAACAGTAAAAGGCGACAGTCTTTTCTTCCATATCGATGTTAACGGCGTTGACGTGCTGAACAGCGGCAAATATTTTGCGGCGGGCGATTCGATCGGTCTTACCATCAATTACCAGGGTTACCTGATGCATGCCACGCTGAACCGTGCTGCGGATAATAAATAGAAACCATATACCATAGTTTTCATAGAGGCCCTTCCGTCGATTACCTGCGGAGGGGTTTTTTCATTAAAAAATCTCCTGATCTGTAACGTCTTACACCGATAAGGCATCTTATACAAAAACCAAAAAACCATGAAAAGAAAGACTTTATTAACCGTAGCACTGGCATGTGTCGCTACCTTTGCGTTAGCCGCAATTATCGATATGTCGGGTAAGTGGAAAGGCTCGTTAAAGGACCCCGATGGCAACGACCATGAATTCCACCTTGTTTTCAATGTCAGCGGTGATAAGCTTACCGGTACTGCCCAGGCCGAGGGCGATCCGTTAGCGATTAACGATGGCAAAATTACAGGCGACGATTTTACATTTAATGTAAAGGACCCCGACGGCAACGTCATTCCTGTTGACGGCAAATATATTACGCAGGGCGATTCCATCTCACTCAATTTTACAGAAAACAGCATGAAGTATCATGTGACCTTTGTAAGGGATAACCAATAAAATCATGAAAAGAAGTGTTTTGATGGCAGCGGCGCTAGTAAGCTGCTTTGTAGTTTGCATGGCTGCCACGTTTGCCGATATTTCGGGTAAGTGGGCCGGCCCCATCACGCTGCCCGACGGAAACCAGTTGCAACTGAATTATACTTTTAAACTTCAGGGCGATACGTTAACGGGGACAGGGCAGGGCGATGGCAATCCGGCCGAAATAAAAGAAGGAAAAGTAACCGGCAACGACATTACTTTCAAAGTTTATGACGACAACGGCGAAGTTGTTCCGCACAATGGCAGGTACTATCCCGATGGCGATTCCATCTCGATGAATATCGAGGCGCACGGCAATAAGTTCCATGCCACGCTGAAACGGGTGGCCGATAAATAACTGTCACTTTAAATTCAACGCGTACAGGTAACCGTCGGCACTGCCGAAGAAAACCGTATTGCTGTCGATAGCCGGCGAAGAAACGATCGGGCCGAGCGTATACAGCCTGTTCATGCCGTAAACCGTACTGGAATAAATTGAAAGATCGCGCTTGCCAGCAAGATAACTAAAGTCAATATTGCCGCGTTTCAGCACGGTAGCGGCATTCTGCGTTCGCCCCGGAGTGGTGAATACTCCTGTTGATCTGCCCGAACGGGTATCGATCGCAAAAAAGTTCCCGGTGAAATCGCCAAAATAAGCGTTATTGCCGCAAATTGCCGGCGACGAATAAACATAGCCATTGGCCTTAAACTGGAACTTTTGTTTCCCGGTTTTCGCGTCGAATGCGAGGAAAAGAAAGGTATCGGACGTACCCGCGTACACGGTGCTATCTTTTACGGCAGGAGTCGTCAGAACCCAGGAGCCGTTGGCTGCATATTTCCAGGTCAGCTTCCCGGTTTCGGCATTAAGCGCATACAAAAATCCATCCCGTGAACCAAAGTACACTATCCCATCCGCACAGGCTGGTGACGACTGGATACCCTCCAGCAGGTGGTATACCGGCTGATCTTTGGTTTCGAATTGCCAAAGCAGTTTACCCGTATTGGCATCAAGGGCGTACAAATTCCTGTCCCAACTGCCGAAATAGACCTTGCCTTTATAAATTGCGGGACTGGTGTGAATGATACCCTGCGTTTTGAAGGCCCACTTTTCCTTTCCCGACCGCGCATCCAGCGCATATAGATCGCCGTCGCTGCTGCCGAAGTACACCAACGGGTTTTTATTATCGGCACTTAGCACCGGCGATGAAAGGAAAAAGTCGAAGGGATCGTCCATATATTCATCCTTCGGCTTCATGGTCCACAATCCTTTTGCACCGACCAGCCGCTCGCCGGCCGTTTTAAATCTCCATATCAGTTTGCCTGTTTTCGCGTTGACCGCATAATAATATCCGTCAAAACTGCCGAAATACACTACATCGTTATACACCGCAGGCGATGAATGCACAGCGCCGCCGGTAGTAAACTTCCACACCAGGCTGCCCGATTTCTCGCCAACGGCATACAGGTTACCATCCCCGCTGCCGACGTAAACCATTCCATTATAAATGGCAGGCGAGGAGAATATTCTGCCCGCTGTTTTAAATTTCCATGTCAAAGGGCCCATTGCTACGTAATTACCGGTTGTGTAAATGCCGGTCCGGGCAGGTAATGCATGAAACGTTGCTTCGGCCCTGGTTTGTGCGAAAGCAGAACAGGGCAATAGAAAAATTGATAGAATGAAGTATTTGATCATAATTCAGGCACGAGACCGCTGGATTCACGCACAGCTAAAATTATTAATTAATGCATCATCTTCCATAAACGGCAATGAAAATTCGGGCTGGTGTTGAAACCGACCCGAAAGAACCCCAAACACTGGTCAATAAAAAAAATGACAGTTATCACGTGCAAGTGGGAAAGACCGGTTACTTTTGTGCCATGAAGTACAGGTTCACGGCGATGCTGCTTGTTTTCTGCATTCTAAGCAGCAGCTTTTCGCGCGTATTGGTGTACGCCGGCTTCGAACTAAACAGGAAATACATTGCCGAACATCTTTGCATCAACCGCGACAAGCCGTGGATGCATTGCAACGGCCATTGTTACCTGGCGAAAAAGCTCAAACAGGCTGATGAAAAGCAAGCCGCCAATGAGCGCGAAACACAAAAGAGCCTGGTGCAGGAAGTTTTTTTTGAGAAACCCGCCCAGGTGAAATTCTTCACCCGTGTAATCGGGGTGATGCTTATCCCCACAAAACGTATCCAATTGCCTGATGGGCATGGATCCATCTTCCAGCCGCCGCAGCTAGGCTGACCCGCATTCCAGTCTTTTCTCTAACTATTTAACCGGCTTGCCTGGGAAAGGCACGTCCGATCAATGTGCATTTACTATATATTCTGTATGGAAACGAAACGAAGCAGTTTCTCGCTGTTTTTTATTATATTTTTATTGCTGATATGCGGCACAGTTAAGGCCGCTCCGCCGTTCGATGGCCGCATAACCGGCAAAATAACGGACAAAACTACCGGGCAGCCCATTGCCGGCGCGACCATTACCATTCCCGAACTGAACGTGGGAACCAGCACCAACGACGGGGGCGCGTATGAATTGAAAAATCTGCCCTCGGGTAAATACCTGGTGCAGGTTACGGCTATAGGCTATGCCAGCGTCAGTGAAACTATCGACCTCGGTGCAACCTTAACCGTCGATTTCAAATTACCGGCTTCGAACTATGAACTGGCCGACGTGGTTATTACCGCGTTGGGCAGCACCACCACCCGCCAGCGCGCAACTGTGCCTATTACGGTGATTACACACCGGATGGTGAATGAAACCAAAGCCAATACGGCCATCGACCTCGTTTCGTCCCAGCCCGGCATTAACGCGACAACTGAAGGGCCGGGCACGACCAAACCACAGATCAACGGGCTTGGGTTCGACCGCGTTTTAGTGCTTACAGATGGCGTACCGCAGGAAGATTTTCAGTGGGGCGACGATCACGGCATTTTGATCGACCCTTATGCGGTCAATAACGCGGAAGTGATCAGGGGTCCGGCATCGCTGCAATACGGCGCCAGCGCCGAAGCCGGCGTTATCAGCTTCAAATCGGAGCCATTGCCCGAAAGCGGCACAGTGATAGGAAGCGCACTCACCGAATATCACACCAACAATGGCTATATCGCCACCTCGGTGCATGTTGCCGGAAATGATCATGGTTTTGTGTGGGACTTCAGGGGCAGCGGCGAAGCAGCCCACGATTACTCGAACCCCAAAGATGGTTATGTGTGGGGGACTGCCTGGAACCAGTTTAATGGCAGGCTCCGGCTGGGCATAAACCGCTCATGGGGATATTCCAGGTTTACATTCAGCGCCCTGCACAGGCGCATACAGGTACCCGACGGTAACCGCGACAGCACAGGCAGGTTTATTTTCGATACACCTGTCGACGGTCGGACCTACCCTGCGTGGTCGGATTTTCATTCCTATTCAGCTAAAATAGCAGGCGACAAATTGCTGGACGAGTACCAGGCCTGGTGGCAAAACAGCCTAAATATCGGAAAGGGGAAGCTGGGCCTTGATATCGGATTTACACAGAGCGTGCATCACGACATCGATTCAGGATTCGTCGGCGCCAACAACATGCTGGTGAACGACATTCCCTATTCGCTCAAGTACCAGGTTGAAGGGGCTAACTCAGGGCTGAAGCTTACAGCGGGCGTCAACGGCATGTACGAATGGCAGCGTAACGGAGCGGAGCCGCCGGCGCCATATATCGGTGATTTCGAGATACCCAATTACACCAATTTCGAGATCGGCGGCTATGCCATCGTCGAGAAGAATTTTAAAAACCTGACACTCGCCGGCGGCCTCCGGCTTGACCGGACCAGTTTTGTGGGCGATGAAATGTGGCTTATTAACGGAGGAACGACCGCTCAGGCAATCGTCCCGGCCGGAACTCCGGGCGCAGAGCAACAGTTCGCAGGGTTTGATAACACTTATACCGGTCTTTCGGGAAGTATCGGCGCTTCGTACCAACTCCCCAACGATCAGTATGTTAAGCTAAATGTTTCTAAAAGCTATCGCGCGCCTGCCATCAACGAACTGACCGCCAACGGCCTGAATATCGGCTCGAACGCGGTGCAGGAAGGGAATCCGGATTTAAAAGCCGAACAAGGTTACCAGTTTGACCTTGCTTATGGGTATAATGGCAACGATGTGAGCCTCGAAGCAGACGGTTTTTACAACCACATCAACGATTTCATTTTTGCCGACCGTACTGGTTCGGTTTCGGAAGGTTACCCGGTTTACCAGTATGTTTCGTCCAATGTAGCCGTTATTACCGGTGTTTCGGGTTACCTGAATATCCACCCGGCAAATGCAAGATGGTTTGAAATGGATAACGGCTTCACCTATATCCGCACACGCATTCCCAATGCAAGCGACTCGACCAGCCACCTGCCCTGGATACCGGCCCCGCATCTAAACACGGAATTCAAATTCAGGATCACTACCGGTGAGCATTCCGTTTTAAAACGCACTTATTTTAAAGTCGGTGTTCAGCACGATTGGGCACAAAATGACATCTACAGCGCATTGAATACTGAAATTCCTTCGGCTGCCTATACCCTGTTCAACGCCGGCGCCGGGACTGATTTCGTCAATCCGAAAACGGGCCGGGTAATCTGTTCTCTTTTTATCAACTGTAGCAACCTAAATAACGCGGCCTACGCCGACCACCTGAACCTGGCGCAGTATTTTTATTTCGTCAACGGCGTTCAGCAAACCGTTACCCGCCAAAGCCAGGGTATCTATAACATGGGGCGCGACATCAGCTTTAAGGTTATATTTCCATTTGGCGGAATGCGCAGGAATAATTGACAATGGCCATATCTCAGATTTACGAAGTTTTTGAAACTTCGTAAATCTCTTAATTCCCTTCCCAAAACTGTGAGCCGGGATGAAAATGCAGCCATGAATGCCGGTATTCCTGGTACGCCTGTATTTTGGCTAATTGTTTTCCTTTTTCGGGACCTGATGTACACAGGCCGTCCCAATCCCATACGGACGAAGTTTCACTATCTATCAAATTGCCGGTCGTGTCGATAATAAAATTGAGATCTTTTCCATCCACATGCCGGTTCCATACGTGAAAGGTCGAGCTGTCATCTTCTATGGCTACAAACAATGGCGTGGTACCCACTTTGTCGTTCAGGAACCATTGCTTCTCCAGTTTCCGCCAGTTATACGCCTTCGGCTGCTTATTCACGATAATGCCCACATACCAGCTTTTGCGAACTAAAGAATCCTTGTTTTTAAGCGTCGAATCCCTGTCGACAGCCTGCAGGCGGTCGTAATTTTTCAGGTCGTCATAATCTTCCTTAAAATGGCTGTCCGGCTGCAGAATCAGCGAACCGGGATGTTTATCAAGCCACGCGCTTAAGGTGGATTGCTCGTATGGCAGCTCCTTTAAATGCGATCCCCGCATAGGGCCGGCAGCTGCTTCGCCCGTAGCCTGGTACCACCACGTGCCCGTGCCCTTGTCCTCGATAATGGCGTTGTAGTGCCTGGCCCCTACCAGCCTGAAGTCCTGGCGAGCGCCGTCGATCACCGGACTATAGACCCTGCCGGTGCGGCACATGGTGCAGTAGGTAACCAGTACCGGCAGGTTACCCACATTGTCCTGTACCTTGTGATGATAGCCCAGGTAGATGAGCGGGTATGCCTTGGCCACGCCTTTATTAACCACGCCAAGCACGATAAAGCTTTCGGGCACCTTATTATCGATGGCATTGGCGAACTTAACGGTCCTGGGCTCTTCGAACATACTCGACGCCTTAAATTCCACATCGGTTGCGTATAAACTGATCAGCCCGAGGGCCAAAACAGCACCTTTGACTATTTTCGCGCTGCGTTTGTTTCGCGAATAATATTTCAGCAGGTACCATAGCACCATGATCCCGCCAACTATGCGCAGGGGCAGGATCACTTTCTCGATATAATAGCAAAACCGGATGGCTTCAATATCCTGGCTACCCGGGAAAGGCATAAGCAAATAGGCGTGCACTAACCCCGGCACGAAAAGCAGGAACATACCTGTCCAGAAAAGAAAAGACTTCGTTCCCTTTTTCATCCTTAATCAGAATTCGCGTTTAAAGTGGCGTATCGATGGGGCGATGGCATGTACCCGTGATCTCTCAAGATCAACGCCAGCCTTTCATATACTGCCGGCTCGGTGGGCGTTACCGTTGCCAGCCCATCTACATATTTGTTATAAAGGCAAAACAAGGCGGCGATCAGCACGGTATCGTGTATCTCCAGTTCGGTGGCGCCGGCATTTTTGGCATCGGCTACCAGACCGGCCGACACCGTACGCGCGTCGGCCTGGACCCGTCGCGCTACCTCGAGCAGGTATTTCATCTTTTCACTCACCGGTGCGTTTCCGGGATCGTGCTTCGCTTTTTCGGACGTTTCCTTGTCGCCTAAAAGCAAGTCGGCTGCGGCGGTATGCGCCGCCGTACAAAACCTGCATTGGTTGCCGTTCGATACTACGGCAGCGATCAACTCGCGCTCACCTTCGGTCAGCGTCGATTCGCCGCGAAGCAGTATTTGTGTAAGCTGGCGGATGGGTAAAGCGGTATCCAACCGGTAATTGAGCAGGCCTGTAATGCCTGGCAGAGCGGGATCTACAGTTATATGCGGCATTGGTAAAAAGGGTTTATAATCCAATAAATATATTGATTTATTTAAAAAACAAGACTTTTGGAAGCTCGCATTTCAAATTATTACCGATATTTTTAAACCGTGGCAGTTGATAACAAAAAAATATTTTTCGGGATGGGCCTTATCGCGATCTTCCTCGTCAGTGTTATGCTAACGCAAACCTATAACGTCATGCATAAGGCCGAAGTACAGAAGAAACGCCTGTCCGAGATCGGTAAGCTGCAATTCAGAGGTAAGGTCGTTGGCGTGCGAACCTATCGTTATTATAATAAGAACTATTACCAGGTATGTGTCAAGCTCGACTATTCGACGGTCGACAGCCTGAGCCTTTTTAATGATCTCGATTGCATCCGCATTAATAAAGGCATGGCTACTTTCTCGGCGGGCTATCTGAACAATATCCTTGGGCCGGTCGATTCCGTAACTGCCAACATCGGCAATAATGGCAAAGTCATATTCTATTATAAAGGTCACGCGACCGATTCGCATCCACTCGGTTTTGAGCCCATGGGGTTAAAAGAAGGCGACCTTAACTACTGCAACTGACGCCTCGGCAGCAATTTTACTTTAAGCTTACGGTCGTGTATAGCGATTGGCATAGCTTTGGACGATTACGAGCTATGAAGAAAATGAAAATTGAAATATGGTCGGATGTCATGTGTCCATTCTGTTACATCGGCAAGCGCAGGTTTGAAAGCGCGATGAATCAATTCGGCCATAAAGACCAGCTTGAAGTGGAATGGAAAAGCTTCCAGCTTAATCCCTATATGAAAACCGACCCGTCAGTCAACATAAATCAATACCTCGCGGAAGCCAAAGGCATCACGGCCGATCACGCCAGGCAACTGAACGACTATGTAACCGGCATGGCGGCAAAAGAAGGGCTGAAATACGATTTTGACAAGGCCATTGTAGCCAACAGCTTCGATGCACACCGATTGAGTCGTTTGGCTAAAAGGCATGGGCTGAGTGATGAAATGGAAGAAGCCTTGTTTAAAGCGTACTTTACCGAAGGGAAAAACACCGATGACAAGCAGACGCTTGTTGATTTAGGTGCGGCAGTCGGCCTCGACCGCGATGAGATCATTCAAATGCTCGAAAGTGATGCTTTTGCCGATAAGGTAAAGCACGACATTGCCGAAGCGCAATACCTGGGAATACAGGGCGTACCGTTCTTCGTGCTGAACAACAAATATGGTATCTCCGGCGCACAGGAAGTACCGGCGTTCAGTGAAACGCTGGAAAAAGCATTCTCCGAATGGCAGGAGGAGAACAAGCCGGGATTAACCATCATTGAAGGCGAAAGTTGTACACCTGATGGCGTTTGCGGGTAAACCACCCCCATTTATTGCGTTTTGATTTAATTGCCTTACTTTTATATTCATTAGTGTGTCTTTAACACTAAGATTGCAGGCATAGAAATGGCATTGGCATCATCTACAATTAAATCACGATTAGCCCTCCGTATCGCCGTAGGCGCCATGTTTTTCATGGCCGGGTTGAGTTTTGCCAGTTGGGCCTCGCGTATTCCCGCTATACAACAATCGCTCCACCTGTCGGATGCTGCCCTGGGCGGTGTTTTGTTCGCCATACCTACCGGGCTGATGTGCTCGCTGCCTTTTACGGGCTGGGCTATCACTAAGGTAGGTAGCCGTAAATTGCTTGTTGCAGCCATTCTGTTTTATGGCATTTTCCTGGCCGGATTGGGCGCGGCGAAAAACGTTTATGAACTGATAGGCTGCCTATGGTGCTTCGGATTTGTAGGGAATTCGGTCAACATCGCCGTCAACACACAAGCAGTTGCGGCCGAGAAATTATATCCAAAGCCCATTATGGCCTCGTTTCATGGCATCTGGAGCCTGGCGGGATTTACGGGCGCAGGCGTAGGCATATTTATGATCAGCGAAAAGATCATTCCCTTTTACCACTTTGTATGCATTCTTTGCGTGATCATTGCAGGCGTGATCATTACCTCGCGCGACCTGGAAGACGATAGCAGCAAGGCCGCCGAAGAAGGCGCTATGGTGTTATCGATACGGGAAAGGCTGAAAGCTATGGTGCCGCTGTTAAAACTGGGCATCCTGGCATTTTGTTCCATGATCTGTGAGGGAACCATGTTCGACTGGAGCGGCGTGTATTTTAAAAAAGTGATCCTGGCAAATGGGGGCTGGGTGGGTGCCGGCTACTTCGCTTTTATGTGTATGATGGCCTCAGGCAGGTTCACAGCCGACTGGTTCGCCGGTAAATATGGGCTGAAACGCACGCTGCAGATCAGCGGCTCCCTCACCGCCACCGGGCTGCTGATCTCCGTATTGTTTCCGCATCTGATTACAGGCATTCTGGGTTTTATGCTGGTGGGTGTAGGTGTTTCATCCGTAGTACCGATGATATACAGCTCGGCAGGCAAAACCGCCGGTATGGCGCCGGGCATTGCACTTACGGCAGTAACAACAATAGGTTTCACCGGCTTTTTGATCGGCCCGCCGCTTATCGGTTTTATCGCCGGGATAGCAACTTTGCGTGCGTCGTTCCTGGTCATAGCCTGCATGGGCGCATGCGTGGCGATCATTTCAAGCAGAATTAAGTTCGATCAGGGTTGACTTAAGTCTTTTTCCGTCGGGTTGATCACATATTCAAAACGCTCAACATCATTTTTGAAGATGAATTTCAGCCGCTCTTTGGGTTCGGTATTATCTAGAGAGAACGCAGCTAAGACCTCGGGCACCCTGTCCCTGATCAGTTTCAGGTCGGTAACCCGGGGCATTTCGACAATGATATCCTCATCTAAAGCTTCTATACGCCAATCCTTCAGGTTCGCAGCGTTTAAAACATCGATCCATTTTTGCTGGTATGCATTCATCGGTCTTTTTATACATAAAAGAAAGACCGCAGCCAAAATGTTTGAGCTTAAAAAAGCAAAGCTTCAACCCATACAACTATTTCAACCCGCTATTGCTTAACCAACCTCAGCATGATCACGTCGTGTGGCTGTATGGCTTGCTTCAGCGGCCTTTTGGTTGTACCCATTTCTTTTTTCGACCACAGCTCGCGTAACCTGTAGGTTGTTTTGGTAAAGTCGGCATTAGTTTTTGATATAGCATCATCGATCGGATGCGCCGACCAGTCGAAATCGACCTTCTGAGGTTTATCTGAACGGTTGAGGAAACAAATCGCCAGGTCGCCATTAACCAGCGGGCGCACCAGGGTTTCCACACTGTCCGCCGTCATGGAATACTTAAAACACTCAACGCCAAGCGGGTCCTGGTCGATTGCGATCACATCCTTATTGGTTAAGATACCAGTTGTTTGAGGCGACATGCTATGCAGGTTATTGCCCGACATCAGCGGAGCGGCCAGCATGCACCACAATGTAAAATGCGATTTATCTTCGTTATAGGTCATACCGTTGCCAACCTCCAGCATATCAGGGTCGTTCCAGTGACCAGGGCCGGCATACTGACGGATGCTGTCCTGCCGGTCAAGTATACTCAGCACACACAATGCTGTCCATCCGTCGCGTTTAATATCACTCGAAAATGCCGGACCGATATCGCCGGTGGTACGCCACAACTGGCCGTCGTCCTTAGCCCACCGCCACGGCTGGTGAGTGCCCCATTCGCACAGACTAAACACAATAGGGCGGCCTGTCGCTTTCAGCGCTTTACTCATAGTTCCATACGCCTCCTGGGCATCGATCCGATTTGTATTGCACCAATCAAATTTAAGGTAATCCACGCCCCATGAAGCATACAGGCGGGCGTCTTCGTACTCATGACCGCGTGTGCCGGGGTAGCCTGCGCAGGTTTTGGTACCAGCGCAATTGTAAATACCAAATTTCAAGCCCTTGGAATGCACGTAATCGGCAAACTCCTTCATCCCGTTCGGGAATTTCTTCGGATCGGCCACGAGTTGCCCGTTTGCGTCCCTTTCCATTCCCATCCAGCCGTCGTCCAGTACAAAATAATTATAGCCGGCATCCTTCATTCCCGAGGAGATGTAGGCGTCGACCATACTCTTTAGTAAAGGTTCGTTAATATTGGTCTGAAAAACATTCCAGCTGTTCCAGCCCATAGGCGGGGTTGGCGCAAGGTCGGCGCTGTTTTGCGCAAAGCTTTGCAGGCATACGAACACGCACGCCAAAAATAAAAATACGGTCCTTTTCATTTTTTAGGTTTAAATGCTGCCATCGGCAACCAAATATACTACTCCGTAGGCAGGGATAGTAATATTGATACCACCTTTTTGCGGCACCGAAACCGGCGGAATGGATAAAAAATTCGAAGGTCCGCCCGAATTCCCCGAAGGACCGTTGCCATTGACAAGCACTTTGCGCGAAAACGTCGCGTCAGTTCCGCCGGTGAGCACATAGTAATAATATTTTGCGCCGGGAATGAAATTGTCGATAGCTATGGAAACCGTTTGATCGCTTGAGCTGGTGTTGACCAGGATATCGCCGGCCTGGCCCGACGAAAACATTGAAGCGTAGCTATAAATACTGCTGCTTCCCGTTACGCTGGAATAAACCATACGGTCGCCGAAATACTTCTGGAAATAATACATATAGTAAAATGCCGGCCGGGCATTCCATGCAGGCGCGCCGGGCTCCGCGCCGCCGTTTTGCGATGAATTATTAAACATGCCCATATCGTCGCCATTATCCCAGGCATTGGCCAGGTCCCAGCGGCTAACCATGCTCACCTGGTTCTTTAGCGCCTCGCCCAAAACCATCACTCCATGCATGCCCGCTATTTGTGAAACCATCTGGTTGGAACCCGTCGCGAAAATATTGTATTCATCCATGGCGACCGGTTTCTGGGTAACACCCGCCCCTGCCACGCTCGATCGTACCCAGTTCACCATCGACGCCGTGCCCAAAACCGGTGTCCCAAAGATCACATCGGGCGAAGAGTTTTGATTGTAAGGTGTATAATAATTGTGTACCACATAAAAATCAGGCGTATTTCCGGCTGTTGCTAAAACACCGGCATTCCAGTTATCCACGTTGCCGGACGATGATCCGCTGTTATCACCGGTTAAAACAATGCCGATCTGGATGCTAGTGCCGACCTCTTTTGCTGCCGCGCGCATCGAGTCGGCAAAAACTTTAAAGTGTGTACCATATAAAGCGGGCGTGATTATCGCCGGCTGTCCATCCTGGTTAGCTGCCGTGTTGATGCGATAGCCGGCTTCCCAGTTTCCGTATATTTCGTTTCCTATTTCCCAATATCTGGTACGACCCTTATCATACCGTATCCATTGTGCGGCCAGGTGCGCAGCAGCCTGGTCGGGGTGGGCGCTGGTTCCGTAACGCGCATAACCATAGTTGACGGTGATCAAACCTGTGCTGTTGGTCTGCTGCAGCACTTTGTAATAATTGTCGAGCGTTAAAGTCCACGCCGCCGGGTTATTGCCATACCAATAGCCCGCGTTCGAGGCGTTCCCGTTAGCATCAAGCAATTGTGCCGGTGCATCGGCCGGGGCCTGGCCATTGCCGGCATTCCAGAAATAAATATCCGATAGGCTGCCACCGGGAAAACGCAAAATATTGGGCGATAAAGTGGAAAGGTTGCTCATCAGGACCGGCTGATCGATAAATTGCCCCATGAAGGGATTAGTATTATTGCCAAAAATATAGGGCGACACTTTAGTAATGATCTGGCTCAAATCGATCGTTACCGTAATGTCCGACGCAGCCGGCTTTGAAGCTGTTGCGGCATTAGAGGGCACGGTGAACATTTTGGCCTGCCATGAATCGGTTAGGAAGAAACCCTGTGCGGCCGCCACTTGCGGATCGGTTCCCTTAGTTATCGTTTCCGGCGTGTTGCCAACTGTAGTTGGACCGTTATTATTGTTGTTAACCTGGTTGCCGGTGTTTTCCTTTTTGCAGGTATAAAGCGCCGACGACGCCAGCAAAAACAGTATGCTTAGCCTTGGTAGGTTTTTCATTCAATAAGTTTTCTGATCTAAATAAATACCCAATTGCTGGTATACGTTTCCCGGAACTCCTTGGGTATGCAGAGTTTCTTGCGCTTGAATATCCTGTTGAAATTGGATATATTGTTGAAGCCGCATTTGTAGGCTATCTCGGCCACAGTATCGGTAGTCTCGATCAGCATACGCGACGCGTGGCCCAGCCGGATCTCGTTCAGGCTGTCGATGAACGTTTTGCCGGTACGCTTTTTAATAAACCTGCTGAAGGACGCTTCAGGCATGTTAGCTATCCGCGATACTTCGGCCAGTGTTACCTGCCTGTTGTAGTTCAAATTCATATATTCGAACACCTTCTCAATCCGCCTGCTGTTGTAGTAAAACTTTTCGCTGGTAAAACCCAGGTCGGAAAGCGTGCGCATGTTACGCGAAATGGAAAGATCATGAAGAATGGAAAGTAATTCCAGTACCGAATCAAAACCCGTTCTCTTATCGAGCGAAAGCAGCCTGTCTTTTAGCGCCAATACGGTCTCGGGCGAAAACAATATACCGCGCTGCGAGCGTTCGAACATTGTCCTTAAAAAGTTAAGCTGGTTCCTTTTCAGGAATTTTTCGTCAAAAAGGTCCTTGTGAAATTGGATGGTGACTTCAACGATCTCGGTATTTTGACACTGATGCGTAAACCAGGCGTGATACAAATTCGGGCCGATCAGCGCCAGTTCCAGGTCGTCGATCATTTCGATATGGCCGCCTATAACCCGTTTGGCGCCTTTGGCGTTCAGTATCAGGTTCAGCTCATATTCTTCGTGGTAATGTAAAGGAAAATCAAACTTTTGCTTAACCCTTGAAAATATAGTAAAACAATCGCTTGGCGTAAGTGGGGTGATTTCCCGCATTACATTGCTTATCATGTGCTGGTATGCTGTTTAATTGACCGCTTACAGTTTTGAAAACGTTAATAAATGCCGCCGGTGCTAAACCATCCGGCGGCATCCGGATAACTAATCAACCGATCTCAAACTGTTTAAGAAAACAGCGCCGGGCGGGTCGTACCCGGCGCTGTGAAAATATTTATTTTACAAATGCCACTTCGTCGAAATACATGGTCTCGTTCACATCTCCGCTCATACCTTGGAGGAAGAATCCCAGTTGCTGCGCCGGTGAGCCCGTAGCCCAGTAGTTAAGCGCCGTTGCTGTTTTTGAAAACGCGGTTGAAGGCGGGCTTAGCGGTATTTTAACAAATGTCCACACACCGGCTGGGACGGTAACCAATTGGGCCGCATACGCGTTCGCATTTTGCACTTGTCCATATCCGCCAACTATCTTATCGCCAACCAATACCAGGGTATGATCTGCTTTTCCACCTTTAACCCAAAAGGTTAAATATTTATAGCTGGCATCATATGCAAAGCTTGGGTACCAATTGGCCCAGCCTTCAATTTGCCAGGCGCCGGCAGGATAGCTTGCTTCGATAGAATTGGTTCCTCCATAAGCATGTGGATTACCCGGCTGTGAGCCTGACGGTCCCGACCAGGAATTATCACCCCATGAATTCTGGAAGCTGTTATTGAAGTAAATAGTGTAGGCGTTATCCAAATCGTTAAACACAGCGCTGGAAGCTATTTTGGCGCCGGTATTCGATCCTGAAGTGTAAGTAAAAGATAATGTAGATTCTGTAACCGTACTGCTTGAAGGCATCTTCAATACCAATGTGCTGTCGTTCTTTGATACGATGGTTACCTCATCACCGGTAGTCGTCAGCTTGATATCTGATACCGAGGCGAAGCCTTTTCCGGTCAGCGTAATTTGCGAATTTGCCCAAAAGTCGAAATCGGACGTTTGAGTAATTGTCGGCGGCGGAGGCAGCGTAGTAAATTTGTAGTTCACTTTACCCGTCAGCGTAGTCAGCACAATTTCATTCGACTGCGGCTGCACATACGGAATATTTGTCGGCAGCGTAAAGATCAGCGAATTGTCACTTCCCCAACTGCGGTTAAAATAAACGGTAACGCCATTGATGGTAAGTTTGGTGGTATTACCCAAATTCGAGCCCTTTATCATATACATAACGCCCAGGTTGCCCGTTACCGTGGCCGAATCAAGCGCCTTTATCGAGGTGTGACTAAAATTGGTATCGACCACGGTGGTTACCACACCGGAACTGCTGTAAGTGGTTGTCGACTGGGTGATCGTATCCTTCACGGACTTATTTATTTGCACCACCGAAGTTATGGTCGGGGCGCCTGTACCCGGCGTATAGCCAAGGTACTTATCCTTTTTACAGGAAGCTATACCCAATACCGCCAAAGCCGGCAGTATCCAATAATAGGTTAGCGTTAATTTCATTTTCGTTTTCATATAATATCTTTACTTAATTGCTGAATTTATAAGGCACCGGCGCTTTTACCAGGTTCGGATCCGTCGCCGACTCAACAGCCGGAACCGGGAAGTAAAAGTTAGCATCGGTCGGAGTTAACTTATTCGAATAAATTACCGGGCTTTTATCGGCCGTAGTACTGTAGGTCCCCCTCTCCTGCTGGCTGATGATGGAAATAGCCGTTGGGTGAGGCGTCGGCGAAGTTGCCGATCCTGCCGGATGGTAACCGTCGATTCGGCACAGGTCGAACCAGTAATCCTGCTCAAGCGCAAATTCCAGACGTCTTTCAAGCAGGAGCTGCTGATAAGTAAACGAAGTAACCGCCGGTACGCCAACGCGTGTCCTAACGGCGTTAAAGCTTGCCAGAGCCTTAGGGTCTGAGGTCGATGCGGTAAGCGGAATGCCGGTACCGGGCTGTACGCCGGCCGCCTGGCCTAAGATCGCCTCGGCATCGATCAAGAGCACATCCGAATAACGCATAATATAAGTATTGTTGCCGGCTGCCTGTGAGGCGCTTTTGCCGCCATTGTCGGCCGGCGTACCTACCACATATTTCTTAGCCGCAGCGTTTTCGTTCTGGGCGCTTCCGTTTTTAGGAAAAGTGTAACCGCCGGTCGCCGCATCCAGGTCGGGATAGTAGCTGCCTGGCAGCATAATGGTAGCATGCCTGCGTATGGTGTCGCCGCCTTCAGCTTTGAATGCATTTTGCAGGTCTATCGTAGGACCGAAAACCGAATAGCCATCGCCGGTACCGGTAATGGTGCTGTTATAAGCCCACGACGCCTGTATGGAATTACCATAATCATATCCGCCGTTGGATATCCACTGCATCGCCAAAATGCTTTCTTTATTGTTGTTATAAGCCGTTTGGAAGAGGTTCTCATAGGTCGGCAAAAGTGAAAATTCGCCGCTGTTGATCACCTTCTCGGCTTCTTTCTGTGCATCGGCATAATCCTGCATGTACAGGTAAACTTTTGCGAGCATTGCCGAGGCAGAACCACTGTCGCCATGCCCGGTGCTTGCTGTATTGGCCGAGCAGTTGGCCTCCGCAAATTTCAGGTCCTGGACCATAAATTTGTACACATCGGATATAGGATTAGTCGGCACTGTTTGAAAATCATTTACTTCATTGAGCGGATTTTCGACGATGGGCACATTCCCGAAAACACGTACCAGGTAGAAATAGGCAACCGCGCGCATTAAATGTGCTTCGCCGAGGGCGTTGTTCACCGTGGCCTGCGGCACACCGGGTATGCTCGGCTTCATGTTATTGATCAGTCCATTACACTGTGCGATAACCGTAAACGGTGAGTCCCACGCGGCAAGCAACTCCGGGTTGTCATTTGGCGCCGCCCAGGTGATAAAGGCGTTTACGTCAGACGAATAGGTAAAGCCGTTCCCGCTCGACAATTCGGTGATTGCCCATCCAACCTTATTGTTCCAGCCAAACCAGGGCGACCCATATAAACCATTGGTAGCGGCCCGCACCTGCGATTCTGTTTGATAATAATTACCAACAGTAACACTGGACTGCGGCGGACGGTTAAAGAAGTCCTTCTTGCAGCCTGTGGCCATAATCCCGGCCACCGCAGCTAATCCTGTTATATATTTTATATGTCTTTTCATATCAAGCTTCTTTTAAAAGATTAAAACTGTGCATTAACTCCCAATGTAAAAATGCGGGGCGCGGGATATCTTCCCATGTCGATGTTCATTAGCAACGGATTTTCGTTAAATGAACCTATTTCAGGATCGAGGCCCGGGTACTTGGTAATTACAAATAGGTTTTGCCCGCTTAAATACACTTTCAAACTGCTCATCGCAATGTATTTGGCCCAGTTTGACGGCAGTGTATAGCCTAAACGGACGTTCTGCAGGCGAAGGAACGATGCACTTTCCAAAAACCGGTCGGACATTACCAGGTTAGGGTTTCCAAGCCCTGCACGCGGCGCCGGGATGTTTGAATTTGGATTAGTCGGCGTCCAGAAGTTTGCGGTCGACGCTAACTGGTTCTGGTACAAACTTGATAAGCCTGCGGTTTGATATTCCAGCACATCCAGTATTTTACCTCCGTGCGAACCATAGAAGAATATCGACAGGTCAAAATCCTTGTAGGAAAAATTATTGGTAAACCCATAAGTGAAATCAGGGTTCGGGCTGCCCAAAGGCACCTGGTCTTTGGAGTCAACCTTGCCATCGTGATTGGTGTCGACGTACTGCAAATCACCCAGCCATATGGTATTTCCCTGGGCGTTGCTAACTACCTGCGGCGTTGTGCCGGTAACGTTTTGCGGGTGCGTAGCCAGGTATTGCAATTCGGCCTGCGTTTTTATTACGCCCTGCACCTTGTAGCCATAAAATTCGCCGATAGGCTGACCGACAATTGTTTTAGTGGCCGGCAGGCTGATATAAGACGTACCAACGGATTCATTGATCGCAGGGACGCCATTTAAGGACGTTACAATATTGTTGTAATGTGAGAATGTTAACGTGGTACTCCATTTAAAATCTTTGCCGACAATATTCCTGCTATTGATCGTAAATTCTATACCCTTATTTTCAATGTTTCCGGCATTAATGAATGGAGGAGCAATCCCTGCCGGATTATCACCGTATTCATTCGGACCGCCCAATAAGAAATAAGGCAGAGGTTGCTGGAACAGGAAGTTTTTAGCGGTTTTATCGTAAGCATCGAACGTGATGTCGATACGGTTGAGCAAGGTCAGGTCAACTCCGAGGTTTTTCTGTATAGTGGTTTGCCACGTCAGGTTTGGATTCGCAACGTTGTTGATGATAAATCCTGTGCCAAAAGCTGTAGCCACACCTTTCAGCGACGCGCCATACACATATTGTGGAACGCCCGAGTTACCTGTTGTACCGTAGCCTAACCTGATCTTGATATTGTCGGCTACCGGCTTTATAAATTTCATAAACGGCTCTTCCGACAATCTCCATGACACTGCTACACCCGGGAAATAGCCGATTTGCTTATTAGGATCGGGGTTAAAATTGGAGCTCTGATCGCTTCTGATGTTCGCGGTGATGCTGTATTTGTTGTCGTAGGTATAAATAAAACGGCCGAGGTACGATTGCATTACTTGCGTGCCTATACCTTCGTTCACCGTAGCACCGACAGCATTGGCCAGCGCGATACTTTGTACGTTGTTACCGGCCGGGAAACCTACGCCCGATAGCGGGATATAGTCGTAGTTCGACTCCCATACCTCGCGGCCTGCCAGGGCCGTCAGGTTATGTTTTCCCCAGGTATGCGAATAATTAAAATACTCTTTCCAGCTCCAATAACTGCTGTTTGTCATCGCACGGGCCAGGGTAGCATTGTCATTATGAAACGTCTGGTTGATGGAAGTTACCCCTTCTGCGCCGTATGAATATGTCGGGTTGAAAGTTTGGCCGTTGGCCCAGTTGAAATCGCCGTCAAGCTCCGAATGCAGGGTCAAATCCTTGAAGAATTTTATGTCGGCATATATGTTGCCGTTTACTTCGCTCCTGGTTAGGGTATTTGTGATATTCAGCGCTTGCTGAACCGGGTTAGGACCGCCCTCGAATTGCCCGTTAACATAGGCCGGACCGGCGAACGAACCGTCGGGATTGTAAACTGCCTGGTCGGGCGTAGCCAGCAAAGCATTATAAATAATACCTGTGTTGCTGCCCATTCCAACATTCTCGTCGCTGCGGCTGGCACCCATAACGGCGCCTAACTTCAACCATTTGTTCGCCTGCGAATTAACTACGCTGCGTATGGTATAACGATCGAAATCGTAGCCCAAAATCGTTCCGTCCTGTTTAAAGTAGCCAGCGGAAAGATAATAGTCTGACTTATCATTGGCTCCCGACACGCTGAGGTTATGGCTTTGCTCGACTGCTGTACGGAAGATAGCTTCCTGCCAGTTGGTACCGGGGCCTAAAATAGCCGGATTGGCAAATTCGGCCCTCGGCTGTGTGCCAAATGCAGTGGCCAGCCTGTTTTCCAGGGCCGCGTACTGCTGCAGGTTGTCCACGTTCAAAAACTTACCTTGCTGCTGCAAACCCACAAACCCATCATATGAGATTTTTGCATTTCCACTTTTGCCGCGTTTTGTGGTAATAATGATGACGCCGTTTGCGCCCCTGCTGCCATAAATAGCGCTGGCCGACGCATCTTTCAATATGTCGATCGATTCGATGTCATTCGGGTTAAGCATTGAAAGGGGGCTTACCGTGGTTTCCATGTTAGAAGAACCAGGGCTGTTTAACTGCGCCCCGCCGCTGTAACCGTTCGCTGCATTGCCGCCCATTTCCACACCATCGATAACGTACAGAGGCTCGCTCTGGCCAAAATTGTTGATACCGCGTATGTGAACGGAAGTAGCGCTGCCCGGCTGGCCTGAGTTTTGTGTAACCGTTACACCAGCGGCTTGGCCCTGCAATAGCTGGTCGACGCTGGGCTGCGGAATATTCTGGATCTGCCGGGATGAAACCGACGAAATGGCGCCGTTCACATCCCCTTTCTTCTGTGAACCGTAACCGATCACCACCACATCGTTTAACGCAGTTGCGGTGGTTTGCAGCGTAACATTAATGGTAGTCCTGTTACCGATGACTACCTCCTGTTTTTCCATGCCGACGAAACTGAACACCAGCGTGCGGCCGCCCGATGGCACCGTGATACTGTACCGCCCGTTTACATCAGTAATGACTGATGTTTTGTTTTCCTTTACGGTGACTGTAACGCCGGGAAGTGTTTCCCCCTTTTCGTCGCTTACCGTTCCTTTGACTACTGTTCCTGTTCCCTGCGCCACCGCCGATGCGATACCGATAAAGAAGGAAGCGAACAGCAAGGCCATTCGTAGAAATTTTCTCATAGTGAACTTAGTTATAATTGATTTGAATTAGATTGCTGTTTAATTTGGTTTATACCGCTTGTAAAACCTGATGTATGCGCTTATAAGAACCCGCGAAAAGGCAACCTATCATTTGACCTTTACAGGCCGCATTACAAAAAGATCTTAGTAAATGGTTTATAAATGTTTTGAATATCCAACAGCGGCTTAGGCCCGGCTGTTAAATTTTCATTATTACAGGGATAAAACTATATGCTTATAAATCTGCGATTGTGGATAAATAGGGGCACAAATGTCAACCCGGTTTAATTATTTAGAAATCAATCAATTAATTATAAATAAAACGGCATGCGCGAAATAAAATAGACAAATGTGCCCCCTGCCCGAAGCGTTAAGACTTTTTAAACGCAATAATCGTGGTACCGGAAAATGGCAAAAATGTATCAGTCCCGCGCAGATTGGCAGATACGATCAGGATAATTTATTATCAGTTGCTGCGGCCGATTCGGCGTAGCGTGAGGGTATGGTATTAAACTCGGCCTTAAAAGCTTTTACAAAATACTTCTGGCTCTTGAAGCCCACTTTGTGCCCCACCTGCGATATGGTAAGGTGACCCGTACCGAGCAGTTGCGCGGCGCGCTTCAGGCGCATGGAGCGCACCAGTTCGTTCGGCGTTTTGCCGGTCATCATCAGTATCTTTTTGTAGAGGGTGTAACGGCTTACGAACATGTCGTCGCTCAATTCTTCAACAGAGAAATTGGGGTTGGATATATTGTTGTCGATCAGCAGCAGCACCTTTTTAATGAACAATTCATCCGGCGAATCGACATGCTCTTCAGTGGGTGTCACGTCGACCTGCTTCTGGTAAGTTTTGCGCATATATTCCTGCTGGCTCAGGATGTTTTTGATCTTTGAAAGCAGTATTTCAAAATTGAACGGCTTGGTCATATAATCGGTTGCCCCGGTTTCCAATCCTTTTAGTTGCTGTTCTTCACCGATAAGGGCAGTCAACAGTATGACCGGGATGTGCGATGTCCGGCTGTCGTTCTTCAACTTCGTGCACAGGTCAATCCCGTTCATTTCAGGCATGCTGATATCGCTTACCACAAGGTTGGGGTGCATAGCCAGCGCTTTTTGCCATCCTTTTTTGCCATTCTCAGCTTCGATAATGTTAAAAGAGTCCTTCAGGTTATCCTTAATATAGAACCTGAAATCATCATTATCTTCGACCAGCAGTACGGTGGGTTTTTTGGCGTCCCGGCTATTGGAAGCAACAACCTTTTGCTGACCGTGGCGGGGTATAAAGGCAGGATCGTGTTCTATCGTGGTTGCTTTGTCGGTAAAGAGCG
Source organism: Mucilaginibacter sp. (assembly GCA_035545315.1). Taxonomy (GTDB): domain Bacteria; phylum Bacteroidota; class Bacteroidia; order Sphingobacteriales; family Sphingobacteriaceae; genus Mucilaginibacter. The sequence goes on along the minus strand of DASZYQ010000041.1, from coordinate 68,344 downwards.
ACTTATCGAGTTGCAGCAGCGGCAGCGATACGGTAAAACAACTGCCCTGGTTAAATTCACTTTCGACAAATATTCTTCCTCCGTGCAGCCTCACAAATTCCCTGGTTATCGCGAGACCGATACCGCTGCCCAGGTTGAGCATCGAGCCGGGAATATCGTTTTGGAAGAACGGTTCGAATATCTTTTCCAATTTGCCGTCCGGAATGCCGATGCCGGTATCGATAACCCGGATTTCGAGCAGGTGCAGACCCTGATCATCGGGCTCCAGCACGTTCAGCAGCACGCTCACCTGGCCGCCCTGCGGCGTAAACTTGTAAGCGTTGGACAAAAGATTAAAAATGATACGTTCTATCTTATCGTGATCAAAGCTGGTATAAAACGTATCGGCTTCGGAGTCGAACATGAAGCTGATATCTTTTTGTTCGCCTATGTCATTAAACGAGTACGAAAGCTCGTTGATAAATTTAATAATGTCGCCTGGTTTTTCATGCAATTTCAGTTCCTGGTACTCCATACGGCGAAAATCGAGCAACTGGTTCACCAGGTTAAGCAGCCTGCGGGCATTGCGGTTCACCATTTGCAGTTGCCGCTGGGTATCGGGCTCCGGGGTTTGCCTGAGCAACTTATCGACGGGTGCCATGATGAGTGACAACGGCGTGCGGAACTCGTGGCTTACGTTGGTAAAGAAGCGTATCTTCATCAGGTCGAGCTCGTGCATGCGCTGCGCCTCCTCCCGTTCTTTTTCTATTGCAAATTGCATCCTGATCTTTCGGATGCCCTGCCTGCGGATATAGAGGAGCGCCCCCGCAATTGCCATGGCATACAGTATATAAGCCCAGGCCGTTTTCCAGAAAGGCGGCGTAATATGTACGTATAAAACCAATTCTTTCCTATTCCAGCCATTACTGCCCGAGTCGCGGACTCTGAAAATATAGTCGCCCGGATCGAGATTAGTGTAAGTGGCTTTGCGTATTTTATTGTCGGCATTTACCCAATCCGTATTAAAGTTCTCCATCTTGTACTGGTACCTCACTTTGTCGGGATTAAAGTAGTTCAACGCCGCAAAGTCTATCGAGAAGGAGCTTTCATTGTATTTGAGATTTATGGCGTGCGACTCGGTGATCGATTGCGGTAAAATAACATGTCCGTTGGTTTTCTCGCCCGGGCTCAGGCTCTCGTTAAATATTTCAAAATCAGTGAACACCAGGTTGGGTACATCCGTACTCGAATGTATGGCCGAAGGCTTAAAAATATTGAAGCCGTTACCGCCCCCAAACAGCAAGTAGCCGTCACGCGTTCTTAGGGACGAATTTTCGGTAAACTCGCGGCCCTGCAGACCATCATTCTCGTTGTAATTAATAAAATGAAATTTGCGCCCGGCGGCCGACCGGTCGACGACGATATTGGTCAGCCCGTTTGGCGTGCTTGCCCAGATATTATGATTCTGATCTTCCTGCAGATCGATCACTGTATTATCCGGCAACCCGTCCTGCTTTGTCATATTGGCGAATTTGCCGGTCCCGGGGTTAAATACGCTCAGCCCTTCGCGGGTGCTGATCCATATCAGTCCGCTATCATCTTCCAGTATATTATTGGTGTTGTTGTTTACAATGCTATTGGGATCCTTGTCATTGTGCAGGTAGTGGACAAACTGATGTGTTTTTTTCATCAGCACGTCCACGCCGTACGATGTCACGATCCAGATATTCCCATGCCTGTCCTCCAGCATGGCGCTGATGTAATTGGAGTGGATCGCATTATCGATACTGTTGTACTTAATATGCGAAAACTTCTGCGTTCTCTCATCCAGTATATTTACCCCGCTTGCAAGCGTACCCACAAGCAGATGGTGTTCTGAGTCTTCTCTTATCGAGCAAACCCGGTCTTCGGAAATACTGCCCGGCAACGCATCATCATGCCGATAATGTTTAAAAGTTTGTCCGTCGAAACAATCGAGTCCGCCGTAATAAGTGCCCAGCCATAGCTTTTGCTGATGATCGATATACAGGCACACAACAACATTGTTGGCCAGACTGTTCGGATTTCCGGAATCGTGCAGGTATTGCTTAAAGCTGCCTGTTCTGCGATTGAAATAGATCAGGCCGCCGCCATTGGTCGCTATCCATATATTGCCAAGCTTATCTTCGGCAAAGCTATTGATGTCGCTAAATGGCAGGCTGTTCGGATCGGATAAGTGGTGTGTGTAATAAGCGAACTTGATAATATTTTCGTGATAGTAGCTTACTCCGCGCTTGTAAGTGCCTATCCAGATGATCCCTGTATTATCCTTGTAAATGTAAACCAGGCTATTCTGCCCGATACTGCGATCGTCGTCTTCACGGTTCAGGAGGTACCTTATACTGAAGTCCTTTTTATTAAGCAGATTGATGCCTCCGTGGTCAGTCGCTATCCAAATACGGTTATGATCATCCTGGATGACATTGGAAACAACATCTGTATTAAGATAGCGCCCGCGGGAACCTCTTTCAAAATGTTTCAACACAGCCAGGCGGTGGTCAAGATAGTAAACGCCGGAAGAATAAGAGGGAGCGAAGGCCCACACATCATCCTGGTTATCGATATATATTTTATACGACGTATTAAGCCCCGGCGGCAATTTGGCTATTGCATAAGTGCGATACTTCACACTGTAATTAGCGGGATCGAGCTTTTCGAGCACGCCGCTGTAATAACAAAGCCATATGTTGCCCTTTGAATCCTGCGCCAGGTCGGACACGGTATTGGCGTATATCGAAGTTGTATCAGAAGGGTTGTGCACTACGTGCGTGACTTTTTTAGTCACCGGGTTGAACTTGAAAAGGCCGAGCGTTGCGTGCAGGAACCAGAAATTGCCCTGGCGATCCTTTCTTATCGCGGTGATATGTTCATCGGGAATCGAGATCGACCGCAGATAACCTCCAATGTTGTGACTAAAGGTTTCCGTCTCGGGGTTGTAAATATTAAAACCGTTACGGGTTTCTACCCAAAGTTTGCCTTCGGGGCCCTCGCCTACATTAACTATATAATCATCAATTAACGTTGAAGTGTCGTTGGCGACATGTTTAAATACCTTGAATTCGTACCCATCGTACCGGCTTAGCCCCGACAAAGTGCCAAACCACATAAAGCCCTTACTGTCTTTAAAAATGCAGTTTACCTGGTTGTGCGACAACCCATTAGTGATATCAAGACGCGAAAATTGGAACTGATCGTTCTGTGCTTTTACACGGTTCGCCCCCAAAAGCATAACGAACGCAAACAGCCATATCCTGCACTTTACCCTAAACATCAGATCAGATATTAAAATTGGTTCGTCTCAAAGATACCGGCATTTATAAAGTACGGCATAATACTTTTTTGACGTTTCTTATGCGATAGTACTAAATTTAAGCGAATTCACAACTAAAACAAAGGTCAAAAACGCAAAGTATTTAAAAAGTTACCTTGCATAGTTTTGGCCAATAATCCCCCCCGGTTTATTGATACTAAATTAACTTACGAAAATCAGGCGGGCTTTTTTTAGGCATGTTTTCGTTTATGAAAATGTTTGTCAAAAATCATTTTCAGGCAACAAACCAAAGTTTTTGCTGTTACTGCATGGTTGGTACGCCGATAAATAATACCTTTATCGCCGCTTATGGATAATACTGAAAGCACATCCGTCCCCGTAAAAAAACGATCAGGCTTTGTTCAGAAGCTCGCCGATTTCTTCGCCGGAATGGCCAAGATCAACGCATTTATTTTTCGTTTTTTCAGGGAAGCCTTTCGCCCGCCATATGAATTCAAAGAAATTGTAAGGCAATGTTATGAAACCGGCGTTCGATCGTTTACATTAATAACGCTCACCGGCTTTATCGTAGGTTTTATTTTTACCAAGCAATCCCGGCCTTCACTGGCATCGTTCGGAGCCACGTCATGGCTGCCTTCGCTGGTATCCATAGCCATACTGCGGGCGCTGGCACCGCTTGTTACGGCGCTTATCGCATCGGGTAAAGTAGGTTCAAGTATCGGCGCCGAATTAGGCTCGATGCGCGTTACCGAGCAGATCGACGCCATGGAAGTATCCGGTACCAAACCATTCAAATATCTGGTTTGCACGCGCGTTATAGCCACTACGATCATCATTCCGGTACTGGCTACTTATACGGCCTTTATCGGTTTGCTGGGCGGATATTTGAATGTCGCGGGCAACGAAGGGACGAGCTACAAAGCCTACATGGAGGCTGTATTTGAGCCGATAACTTTTCTCGATTTTGAGTCGTCCTTAATAAAGTCAATCATATTTGGTTTTACCATTGGCATTGTGGGCTGTTACCAGGGCTACTATTCCAATAAAGGCACCGAAGGTGTGGGAAAGGCTGCAAATGGTGCGGTGGTAACAGCCATGTTTTTGGTTTTTATTGAAGAAATGATTATTGTACAGCTAACCGGCTGGTTCAGGTAATGGAAAAACAGAAGGGACATATCGACTACAAAAACCCGGTTATTACTATTCGCGGGTTGTACAAAGCCTTCGGCAACCTGGAGGTATTGCGCGGTATCGACCTCGACCTTTACCAGGGTGAGAACCTGGTGGTGCTGGGGCGTTCGGGAACAGGCAAATCGGTATTAATCAAAATCATTTCCGGTTTGTTGAAAGCTGATAAGGGCGAAGTGAACGTGCTTGGCCATGATATGAATACCATTCCCGACAAGGAATTACAGGAGTTGCGGGTGAGGATAGGCTTTTCCTTCCAGGCCAGTGCATTATACGATAGCATGACCGTGCGAAAAAACCTCGAATTCCCGCTGGTAAGGAACAAAAAAGGTATGACCCGGAAGGAAATCAACCAGGCAACAGAAACGGTGCTCGACGCCGTGGGCCTGCTGCATACCATCAACCAGATGCCGGTGGAATTATCCGGAGGTCAGCGTAAGCGGGTAGGCATTGCACGAACGCTGATACTAAATCCGGAAATCATGCTTTACGACGAGCCAACGGCCGGTTTGGACCCGATAACCTGTACCGAAATAAACGACCTGATAAACGAAGTGCAGCAAAGGTTCCACACCTCTTCGATCATCATTACGCACGACCTGACCTGCGCAAAAAGCACAGGTGACCGTATCGCCATGCTGCTTGACGGGCAGTTTCAGCGTGTGGGCAGCTTTGAAGAGGTATTTAGTACCAATGACGACCGTGTAAAACCATTTTTTGAATATAATTTTGTAGAATAGATACTTGCCCATATTATATGGATAGAGCAGAAAACAGAAAAGCAATTATAACCGGCATATTTTTATCATTGGGCCTTGTGGTATTCGTTATCGGCGTATTTACGCTTGGCGGATCGCAAAAGACATTTTCTAAAAGCATACATGTAAGCGCTAACTTCAGCGACGTATCGGGCCTCAAATCGGGCAATGCCGTATGGTTCTCCGGTGTGAAGGTTGGTACGATAAACAAAGTGCAATTTGTAGGCTTGTCGCAAGTAAACGTTAGAATGAGCGTTGACGAGGACGCACAACCTTATATTCATAAAGATGCCGGCGTGCATGTTGGGTCGGATGGGCTTATCGGCAACCGGATCATCGTGATCGAAGGTGGAACGGCCAGCGCTCCTGCAGTACAGGATGGCGATACGCTGCATGCGGTAAAACAATTGTCTATGGACGAAATTGAAAAAACCCTGCAGCAAAACAATGAAAACCTGCTGTCAATAACCAAAGATTTCAAGCAGCTAAGCCATAATATATTAGAGGGAAAAGGAACCGTAGGCGCCTTACTGGCCGACAGCGCAATGGGTCAACAATTGAAAGCTTCCATGCGTAACCTGCAGGCCACTACCCAAACCGCTGCGCGAATGGCGGACCAGTTGAACGCATTCAGCAAAAAATTGAATACCAAAGGTGGGCTCGCCGATGAACTATTAACGGATACCGTTACATTCAACCGAATTAAAGCCGCTGCGACGGAATTGCAGGCCGTGGTAAAGAATGCTAATTCAACGGTCGAAAATTTGAATGCCGCTACAAAAAAGCTAACCACCACGGATAGTGCGATCGGCGTGCTGCTGAACGACCCCAAAGGAGCCGGCCAAGTGCGTACTACGCTGCATAATTTGCAGGAAAGTTCGATCAAACTGAATGACGACCTGGAAGCGGCGCAGCACAACTTCCTTTTGAAAGGATTTTTTAAGAAAAAGGCCAAGGCGAAAGCGGATAGCCTGAAAAAAGCGCCAGGAGACTGATAGAAAATCTGGCGATAGCCAACCCTAAGTAGCAGCTATGGAGTACGGTCTGTAGTCCAGGAAAAAACAAACAAAATGAAACCCGGCGATAAAGTGATATGTGTGGACGCCAGTATCGACGCGGATAAGGCAGAAGAGATACGGCGCGACTTCGAGATTTGGGTTACCAAGGACCAGGAATATACCATTCGGGAAATACTGGAGAACAACGGTATTGTGCCCGGCGTGCTGCTGGACGAAATACACAATTTCCCCAAATACTTTAAGCTCATCGACCGCTTCCAGGAACCGGCGTTTGCCTTATGGCGTTTCAGGAAGCTGAATTATGCTTCAAAACAGGAAGCAAAAGTTCAGGAGGAAGAACTGGTAGAGGTGGGTAGTCCTTCCATAACCCGGCCCAACGAAAAGCCAAATTTGCCCTGAACTCCTATTTTCCAAATTAAGACTTACCTTTAGCTTAGCTTCAATAAATAATAATAACCTAATTACTTTGGTTGAAGCTAAACTAAAGGTAAGTCCCAGAGAGGCTATTACTCAGTCCTTCTATCAGAACTATTATCTTGATTTTTGGGCTGATCCTTCTGCTTTTCCGCTTCCGACTGCATCTTCTTCAGCAATTCCGTACCGATAAGGGCATCGATCATACCATTGCCCTCCCCGTTCTTGCCGCTAACCAATATTTCGGGCACCAGCTTAATATGGTTACTGGCCAAAGTTTCGGCCACCCGAACAATGGCATACTGTTCCGAACCCATGGCATTCGTCTTTTGCTTGGTTACTTCGGCTTCGGCCAGGCCGACAGCTTTGATCTTACCGGCCTCGGCCGTACCATTCAATTCGGTGGCTTTGGCATCAGCGCCGGCGTTCACCGTTTTCACTTCGGCGTCGGCTTTGGCATTGATCGTCTTCACTTTAGCGTCAGCTTCAGCATTGATCGTTTTTGATTCGGCCTCACCTTTGGCGGCAGCAACTTTTGAGGCAGCCAGCTGCGTATTGATCTCAACCTGGCGTGTCGATTTTACTACCTCTGGCTGCATATCGGCGCCGGCTTTGGCACTTTCAAACTCCTTGCGCTCTACCTGGGCATTGCGTTGTATCTCGTAAGTGATCTTCTCTTGTTCAGCCAGCTTACGGTCAGTCAGCGTTTTCATCAAGGCTTCAGGCGGCACAATATCACCGATCAGCGTGTCGACGCCTACCACATTATAATCGGCCAGCACTTTGCTGATATGGTCTTTGGCATCCGTCTGCCGCTGAATACGGTTCGCGAGGAACTCGATCACGTCGCTTTTTTGTGCCGAGTTACGGAAGTAATTGGCAATGGTAGGCTCCAGCACCTGCGACACCAGGTTTTTCATATTACCAAAACGAGCGATTACTTTCGGCGCTTCATTGCGCGGTATATGGATGATCTGCGACACGTCGAGATTAAAAGTAAAACCGTCAGAAGAACGCACGGTAATGGTACACAGGTTCTTATCCAGTTCATGCGCTTCCGTACGACTGTTTGCCCAGTTGAGCACGATATTGGTTGTGGGTACCACCTCCACGGCATGGGTGTAAATGTTCACCGGGTGCTTACCGGGATCGAGCGGTTCATCCCAAACACCTTTTTCGTTCTTCTTGACGATGTTGCCATGTTTAAAGCTCTCGCCGCTGGTATCTTTTCCTTCCGGGCCGACGAAAGAATTGACCACGCCGACATAACCGATGGGGATATAAACCATGTCAACCTGCTCCACGGTTACAAACCAGGGGTTCAGGTAATAAGTACCCGCCAGGATCACATCTTCCTGCAAACCTTTGCGACCGCCGGCGGTGATAAACGCGATCGGGTCCTGGAAGTTGCGATGGCCCGCAACCGAACTGCCGGCGATCTCGCCTTTATCAAGCGGCTCGCCGTCGAGTGTAGTTACAACGCCTACCTTGTTATCCTGTACCTGGGTTATAGGCACCATCTCAATCTCGAACGCAAAAGCGTTTACCCGGTAGTTGCCTGGCGTAAGAAAAGCAGCCTGCGGACCTTTTTGGCCGCCATTCTCCAGGAATGCGGCTGCATCCTGGAACTTATCGCATTCAACCGGCTTGCCCAGTACGCGGCCGGTATCCAATGAAGCACCGTCCTTTGCCTTTACCAGGCCGAGCTTATTCTGCTCGATGATAACGAAGGGCTGCATCGTAACCGAATACTGCCAGGGCCACATGCCCCAGTACAGGCCCGGTGCAAGCGTCTTGGCCTGCATACCAGCCTCGCCGTTAGTAGCGATAATGCGGCCGGTCGGAAGTCGTTTGGCCCCCGAAAGGACATATTTCTTTACAACCAGGCCAATGCGGTCGTCGGGAACGATGACCATACCAAAAAACACGCGGAGTACAAATTTGTACGCCAGCAAAAGGATTATGACGGGCACAACCCACCATAACAGCATCTGAAAATTGTTCATTTTTTAAGTTGATTTTTTAAACGAAGCCCTTAAGGTGCGGGCTCCTCACATAGCTTATAGCTTCTTGTTGAGACCTTAGCTAAATAGCGATGATTGGATACGCGTGCAGGCATAATGTTACAGTTTGTGACAGGTTTTTTGTTTACCAAATATGCTTTTTCCATCATTTATTTACAACAAAACCTCACCAAATTATTTCCGCAAATGTTTATGTTTACGCTCATGATCCGCAATCTTCTAATTATCTTCCTGTTACTCATCGCTGTATGCTCGTGCAAACACAAAATCGAACTCAAGGCCGCCGATCTCTACGGCAAATGGAATTATGTGAAGGTTGAAAATCCGTTCGCCCACCCACCCGACAGTGTAAAGCATGACGAGATTGTTTCAGAAAAACCCTACATTCTTTTTACCAAAGATAGCCTTCAAATGTGGTGGGGCGGCGGCATATTATCGCACGGCAGTTACCACGTATCCGCCGACAGCATTCACTACACGGAAGTACTGCCGGGCGGCAAAACACGGGAATTCCCGTTCATCGTCACCAAATTGGAAGGCGACGAGCTGGTATTTGAAACAACCGGCCCGGACGGTTCATTGGTGACGACGGTGAAAGAAAAGTAGCAGTTGCAGCAGCAATTGGCAGTTTGTCAATGGTCAATAGTGAATAGTGAATCCAAGTTTTCCATAATGTTTAACAAATTAAGTATTGACTTATTGACTATTCACAAAAATTTTCTTTCCAAACGGTGATATTTCATCCCTAACTTGCACATAGTAATAAACGATGGGCTTATGACTGAGGAGAAAATTTCAATCTTGCCGGCTAAAGACAGGGAAAAGCTTTTTATCGATCTGTATAAAAGCACATTCCCCGCAGTGGCGCGATACGTCAGCAAAATGGGCGGCACTTTTGATGAAGCGAAAGATATTTTCCAGGATGCGCTGGTGATCTGGTATGAGAAAACCGTTGCCGGCGACATCACGCTCAAAACAAATGAGAAAGCGTATTTAACTGGCATAGCCAAACACCTGTGGCTGAAAAAACACAAGGATAATTGCAGGTATACCCCAATCAATGAGTTTGATGCTGAAAATAAGGGCGAAACACAGGTATCAGACGGCAAATTGCTGAACTTTCTGCAAACGGCCGGTAAGAAATGTATGGACTTGCTCCGCTCTTTTTATTACGATCAGTTGCCGCTGAATGATATTGCTGAAAAATTTGGGTTTTCAGGGGTAAGATCAGCCACAGTGCAGAAATACAAATGCCTGGAAAAAGTAAGGGAAACGGTAAAAGAAAAATCACTTACCTATGAGGACTTCACTGTCTGAAACCGTACGCATAGAGGCGCATTTGCTGCGAATCTCAGAATCTGGCGACAGGCTGGTGTTTGAGGCCAGGCTATTGCTCGAACCGGAGTTGCGGGATAAGATGCACTGCCAGCAAAACACATACGCACTGGTAAAAAAATATGGCCGCGAAGAATTAAAAAAAGAGATCGAAGCTGTTCATCAGCAATTATTTACCGAACAGAAACACATTTCGTTCAGGCAAAATATCCTCGGCATCTTTTCAAAAAAGTAATCATTTAATATTATGAACATTGATAAAAACGAGTTCCGCAAATACGCGGTAGGGCATCGCCATGTCCAGGGCCTGGCAGTGGACAATTATATTTCGAGGGTCGAGAGTATGATCCCGCATGCCATGACACCCTACATTACCGAGGAGCGCGAAATGCGCGTAGCGCAGATGGACGTCTTCTCGCGGCTGATGATGGACCGTATCATCTTCCTCGGCAGCGCCATCGATGATAACGTCGCCAACATTATCCAGGCGCAGCTATTGTTCCTGCAATCAGCCGACTCCAAAAGAGACATCCAGATGTATATCAACTCGCCGGGCGGGTCGGTTTATGCGGGTTTTGGCATCTACGATACTATGCACTTGATCAGTCCGGATGTGGCTACCATTTGCACGGGTATGGCTGCTTCGATGGCGGCTGTACTATTGTGTTCTGGCGCTGCTAAAAAGCGGGCCGCCCTCACCCACTCACGGGTTATGCTGCATCAGCCGCTGGGCGGTGTGCAGGGACCGGCATCGGATATTGAGATCACAGCCAAAGAAGTGCTGAAGGTAAAGAAGGAACTCTACACCATCCTGGCCAAACACAGCGGGCAGGAATACCAGAAGATACACGATGTATCAGACCGCGACTTTTGGATGGTCGCCGATGAGGCAAAGGAATTTGGGGTCATTGACGAGGTGTTAGGGAGCGTATAGTTCATGGATTCTGGTTTATGGCAAATCCGGTTTGGCTATTGACCATGGTCCATGGACTATCGACTAAAAATCAATGCGCCACAATCGCTTCCGGATCAGCCTCGACTTTTTGTCTGATATTTCTGCGTCCTATCAGCAGGATGATCAATGCCAGGGCAGTCGAAACAGCCATGATGGCTGCCAGCGGCACAGCCGACTTACCGCTGAATGCACTCATTGCAGAGGAAGACAGCGCTCCCAGGCCGAGCTGCATAGAACCCAGCAAGGCGGACGCAATGCCGGCATTACGGCTGAACGGCGCCATAGATAACGCGGAGGTGTTAGGATTGATCAGCCCGACAAAGAACAGGGTAAGGAAGATCATAGCGATAGTGCCTGCCAGGCCGAACCAGCCATTCGCCGATCCTAACAGGAAAAGGCCGGCAAACACAACCTGGCCGACAGCCGCTACGCCTACGATCTGCTCGCTTTTAAAGCGTTTAAGCAGTTGGGTATTAACCTGGCCTGCCCCGATAAAACCTACGGCTACGCCGGCGAACACCCAACCGAATTCGCGTTTGTCTAATCCAAATACATCCATAAACACCAATGGCGAACCCGCTACATAGGCAAACAGAGCGCCAAAGGCCACAGAGCCAGATATAGCATAGGTATAGAATTGCGGGTTGCGTATAACCGTGACGAAATTCCTCGTTATCGGTCCGGGCTTTAGGGAGTACGATTTATCGGGTTTGTAGCTTTCGGGCAAGGCAAACAGCGATGCGAGCAACACCAGTACAGCAATAGCAAGCAGTACCACAAATACGGCGCGCCAGCCAAATGCCAGCGTAAGGTAACTGCCGGACGTCGGCGCGAGCAGCGGCGACGCACCCAGGACCAGGAAAAGCAAGGCATATACCTTGGCTATATCGCTTACAGGGAACAAGTCGCGCACCATGGCGATACAGGCCACCTGCGCCGCGCAGCCGCCCAACGCCTGAAACAAGCGCATGACAATCAGCATTTCAACGGAGCGTGACAGGAAACAGCCAACAGATGCAATGATATAAAGACTTAACCCAAAATACAGCGGCACTTTACGACCGAACCGGTCCATCAATGGGCCGTAAAGCAACTGGCCAAACGCTAACCCGATAAAGTAGCTGGATAGCGAAAGGTCGACGCGCGCGCTCACGGTATGCAGCGATTTGGCGATATCGCCAAAAGCCGGCAGGTACATATCGATCGAGAACGGGCTGAGCGCGATAAGGAAACCGAGGATCAGCACAAGAAATATGTAACGTTTTTTTGTCATAAGCCAATTGACGGAAGGTCCGAAGATCGTTCCAATTTTTGTCTTTAAAAATAATGAGATTGTTAAAATTTGATTTTGTCCTTTTAAGCATTGACGAGCATGTGTCGTCATTTAGGACATTTATTACTTTAGCTTAATTCACTTCAGTTAGTACGTTATAAATCTTCGCATTATCTGTTTGATCCATACCTCGTGCGCTGTGACTTCCATAACACCATTTGTTGTTTAAAATCATAATTTTCTATCGGCCCGTAAGCATCCGAAAAAAACCAACTATTGTTATTACTTTTAGCGGAAAGCTTCTAACCTAAATAGCGCCATTAAATGGTTTTACTGACTATCCTTTTTTGCATCATACTGCTTGTCATCCTTATAAGCTGGCTAAAAATCAATCCCTTTGTTACTTTCATTCTTGTTTCACTCACAGCGGGCCTGATGCTGGGCATCCCGCTCGATAAGGTCACCAAATCCGTTGAAAAGGGTCTCGGAAATACATTTGGAACCATTGCCATCATTATTTGCGTAGGCGCCATGATCGGCAAGCTGGTTGCAGCCAGCGGAGCGGCGCAAAGAATAGCCGGCGTATTGGTAAATGGTTTCGGAATAAAGCATATTCAATGGGCGCTGATGCTGGTCGGCTTTATTATAGGTATCCCCTTGTTTTATGAAACGGGTTTTGTGCTTATGATACCGCTAATTTTTTCAGTCGTGTACCGGTATAAACTGCATGCGATCTACATCGGCTTACCCATGCTGGCGGCGCTCTCGGTAACGCACGGTTTCCTGCCGCCGCACCCGTCCCCTACCGCGCTGGTGAGCATATTCCATGCCGACATGGGTAAAACCCTGATCTACGGACTCATGCTTGCCATACCGGCTATCATTGTCGCCGGACCTATACTTTCCAGGACATTGAAAAAGATCGAGGTTCACCCGCTGGCCACCTTCGTTGCTGAAGAAATGCCGGAGGAAAAGCTGCCCAGCACAGCGAACAGCTTTTTGACAGCGCTGCTGCCCGTGATGATGCTGATCCTTTCCACCATTTACCTCAATTTCGATCATAGCCAAAGCACCTTTCATCACATCATTGCCTTCATTGGCGATGCGCCTATTGTGATGATGATATCGCTCCTTGTAGCCATTTATACCCTTGGCATCAAACAGGGTATGGATATGAAACTGATCAGCGGCAACCTTGCCCTGGCAGTAAAGGATGTGTCGCTTATCCTGCTTATCGTAGCCGGCTCCGGAGCATTTAAAGGAGTGCTGACCGACAGCGGCGCGGATAAAACCATCGCCGCGCTGCTGCAAAGTTTTCACCTGCAACCGCTGGTTTTAGGCTGGCTCATTGCCGCCATCATACGAATCAGCCTCGGTTCGGCTACAGTGGCGGGGCTTACTACCGCGGGCATCATCTCGTCGCTGGTTTTGCGCGATCCGTCCATCAACCCCAACTTAATGGTGCTGGCTGTCGGCGCGGGAAGCCTCACCTGCTCGCACCTGAACGACGGTGGTTTCTGGCTGTTCAAAGAATATTTTAACCTGTCGATCAAAGACACTTTGCGATCGTGGACGGTAATGGAAACAACGGTATCGATCATCGGCTTATGCGGTGTGCTGGTGTTAAATGCGGTAATTGGTTAATTTGTGGCCAGTGATTAGTTAATTTGTGGCCAGTGATTAACAAAACAGGCTAATACATTTGCGGTAAATAATAGTGATCATTTAATCATCGTAATCATAGTTCAGACAATCTATGGAAACCAAAACATACGGCATCATCGGCCTGGGAAAAATGGGCCTTAACCTGGCCATACAGGCAGCAGAAAAAGGCTATCAAATCATCGGGTACGACAAATATGCGCCAAAAGGCATAAGCGTGCCCAACCTGATATTTGCCGATAACTTACAGGCGCTTATCGATCAACTGCCTCGACCGCGAAAGGTCTTTATTTATATTCCGGCGGGAGAGGCTATCGATATCGTGATCGGCGAGCTTACTCCGCTGCTGGAGCAAGGTGATATTATTATCGACGGCGGCAATTCCTACTGGGGCGACAGCATTCGTCGGGCAAAAGCGCTAAAAGAAAAGGGTCTGTACCTTATCGACTGCGGCACCAGCGGCGGCATGAGCGGCGCGCGAAACGGCGCCTGTTTTATGATCGGCGGGGATAAAGAAGCAGTGGTTCACGTGGAAGGATTATTGAAAGATCTTTCAGTTCCGAACGGCTACACGCATTGCGGCGCATCTGGTTCGGGGCATTTTGTAAAACTGGTACACAACGGCATCGAATTCGGTATGCTGCAAGCCATTGGCGAGGGCATGGCCCTGCTGGAAAACTACCGCGAGAAATTAAACATCAGCGAAATACTTTATACCTGGAACCACGGGTCGGTAGTGCGCAGCTGGCTCATTGAATTGATGAAGCAGTTGTACGACGAAAAGCAGGGCTTCAATGTGCCGTCGTATGTGGAAGACACCGGAGAAGTAAACTGGCTGGTAAGCGACGCCATGCGAATGGAAGTCTCTATCCCGGTAATAGCGCAATCGGTAATGCAATTGATCGCGTCACGCGACGGTAAACAAACCTCGCCGAAAGCTATTGCCATGATGCGTAACGGGTTCGGCGGGCACCCTTTCGGCACTGATGCGGGCATCGAGCATGAAAGGCATTTCGGTCGCGTTGGCGGTTACGAGGACGAGAATTGATGTGCGGATATGAAGATATTTGGCCGAATCGGAAATTAAGCTACCGATAATAAACTGCCGGCCGACCGTAAACGTAAACGGGGCGCCTTTTCAGGCCCTTCGATATATGCTTTTACAATATCGATAAAATCCTGCAGGTCGAATGGTTTACGCAGGAAGGCGTCGGCGCCGCTTTCTTCCTTTACTGCTTTAACGTCCCTGTTAGCCGACATCAGTATTACCGACGTGTGCCTCAGTTGCTTATCTCCTTTGATGTATTTACAGATTTCTTTACCGTGGTAGCCTTTAAGGTTCAGGTCGAGCAGCACCAGGTCGGGTTTGCAGGCGTTTACCTTTTCTTCATACCCCTTAAATTCGGTGAAACTATGAACTTCATAGCCCTCGTATTCTAAAATTGCCGTTGCGATATCGACGATATCCTGCTCGTCCTCGATAATAAGAATCCTCTTCATTAGTTTAGTTTAGATGGCACTTGTACGTCACTGATTAAAAGAAAGTTTATATTTCTGCGAACATCTTACAAAAGCGATTGTATTCAAGGAATTTATAATTTAGCTTTATTCCTCCTCATCAAACTGACCGGTTATGAAAATATCGAGAAGAAAGGCCATCAAACTCATTTCAGTAGCTGTTCCGGCAATGAAGCTGATGCCAGGTTATGCTTTTGGCCAAGCCGCACCGGCAATACAGCACGGGCCATTCAATGGTACGCGCGAATCGCTGCAAAAATATGAGATACCCGAATGGTTCCGTGATGCCAAGTTCGGCATATGGGCACATTGGGGGCCGCAGTCGGCCATCGAGGCAGGCGACTGGTACGCGCGCAATATGTATATGCAGGGCAGTGAGCAAAACAAGCATTTCCTGCAGCACTACGGGCACCCTTCTAAAATCGGCTATAAGGACACGATACCGAACTGGAAAGCCGAAAAATTCGACCCCGAGCACCTCATGGGCTTGTATAAAAAAGCAGGCGCCAAATATTTTATGAGCATGGGCGTGCACCACGACAATTTCGACCTGTGGAACTCCAGGCACAACAGCTGGAACTCGGTAAAAATGGGCCCGAAAATGGATATCGTCGGTATGTGGAAAAAGGCCGCACACAACCATGGATTGAAATTCGGCGTCAGCGATCATTTATGGATCAGCCCAAAATGGTTCTCTACAAGTAAGGGAGCTGATAAAGATGGACAATACGCGGGTATTCCTTATGACGGGGCGAACCCGCAAAACTTTAGCTTATATGGGAAATCGGAAAAAGTTTATACCGATCTGCCCTGGAACGATGACGATATACCCGACTCGTGGAAAAGGCACTGGTTCATGCGCATCAGGGACCTGGTGGATAACTACCAGCCCGACCTGCTCTATTGCGACGGCGCCATACCCTTCGAGGACTACGGTTTGCGGATGGTCGCTCATTTATACAATGAGAATGCGGCCAGGCACGGTGGCGTTACGCAAGCGGTTTACACCAGCAAACGCGCCGAAGATTCACAAGTCGGTACCTGTGTCTTTGACGTGGAGCGCGGCGTGGTCGACTCGATATGGCCGCGTCCGTGGCAAACTGACACCTGCATCGGCGACTGGCATTATAACCGCAATATGATCGGCCACTATAAAACGCCGAAAACGGTGATAGATATGCTGGTCGACATTGTGAGCCGCAACGGTAACCTGATGCTCAACTTCCCGCTACCCGCAAGCGGGATGCTTGATGGCGATGAACTGAACACGCTGAACGGTATTACCCAATGGATGGCGGTAAACAGCGAAGGCATTTACGCCACGCGCCCCTGGAAGGTCTATGGTGAAAGTCCGGCTAAAAAAGCTGAAAATAAGGGAGCTTCATTCAACGAAAGCAAACGGCAGGACATGACCGAAGCCGATATCCGTTTCACCAAAAAAGGGAAAGCGCTTTACACCTTCTTTATGGGCTGGCCACAAGACGGTAAAATAACGATAAATCAATTAGCTGACGATGGCCCCTATAATGTGGGTAAGATTGAATTGGTGGAACTGCTGGGTCACGGCAAAGTGCAGTTTACAAGAGACAGTGAAGGCCTGAACGTAAGCCTCCCTTCGCAAAAACCATGCGATTACGCCTACACCTTAAAGCTTTCAGGTACCGACCTGACGTAAAAGCCGGTTACCTGTAACTGGACTTATTTCGAAAGGTAAGTCAGTTGCCCCAGGTGCGTGCTCAAGTGATTGGTGCGGTTGATGATAATATTCAGCTTGTTGCGATGGGGTTCTTTCGCAAAATCTTCGTCCGATACAGAATTGTGCCTCCTGAACCAATCATCAGGCTGCACAGCGTTGATATGCTGCTCCAATGCCGTGCTTACCTGTTTCCAGCATTCCCTCAACTGAGCCGTAGCGGGTTTGGGCAAACCGGACTTATCGGGGTTATGGAGAAAAACTTCATCAAGCTCCGGATACAATCTTTGACGAAAACCCAAAATGGTAAACACTGCATCGTGCACCGCCGCCATGTGGCCCAGCAAATAAACACCCGTATTGCGGCCGGGAGCGGTTTCTTGTGCCAATTCTTCGTCGCTCAGTTTGTCAAACAGGGCGTCAAGGCGCGAATTTTGAGTCTGCCAGTTGGACAATACCATTTTGATGAATACCTGCTTTGAACCGTTTTGATCGTTTTCCATTTTACTTGCTGTATCAAGTGAAGTTCAAATATCTTCGTATCGTTTAAAAGTAGCAACATGCTTGTGTAAACTTTCAAATGTTATTTTTTGCGATCGGTTTTAAGTTGCATTTTTATTAATTTCGGCCGAAAACACAATTATCGGCAATGACAACCTCCGCATCTCAATACGATCAATATCCCATAACCCATCACGTATTTTTCTGGCTCAGGAACCCTGACTCAAAAGACGACCGCGATAAGCTGGTAGAAGGCGTTAAAACACTCGCCAAAATAGAGACCGTACGCGAACTGCGTGTTGGCATAGGCGCCGATACCGAGGCGCGCGACGTAATCGACAAAAGCTGGGGCGTGTCCGAACTGATGTTTTTCAGCGACCTGGCCGGGCAGGCCGCGTACCAGGCTGATCCGATACACCTGGAGTTTGTTAAAAACTACAGCCATCTTTGGGAAAAGGTAGTGGTTTATGACGTAGTGAATGCCTGAGCGTTTGGTTATATCTTTTAAAAATCGTATATTAGTGGTACACAACTTTTGCCAATCACATTTCGTTTACAATCAAAAAACTAAAAAGAATAGTTGCGTACTGTCATCTCATTAGCGCCGACCTGCATTTGCGAAAACTGCGGCGAGGAATTTAAATTCAGGAAACACAGGGGTTTGTTTCTAAAGACTTTCTTTTTCTTTGCCGACATCCGAAAATACTACTGCGATAAGTGCAAAATAACCTATTACGTTTATAGAGGAACCGACCTAAAGATCCCATTGCTAAAATCACATAAGGAATAGCGTCTCTTCTTTCTTTCGCGCCCGCCGGCCGGTTATTGTAAAATTCGCTATATTTAACATATACAATTAATTAACACCCTAATTCCGGCGTCATGAAAACCTTTAGCCTTTCAGCAATGTTATGCCTGCTTGCCTGCGGCATATTGTATGCGCAACAGGAAAATGTTGATACTGCGGCGTTCCGCAAGATCAGGAACGCTGAGATGAGCAACTCGCATATTCCCTGGATCGCTCACTATCTTACCGACGTATCGGGGCCAAGGCTGACCAATTCGCCGGGCTATTTCAGAGCAGCGAACTGGGCAGTTCAAACCATGAAGAGTTGGGGTATGGTTAATGCGAAGCTTGAACCCTGGGGAGAATACGGCCGTGGTTGGGAGACGGAAGAGTTCAGTATTTGGATGAAAGCGCCTTATGTTCAGTCGATCATTGGGTACCCGATTCCGTGGAGTTCGAATACCAACGGCGAAATACGCGGCCAGGTAGCCCTTTTAAATTCCAATGACCTCGCCGACTCGGCATATATCGCCAAACACCTCGACGATTATAAAGGCAAATTTATCCTGCTGACAAGCAGCCGAACCCACATCGACGGGGACTTTAAACCCTTCTCGACCCGCCTTACCGACAGTGAATTAATGAAAATGCCTGATACCTATATGATAGCGCGCAGCCTGATAAATGGTTATATAAAGATACTGGCAGCGCAGGACAGATCACTGGCCAGGCTAAAGGCGGCAGGAGCCCTCGCGCTTATTTCTTCAAACGGGCGCGACGGGACGGTTGTGGTACAAGCTTTCGGGGGATTCAAGACCGGATCGCCTGAAGGTTTGCCCGAAGTGGCTATATCTGGCGTCGACGGCTTAAAGATCAAACGCCTGGTTATGTCGGGCCACCCTGTCGAATTAGCAGTTAATATGAAGGGCAAATTTTACAGTGACGACACCAAAGGCTACAATGTAGTGGCCGAAATACCCGGCGCTGACGCTAAACTGAAACCGCAACTGGTGATGCTGGGCGGCCACCTTGATTCGTGGAACGCAGGAACCGGCGCTACCGATAATGGAGCGGGCTGCATCGTAATGATGGAAGCCGTTCGCCTGCTCGATTCGTTGCACTTGCAGCCCAAACGTACGATCCGCATTGTGCTTTGGGGCGGCGAGGAAGAAGGCTTACTGGGCTCGTATGGTTATGTGAAAGACCATTACGGCAATGCCGAAACCAGCGCTTTCAAGCCCGAGCAGTCGAAAGTTTCCGTCTATTTCAATCTCGATAACGGTTCGGGAAAGATCAGGGGTATTTACGCGCAAGGGAACCAGGCTGCCAAATCGATATTCGGCCAGTGGTTTGTGCCGTTTCATGACCTTGGGGCGAAAACCGTAACCATGAGCAATACCGGCTCGACAGATCATTTATCATTCGACTGGGAAGACATTCCCGGTTTCCAGTTTATCCAGGACCCGCTGGATTATGAGACCAAGACGCATCACACCAATATGGACACTTACGATTACCTGCAGATGGACGACCTGAAACAAGCGGCTGTTATCGTCGCATCGTTCGTGTACCAGGCAGCTATCCGGCCGGAAATGATACCGCGCAAGCCGGCAGTAAAGGAAAGATTTGTTTTTGACGGTTTTTAAGCCCAGCACTACTGCCTGGCATTGTCCCCAATTATTGATTTGATAATTTTTAATACAAACACGATTGGTTTTTTGCCATTAGCTAAAATATATGGTCTTTTCTGATAAAAAAAATCAATTATTTGGCGCTGCTTTAATTTTGAGCATTTAAATTTTTTACTGTGAAAACTTCAGTGTATCTTAGACACGATTGCTGCTAAAACCCGTTTTGACAAAACAAAACGTCATCTGCCACCGTTAAGAAGTTATGATCAAGGGAGTTGCATTAGGAATAACGCTGAAAAACGCCCATCGCCAGGTTCTGATAGACGAGGAGAACACCGGAAAAAAAACTTCGGAAGGGCTTACTGTTTATCATCTTATGGATAACGAGAATAACACCGACCTGGGTGTGATAACTTTCAGCAGGAGGAAGGATAACTGGGATTATAAGGGACCACTTTCTGATAACGATCTGTACCAGATCGCACGTTTTATACAGAATTACAGCGACGAGGACTGGAATTTTTAGTCCGGGCATGTGCGGTCAGCCACGCTTTTCAGTCTCAAACAATCTGTAAACCATTCGGCGTTTGCGGTGTTGGTATTTTAATGGCCGACTACAATATCATCTATACTTCATCAAAAGGCGAGCCCTGGCTTTGGAACGGCAGTGGTTTCGATCTTATAAAAAAATCAGAAAACGAGAAGCTGTTGTTCAGCGGGGCAAGTTATACTGAAAAGGACCTGCCCGAAGTTTTGGAAAAAAGTCGTAACGCCGCAAAAAAGCTTTTCCCTGGCGATGAAAATCCCGACATCAACGCCGTAGAAGTGCCGGTAAACAGCAAAAGCGATGCGCCCGGCCATTCGCCGCATATCATTTCCTGATGTTAGGAATGTATATAGCTTCGCAGTTGTTCGATGGTTTCCTCGTGGGTAAGAATCGTTTCGGTTACCAGGTCGTTGATCGAAATAATGCCGCATAGCTGGTTATTCCTGAACACGGGCAGATAACGGATGTTGTTCTCGCTCATGATATGCATGCAGGTTTCCACCGAGTTGTCGGGGATGATGTGCGGCAGGTTGGTTGTCATGATTTCGCGGACGGACGTTTCATCAGATGATTTTCCCTTCAATATCACCTTCCGCGCGTAATCCCGCTCGGTTAGCAGCCCAACATATTCGCCATCGTCCGTAACGATCACCGAACCGATATTTCTATCATCCATTAACCTTAACGCATCAAGTACAGAAGTACTGGCGTCGATACTGATGACGCTGCCCCCCTTGCGGGCAAGGATATCCGAAACTTTTTTCATAATAATTAATTTAGTGGGCTAACAGGCTTATAACCAAATATAAAAATCTATTCTGATAATCCAATACAAAAGTGTAAAAAGTTCCCGCCTGCATTATGGCCGCTTTTACGGCGGCACTACATGGTTGCTCCACTTTTAGTATGTCCGGTGCGGCATCAATATCTAAATTATTTGATTATCTTTAGCGAAACCGTTCCGCATTAAAGAAAACTATCCGGCTGAAATCCGATCCCTTTTTAACCGGTAATGAGGCAATGCTGCGTTCTTCCGATAATATTCCGGGGCTATTTACGGTCAGCCACTTAATTTAACCACCGGTAAAATAATTTAATCAAATTAATTATATTTGTGATCCCTAAGAATTATTGATGACAAAGAAAGTCCTGATTATCGAGAACGACGCGGATATCCGCAACCTTATTGCTTTCATATTGGAGGAGGAAGGATTTACCGTTGCCGGCATGCCTTCGCCGGAAGCCCTGGATGCCATTGTTCGCCATCAGCCAGACTTAATTCTCATCGATGAATGGCTCGCCGGCCGGCCCGGACACAGGCTTTGCCTGCGTATCAAGCTGTTTCACCAACTCGTGCATGTACCGGTGATCATCCTGTCCACTGCGACCGACATTGAAAAAATCGTTAAGGAATGCAAAGCCGACGGCTACGTGCGTAAACCGTTTGACGTAGCGGATCTCGTAGAAACCGTGCAGGAGCAATTGGTGAAGCGCGCCTAACCGCGATGCTTTTTTAAGGTAATAACCGTGATCTCCGGCCACATGCCTACCCTTCCCTTAAGCCCAAGAAAACCAAACCCGCGGTTCACGTACAAATATTTACCGTTTTCTTCATACAAGCCGGCCCATTGCTTGTAAATGTATTTAATGGGGCTCCATTTCCATCCGAAAAGCTCGATACCGAATTGCGCCCCATGTGTGTGACCCGAAAGTGTTAAGTGTACATGCTGATGGTGCTGCAGGGTTACTGCTTCCCAATGGGATGGGTCGTGCGACATCAATATCTTAAAAGCTTCTGCCGACACATTGGCCGCGGCACGCTTAAGATCACCGTACTTATGGAACCCGCCCTTACCCCAGTTTTCTACACCGATCAGCGCGATCGACTGACCCTTGCGTTCGATGCTTACCGATTCATTCAACAGCAGCCGAAATCCTATTTCCTGGTGAACCTGTTTCAGGCGTTCGAGGTTTGCCTGCTTTTGACTCTTGCTTTTCCACCGGATGTAGTCGCCATAGTCGTGATTCCCCAGTACCGAGAACTTGCCGCATGGCGCTTTAAGTTCGGCGAAATGACCTATCCATGGATCCATCTCGACAGCCTTGTTATTGACCAGGTCGCCAGTAAAAAGAATCAGGTCGCTTTGCTGCTCGTTTACGATCCTGATCCCTTTACTCACGCCTTTTTCGCTGGTGAAGCTGCCCGAATGCACATCGGAGATCTGGGTAATGGTAAAACCGTCGAAAGCGTCCGGAAGATCGGGGAAAAATAGTGTCTCTTTTTTAACCCTGTAAAAGTGCCGTCCGAAAGTAAGGCCGTACAGCAATGCCAGGAACGGCACAACCGCTACGATGACGGCAGCCTGGCTTACCCAAACAACCCGGTGCGGAAAACCGCGAAACAGGCGGCTGATGTCTTCCGCAAGCAGGACAGGCATCGCGACTACTTTGGGCACTAAGGAAAGCAAAAGCAAGGCCATCAATATCGAAATAAGACGAGGCACCGTTTTGCCCGATCTTGGGAGCCTGAACGCGAACAGGGTTGCGACGATAAGGCTAAGATCAAAAAGCCAATATGCCGTATGGATAACGATGCTGGCCGTTAATGTCTTTATGGCCTGGAAAAGATATATATCTGCTAAAACTAATAACAGCAGTATAAAAGGGACACGTTTTCTCATGACTAAGCGGACGGCTTAACTTAATGAACATTTTAAATTACGCTAAAGTTTACATTCCCGTGAAGGATCGGTCCGGCATCGTTCAGGTTAAACGATTGGTGCGACTAAACAATTTTCATCGCAGCTCGTTTTGTTACCGGTTTTTGTGCCAGTTTAATTTGTTTCGCAACCTTATGTCGATAACACCTGCTGAAGCTAACATTTTAAATGCGCTCGATGAGGCCGCCTGCATTTTTGAACGATTACCTAAGCGCGGCGACGGGCTGCGCGATTATCAATATGTTTTTGTGAACACCGCATTTCGGCGGCTTTTTGGCACGCCTGATCTTGCCGGGTTTTCAGTACGTGACAATTTTCCGAACGAGCCGGAATCGTGGTATGACGATTACGACGAAGTCTTGAATACGGGTGTTCCCAAACACTTTATACGTGAGGCGCCATCGCAGGGGATGATCATTGAAATGTATGTAACCCGGCTGGAGGACGGCACACGCAAACGACTTATGAACACTATGCGCGATGTGACGCTGGAAAATAATATGGAAGGTGCGCTGCGCGAGAGCGAGGCGCGGCTTAAGGAAAGCGAAGCCAATATCCGCAACCTCATCATGCAGGCCCCGGTGGCGATGTGCCTGCTTACCGGTCCCGATTTTGTTATAGACATCATTAATGACAGCTTTATTGCCGTATGGGGAAAGGATCGCAGCGTACAGGGTAAGCCAATTATGGAAGCGCTGCCGGAGATGAAGGGCCAGCCTTACCCTGACTTTCTGAAACATGTTTATAATACCGGGCAAACCTATTATGGCAGGGAAGACAGGGTGCTTTTACTTCGCGACGGAAAACTGGAAACGCGTTATTTCAATTTCGTCAACGAGCCATACCGTAACCCCGGGGGGATAATAACCGGGGTTATCGTCGTGGCAACCGAGGTGACCGACCAGGTACTGGCCCGTTTACAACTCGAGCGGACCGAACAAATGCTGCGGTTATCGGTCGAGGCTGCAAAAGCCGCATCGTGGAGTATTGACATCGCCACGCGAAAGCTGACAGTTTCAAAAGAATTTTTTACGATCTACGCGCTGCCTGAACGATGGCTGCCTGCAATTGATGCCATGCTGGCCCATATACCCGGCGAGCGCCGGACCCAGGTTGAGGAGGCATTGGAAAGATCGCTTACCGACGGCGCCGATCTGCAAATCGAATACCCCGTAAATACAGCGGATGGCTTACGCTGGCTGAGGGTTTTTGGCAAGGTAAGCCCCGCATCGCCGCTGCAACCGGCAAGCCTTTCCGGCCTTACCCTGGATATTACCGAACAGAAGCAAGACGATTTGCGCAAGAATGATTTTATAGGTATGGTGAGCCACGAGCTAAAAACGCCGCTGACTAGCCTGACGGCCATGGTGCAGGTTTTGAAGGCCAAGCTTCACGGTCATGAAAATCATTTCCTGGCCAATGTCGCAGCAAACGCCGAAAAGCAGGTAAAACGAATGACCCGCATGATCAACGGATTCTTGAATGTATCGCGGCTGGAATCGGGGAAGATTTTGCTTAACAGGGAACGATTTGAACTTATGCAACTGGTTGAGGAACTGGTTGCCGAAATGAGGCTGCAAAATACCGGCCAAACGTTCGAGATCAGCAATAGCCAGCCCGTATGGGTTGAGGCCGACCGCGATAAGATAGGCTCGGTAATCTCCAACCTGCTCAGCAATGCGGCAAAATATTCTCCCAAAAACACGTCGGTAGCTATAACTGTCGAAACCGGCGACAAACAGGTTGTCGTAAGCGTGCGGGACCATGGTTTAGGCATTAAGCCGGAAGACCAGGAAAGACTTTTCGACCGCTATTACCGGGTAGACGATCAGCGAACACGCCATATTGCCGGGTTCGGAATCGGACTTTACCTGTCCGCCGAGATCATTCGTCTGCACGGCGGCCATATCGATGTCCGGAGCGCGCCCGACCGGGGCTCGACCTTCCGTTTTTCCCTTCCCTTGTAACAGCATAATTTGTGTGTCGGGCCGATTGTCGGCGATAATTGGGAAGGCTTAAGTAGTAACGGAAGCTTCAATAGAGTTGACCGGACAGATTTCCCGCCGGGTGCCTTGCTTTACAGCCCAAAAGCTTTATTTTTGATTTAAAGGACTTTAGCAGCCTTATGTCTCGCCGGGGAACCATCATCGACAAACTTTGTTGCCGCTACATATTGGCGTGGTGTGTTGCATTGCTTTTAGCGGTTAACCTGGCGTACGGGCAGAGCATAGCCACAATACGGGAAAGTGATTTCGGCGGCCTCCAACAGGTGCAATTGACCGATTCGCTGTGGTCCTTCCATCCTGGTGAATTTAGCGACCCCAAAAAACCGGTGACGGATGTCTCGGGCTGGCGTACCTTCCGCGGCACCAGTTTCGGCGAAGATAATCCGATACCCGGCTGGCATGGAGTGGGCTGGTTCGGGATATGGGTTAAAGTTGATACCGCGTTGGTAAACCGGAAGCTGGCGATCCGCATTAACCACGACGGGGCCTCTGAAATTTTTGTCGACGGTAAACCGGTAGGAGGTTACGGCAAAGTTGGCCGCTCACAGGCAGAGATGGACGCCGCTCGAGCCCCACGGGATATAATCCCGGTTTGGTTCAGCGACACCCGGCCACATCTTATCACCATTCATTACTCCAACTTTAAACCCGCCTACTCCTTCCTCGGTTTCCAGCTTTTCATTGGCGACTACCAGTTCACATCGCAACGCATGGCCAGTGATAACCGGCTGCTGAATTACATACCATTATGCGCCGCAGCGCAGATCATACTTGCGCTTTTGCACTTTTTGCTTTTCCTTTTTTACCCGAAACGGACGCTGAACCTTTATTACGCGATCTATGCCGGGCTGGTGGGTGTCACCTGCGCTGGCGTTTACCTGTTTTACCAGGCGCATTCGCCATTTACCCAATACGCTGCAGACGCACTGACCGGCGAATGTAAAGTACTCCTGATGTCGTCGGGCGTATTATTACTTTACCATCTCAATTATACCC
This sequence comes from Mucilaginibacter sp., assembly GCA_035545315.1. GTDB lineage: Bacteria > Bacteroidota > Bacteroidia > Sphingobacteriales > Sphingobacteriaceae > Mucilaginibacter. The sequence goes on along the minus strand of DASZYQ010000041.1, from coordinate 42,028 downwards.
GCATACCACGCTGGCGGGTTGTTGCGTTGTCTGCCATTACGTTATTTTATTTTATAATCTATTTCATCAGGCTTTTGCACATACCCGACCAGGAACGCCAGGACTATTTTTCAATCGTCTATTTCTTTTGTATGACAGATGGCTTCTGGTCGGTATGGCAGGTCATCCGGCGGGGGCAAAAAAATGTATGGCTGGTGGCGATGGGTGTTGTGGCAGTAACCCTATTGTATTACTTCTGCTGGGCCGACGTATTTCAATTGTGGCCTCCCAGGCTAAATGCGATGCGCGTATTTGTGCTGAGCATCGGCGAACTGATATTGCCGCTATGCCTGTCCGTTTACCTGGCGCTTGATTTTGCCCGCACCAACCAAAGCCTGGCAGCCAGGCTGGCCGAGGTTGAACGGCTGTCCGAACAGGCGCTGATACAGGAAACCGAAAAAAGAACGCTATTAGCAGAGGAAGCCCGGCGGCTGGAAGAACTGGTACAGCAGCGAACGGCCAAGCTTAGGGCGCAAGCCGACCAGCTGCGGGACATGGATAGCGTCAAATCGCGCTTTTTTACCAATATAACACACGAATTTAAAACGCCGCTGACCCTGATCATTAACCCGGTGAAGGAGCTGATGACGCAGGTTGAAGAGGAACGAACGGTCCGGCAACTGCAATTGGTACTGAACAACGCCACGCGGCTGCTGCAGCTCATCAACCAGTTGCTTGATCTGAGCAAAATAGAGAGCGGCGTAATGGAAGTAAACCCGGCTCCAATGGACCTGGTATCGCTCATAAAAGTGCATATTGCATCTTATGAATCGCTGATCAGGCACAAAGGACTTCAAATAAACTTCACCTCTGACTGGGAGCAGCTTTGGATAATGGGCGACCAGGATAAGTTCGACACCATCATTCTGAATTTGCTTTCGAACGCGGTAAAGTTTACAGATAAGGGCAGCATAGAATTTTCGCTGCTTAAGGACCCAAGCCAGGCGGGCGATGCCTTTACCCTGACGGTGAGGGACACCGGCAGAGGGATACCGGCCAAAAAGCTCAACTACATATTTGCCCGTTTTTACCAGGCCGACCCGTCGGATACGCGTTCGGCGGAAGGCACCGGGATCGGGCTGGCGCTGACCAAGGAATTGGTGGAGTTGATGAGAGGTCATATAAATGCGGAAAGCGAGGAGAATACTTTTACGCGGATCAGTATCCACATGCCATACCTCGCTGCGACGGCCATGCCTGCGCAAACAAAGGATATCGCGCCTATCACCGCCCGTGAAACAGTTGAAGACGGCACGCTGACTGCCGATATTACCGACGAGCGGCCGTTTGTGCTATTAATCGAGGACCATGATGAACTGCGAGACTTTATCCGGCAATCGCTGGCCGTCAAATACCGGGTGCTGAGCGCCGCGGACGGAAGTAAAGGCACTGCCCTGGCTAAGGAACATATCCCCAACCTGGTGATCACCGATCTGATGATGCCTTTGACGAACGGTTACCAGGTGAGCGACGAACTAAAGCACGACCAAAGAACCAGCCATATTCCCATCATTATCCTGACTGCGAAGACTGATTTTGACAGTCGTATCCAGGGCATTGAAACCGGCGCGGACGCTTATCTGGCCAAGCCCTTTGAAAAGCGTGAGTTGTTTGCTGTTATCGAAAATCTTATCAATACGCGCAGGCAATTGCGTGAATATTACAGCAGCCGGGACCTATGGTTCAGCGACACTATTGTAATGCCGTCCATCGAACAAGAATTCATCAAAAGAGTGCGCAGCGCCGTTGAAAACCATTTGGACGAAGAAGGCTACAGCGCCGACCAACTTGCCCGCGACGTGGGATTGAGCCGTACGCAATTGCATCGTAAATTGAAGGACCTGATCGGGCAGGCGCCGGGCGAACTGATACGCATTATCCGCCTGCAATATGCCCATAACCTTTTGCAGCGGCAGGTAGCCACCGTTGCCGAAGTCGGGTACATGGTTGGCTATAGCAGTCCGGCCAGTTTCTCAGCCAGTTTTTCCCGTCATTTTGGGTTTCCGCCCAAGAGTGTCGTCCATTCCTGAATGCTAATGCACGGCGCGTAGACTCACCCCGACTTCGCTGCGCTTATCACCCCTCTCTTTGCTTTGCTATCTGACTGGTCTACACACTTTGCAAAAAGAGGGGGTAGGTCTTTTTCTTGGATACGACTTTAAAAATGGCCCTCTTTGTGCCCTAGGCGGAGAGAGGGTGGTCGAGCGAAGCAATGACCGGGTGAGTTAGGGTCGCAAGTGCAACAAAATCGAAAGGATTTGCAACAAACTACAAAGGTTGTTTCGGGCGTTGGGCGTTAATTTGTGACTTACGTTTTTACACGCCTTAATCAACTTTTATGAAAACATCAGCTTACTTATTAGCCGCTTTAGCGCTTATTAATTTTAGCAGCTGCAAAAAATCCGGGACATCGCCGTCAAAACAAAAGGGCGGCGCTATGTACCCCGCAACCGTCACTTCAGTTTCAACTGGAGGCTTGCCGATTACCTGGACCTTTACCTACGACAGCAATAATAACCTGACAAAATATGGTGGAGAGGGTAGTTACATAGTGACGATAGATCCGCACAATGTGGTTCAAAGCAGCTTCAGTGAAACGATAGATGTCGTAAATACCTACGCTTATTCGGGCGGATCAAACACGCCCGTGGATATTTATACCACCGTTCCCGCGCAACTGTCCATCAGCACCACCCAAAAGAACCTTACAACCGGGACCTCTGTAAGTTATCCGGGCTTCCTATGGGCTATGACGGCCGGCAAGGACAATACGATAACGGAGATGACCACCTCTGACAACGGCGGGCAGACCGTCACATTCAGCTATGACGCCAACGACAACCTTAAAACCGTGTCCTGGATCAACTTATCGGGTGACCAGGCTGGCAAAGTTTATGCCGCCCTAACGGTCACTTCCCTTGATAATCATCCCTCTCCGTTTTCATCGGTTAAAGGCTATAATGTTATCGCTTATACGCAGTTCATGTACCCGGCGGAATTTGCGCTGGCGTATTGCAGGAACAATCCCATACAAATGATCTATAAGCAACTGGACGGCAACGGGAACCTGGCGACCAGCGAGCAGGACGATTTTACTTATGCCTACAACGCTCAGGGATACCCGACAAACATCACCGTAAAAGTTAGCTACCCAAATAACAGTACAGTTAACAGTAAGAGCTCCGATTTCACTTATAAATAAGAGGCGACCCCGGACATTTCGCATTCTACCCTAAACATCATCCATAAAAGAAGCCCGCACAATTGCGCGGGCTCTTGTTGTTTAATACCAGGGTGTTTTAAAAGTAATTTTAATGACCTATTCCAGTACCAGGTCGCCGAGTGAAATATGCAATGAGTGACAAAACTCAGTTAGGGTCTCGACGGTCAGGTCGCGTGTACCGGAAAGCCAGGTGCGCAGGCTATACATCTCTTTGCGGATACGCGAACCCAGTTCACCCGCCGTCAGGCCGGTTTCGGCCAGTATGTTTTCTACACGCGCTTTTATAGCAAGGCGGCTTTCCTGGCTTTGCAGATCCGACGGGCGCAATTTATCCAAAATACGGTCGAGGAATGTAGGTTGATCTTCTGTTTTCATAGGGTCGGCGCGCATGTGAGACGCGGGAAGACAAGATAACAAATTTTTAGAATAACAAGTTGTATTGTGCAAAATGGTAGTGTCTCAGTTTGAATTTAATTTATTTTTTCAAGCCGTCATCTAAATTTCTTAGATATTACTGTTAATCCGATGGCAACCGTAACCCAGCCAACAACAAATATAAGCCAATACGGCCAATGCCATTGAATCATGCAAAATACAAAGATGATAAAGCCAAATAAAAACAATTTACTGACGATGAATTTCATTTGCTGAACTTATTTAGGTAATGTCATAGATAGTGGTAGTAACTTTTAACTATCTATCACCATTGTTTCAGAAAAGCTATCGTGCCAACCTTTATCGCCAAAAAAGGAAAGCGGGTCAAATGGTATACACCTGCATACGGTACGCCAAAACACGTCTGTTATGTCCGCTGGATCATTACCTTTTACTTTCACGACCCTTGTTCTTGTAATAAACTTACCAATGGTTCTTTTAGTCGTAGCTTCCAATACGAAGTAATAAATCAAGAACGTTATTATTCCTGTTATAAATAGGCTATCCTTTTCTGAAAAGGAATCCGGGAAGTTATTTATTAAAAATGGATATAATAGCAAGTATCCGATAATGTATCTAACTATAAATACATCTATCAGAAAATTAAAGAATCGTTTGGTCTTACTGGCGGGGTTCATAACTGTGAAATTTAGGTCAACAAAAAAGCCACTTGTTAGGTGGCTTGAAGGTATGAATAAGTTTCAGATTATCAATCTGCTAACCTTACAATATCTTCTATGCTCATTACATCTTTCATTAACCCTGCTTCCATTGCCGGGGTTACTCTCAGTGTTTTGTGAATCTTGCAGAAGTTGTAGTAAACGAAGTGCAAAGCAAGAGCGTAACAATGGTTTTCCATTTTCTTACTAAAAGCGTTTGTTAGACGGGTGAAACGGCGGCAGTGCATTCTTAAGGTTAGGTTTGAACGCTCTACATAGCTTGTTGATACGTTTTCTGCTACTGGCTTGCCAATTATCCTTTTCTTTTCAAATCCAGTGCATTCGCCTGAACTGTATTTACGATCTGCACCGTTTGCGCTTTCAGATTCGCCGTATATTTTGATTAGCATGGCATAATCAATCTTTGAGCCGAAAGCATCAGGAACGGCGTTTAAATACGGCTTAAAACCGTCTGTCGTTAATTGTACTTGATTGCGTAATCTGCTTTTCATATCACACATGAAAGTATATGCATTTTCTGCTGAACGGTCGCCAACAAACCACGAAACTATTAGCTTACTATCAGCGTCAATTCCAGTAAAAACCCAACAGTCGCCAGCCTTTTCAATTTCAGTATTAACTATGTCAGAAGCATTTTTCTGCTTGGAATAAACGAAACTCCATACCTCATCTGCTTCTATTCTTTTAGAATTTAAACCATGAACGGTTTCATCGTGAAAGTTTTGGCAGGCTTTGCCAGTATCAACTAACAGTTTGGTTACTGTATTAATGCTTACATCGGCTATTCTTGAAGTAGCACGCAGACTCATGCCCTCAACTAAGCAGTTGATGATTTGTACTTTCTTGGCTATCGGTAACTTATTCATGAAGTAAAGGTAATGATTTATTTTGAATTGTCAAGCATATAAATCATTTTAATCACGTGTTTTTAAAAGAAATGAATAAAATAAATTAAAAGAGGTATAAATGTAAGATTTTTATATTTAACTTAGCATGGTAAAGAAACAGTTATGAAAATAAAATTCTTCAATGTTCAAAAACTGGATAGAAATCTTAAGGCAACTGTCCATCAAACAGGCAAAACAGGATTTACTATAGAGGCCGCTGATAAGATGCAATTAACTACAGATAAAAGTATTTCCATTGGGGTTAATGAAGATGACGAAAACGATAGGAATTTATACGCTGTAGTAAATCCAGATAAGAGAGAAGATAGTTTTCCTGTATTGAAGGCCGGATTGTATTATTATATCAATACAAAGCCGCTGTTCAAGACATTAAAGATGGACTATGAAAAGGGAAATATCGTATACGAGATAGTTAAAGAAGAAATTGACGGGACAGAAGTATATGTCTTTGAATTAAAAGAGAACAAAAAAAAGGAGAGCCAAAATAACTCTCCTTTATAAGATATGGGTGTGTATCACCTTTAATTCGGCACTTTTTGGAGCGGGGAACTTTGACCGGCGAACCGCTCCTTCTCGTGTCATTGTGCAATGCTAATATATGCAAAATATAGTAGTACTGCAAGTTTATTGGTCAATTTTTTAACTTAAAAACTACTATTATGCAATTAACAATCTTCAAGTACCAGGAAGAAAATTCCAACTCAATTAATGATTTTACGACAATCGAAATCGACGGAGAGCCGTGGTTTATTGCTTCGGACGTATGCGCAATGTTGGACATTAAAAATGTTTCAGACGCTGTTTCTTCGTTGGATGATGATGAAAAGCTGATATCGGTTATACCGAGGGCAGGTCAAAATAGAGCTACCAATCTTGTTAATGAAAGCGGCCTATATAACCTTGTATTTAGAAGCAAAAAACCATCGGCGAAAACATTTAGAAAATGGGTAACTAAAGAGGTAATACCCGCAATTAAAAAAACTGGGTCTTATGGAGCCGACAAAGTTGAGACACCAATTTTTGTTAGAAGATTTAATGATAATTGGGATCGGACAGAACGTGGCTATTTTTCAGTAATAAGCGAATTATTTATTCGCTTATATGGAAGATTTGAACAAGTTGGTTATAAAATCCCAAACAAGGCTTTGGACGGAAAAGAGATTCGACCTGATAATAGTGTTGGGATTTTATTTTCTAAATATCTGCAAACTCAGTACCCCAAAATGGCAGAAGATTTTAAAATGTATAGCCATAAATTTCCTAATGGGACTACATTTGATTGCAGGCAATATCAAAACCATGTTTTACCAATATTTATGGAATTTATAGAAGAAGACTGGTTGCCTAACCACGCAGCAAGATATTTTGGGGAAAGAGATAAATTGGCGTTACAATATTTACCTAAGCTGCTTGCAGGTTAATTAACCATTTAGCTATAGCATCTTCGTATCTCAATTGCTCTTGCTTTGTTAACATAGCTTCGTGAAAGAAATCGTCTAATGGTATTCCATTACAATAGAATTCACTATTGACAATCCTTATGTCAAAGGAATAACCGTCAACAGCAATCACACCCTTTATGTCAGGATTGTTAAATGACTTTGCAAACTGGCTTTGGCGGTATAATTCTATGAGATTCATGAATGGTAAAAGTATAATATGCGGTGAGCAATACCGATAAAGAGATAAAAAAAAGTTGCCAATACCCGATAATAACACTTGTGGAAATTTTTATTCCCCTTGTTTGTTATTCCATCTTTTTTGAGCGGCCTTTTTTGCGATTTCCGAGCGTTGTTCGGCTGTCAATGATTTTGCCCGGGCTTTGCCGCCGACTTTCCCGCCAGCGCGTCCGACAACTTTGGCATTGGATTTTTTCTTAGTATTTGTATCTTTCGTTTCGCCAGTTGCTACTTCTGTGATGAACTTCGCTAACTGGTTTATATCCCGTTTTGCCATACCGCAAAATTAGAGATAACTTGTCAAGCATAAAAATTATTTATTTTTCAAACTGAGACACTACCTGCAAAATGATAACACTGAGATAAAACCGCGGCGGTACCGAATTGTTTTCAATTTGGATATTAACGAATTGTAAACATTAACCGGCTATGATCAGGAAATTGAAATCGGGTAAGTACCGCATTTACTCCAGGAAAGTGGATCCCGACACGCACAAGCGCAGAAACCTGGGCACCTTCGATTCGATGGAGGATGCCAAAAAGCATGAACGGGATATTCAGTATTTTAAGCACCATTAGTGGAGGTGAAAGGCTGAAAGGAGAAAGGATAAAGGTTTTTTGCTGCACAGTTCATGACCTTACGCCTTTTACCTTTCACCTTCTTCACAGGGTTTACATGGTTTACACTTTTGAGTCGATTTTTGTACTAAATAATTGATTATAAATCACTTACCTAAAGCACCTATAAACCATGATTTAGTAAGTGTATAGTTTTTTCCCGGCGGGTCAAAGCTGAAGCGTGTTATTGCTTTTGCCTCAAGCTTTCCGCTCTAAAAAAAGCTTTATGCTTTCCGCCTTCAGCTTTCAGCTTTGTAATAATTAAAGGACCGCGTAGTCATATATCAATACCGCGGACTTTTTGCCCTTATCGCGACTGATCCAACTGATATGCATTACTAACAATTATTTATGTCAAACAACCATCAGAAACTACTTGCACGGTTAGGTATCTATTTCTTACTGTCCTTTCTTATAGCGTGGGGTACATGGTTCCCGGCATTTCTAAACCCCGCTTCGTTGAAGCTGCTGTCATTCATTGGCCTTTTTGCGCCCGCATTGTCAGCCATTGCCATCGTTTCCATCACAGATGGCAAACAGGGCGTCAAAACGCTGCTTGGTCGCTACAAAATTGTCCGGTTTCATGCGGGCTGGTATGTTTTCGCAGTGCTGTTCGTTCCTTTGTTATTCATCCTTGCCGTGGTGGCAGATAGTGTTTTCTTTCACGCTAAATTCAAAAATTTGCTGGTTACGGGATCGCCAATCATAGCGCCGGCATCGTTTGTCTGGTTAATGTTCATCAATTCAGGTGAGGAGATCGGCTGGAGGGGATTTGCGCTGCCGCGATTGCAAAAACTGTTGAAAAGCCCGATTTACGCTTCGCTGATATTAGGCATTTTCTGGAGTTTGTGGCACCTGCCCATTTACCTTGTGCCCGGCCAGTCGTCCATTCCGTTGCCGCTGTTCCTGTTTTTTACCATCGGGCTGTCGTTTATTTATACCCTGCTTTTCAATCAAACGCGGGGAAGCTTGTTTTCGGTGGTTTTGCTGCATGCCAGTACCGACGTAATGCCCCGCATTTTTAACATTGCCCTTTTTTCGGCCCGGACGTGGTTGATATTCGGCGTCATGACCTGGGTCAGCGTAATTATCCTATTTCGTGTTTTTCGAAAACAAAAAATTGAGGTGTCCAAAACCGGATTGGTTTCCGGACAACACTCATGAATACGAACCATTAAAATTTCACGCTGTATCTCTTTTACTCTTGAGGCCAAAGGATGAAAGGACAAAGGCGAAAGGTTAACCTTTTACCTTTCGCCTTTTACCTTTCACCTCATTCAGAGCGAAGGCTCTTCACCGGGTTTGCCAACGCTGCTTTAACCGCCTGGAAGCTAATAGTAGCCAGCGCGATGATGATGGCGGCGAGTCCGCCTGCCACGAATATCCACCAGCTGATGCTGATACGAAATACGTAGTCCTGCAGCCATTGGTGCATGTAATACCAGGCTATGGGCGTTGCGATGGCAAAGGCGATGCCGATGAGCACGACAAACTCTTTGGAAAACAGGAAGACGATATTTCCCGCGCTGGCGCCCAGCACTTTGCGGATCCCCACTTCTTTCACGCGCTGCACGGCCATGAACGAGGCTAAACCATACAAGCCCAGGCTGCTAAGAAATATGGCGATGGCGGCGAATATTTTATACAAGGTGGCCAGTTGGGTTTCCTGTTTGTAAAAGCCGGCGATCTTTTCGTCCAGGAACTTGAAATCAAAAACATAATCGGGATAGGTTTGGTCGAATACCTTTTTAACCGATTGCATGGTGGAACCCAGGTGTGTGGTAGTTAGCTTGATTGCCAACTGGTTGTACATGGCTTTGTCCTGCGTAATGACCAGCGGCGCCAGGCCGTCGCGGAACGAGCGGTCGTTAAAATCTTTCAATACACCCACAACCGGGCACGTTATGACGCCGTTCCAGATGCTTATTTCTTTGCCGATGATGTCCTCCGGTTTCTTAAGACCCAGGCTTTTCACCAGCGTTTCGTTCACTAAAAATTCGGTCGTCATATCCGACGGCCGCAAGTTTCGGCCAGCAACCAACTGCAGCTTATAAGTGGGCACATAAGATTCGTCGGCGAACCTGGTAATGGCTTTAAAATCGGTCTCTTTTGTCGCATGGTCGTATTTCAATGTACTCCAGTTGTCGTTACCATTTTCAATCGGGGTATTGGTGTTCAGGCTTACGGTTTGCACGCCGCCGGTTGCCAGCAATTGCCGTTTCAAATAATCCATCTTGCTCATCAGCGTGGTGTCTACGCGGAAAGGAACGTTAACCACGGCATCCTTGTCAAAGCCAAGGGGCTGATCCATAAAATAATCCATTTGCCTCACAATGATCAGTGTGCCGATGATGAGCGCCTGCGCGATGATGAACTGGAACACTACCAATCCGCGGCGTAACGAGATTCCGCCTGAATTGGATGCGAGCTTGCTTTTAAGCGCATTGACCGGGTTAAAACGCGATAACACGATGGAAGGGTAAAAACCGGCGAGCGCAGTGACAACAATGGTCACAGCGAGCAGGAACACGATAATCGCCGGGTTGGTGAACAGGTCGAAAGAAAGCGAAAGATCCAAAAGCTTACCGACCGAATGCAGTGCCAGCATGGTAATACCCGTTGCCAGTATAACGGCGGTGATAACGATCAAAAAGGTTTCGACGATGAACTGCACCTGCAATTGCGATTTACTGCTGCCCAAAACTTTCCGCACACCCACTTCTTTAGCGCGGTTAACGGCTTGCGCGGTGGAGAGGTTGATGAAGTTTACGCAGGCGATGAGCAGGATAAACGCCGCGATGAGCCACAGCACATTCAGCAATTGACGGCTGACGGTGATGTTGCTGTAGTTACCCACCCGGGCGTCGTAATGCACTGCGCTTAAGGTTTGTATAATATGGCTATCCCGGTTGCCTGCCGATTCCACCTTGCGTGAATACGCAGCCAACTGCTGGTTAAAATTGGTGACAGATGTACCCGGCGGCATCAAAACGTAGCAGCCAAAACCGGATACCGTGGTATTCCAGTCGTGGATGGTGGCCAGGTAATCACCGGTAAAGCTTGTCCCGTAAGCAACAACAACCTTTAGCTGAAAGTCGGTGTTTGGCGGTATCGTCGCCAAAATGCCCGCAACTGTCAATACGTCGGTGCCATGTTCGAACATATAGCCGCCCATCTGCATTTTAATGGTTTTGCCCATCGCGGTTTTCCAGTCGCCGAAATATTTCTCGGCGGTCTCTTTAGTCAGGAATACATTATTCGGGTCCTTTAGTGAGGCGTATGTACCCGCAATCAGCGGGAAGTTGAATATTTTGAAGAATGAGGGCCCAGCGTAAAATACTCCGTGCTGTTCTTTGAACGCTTTTTCGACATTTCCATTAGCGCCGACGATCTGGAATTGGTCGTCATGACTGGCGAAAATTGGGGCTACCTGTTCTATTTGGGGAAACGACGTTTTTAAGCCAGCCGGCCACGGAAATGGAAGGTCCTTCCCGTAAGTTATTTCGCCCGACTCGGCGCTGTGGTATTCGGTCAGCACCCGGTAAATGCGGTCTTTGTTTGCATGGAAATTGTCGAAGCTGGTTTGGAATTGTATGATGATAAAGATCACCAGGCAAACAGCAATACCAACGGCAAGGCCGGTGATATTAATAGCGGTGTAGCCCTTGTTGCGCAACAGGTTGCGCCGTGCTATTTTGAAATAATTCTTGAACATAATATTGCGGGTTAATTTCTCCAGGGACCACTTAGGCGTGGTTTCATGGTTCGAAATTATCGCCGCGGGCGATGTTTGACTGCCCAAATTATAAGTTGGCTGTTCTTTTTTATATTCAAGGGGGCTTTTACCGGTGATCTGTTTAAAAATCCGGTTGAAGGAAGTTTGCGAATTGAAACCCGATTCATAGGCGATACCGAGCAGGGTAATATGATCAAAAGCCGGATCCTGCATTTTGCGGGCTGCGTCCTGCACACGGTATTCGTTGATGAAATCGTTGAAGCTTTTTTTGAGGACGGTATTAAGGACGCGGGACAATTCATGCGTCGTCAGGCCGAGTGTTTCGGCGAGCGAGGCCAGGCTCAGATCAGGGTCCTGGTAATAGCGGTTTTCTTTGACGGTCTTTTTAAGCCAGGCGCCTTTTTGTTTCAGGTCGGCGGGCAGTAAAGGTTTCAAGACTGGCGTTGATTCGGTATGCGCATTAACTTCCGGTCTTAGGAATGCCCTTGCCGACATCCAGATGAGCATGGACATTAACAGGAGATACAAAGGGTTGGCAGCTTGCACCCCTAACTGCAAAAAATATCCTATAGCAATACATGGAATCCATAATAGCCACAGAATTCCGAAACCTATTAATAAACGATTCAGCCATTGCAGCTCGTGCCGGTATCGGTCGCCGCCGGTGAATTTTTGCTGACCGTAAAAGTTTTCGATAAGGACGCGGCACCGGTACAGATAGAAGGCGACGGAAACGAAGGCTAAAACTTCTATGAAAGGCGACAATTGCCTTACGAATACCTGGACGGCGAACTCTAATATTAAAGGACTAAAATGAAGAAGATCCTTTCGGCCGAACTCAAAGTCGGGCCAGGTTATTTTGCGTACATAAAAATAAATGAGCGGACCGAGCGCCAATGAAAACTGCAGCGGCGCAACGCTCCACGATGGGGCGTAGGCAGACAGATCAATGTCAATGGCCAACAACCTTGCGATCCACAAAACGGCAACGGCCAGCGCTAAAGCCAAAAACCGGTTTGCCGAACGGTTTGCTTTTTTGTCGAACCATAAAAGCAGGATGAACGTGAAGCCGATGAAAAGCGTGCCGAAGAAAGCGACGTCGTAGAGGGTGATATGGAATAAATAGGGCTTCACAATTGAAATTCTAAACGCTGAAATCTAAACCCTAATATATACATACCTTCACCTTTATCCTTTCGCTTTCAATTTTATTCTGAGCGCAGACTATCGACCGGGTTAGCAATCGCCGCACGGATAGCATGATAGCTTACCGTAATAATCGCGACGATCACTGCCAGTAACCCTGCCCCTGCAAACATCCACCATTGAATATTGATCCGAAAAGCAAAGCCCTGCAGCCAGTTGTGCATAAGGTACCAGGCCACAGGCGAAGCCATAAGTATCGAAAGTAATACCAGCTTCAGAAAATCTTTTGAAAGCAACCCGTTGATCGACGATACGCTTGCTCCAAGCACTTTTCTTATCCCGATCTCCTTGGTGCGTTGTTCTATCATAAATGCCGCCAGGCCGAATAACCCCATGCCTGCCAGGATGATAGTGATGACTGTAAAGATGCTGAATATGGAGGCCAGCCGGTCCTCAGCCTTGTACCGGGCATTAAAGGCGTCGTCCATAAAGGTGTAATCGAAAGGTGTATCGGCATCGTGCTTTTTGTAAATGTTTTGAATTGCACCAAGCAATGTCGGCAAATTGGTATGGGGGCCTATTTTCGCAAAAAGGTACGATCCGCCCTGGGTTTTCCAGTACTTAGCCGTATCGGGAAGTATCCAAAGGCCCAGAGGTTCAATCGGGTCTTCAAGGGAGCTAAAGTTGAAATTTTTAACTACGCCTGCTACCTGCGTTTTTTGTGGTTGCGAGTTGATATAACTGCCGACGGGGTTTAAACCTAAATGCAACCGTTCAACTGCTAACTCATTCAGGACAACCTTATTTCCCGTGCCCAGATCGACATTTGCCAACGGTGGATTTTTCCATTTAAGTCCAAGTAACCGGAAAAAATCCTTGTCGACAACAAGCGAGGGAAGCGGTACCATTTCATCTTTGGTTTTACCTGGAATGACAAACCGGTCGATATAAGAAAACATGCCATAACGGGAGGTCGATACTGCGCTGACACCGGCCAACGACTTGATCTCGTGGTTAAAACCAGGGTAGTTTTTAAAGGTAGGGCCAACAGGGATCATTACCACATTGTAACGATCTACGCCAATATCTGCGTGCCTAAAAAAATAAAGTTGCCGGTCTATAATAATGCCGCAAATGATCAGTCCGACAGCTATCGTGAACTGCAGCGTTGTAAATACTTTCCGAACCGTAACCCCGCCCGATTGGTTGCTTGTTTTTCCTTTGAGCGTGATAACAGGTTTAAAGCCCGACAATACTAACGACGGATAACTGCCTGAAACCAAAATGGTGACCAGCAATAATCCCAATAGCAGTAGTATGATCAGCGGGCTGTACAGGAAGGAATCGTCTATATTAAGCTGAAGAACATTAAAAAATATTGGTTTAAATAAATAGCATAAAGCATATCCAAGTACGAAGGCTATGGTTGAAAAAAGCGCCGATTCCATATAGAATTGCGTCGCAACGCTCTTTCGGCTTGCACCGGATATTTTACGCACACCTATTTCTTTCGCCCGCAAGGTGGCCCTGGCCGTGGAAAGACTCATGTAGTTAACCAGGGCAAGCGATAAGATCAATAGGGCTACTAAGGGGAATACAGTAAGGTATTTTAAATTCGCATCGGCCGACGATCTGCTATTCAAATGCTGATCAACCAGGGGCATGGCAGAATATACCGTTTTTGCGTGATCTTTGTCGTGGATAAAAAGTGCCTTTAGGCCGCGCGCCACGGCTGCAGTATCGGAACGATGTTTTAATAACAAATAGACATCGAAATTACCGCCGCCCAATTTCTGATCACCTAAATAAGGTTTAGCCTCTTGTGTTGCTGCGAAACCCGACAAGGACGCTACAAAATTGTATTGGATAGTCGAGTTGGAGGGGCAGTTCTCTGACACCCCTGTGATCTGGTAGGTACGACTGGTATCAGTCTTAACGGTAAGCGTCTGCCCTACCGGGTTTTCATCACCAAAGTATTTTTTTGCGATAGCCTTTGATATAACCATCGAAAATGGTTTTGACAAAACCTGTGAGGCCTGCCCGGAAAGCAACTTAAAAGAAAAGAAATTGAAAAAACCCGCATCAGCAAATAGTAATTTGTCCTCGGTAAATTTCCTTTCAGGCAGTTTAGGGTTACTTACAATTACTGCCGCGCCGAAATAATTCATCGTACGCATGTAATCCTCCACAACAGGGAGCGACTGTTTCAGGATCGGGCCGGAGACATAGGTCATTGGATTCAGGTCACTCGATGGACCATCCGTTATAACGTGCCCGCTTGGCTTGAATATCCGGCCGGCGTTCTTATGAAAACGATCGTAGCTATGCTCGTGTGCCACGTAAAGCATAATCAGCATACAAACTGCCAGGCCTACTGCAAGGCCCGAGATATTGATCAAAGAGTAAAGCCTTTGGCGCAACATATTGCGCCAGGCGATCTTTAAATAATTTCTAAACATATAATTGCGATTTAATTTCTCTTCCGACCACTTATGCGTGGTTTCATGATTCGAAATTATCGCCGCAAGGGGTGAGCGATATGTCAAATTATAAGATGATAGTTCTTTTTTATATTCCGCAGGTGTTTTCCCGGTCATCTCTTTGAATGCCCGGTGAAAAGTACTGGGAGAATTGAAACCGGCTTCATAAGCAATCCCAGTCAGCGTTAAATTATCGTTGGCCGCATCCTGCATGCGCCTGATCACTTCGGCCACACGGTATTCATTGATAAAATCGTTGAAGCTTTTTTTGAGTACGGTATTCAGGACGCGGGATAATTCATGCGTGGTCAGCGCCAGCTTTTCGGCCAGTGAGTTTAGACTCAGGTCAGGATCCTGGTAATAGCGACTGGTTTTTACAACGTTCTTCAGCCAGGCGCCTTTCAGCTTCAGCTCGGCCGGCGGCGATGGTTTGGCAAATGCCGGCTGATTTGCCGGTGCGCTAACTTCAGGCCTTAAATAAGCCGAAACGGCTATCCAGATTAGCATCATAGCCGCACAGACACAAAAAAGGTAATAAAATTGGACGCTCAATTGATGGTAATAGAAATGGCCGACAGCGGTATAAGGTATCCAAAGAAGCCATAGTAAACCGAAACCTTTCAACAATTGATGCAACCAGCGCAATTCGTACCGGAAACGGTCGCCGTCATTAAATTTCTGCCGCCTGTAAAACCGTTCGATCAGCCGGTGGGAATAATACAGGTAAATAATAACTGAAATAAAAGCGAGAAACTGCAGCACCGGAGCCTGCAAAATGAATTGTTCAGGAACTACCGGCGCGAAATGCAGCAAGTCTTTCCGGCTGAATTTATATTCCGGCCGGGTTAGTTTCAGTACATAGAAATAAATAAGCGGTCCAAGCGCCAATGAAAACTGCAGCGGGAACTTGATGTCACTGACCCCAATCTTAACGATCCACAAAATCATCACAGCCAGCGCTAAAGCCAAAAACCGCTCCGCCGACCGGTTTGCTTTTTTATCGAACCACAATAGCAGAACAAACGTGAAGCCGATGAACAGCGTCCCGAAGAACGCGGCGTCGTAAAGGGTAATATGAAAAGTGTAGGGCCTCAAGTGAATTAAACGATAAGATTACTAAGTTATCATTCGCTCCTTAAACTTTCTACCGGGTTAGCCAGCGCTGCCCTGATAGCCGTATAACCTACCGTTGCCCATGCGACCAGGATTGAGCCTATAATGGTTATTAGAAACAGCGCGGGACCCAAATTGATCCGGTAAGCATACTGTTGTAACCAATTGTGCATAAAATACCAGGCGACGGGCGACGCGATCAGAAACGCTATACTAATGAGCAAAGTAAATTCGCGTGATAACAGGATCAATATCGCGCTCACAGGTGCACCGAGCACTTTGCGTACGCCAATCTCTTTTTTCCGCTGCACCGCCATAAATGTGACTAATCCATACAAACCCAAACAGGATATAAATATGGCAACGCCGGCAAATACCTTGTAAAGTTGCGATAATTGGGTCTCCTGCCGGTAAAAAGCGGCGATGTCATCGTCAAGAAAACTGTTTGTGAAGGCGAAATCGGGATAATATTTACTCCACAACTTTTCCATGGCGGCAATGGCAGGCTTTGCCTGCGCTAAATTCAATTTAACGCTAGCCCTGCCGTAGGCCCGTTTGTCGGTCGTCATTACCACCGGGACCATGCTAAAGCGCAACGAGGCAGTATGAAAGTCTTTCACCACGCCCACGATAGGTCGATTTAAGCCATTCACAATAATCCTCTTACCTATGGCACGTTGAGGGTCGCTGTAACCCAGGTTTCGGGTGACACTTTCGCTCACAACAAATTCGCGGACGGTATCCGAGTTGGAATAGGGACGACCCGCGATAAATTGCAAATGAAACAAGTTAAAAAAGCCTGTGTCGCTCATTTTATACGCAACGATCATATTTGGCGCCTTACCAACATGACCAGGTGTTCGCAAGTCGATGAACCAGCGGCCGCCGATAGGGGCGCCCGTACCGAAACTCACTTTTTCGACACCGGGTATTTTCAGCAATTCATCAAGCAAGACAGCTCGTTTGGCATAACCGATACTATCCTGCGGAAGCTCGACGGTTAAAATGGCTTCCTTTTTAAAACCCATATCAGCCGTATTAACGTAGCTCATTTGTGAGACCATTACCAATGTAACAATAATGAGCGCCTGCGCTATAAAAAACTGGAAAACAACCAGCCCGCGCCGCAGCGAAATACCACCCTGCCGCGCAGAAAGCGAACTTTTTAATACCCGCGCCGGGTTAAAGCCCGACAGCAGGAAAGCAGGGTAAAACCCGGCTAAAAGAATTACCGCAGCCAAAGTACACGCCAGGAAGAAGATCATACTGCCATGGTACAAGGCGGAGGCAGTAAGGCGGATATCCAGCAGATTGTTGACGGCCGGTATAACAAGTAGCGTGGTAGCCAGCGCAATGAACAATGCAAAACAGCTGACGAGGGCAGCTTCGCCCAAAAATTGAATGATTAGCTGGCGGCGGTTACTGCCAAGTACCTTGCGAACCCCAACTTCCCTGGCGCGGTTTACGGCTTGCGCAGTGCTCAAATTGATAAAATTTATACATGCAACCACCAACAGGAAAATACCGATAGTGCTGAGCACCAGTATAAGATTTTCGCTAAAAACGCGGCCATCGAACGTTCCGTAACGTGCATCAAAGTGCATCTCGTTCAATGGCTGTATCGAAAGAAAATAGCTTGAATCGACAGGTTTGATATACTTATCGGAGTATTGCTTAAGCTGACGTTTGAACTGTATGGGCGACTCGCTTTCATTCAACTGCACAAAGCAGTAATTGTCTTCTTCAATATAGCCCCAGTCGTTCATAAACTTTTTCAGGTCGGCATAGCTCTGATGCGTAGCATAGGACAATACTGCTTTCATCGGAAAATCGGTATTAGCAGGCATATCTTTTAAAATACCACAAACCTTTACCGGTATGCCATCCATGCGCATCGTTTTGCCAATAGCCGTTTGCCAATGCCCGAAATATTTGTTTCCCAAGCTCTGCGTTAACAGTACGTTGTTGGGCATTTTAAGTGAGATCCGGTATTCGCCTGCCACCAGGGGGAAACTGAACATGTCAAAAAACTGCGGTTCAGCGAAAAATATTCCGTGTGTTTCTCTAAATCTTTTTGCGGCCTTCTCTCCATTATCTTTTATTATAACTTGGACAAAGTCGTCAGGAACAATAGCTCCGGCGTTAGCTAATTGTGGAAGGTTACTCCTCAAACCTGGGGCCACCGGGAAGGGCACACCCATCCGGTAGCTTTCATGTGCCCTATTACGCGGAACACGTATCAGGCGGAATAACTGGTTTTTGTGAACATGAAACTGGTCAAAACTTCGTTCATACCGAACCACAAGAAAAATAAGCAGGAATGCCGCAAAACCCACGGCCAGGCCGGCAATACTTATTGCCGAGTAAGTTTTGTGACGAACAATATTGCGCCATGCTATCTTTAAGTAATTGCGAAACATAGTCAAAAGGTTAATTTTTTCAGGAGACTATTAAACGCCGTGCCAGGATATAAAACTACCGGCCTGTTCCCGGGATAAGGCTCCATTTTAGAAAGTGTAAATTAAATAACATTAATCACAGCCCCAAATTACTAAACAAGATGTTATAAAATCCCTGCCATACACATAAAAAAGGCATTCCAAATCCCACCCGGGAACGCGACTATTCAACTAAAATCCCGGATCTAACGCGATTAAGTTTCTTTGGCCCACACGGTCATTCTGAGCGAAGGCTCTTCACCGGGTTGGTGACCGCTGCTTTGATCGCCTGGAAACTGACCGTTGCCAGGGCTATGACAATCGCCGCAACACCGGCAGCAACGAATACCCACCATGCGATATCAATTCTGTACGCAAAGCTTTGCAGCCATTTATTCATCGCCCACCATGATACGGGGAAAGCAATAAGCGATGCGATCAATACCAGTTTGGTAAAATCTTTTGAAAGCATAGCGACAATACTGCCAACGCTCGCGCCCAGAACTTTACGGACGCCAATTTCTTTGGTGCGCTGCTCGGCGGCATAAGTAACCAAGCCAAGTAAGCCTAAACAGGCGATAAGAATGGCGAATACCGCGAATGTACTGAACAACTTCCCGGTGCGCTGCTCGGCCTTATACATCTTATTATAATCTGCATCCAAAAATGAATAGTTAAATGCCTGTCCCGGCGCCATGCTCTTCCATTCGCTTTCCACCCGCCCGATCAATGAGGGTATGTTCCGGGTGTTGATACGTAAAACGATGTCGCCATAATTTTCGCCTAACGCGATAGTTAACGGACCTATTTTGTTGTGCATAGAGCTGAAGTTGAAATCCTTGACCACGCCTATAATATGGTAGGCTTTTGTCGGGAAACGCCCGTTGCTGATGTTACCCGACGGCCGGTACAGGGTTTGGTTCAGCGGGTCTTTTAATCCAAGCAATTTTACGGCAGTTTCGTTTATGATCAATGCCGATGAGTCACTCGGAAAATCGGATGAAAAGTTTCTTCCCGCAGCCATTTGCATCCCCATGGTCGGGATATAATTCCGGTCGGCAAAAAAATTGGTCATAATTGTGATCTGCTTTGCGTCCAGCGACGTGTTTTTTGACCAGCCGCTACGGTCGCGCGTCGCCTCGGTAGGCAATGATTCAGCGACAGCGGCGCTTTGCACACCCGGTATTTTCAACGCCTCCTGCCTGAAGGTTTGGGTTCGGTTACCCAGCCAATAGGTATTGTTGATCACCAGAACCCGGTCCCGCTTGTAACCAATGTCTGTGTTGCGGATATAGTTAAGCTGGTTGAAAATGACAATAGTGCCGATGATCAGGGCAATAGAAATAAAGAATTGAAAAACGACCAGCCCACTCCGCAACCAGCTGCTTTTAAAGCCTGATGCAATATTGCCTTTCAACACTTGAACCGGCTGAAAAGATGAGAGGTAGAAAGCCGGGTAGCTTCCTGCGATACAGCCGACTACGACTATTAGTCCAACCAATGCCGGTAGCTGGGCGGAGGCAAATATGGTAAAAATGCTCATCTGTTTTCCGGCAAGCTGGTTAAATAGCGGCAGCAATAGTGCGGCGATACCGGTGGCGAGCATTAATGAAATGAAGCTCATCAACATCGACTCCGTCAGGAACTGGATGATGAGGCTGGAACGCAGCGCGCCTGTCGCTTTTCTTATACCTACTTCTTTTGCGCGGTTCGTCGAGCGCGCTGTTGACAGGTTCATGAAATTTACGCAGGCTATCAGCAAAATAAAAATGGCAATCGCTGAAAATATATACACGTAAGTGATATTGCCGTTTGCTTCAAATTCATCCGTTCTGTTTGAGTGCAAGTGGATTGCGGTGAGTGGAATTACAGGGTGCCGGAAGTGGTTGCCTCCCTTTTTTAAATCATCCGGAGTGAGGTGTAACACCTGCAGCGCCTGCTTTACGAGATGGTTATTAACGACGGCATCGACCTGTTTTTGCAGTGATGCTTGCGTAACACCCGGCCTTACCAACACATATGATGCGTAAATGTCGCTCAGCCAATCGCCCTGGTCGCTACGGCGGATGTCAGCCATTGGTCGTATAAATCTGAAATGAAAATGAGACTGAGGTGGAATGTCCTTGAAAACTCCGGTTATTTTGCAGCTTAAATGATTGTCGACGTATAGGGTCTTGCCCACCACATCGGTTGAGTTAAAATATTTTTTGGCCGTTGTTTCGTCGATCACGACAGAATTCGGCTCATTCAACGCCGTTAGCCCGTTGCCGGCTACCATCGGAATTGAAAATACCCGGAAGAAAGTGGAATCGGCGAACACAGCGTTATGGTCGTGAATGTTCTGGTCGCCTTTTCTTATAAAGATATCGCCAAAATTCCGTAGCCGCACATACTGTTCGACGAGCGGATATTCCTGTTTAAGGGTTGGGGCCAACGGCGCCGGGCCAAACATGGAATTAAATTGAGTGCCGTTAAAAAAAATATCGGTATCCAGGCGGTAAATATTTTCCGCTTGTGCATAATAGCTGTCAAAACTCAATTCATCTTTTACATACAATACAATCAACAGACAAACAGCCAGTCCGGCCGAAAGGCCTATGACGTTGATCACGGAAAAACCAATGTTTTTCCGCATACTGCGCAGGGCGACTTTAAAATAATTTTTAAACATATAATTGCGGTTTAATTTCTGTTCCGACCACTTAGGTGTGGCGTTATGGTTCGAAATTATCGCTGCAAACTGAGGCGTACGCCTCAAGTTATAGGTTGAGACCTCTTTTTTTAGAAGGGCTTTATATTCTACAGGACTTTTGCCGGTGAGCTGCTTAAATGTACGGTTAAAAGTGGCTTTGGAGTTGAACCCGGAATCAAAGGCGATGCCCAGCAGGGTAATGTGGCTATAAGCTGGGTCCTGCATTTTCGCCGCAACATCCCGCACCCGGTATTCATTGATGAAATCATTAAAGCTTTTTTTGAGGACGGTATTGATTAACCGCGACAATTCATGGGTTGTTAGGCCAAGCTTTTCCGCAAGCGACGCCAGGCTTAATTCCGGGTCCTGGTAATAACAATTAGACTCCACCGCCTTCTTCAGCCAGTTACCCTTTTGCCTTAACACCGCTGAAGGCGAGGATTTTTGGAAGGCTGATGTTTCTGCCTGCACCTCAATCGCAGAACCGGGAAACACGACAACCCCCATCCGGATAACCATAACCGCCATAAGCAGCGAAAGTGGGTAATAGACCTCCCTGTCTAAGGCGAAATGAAAACCCCAATAATCAATGGCGCTAAGCGGTATCCATAATAACAAAGCGAGGCCCAACCCCGCTAATAAACGATCCAGCCAGCGCCATTCAAACCGGTAGCGGTCACCTCCATTGAATTTCAGGTCGCCGTAAAAGCGCTCGATCAAACGGTGTGACAGGTACAAATAAATACCAACCGAAATAAATGTCAACGGATTTATTACAAAAGCAATTCCCGGCATCCAGGTAGTTTGCAGTAAAAGACCTGGACCAAAATGCAATAAATCTGTCCACCTCAACCGGCTTTCCGGCCAGATCGTTTTCCTTACATAAAAATAGATCAGCGGCCCAAAAGCCAGCGAAAATTGCAGGGGCAATGTCCATAGCTGTAAATCAGCATTCAATATCCCGGCTATCCATAGCGCCGTTACACCCAGCGCCAGGCCAAGAAAGCGGTTAGCGGCACGGTTGCTATCTTTTTTGAACCATAGCTGCGCGGCAAAGCTCAGCCCGACGAATATTATCCCGACGAAAAGCAGGTCGTAAAACGTGATATGGAACGTATAGGAATGCAAAGTGAATCAATCGGTGCAATTGCCGTTCCAAACCCGTAAAATACTCACAGATAAAACGTTAAGAGATCAATGAAACAGGCGCTGTACCGAAAACGGACGGGGCGATGTGCGGTTTTGGGATGGGCTGGCCCGTCCTGGCTGACTAAATGCGGACGAATTAATTGCAGCGTAAACGATAAAAACCGAAACCATTATTTACCGGATTTTGTAAATTGCGGCATATTAGTCCGCTCACATGCCTAAACCAACAAAAAGAATTATACAGAAGCTTAATCTGCTTGCGTTTTACATATACTTTGGCTTAGCAGGCCCTGCTGCATTTGCTCAATCAACACAGGCACAAAAAACATCCGTCCCTTTTCGGGTTGGGAATAAATTTGGCTTGGCTGATGAGGCAGGCAAATTTGTTATTCAACCGCAATTTGACTGGGTTGAGATCAACGATACCAGAAGCCATGTTTTAACCGGGTTTACTATAAAAGACGGCGTTACACTAACCAGCCTTATTTATAAAAATAAGCTGCTGCTCCTCAACCAAAATTACGGGGATTATTATTTGAGAAACAGCCTGTTCATAGCTGTAAAATATAAACCAGCAGATGAAAATAACCCTGAGTTTAAAAAGCGTTTCACCCAAAAGGAGGACCTTTTTACAACCGACGGAAAAAAACTGACTGACGGCAGCGATACCTATATAAACATCTTGAATGATATAGATGAGGATCAGGCATTAGATCAAACGCTCGTTATGGTTTCGGATACAGCTCAAAGACAATCTGTTTTTGTGTACGATCATAAACTAAAAAGGATCACCAAGAAATTTATCGTAAATACAGATTATTTAAGAATAACCAACAATGCTGAGCGGTATTATAAAGACAAATCCTATACAATGGTCTTTAAAAATGAGCAAGGTGTTGTCCATGAAATAAAGATTGTAAACAACGGCAAAACCTTAGTACTTGCTTATGATAAAATTGGGACCATCAAACCCGACCCACATTACGAAGGGGTCAGAACACTCAACATACCCTTTCGCATAAAGCGCTTTAAAGCCGATTCCAATGTCGTACACGACATTGTATCGGGGGTTGCTAATAAGTACGAGATTTTCATGCCGTTTTACTACGTTCCCAAAAGCTATGAGCGTCTTCAAAATAACGTTGCACGGCTTAACGGAGATGTTTTGGTCACCAAAAACGGGAAGAGAGGCTTAAATGACGAGAATACAGGCGATATCATTATCCCCGCGCTTTATGACGACATCATCGAGGGCGAAGCCGAGGGGGGCGGCGCCGTCTATGTGCTTCGCCTGGGTAAAACATACCAGGCTGTCTATTACAATTTAAAGCCTGTTATTATTCCAACTGTTTTCAACAAAATACCGTTTGCCATCGCTGATTATTTGGGGAAGGGACATCCGCTAATAAAATTGTACGACGAAAACGGACTCTTTTTTTGTTATGCCAATTCAGATGGAAAGCTTTATTACAGAGAGAAATAACTAAAGTTTTACCAAGTGTTCCGAGCACTACCCCCAAACGGCGTCAGAGCAGGATGTTTTCCCAATCTGCTGCCATTTCGTCGCCGGTAAAGCTGCTACGTCTGTCGTTTTACCAATAAACTTTTTGCCATTTTTAAATGTCCCAAATCCAGCCTGAAAGCTTAAAAATGTATCTTTAAATCGACCAAAACGATCTCATGAAAAGAATCACCGGCTGCTTTTTGTTCTTACTACTTGTTGCCCAGCAATTATTGTCCGCACAAACTGCCGGCACAGGGCGGTTTTTTACTTCGTTTGATGGCGTAAAAATTTATTACGAGGTGAAAGGCAGCGGATACCCGGTAGTGCTCATTCACGGGTTTACCGGGACAAGCCAGGGCTGGAAACGGGGTAAACTGTATGACGCCCTGCTAAATGCCGGCTACCGGGTGATCATGATGGACCTGCGCGGCAACGGCATGTCCGATAAACCGCATACCGATGCGGGCTATGCCGGCGATGCCGAAGTGAAAGATGTGGTGGGACTGCTCACCAGCTTGCATATTAAAAGTTACGACGTGGTAGGCTATTCGCGCGGTTCGATCATCGCATCGGAATTGCTTGTGCACGATAAAAGGGTAAACAAAACCGTGATGGGCGGTATGGGCGCCGACTATACCAACCCTCAGTGGCCAAGACGGGTACACGCTTATAAGTCCATCCTTGGCGACACCACTTTTCACGATGTGGATGCAATGATGGCCTACATTCACAGCCAGCATTTTGACAATACCGCGCTTGCGCTGCAGCAGAAATATCAGCCTTCCACCGATCCCAAATCACTGGCAGCGGTGAGAAAACCCGTATTGATCGAGGGGAAGGGAAGACAAGGACAACGGGTCTGAAACAGGCCTGCAAAACCTGATACCCGGCTCAAACCTGGTGTATGTTCCCGGCGACCACGTCGGCGCGTTTTTAACGCCTGAATTTGCCGATGTTGTAATGAATTTTATTAAATAAGATTTGTTACCTCCTTGCTTCCCGATTTTACATAATAATACGCGCAGCTTTATATAACATTTACAAAAAAGATTTTATATTTGAATAGACCTTGAAAGTCCTGACCCGTCACAGTCTATATTTTGCAGATCGAGAATTTCAAATGCCGTTTGTTTAACAAAGAACATTTTTATGCTTAAACGCATTTTAGTGCTGGATGACAACGAGGACATTTTGTCCACTGTCCATGATGTGCTTTCTTACGAGCAATTCGATGTAAGAAGCATTTCCGGCAGCGGGGATTTTGAACAGGTTCTCGACGAATTCGCGCCCGACCTGGTGATCCTCGACTACCGGCTGGCCGGGGAAAACGGCGGCGATATATGCCGCTATATTAAGTCCCATCCCAAATTCAACGATACTCCTGTGATTATTTTTTCAGCTTATATACGCCATTACGACGAGATCCTGGCCTATGGATGCGACGCAGTTATCGACAAACCGTTCGATTTGGCCGAACTTATTGGCAAGGTAAACGAGCTGATCAGGTAATGTCTTCTACTCATTTTACACGGGTGCCCCAGGGCCGGGTGCCGATTTTTAACAATTTAATAACAAGCAATTTTCAGCCTTATCTGCACGATTTCTTACCTTGGCACCACGCATAATGACAAAGCATACAATAACCCCATGTTGTTTTGAATATGGTAGTCGCAATAAGTGATCGGCAGGCAGACGATAGCAGCGGGCTCAAAAAAGCGCCGTTGTGTCCTAAATGCAAAATTGAGTTGACATACCGCGTGAAGCGTGGTTTTTTATTTAAAAAAATTCTGTCCTGGCTCCCGGTGCGAAGATACTATTGCTACAAATGCAAGCGCAAACACTACGTTTGGAACTGATTTGCGGCAATGCTTACAACAAGCCCTTGATTTTTTTGATTAATAATTTATTAATTTTGCCACTTATAAGACGCTGTCTTTATAACAAACAAAATTGATCGTTAATACGGAACCTCCTGCAGCCAGGGTTAAACAGGCGCCAGTTTATTATTGCCGCAAATGCGGCGCATCATTCCATTACCAGCTTCACCGAAGCTGGTTTGTAAAAACCTTTTTATTTTTTTTGCCGGTAAAAAAATATTTCTGCGCAAAATGCCAGAAAGCGAGGTACATCATCGTCCCGAAAAAGAAAAAAGGAAACGGTTAAAACCTACTGTATCAAAAAGAGGAGACGATTGTCCTGTTTTTCTTACTAAAATCTTCGTTAGGCTGCAAACATTTGATCTTAGCGCTTGTTGCTCAACTAACCCAGATTACACTGGTACAATAATTGCCCTCCCCTAAGCAGTTTTGGAATTAATTGTTACTACTATGCAACGGATTTTGGTGGTGGACGATAACGAAGATATACTGGACGTTATTGCGCTGATACTTGAAGATTACGGTTACGAAGTTATAACGCTAAGTGATGGCCGCTTATTATTTGAAAAGATCGATCATGATAAGCCGAACCTGATACTGCTTGATGTGATGCTCGGCAATGCCGACGGGCGCGAGCTCTGCCAGGTGGTAAAGTCAAAAAAGGAAACGCAGGACATCCCGGTCATATTGGTTTCGGCAAGCCATAACCTGGCCGACCGGGTTAAACCCCAGGCCTGTTCCGATGATTTTCTGGCCAAGCCGTTTGACATTGACGAATTGCTTAACAAGGTGCGTTCGCACCTTACCACAACCGCTGCCTGAGAGCGCCCGGGCTTACGCGCTGATCAGCGTTTCACGCCGTCGGCTATCAACTCCTTATCTATTTTCTTGTTCCATTCAGCTTGCGAAACGCTGTCCATACCATGTCTGGTTTCGCGGTCGTATTGCTTTTGCAGGGCATCCAGTTCCCGCAGCGTTTCCAGGTACTGTACATTTATCGGACCGTCGTAATTATCCGGCGGCAGTTTCATCGCCTTTATTTTACGCTTGAAACGCTCGGCGACGATCTTGCCGATATCAAAATGCCGCTGTTCGTGGTTCAGCGCATAATCGTTCTCCGCGCCGGGCCTTACAAAGCAATCGCTTTTGGGAACGTCGACTTTTATTGCCAGGTTCAATTTTATAACTCCATTTACCACCTCAACGTTTTCCGAATAGCCCACACCCGTAAATACCTCGGCATCGTACCTGTCTTTCATCCCGGCTTCCGTAAAATCGGTCCATTTCAGCGGCCGGCTAACTGAATAATATATCGTATCATTCTCGGGACTTTGGGTATAATCGTTAAAACTCACCTCGACCGACTCGGCGAGTAATATATTTTTATCTGCCTCGCTGTTGATCCAGTTATTGAACCAGGCGAGTGCATCCACTATTTTTTTTCGCAGCATGGTCGACGCCGAAGCGGGCTGGTCATCAGGCCTGTCGTAACGCACATTGCTTTTATAGTCTACCAGGTGCACCACGCCGTAGTCTTTTTGCAGCCCGAACGAAAAATCGAGTGTCAACAGCCCGCTTACCCTGTTACCGCGAGCCGCTGTTTCCAGAACAGCAAGGTCGCGGATGGTAACATTCACCGGCCGCAGGGCGATATTCTCCGGCAGGCTGCGGTTTATAAAATCTTTGACCGCCCCGGTCACGCCGCCATCTGGCTCTTCGGCTCGTGTAACGTACGAGTGAGCCTCATCTTTATATACGATCTGTGCAAGTACACTATGTGCAGGCCGCCCGTCCGACACTCCGGATATATAAAAACCGGCCGGGATAAAATTCAGCTTTTCGCCTCCGAGGGCAATATGACCTGCCTGTTGAGCACGTACAATTCCGCCGGACAAAAACATACCAACAATCAAAAACAATAAGCGGGATTTCCTGTTTATGGGCATAATGTTCTGCAACGAATCGGCATCGATAGTATTGTGTAAAATCCTTTTGAGCTTAACTAAACAAAGTTTTCCACAGCAATAACATGCCCTATATGCATGCGTTAATTTAAATAAAAGTTCTTATTCCACACATGTTAATTACTTGTGTTGATTGCATTTTGTGATATAACTACTTTCGTAAATCGTTATCTCGCGCTATGACTAACAGTAAATATACCGCTCTTTTAATTCTTGTTTTTTTTACTCTCACCGCCGCCGCTCAACAGGACCCCTCTTTTGGGTTTTACCGGACTTACCACACCGCACTCGACCTGCTTAATAAGGGCAAATATGTGGCAGCCGCCGAGCAATTCAGGCAGGTAGAAAATACCAGGCTGGAAACGTCGACTCAACCTAAGTACGAATCGCAGCTAACGTTTATCCAGGAAAACTCGCAGTATTATGAGGCGTTTTGCGCACTAGAACTGGGTAATGACGATGCGCAGAGCCTTTTCATGAAGTTTATTAAGGACCACCCGGAAAACCCGCTAACCAAGCTGGCTTATTTCGAGATCGGCCGCTCGTATTTTAAACAGGATAAATATACCGAAGCCCTGGAATGGTTCAACAAGGTGCAGCCGGGCGAGCTGAGCGGAGCCGAAAATACCGAGTATAAATTCCGTAAGGGTTACGCCTACTTTGCAACGAACGATTACAAGAACGCTCAACTGCTTTTCAGCGAGGTAAAAAACAAGCAATCGCCTTATACCGAAGATGCAACCTACTATTTTGCCTATATCGCTTACCTGAACAAGGACTATCACCTGGCGCTGGTAAACTTTGAACGCCTTAAAAACTCAAAAAAATACGAAAGCAGCTATCCTTACTATATTTCGGCGGTTTATTTCCTCGACAGGCGTTATAACGACGTGCTGAACTACGCGGTACCGATACTGCGCACAACGCACCAGCAGCACGAAACCGAAATGCTGCGCATTGTGGGCGCATCGTACTTTGCCAATGGCGATTATCCCAACTCGGTAAAATATTACAGCCAGTTCGCGAGCCGCGACAATGGCAAAACGCAAAACACCCAGGACAGCTACCAGATGGGTTATGCCTATTATAAAACGGGCGATTACCGCAAAGCAGCGAGCGAGCTGGAAAAGCTGGTCGATCAGAATGATATGTATAGCCAGAACGGCAACTATACGCTCGGTAACGTGTTCCTGAAAATGGGCAATAAACAAAGCGCGCGCAACGCTTATTTTGTGGCATCGAAAATGCATTACGACCCGCAGTTGCAGCAAGATGCGCTGTACGAATACGCAAAACTATCGTATGAGCTCGATTTTAATCCCCAGGCGCTGGCAGCCACGCGCATGTACCTGAAAAACAACCCTAACTCGCCCCGCAACGACGAAATGAAAACCTTGCTGGGCGAAGAACTGCTGAACTCACACGACTATAAAGAAGCGGTTGATATCTTGGAGCCTATCCCCAATAAATCGGCAAGCGCCAAAACGGCTTACCAGAAGGTAACTTACTATCGCGGGCTGGAATTTTACAACGAACGCGCTTTTGAAAATGCCATCGGCATTTTCCTGCGTTCGCTTAAATACCCTATGGACCGTAAGATACAAGCGTTAACCACCTATTGGATGGCCGAGGCTATGTACGAGGTACGTAAATATGGCGAGTCGGTACAGAATTTTGAGAAATTTTTGGATATGGACGAGGCGCCCGAAACGGACGTGTTTAACTATGCCAATTATGCCCTGGGTTATGCCGCGTTCGGCGGGGAGCAATACAGTAAAGCCGCCCATTACTTTACAAAATTTCTGCATGGAGATGAGAAAGACCGGAACACTATTAACGACGCGGTTCTGCGGCTGGCGGACAGCTATTTCGTATTAAAAGACTATGGGCAGGCGCGCGAATATTACGACCGCATCATAGCCCAGCACAGCAAGGGCGAAGACTATGCGCTATTCCAGCGCGGAATGATACAAGGTCTGCAGGGTTCGCCCGATGCCAAGATCAGCACGCTGAACGATGTGCTTAACCTGTTTCCGAATTCAGATTATGCCGATGATGCGTCGTTCGAGATCGCCTATACCTATTTCCTGAAAAATGATTTCGTTACAGCCAAGCAGGACCTGATGGCTATGATACAGAAGTATCCGCACAGCAGTTATATTCCGCGCGCGCTCGTTACCATGGGCCTGATCGACTATAATAATGGCAATGACGACCTGGCCGTACAATCATTCAAACAGGTAGTCCAGGAATATCCGTCGACCGACGAAGCCAAGCAGTCCATGAAGCAGATCGAGAAGATCTACACCGACAAAGGCGATGCGCAAACATTCATGGCTTACGCCGCCACTACCCCGCTCGGCAACTATACCAGCTCTCAACAGGAAGACATTATGTTCACCGCCGCCAATAATTTGTATTTAAGGGGCGACTGGGCAGGCGCCGTGCAGGGTATAAATGCTTACTTTGACAAATTCCCCACCAAACCGATCTATGAAAAACAGGCCCGGTTTATTCGTGCGGAAAGTTTGGTAGCATTGGGCAAGCCAAACGACGCCGTGAACGACTATAACGTTATCCTTAACGACTGGACCAGCGCTTACACAGAAAAATCGCTCATCAGCATGGCTAAATTATACATCGCCCAAAAGCGGTATAATGATGCGGTGGTTTACCTGAAAAAGCTCGAAACTACCTCAGAATATAAGGAGGATTATTCTTTTGCCATCAACAGCCTGTTGCTATGCTACGCCCATATGAACGCACCGGACGACGCGATCAAATATGCCCAACTAGTACGCGATTATGAAAAAACGTCGCAGGAGCAAAAATTCGAGACGGGGTTATACGCCGGCCTGGCCTACCTGCAGAAGGGAGATACCGCGACGGCCGTAAAACAACTGGAGTATACCGTATCAAATACCAAAACTATTGCCGCTGCCGAGGCTAAATACAACCTGGCCAACATAGAATACCTGAAGGGACATTATAAAACCTCGCAAAAAACCTGCTTCGAACTGGTGAAGGAACTGCCAAACTATGATTACTGGGTGGCTAAAACCTTTATCCTGCTGGCCGACGATTATAAGGCGCTGAAGGATAATTTTCAGGCCAAAGCTACGCTGCAGAGTGTGATCGAAAACTATAAAGGCAAAGACGATATTCTGCCCACGGCGGAACAGAAGTTTGAAAAATTAGGCGGCAAGCTTAAAGAAAAACCGGTTTCACAGGATACGACCGAACAGGAGAAGCCGGATACCACGATGCAGAAGGACACCACTAAACAATAAAAGGACAACTAAGCATAAGAAGAACAAATGAAATTAAGATACCTGTATACGCTGCTTACCTTAGTGACCGTATTTTACTTCACGCCCGCTAACGCACAACATAAAAAAAGTATTAAAAAACCAGCTAAAACCGCGGTAAAAAAAGCTCGGGCAAAAAAAGTCGAGAAAAAATCGGCAGAGAAAAAGCCGGCAAGTCAAAAGCCGGCAGCCGCGACAACTGTTACAGATACAACGAAGAAAAATCAACCGCCGGCAGGCAGCCTGGCTGAGGAGATCATTATCAATACTTCGTACAAACCAGTGCTCGCCGATGCTGTGAAAATACGCCGCAACCCCGACCTTTCGGACAAAACCCCTTTTAAAGCGCCCTTGACCTATATAACGCTTGACAAACGTTTGGAACGGAATACCGATATCAAGCAGCTCGACGCGATGAAAATGCCCAAAGAACTGGATTCGATACCGTCGAACAATTATGCCAAACTTGGCCTGGGTAACCTGAAGACCACCTACGGCGAGATCTATGTAAACAATGGCCAGGATGAGGCCCTGCAGGTGGGCGCTTATGCCAAACACATCGCCCAATCGGGTCAGAATATTTATCGCCAGAATGACGACAGGGACGAAGTGGGTGTATTCGGTAAGGCTACAGGCGATGAAAACGCCTTTAACGGGCGTATAGACTACCAGCGGCACGGCACATATTTTTACGGTTACGATCCGGCAAACCCGCCTTCATCGTTCAACCCGCTCGCCCAGCATTTCAATACCATCAGCGGCGAGGCCGAAGTGAAAAAAAATTACAAGGATATTCCCAACGACTTTACCTACGCGTTTAAGGCCGACGGCTATATTTGGGATAACGCCTTCCAGGCAAAGGAAAGCAATTTGGTGGTCAGTGGTTTTCTTAACGAAACGATCAACCAATTTTATGCCGGCTTAAACGCGTCGCTCGATCTGAGTACGCAAAAAGACAGCCTGTATTCGTATAACAATAGCATCCTGCGGCTAAATCCTTACCTGAAATTCCAGGGCGACAATTATAAGATCGACGCGGGGGTCAACATAGCCAAGGAGTTTGGTTTTTCGTCGAGGATATTCATTTTCCCGGCCGCCAAACTTGAATTCCAGGTGGTGCCGAAATACGTACGACTGTTTGCCGAAGTGCGGGGCGACGTCAATAAGTCGTCATTGAAGGATTTCACGGACATCAATCCTTTCCTGGAGCCCAACATTAATATTATTAACTCCGTCGACAAACTTGATTTGAGCGCCGGATTGAAGGGCACCATAGCGCCGGGCCTGGGTTTTAAGGGAACCATCTTCCGTAACAGCGTCAAAAACCTGCCGATGTTCGTAAGCGACTTTAACAATACCTTCAATAAGTTCGGTGTGATCTATGACGATGGCAACGCTATTGTAACAGGATTCAATGGCGAACTGGATTACCGCGCTTCGGACGATTTCGACCTCTTCGGCCGCGCCGAGTTCCGCAATTACCAACTGGCTTCTCAGCCGGAAGCCTGGAACCTGCCAAAATTCAAGTTAACGGCCGGAACAACGATCCATCTCACCAAACAGCTGAGCATAAACGGAACGCTGCTGTACCGCGGTAATACCTACGACCGCACGTTCTCCGCACCGCTGACCATCGGGCAGCCGCCCGTGGAGAATATTGTGTCGATCAGTGGCTTTGCCGACCTGAGCGGCGGCGTTGAATATAAGATCAACAGCCGGATTTCGATCTTCGGGCAGGTGAATAACATTTTAAACACAACAAATCAGGTATGGCTATATTATCCTAATTATGGATTTAATATATTTGGCGGTATTGGCGTACACTTTTAAGTGTTAACCTTGCCTGGATTACCTCGGAGAGAATGGATCTTGCCATTTATATAAGTGAATTATTGGGCTTTAAAGGCGAAGTAAATGTGCCCGGGTTAGGGCATTTTACGCAAAACCATATCAGCGCGTCGTATAATGAGCAGGAACATAAGTTTTACCCACCGCGCTATGAAGTAACCTTCGATCCTCAATTTACGGACGACGAGGGTTTAGCCAATTATATTACTTCCAAAAAAAATATATCGCTGGCATCGGCAAAATATTTTATTGATAAGTATGTAACGGCGCTGAAACAGCAAACATCCCAGCACGGCGCGGATATTGCAGGCATTGGGCACCTGTATTACGAGTATGCAACACTGCATTTTAAAGCGGGCAATAGCCGTACATCGGGCGACCCGTCTTCGTTCGGCCTGCCCCCTGTAACATTGTACAAACTCAGCGACCGGACCGCGGTTACGCCAGCGCCCGCCGAGAAAAAGCCGGTGCCTGTTCCGCAGCCGCCAATAGAAGAATCGAAACCTGAAGAGGTAACTGCAGATAATGTCACAGCAGAGATTGAAGAAACGCCTGTTGAGCAGCCTGAAGATTATGTATACGAAGATGACATTCCGAAGCGACGACACGGCTGGATAGTTTTCCTGCTTATTCTTATAATTGTGCTTATCGGTATACCGGGCCTGTACATGTACAAGCCCTCGCTGTTCGACAAGTTCATACATAAGAATACCGCTACTAAGATCGTTGTTGTAAAGGATACGGACAGTGTTGCAAAACCGGGCTTAACAAAGGATTCTGCAGCCAGGCCGGCTGATTCTGCCGCGAAGCCCGGGGTAAAACAGGATTCTGTAGCCAAACCGGTGGGCAGCGCCGCAACTCCGGCGTCAATACTGCGGGATTCGACCAAGTCTTACTGGATAGTGGTTGGAAGTTCATTTGTAACAAAAAAGGCGGCTGACCAGGCAATAGCGAACTACAAAAGTATCGGCATAAATGCCGAGGTAGCTGATGAAATGCCCGGCAAGCGGATAAAGCTCAAATTGGGCACTTATAATAATGAACAGGAAGCGGAAACCGCGCGACACGAATTGATCAAATCCGGAAAAGTCAGAAAAGATATCTACACACAAAAAATAATCCCTAAAAAATGATGCTGTTAGCACAAATAACCGACACGGCCCACAAACTGGCAGATACCGTAAAAAACCTTCCTCAGACAGGATCGCCGCAGGACGAACTTCGTTTTGGCGACCTGCTGGTTAAGGGCGGATGGATCATGCTGCCTATCGGCTTACTGGCTGTACTGGGCCTGGTAATATTCTTTGAACGTTATTTTACCATACGCAAGGCCGCAAAGGACGAATCGAACCTGATGACACAGGTGCGCACCAGTATACTGACCGGCAAACTCGAATCGGCCATTGCTATTTGCCGCAACAGTAACTCCCCGTTGGGCCGTATGCTGCAAAAAGGCTTGCTGCGCATAGGCAGGCCGATAAAAGAAATTGAGGGAGCAATTGAGAACGTTGGCAAGCTGGAAGTAGCCAAGCTTGAAAAAAATATAAGTATATTGGGTATTATCGCTGGTATAGCGCCGATGTTCGGTTTCTTAGGAACCATTTACGGGGTTATCAAGATATTTTATGACATATCCAAAACAGATAACATTAGTATGGGCGTTATATCTGGTGGATTGTACGTAAAGATGGTTACGTCGGCCGCAGGTCTGTTTGTCGGTATCGTAGCTTACGTTTGCTACCACGTACTGAATATGATGGTGGATAAGGTGATACTGAAACTGGAAACGGATGCAATTGAGTTTATCGACTTGTTAGAAGAACCAAGCAAATGAACCTGAGAAAAAGACATGGACGCATATCGGCCGAGGTTCATACTTCGGCGATGAACGATATTATGTTCTTTTTGCTGCTGTTTTTCCTCATCGCCTCGGCTATTACCAACCCGAACGTGATCAAACTGCTGCTGCCTAAATCATCATCAGGACAGGCGGTTTCCAAAAAGACCATTTCGGTTACCATCAGCAAAGACCTGCAATACACGGTTAACAACAAGCCCGTTAAAGTACAGGACCTGCAAAGCACGCTGATGACCTACAAAAAGCTAGCGACAGAACTGACCATCGTACTGGCTGTGGATCGCAGCGTGGCTATTCAGGACGTAGTAGAAGTAATGGACATAGCGCAAAAGATGAACATAAAACTGGTTTTGGCAACGGAACCGAAGCAATAGCAGGCAGTTTACAGCGGGCAGTTGGCATCGTTAGACTAAAACCACTGCAAACTGCAAACTCAGAACTGCAAACTGAAAAAATGGATTACCAGGAGGAAGAGAACAATTATCCGAAAGCCTTTATTGCGACGGGCATTATTGTGGCCGTAATGGCTGTGTTGTGCTATATTATTGTTTTCACTAATCCGCCTCCGCCCGAAATGGGTACAGGCGGCATCCTGGTTAACTACGGCACTACCGATGAAGGTATGGGCACCGACTTCACCAGCGTGGAAGAGCCCTCCAAAGCCGAACGGCCGAACCATACCAAACCGAGCAAGGTAACCCCTGCCCCGGCTACCGAACAAAAAACCAGGGTTGACGCGAGCGATAAAAAGATAGTGACACAAAATACCGAGGATGCGCCCGAGGTAAACACTTCAAAGAAAGCGACCAGCAAAGCAGTCTCAACCGAAAAGCCGACGAAGCCGGCAAAACCTACGGTTAACCAAAACGCTTTGTACAAGGGCAAGGCCAACGGTGCAACCGGCGAAGGCGATGGCACCACCCAAACCCCCGGCAACCAGGGAAGTCCGAATGGATCGACATTGGTAAGTAATTACGGTCCGGGCGGCTCGGGCAACGGAGGAATAGGACTGGGAAACAGGACATGGACAAACAAGCCAACCGTAAAAGATCCGCATACCGTTGAAGGGATTGTTGTTGTCGACCTGATCGTAGATGCTGACGGAAACGTTACCTATGCTGCAGCCGGCCGCGGTACAAAAATGTCCGACGTCGACCTGATACAAAAATGTGTGGATGCCATAAAGAACTCGAAAGTAAGCCCGTCCTCCGTACATGCACCACAGGAAAAAGGGAAGTACACATTCTACTTTAGAGTGCATTAATTTAGTTTGCAGTTTTGAGTTTGCAGTTTGCTGGCTCGATTTAATAGTTTTGCACAGCGGCTTGCCAACTGCGCTCTGGAAACCGTGAACTGAATAATGGACTACAAAACTACGCTCACCTACCTCTACAGCCAATTACCCATGTTCACGCGGGACGGGCCTTCGGCATTTAAAAAAGACCTTACGAATACGATCGAGCTTTGCAAGCGGCTCGGCGACCCACACAAAAAATTCAAAAGCGTGCATATTGGCGGCACTAACGGCAAAGGGTCTACTTCGCACATGCTGGCCGCTGTACTGCAAACGGCCGGGTATAAAACCGGGCTTTACACATCGCCTCATTTAAAGGATTTTCGCGAGCGCATCCGCATCAACGGAGAAACGATCAGCGAGCAGGATGTAATAAATTTCGTTGCTGATCATAAACAGGATTTTGAAGAAATAAAACCGTCGTTCTTTGAGATGACCGTAGCTATGGCCTTTGATGCTTTTGCTAAAGAGAAGGTAGATATTGCCGTGATCGAGGTTGGTCTTGGCGGACGGCTTGATTCAACCAACGTGATCACCCCGCTGTTCTCCGTCATTACAAATATCGGCTGGGACCATATGAATATGCTGGGTGATACGCTGCAATTAATAGCTGGCGAAAAGGCGGGAATTATCAAGCCGGGGATACCGGTCATTGTTGGTGAGTACCAGCCCGAAGTGGCCGATGTTTTTAGAGAGAAAGCAAGAAAGGAAAAAAGCGCCATTAGTTTCGCTTCCGACGAATGGACTGTTGACGTGAAAGGTGAAAGGCGCAGGGCGAATGATTTATTTCATGAACATTTAGATATTATCGTCTCAAAAAAAGACTCGGAACTCAGGATTCAAGGCTTAATACTGGACCTGACCGGAACCTATCAGCTTAAAAATGTAAAAACAGTCCTGTCTGCAATTGAGGAATTAAGAAGGCAAGGCTTTTCCATCACCGATGAGCATATAAAGGCTGCCGTAAAACAGGTAAAAGCTTTGACAGGCCTTCACGGCCGCTGGGAAATCCTAAGCCAGCATCCGCTTACCATCTGCGACACAGGCCACAACCCGGAAGGAATAACCGAAGTGCTGCAAAATATTGGCCGCATACATCATCAACATCTGCATTTAGTAATGGGCGTAGTAAACGATAAGGACATCAGTAAAATACTGGCCATGCTGCCCGAAGATGCGACCTATTACTTCTGCAGGCCCGATATACCGCGCGGCCTGGATGCGGAAAGCTTAAAGCTGAAAGCTGAAAGTTTTGGCTTACACGGTGAGGTTTATCCTTCCGTAAAAGCAGCGCTCCATACCGCTCAAAATAACGCTACGGAGAGCGACCTTGTCTTTGTTGGCGGGAGCACGTTTGTGGTAGCAGAGGTAATCTGAACAGCGTCAAAAGATAAGGTGGACATTTCGTTGCAGAATCGTCCAATGCTCTTTACCTGCTTGTGACATCCGGCCCCAATTATTCAAAAAAATCCAGGCACAAGCCTCGTTTCAGGCAGAAAATCGGGGGGTATATTATGCATGCATAAAATTCATACTGAAAACCATTTTTAACTTTGGTATAGCATCATAATAATTTTATTCCGATATTTATATGCAAAAAAGAATCATTGATAAGAAGATAAATTTAAACCAAATAAAATATTGATTTGAAAATAATTTTTTGAAGTATTGGACGATGCGGCTCATCTGCCTAACTTGGAAAAACCAACAACAACAACTGAATAATTGTTAAAAATATAATGGATACTGCAACTACCACCGAGCTCAACAAATACAGCAAACACCTCACCAGCGACCCGACGCAGCCGGCCGCACAGGCTATGCTTTACGGGGTTGGCCTGACCGACTATGATATGAAGAAGGCACAGGTGGGCGTGGTCAGTATGGGGTACGACGGCAATACCTGCAACATGCACCTGAACGACCTGGCTCAAATTGTGAAGCAAGGGGTGTGGAACGAGGACCTGGTAGGCTTTATATTTAATACTATAGGTGTAAGCGATGGCATGGCTAACGGCTTGCCGGGCATGCGTTATTCGCTGATCAGCCGCGACGTGATCGCCGATTCGATTGAGGCGGTTTGTGGCGCACAATATTATGACGGATTGATAGCCCTGCCCGGCTGTGATAAAAATATGCCCGGCTCGGTAATAGCGATGGGCCGGCTGAATCGCCCGGCGATTATGGTTTATGGCGGTACCATTAAACCTGGTCACTGGAAAGGTGAAGATTTGAATATCGTTTCGGCTTTTGAGGCCCTGGGTAAAAAGATTGCTGGCACCATTAGTCCCGAGGATTTTCAAGGTGTGATCAAAAATGCTTGTCCGGGTGCAGGCGCATGCGGTGGCGTTTACACAGCTAACACGATGGCTGCCGCTATTGAGGCATTAGGCATGAGCTTGCCTTATTCGTCGAGCAATCCGGCTGTAAGTGAAGAAAAGCGCCAGGAATGCCTTGCAGCCGGCAAAGCTATCAAGGTATTGCTCGAAAGAGATATCAAACCCAGCGATATCATGAACCGCGAAGCTTTCGAAAATGCAATAGTAGTGATTATGGTACTGGGCGGATCGACCAACGCGGTATTACATTTGATCGCCATGGCAAAAAGCATCGGCGTAAAACTAACACAGGATGATTTTCAGGCGGTAAGTAACCGTATCCCGGTACTGGCTGATATGAAACCAAGCGGCAAATATGTGATGGAAGACCTGCACAAGGTGGGCGGTGTACCTGCAGTAATGAAATACTGCCTTGCAAAAGGCTGGCTGCACGGCGATTGCCTGACTGTTACGGGTAGAACCCTGGCCGAAAACCTGGCTGAAGTGCCTGAATTGAATTTTGAAACTCAAAAAATCATTTTCCCTGCAGAGCATCCGATCAAAGCGACCGGTCACTTACAAATATTATACGGCAACCTGGCCACAGGTGGTTCGGTAGCCAAAATTACCGGGAAAGAGGGCGAACGTTTTGAAGGTCCGGCCCGTGTATTTGATGGTGAGTTCGAGCTGATCGACGGCATCATGAGCGGCCGGGTAAAAGCCGGCGACGTGGTTGTGATCCGCAACGTTGGCCCGAAAGGCGCACCGGGAATGCCCGAGATGCTGAAACCTACGTCGGCGATATTCGGTGCAGGTTTAGGCTCTTCAGTAGCTTTAATTACAGATGGTCGCTTCTCGGGTGGTACCCACGGCTTCGTCGTCGGTCACATTACTCCCGAAGCGTACGACGGGGGTAATCTCGCCATCGTTAAGGACGATGATATAATAGAGATCGATGCGATAAACCGCACGATGAACCTGAAAATATCAGACACTGAGTTGGCCAATCGCCGAAGCGAATGGAAGCAGCCGGAGTTGAAAGCAAAGAAAGGACTATTATATAAGTACGCAAAAACCGTTGCCACTGCCGCAGAGGGGTGCGTTACGGACGAATGTTGAGAAAAGGGTTGTACGTTTGACGTTATACGTTATACGTACATCTTGGAGAAAAAATTAAAAACGTAAAACGTTCAACGTAGAACGTCCAACCATAAAAATTATGGAAGTTGCACAACAAGAAACACTGACACAGGCCGCAGAAAAGCAGGCGGTTGAAATGACCGGCTCGGCAGCTGTATTAGAGGCGCTGATAGCCGAAGGTGTTGAAACGATATTCGGGTATCCGGGCGGAGCGATCATGCCTATTTATGACGCCCTGTACGATTACGCAGATAAATTAGAGCATATCCTGGTGCGCCACGAGCAGGGTGGCATTCATGCCGCGCAGGGCTTCGCGCGTACATCAGGAAAAGTAGGGGTGGTTTTTGCCACAAGTGGTCCAGGGGCAACCAACCTGGTGACAGGTTTGGCCGATGCACAGATCGACAGCACACCGGTTGTGTGCATCACCGGCCAGGTATTCGCGCAGTTGCTGGGCACCGACGCCTTCCAGGAAACCGACGTGATCAACATTACCACGCCGATCACCAAATGGAACTACCAGGTGACCGATGCTACTGAAATTCCTGAGGTGTTAGCTAAGGCATTTTATATCGCCAAAAGCGGCCGCCCGGGTCCTGTGCTCATCGACATTACCAAGAACGCGCAGGTACAGAAATTCCAATTCAAGGGATACACCCCCTGCAATCATATCCGCAGCTACCGGCCGAAGCCGATCGTTCGCCCGCAATTTATCGAGCAGGCGGCAGAACTGATCAATAAGGCTGAACGACCTTTTATTTTGTTTGGCCAGGGTGTGATTTTAGGCGGAGCAGAACAGGAATTCAAAGCATTTGTAGAGAAATCCGGCATTCCCGCTGCCTGGACCGTTTTAGGCGCGGGCGCTATCCCAAGCGATCATCCATTAAACGTGGGCATGTTGGGTATGCATGGTAATTACGGCCCAAATGTATTGACCAACTCATGCGATGTATTGATAGCCATCGGTATGCGTTTCGACGACCGTGTCACCGGTCGCTTAGATAAATATGCCAAGCAGGCCAAGGTAATCCACCTTGATATCGATCCGGCTGAGATCGACAAGAATGTGAAAACCACCGTTCCGGTTTGGGGCGATTGCAAGGAAACTTTGCCGTTACTGACTGCCCTGGTAGAGCAAAAAAGTCACCCGGAATGGCTGCAGCAGTTTCATGATCATACTAAGGAGGAGATCGACCAGGTCATCCACAAAGAACTGAACCCGGGAACAGGCGAAATGACCATGGGCGAGGTGATCAGGCAATTGAATGAAATAACCAAAGGCGACGCTGTGATAGTGACCGACGTGGGTCAGCACCAGATGGTAGGTTGCCGTTATGCCAAATTTAACAAAACGCGCAGCAACGTAACCAGCGGCGGATTGGGCACCATGGGTTTTGCCCTGCCCGCAGCAATGGGCGCCAAATACGGCGCTAAAGATCGCGAAGTAGTCGCGATTATCGGCGACGGCGGTTTCCAGATGACCTTGCAGGAGCTGGGTACCATCATGCAGGATAATATCGACATCAAGATCATTATCCTTAACAACCACTTCCTGGGCATGGTTCGCCAGTGGCAGGAGCTGTTCAACCAGAGACGTTATTCGTTTGTGGATATGGCGTGCCCTGATTTTGTGAAACTGGCAAGCGCTTACGGCATCGAGGGCAATTCGGTAGATGACAGGAAGGACCTGCGGTCGGCCCTGGAAACTATGATGAACCATAAAGGCCCCTACCTGCTTGAAGTGATCGTTACCAAAGAGAACAACGTGTTCCCGATGGTGCCGCAGGGTTGCAGTGTTGCAGAGATCAGGTTAAAGTAAAGCCTCACCCCAACCCCTCTCCGGTAGAGAGGGGCTTAAAATGATAAAAAAATGAGTCACGAGGAAGAAAAAAAAGAATTTAATATAACGGTTTATACAGAAAACCAGATCGGTTTGCTGAACCGCATAGCTATCATATTTACACGTCGCAAGATCAATATCGACAGCCTGAACACGTCACCCTCGGAAGTAAGCAGCGTTCATCGTTTTAATATCGTGATCACTGAAACAGAGGATGTAGTACGTAAACTTTGCCGCCAAATAGAAAAACAAGTCGAGGTGCTGAAGGCTTACTACCATACCAACGACGATGTGATCTGGCAGGAACTGGCGCTATACAAATTATCGACCGATGTGATCGCCGAGAAAGTAAGCGTTGAACGTTTGCTGCGCGAGAACGGCGCCCGCGCGGTAGTGATCCGTAAGGATTATACGGTATTCGAAACTACCGGCCACCGCGAGGAAACCGACAACCTGCTGAACATTTTGCAGCCATATGGGCTGATCGAGTTTGTTCGCAGTGCCAGGGTAGCGATCATTAAGGACAGCAAAGGCTTCAATGCCAAGCTGCGCGAATTTG
Organism: Mucilaginibacter sp.; assembly: GCA_035545315.1. Lineage (GTDB taxonomy): Bacteria > Bacteroidota > Bacteroidia > Sphingobacteriales > Sphingobacteriaceae > Mucilaginibacter. The sequence continues at coordinate 182 of DASZYQ010000041.1, read as the reverse complement.
AGCGTTTGGAACCAGGCGAGGAAGTCGTCGAAAATGAATACTTGAACGACGCTGATAAGGTGTTCACCATGTAAGGTGAAAGGATAAAGGCGAAAGGAAAAGGGTTGTACGTGTGACGTTATACGTTGTACGTAGGATCAGCAGAAAAAAAACGTAAAACGTCTAACGTACAACAAAAAATG
>DASZYQ010000040.1:0-54345 GCA_035545315.1 Mucilaginibacter sp. | reverse complement strand
TTTCGCTACCAACCAGCTTGCCGCCACGTTGAGTACTTGGATATGAAGTAGCTGTTGTAGTAAAGTCACTGCTACTTGCCGAGGTGACACCACCCACGGTAACCGATATCTTACCCGTTACCGCACCAGGCATAACCATTCCAACTACTTGCGTATCCGTATTTGATATCACAATAGCCGCCTTACCGCCGATGCTCAGCGAGGGAACATTGCTAAAGCCGGTACCTTTTATGGTTATAACGCTGCCGACCGGCCCGCTGGAAGGTGAAAATGAGGTAATTACAGGGCCTGCCGCAAATAGGATATTTCCGGCTAACAGCAATGAGGCCAACGACGATAAAAATTTCAGTTTCAGCATTCAGGTTCCGCGGTGTGATGGAAGTAATTACTAAGCTATGTGTTTATGACAGTAAAACCTACCGTTTTTTCACGGTATTTTTGTGATAAGTCGTTTATATTTAGTAGATTATTTAACTATAGCGTAATATCTTTAACATGTGAAACCGGGTTATGCTCATCCACGCTGTCCGTAGTCTCCCGACTACTGACTGATATGACGGTAGTCTGAGACTACCTGTTTACAGGTTTGAAGTCAGACTTCGAACAGCGTGGTTTTTCTGACCTCCGCCATCCGCCCTCAAAAAACCAAAAACAAAAAAGCCCGAAGCATCATCTGCTCCAGGCTTCCTGTTAAACAATGTTATATCTTACGCTTGTTTAGCGCTGATACCTTCGGCCAGCACTATCACGTGGTTGTTCAGGCATTCCACAACCCCGCCGTGAATAACAAATATTTCTTCCTTGCCGCCGCCATGTACCACTACCTTGCCGTCCTCCAGCGTGGAGATGATAGGAGCGTGATTTGACAGTATTTCAAAGCCGCCCATAGTGCCCGGCAGGTTCACCGACGATATCTCGCCTTCGTATACTTTTTTATCGGGAGTTAATATTTCCAGAGTCATAAGTCTTGAGTCTTGAGTCTAAAGTCTTTTATCTACGGTCATTGACTTATGACTTTCGACTTAAGACTTTCGACTTGTTATGCGTTCGCCTCAGCCAAAAGCTTCTTGCCTTTTTCTATCGCGTCTTCTATGGTTCCAACCAGGTTAAAGGCAGCTTCGGGATATTCGTCCACTTCGCCGTCCATGATCATGTTAAAACCTTTGATGGTGTCTTTAATGTCAACCAGTACGCCTTTCAGGCCGGTAAACTGCTCGGCCACGTGGAAGGGCTGCGACAGGAAACGCTGCACACGGCGTGCGCGCGATACCACCAGCTTATCCTCTTCCGAAAGCTCGTCCATACCCAGGATGGCGATGATGTCCTGTAGCTCTTTGTAACGCTGCAGGATCATTTTTACGCGCTGGGCGGTATTATAATGCTCGTCGCCTAAAACCATCGGGCTAAGGATACGCGAGGTGGAATCCAGCGGGTCCACCGCAGGATAAATACCCAGCTCGGCAATCTTACGCGAAAGTACGGTGGTAGCGTCAAGGTGGGCAAATGTTGTTGCCGGCGCAGGGTCGGTCAAGTCGTCGGCAGGTACGTAAACGGCCTGTACCGAGGTGATCGAACCGCGCTTGGTTGAAGTGATACGCTCCTGCATGGTTCCCATCTCGGTGGCCAGCGTTGGCTGGTAACCTACCGCCGACGGCATACGTCCCAGCAGCGCCGATACTTCGGAACCTGCCTGCGTAAAGCGGAAAATGTTATCGATAAAGAACAGGATGTCGCGGCCCTTGCCTTCGGCATCACCATCACGGAAATATTCAGCGATCGTTAAACCCGACAGCGCCACACGTGCACGTGCACCCGGCGGCTCGTTCATCTGGCCGAAAACGAAGGTAGCTTTCGAGTCTTTCAGGTCATCCTTGTTCACCTTTGAAAGGTCCCAGCCGCCTTTTTCCATCGAGTGCATAAACTCCTCGCCGTATTTGATAATGCCCGATTCGATCATTTCGCGCAGCAGGTCATTCCCTTCACGGGTACGCTCACCTACGCCGGCGAATACTGACAGACCGGAATATGCTTTTGCAATATTGTTAATCAGTTCCTGGATCAATACGGTTTTGCCTACACCGGCGCCGCCGAACAGGCCGATCTTACCGCCCTTGGCATAAGGCTCCAGCAGGTCGATAACCTTGATACCGGTAAACAGCACTTCGCTCTCGGTCGACAGCTGGTCGAACTTAGGCGGTTCGTTGTGGATCGGCTTACCTTTGGAGTTGTCGATCTCGCCCAAACCGTCTATAGCGCCGCCAACCACGTTAAATACACGGCCCTTGATATCGTCGCCGACAGGCATCCTGATGGCCGATTCGAGGTCGGTTACGGGCATTCCGCGCAGCAAGCCGTCGGTGGAGTCCATAGCTATGGCGCGAACGCGGTCCTCGCCCAGGTGCTGCTGAACTTCTAAAATGATCTTCTGGCCGTTGTCTTTCGTGATCTCCAGGGCGTCATAGATCTTGGGCAGGTGGCCCTCGTCAGAAAAGCTAACATCAACTACCGGACCGATGATCTGTGATATTTTTCCAATGTTTGGCATATTAACCGGGTAATTTTAAAGAATTTGTGTCAAAAATATTGCTCTAAAAAGATGCTTCTGTTTCGAGGCGCAAAGCTAAGATTATTACCTGAATTTAGAAATAGTGTGGGAAATATTTTTGGGTGTTTTTGTCGAAGTCGGAGGTCGGAGGTCAGAGGTCAGATGTCGGAGGTCAAAAAGATTTTATAAATTGGCGAGACCTAAACAGGCAGCTAAATGATTAAAACCTTTTTCGATCTCGACGTATATCGCATGGGAAATGAATACGCGATGAAAATATTTAAAGAAACCAGGACATTTCCAAAATCTGAGACCTATTCATTGACCAGCCAGATAGTTGATTCTTCCCGGTCAATTTGCGCGAACATCGCAGAGGGATGGGGACGCAGGATATATGAAGGCGAGTTTAAAAAATTTCTCGTCTATTCAATGGGCTCATTCAGGAAACCAAATCATGGTTGCAATTTGCCTTTCAGTGCGAGTACATCAGCGAAAAAACGTTCGATAAACTGTTAGAGGAGGCAGAGGTCGTCGGCTCGAAACTTTTCAAACTACACCAAAATTGGAAATCTTAGCTAAAATCAATCCGACATCTGACCTCCGACTTCTGACCTCCGACATCCGACATCCTAACATTGTAAACTTTCTGTTACGGAATCACAATGAAATTACTATGTTTACATAGTTAATCTCAACCAATTAGAACCCCTAAGACGATCATTTTATGAGGAAAATTTTACTATCGGTGCTTGCACTGCTGCCGGTATTATGCTTCGCTCAAGGCTTCCAGGTGAACCTGGAGGGCGAAAAGCAGATAGGAATGGGGCATACCGGCGTGGGTTTAGTGCAGGACGGCGCGTCGGCGTTTTTTAACCCCGGCGCCATGGTGCAGCTGCCCAACAACTATATCCAGGGCGGCGTCAGTCCGCTGATGTTCAAATCGGCGTTTAACCCGGCCGGTACCAACGAGGTGTACCATACGGCCGACAAAGTGGCCCCACCCTTTAACTTTTACGCGGCGCTCGGCCCCAAAAATTCGTGGTGGAAGGTAGGCATGGCCGTTTATACGCCCTTCGGCGGTTTAACCGACTGGGGCACTACCTGGCCAGGCAAGTATTCGTCCGAGAGCCTTGACCTGAAGGCCTTCTTTTTTCAGCCGACGGTAAGTATCAAACTTGCCGACTTTGTAAGCATCGGCGGTGGTTTTGTATACAACCACGCTACGGTCGACCTGACACAGGCCATTCCACTGGTTAACAGCGCAGGCCAGGTTGGCCAGGCCGAACTGAAGGGCAACGGAAAAGGTTACGGCTGGAACGCGGGCATTTATTTCAAAACGCAGTCGGGTGTTACCATCGGTATTACCCACCGCTCGCAGGTTGCGACGAACCTGGACAATGGCGACGCCATCTTCCATGTGCCGGCATCGCTGCAGGCAGCCTTCCCGCAGCCCAATACCTTTAATTCGACCATCACCTTGCCGGCAACCAATTCCATCGGCTTCGGTTTTTATCCATGCAAGCAATGGACCCTGGCGCTTGACATTAACCTCGTTGGCTGGGATGTGTATAAAGCGCTGGCGTTCGACTACAAAATCAATACGCCGCAGTTACAGGACACCTATTCGCCGCGCGATTACCAGGATGCCGTGAGTCTTCGCGGCGGAGCCCAATACCAGGCCAACAACAAACTTGCTATACGCTTTGGCGGTGGCTACGCCAGCGCAGCCGCCCCGGATGGCTATGTAACACCCGAGGTGCCCGACGCCAACCGTTATTATGTTACCGGCGGCTTCGGTTATACCATCGCCAATCACCTTGACCTGGATGTTTCGTTCGAGTTTGAGCACCTGTTCGCACGCACGCAAACCAATTATGCGACCCAACTATCAGGCACCTTCGTATCGGATGTGTACATCCCGGGCCTGTCGCTTGCTTATCACTGGTAATCCCAAAAACTGAAGGACAATGAAGAATCTAAGACATTATATCTACATCGTTGCAGGGCTAACCCTATTAGGCTCGTGCAAACCCAATATCACTACGCCGAAGCTGTCGAAAGGCTCGGCCGATTTCTCGCGGTACATCGCGTTAGGCAACTCGCTTACCGCCGGTTATGCCGATGGCGGCCTTTACCTGGCCGGGCAAATGAACTCGTACCCGAGCATCATCGCCAAACAAATGCAGGCGGTGGGCGGCGGGCAGTTTACGCAGCCGCTGTTCAGCGCGGACCAGGCCAACGGCTCGGGCTATTTATCGCTTACCGGCTTCAACGCCGACGGTACGCCCATAACCGCACCGGTAACCAGCAACCTGGCCATTCGCGGGCAAATAGCCATACCCGGTTTTGGCAACGTAACGCTTTACACCAAGTACACCGGCGATATTAACAATTACGGCGTTCCGGGTATCAAGCTGGAGCAGATCACGTACGCGCCCTATGGCAACCTGAACGGGTATTACGAGCGCTTGCTGCCAAACCCATCGCCCACAAACAATACCGCTTACATCGATTTCGTAACAGCTAAACCCTTTACCTTTTTTTCAAACTGGCTGGGCAATAACGACGCCTTAGGCTATGCCACTTCGGGTGGCGCCGGCGACGTACTAACGGATAAAGCCGTGTTCGGCCAGTTGTACGCGTACGCTATCGGCAGGCTTACCGCGACCGGCGCCAAAGGCGTGGTAGGCACCATTCCTGATGTTACCTCAATTCCATATTTTAATACGATAACCACGACGGCTATCCTCGCCGGAGTTCAGAAGGCTAACCCTTCAGTGCAGGCAATTTACATAAACGCCCTGGTTTCAGGGAATACCTACGCGCCGCGCGCGGCAACGGCGAAGGATTTGATGGTGCTCACCTTCCCAACCAGCAAGATCGGCCAGCCGGTTTCGACGCCGTATGGTCCGCTGCCTTACGGTTTGACGCCGTATACGCCGATCGATAACCAGTATGTGCTTGACGAAAAGGAAGTCGCTTTAACAGAAGACTACGTCAATTCATATAATGCCACCATCAAGGCTGTCGCCGCAGCGAAAGGCCTGGCCGTATTCGATGCTTATACGTTGCTGAGAAATATTAAGCAGAACGGGTTGGTAGTCGATGGTGTAAGCATAAACTCAAATTACATTAGCGGCGGGCTGTTCTCGCTGGATGGTATACATCTCACGCCGCGCGGTTATGCCATCGTGGCCAACGAGTTCATTAAAGCCATTAACGCTAAATATGGCTCGTCGATACCGGCGGTAAATATTTCGGATTATAACGGGGTGAAGTTCCCGTGATTTGAGTCGGGAATCCTAAGTCTTGAGTCCGAAGTCAAATCCATTCAAGACTTAAGACTTAGAACTTAAGACTCAAGACTGAGGACTATCTTCCCGATATGCTCACTGCTTTCCATCAGCGCATGGGCTTTGGCGGCGTCTTTCAAGGGTAAAACGGAATGAATGATGGGCTTAATCTCGCCCGATGCCAGCAGCGGCCAGATATTCGCTTCTAATTTGGTGGCGATGGCGCTTTTAAAAGTAGTATCGCGGCTGCGCAGGGTCGAGCCGGTTATGGTGAGCCTTTTACGCATCACCAGCGAGAGGTCGATCTGGGCGTCTTTGCCTTTCATGGTGCTGATCTGTATCAGCCGTCCGTCTTCGGAAAGCGAATGAATATTGTCGGCAAAATACTCGCCGCCGATCATATCCAGTATCATGTTTACGCCCTTGCCTTTGGTTAGCTTGTGGATGGCGTCTTTAAAACTTCCGGTTTTATAGTTAATGGCTTTGGCCGCGCCGAGCTCTTCGCAAAAGCGGCATTTTTCGTCCGATCCCGCGGTAACGTAAACCGTACTGCCCAGCGATTTGGCCATTTGTATCGCCGCCACGCCGATGCCGCTTGTTCCGCCATGCACCAGCAGGCTTTCGTGCGCCTTCAGTTGCCCCCGGTCGAATACATTGCTCCAAACAGTAAAAAAGGTCTCGGGTAGCGAAGCTGCTTCTTCAAAGCTCAAATTGCCCGGTATGCGCAGGCATTGCCCTTCCGGTACGCTCGCGTATTCGGCATAACCGCCGCCGCTTAGTAGCGCGCAAACTTTGTCGCCTACATTCCAGCGTGAGCCATTAGTGCCGGTCGCTTCGATCACACCGGCTATTTCCAGCCCGGGTATATCCTGAGGCGCGCCGGCAGGAGGCGGGTAATTGCCCCTACGCTGGTATACATCGGGCCGATTGACACCGGCGGCCATTACTTTTACCAGGACCTCGTTTTTGGCATATTCGGGTATGGGTCTTTCTTCTAACTTTAGTACTTCGGGTCCGCCGGGATGAGTGATGATGATGGCTTTCATTGGCTAATATGTCTGGGAGCTGCCCAAAGGTATTAACAATGTGCGTAAGGTGTCACACTGAGGCTCTCGAAGTGTGTGCGTAAAGGCCCTTGCCCGCATGTTTCGAGTGCCTCAACATGACACCCATTTTTTTAGACAGTCATTTGATTAACCCAGCCCATGAAAGTAAGTTTAGAATTTATTCATTTCGCAGACTGTCAACCGGGTTAGCCAGCGCAGCTTTGATCGATTGAAAGCTGATCGTAACAAATGCGATAGCGATCGCAGCGAGGGCAGCCGATACCAGTATCCACCACTGGATGGCCTGCCGGTAGGCAAATCCCTCGAGCCACCTATTCATGGCAAACCAGGCCAGCGGTGCAGCGATAACGATGGATATGGTCACTAATTTGATAAAATCCTTCGATAGCATAGCGGTAATGGCATGGACACTCGCGCCCAGCACTTTGCGTATGCCTATTTCTTTGGTGCGTTGCTCGGCGGCATAGGCGGCAAGACTAAAAAGCCCCAAACAGGCAATAACGATAGCCAATACAGTAAACGTAATAAACAAGCCGCCGGTACGGTTCTCGGTTTTATAAGCCGCGTCAAAATCCTGGTCCATAAAAGAGTATTCGAACTGCTGATCAGGCGAAAGCTTGTCCCAAATGTTCTGAACCCGGGCAACGAGCGATTTCATATCCGTGGTATTGGTCCGTACACTCAGGTTGCCGTTGTCGTCGCGCAGCAACATCACTACCGGGGTAATGTTATTCCTGAGCGAGCTGAAATTAAAATCTTTCACCATGCCGATAATGTGGTATTCCTTAACCACATTCTTGCCGTTTACTTCTTCCGGCGCGTATAATTTTTTATCGGTGGGATTATTAAAATAGTCCAGCATCCGTGCGGCCGTTTCGTTTATAACAACATTTGATGAGTCGCCGGTAAGCTGATCCGAAAAATTGCGACCTGTGGTTATTTTCATACCCATGGTTTTAATATAGTCCGGATCGACAGGCCATTTTTCGGTATAAAGCGCATTTTTTGCACTCGCGGCTTTGTCCTTAAATATATAATCAGGCTGCCTTGCGATCCCGGTTGGCAGGAAACCGCTTAACGTAGCACTTTCCACTCCCGAAAGCTGATTTACTTCCTGTTTGAATGTTTTTGGATATTGAAGTACCTGTACATTCTTGACGATCAGCACCTGGTTGCGGTTAAAGCCGAGGTCTTTGTGCTGGATAAAGTGCAGTTGGTTGTAAATAACCAATGTGCCGATAATAAGGAATATCGAAATGGAAAACTGGAACACTACCAAAAAATTGCGGAAGAGACTGCCTTTAAAGCCGGACGCAATCTTCCCCTTCAAAACGCTGATGGGCTGAAATGCCGAAAGATAAAACGCCGGGTACGAACCGGCCAGTACGCCAACGATCAGTACGATGGCTAGCAATACCGGGACCAGCCAGGCGGCAATGTTCAGTGAAAGCGAAAGCTCCTTGCCCGAAAGTTGGTTGAACAGCGGCAGCAGCGCCCAGGCGCTTAACAAGGCCAAAATTGCGGCAACCAGTGTAATCATGACCGATTCGGCCAGGAACTGCAAGGTAAGCGACGCACGCGACGAGCCCAGTACTTTTCTTATCCCAACCTCTCGCGCACGATTGGCCGAACGGGCCGTCGAAAGGTTCATGAAATTGATGCAAGCGATCAGCAGCACAAACAAAGCGATAACCGAAAAAATATAGACATAAGTAATGCTGTTATTCGTACCTAATTCATACTGCCGGTTGGATTTGAGGTGAATGTCGGTAAGCGGGGTAATATTGAGTTTAATATAGTTCCCACTCTTCAACAGCTCTTTATAATTCTTCACACCCAGGCGCTGCTGGTACAACAGGTTCAGCTTGGCCTCAAAAGCAGGGATATTGGTCCCTTTTTTTAGCATCACATAAGTATTGTAGTCAAGGCTGTTCCAGTCCTTGTCGTCTTTTCTGTCCTTTTCCGTTCTTGCCAGGAAGAAGTCGAAATCGAAATGCGATTGCTGCGGTATGTTTTTGATGACGCCGGTTATGCGGTAATGGACGTTGCCGCTGGTCTGCGTAAGATATTGGCCCACCACGTCGGTTTTGTTAAAATATTTCAGCGCCGCGCGTTCACTGATGACGATGCTGTTCGGATCGTCGAGTGCGTTTTTAGGATTGCCTGCTATCATCGGCAGCGTGAATACGTCAAAAAGACTACTCTCGGCATAAATTGACTTGCTCTCAGGGATATTCTTTGTGCCCTTTTTAAACTGGATATTGGAGGCCTGGATCATTTTGGTTGAACGCTCCACTTCCGGAAAACTACTGAGCATCGTAGCTGCAAGAGGCGCAGGCGCTATAGCGAACGAGTTGATATTGCCGCCATATTTTACATCGGCATTGATGCGGTATATCCGATCGGCATTCGCGTTGTACCGGTCGTAGCTCAATTCGTCGGTGACGTAAAACAGGATCAGCAGGAAAGTTGCCAGTCCTAATGTTAGCCCCAGGATATTGATGATCGTAAAGCCTTTGTTTTTCAAAAGGTTACGAAAAGCGGTTTTAATAAGGTTCCTGATCATAAGTGCGGTTTGATAGGACGAAGCTAATAAACAATAAGCCGCACAGGTGTTAAATATTGTTAAAGGTTGCGAAGTGAGTACCGTTAGTTCTTTTCAAAAATCTCAGCCAGTTTTTTCTCCAGGTCGTTCAAATTACCTTCACGGTAGTCGAACTTATACCATTTGACCCCGTCACCGCGGTAACGGCCTACAATTCTGTGGTTTTTATCCACCAGCAACAGTAACGACGGGGCCATTTGTTTGATATTGTAAAAAGTATCGAGGTTATCAACAGGATCGGACGATATATTATGCCACATAGAAATATGGTCGTTTTTTATCGAATCAATCCACATTCTTTTGGGTTCATCAATAGAAATTGCCAATATGTCCAAGCCCCGAGTATGATATTTATCGTAAACCGGTTTTAATCGGCTATTGTTATTTGCTTGGCTTGCCCAAAAATAAAGCAGCAAGTAGTTATTTATCTTGATGGTTCGCGGATCAAACCTGCTGCCGTCAGCATTCGTCCCCGATGGCATTTTGACAATGCTACCTACGGCAGACTCTTTCCGGTTCAGGATTTCTTTTTCTATTATTTTACCCGACATGCTCTTTTTTACGGAGTCGGAAAATGGCTTATAAAATAGCTCTATCGAATCCGATCGTATATCGGTTCCGAGAAAATTTTCCAAAAGGTATGCACTTAAATAAGACTTTGGATGCCCGATGATATAGTTATAATCGATCTTGTCTATTTCAAGCTGGTATTTATCAAGCTCTCTGACGATCGCCTCATGTGCTAAATGATTTTTGGGTGTGTTACCTGCTCTTTCAAGCCCAAACATTTTATCGTACAAAGAGTCTCTGATTTTATTTACGGGCTCATAGCTTTTCAGCAAATTATTCCATTCGTCCTGGGTTGGCGAGCCCGTTATTTTGGCGTGGTCGAAATCATTCTCACGAAGCTCGATGGTCATTTCGCCGGGGGTTAGAAATACCTCGGCGAAATTTGAGACGGTATCATTGGAGCCGGGATATGTCTTTATATTGCTGGTAAGATCGGCGTGTACCGGGTAATTAATAGAATCCCAGAATGAAAAGTGCCCTTTAATTATCGCGGTGCTTTTTTCTATCCTGTTCCCGCTGCTATCCCGGTAAGTAAGAAATATGGTATCGGCAGCCTTACCGGTAAAACTCCCTTTTAGTATAAAAATATTTTTAGGATGCTTCACCTTTTTGCACATGATGAAGCTGCATGCGATAAGGAAAAGTAAAAGGTATTGCGTAATTTTCATCGGGCAGGTTTGCTATCTAATATAAATCTTATCCAAAGTTTATGCAAATTTGCTTTGCATCTTTTTCGAGAGATTTAACTTTGCCCGTCCCCTGATGGAAAAACGAAAAGTACTGATTACCGGAGCCAGCAAAGGACTGGGTTTAGCCATCGCAAAAAAGTTAGCCGCCGAATACACGCTGATATTACATGCATCGCGCCCCGAAAGTTTTATGGAGCCGATACCGGGCGCTCATATACTTTGTGCCGACCTTTCGGATGGTGCGCAATTGACCGGGTTCTGTAAAAAGCTTAAAAATGATCATGCTGAAGACCTTTACGCCGTGGTAAACAATGCCGGGGTTACTTATGATAAACCCCTGCTTTACCAGCCCGAGCGTGAGATCGATGCCATGCTGAACATCAACCTGAAGGCGCCTGTTATGATCTGCAAAACGGTGATGAAAATTTTCACCCAGAAGAAACACGGCGTCATTATTAACATGAGTTCCTGCGTTGGAGAGAGTGGTAACGCGTTTCAGTCGGTATATGCGGCCACCAAAGCAGGCTTGATAGCGTTATCGAAGTCGCTGGCGCGTGAGGCTTCGGCCATCAGCGGGGAAAACCATATCAGGGTGCTATCAGTTTCCCCCGGATTTATCGAAACTGGTATGACGGCCTCGATCCCCGAAGCAGAAAAACAAAAATACCTGGGCATGATACCATCGAACCGCTTTGGAACGGCGGACGATGTGGCCGAAACGATCGCCTTCCTGCTTTCGGATAAGGCGTCGTACATCAACGGTTCCAACATCCAGGTAAACGGCGGCCTATTGTAAACAACCTATCAGACCAATGACGGCAGACAACCTGGCGGGCATACGGCCCAAAGATTTCTTAACTTACGGACCTTCGAAGCTACTGGTCGACGAATACCACTGGCATTCGCCAAATGCGGGGATCGTAGCGAGCTATACACCACGGGAAAGGGATGTGGAAGGGCATTTCGATATTTTCAGAGGGGTGGACCAGATCGAATCCTTTGCACAGGCGACGGTAGTGTCGTGCGGCACCTTCCTGGAATGTAAAAAGCAGCGCTGTGAGTCGGCGGAGCTAAACAAGATATATATCCCGGCGTTTATAAGCATCGGCGACGTCATTTTCCATAACTATTTGGAAAAGGGTGATACCTTTGTTAACATTGGAAGGATTACTTTCTCCAAGTTCAGGCAGGTTACCTGTGAGGGGAGGATATATAAGGCGCCTCAGGGGCTCGACCTCGACGCATATTTCGGGAATTTTGACGAAGATCGGCTGGCAGCCTATGATATAAGCAGCGATTTTGTGCTGATAACGGAACTTAATAATATTACCGGCAGGGCGCTGAAACGAGAATTGATGAAAAAATAAATTACGCTAATGGAAAGACAAGAAATAGTTGACGGTTTGGTAGATATATTGAAAACGGTCAGAACAATTGACCCGGAAAAGCTGAAGCATATAACGGAGGATACCGATCTGCGGGCCGATCTGAATACGCCTTCTACCGAACTGATCAATATCGCCGCCAAAGCTGAACACAAGTTCGGCGTTGAGTTTGACGACGACGACATAGACGATTTGGGTTCGAAAATAAAAAATGTCGTCGACCTGGTTTTAAAAGCGAAGGCACGACAAAACGAATAATATGCCTGCACACGGTAGAAAAGTTGCGGTAGTTGGCATGGGCGGGGTTTTCCCCGCCTGTTCTGGTTTGCAGGATTTTAACGATAAGCTCTTTTCCAACCAGAGCCTTATCCGCGAGTGGGACAAGGCTATTGCTTACCAAAAACAATTGCGTTCGGTAGTGTCCGGCTATATCGCCGAGGACGAAATGGACCTGGAAGTAGTTACGGCGCCCTTTGCGGAAAGTTATCCCGAAACCTATATCGATAAACTGGGCAGGATACCCGATGCCAATCTGTCTACCGCCGACCTCGGTAGTATTTGGGCCATGCTCGGCGCGCGTGATGCGGTAAACATGGCCGGATGGTCGGAGGGAGAAGTACAATCCGGACAAACCGGCGTGGTTGTGGGCTCGGGCGGTTCGGGGAATCTCATTCTGCGGGTAGCATGGCATCACTTTTTCGAGGAAGGACGAAAGTCGCGCATAGCAGGCTCACATACCGTCGACCGCACGATGTTCTACCGCGAAGCCGCCAATATTTCGTGTTTTTTAAAAACGAAGGGTGTTTGCGAAGCCATCGGATCGGCCTGTGCCACAGGCCTGGGAAATATCGGCTATGCCTACCGCCTGATCAAATTCGGCGTACAGGACCGCGTGATAGCGGGCGGACTCGAAGGAACATCGCTGGAAACGTTTATCGGTTTTGACGCCATGCAGGTATTGAGCAAAGGTTTCAGCCCCGGAGAAAGCTCACGGCCATTCGATATGAACAGAAACGGTTTTGTATGCTCGTTCGGCTGCGGTATCGTCGCGCTGGAGGAATATGAGATGGCTAAAGCCAGGGGAGCAAAGATACTCGGTGTAATAGACGAATATTTTAATAATTCAGACGGCGACGGCGATATGTTCTACCCATCGTTCGAAGGACAGCAAAGACTCTGGAAAGGATTGATGGCAGACAGGGAATTGAGGCCCGACGTCGTCAAAGTACATGGTACGTCGACACCGGCAGGGGACGCCGTGGAATTGCTGAGCGTGGTGGATGCTTTGGGTGAAGAAGGATATCATATTTCCGCCCCTAAATCGCAATTCGGCCATATGCTGGGCGGTGCGGGAGCGGTAGAGTTTATTACGGCTTTACTGATGCTGGAAAACCAGCGCGTACTACCATGTTTAAATTCAAATACGCTTAACCCCGAACCCGAAGCATTTCAAAAAGATACTAAATGGTTAGGGCCGGATAAGCCGTTAGCGGCATACCGCGATCTGCTGCCGCTGCAAAGCTTTTCAAAAGAGATCAACCGTGTGGCTTGCCTGAACTATGGCTTCGGCGGTACAAACAGCGCAATATCTGTTTCAAAAGACAATTGATGATAGACAACAAAAACAGGGTTGCCGTAATTTTTGGCGTTCGCAATGAAAGCTCTATCGCCTGGGATGTCGCTTTAAAGCTGCATAACTCCCGCTGCAGGGTAGCGTTGAGCTATGTCGCCGATACGCGCGAAAACGTGTTGTTTTTGATGGAACAAAACGGCATGGATAAAACATTATCGGCCGAAGTTGATGTGAGGAGCGATGAACAGGTAACAAGCTTTCTTGATAAAGTTAAAAATAAGGTTGGGCCAATACATTATATTCTGCATGGTGTCGCTTTTGGCAATCAGCAGGTAATGTGCTACAGCCTTCCCGGAAGCAGTGAGCCTGCGCCGTCATATATCGACATTCCTTTCGACGACCTGGTTGACTCGTTCAATATCAGCGCTTATTCACTATTGAGAATATGCCGCGCTGCCCGGCCCATGCTGGCGCCCAATGCCTCTATCCTGACATTGACCTACAATGCCTCACAGCGCGTTTTTCCGGGTTATGCCGGGATGGCTATCAATAAGGCAGCTTTGGAGAATATCATGCTGTACCTGGCAAGTTATTTCAGGGACGCGCAAGTGCGAGTGAATGCTATTTCGGCGGGGTTGGTAATGACCACTTCAGCGGGCGCCATAAGTGGCGTACGCAAGCTGCGAAAAATAGGAAAGCACACTGCTCCGCTGGGCAACATCGATGCGGGGGATGTGGGCAACACGGCGCTTTACTATTTTTCCGATCTTTCAAAAAAAGTAACCGGCAACATTCATTTTGTCGACGGCGGTTTAAATATCATGGGCGTAGCATTGGATGGAGATTAAGCTGTTGCAAACGCTGGAAGAGTTCGTCACCGACGAGAAGATTGCCATTGGCAACGACCTGGTTTATGTGCCCGATTTTGAAAAATCGTGTACCGACTTGTTTAAGAAACGGGTTTATACCAGTGCTGAAATGACTTATTGCGACCAGTTTGCGGATGCTTTGCTGCGTTATGCTTCTACCTGGGCGGCTAAGGAAGCTATTTATAAAGCGGTGAAGCAACTGGATCCGTCGACGCTGGGCTGGAACCAGTTAGAAGTGTTGAGAGAAAGGCCCGGTGGCCGGCCAGAGGTGATTCTGCACAAGGACCCAAACCGTTTTCGGATCAGCGTAAGCATTTCACACGATGGCGACTATGCCTGGGCGGTGGCCTTCGCACAAATCAGATCGTAACCGATGACCAGTCATTATTTCGAAAATTCGCTGGTTAACCTCCACTATTACCGCTTTGGCAATGGTCCTCAAAAAATGCTTTGTTTCCATGGATACGGCATGCATGGCAAGCAATTCAAAATATTGGAGGATACGCCGCTCGCCTCGAAATATACCTTTTACGGCTTCGATCTTTTCTTCCATAAAGATACCAAGCTCAGAGACCAAAGTCTTGAAGCTGTAAAAGCCGGCATAAGCAAAAAAGCATTTGCCGGTCTGATCCGGCAGTTTTGCGCAACCGAACAAATCGACCGATTTTCGGTTATGGGTTACTCCATGGGTTCGCATTATGCAACGGTTGTGGCTGAAGAACTCGGTGCTATGGTGGACGAATATATCGTGCTGTCGCCGGCAAGTTTAAGGCCGGGTGCGTTAGTCACCTTTTTCGCCAAAAATAAAACCGGCAATAAGTTGCTGCAAAGCCTGGCGCTGAGCCAAAATGGGTTGATGAATATGCTGAAATGGAGCCGGAGGTTCGGATTTTTGGACGAGGTTGGTTTCGCAATACTGAAAAAGGAAATCGAAACGGAAGAGCTGCGGTTTAACTTCTATGCCTGCTTTACGTATCTGCGTTTTTTTGCGACCGACGAAGAACGATTGGTGCAAATGCTTAACCGGCACAACATTAAAAGTATATTTATCTTTGGCAAGCGCGATAAAATGTACCCGCCGCACATCGGGAAGAAACTTATAGCCCGTTTGCCGCGGTCCGGGGTGATCGTGCTGGATGAAACCCACGAGATGATCAATTCAAATTTTGTTACAGCATTATCGGCAGCATTGTTATGATCATTAAAGCAAAACCGCTTCCCGTACCGGTATTTAAATTTCTCGGATTTTTTATATTTCCCATACTGCGGCGGCGCTTTAACAAGGAATTCGTGAAATCCGCCGAACTGAAACCGTCTGCCACGCACTCTTACCTGCTCATGTGCAATCATTTCAGTTTTTGGGATGGCTTGTTTGCCCAATACCTGTTTCTTTACGTGCTAAACAAGCAGCAGCCGCTAAAAGCTATGTACGTCATGTCGGTAAAAAAACAGATGGAAATGAAATGGTGGCTGCGTTATATAGGCTCATTTTCGGTCGAACCCGGCAAACGCTCGGTAAGGGAAAGCCTGGAATACGCTGCAGAGGTACTGAACACGCCTGGCAATGTGCTTCTTTATTATCCCCAGGGCAACCTGGAATCGGTCCATATCCGGCACATCGTTTTCCAGGATGGCGTTTATGAGATCATAACGCGCGTTAAGGGCGATTGCCAGTTACTGTGGTGCAGTATATTGACCGAATATTTTGAAAGCCTTAAACCCTCTGTTTATTTTAATTTCCTCGACTGCGGTACCAACCGCGAATTTGATTTTGAAACTTTAACGAAACAGGTAAACGAGTTTCACAACCAAGCCATAGCGAATAATTTTCGCTTTACCGAAGAACGGTAAGTTATTGACCAATCCTTTTTAATCCGTCCTTGGCGTCGTTATCAATGCTCGACTGATATTCATGATCTTTCATGTCGAGCGCCTGGTTGTAATAATAACCCGCCCGTTTTAAATCTTTCCTCTGCTCAAAAATTCGCCCGGTGTTTAACGCGGCGTTCGCGGCATAATAGTAGCTGGTCGATCTCCCAAGCCTGATCGCTTCCAGGTAATTCACAATGGCGTCATTGGTTTGGTCGGTTTTATCATATACCCTTCCCAGCCGGTATGCGTATTCGATCTTATCCCTTAAAAGCTTAAAGTCGGCAGGCTTTTTGGTTTTCAGTTGTGCCAATGCCTTATCGTAATATCCGCCGTCGAAATAGAGCCTGGCTTTCAGCAGGGTCAGGTCGGGCCTGGCATCGTTGGCCTCGCGCAGGGCCTGCTTATCCTTTTCATCCGAAGTATAGCCTTTGGTGCGAACCATGTTTAGATAATAATTATATTTCCCCGCGTCATTCTGCAACAGGAAAAAATACGCCAGTTTAAGGTATGAGTCTTTTATGTAGTTGATACCCCGATAATCCCTGATGTACTTTAACAGGTAGGTATCCGCATCGTTGTCCAGGCGGTTCAGTTTGGCATTGCCCAGCAGGTAGCTGATCAACGGTATTTCGATATACCCGGCCGACTGTGGCGCTTTTTGCAGGAAAGCGATGGCCTCATCATTGTGAGCGGTTTTAGCGGCAACGTAACCCTGCAAGTAAGCTTTCAGCAAGCTTTTATCATCCATCGTTTGCAGATATGACATAAGCGCCGGGTAGCTGCCATAATTATGCAGCACATCGATATTCATCTGGCACAAAAAAAAGATCACCTCGTTGTTGTAGTAGCTGTATTTGGTTTTCGGTAACTCAGTTCTCAAATTTTCCAATTGCTTTAGCCCTACCCGGCTATCGCCTTTCATACCCACAAACCGCGAGATGCTTTTAAGGTTCGATGGCAGCGAACCAAAAACCACGTTGATTAAAGCCAGGTCCTTTTGGTTGGGCAAAAAAGAAGGGTATTTTTCGGCATTATCGTGCAATAACCCGTTGGCGCTCCTCAGGTCCATGGCCGATGAAAAATAGTCGCCGAAACGGCCTTTTAATAAGCCCCATTGCATGTACACCTCGGCCTGGCAGAAGAGGTAATAGGGCGAGTTTTTATCATTGTCTTCCAAAGCTGAAAGACGGTCCGACCGGCGGTCTTTCAACTTTTCGTAGTCGGTTTTAGAGTCAGATGCGAGCAAGCCGAAATAGTCGATGTAATTGTCCAGCAGGATCGTAATACCATTGTCCGGATTATGTTGTTTTTCTCTTTGGATAAGCTGCCGGGCCTCGGTCATCCTGAGACTCAAAATGGCATTGTACGCGTCGACACAATTGGCGTTAAAATCAAAATTTGCGCTGGCCGACTGCCAAAAGGCCCCAAAGACAAGAATAAACAAAAGCGATTTTCCAGCCATAGGCGCCAAAGATATTCAAAACATTCGAGTAAGAACGGCGGGTTACTTGTTCCTTAGGTGTAAAACCTTAGATCGATCTGATCAGACCTTCAACTTCGGCAAACTGCCAACCTGTCATTCTGGCTGTACAATGATATGACGCCATAGTACAGTTAAACAGCGCCTTAAATTGATTTTTCTGCCAAAACCGCCCTTGGCATAGGCCTTGTTGATATATGAGGGAATACAACAATTCACAGAAAAGGAAAAATCAATCATATGTCTAAAATAATAGGAATCGACTTAGGAACAACGAACTCTTGCGTGGCTGTAATGGAAGGCAACGAGCCTGTAGTTATTGCCAACAGCGAGGGTAAACGTACTACGCCTTCGGTTGTCGCATTTGTTGACAACGGCGAGCGTAAGGTGGGTGACCCGGCAAAGCGCCAGGCGATAACCAACCCCAAAAAGACCATTTATTCGATCAAGCGCTTCATGGGTAATAAATTCGATGAAGTAAGCAAAGAGATAGCCCGCGTGCCTTACAAGGTAGTGAAGGGTGACAACAACACTCCGCGTGTTGAGATCGACGACCGCAAATATACTCCGCAGGAGATCTCGGCGATGATCCTGCAAAAGATGAAAAAAACCGCCGAAGACTTTTTAGGTACCGAAGTGACAGAAGCAGTTATTACTGTTCCGGCTTACTTTAACGACGCTCAGCGCCAGGCTACCAAAGAGGCTGGTGAAATTGCCGGTTTAACAGTAAAACGTATCATCAACGAGCCCACTGCGGCTGCCCTAGCTTACGGCCTGGACAAAGCGCATAAGGACATGAAGATCGTGGTATTCGACTGCGGCGGTGGTACGCACGACGTATCGGTGCTGGAGTTGGGTGACGGTGTATTCGAAGTAAAATCGACCGACGGTGATACCCACCTGGGTGGTGACGACTTCGACCATGTAATTATCGACTGGCTGGCTGACGAATTTAAAAACGATGAAGGCGTTGACCTGCGTAAGGATCCTATGGCCCTGCAGCGTTTGAAGGATGCTGCCGAAAAGGCCAAGATCGAACTTTCAAGCTCGACTCAGAGCGAGATCAACTTACCGTATATCACCGCTGCCGACGGTATGCCTAAGCACCTGGTAAAAACTTTGACACGTGCCAAATTTGAGCAATTGTCGGACAGTTTGATCAAACGTACTATCGACCCTTGCAAATCAGCTTTGAAGGCTGCCGGATTGGGTATTTCGGATATCGACGAAATCATCCTCGTAGGTGGTTCTACCCGTATCCCCGCAATACAGGAAGCTGTTGAAAAATTCTTCGGCAAGGCTCCTTCCAAAGGCGTAAACCCTGACGAAGTGGTTGCCATAGGCGCTGCCATACAGGGCGGTGTGTTAACCGGCGACGTGAAGGATGTATTGCTGCTGGACGTTACGCCGCTTTCGCTTGGTATCGAAACCATGGGCGGTGTGATGACCAAGTTGATCGAAGCTAATACCACCATCCCGACCAAGAAATCGGAAGTGTTCTCGACCGCTTCGGACAGCCAGCCTTCTGTGGAGATACACATCCTGCAGGGTGAACGCCCGATGGCTGCACAAAACCGTACGCTCGGCCGTTTCCACTTAGACGGAATTCCGCCGGCACCACGTGGTGTACCGCAGATCGAGGTATCGTTCGATATCGACGCTAACGGTATCCTGCACGTGTCGGCTAAAGATAAGGCTACAGGTAAGGAACAGAAGATACGTATCGAGGCTTCATCTGGTCTGACCGATGCTGAGATCAAGAAGATGAAGGACGAAGCTGAAGCTAACGCTGAAGCAGACAGGAAAGCCAAAGAGGAAGTTGAAAAACTGAACTCGGCCGATGCGCTGATCTTTACTACCGAAAAGCAACTAAAGGAATATGGCGACAAGATCCCGGCTGACAAAAAATCAGCTATCGAGGATGGCCTGAAGAAACTGAAGGATGCTTATGCTTCAAAAGATATAGGCACTATCGATACTGCGCAGGCCGAATTGAACGCCGCATGGACCGCAGCCTCTGAGGATATGTACAAAGCCTCGGCAGAAGCCGGTCAGCAAGGCGGCCAGCCGGGCGCCGGTGATGCCGGAACTCAGGGAGCTCAGGGTGCCGACCATGTAACGGATGTTGACTTCGAAGAAGTAAAATAATTGATCCACTAAATAAATAGACATGGGGAGTTTTTTAATTCCCCATTGTTTTTTAACCCAAAATTTAGAACAATGAGTAATGAATTAAAAGCAGGGGATGAAGTCCAGTTAAGATCTGGCGGCCCAGTCATGACAATTGACAGTATTAACACCGAAACAGGCAGGGCAGCATGTGTTTGGTTTGACAGCAAACATGTTATGCAAACCGCAAAATTTGCAATAAGCACGCTTGATAAATATGACAGTTCGGCTGATGGAGGAGGATTTTTTGTCGGTTAAAATATGAAAGCCTGTCGATCGCAAAATTAAAGCCCGTTCTGCATACCACAGCGGGCTTTTTTGTTAACACGATTTTGAAGCATAGCGGTTAGCAGGAGGCTCCGATGGAGCCGAAAGATCGTTTAGGATTTGTGCTATAAACAGGGTGCTCCTAACGGAGCAGAGGAACTCGTTAGAACTCCGTAGGAGTTTCCTGTTTATAGAAATATAAAAAAGAGAAGTTTGGCTCCGTAGGAGCCTCCTCTGACGAATATGCTATTCAAAAAAGTCGAATAAGAATCGGTCTTCATAAGCTATTTCGAACTTTTGCAGCAGGTCGAGATATTCATCTTTGAACGACTTTTTTTGATGATGGACTTCCTGGTTCAATACATATTTGATCACGGCGTTAATTTGGGAATGAGAATACGAAAATACTCCGTATCCTTCCTGCCAACTGAACTTGCCTTTGACCCATTTCTTGTTATTAATAAATTCATTACTCTCGACTTTGATCTCTTTTACGAAATCTGAGATCAAAATCGTGGGCTTGAATCCGACAAATAAGTGAATATGATCGGGCATGCAATTGACAGCAAGCATTTTAGCTTTCCGGTTTTGGACAAGTCCGGTAATGTATTTGTGTAACTCTTCTTTATGTTCTTTTGGAATCAGACTTTGTCTATACTGGACCGCGAAAACGAACTGCAAGTAGATTTGTGAAAAGGTGTTTGGCATGAAAATATATTAAGAAATAAAAGTTTGAGATAGCTATTTACTCAAAACCAACAATGTGAGTACCGTCGACATGACTAATTGACCGTGTTTATTAAAAAGATTTGCTGACCGCTAAAACAGAACTGATTGCTATTCCGGAACTGAGCTTTTTTAAAATAACACAATAAATAGACTAACAGGAATAGCACCTTGAATAGTGTAAAGGATATTGGAACCACTTGTGGTGTTTCCTTTATAAATATGATTTCCGTCAAAGGTATAGAGGATGTTTGATCCTGTTGCGGTGCTTCCTTTATAAATATGATTTCCGTCAAAGGTATAGAGAATGTTTGATCCTGTCGCGGTGTTCCCCTTATAAATATGTTTTCCGTCGAAAGTATAAAGAATGTTCGACCCGGTTGCCGTATTTCCTTTATAAAGATATTTTCCGTCGAAAGTATAGAGAATGTTTGATCCTGTTGTGGTGTTTCCTTTATAAATATGTTTTCCGTCGAAGGTATAGAGAATATTCGAGCCTGTCGTGGTATTCCCTTTATAAACGAATGCTGGCATAATTTTTTGTTGACTAAAACTGTGATTTAATAAAAACTATAGTTTGATATCTGCTGTTATTTTCAGTAACATTTCTATTTTTTGTTTCATGTTTTTTGCCATGGTGCCATCTTCAATAGCCTTCCAGGCTTCGAATTTACCCCAATCATTATAAGGTATTTCCATCGTTCTATACCACGGCCACCATGCATTAATTTGCGCAGTATTGTTAGGTAAGGAATTTATTTGGCTTCTCAAATTTGCTGGAAAATTATTGGGATCCTCGACACAAATGCCATATCTTAACTCTTTGTTATAGTTTTGGAATTGAAAACCAATACTTGCATATGCCCATTCATCTTTCCATATCCAAAAACCTGTATAGCGTTCTTTAAAATCTACCTTGTTTTCACATTTAAGTCCAAGCGGTTCGCAAATTTGTTCAAGATGATAAGTATATTCACTTAAGATTTCATTCAAGGCAGAGGTTAAATTTTCTTTTATGATGAAGGAGGCTTCAATATTTTGCTTTAATAATATGCTCAGTTCCTTTTCCATGGCATGATTGATAGTTTGATTTGTTAAATACTTTATCAGATTTATATATTGTGTTATTGATTCTCTGACTATTGGATATATAGTAACTTCTTTGCGACAAGCTTCCAACCATTCTATTATACTATACTTGTATGACAAGCATTTGAAATCAACATCTTCTTTAAGATTTACAGTACTTTCAATAGACGGACTTTTACCATCCAGAGTCAGATAAAATATGTCTGCCTTATTATTAAAAGTGTGATAACGAAACAACTGTTTGTTTTGATCACCTGCATAAATTTTATTTTCGATAATTATTTGATGGTTATGCGCATCAGTTATAATTATATCTATACGGCCACCCTCCGTTCCATCTTCCTTTATAAAACCTGTATGTAGTTCGACATCGGCTTTACAATTATTGGTTTCAATCTGATTTCCCTTGAAGCAAAATAGATCAATAAACAATTTGAGGAATGTATCTTTTTGCCCGTGCGTACCTTTGGGGTTAAGCAATTCGGCCAAAAAAGCCGAATGTAATTTCACTTCAGAAGATTCCAATTTAAGTATACGAAATACATTGAAGTTTTCTCCTGTTAAGTCGCTAATAAGGTTATAGTGAGCTATAAGTGAATTGGTGCCTTCAATTACACGTTTATAAGAATGTAATTCCATTACGCATGATAAGCTTTTTCGAATGTATAAAATAAATCCCTTGTTCTAAAAGGCATAATTAGATTACTAGGTTAAAATAGGGTAGTGATCGTTTGCTAAAATAAAAAATCCTGCCTTCTGGGCAGGATAAGTCTATCATAAATATTATTCAATCCCGGCCTGTTTCAAAATAGCCCGGGCAGTGCCAATCGGCAGATCTTTTTTAGGATGCGGAACCACGGCACGTTTATTACTTGCCGGATGCAGAAATATATGGTGACTGCCCTTTATTCTGTCAAGAAAAAATCCGGCAGCTTTAAGCAAATCGATTATCTCGTGCGAGCTGTACGCTTTTTTACTCATGCAGTCAACTGCAGATTGTATTCCAGGACACCTTCATCCGATGGTATTTCCTCGCCGTGCTCTTTTAAGCTCTCGATGTACAACTCTATAGCTTCTTTTGCGTTTTGCTTTGCTTCCTCTAAGTCTGCACCATAGGTTATACAACCAGGCAGTGCAGGCACATTCACTGTGTACCCGCCTTCTGGTTCTGGTCTAAGCAATATTTTGTAGGATAATGACATACCTAAAGTTAATCAAAAAACCGTTAAAGCACAACAATTTCAGGGCCACAAGTTCTCGGGATACACACCGCTTGCCACGAGATCCGAAATACTTTTTTGTACGATTGGTTTATCTTCCTTATAAGTGACGCCGAACCATTTTGACGCGGTAGGGATCACTTTAAATGAGGCAGTACCGCTTCTGATCAGCTCGTCAGCCGCCAGCGGGATAAAGAACTCGGCCTTGGGGTTGTTTTCGTTAGCCTCGACAAACTTCACAAACATCGGCTCGCTCTGCTTGAAGATTGCGGGAGTAAAGCCCCAGAAGTTCATCGATACGCGGGTATCGTTTGGCAGGGAATGTTCGCCCGTAGCGTCTTTATAAGCTACGGAACCATCTTCCTTGAAATACACTTCGGTACGCTCGTTGATCTCGACCATGTTGCCCTTCTCGTCAACCTTGCAAACACCGCGCGATACAGAACCGTAATCCGACAGGGTTTTATCGACCTGGTAACCGATGATGGCGTATTTATCGTCCGCCACTTCGGTAGTCAGGAATTTAGCCATTTTTTCGAAAGCATCCCGCCCATAATAATCGTCGGCATTGATCACACAAAAAGGTTCGTGTACCTGGTTACGCGCCGAAAGCACGGCATGCTGCGTACCCCATGGTTTTGCCCTTTCGATGGTTTTGTTGATGCCGAAAGGCGTAAGGTCATAGCTCTGGAAAACATAATCGGTTTCAACGCGGCCCTTTAATTTAGGCTCGAAGATAGATTTGAAAGTGTCCGCAAATTCTTCGCGGATAATAAAGCTGATCTTGCCAAAACCAGCATTAATGGCGTCATAAATGGAATAATCGATAATCGTTTCGCCATGCGGGCCAAAGCCGTCGACCTGTTTCATGCTTCCGTAGCGGCTGGCCATTCCGGCTGCCAATATCAGTAGGGTAGGTTTCATATTTTCGTTAGGTGAGTGTTTTGCTTTAATTATATCTCCAAAGACATTTATACCCGAAATGTTTTATAAAAGTTAAGAGAAATAAATTATTTGATATACCTGAAATCCTGTCCGTCCTTCACGCGCAGCAGTACCTCGTAGATGAGGCGTATCACGTTATCAACGTCTTCTTTATGGATCATCTCGACGGTGGTATGCATATAGCGCAGGGGCAGCGAGATGAGTGCCGACGGCACGCCATCGTTGGAATAAGCGAAGGCATCGGTATCAGTACCAGTAGATCTTGACGATGCCTGGCGCTGGAAAGGTATATCGGCTTTTTGGGCAGTCTCGATCAGTAGTTTGTTAACGTTGGTCTGTACCGCAGGAGCGTAAGATACTACCGGGCCTTTACCGCAGGCCAGGTCGCCCTGGGCTGTTTTGGTTATCATCGGTGTTTGCGTGTCGTGGGTAACATCGGTTATGATGGCCAGGTTGGGCTTGATATGATGCGCGATCATTTCAGCGCCGCGCAGTCCGATTTCTTCCTGCACTGCGTTAACGATGTAAAGACCGAAAGGCAGTTTCTTCTTGTTTTCGTGCAGCAATCGCGCAACCTCGGCTATCATGAAACCGCCGGCGCGATTATCCAGTGCGCGACCCACGTAGTAGCGGTCGTTTAATACCGTAAATTCGTCTTCGTAGGTAATAACGCAGCCCACATGAACGCCCAATTGTTCAACTTCGTCTTTTGACGTGCAGCCACAATCGAGGAAAATGTTTTTCAGCGTAGGCGGTTCTTCCTTTTCACCGGCGCGCGTGTGGATAGCGGGCCAGCCAAATACGGCCTTTACAATGCCTTTATCGGTATGGATGTTCACTCGTTTGGAAGGGGCGATCTGGTGGTCTGAGCCGCCGTTGCGGATCACGTAGATCAGTCCGTCGCTGGTAATATAATTTACAAACCAGGATATCTCGTCGGCATGCGCCTCGATCACCACCTTGTACTTCGCTTTCGGGTTGATGATACCGACAGCCGTACCATAATTATCTACGTAATGTTCGTCGATGTAAGGCCTGATGTAATCGAGCCACATCTGCTGGCCTGTCCACTCGAAACCCGTAGGCGAAGGGTTATTGATATATTTTTCGAAGAATGCCAGCGAATTTTTGGTTACCACCGGCACGTGTTTTTTATCGGATTTTTCAGCTTTCTTTTTAGACATGGGAGGGCTGCTTTTTATAGTCAGAGGCAAATATAACAAAGCCTGAGAGAAACCTATATGTTAACAAATTTTATCAGAAACATATATTTATTGTTGTTGCTATGTTAACATTAGGTTCATGTGAACGCCCCAACTTTGCGCCGAGTAAATTTAAGATAAGATTAGTTTAGTTGACTGAAAGCCGGCCTGACGCATAGGGCCGGTTTTTTTTACAACGGTTTTTCCATAATGTCATAGTTGAACCCATTCTTAGAGAATGGTTTGTCGACATGCGCAAATCCGGCCTTCAGATAAAATCCATAAGCCGAATCCCTGGCATTACACCAGATGCGGTGGCCGCCTTCGTTTTTGGAGAAATTCGTAATATAAGTTAACAGTGTGTTCCCGATGCCTTTGCCCTGATAATCCGGGTCGACCGCCAGCTTGCGGAATTGAAAATCGCCGCCATGATCGAACAGGGATACCACCGCCACCAGTTTATTGTCCGTAAATACGCCGAAATGAATGCCATTTTGGTCCTCGTCCATTTCCATTTCGTACAGCTTTTGAGTAGGATAAAGGACCTTTTGACGCAAGTACCACGTTAATTCCGGGCGGATTTGTTCGATGCTAATTTTCATAGGCGAAAGGGCAAAGATAAAAGGGTAAAGGTGGTTTCAGGTAAATTAAAAACCTTTCGCCTTTATCCTTTCACCTTTAACCTCACAAAGGAATATTCCCATGCTTCTTTCTCGGGTTATTCACTACCTTGTTCTCCAGCATTTTAAAAGCATGGATCAGTTTGATGCGTGTTTCTGCCGGGTCGATCACTTCGTCGATAAAGCCACGCTCGGCCGCGCGATATGGATTGGCGAAAATATCGGAATACGTTTTTTCCATCTCCCGCCATTTAGCTTCTTTGTCGTGTGCTGCCGCGATTTCTTTTTTAAAAATGATCTCGGCCGCGCCTTTGGCGCCCATTACAGCTATCTCGGCCGATGGCCAGGCGAAGTTCATATCCGCGCCGATGTGCTTGGAATTCATCACATCATAGGCGCCGCCGTAAGCCTTGCGGGTAATAACAGTAATGCGTGGAACCGTTGCTTCCGAAAAGGCATATAGCAGTTTTGCTCCGTTGGTAATAATAGCGTTCCATTCCTGGTCGGTGCCAGGCAGAAAGCCGGGAACATCTTCAAAAACCAGCAGGGGAATATTAAATGAATCGCAGAAACGTACAAAGCGAGCGCCCTTGGTTGACGAATGAATATCTAAAACACCAGCCAGGAAAGCTGGTTGATTAGCGATAATGCCGATACTTCTGCCAGCTAATCTTGCAAAACCGACAACGATATTCTCGGCAAAATCTTTGTGCACCTCCAGGAATGAATCGGCGTCGATGACATGATTGATCACATCGCGCATGTCATAAGGCTGCGACACATTTTCAGGAAGAATATCATTCAACTCTGGCCGAAGCTCATTGCCAGCCTCGTACGGGGTTGAAGGCGCCCGGTCCTCGCAGTTTTGCGGCATGTAGCTCAGTAGTTTTTTGATATGCTGAATGGCGTCGATCTCGTTGGCGCAGGCAAAATGCGTAACGCCCGATTTGGTGGCATGGGTAGTCGCGCCGCCCAATTCTTCCGATGTCACCACCTCATGGGTAACGGTCTTAACTACGTTCGGACCGGTTACGAACATATAGGAGGTGTTTTCAACCATCAATATAAAGTCGGTTATCGCAGGCGAGTAAACCGCGCCGCCGGCACAGGGCCCCATAATAGCGGATATCTGCGGCAATACGCCTGATGCCATGGTGTTCCTATAAAAAATATCTGCATAACCGCCAAGCGAAACCACTCCTTCCTGTATACGTGCGCCGCCCGAGTCATTCAGTCCGATCACCGGTGCGCCGTTTTTCATGGCCAGGTCCATGATCTTGCAGATCTTTTCGGCATGGGTCTCCGAAAGCGATCCGCCGAAAACCGTAAAGTCCTGTGAGAAAACATAAACCAGCCGCCCGTTGATGTTGCCGTAGCCCGTCACCACGCCGTCGCCGGGATATTTTTCTTTTTCCATCCCAAAGTCGGTCGAGCGGTGGGTAACCAGCATCCCGATCTCCTGGAACGAGCCTTCGTCCAGCAAAAAATGCAGACGTTCGCGGGCGGTCAGTTTCCCTTTTTTATGTTGACTTTCTATCCGTGCGTGGCCGCCGCCCTGCAGAGCATGTTCGCGTTTTTGTTCTAAGACTTTAAGTTTTTTGTTCACAATGGGCTTGGTTTATAACAGACCGCTAAAAATAGCAATTATCGGATTAAAAGCGGGTATACTATATTTGCGCCATGGAGCACAATCACATTACCTATGAAGGTTTGCTGGAAGGCAACAAAGAGTTTATAGCCAGGTCGCTGAAGGAAGACCCGGAGTTTTTTGATAAACTGTCGGTGCAAAACCCGCCGGTTTTATGGATAGGCTGCGCGGATAGCCGCGTACCTGCCAACCAGATCACTAACACCAAGCCGGGCGAAATATTTGTTCACCGCAACATTGCCAATATGGTGATCCACACGGATATGAACATGCTTTCGGTGCTAGACTACGCCGTGAATGTGTTGCATGTGCGTCACGTCATCGTTACCGGTCACTATGGCTGCGGCGGCGTGCTGGCGGCCATGAGCGACCAGCAATTTGGCCTGATCGACAACTGGCTGCGGCATATTAAAGATATTTACCGTATTCACGAAGAAGAGCTCGATGCCATAACCGACGAAAAGCAGCGCGCCGCCCGTTTAGTAGAACTGAACGTAATTGAAAACGTAAGTAATCTCTGCAAAACCTCCATCGTACAAAACGCCTGGAAAAACGGCCAGGAGTTGAATGTACACGGATGGGTTTATAGCCTGGCTACCGGTGTAATAACCGATCTGAAAGTAAGCGCCAGCAATACGAATAACCTGGACAAGGTGTTTAAATTTAAATAGCCAGCGCCTCTAAATCTCCCCCGGAAGGGGGAGACTTAGGAGCTTAATATTATAAGCCCTCCCTTCCAGGGAGGGTCTGGGTGGGGCTTATTCTTTCGCCATAAATGGATACCGGTAATCCTTTGGCGGATCGAATGTTTCCTTGATGGTGCGCGGCGATACCCAGCGTAACAGGTTTATCATCGAGCCGGCTTTGTCGTTCGTTCCGGAACCTCTTGCACCGCCAAACGGCTGCTGACCAACCACTGCACCTGTTGGCTTATCGTTGATATAGAAGTTACCCGCAGCATTGCGCAAACGATGGCTCATATCGGCGATGGCATTGCGGTCCTGCGCGATGATGGCGCCGGTTAAGGCGTAGATCGAAGTTTTGTCGACAATGTCAACCACCTTATCGAAGTCCTTGTCGTCATACACATAAACGGTCAATACTGGCCCGAACAATTCTTCGCACATCGTCACGTAGAAAGGATCGTTTACGCGCAGAACGGTCGGCTCGATGAACCAGCCCTTGCTTTTGTCATAATTGCCGCCGGTGATCACTTCAACGTTGCTGTCTTTTTTAGCGGTATCGATATATTTTGCCAGCTTATCAAACGATTTCTCGTCGATAACGGCGTTGATGAAATTTTCAAAATCTTCAACCGGGCCCATTTTGAACGAGCCGATGTCGCGCTGCATCCTCTCTTTGATAGCTGGCCACAGCGATTTTGGAATATAAGCTCTTGAGGCAGCCGAGCATTTTTGTCCCTGGTACTCGAACGCGCCACGGATCAGTGCAATATTGGCCACATCCACATCAGCGCTTGGATGAACAAGTACGAAGTCTTTACCGCCGGTTTCGCCGACGATACGCGGATAAGTTTTGTATTTATGAATATTGTTGCCAATGGTTTTCCAGATATTCTGGAAAACCCCGGTCGAACCTGTAAAGTGTATGCCTGCAAAATCAGGATGATTAAATATCACATCTCCTGCAGTCGGACCGTCAACGTAAACGAGGTTGATCACGCCGTCGGGCAATCCCGCATCGCGAAATACCTGCATGATCACATTGGCAGCGTATATCTGCGTATTGGCGGGTTTCCAAACTACCACGTTGCCCATCATCGCTGCGGATGAAGGCAGGTTACCCGCGATAGCCGAGAAGTTAAAGGGTGTCAAAGCAAATACAAAACCTTCCAGCGGGCGCTGTTCAACACGGTTCCATACACCTTTGCCCGACATAGGCGGTTGCTGCTGGTATATTTGCGACATATAGTGCACATTGAAGCGCAGGAAATCGATCAGCTCGCAAGCAGAATCGATCTCGGCCTGGAAGGCATTCTTCGACTGGCCCAGCATGGTAGCTGCATTAACCTTCGCACGGTACGGACCCGCCAGTAACTCGGCCGCTTTAAGAAAAATAGACGCGCGGTGCTCCCAGGGCATTTCTTCCCAGCTGGCTTTAGCAGCTAATGCTGCATCGATAGCGGCCTGAACGTGACTTGCATCACCTTCGTGGTAAGTTGCCAGTATGTGCTGATGATCGTGCGGCGGGCGAACGGTGCCGGTTTTACCCGAGCGAACTTCTTTGCCGCCGATGTACATGGGAATATCGATCTGTTTAGAGCGGGCCTCTTCAATGGCTGCTTTGAGTGCTTTACGTTCGGCGCTGCCTGGAGCATAATTTAATACAGGCTCGTTTTGCGGCACGGGAACGTTAAAAAATCCTTTGAGCATAGGTGTATAATTATTGAGTGAGGCAAAGATAAGGTTAATGTGCGGATGTGCGGATATGCGTATGTGGCAAATTACTGGGGGGTGACAGTTTAGTCCGGAAGTCGCTAAAGTCGGAAAGTCCGAAAGAAAAATACCGTTAAAAAGCTCAACTCTTGCGGGTGTTATTCGCCGGCAAGGACGGTTACATAGCTCATTCCGACCTTAGACTCTTCACCGGGTTGGCCAGCGCGGCCTTAATGGCCTGGAAACTGATAGTGAACAACGTAATGACGATGGCCGCTATTGCCGATGCGATAAACACTCCCAAGCCGATGCTGACGTGGTACGGGTATTTTTCGAGCCAATGCTGCAGGAAATAAAGCGCAATAGGGGAGGCGATAACGCAGCTGATGATAACCAGCACCACAAAGTCTTTTGACAGCAGCGTCCAAACCTGCGTTATGGATGCGCCCAGCACCTTGCGGATACCGATTTCCTTGGTGCGTTGCTCGGCAACATAAGCGACCAGGCCGAATAACCCAAGGCAGGATATGAATATAGCTAAGCCAGCGAATATACCCGCCAGTTTGCCGATAAGCTCTTCCAGGTTAAATTTGGCAGCATATTCGGTATCGGCAAACTTATATTCATAAGGAAAAACGGGGCTATACTTTTCAAATATTTTGCCGACCTTCTCTATTGCGGTATGCGGATCGACGTTCTTCGACAGGCGATAAGTGAACACACCCCCGCCGGGATTATGGAAGAAAAAGGTCGGTTTAGCAGGCTTGTAAGGCGAATCCATCACGGCATCTTTTACCACGCCGATGATCCTTAACGGGTTATTCATAAAATTGATCTTTATGGTTTGATTGATAGGATCTTTAAGCCCGATCCGTTTTGTCGTCGCTTCATTGACGATTACGTTCAGCGAATCATTTTTCCAATCGCCGGAGAAATCGTGCCCCGCTGCAAAAGTCATCCCCAAAGTTTGGAAGTAGTTGTCCGATACGTATATACCGGCGATATTTACATTTTCCTCGCCGGCAATTTTTCCGGGCCATCGGACCAATGAAAAGCCGCCGTGCAATTGCGTTATATCCTGGCTGGTCCATGTTACGCGATCTACAAGTCCTGATGATAACAGGTCATTCCTTAAGGCGTCGATATGCCCTCCAAGATCCCCGTTCAGATCGGTCATCACTAGCCTGTCGGGGTTATACCCGGCTGGACGGTTTTTAGCATACTGTATTTGCTGGTAAACGATCACTGTGCTGATGATCAATGCAACCGAGCAGGTAAATTGCACCACCACCAATATCTTGCGGGGTAATGCTGCGGCTTTGCCTATGTGCAGCGTCCCTTTCAGCACGTTGACAGGGTGGAAAGACGATAGATAAAACGCAGGCCTGCTCCCTGCCGCTAAGCCGGTGAGCAGTACAAAAGCGATCATGATACACCAGAAACTTTGGTTGTTGTATGGAATGCGGATATAGGAGCCGGTTAACGCATTAAATGACGGCAGGGTCAGTTGTACAAATAGTATGCACAACAGGAACGATATAAAAGTGATCATGACCGACTCCAGCAAGAACTGGTAAACGAGGTTAGTACGTGTCGAGCCGACAGCCTTGCGGACGCCGACTTCCCTCGCCCGTCTTTCGGACCGCGCCGTGGAAAGGTTCATGAAGTTGATACAGGCTATTGCTAATACCAATATGCCGATAATACTAAACAGGCTAACATAGTCCACGAAACCCCCGGCTACCTTGCCGTTCCTGAATTCGTTATACAAATGCCAGTCCTTTAATGGATGCAGGAAGACCTCGGGTTTTGACTGGTGCATCTCCGGGCTTCTTTTATCGACGATATCCCTGATCTTTGGCGCAATTTGCGCGTAACTTACGCCCGGCTCAAGCGCCACGTAAGCGGAAAAGAAATTGACGGTCCATTTCATGCCCATTTCTTTCCAGTATCCCCCTTCCGTATCAAAGCGCGTAAGATAATTGAACTGCAACGTGGCATTTTTCGGGATGTCCTTAATAACGCCCGTAACTTTTTTGTCCTGCGAATTTTCGACGCGCACAATTTTACCCATCGGGTCGGCATTCCCAAACAAAGCTTTAGCGACCGATTCGGTTAGCACAATAGAATTGATATCCGTTAAGGCCGAATTGGCATTGCCTTTTGCAAACGGATACTGAAAGATCTTAAAGAAATCCATGCCGACCGCGCCCCCGCCCAGGTACAGCTTTTTATCGCCTGCCATAACGCCGTGTTTCGCGTTGAGGTTATCATAAGATTCGGCCGCGTACTTTATGCCGGGTATTTCCTCACGCAAAACTTTAACCAAAGGCAGCGCGATAGCTGCTTGGGTAGTTGTGCCGCTATGTTGCGAAGTCAGGTTCATTTCTACCTGGTAGGCTTGCTGGTAGTTGGGTAAGAAACGATCATAGGAATATTGATCATATACCCATAATCCTATGAGCAGAGCCACGGCCATACCGGCGGCAAGTCCGACGATATTGAGCGCACTATAGACCTTGTTGTGAAGCGTGTTGCGCCAGGCAATCCTCAAATAATTACGGAACATACGGATGCGGATTAATTCCCCGCGAGACCATACCGGGGTAATTTTGTGGTTCGAAATTATCGCTGCAGCTCCATAAACACGATTCAAATCATGATTTGGGCGCCCTTTTTTTAGCTCGTTCTTATATTCCGCAGCGCTTATGCCCATAATTTGTTTGAAAGCGCGGTTAAAAGTGCTTTTGGAGTTGAACCCGCAATCGTATGCAATACCCAAAAGCGTTATCCGGTCATACTTGGGGTCCTTCATTTTTCGGGCGACATCCTGTATCCGGAATTCATTCACAAAGTCGTTGAAATTTTTTCGCAGCCCGGTATTAATGATCCTCGACAATTCATGGATCGAAATGCCAAGTTCTTTGGACAAGGATGTCAAGGTCAATTCAGCATCCAAATAAAATTTATTGACTTTCATTTGGCGCCGCAGCCAATAGCCCCGTTGTATCAGCTTTTCAGGTGAGAAAGGATTTGAGTCTCTTTCTCGTAATTGGCGTTTCCATTTTTTGGACTTTAAAAATGCTTTGACCTTAATTCCGAAGATCATTGCTCCACAAAGAATGTACAGCCAATAAGTAATAGGGGTACCCAACCGGTTTTGGTAATAATGATCCGCTGCAGTACATAGCGGCCACAGCCCCCATAACAGGCCAAGGATTAACAATGGACGTTTCAGCTTTTTTAATTCAGCACGGGACCGCTCACCGGGTTGCTGGTGGGAGATTTGTATAACCTTGTAAGCACGATACAACGCGAAGACCGTCCCGGCGCATAAAATTGCCAGGAAAACTACATCGTAACCATTAAGGGTAAAAGTCAGCTTGCTCAATTGTCAATTCCCGCTCAAATCATTTCGAATATCGTTCGAATTTAACAAATGGTTAAGATAGGGATTATTGCGATTAATAAGAAAAGCCGCGCCTTTGTCGGTCTTGTGACCAGCAAATTAATTGCATTTAAAATTTGCATCTTTATTCAGACCTCAAACTCTTCACCGGGTTGGCCAACGCCGCCTTGATAGCCTGGAAGCTAACGGTTACCAGCGTCACGATAATGGCTAATATTCCCGCTATTAGAAATACTCCGGGACCAATAGAAACCCGGTAGGAATATTTTTGCAGCCAGTCGCGCAGGAAAAAGAATGCCAGCGGAGAAGCGACTAAGCAACTAATGACTACAAGTACGATAAAGTCTTTAGAAAGCATTGCCCACATTTGGAAGATAGAAGCCCCCAGTACTTTGCGAATACTGATCTCTTTAAGACGCTGCTCGGCTACGTATGCAGCTAAGCCGAATAAACCAAGACAGGAGATAAAGATGGCCAGTCCGGCGAAGACGCCGGCGAGTTTTCCTATGAGCAATTCCAGTCCGAATTTTGCCGCATATTCCTGATCAGCGAACTGATAGCTATACGGGAAAGCTGGGTTATAACTGTTAAAAATAGTTGTCAGTCTGGAGACAGCCTGTGTTAGACTTACATTTGGCGACAGGCGATACAGGAAAAAGCTTCCGCCGCCAGACATGAACATCGTAGGTTCAGCATTAGCATAGGGGGATTCGAGCAGCGCATTTTTGACTACGCCGATAATTCTTAGTTTATTGTTGTTCCAGGTAATGGTCTCGCTGAGCGGGTCTTTAAAACGTAAGCGTTTGACCGCCGCTTCATTGAGTACAACTGAAAGCGAATCAGCTGCGTGGTTGCCGCTAAAGTCATGCCCGCCGGCAAGCTCCATGCCCATCGTTTTAAAATATCCGGGAGTTACCTTTATTGTGCCTATGTTGATTGTTTCACCGGGTAATTGTCCGGGCCAGGTAATGCCGGTGTGCCAGAAAATACCTGTTGCCGGGCTGGACGCGCTGGCTGCACTTTGCACTATTCCGCTATTAAGCAGATCATTTCTAAGGGCGTTGTAATGATTATCAAGATCCTGATCCAGGTTGGTTTGCAACAACAAGCTTAAGTTATAACCTATCGGTCTGTTTTGAGCGTATTGTACCTGCCGATAGATGATAATCGTACCAATGATCAGCGCGATCGAGCAACTAAATTGCAATACGACTAGTGCTTGCCGGGAAAACGCAGCCGCCTTGCCGGTTTTAATACCCTTTAATACCTTAACAGGATTGAAGGATGACAGGTAAAAGGCCGGCCTGCTGCCTGCAAGCAGCCCTGTGGCAAATACTGCTGCCGTCATCAGTAACCAAAATCCGGGAATAGAAAAAGGTATGCTGATATGTTCATTTGTCAGCGAGTTAAAAAAAGGCAGGGCCAGCCGGGCGAAAAGCAAACAGAATGCGAAAGAGATGACCGTGGTAAACACAGATTCGACAAGAAACTGGAAGATCAGATCCTTGCGGCTTGAACCCATCGTTTTGCGCACGCCGACCTCTCTTGCCCGTTTTTCCGATCTGGCCGTGGTTAAATTGACAAAATTTATACAGGCAATTACCAATACCAGAGCGCCTACAATACTGAATATACGTACATACTCGATAAATCCCCCTACAGCCTGCCCGTTTTGATATTCGGTATAAAGGTGCCAATCCTTTAGAGGCTGCATAGCTATATCGGTGTTCGCGCCGGGCAGATATTTCTTTTCAAGCCCTCTTATCTTGGGCTCTACTTGGGCATAGGTGATACCCGGGCGTAATTTGACAAATACCTGGAAAGAATTTTGATTAAAGCCCAGGCTGCGATTAGCCTTTACCGTAGGGTCCGCGATTTCGTAATAACTGAAAGGTACCAGGTAGGCAAACTGGAAGGACGAATTCGACGGGATATCTTTTAATATACCCGTTACTTTCAGATCATTCAAATTGTCTATGCGAACGGTCTTCCCGATAGCATTTTCGGTGCCAAACAAGGCCTGCGCTGTAGCTTCGGTCAGCACTATGGAAAACGGGTCTTTCAGCGCATGTTCAGCAACTCCCTGCAAGAGTGAGAAACGAAACATTTTCAGGAAGTCGCTTCCCACCTGTCCGCCATTCATGTACAGTTTCTTATCACCCACCATCAGTCCGTGAGCGTTGAAATAGTCTGTTTCAGCGACATTCGCTATCTCGGGAACATCGGTACGCAGCCTGTCCGCTAATGCCAGTGATGAAGAGGTTACGGTGCCGATCTCTCCATTATTGGTAAAGTTTCGCTTTACCTGGTAGAGGGTCTCATAATCCGGTAAAAAACGATCATACGAATACTCATTAACCACCCACAAACCGATCAGCAGGGCGACAGCCATTCCCGCCGCTAGTCCAAGGATGTTCAACCCGCTATAAATCTTGTTATTTACCAGGTTTCGCCATGCGATCTTCAAATAATTTCTAAACATATAATTTCGATTTAACTGTCCATAAAACCATACGGGAATGGCTTCGTGACACGAAATTACCGCTGCAGGCGGGGAAGTATGTTCCAAATCATAATATGGGATTTCTTTTTTCAGACCCGCTTTAAATTCGGCGGGGCTTTTGCCGGTCAGTTGTTTGAAGGTGCGGTGAAAGGTGGTTCTTGAATTAAAGCCGGACTCGAACGCGATGCCCAGCAGCGTGAGCCTGTCATAAGCCGGGTCTTTCATTTTCCTGGTTACGCTCCGGATGCGGTATTCATTAATGAAGTCGTTGAAGTTCTTTTTCAATCCTGCATTAACGATCCGGGATAACTCGTGCGGCTGCATGCCAAGCTTTTCAGCCAATGAACTCAGACTTAATTCCGGGTCCAGGTAATACCGGTTGGCTTCCATTGCCTTTTTGAGCCAGGTAGCTTTTCCTTTTATTTCAATTGGAGGCAATGGTTTTGGAACAAGGGCTGGTTGAACCGTCAGCCGGGCGTGCGGTCTCAAGAAAGCGGCTGCCGCCGTCCAGATGACCATCACCGCGAAAAAGATATACACGGAGCCATAAACGGGTAAGCCTGATTCCGATACGATCCATAAAACCCAAAGCAGGGCAGTGGCGCCCAGCAAACGCCGCAACCAGCGGAACTCCAATAACGACCGGTCCATCAGGACCGGCTGCAAACCTTTATAAAACTTTTGTATGAGCCGGTTAGCTAAATACAAATAAACTATAACCGAAGTAAAAATCAGTATTTGCAGGATCGGGACGGGCGCCACGACAAACGCCAAAGGGCTTAGATGGAGCAGATCTTTCCGCTTGAATTGATGCTCCCGCTGCGTGATCTTCAGTACATAAAAATAAAGCAGCGGCCCCACCGCTAACAACATCTGTGCGGGTAGGTTAATATGCAATATCCGCAGCATCCACAAGGTCATGGCCAGCAGCGCCAGGGCAAGAAAACGGTTGGCACTGCGGTTGATGCTTTTAACGAACCATAAGAACAGGCAAAACACCCAGCCGGTAAATATCATCCCGAAAATGATCAGGTCATAAAGCGTGATATGGAAGGTGTATGATGTCAATGTTATTCGCTTCTTAAACTTTTTACCGGGTTGGCCAGCGCCGCTTTTATCGCCTGGAAACTGATGGTGAACAAGGTGATGATAATGGCCGCTATGCCTGATGCAATGAATACGCCGGGGCCTATATGGATACGGTACTGATAACTTTCGAGCCAATTCCCGAGGAAATAAAACGCAACAGGCGAAGCGATAACGCAACTGATCATTACCAGCACCACGAAATCCTTTGACAGCATCACCCATACCTGTGCTATAGATGCCCCTAAAACCTTGCGGATGCCGATCTCTTTGGTGCGTTGTTCGGCAACGTAAGCAGCCAGGCCGAATAACCCAAGACAGGATATAAAAATGGCTAACCCGGCAAAAACGCCCGCCAATTTTCCGATGAGCACTTCCAGGTTGAATTTGTGCTCATATTCATCGTTCACAAACTTATATTCGTAAGGGTATGCGGGGTTATATTTTTCAAATATCTTGCCTATCTTTTCGATAGCGGTATGCGGGTCGACATTTTTTGACAAGCGATAATTGACCACGAACCCATAAGGGTTGTGACCGAAAACAGCAGGTTCGACAGGCTTATAGGGCGAATCCATTAAGGCATCCTTCACTACGCCGATGATTCGTACCGGGTGGTTGCCGAAATTGACCGTTATCATTTGATTAATTGGATCTTTAAGACCGATGCGTTTGACGGTAGCTTCGTTAACGATCACGTTCAGCGTGTCGCTTTTCCAGTCGCCGGTGAAATCGTGCCCGGCGGCAAACGTCATTCCCAAAGTCTTGAAATATCCATCCGATACCCATATGCCGCCGATATTTACGCTTTCTTCCCCGGCGGTTTTACCCGGCCATTTGTCCAATGAAAAATGACTGTATACCTGTGTTGCAGGAGAGGTAGATGAAGCCACACTCTCCACCAGGCCCGACGAAAGCAATTCATTTCTTAACGCATCGTAATGCTGTGACAGGTCGCTGTTCATGTCGGTCATCACCAGCCTGTCGGCGCTGTAACCCGTCGGCCGGCTTTTAACAAATTGAATTTGCTGGTAAACGATTACAGTACTTATGATCAAAGCAATGGAACAGGTAAACTGTACCACTACCAATATTTTCCGGGGCAGCGACGCGGCTTTACCTACCTGTAAAGTCCCCTTAAGCACTTTAACCGGGCTGAACGACGACAGGTAGAACGCCGGCCTGCTGCCGGCTATCAAACCGGTGACCAGTACGAAAACGATCATGATGCTCCAGAAAACAGCATTGCCATAAGGAATACGGATGAAGGAACTGGTGAGTGCATTGAACGAAGGCAATGCCAACTGGACAAAAAGCAAACCCAGCAAAAAGGAAATGAGGGTCACCAGTACAGATTCGAGCAAAAATTGGTAGACCAGGTCCATACGCGCCGACCCGATAGCTTTACGAACGCCCACTTCCCTGGCCCGTTTTTCGGACCGGGCTGTTGAAAGGTTCATGAAATTGATGCAAGCTATAGCCAGTACCAATATGCCGATGATGCTGAAAAGGCGCACATAATCGATAAAGCCGCCGGCCACTTTCCCGTTCCTAAAATCATTGTACAAATGCCAGTCCTTTAAAGGATGCAGGAACACTTCAGGCTTTAGCGACCGCATTTCAGGGCTCCTTTTATCAACGATATCCCTGATCTTAGGTTCTATTTGTGCGGACGTGATACCCGGCTCTAATGCCACGTAGGCATTGAATGAATTGTAGGTCCAGTGGGTTCTGCCATCCCTGATCCAGCCCTGGGTTGCTTCACTATAGGCAAAGGGAACCAGGTAATTGAATTGCATCGTCGCATTTTTAGGGATATCCCTTATAACGCCGGTCACCTTCATATTCTGTGCATTATCAAAGCGTATCACTTTTCCCATCGGATCGGCATCGCCAAATAGTGCTTTGGCAGTCGATTCGGTCAGCACTATAGAATAGATATCCGTCAAAGCCGAATTGGCATTGCCTTTAATAAACGGGTATTGAAATATTTTAAAGAAATCCGCCCCCACGGATCCTCCACCCAGGTATAATTTTTTATCGCCCACCAACAGGCCGTGGTTCATTAAGCCTATCGCGTCAGATTCAGCTACATATTTTATTCCGGGGATCTCTTTTCGCAAAACCTCAGTCAGCGGAAGCGCTATGGAGGTTTGGGTAGTGGTGCCATTGTGCTGCGAGGTGAGGTTCATTTCAACCTGGTACAATTGCTTGTAATTGGGCATGAAGCGGTCGTAGGAATATTGGTTGTAAACCCATAGCCCTATGAGCAGGGCAACGGCCATACCGGCAGCCAGGCCGGTAATGTTGAGCACGCTGTAAACTTTGTTGTGTAAGAGATTACGCCAGGCGATCTTTAAATAATTACGAAACATACGATTGCGATTTAATTTTTCACAAGACCATTCCGGGACGGCTTTGTGACGCCAAATTATGGCTGTGGGCCTGTAAACAGGTTCCAAATCATGATTCGGTCTCTCTTTTTGCGAATCGCTCTTATATTCCGCGGGGCTTTTCCCTGTAAACTGTTTGAAGGCGCGGTGAAATGTCGTTTTGGAGTTGAAGCCGCAATCGTACGCAATACCCAAAAGCGTTATCCGGTCGTATGCGGGGTCTTTCATTTTCCGGGCCACATCCTGTATCCGGAATTCGTTAACAAAATCATTAAAGTTTTTCCTCAGGCCGGTATTGATGATCTTCGATAATTCATGGATCGAGATTCCGAGCTTTTTGGCTAATGAGTTTAAGGTCAGATCGGCATCGAGGTAATACTTGTTCGCCTTCACCTGGTGCCGCAGCCAATAACCCCGTTGTATCAGTTTGTCTTTAGACAAAGGCATATCCTTGCCGGCGGGTTTTTGATCTGCCCGGACACGGCTCCTCACATAAAAGAATGCGAGCGGGCCAATGGAAAACAGGAACTGTAACGCTACCCAAATCCATCGCGGGAAATATTTTGTTAATTGCAGATCGACGCAAACCGTCCTGAACAACCACAAAGCAGTAACAACTATGATAAGGCTAAGCAGGCGATCGCTGTCCCGGCTCGACTTTTTTAACCAAAGCCGCACACTGAAAGCCAGCCCGGTAAAGGCAGCCGTCAAGAGCGCCAAGTCAAATATTTTGATATGGAATTGGTGATAGATCAAATCAATACCGGCGCTCAATACGCGTTCCAATTTAATAATTATCTTATGGTCAGCCCTTTATATAAAATCGGCATTTGACCGTCGTAACGGTACCGGACGGCAGGTGTACGGTTTTTTCAGTTCACCACTTTCAGGTGGGTGATAACGATGTAATGGAATTCAGCAAAAATACCTGTATCGGGCTTGTAGTCGATATTTACGCTGATCGGAAGCTTGCTGTTTCCGGACAGACCTAATTGGGTGAGCGTTTGCCGGGTGTGGTAAAAAGACGGCGGATTTTTGGCGGTGTCGTTGTTTATGGTTAACAAAAGTCCTCCGCATGCCGGTGATGCGCATTCGCGCATATCATACCCGGTTATCGAAGCCATAGCCTGGTATGGTCTTACAGCGCTTTCTTTGCAGCCCAGCACTAAAACGGCGGCGAGCAGGAGCAATACTTTTCTCATAACAACAATTTTATACCCAATACGCCTGGTTATGGGCGAATGCTACAGCTTAAATTGCTGATAGTAAGTTCGATAAAAAATGGTTAGCTTTAA
Source organism: Mucilaginibacter sp. (assembly GCA_035545315.1). GTDB lineage: Bacteria > Bacteroidota > Bacteroidia > Sphingobacteriales > Sphingobacteriaceae > Mucilaginibacter. The sequence goes on along the minus strand of DASZYQ010000040.1, from coordinate 13,429 downwards.
TGATGTTTTCTAGCCGGATCGATCGTTAACCCAAATTTTTCTATACCATGTACATTGTTCGCGACATTATGTATCTCAAGTTCGGGCATTTCAGAGATGCCAGGCTGCTGATGGAGGATGCCATGAAAGCCGGTTTTATGCCCGAAACGGTAAAAGGGCGTATCCTGTCCGATTTTACCGGTGACGCTTACCGCATGATCCTTGAACAAAGTTTTAACAGTCTCGGCGAGTATGAGCAGCGCCTCCAGCAAACGATGAGCGAAGCGAAGTGGAAAGGCTGGTACGAGCAGCTAAAGCAGCATGTCGACCATTCGCACCGCGAGATATTACGGCAGGTAATGTAACACCGGCGGAGGGAAAATTATCGACCGCAAGTCATAAATTCCGACCTGGTTAACCCGCAGTGCTTTGCTATGCCAAAATCGCTACTTTAGCGGTATGACCATCCGACCAGCTGTTGCCGGCGACATACCCGGCATTATGAAACTGATAACCGAAGTAGTACCCGTTATGAGGGCCTCGGGCAATTTTCAATGGGACGATACCTATCCCAATGCTGCGGTATTTGAAGAAGATATTGCCCTGGGGCAGCTTTGGGTAGCCGATAATGACGGCGACATTGCCGGCGTGAGCGCCATCACCACCGAACAATACCCTGAGTATGCCGATGTAGGGCTCGATATCAATGAAACGGCCATTGTAACGCACCGCCTGGCGGTGAGTCCACGCTACCAGGGGCAGGGCATAGCGGTAAAACTGATGCAGCAAGCCGAAGACGTAGCCATAAGCCGGGGCTTAAAGGCGTTAAGGGTTGATACAAATACTGCCAACCAGGCAACCCAAAAGTTGTTTCCGAAAGCAGGCTACCGTTTCGCAGGAGAGATGAGCCTGCACTTCAGGCCCGGGCTGCGGTTTTACTGTTACGAGAAGAGGCTGGATTGATTTTATGTACCGGGCGACAGATTGAAACGCCGTAGCTCAAGGCATATAAGCATGCCCGTAGCAGTAAATTTTTTCGTCATACTTTACTCTGTCTCTTGCATTTATAAAAAAAAGCTGTAGCTTTATAACCCCGCTTATGGAAATGAACGCGCTACAGCCTTTGATCAGGAACTTCAGTGTCGGCAACTGGATGCAGACGCTGGTGTTTTATGCCATACTGTTGCTAATGGTATTGGTGATCCTGGCGCAGTTGGACCTGCTGCCGGCAAAGCTTATAAGACGCGAATCGTAACGAAACCGACCAATTAAAAACTTAAAAAAGAAGCCCGGCTGCGAGATTGCCGGGCTTCTTTTTTTATGAGATACTACTTCCTTTGCGGTGGTTTCTTAGTAGTATCTTTTTTCATTCTTTTTTCCTTCTTGGTGGTATCCTGCTGCATTTTTGGATAAGCCACCGAAGCAAACGCCCCTAAAGAGAACGCTGATAGTATCAGCGCCGCCATCAGTTTTTTCATAGTTTTTTCTTTTTTAAGTTAATCAAAAGAACAATTACAAATGCAACGCGATAATTTTACTAATGTTTTATTAAAATAATTAATTTTAGAGAAATTTTTATTGTGCGGTTGACAATTAAAAACGGCCCTGCCGAAACGACGTGCATATCGTCCCTGTAAAATTCTTATTGCGCTTCGGGCTATTCTCTCACCGATTTTATACATTTACCTATTACCACAAAACCAACCGAAATGAAAAAAATTCTCATTGCATCTGCCTTGATGCTCGCCTGTGGCAGCGTTATCGCCCAAACTACCAACGAGCTAACCTCTAAAGAACAAAAAGAAGGCTGGAAATTATTATTCGACGGAAAGACCACTACCGGCTGGCATAATTACCTGAAACCATCGGCCGGACCGGCATGGAGCGTTACTGACGGTGTACTTTCACTTAACCCATCAGTAAAGGATGGTCGCGGCGATATTGTTACCGACGGCGAGTATGAGAATTTTGAACTGGCCATTGACTGGAATATATCCGACGAAGGCAATAGCGGTATTATGTTCCTGGTGCATGAGGATAAGGCATTCGACAACACTTACGTTACCGGGCCGGAATATCAGCTGCTTGACGACAAAAAAGCTGAAGACAATAAACAGGCTAATCACCTGGCGGGATCGCTTTACGATATTATCGCACCTTCAAAAGAAGCTGAGAAGCCGGCCGGCCAGTGGAACCACACCGTGATCCGCCTGAAAGACGGAGAACTTACCTTTTGGCTCAACGGCGTACAAACGGTAAAGACACACCTTTGGGATGCCAACTGGGCCGAATTAGTGGCTAAAAGCAAGTTTAAAGGTTGGAAGGGCTTTGCCGAGTTTCACAAGGGCCATATATCGTTGCAGGACCACGGCTATAAAATATCATTCCGTAATATCAAAATACACCAGCTATAGGTATTTTTCAGCGCAGCCTTTTATTAACTGATTGTAACCCTTGCCCTTTTTAAGCGTATAAGCCTGCAAAGGTGTTGTACGCGCCTTTTAGATTAAAATTGGTAAGGGGCCAATCATTCATTGCGTTGAAAAAGATCTTATTTATTCTGTTTGCTGCCGCCGTAATTGCTGGTTGCCAGAAGGATACAGGTACCACGGTTAATATCACATCAAGCGATATCGCCGCGATCAATAACCAACTCAAGGGCGCCTGGGTGTTCCCGGTGCAAACTATGAGCATTGTCGATTCCGCCGGCAAACAGCTTGCGGCGAATCAGTACCGTACCGGCCCTGCGTTTCATTTCGACGGCAGCTCGCACGTGATCATGATGTCGACCCTGACCATAAACAAGTCGGGTATCTATACCCTTTCGACTAATAAGGGTTATATCTACCTGAATATTACTTTTTCGGATGCTACGGTGGCGAAATATCAAATATTGCAGGCCGATGGCAGCACATTAAAACTTAGCTCGTTGCAGCCGACCACCTATTTGAACGGCGGAAACGTTATCGCGGCAAACTGCCTGACGAACATTTCGCTCCAAAAGCAAAACAATGCCGATTTGACCGCCAGCCTGGTGCGCGTTAAGGTTATAAGCGATTCGAGTTTCAATGCAGGAGTTTACGTTACACACAACGTTGCCTTCCCGGCCGATACCCCGACAACCCTCGGAACGACAGTGCAAAATACCACCGGCTCGTTTACGTACTCTTTTGTCGGCCACAGCGGCGATGTGCTAAAGGTCGACGTTTTTGGGAGCATACCTAAAACTACCTTCTGTGCTTATTACAATGGCATGCCCATAGACGGCAAACTGGACACCAACTACAACGAAATTGTAACCGGCAACGGCTGGCGCATTCCTTAAGAAAAGTTCATAGTTTTTAGTTTATAATAGGTTCATAGCCTGCGGTCCTTCACCGGATCGCAGGCTGATGATCATTTTAACAATATTGTAACTTCTTTTGCGACAGTGCGTACAAAAGTTTAAGGAGTGCCGCATAGGCCCCGGAGTAAAAAGCTTTCAATTTGGATTTATGGGTATGATAAACGTTTTTTATTTGTTCGTTGCGGTTGGAGTTGTCGCTATTTTTTTGATCCTGCAATATGAAAAGCAGAACCGTAAAAAGGTAAATGCTATTTTGCGCGCCAATAAAAATGTACCCCCTTTGTTCATGCTGCGTTCCGCAGAATTGAAAGTGAATGCCATCAGGGCAGCCATTAATACGCCGGGTTCGCCGGTCGCCGACCACGATGAAGTTAGAAAATCCGTTAAACAGCAGCTCGAGCATCTGATAAACGATTATACAGGCCGCAATATCACCCTGGCTACCTACTATTCCAAATTGGGCGCTTTGCTGATCAGCGTAAATGAGCTGAAAGGTTTGCCCGCAGAGGTCGAGGCTTAAAGATCAGGTCTGTTTCCTGGCATTTAACGCTGCTGCAATACCGCTTTTTTTTAATTTTTAATTATGACTGCTTTGTTTATTATTGCACAAAAACAAGCATGTCTGACGACGGAATAGTAAAGCGCCTTAAGGTAATAGTTAAAGAGCATGGCGGACAGCTTGCCCTGGCCAATGCCATCGGCGTCGATCAGGGTTTCATCAGCAAGGTGATTAACAAAAAGCAGGACGTAAGTTATTACCTTATCCGCAAGCTTTGCTTCCAGCTTAAATATTCGCCCGAATGGCTTATTATCGGTACAGGAGAAAAGAAGCTTGATAAGCAGGATTCAGCCAAGCTCATTACCGAGATACAAATGCTGCGTACGGAGGTGGACATTCTGCATGCCCGGATGCGCGTGTACGAAATGGAGATGAAGGAACTGAGGGCTCAGTTTGGCGGTTTAGAACGGAAAGCAGCCGGGTAGCCTGGAGAACCTGTGACCCTGGTACCAAATAAGGATAACCATACGACAAGCTTCAAGTGGTGGTTGAATCGAATATAAACCTGGTAACCGGGCAGTTTTCAACCCCGCAGCTTAATCAACAAATCATATTCAATTATCGCTGATGATGGCCTGTTTTTTACGCCGCTTGTTTACGCTGTGGGCTCTTAAGAAATTGTACGTCACACAAAACCCCATATACTGTGTGCTGCGGCTGCTGTTCGTGCCGTCGATAAAAACATAACCCTGCAACACCGCTACAGTCAGATTGGCCGAAATATTAAAATTGATGCTGTTGCATATTTCGGTCATTAAGCCCTGCTTGGCGCCGAAAATATAACCTCCGCCAAGGCACAGGCCTTCCGAAAACCTTCCTTTCGAAAAAATATTGATCGTCGGCCTGAATTCAATAAATCTTGAAGTATCAACACTATTTGAGTAAGAGCTAAGTTGGCCGAAAGCAAGGCCGATATCAAATATTCCATAGGTGCGCCCAAATTCGAAAGACGGCGCAAAACGTTTGGCAAACCCGCCTTTGGTATTGACGAAAGCATTGGTCGTACCCGAAAGATAGAAATAACGCGGTTCCTTATTTTCTTTCGAGGTGTCCTTTTCGATCACGGTGTCTTTGCCGGCTTTTTTGCCGCTGCCATGATGGATAAGCGCCTTTGAGCCAATCGGGACTGCCGGGTTGCTTTGTCCAAAAACGGTTACAGCGTTAAAAAGCAAGATCGCGATAAATAATTGTTTCATAGGTTGTATAGGGGCAAAATTTGTAATTAGACAGGCAAGATGGCAATTTGTTTGCCGGCCTGTTGCAGGCATACTTAGATGTGATGATCATTTATAGGTTTAAACACATAAATGGCCTACTTGTCGAATTAAATTCATTTTTTAAAGTAATATTTTGAATTAAATTCTGAATGATATTAAATTTACAGAATGATAACTGAAGCGGAATTTGCGTTAGACAAGACTGACCTGCACATTTTACGCCTGATGCAGGACAACGCGCGCATTAGCAATGCCGATATGGCGCGTGAGTTGGGCATGGCCCCGTCGGGCGTGCTGGAGCGGGTAAAAAAACTGGAACAAAAGGGCGTGATACAACAATATACGGCCCACATAAATCCCGCGGCGCTGCAGCAAAAAATGCTGGCCTTTATTTTTATGAAGGCCGCCGACGGGCCCGGCTGCAACGATACCGCCAGGCAGCTGGCGCAAATATCCGAGGTACAGGAAGTACACCACATTGCCGGTGAAGACTGCTACCTGGTAAAGGTGCGCACTTATGACTCATCGACACTGATGGACCTGATGCGCAGCAAGTTCAGTAAAATACCCAACCTGCTCAGCACACGAACAACCATAGTGCTCGAGACGGTAAAGGAACAACAACAATTGGTTATACCCGAAAATTGAACCGTTATGTCGCCAAACTCCAACAAAGCCGCCCCAACCCTGATGGTACTAATAGCATTCGCTACCGTTTACCTGGTATGGGGGTCGACCTATTTTTTTATTCGTATGGCTATACACGGGCTGCCAGCGCTGCTGATGGGCGCTATGCGCTTTTTTACCGCCGGCCTGCTGGTTTTGCTTTGGTGTGTGGCCAAGGGCGAGAAAATTTTTATTAAGAAAAGCCTTATCAATTCGGCTATCGTGGGCCTGTTGCTGCTGCTGGTAGGCAATGGCATCGTAATATGGGTGGAGCAGGTGCTGCCGAGCGCCATGGTGGCCATATTAGTATCGGCCGCGCCGATCTGGTTTGTTCTGCTCGACAAGCCCAACTGGAGCAACAATTTTCGCAGCCGGTCGACCGTAACAGGACTTATCATTGGTTTTGCCGGCGTTATCCTGTTGTTTGGCGAGCAACTGGAAGGAATGTTCAGCGGGGGCAATGTGGGCACTAAACTTTTATACATGGCCTTATTGATCATCGGCTCGATTTCATGGTCGGCCGGATCGTTATATTCCAAACACCATCCAAGCGAAGGTTCGGCAGCAGTAAATGTCGCCTGGCAGATGATCATCGCGGGTATAGCCTTTGTACCCGGAAGCCTGTTAAACCATGAATTTACCAGTCTGCATTTGGCCGAAGTACCGGCACAATCATGGTTTGCGCTGGGCTACCTCATCCTGTTCGGCTCGATAGCGGCTTTCAGCGCTTATGTATGGCTGCTCCAGGTGCGGCCAGCAACGCACGTAAGCACTTATGCCTATGTAAATCCGGTAATTGCGGTAATATTGGGTACCCTTTTCGCCAATGAACATATTTCATTGCCACAAATCGGCGGACTGGCTATCATCCTTGTCAGCGTGCTGCTCATCAATCTGAGCAAATACCGCAGCAAACGTGACTCAGCTAATGAACACGAACCCAAAAAGAATGAAATACCAGGCGTCGATGCCGGGCACGTGCAGGATGCACTGTGCGTGGCCAGCAGGGTGCGGTAAACAAATTCTTATTGTAAATTCATCTTCGCATACGCAGGCTGCCTGTTAGCAATCTGTTCAATGATCTGCGGCTGCAGCGGTTTGCTTAGGAACGACCGCACGAAGGGGTAGCGATTGGCCTTTTCCATATCCTGCACCCGTACCGACGATGTAAGTACATACACGCCGATGTTCTTGCTCAGGTCGCGCTGCATTTTCATCATATCTTCCAGGAACTGCCAGCCATCGTAACCGGGCATGTTCAGGTCGAGGAAGATTACGTCCGGCAGCTTATCCGGTTCATCATGATGTTCGGCGATATATTCAGTTACGAGAGAGGAGTATGTGGTAAAGGTGGTTGTTTCAAAATAATTCCTGCCGTGCAGCAGGTGCTTCATTACAAAGTGATCGACAGGATCGTCGTCAATAACAACTAGTTTGCTCATTTCGGTGCCGTGGTTTGATTACATGATATAAAACAGTTAACCGGCACTTTGTTTTGCATTAATTTATAATTATTGAATTTTCTTTTAACACCTGTTGAATGCCATGTGCAGATAGCAAAGATTTGCGAAAACTATGAGTACAGGTAATCCAGAACGCCGCTCGTCAACTGCTTCCTGACCTCGCTGATGGCCTTAAGCACATGCTGCCGGTAAATGTTGCGGTCAAAGCATCCCGGCTCGCTTAAACCTGACCGGGCCTCGGCCTCGAGGCTGCAGAGCAATATTTCTTTTGACGATGAATTAAGGGCACATTGCTGATAAACGTAGTGGTAAGCCATATCGGCGTCGTGCATGGTTTGAAAACTGGCCAGCATAAAAAGCTCTTTGTATTTATCCAATTTGTATTTTTCCAGGTCAAGCTCTTCGTCCAATTTCCTGAAATATTCCGCCGCCTTATGCAATGCTCTGTGAGGTTTTAAGTTAAATGTAGCCATTAGATGTTGATGAATCATTAGGTTTTGATACAAACTTAAGGCATCTCTCAATACAAAAAAACCCGTGTTTTCACGGTATTTTTATTTTTAAGAAAAAATTTGATGCAGCGTTAAAAAATCAGCGACCCGGGTTTAACGAAAAGGATAATCATTTTAACGCCGTTACAGGCCCTGGTATTCAGATCATATTTTTAGGTGACGGGCGTCATTGCAGGCCGGTTGTGATCGCATTACTTTTGCTCATTGGAAATGACTATACAGCAATAAAGTGATCGGAACGGGCTATGATGAAAAGAGTATTGATTATTGGTGATGATAAAGATACCCTCGAGGAGCTGACCTATTTGTCCCACAAATTGCAACTACAGGTATTTAATTCGCTTGGCGGGATTCCCGTAGAGGAAGTGCACATGCTTGCGCCAGATGTTGTGCTAATGGACTGTTTTTTGTTCGACGGCAGTGGCACCGATCTTTGCCTGAAAATAAAGTTTTCACCATTTACCAAAAACATACCGGTTGTAATGTTCTCCGAAAGTTCCAATGGCAAAAAGCTTGCGGAAAAATGCAGTGCGGATGCTTATCTGCATAAGCCTTTTAACATTAACGATCTGCTTGCCCGGGTTAATGAATTAGTGTGCTGAATGTTAAACGCTGATACGTTAAATGATTATTTATTCGGATATTAGTTTTAAACTTCAACAAATGTCCCCGGCCATGACTCCAAAGCTCGGAATCGCATTTACACTGATAGGCGCACTGCTGTTAGTATTGTCGATATTTACCTATACCAGAAAGGAAAAAGTGGCTGATATAGGCCCGTTCCACGTATCTGTTGAAAAGAAACAACCAACGGACTGGATGCCCTATGTCGGCGGACTGCTGTTTATCGGCGGTATTGTACTTATAGTAACGTCCAAAAGATCAAATTAACAACACCGGCGCCAGCATCCAACTATTCCACAGGTATGATCACCGCAGGTACAGTTGCAGGCTCATACCAGTAGTTCATAGCTTTAATTTTGCGGGCCATACGTTTTACGAACAGGTAATTAGTCGCGCCGCTGATGACAGCTCCTACAACCGGCACCAGCCGAGCGGCGGTTTTAGGCCCTATGCGCAGCAATGCATTTTCGGCGCTTCTTTCAAGCAGGCCTTTGGTAACGGCTATACCGGCCTCAACCTGTAATGCGGTGGCCATAATGGACATAAATTCATCGAAACTTACGGTATAGCTTCCCCGGTGATAATAAATGATAGCGAGCGCTACCCTGATCTGCTGGGTGACCACGTTAGCCAGGTCGATGGGGATGCCGATCGACATGGTTAAAGCACCGCCACCGCCGGATATGGCCCCGGTTACAACCGAAAGCCGGGCACAATGTTCGATAAATCCGTTAAGTCCCATTTTATCCACTCCCTGCCTGACGCCCAGTTGGTCGACGCGCGAAAATAGTTTCCTCACACCATCCTGCGACCAGTTATCAAATCCGGCACGGAGATTTGTTATCATATTTTTTGCTATATCCATAATGCAAAATCTGTTAAGATAATAACAGTTGCCCGGTTGTTTTGTTGTGCCCTGACGCTCACTCGGCCGTTGTTTTTGGTCGTTGTTTCTATTATTGCCTAAAAATCAATAGTTTAGTATCTATCAAACTTAACCTGTTATGAGACACCTGATCTGGCCGGTATTGCTCGTTATGCTGGCCTCATGCAAACATGTGGAAAAGAGCAGCAGCGATATAATCGCCGGAAAGATCGACAGCCTGTATTCAAAAACGCTCGGTGAAGAGCGTAAGGTTTGGGTATATCTTCCTGCCGGTTACACCGACGCCGGCAATAAACAGATCTATCCGGTAATATACCTGCTGGATGGCGACGCGCATTTTCCATCGGTAACAGGCATGATACAGCAATTGAGCGAGGTAAATGGAAATACAATTTGCCCTGATATGATCGTCGTCGGGATACCCAATACCGATCGGACACGCGACTTAACGCCCACAAAATCGCTTTTTAATCCCGATGGCAGCAGGGCCGGGGATTTTGGGACGTCGGGAGGGGGCGAAAAATTTGAAGCTTTTATACAAAATGAATTAATGCGGCACATTGATTCAGCTTACCGGACGGCGCCTTACAAGATGCTTGTCGGCCATTCTTTTGGCGGCCTTACCGCGATGAACATTCTGCTGAACCATACAAATATGTTTAATTCGTATGTCGCTATCGACCCCAGCATGTGGTGGGATAAACACAAACTGCTGGACCAGGCGCGCGAAACGCTAAAGCAATCGAAATTTGCCGGGAGGTCGTTATACCTGGCTATCGCCAATACGATGCCCGATGGCATGGATACCTTGCAGGTAAGGCTCGACACTACCGGCGCTACCAATCATATACGTAGTATCCTGGCGCTGAAAGATATGCTAACGCATAACAACGGCGACGGCCTCAAATGGGATTATAAGTATTATAAGGATGACAATCACGGCTCGGTACCGCTGATAGCCGAGTATGACGCCCTGCACTTCCTGTTTGGGTTTTACAAAATGCCTCGTAGTTTGTCGGATAAGCTGTTCGACAGTAAGGCGAAATTCGATCCTGCATCGGCTTTCAGTAGCCATTACGCTGAAATATCAGATCATATGGGATATAAAATATTGCCGCCGGAAAGTTTAATGAACCAATTGGCGTATTATTATATGCAAAGCGGCTTAACCGACAGAGCGTACTCCCTGTTTGCCCTGAATGTTGCGAACTATCCGCAAAGCGCCAATGTATACGACAGTATGGGCGATTACTACGACAGCCAGAAGAACAAGGATAAAGCCATCGAGTACTACAACAAAGCCCTTAAGCTTGACAATAATCCTGGCACAAAAAAGAAACTTGATAAGCTGCAATCAGCCAAATGATATTAGGGCCTCATCGCCATCAGCAGGGGAGTGGGGTCGTAATATTCGCGCTGAACCGCTATTTTGCCGGCATCGTTAAATTCATCAGATAACAATAGCTCCAGGACCGCGGCCTTTTTAGTCTTTTTGTTCGTCATGGTAAGCAGCCAGTGCGATTGAACCACGAAAACCGGTTTGCGATAATATTCATAACCTTCAGGTTGACCTATAAGCGTCATTTTAACGTTCTGCCAGTTGTTGATGATATCTAACCATCCTTTTTTTGCCTCCTCTATCAGTTGCCCTTTTGCCGGAAGATTCTTAACAAGGCGAGAAGTGTCGGGATTGTAACGTGTCATTCCATAAAAATGAGCGGTATCGGCATAAAGCTGTGCCATATCGTCGGGGTTTACTTGACCATATTGGCTCGCAAATCTTTTTACAACAATTATATAAGGATGTTCGGAATATATGGTCCCGCTCCTGACCATTTGCTGCGCAAACGCAGTGCTGGACAAGAACGCGACCAGGACCAATAGCTTTTTCATGCCGAAATTTAACACCATTTGTGTATTAAATAAAGATACTGATTACTTTTTAATACTCTGACGTCACATGCCTGCCCAAAACCCCGATGACTGTTAGAATGCGGAAGTAATAAAAATTTATTATCAACTTAATATACCAATTAGTATATTTACCTGAGTTTGAATATGGGCAAGGCCGAGCGTACACGAAAATTCATTACCGAAAAAACAGCGCCGTTGTTTAACCGGAAAGGTTATGCAGGCACGTCAATGTCGGATATGACTGAGACCACTGGGTTGACCAAAGGTTCGATCTATGGTAATTTTCAAGATAAAGACGAAGTTGCGCTGGCCGCGTTCGACCATAACATGAAGCGGCTGATCGAAGAAGTAAGGCAGACACAATTGACCGAACGTTCAGCTACAGGTAAACTAAACGCTTTCATACAGGTTTATCGCAATGGTTTGCATTCGCCGGTGCTGGGTGATGGCTGCCCGATCATCAATATGGGCGCCGAAGCGGATGATACCCATCCACAGCTAAAGAACCGGGTAAATGATGCGCTCGCCCGCTGGCATAAAAGTATTTCGGCTATTATCCAGCAGGGTAAAGCACAGGGCGAGTTCAGGGCCGATGCCGATTCCGCAGCTTTTGCGTCGCTAATGATCGCCATGATCGAAGGCGGGTTTACCTTATCAAAAATATCGGGTGACACTACTTATCTTATCCAAAGCCTCGGTCAGCTGGAAATGCTGATCGCCTCGAAACTCCGGAAGTAACCTGCTTTCACAAAAATTCATCCTTTATGGGGGGACAGAAAACAAAAAAGAGAAAGTTTGGGGCTTTCTCTCTTCTTCTCAATAATTAACTGAACTCATAATTAAACCATAAAGAACGAGGTGTGTGTTAGATTGATAATATGAATCTGTTACAAATATATAATCTATCGGATTACCAGATTAATATTTTTTTAGTAATTTATATTAATTTTTTCAACAAATGGGATAAAAAACACGATTTTTCAAAGCTGAATTGTGGATAATTACTATCCGAACAGGTTACTGCTCAGGTAACGATCGCCACGGTCGCAGCAGATGAAGACAATTACACCTTCCCTTAGTTCGGACGCGAGTTTAATGGCTGCATGGGCTGCGCCTCCGCTGCTCATACCCGCGAATATCCCCTCGACCTTCGCCAGTTTGCGGGCCATTTGAGTGGCTTCTTCCTGGGTTACATCCCGCACTTCATCAACGCGCGCGGGTTCGAATATTTTTGGCAGGTAAGCTTCCGGCCAGCGGCGTATGCCTGGGATGGACGAGCCTTCGGTAGGCTGGCAGCCAACAATGCGGACATTTGGATTTTGCTCTTTAAAGTATCTTGAACAGCCCATAATTGTGCCGGTGGTGCCCATTGCGCTTACAAAATGGGTTATTTTCCCTGCCGTGTCACGCCATATTTCAGGCCCGGTAGTTTTCACGTGGGCCTTATAGTTATCAGGGTTTGCAAACTGGTTCAGAATAAAGTATTCGCCGGTGGCGGCTTTTGCCTCGGCATAGTCGCGGCAAGCCTCGATGCCATCGAGCAAGACAACTTTCGCGCCAAAGGCCTCCATAGTTAGTGTGCGCTCGCGCGTGGAGCTGGCCGGCATTACCAGTTCGATCTCCAGGCCGAACAGGCAGGCTATCATAGCCAGCGCAATGCCCGTATTACCGCTGGTAGCTTCAATCAGTTTTGTGCCAGGTTTAATGTCGCCGCGATCGAGCGCGCTGCGTATCATATTCAGCGACGCCCGGTCCTTTACACTGCCTCCGGGGTTATTGCCCTCCAATTTGGCATATATGGTTACGTTGGGGTTAGGGTTTAATTTTTTTAGTTCAACCATAGGCGTATTGCCTATCAGATCAATTATTCCAGCCATGTTTTCTTAGTTAGTTGTATTAGTTGCAGTAGTGGTAATGGTTATAAAAAGTTGTAATAGCCATATTGGTTGAAATAATATTGAAATTACTACGCCAATACAACCGGTTCAACTAATACAACCTTGTGGTCATTCTTTTATTTTCTCTTTCAGCAGGCTCACCTCGTGCGTATGGTAAACCTTTGAGAATGGCGGCACGCTTTTGGTGAGCCATACGTTGCCGCCAATGATACTTCCCTCGCCGATGATTGTTTTGCCGCCCAATATGGTCGCACCGGCATAAATCACCGCGTGGTCTTCTACTGTCGGGTGACGTTTCGCATGCATGGGCTTTTTAACCACGCTCAGTGCGCCAAGGGTAACGCCCTGGTATATCTTTACATGCC
>DASZYQ010000039.1:0-3575 GCA_035545315.1 Mucilaginibacter sp. | reverse complement strand
TAGATAAGCTTTAACCTATTTTAGCGTTTTAGGATTGTTTATATCCATGATCAAAAAACTGCTGCCTGCCTTTTTGCTTTTTGCTTTTTCATTTGTCAATGCTGAAACTATTAAAACCGACGTATTGGTTATTGGTGGCGGTGCCTGCGGCGTTGCGGCAGCCATGCAAAGCGCGCGAAGCAAAGTCAAAACGCTGCTGGTTGAACCCGGTCCCTGGCTGGGCGGCAGCATGACCATGGGCGGTATGTGCGTACTCGACGCCAACCGCGACCTGCCTTCGGGCATCTGGGGCGAATTCAGGAGAAAAGTGACCGATTATTACCGGCCGAGGCTGGGCTACGATACCAGTAAGACAGCGATACTACGGTTCGAGCCGTCTGTCGGGGCGGAGATACTGCGCAAGATAACCGACACAGTAAAGAATCTGACCGTCAAAATGAAGACTCCCTGGACGAACATCAAAAAGGACGGTTCGGAATGGGAAGTTACTATTGTCGAAAATGGCGAGAACGTAACCGTTAAAGCGAAAGTAGTGGTTGACGGTACCGAGACCGGCGAAATGGCGGCAAAGGCAGGGGTGAAGTTTGAAGATGGGAAAGAGGAAGCGATCAACTGGGTGGCCATTCTTAAAGACTTTGGCAAAAATGCCGACAAGACCACAGCTAAGCCTGATGGGTATAACCAGGCGGAATTTGCCTTTTTGAAAAACAAGGATACCCGGCAATGGCTGCGGAGCTGCAGAATACCTAACGATAAATTCATGATCCATCCGGACGGCCCCATTTCGGGCAAAAACCACGATGAGTTGATAAAGACCGCCCGCCTGAGAACGCTTGGCCTGGTATATTATTTGCAAAAAGAGCTTGGATACAAGAACATAGGACTGGATGATGAGTTTGGCACGCCCGATCACCTGGCGCCGGTACCGTTGATCGAAGGGTCAAGGCCTGTCGAAACAGATATACGTATGGTAATGGATGATATCACCAGGCCGTATGATCGTGAGTCCAAACTTTACCGCACGTCGATTGGTGTCGGCAGCGGTGTAAATATCCCTGCGTTTTCTATACCGCTGGGGGCCATTGTTCCTAAAGAAACCGATAATTTATTAGTCGCAGAAAAGGCTGTATCGGTAACAACTGAAGTTAACAGAAGCACAATGAACCCCGCCGTGCAGATGACCCTGGGCCAGGGCGTAGGCGCCACCGCTGCTTATTGTGCTTTTTTCAAGACTACTACTAAACATCTTACAGTGCGCATCATCCAGGGCGAGATATTGGACTTCAAAGGTTACTTAACGCCATTTACCGACGTATCGCAGAACGATCCGCACTGGCGTGCGATCCAGCAGATCGGGGCCACGGGTATGCTTAAGGGAATCCCAAAAAAGGAAGGCAGCGAGGTAGCGATAAATTTTGAACCGAATGACACTGTCCGCACAGCGGAAGTTAAACCGATATTTAACGAGATCTACACCCGTGCCTTCCTTTGGTTCAACAACCAAAAGCCCGGTGAATACATTACGCTGGGTAACCTGCTGTATTTTATCAGCGACTATACGCTGACCGACCCCGCCACGCTTGAGCCGCAGGTACGCCGTGCATGGAAAACACAATTACACCTGCCCGGCGAACTGGATGTAAAACGCCCCGCAACCCGCCTGGAGTTCGCCATGCTGGTGAACAAATATTTGAACCCTTTTGGAAAGCGGGTTGACCTGACGGGAAAGGTGGTGAATTGATCAGCGGCGTTATTTGAGTATCGCATAAATATGCTCATCCAACAGCTCGCCGTTTTTGTAGACCGAGTTGTGCAGGACGGCTTCCTTGTGATAGCCCGCCTTTTCCAACACGCGCATCGATGGGTGATTTTTTGAATAAACCGCGGCCTGGATGCGCACAAGATCAAAATGCTGGAAGGCATAAGCCGTTAAAAGTTTCACAGCCTCCGTCATGATACCCTGCCCCCAATATTGTTCAGCCAGCCAGTAACCGATAACACCCGTTTTCCGGTGAACATCCTCCTTTAACTCGATTGCCATACCGCCGGCTATATCGCCGTTGATATCGATGGCGAAATTTTGTATGGCACTTTGGCCGACCTGGGTGTTCACCCATGCAACTGCCGCTTCCATCGGATAAGGATATGGGAAGCGGTCCATCAGGTAGCGCGAAACGTTCGGGTTGTCGGCGTTCCTTTGCAGGGAAATTTCATCGCCCTTTTTCCAGCCGCGCAAAATAAAACCGTCTCCCCGAAGCTCCATTTATAGTTTTTTGATGGCTAAAAATAGTAATATTGCTTGCAGGGATGCAAAATCTTGCATCCCTGGACATCTCAATAATTGATTATGAAGAAAATATTTACCTTTTTACTGATAGGTTTTTCAATTCATTCCGGCGCCCAGCAGCTCGCGCCGCTGACGGTCGAAAAAATAATGCGCGACCCGAAATGGATGGGCGTTTCTCCCTCAGATATTCATTGGAGCGACGACAGCAAAAAGATCTACTTTAACTGGAACCCAGATAACAAGGATAGGGATGAGCTATTCAGCATCACCACAGGCAATACCAATCCGCAGAAAGCCAGCCTGGATGAGCGCCGTGAATTGATACCGGAATACGGCGAATGGAATAAAAAACATACCATTAAACTATTCGAAAAAAATGGGGACATCTACCTCGAAAACGTAGCCAAAGGCAAGGTCGTTCAGTTAACCTCCACCGTCGAGCGTGAAAGCGATCCGCGCTTTAACGGTGGCGAAACGGAAGTGCTGTTTATAAAAGGTGAGAACCTGTTTGCACTGCAAATGAGTAATGGCGAGCTGGTTCAGTTGACCAATTTTGTACGGAATAATACGGCGAGCGATCAACAGGCCGGCGGCGGAAAGGGCAAGCCAGGTAACGCTGTTTCGTCGGCGGCGGGCCAGCAGGAAAAATGGCTGAAAGCGGAACAACTGGAACTGTTCGATATCATCAAAAAAGAGGATAAAGACAGAAAAGAGGATTCAATAGAAAATAAAGAGCTTGAATTGCCCAAATTGAAGGAAATCAACATCGGGGATAAGCGCATTTCGGGCCTTACGGTTAGCCCGAATGGCCGGTTTGTTACGTACAGGCTCATCACGATACCTAAAGATGAAAGACGTACGATCGTCCCGGATTACGTTACTTCATCCGGCTGGACCGAAGACATTCCAAACCGCGAAAAGGTTGGCGGACCGCAGCCAACTTCCGAAACATTCATTTTCGATAAACAAAAGGACACCATCTATGCGGTAAAAATTGCCGACATCCCCGGCATCAAGGATATGCCGGCTTACATGAAGGATTATCCGAAGGAGCAGGAGGAGTACCTGAAACGGAACGCCGACAGGGCGGTTAATATCTACGGTCCGCTATGGAGCGAAGACAGCAAAAATGCCATAGTGATCATCGGAGCGCAGGATTATAAAGACCGCTGGATCATGAAACTGGATGCCTCGAATGGCCATCTTACGCCGGTTGACCGCCAGCATGACGACGCATGGATAGGCGGTCCTGATATCGGGGGGCTGCGGGATGCGGGGTGGATTGATA
>DASZYQ010000038.1:0-10220 GCA_035545315.1 Mucilaginibacter sp. | reverse complement strand
GCTTTGTCCCCCCGAACCCTCATTGCCAAATTCGCCCGTATGCACGTTCTTGCCCTTCTTTAACATGATGATCTTCTGGTCGTCGGGTATCGATTTAGGGTCGTCGGTTTTATAAGGGCTCCAAACCGAAAACAGGATATGTCTTTCCGTCAGGGAGTTTACCTGCATACCGAAATAGCCCTCGCCAAATCCGCAGGCCATAAAGTAGGAGCCTAAGACATCATTACCTTTCGGAATGGTTACTTCATTGTAAAACCATTCGGCATTTATGCCATCAGGAACCACATAACCCAAATGCACCGATGGGCCGCGACGGCCCCAGTAGAAGAAATCACCGTCGTTGTTTTTGACATAATTGGTTTGCCCGCTTATAACATCACCCTGTAATTTCAAATTGGCGATATTGCAATATATGTTTCCTTCTTTCTTTACACCCTTAAACGTGATGGGTATGTAACCAGTATCGGCCACCGTCCAGTCGCCGGCGTTGTGATAGCTGATTTGTTTGTTATTAACACCAACAAGGTGTTTAACTCCAGCTACCGCAACATAGATAAAACTCGTTCCCGACGGGACGGAAAGGTCCAGGGATAGTTTGAGTTTTCCAGGTTTTTGTATGCGTACGTAGGCAGTAAATTCCGCATCCGGATTGCTCCAATCCATTACGCCATCATTGGTTATTTTCCCGCCCAGGGTGTCCTTGTCGGTACGCCAGGCGTTACCGCCAAGCGGAACAATAATAGACGTGTCGTTTAAATTTTTACTAACCTGGTTTTTCGCCAATGCAGCAGCGGACAAACCGGTTATAGCTAAAAGTAATACTGAAAACCGGATAGGTAAACTCATTCGATGTTTTTATTTTATTTAACTTTTAACCAGATATTTATAATAATTTCCTCAAGTTTTACTTTATGCATTTCCAACTGATTGACCAATGCCAGTTGTGCCCTTGCCCGCTGAAGGTTATGACCAGGAAAATGAGTCTTAAAATAATGATCACCCTCCAGATAGTCGGTTAAAAAACGAACAGCTTGTATGAACGGCAGCAGCAAGGCCCCTTTGATTAATGAGTCAAGCTCGGCGTCCGTGAGGAAGCTCCTGGTTTCCTGTAAATAGCCTTTGGTGTAAGCTTCGAACAAAGGGATATTCAGTTGTATTAAATTGATGTCCGCTTCATCTTCGGCAGCGGTATTGATGATGGTGCGTATTGAGTCGCCAAAATCATAAGCTACATACCCGGGCATGACAGTGTCCAGATCGATCACGCATTGCGCATGGTCGCTGCTGTCCAGCAATACATTATTAAACTTGGTATCGTTGTGAACAATATGCTGTGGCAAAATTCCGGCTCTGCCGAGTCGCAATATTTCGCCCATTGCATCAGCTCTTTGCCGAATGAATTCTACTTCGGGCGTCACATCTTTCAACCGGCCCGCGCTGTTGGCGTCAATGGCGTTCTGTAAGTTCGCCAGCCTGAATTCAATATTGTGGAAGTTCGGGATTGTATCTTTTACCAGGCTGCTATCCAGGTCCGACAGTAACGCCTGGAATCCGCCGAATGCTTTGCCGCCTTCAAATGCCTGCTGTTCGGTCGTCACCAGGTCGTAGCTTTTGGTGCCTTTTAAAAAAAGGAACATCCGCCAGTAGTTGCCATCGGCGTCCTTGAAGTATGGCTTATCCTCCTTAGTTTCAACCAGGGTAAGGATTGCTTTTTCAAGTTTTTCTTCGGGTAAGTGAGCGAGTTTTTTTCTTAGATGTTGCGTCACCACAACCAGGTTATTCATCAGTAAAGGCACGTCTTTAAATACGTGATGGTTGATCCGTTGCAGCAAATAGTCTTTACCATTCGGATCGGTATTAACGATTCGGAAAGTATCGTTGATATGTCCCGAGCCAAATGGGTTGACAGATGCTATACGGGCATCGATTTGAAATTTGGATACGAGGCTAAGGACTTGGCTTTCGGAAAATGCGGTGTTGTTCATCGATCTTTCAAATATCGAAAGATTTGGAATTTATGCGCGATGTTTACAGTTTTTCGAGGATAAAAGTAATATTCGTCCAATTGGCCGAGGTGGTAGTGCTTTGAATGGTTTGTTTGATTACCCAGCCTTCATCCAAATATTTGTTCACGTCCTTTATCTCGTACGCGGAGTGGCGGTTGTTTACGGTCTGTTCGTAAACATTGATATTGACGGTGATAACTTTTTGGGCCATACGCTCAGCTTATGGAACAAATGTATATAAAATTCACACTTTTTCAATTTCGCGTTTAAGTGGTGCGGACTGGTAGTTCTCGTTCACCACATATTCCAGTATTTCCATGGTATTGTCGGGATAGTGCACATCTATTATCCTGCCATCATCAAGCCACTCCCTGATCACGGAATCGTGCTTAGGTTTCAGGCTTTTAATAACCGGCACGCCCATGGATTTTAACGCGGCTGCATTCAATTGCTGCTCATACTGGCTTTTCATGGGTATTACCATCAGCTTCTTTTTCAGGAAAAGGGCTTCGGCGGGGGTTTCAAAACCAGCGCCGCAAAGAATCCCTTTAGCCTGTGCCATACTTAGCGTAAACTTTTCGTTATTTATCGGCTGTATCGAAACATTGCCGTGCTTCAGTACTTTTTTGTTGTGTTTTGAAAAAACATCCCACTGTATATCCCTGAATTCGGAAAGTCGTTCGATCAGCCGTTTATCATCGTACGCCGGCAGATATACGGTGTAATGCTCTTTGCAAATAACTTTCTGTTCCCGTACCTGGCGGCGAATGACCGGCGTAAATATATTTTCGTCAAACCGTTTGAAATGAAACCCGTATTGCACAGTCGACGGCGCATAATTTTTAAGAATTAGCTTGCCGAACGCCTCGGTTTCTTCGGGCTGCGGGGCATGTTCCGACAAAACCGCTGCCTGGTGACTCAGCGCAATACACGGTTTGTTCTTCATATAGCATGCCCATGCGGATACCGGTTCGAAATCGTTTATTACCAGGTCGTAATCCGTTACCGGTACTTTTTTTACTTCCTTAACGAAATTGCGGAATCGCGACTGATAGAACGTTTTCCAGATATCGACCCCGCCTTTTTTGCCAAAAACAAAGCCGAAGCCATTGTAGCGGTATTTGACCGGAAAGGGCAGCGCAAGATCGCCTTGAGTGCCGCTTACCAGCGCGTCGACCTGGCCTAATTGTTTCAGTAGGGGTACGATTTCCATCGAACGGCTCAGATGCCCGTTGCCCGTACCTTGTATGGCGTAAAGAATTTTCATTTGCCGGCGGCCAAATGTAGTCAGCTTATGTTTAAGCAAATGTCAATATTTTATTAAAGAATTTATATTGACTAAATATTTACTTAAATGCGGCTTAACAATATTATGCCACGCGTCCCATAAACGGATCGGTATAACCGGCTTTCCCCGTTTCGACACGGCCGGCATATCTCCTTTCGAAATCTGCAGCGCCTGCCACGTTAACGCTGAAATCGTACCAGTGGTAACTTTTCCCGAGATCCAATACGAGCGACGATTTACCCGAAGCAGGTACAGTTAATTTATGATCGTTGGTTTCATAGGAATGATCTGTTATCGTCACGGTTTGCGCACTGGCGCTATGGTTGATGAATGATAATTCTACGTTTCCAGTCAGCCCTTTCTGATAAGCAAAGCCGATCGTTAAACCCGGGTCGTTGGTATTGCCGGCAAAGCCGCGATAAAAACCGTTAGGCCCGTAAACCCGCAAATGATAGTTTTGGTCTTCAAACTCCTTTAGCGGCCAACTATCGCTCAAACTGTCGCCCGCGGTGAGGCCATAGGCCCAGGTGCGGACATCTTCAAAACCATCGCCGTCACGTTTTTTGTACCTGCCGGGCGCGTAAACGTTGAAAGGGGCACCCAGCGACTTTTCGCCGAATAGTTTACTGCCCGCGGTAAATGTTATTTCGAACGCTGATCTGTCGGCGTTTAGTTTGCCTTCAGCGTGCATCTCGTAGGGCAGCGGGTTGGATGGCCGGATGCCTTTCTCCTGTTGAGCCATATAAGGCGAAGCATGCGGCGCTTTGTTAAAAGCGCTGACCTCTTCGGCGCTCAATAATTTGTAGTCGTCTGGCGCTTTTCTGAATTGCGCCTTGTGGATGCCCTCAACAAAAGGATCGCGTTTTAAAAAATCAGGATTCGCGATCTTATCGCCGTGATACGGCCTGAATACCGATGTCAGGTCGCCGCATACCGTTCTGCGCCAATCGCTGATGTTAGGCTCGATGATCTTCTTTTTGGTTTTTCTCGACAGGAAATGTTCAAGGAACTGCAGGGTAGAGGTATGGTCGAATACTTCAGAGTTTACCCATCCGCCCTTGCTCCATGGCGATGCGATAACCAATGGCACGCGGAAGCCTAAACCTATGGAGCTTTCACGGTCGTATTTTTCAGGAAAGCCCTTGCGCTCCTGTTCCTGCTCGAGGGTAACAAAATCAACGCCGGTGTTAATTCCTTTGGATACTTTACCCCAACCCTCCTTGTGTGAATGCGGTGCGGTGAAAGGCGGCACGTGGTCAAAATAGCCGTCGTTTTCATCATAGGCTATAATGAGAATGGTCTTCTTCCACACTTCAGGGTTTTGGGTCAGGATGTCAAGCGCTTCCGAAATATACCAGGCGCCATACCATGCCGAACTCGGATGGTCGCTGAAATGCTCCGGGGCCGTCAGCCAGGACACGGTTGGCAATTTGCCGCTGCTCACATCCGCCCTAAACTGGTGCAGAACGTCGCCTTTGGGAACCTGCATTTCGCGTTCGGTGCCACTGTCCTCATATTTTAAAGTCGCCAGAGTACGATAGTCCGGGTCGTTGGCGTTTGTGTCAAATGCTTTCCGGTGGATACTTTTTTGATGATCGCTTAGCTGGTCGAACTGGCCAGGTTTGTATGTGTCCTTTTCCTTTTTAATTGCCTCAAGGTAATTCTCCAAATCTTTCAGTTCATGCTTCAGGTGATCGATATGCGCGTCACCTGCGGGAAGAGAAGCGATCTTCTTTTGCAACTCATCGATCTTAGCAGGCAATTGAGCTGATCTTTTTTCCAGCGCCTCTAAATGTTTTGGGTAAAGATGAATATTGTATTGACTGAAAAACTCCAGCGGGTTATCCTGGAAATTGGAAAGCCAGGGGTCTTCATCCCCTTCAAAGCCGGTATCGATGGCAACCTCGTTTTGATAGCACTTCCACGAGATGCCCAGTTCCTCCAGCCGTTCAGGGAACGTGGTCCATTTCAGCGTACCGTAATCCATGTCATCGTTCCATACGTTGGCCCTCGAGTTTTCATGCTGTTCTTCGCGTACAGTTCCCGTCCAGAAGTAGAGCCTGTTGGGATTGGTGCCTGTCAACGACGAGCAAAAATTCTGGTCGCAGACTGTAAACGCATCGGCAAGGGCATAATAAAACGGGATATCCTCGCGCGTATAGTAACCGAGCGTTAAGGGCATGTCGCTATACTCGGGTATGCTGTTCTTTTTTTCGTTGAGCCACTGGTCGAATTTTCCGTCGTTCCGGGCATTCACCTGGTTGGCCCAGGAGTGGGGCAGCGAGCTCATCCAGGTAGCTTTGGTATTTTTGATATCGAGGTGGAAAGGCGCGTAGGTTTCGCCGGCCGCATTGGATTGCAGCCATACAACATTACCGTTGGGCAGGTCGATGGCCCTCGGATCATTATAACCGCGCACGCCCTGCAGCGTACCGTAGCAATGGTCGAAAGACCGGTTTTCCTGCATCAATATCACGATGTGTTCAGCATCCAGGTAAGTGCTGCCATCAGGTGCATTAATGGCCAGCGCCTTTTGTATCGAAGCGGGAATCACATTGGTAAGTCCAACTGTGCCAGCCAGCAAGGCGGCTTTTTTCAGGAAATCTCTTCTTGAATCGCTCATTTTTCGTTGTACGTTTAACGTTATACGTATTACGTTTTAAATCTTGGTATATGGTTTAAAGGAAAACAGGTATGACACGTATAACGTACTACGTCCAACGTATAACCCCGTTACCGCGCTGCAATATATTCCTCGCACAAGCCAAAAGACAAGGTCATCCCGTTGCCGCCGAGCCCGTTGATAACGGTTACACCTTCTTCGGGCTCAAGTATCAGTTCGGTGCGGCTATCCATCATTTTCGGATAGATCCCGTGCCACGATTGCAGGAGCTTCCAGTCCTTAAAAATGGCAAAAGTTTGCAGGTAATCGGTTATCATCCGGTTAATAAATTCCTTATCAAAGGGATCGTGAACCAAGCCGTATTCGTGCGAGTCGCCGATAGTGAGTTCCCCGGAACCATTCTGCGACACCATCACATGAATACCCCATTGCAAGTAGTCGGCATATTGCTCCTCGTACCTTTTTCGCAACTGCGATAATGAGGCGGCAGCTTTAAAACCGGGATAATGGATCATCGATAAACCGCCGCACAACGAAGGTCCTATTCGCCAGCCGCCAGGCTGCGCAACCAGCCTCATCATCTGCAATTTACATTTTGTGATCTGCGTTTCCAGGAATATCTCCGGGTACAGCGTTTCAAAATCGGCGCCGCTGCAAACAAATATTTCGTCAGCCTCCCAAACTTTATGGCCCGAGAAAACTTTTGGGTATTCGATCCGGCTAATGGCTGTATTCCAATGAAATTCCACGCCATATTTTTCGGCCAGGTATTTTGCCACCTGCGCGACGGCTACCCGTGATTCCACGATCATTTCCTCGCCGCTCCATAACGCGCCCTTTAAACCATTGGGATTAACCGCCAGTGATTTCTCCCGGGCTTGCAGGGGTGTTAGCAATGCGCAATCGCGGTGCGAATGATTTACGTCGACGTATTCTTTTATGGCTTGCAACTCATCATCATGATAAGCCAGGTGAAGCGAGCCCACCTCGTTATGCCATATACCTGCTTCTGTACAAACTTCTTTCCAGATACTGCGTGAGAGCATGGCCCGCTCAAATAAGGGCCCTGTTTCCTGCCCTATGGGCCATATCATTCCGAAATTGCGGATCGATGCCCCAACAGCCTGCTCATTTCGTTCGAACACGGTTACTTTATAGCCGCGCATCGCTAAAGCCCGCGTAGTGGCGAGGCCTACTATGCCCGCTCCGATAACTATGGCCGATGAATCTTTCATATAGTCAAAATGTTCAGTTCTTTCTCTTTTAATCCGCTGTCCTGTTTACGCGCGCTGCGAAGAAAATAAATCAGCGACAGCGTGGCGCAAATTCCGCCCACAACAGCCACCACCAATACGCTGTTCCTGAAAAACTCGGCCCAACTGACGCTCGGCTGCCCCAGTTCCTTTACCAGCAACACGCTCACACTGCCCAGGTAGCCCATTGAATCGGCAACATAGATCAGGAAGCCGACATTGCCTTTATATTGGAACGATGCCAGCAAACGCTCAAAGAAGACGGCGTTATACGGCACATAACCCATGTAAAGCCCAAGCCCGGCCAGCGTCATCCAAACCATAGGGCCGATCAGTCCAAATACGAATAATATCGTGGCTATTCCGATCATTATACATCCGCCTATGATCACCATATGTATCAGGCTGAATGCTTTCAGGTTTTGCTTTACCAGGATAAGCAAACTCATCGCAACCAGTACGGCCACCGAAATGATCGAGTCAATTTTAGTATAGATCGTGTTATCTTTAATGCCCAGGCTGCTCCATATCTCGACTTCAAAATTGTCCCTTACATCGCGCATAATAGTTAGCAATACATAAATGATCAGGGTTAAGATAATGCCGGGTAAAAAGCGCCGCAAAAAGTGCTTGCGTTCGTCCGCGTTCATAGGCAAACGTTTGGTGCGCAGCTTCATGTCTTCGGCAGTAGGGGGAGGCATTAATTCAAGCACGAACACAAACAACACCAGGGGTATAACGAATAAAGCGCCCGTGACAAAGGGCATGTTAAATTCATTGACATGAAATGAGCTCATCAGGATTCGGGCAATTGTTTTTACAAAGCCCGAAGCAAAAATGAGGCTGATGGAAAGGACAGCAGCCATAAATTCGGTCGACTTGCGCCCCTCCAGGTAGCCAAAAACCAGGCCCCATATTAATCCCAAAGGGAAGCCGTTGATAAACAGAAATACAATATTGTAGGGAGCCGGAACAATGGCGAACAGCAGCAGCGCCAGCCACGCGATGCCTACCAATAGCAGGATGTTTTTGGCCCGCTGGTTGGGTTTGAGCTCGGATATGAATTTTATGCCGTAAAACTTGCTCATCGTATAACCGATGATCTGCGCGATGACGAGCCATACCTTATAATCTATATGAAAGTACTCCAGGCCGGCAAAGGTGCCGGCGGCGAAAGCTTTACGAAAGGCGTACATGCTGGTGTAAGCGCCAAAGGAAGCGACGGCTGCCATTACCGACACCGCGCCGTATGGCCATTTCGCAACTTTCGCCCGCAATTTTTCCATGTTCATGCCTTGTTCGACGTCAATTTGACGTGTGAATTTAAGTTGAGCAATGCTAAACTAAGTTTATTAATGCCAAACAAAATTACTGTTAAGGTTTGATTAATTGTGTTTGGGTGGCCTGTGACTGTTGATTAGTGATTAAAGCAGTATTCCCTTATCACTAATCACCAACAACGAATCACTAATTACACCTTCTCCTCAAAAAAATACACCACCAGCATCACGGTTTTTTTATTGCCGGTATTGACGGGGGTGTGGGGTATACGGCCATCGAACAGGATCGAATCGCCTTCACCGAGCGATACCCGCTCCTGGTCGAATTGATATTCCACTTCACCCGATATTATATATTTATATTCAAAAGCCTCTGTTTCGACCAGCGGTCTTGATGAATTCGGCTCCAATTCGAGTAATACAATATCTACGGTCGAGTGCTCCATCGACCGGGTAAATATTCGCTGGTAATGAAACCCTATAGCATGTTCCTTCTCAAAGCATTCATACTCGTGTTTCCTTTTTATAAGAATAGGGGAAGGGCTTCGCTTGGATCGGATATCTTTAAAGAATTCGTTCAAGTCTATATTCAGGGCTTTGACGATATCGATCAGCACGATAAGCGATGGAATAGTGCGGCTGTTTTCGATCTGTGAGATAAGGCCCTTGCTCACATTGGCAAAGGTGGCAAGTTCCTGTACGGTTATGTTTTTTTCGCGGCGGCGTTCTTTTATACGGTTACTGATCTGGATCAATATATCATCTTCCATAAGGAGCAGAATAAATTATAAATTAATTGAGCTAACGAAGGTTGTACTAGGATAGTGTTTGCAAATTAAAACTTAATTTGAACGTAATAGCAAATTAATTTGCCACCTGTCGCTGTTGTTAGCAAACAATTTTCGTCGGTCATAAAGCAGTTTCGGATATTTGCTCAATACATCATGTTGAATTAATGATTTCCTAATATCAGTTTGTTTCATTTGCTCAAAACCAGATATGACCAAGCCACTGTTTAACCCGGAATCTATTGTTAATGAAGTGTTTAATCTTTATGAACTGCATGGCGACGAAGACTATATCGGCGAACCCGTTTCACAATTAGAACATATGTCGCAGGCTGCGGCGCTGGCTGAAGCCGAAGGCTTTGAAGACGAGGTGATACTGGCTGCCTTTTTTCATGACATCGGCCATTTATGTGCCGGCAGCGAAGACGGTGATATGGACGGCTTTGGCAAAACCGATCACGAAAAGCTCGGTGCAGATTATCTCAGGTCAAGGGGATTTTCTGAGAGGCTCGCCTCGCTGGTGCAAAGCCATGTGGTGGCTAAACGATATCTTACGTATAAATATCCTGATTATTACAACGGGCTGTCTGATGCCAGCAAGGCCACGCTCGAATTCCAGGGCGGCAGAATGAGCGAGAAGGAAGCACTGGATTTTGAGCAGAACCCTGACGCGGATTTGTTTGTCCGTCTGCGCTACTGGGACGACCGCGCAAAGGAAACGAACGTGCCCGTAGATAACATCGATCATATCAAACTGCTTGCCATAATCCATCTTTATAAGAACAATTAGTCCCTAACATTTCCTGATTGTTAACAAATTGTATTGATTTTGTATGATTCCTATTACAAAATCTGTGACCTCTTAACCTTTTCACTACCCAGGCTTAAGCGTTCCTTAATGTAAACTTAGTTTACTAATAATAAACTAAGTTTAGTATTGCTGTAACAAATCATCCTTCGCACTCTTAATTAATTTAAGCAG
>DASZYQ010000037.1:0-21367 GCA_035545315.1 Mucilaginibacter sp. | reverse complement strand
CGGAACGACGATCTATCTGTCCATCGCGGTCATTTTCCTGGCGCAGGTATTTAATATCCCGCTTTCGCTCGGCCAGCAATTGGTCATCATCGGCATCCTGATGCTTACTTCCAAAGGCGCCGCAGCGGTTACCGGCGGAGGTTTTATCGTGCTTACATCAACGTTAACTGCCATCAAACTGATCCCCATTGAAGGTATGGCCATTTTATTTGGCGTCGACCGCTTTATGTCCACCGCCAGAGCACTGACCAACATGATCGGCAACGGGATAGCGACTATCGTGGTGGCGAAAAGTGAGAAGGAGTTTAGCCCCGCCTCATCCCAACCTCTTCAACGATAAACAGCGACCTATAATTTCTTCCACCATAAAGGAACCTTAACCTTTCACCTTTCACCTTTCCCCTTAAAAACAGGCTTTGACATTATCAACAATAACTTTAGCTTTGCGCGTACATTTTTCGATCTATGAGCGTCCTCGTCAATAACGATTCCAAAGTAATAGTCCAGGGTTTTACGGGTAACGAAGGCACCTACCATGCCTCGCAGATGATAGAATACGGCACCAACGTTGTCGGCGGCGTTACGCCGGGCAAAGGCGGCCAGAAACATCTGAACCTGCCGGTTTTCAACACGGTGCAGGATGCTGTTAAAAACACCGGCGCCAACGTATCCATCATCTTCGTTCCACCGCCATTTGCAGCCGATGCCATTATGGAAGCAGCCGAGGCCGGCATTAAGCTGATCGTTTGTATTACCGAAGGCATCCCGACCAAGGACATGATCATGGTAAAGGAATACCTGAAGGGCCGCGATTCGCGCCTGATCGGTCCAAATTGCCCGGGTATTATTACCGCGGGCGAAGCCAAGATCGGCATTATGCCGGGCTTCATCTTCCGTAAGGGCCATGTAGGCGTGGTTTCCAAATCAGGCACGTTGACTTACGAAGCCGTTGACCAGGTAGTAAAAGCCGGTTTAGGCATTACCACCGCCATCGGCATTGGCGGCGACCCGATCATCGGCACCCCGACCAAAGAAGCTGTTGAGCTGCTGATGAACGATCCCGATACCCACGGTATCATTATGATAGGCGAAATAGGCGGCGGCATGGAAGCCGAAGCCGCCCGTTGGATAAAAGCCAACGGCAAAAAACCGGTTGTTGGCTTTATTGCCGGTCAGACCGCGCCTGCCGGACGCCGCATGGGTCACGCCGGGGCGATAGTAGGCGGCGCCGACGACACCGCTGCCGCCAAGATGAAGATCATGGCCGAGTGCGGTATCCGCGTGGTGCAGTCGCCTGCCGAGATCGGCGCTGCGATGGCGGAGGAATTATCTAAAAAGAAATAAGAGCCAAGAATCAAGAGCCAAGAATCAAGATAGATCCCGGTCAAGTTGATCGGGATTTTTTATTTGCGCAGCAGGAGTGATGGTGAGTCGTTCGAACCATGAGTCTGTTTTCAAATCCTGTCTATCATTACAATCCCGTTAATCGTGTTCAAGATGCGTTAGCGATGGCAGCGGATACCGGCCCTGTGCTTAAGGCCTGCGCAGTATAAGCGTACAGCGCGGCCCGCCAGCTGGCGGGAACGCCCAAATTGTCTGAACCCGAATTAAACGAATTAATGAATTGCCAGAATTCTGTTAATTCTTAAATTCTGAAAATTCTGATTCAGACAATCATCCCCCTAACACACCCCTGCCCCTCTCAAGAGGGGAACCGCGCAATCCGACCGCTCTTTAACGTAATCAACTCAATCCAACCTGGTCAACTTAATCTAACTCAATCCAACTCAATCAACTATTTACACAAATCCTGACATCATTCACCCATATTTTTCCTAAATTCGCCGCGTTGGGCGGTACATCGGCCCGGCACCCCTTTTTACTTCACCTAAAGATCAGATACAATGGCTTTTGATTTAGATATGATCAAAAAGGTTTACGACCGCTATGGCGCCCGCGTGGCTGCCGCCCGTAAAGCGACCGGCAAACCCCTTACCCTTACCGAAAAGATTTTATACGCTCACCTCAGCGAAGGCGAGGCGCACAAGGCCTATGGCCGCGGTGTGGATTACGTTGACTTTGCCCCCGACCGTGTGGCCATGCAGGATGCTACCGCGCAGATGGCTTTATTGCAGTTTATGCAGGCGGGCCGGCCGCAGGTGGCTGTGCCGAGCACGGTGCATTGCGACCACCTGATACAGGCCAAAGTTGGCGCTGAAGCCGACCTGAGCACGGCGAAAGATGTAAATAAAGAAGTTTACGATTTCCTGGCCTCGGTGTCGGATAAATACGGCATCGGTTTCTGGAAACCGGGCGCGGGCATTATCCACCAGGTGGTGCTGGAAAACTACGCCTTCCCCGGCGGTATGATGATCGGTACCGACTCGCATACGCCAAACGCGGGCGGACTGGGTATGATAGCCATTGGCGTTGGCGGCGCGGATGCCTGCGACGTAATGGCCGGACTGCCCTGGGAGCTTAAATTCCCGAAACTGATAGGCGTGCACCTGACGGGCAAACTGTCGGGCTGGACCAGCGCTAAGGACGTGATCCTGCGCGTGGCCGGTATACTGACCGTAAAGGGCGGCACGGGCGCTATCGTTGAATATTTCGGCGAAGGCGCGCGCTCGCTTTCAGCGACCGGTAAAGACACCATCTGCAACATGGGCGCCGAGATAGGTGCAACCACCTCCATATTCGGTTATGACGAAAAGGCAGCCGCTTACCTGAAGGGCACCAAGCGCGAAGATATTGCCGCTTTAGCCGATACCATTAAGGAACACCTGACCGGCGACCCCGAAGTTTATGCCAACCCCGGTCAGTATTTCGACGAAGTGATCGAGATCAACCTGGACGAACTGGAGCCGCATGTGAACGGTCCGTTTACGCCCGACCTGGCATGGCCCATTTCCAAATTCGCTACGGCGGTTAAGGAAAACGGCTGGCCCGAAAAGCTTGAAGTAGGTTTGATCGGCTCGTGCACCAACTCCTCTTACGAAGATATTACCCGTTCGGCGTCTATCGCCAAACAGGCCATCGATAAGCACCTGAAAACAAAGGCCGAGTTTACCATTACCCCCGGCTCGGAGCAGGTGCGCTACACCGTTGAACGCGACGGCTACTTAGATACTTTCACCGAAATGGGCGGCGTGGTGCTGGCCAATGCCTGCGGACCGTGCATCGGTCAGTGGGCGCGCCATACCGACGACCCTTCGCGCAAGAACTCCATCATCACCTCGTTCAACCGCAACTTTGCCAAACGTAACGACGGCAACCCCAATACGCACGCTTTCGTGGCCTCGCCCGAGATCGTCACCGCGTTTGCCATCGCCGGCGACCTGACCTTTAACCCGCTGACGGACACCCTGACCAACGAGCAGGGCGAGCAGGTGAAGCTGGACGAGCCGCAGGGCATAGAAATGCCGGTACGCGGTTTTGCCGTGGACGACGCCGGTTACCAGGCTCCCGCCGAAGACGGCAGCCGGGTGAACGTAAAGGTTGACCCGAACTCATCGCGCCTGCAGCTGCTCGATCCGTTCCCCGCATGGGAAGGCACCGACCTGCATGGGTTGAAGCTGCTGATAAAAGCCAAGGGCAAGTGCACCACCGACCATATTTCCATGGCGGGCCCGTGGCTGAAGTTCCGCGGGCATTTGGACAATATTTCCAACAACATGCTCATCGGCGCCATCAATTACTTTAACGGCAATGCCGACAGCGTGAAGAACGAGCTGACCGGCGAATATGGTCCAGTACCGGCCACGCAGCGCGCCTACAAGGCCGCTGGCATTGGCACCGTGGTGGTGGGCGACGAGAACTACGGCGAAGGATCAAGCCGCGAGCATGCCGCCATGGAGCCGCGCCACCTGGGCGTACGCGCCATACTGGTAAAATCGTTCGCGCGTATACACGAAACCAACCTTAAAAAGCAGGGCATGCTGGCCATTACCTTTGCCGACCCGGCCGACTACGAAAAGGTGCAGGAAGACGACAGCATCGATATCAACGGTCTCACCACCTTTGCCCCCGGCAAACCGTTGAGCGTAACGCTGCACCACAGCAACGGCAGCAGCGACACCTTTACGGTGAACCATACTTACAATGCGCAGCAGATAGAGTGGTTTAAAGCGGGAGGGGCGTTGAATATTATCAGGCGGCAGATGGCGTAACGGATTATAGTCTGAAGTCTGAAGTCCTGAGTCCGAAGTCATATATTGACTTTAGACTTGGGACTTCAGACTTTTATAAGGGCGCCTGTCCGCCGAGCGCCATATAGAGCGCTATCGAACGGCAGCGCGGCAAAGCGTATTTATATACTTGACGAGACTTATTAATTATATTTCTTTTGTTAGTTCTTTAAACCAATATTTTTTTCAGAATTTCTATGTTTTGCTTGCTATAATCTTTACACTTGATAGTAGAATGTGGAGTATCATTTTCTCGAATTTCAATTATTTTAATTTCAGTATCTTCATCAAATTCCAAGGCAAATAATACACCAACATTACCCTGGAATTTATCATTTGATTCATAGAATTCGATAACTTTTTCGAACAGGACAATCGCTTTTTGGTATTCTCCATTTTTTACGTTTAAGATTGCTAAGTTATAAATGGCAAGATCCGCTGCTGATTCTTTGTCATCGTCAAAAATAGTAATCGAGCTTTCCATTTTTAAAGCTTCTGTCAACATTTTCAAAGCTTTTTCGAGTTCATTGGCAGCTATGAAAACATATGCTGCGTTGTTTAGGTTACGTATGGATAAATCATAACCTTCCTCAAATAGTTCATAAAAAAAGTTAGCAATTTCCTGCGATGATTGTAAATCAGATAGTTTAATATATGCGTTTACCAAGTCTTCGTCTTTGTCATCCAAGATAATTCCCAGTTTCTTTTTGTCTCCAGACTTCAAAATCAGTTTCTGTAATTTTTTTAGGTCCGGACTTTCAAGTGTGTCGATCGAAATTTCGAGTTTTAAGTCATTTTCCTCATCATTATATGATTCAACTGTTGATATGATTTTCTCAATACGAGATTTAGACTCTATAAAATCTATTACTTTATCTTTATCATCGTAATTATAGACGTTCCAACCGAATATTCTTGCCAATTTTTGATTAGTAAATTTTACAAACAGTGACTGTTTGAAACGTGAACTATCAAGCTTTTTGCAAGCTGCGTAAAAACTCGAAGCGGACTCAAAAGTAATATCATTAATGTCTAAAGTATTTTTGTTGAGGCTGCTTATCATGTCTTTGAGGCGAAAAAGTGATTCCGACGTAATCGCGTTTCTGATGAGCGAAGTATTGACCATTTCGCTTACTAATTGATCATTAATATATTTTATAAATCGATTGCTTGGTAGCTCAATTGAGAACCGAAATTTACCATCTGAGTTAATTTGCAACCACTGCTTGATAGTATCCGCATTATATCCAAATGCCAAGAAGGGTTTGGTTGATATATCTTCGAATTTGATATCATCAATAGTCTTTTCATCTTCTTCGAGTATCTTTATAATGCCTTGTTGAATTAAGGATTTGCAGAAATTTTCGTATTCTGTCAAAGTCAAAAAGTCGTCACCGATAAATCTAAACTTCGAATAAAAATATACCTGTTTTAAGCTGCATAATTCGGACGCAAATATTTCTATCAGCCATTTTTTATATTTGGGTGTCAGGTTGTCTATCGCTTCTAGCTTTGATTTGTCAAGTTCGCCGCTACTTTCCAAAAGATATTTTACGTCCGCTTGCGCCTCTCGGTCAAATCTTAACATGTCGATTTCGCCTTTCATGCATCTTTCGAACATCTTTGAGGCTACAGTATTTATCCATGCTGGTTTTCCAGAGGTCAATTGGAAAATTTGTCTACATGATAATTTGAATCTGTAAAATAAAGTTTCTTCGATTTCCTTTGTTGTCCAACCAACTGAGCTAAGAGATTTTTTGAAGTAATCTATTACGTCCGCGGTTTCTTCAAAATAACTTAGATTAATAATCTCGAAATCTCTATATGAACCACCAAAAACCTGCTCCCAAGGCGATGATTCAAAGGTCTTATCGCCTGCAAATGCAAAGCCAATTCCTATATCTTGATTCTGTACTATATATCTTATGTCTTGGGTTATTTTGGCGTTGGGATATATAATTTGAGATTCATCTACTAAATATAGAATCTTGGTTTTTTCGTTGAATCTTTTGTCGCCACTTGTCGCAATTTCTTTTCTAATTAATGTCACGTCCGAGGCGAATAAATCAAATTCGAAATTTAAATTACTGTTTTCGAGGTAGTTTCTCCTTAGTATCGGTGTTCTAAAGATCCAATTGGCTTGATCTTTTAATCCATCACCATGCAATATATCCTGAACTGTGGCATCGATTATGCCACCTTTTCCGTATAAAAGATCTAGCGAAAAAAGAGTATTTATCGTTTGGCTAAATAAGTACCAAAAAAATTCATTTGAATTGATAGAATTTGTTTCAGTTAAATTTATTCTAACGGGTATAATATTATTCTCTATACATTCTTTTTCTATAAGGTTTAAGAAACTTGTCTTCCCAACCCCCCTGCTGCCCGTAATTAGTAAGCTTTTCAGTCGATTTGATTGCTTAGTGGAATTTCTTAGAATAAATCTAATTTTTCTGAATTCATTAGATCTTCCAGCAAGTAATCTATAATCTGTTAGTGCTGCCCGGTCGAATGGGTTTATATCAAATTTTTCCATTAAGAGTTAGATTAGAAATGTTGGTGATTAGTCCTTCATTCAACTTCTTCCATCTAAGTATTCCTAGCAATCCGCCGGGACTATTTCTTAGATGCTCGTATTGCTTGAGTTGGTGATCAAGTTCTTTTAACAGTACTATCAAGCGAGGTTCCAATGAGTTTAACCAAAATGAATTGATAGAATCTGAAACATTTGCTCCTAACTGTTTTAACTCCTCATATGAAATCATTTGGCTGGAATTTATCGTGCTAATAGAGGAGTTAATTTCAGTTAGAACATTTTTTATATTCCGTTCTTTCGTTTGAGAGTTGACAAACGACAAAAAGTTAGGAATAATGCTTTTGACTTGGTTATAAATCACTGTTATATATTCCAAGTTGTCGTCGGTTATAAATCTCGAATGAGCTATGTCATTACGTAAATCGTTAAGATTATTTAAAGCAGCGCAAAGTGACTCTTTTTTCTTTCCGCCAATTTCACTATCAATCAAATTTGAGTTTAATTTCATTCTTAGCAACATTTCTAAATCAGGCCAATTCAGGTAATAGAAGGGGTGAAAAAACTCTAACGCATTACCATTATACTCAGAGCTGCTTGTAATCTTGTTAATTTTTAATAAATAGCTCTCCTCCGGTGCAATTTGTTGGTCTTGTTTGATACGTTCATTTATCGACTTTATGAATTCACTTATAGTTTGGCGCTGATTATTACCAAAAAAAGAAGTAAACCAATCTTCGATGCCTTTTTCTTTAATTAGGAAAATAAAGAATTCTCTGATTCCGACCTCAATTTGGATTAACAGATTATACGCTTGCACGTTCGTTTCATAGCCCATATGGATAAGGTTTGAGTTCGAATTTGAACAAAACTACAATAGCCGCTTGATAATTAAATGGGTGATAAACTATAGGTTATTTTTGTAAAAATAAACAGTTTATTCACAATCAACAAATAAGATTCCCCCCAAGCTGCTGCAAGCAACCTTTAAGGCTACCCCGCTCAAGCTGCCGCAAGCAACCTTTAAGGCTACCCACGCTGCCGCAAGCAACCTTGAACGCCCACCCCCACGCTGCCGCAAGCAACCTTGAACGCTACCGCAAGCCTCCCGGCTTGTGGTCCGCATGAAAGGTAATGAACTATGCAAATACGGATTATGGTTTAATACCAGGGTTCCGGCTCCAACGAAATTGCCCTGAATAGCAAGCGGACTACCTGTCTACGGGCCACAAGCCGGGAGGCTTGCGGCAGCGGCCAGGCAGCTATTCTTTGGCTTGCGGCAGCGACCAGGCAGCTTTTCTTTGGCTTGCGGCGCGCATTTCGGTTCAACACTTTCGAAACTACTTTCTAATCGGCAATAACTTTAACCAAGCCTTTTATACCGCAATAATCTCTCGCGCTGCTGTACAGGTACTCGGCTGGATTGTCAACAAAACCAGCCTCAACCGGGTTGTTATGCGTATAGTCGATCTTTTGTTTGATAACATGTGTGCTCAAGAGTTCGACGGGATGATTGTGCTGCTGCCAGAACTGATTTTTTGAATTATTCGAATTGTCTGCGCCAGCTTTTCTGAAAGAGTTCAAAAGCCATTCGCGCCGGCTTTCCTGCGTGTTGGTCTCGATCAATTCGATAAGTTTTCGCGACGTGTAAGATTTAAAACCGCCCAAAAGCTCCTCAGGCTTTTTGGTGGTCGACCTGAATACCAAATGCATGTGGCTCGGCATAATGCACCATGCGTAAATTTCCATACCTTGCTCGTCCACGCACCGGTTCAGGTTTTCAACTATACAATCGAAATACATCCTTCGCACAAATACATCTACCCAATACACCGTCGCAAAGCTCACGAAATACATCCCTTCAGGATTGTGAAATTTGTAATTGCGCTCATGGTTTAAAAATAGCGTTTCCGGTTGTAAATGAAAATCCGTGCTGAATAGCAAACGGACCACCTATCTGCCGCCCGCCCCGAAAGACCGGGCGATAGCAGCAGTATTTAACCATTTTAACCCAGGCAGAGCACGTAACAAGCGCATATTTTGATAAAAAATTTTCTTTTTTTGATATTTTGATTTGTGACATAAAAAAAATTATATTAGAATTTAAATTCCTTATTCACATGAGATTATCGCAATTAACCCTTGTGTTGTTAGCTGTGCTTTTTATTTCGTGCACAGGCACAGGCTCAGGCGCCGGACAACAGGCGCAGAAAAAAATATCCCAATTCGACCGGGCCGGTTTTTCGGATTTCCTGATAGACAAAGACGGCAACTACCATGCGGTTTTCCAGGAGAGCCCCGCAATAGGGAAGCCGACGTTTATTTATTACTCCGTATCGGCAAACAAAGGGGCCAGCTGGAGCAAGCCGGTGGCGCTAAGTAATGATCAAACCGGCAACGGCGCC
The DNA here is from genome assembly GCA_035545315.1 of Mucilaginibacter sp. Taxonomy (GTDB): domain Bacteria; phylum Bacteroidota; class Bacteroidia; order Sphingobacteriales; family Sphingobacteriaceae; genus Mucilaginibacter. The sequence goes on along the minus strand of DASZYQ010000037.1, from coordinate 12,242 downwards.
GGATGCCCGAGGATACTACAGGATGCCGGGGGAAAGATATATGTGATATGGAAACGGTACGGCAAAACCGGCGGTTACCCTGCGGCAGACGAAATCCTGGACGGCCCAGGCGGATATCGTGTGGGTACGCTATTTTACAAAGTGCTCAGCGGCGGCGCGTGGAGCAACCAGCTTCAAATAAACGAAAGAGAGGCCCGGCAGGCATCCTGGTTTGCCGCTGTTGCGCCCTCGGGCGGGGTATATGTGTTTTGGTCGCAGTTGTACCCGCAGGCCACGCTGGAAGATTGGCATCATAGCGATTATCTTCGCATGGCCGGATTAAACGGAACCGGCATAGTCTATAAGGATCTGAACGCACCGCCAACGCCTCCGCCAGGTCAATACGCATACTTTAACCCGACTGACGGGGCCATAAACCTGGAAGGCTACATTGACCGCGGCGGAAATGTGCACCTGGTTTATGAAGATAACGTTAATGATACCCAGGAACTAAAGTATTTTGATGGCCACGCGCAAAAAGTTGTATATACCTACCCGAAATATAAAGAGGGAAACACATTCGATAACCCGGGACGTTTGCTCGTAGATGAAAAAGGGAATGATCACCTGATATTTTTACCCTGCGAGGCTACGCTGGAGAGCGAGCAGCTATGGGACATTAACCTGGCAACCAATCAAACGAATGTGTTGACGTCCATTGAAAAACCGAACGTTAAGATAAAAGGTTTCCAGGCAAACCAGGGCCCGAACGGCGCTATGGCTATCACCATTGAGGCGGGCACGGTCGGCGAAACGAATGAAGCATTCGGCATCTATTATGATCGCGGGACCTGGAAGGACGTCGGCCTTACGCGCAACGCATCCAAATCGAAGTTCTTTTCCAAGGACTTTGTCGGCGCCGGCGGTTATCTTGCAAATATCTCTCTGTCGACGACCTATAGCAGCACCTTTGCAACCGTGGCCTATGGCGCCGACGGGCGTAAAAATATGCTGATGACCATAAGCGAGCACACCGTTGGAAACGGCGGTTACGGCATCGATAACCCGTTCATCGTTTATTCGCAGATCGATCAGTGACCGGAATGACGGCCAAATGGTAAATGAGTGAATAGTCAATAGTGAATGGTTTTAGTGGAACTTGCTGGCAGTTTTCCATGAATTGTTACTGTTCCGCGTCGATACGGCCGCATGAGTGCAAATCAACCCGGCCTTATATTTTAGGCATTGGGAATTGTTCGTTCGGCAGATCAGGGGAATTTTGTCCTGTAACAAAAAATGTACGTAACAGGACGGAATATTTTGTTTATACTTACCAACTCAACAATTGAAATAGCCAGGTCCTTTCGTCTTTTCCGATACTTCTATAATAATTTACTGCCAAATATCCAGCGAATGAAGTACTTGTCTGTTTTCAAAGACCTGTTTGGGGCTATCGAATGCCCTGTCCACCATAAAACGCCTGATATCATAAAGGATGCGGACGGAGAGCTTCAGTTGAAATGCTGCTGCACTGAATTCAGAAAGGAATGCATGTTCCTGATCGAAAAGGCGTTATCGGTTATGGCTAAAAGTAAATAAATTCTGATCGACAGGTATTCACGCGGCAGGTTTCGGAACCTAACATTGACGGCCGTATTTTATCGTTTACAGTAAAAATAGTTAAATGTTTGATTATCAGGTATTTATTGTCTAAAAAGGTCGAAAGGTGTAAACCATGTAAACCCTTTTTGGGGCGGGTTTGGTTTTGACTGATTGGTTACCGATATTTCCCTTAGATTCGCATGATAGTCCATGATCTATGGACCATTAATCAAACACCTGAAATAACAACCAATATGGGAAACATTGTATTATTCATGCACACATCGCTCGATGGCTTTGCTGCCGGTACCAAAGGTGAAATGAACTGGATACATGTGGATGAAGAGATATTTGATTATGTAGCGGAAAGGATAGCGAAAACCAATACGGCGCTGTACGGCAGGGTGACCTTTGAGATGATGGAAAGCTACTGGCCAACAGCAGGGGATGAGCCCGATGCAAGCAAACATGACAAGGAGCATTCAGCATGGTACAAGCGTGCGCACAAAGTGGTATTGTCCAATACGCTGGATCAATCGGCATTTAGTAATACCACTGTGATCGGCAAGGGTTATGCGGCCGCTCTCCGCAAAATAAAACAGGAAACGCCCGGCGAGATCCTGTTGTTCGGCAGTCCCCGCACAGCGCATGCCCTGCTGGCGGAAAGCCTGGTGGATGAGTGCTGGCTTTTTGTGAACCCGGTATTGCTGGGCGAAGGGGTCCCCGTGTTTAAAGGCATTAAAGAAAGGCAGTCGCTGAAACTGTTGCAAACTCATGTGTTCAGCTCCGGGGTGGTTTGCCTGGGGCATAAGGTAGTGGGTGAATAGCGTGGATGGTCAATAGTGAGTGGTGAATAGACAATAGGTCAATAAACGGTTGTGCAAACGTTAACCATTGACTTCAAAGCTGGTCGTGGTTCTCGTCCACCGTTTTGTGTATTTCCTGCAGATCGATGGGACCCTTCATTTCTTCCAGTTCCGGGTCGGGTTTATGGATGCCTAATTTGCGCTGTATGTCGTGCAGCATTACAAGCACTTTAGTTATCTCATGCTCGGCCCTTACGTTCACTTCAAATTCAACCTGCTCGCGTATCTTTTCCAGCCTGCGCTGGTGGTTTTGGGCGGTCAGCACCATCACCGTCAGAATGATGGCGAAAACTGACAGGCATATAGACAAAATGTTGAAGGGGAACGGATCGAATGGGTTCAAAAACGAAAAGGCGCCCAGGTTCCAGCACAAATAAACGGCAATGATTACCACACAGCCGGCAAGAAATGTCATACTGCCCAGCACATTGGAAAGCCAGAGGCCCAGCCGGTCGCGCCGGGTCTTTTCCGGATCGATCAGGGCTTTGAGGCTGGTTTTCTTTGATGAACGTTTCTTTTTTTGTGCCATGGCTGTACAACAGCGTTTGCTGATTTATGTTCTTGATAATCTTGATGATACCTGCGGTTTTGCGTGACTATTGACTCAAAGGCAAGCTGAAATAAAACCTGCTTCCCTGCCCTGGAGTACTTTCAGCATGGATTTCGCCGTCGTTGCCTTTAACAATTTCCATGGCAAGGTACAGGCCGATGCCAAATCCCGCGATGTGCCGGGTTTCGGTAGTTTTAACACGGTAAAAGCGTTCGAACAGGCGGGGAAGATCATCCGTGCTGACCCCGATGCCCTGGTCGGTTACGCTCACGGTGGTTTTGCCTCCGGCGGTGGTGCATGAAACGCGGATGGTGGTACCGGGAGCGGAGTATTTAGCGGCGTTGTTCAGCAGGTTGTAGATTACCTGGCCTATCTTTTCGCGGTCGGCATTGACGCGGGCATCGCAGTCGGCGTCCACGATAATACGATGGCCGGTGTCGATGCTTCTTGCCTCTTCCACGGCTTCTCTAACTAATTGGCCGAGGTCGAAGTCCTGGCGGTCCATCGGCATTTTGCCGGTCTCCAGGCGCGAAAGGTTTAAAAAGCCGTTGATCATGGCGGTCATTTTGCGCACTTGTTTCAGCGCATTGTCCAGCGCTGAAGCCATGAAAGGGTCGTCGTTTTTGGCCGCCTTGTTGCGTAATACCTGAACATAGCCGTTCAGCGAGGTAAGCGGCGTCTTCAGCTCGTGGCTCACCATGCTGATGAAGTCGTTCTTGCGCTGGTCGTTCTCCTTCATTTCGGTAATGTCCACGGTGGCGCTGATGTAACCTGCGAAGGCGCCGTCGGTGCGGAAGCGCGGTGTACCCCTGGCCAGCAGCCAACGGTAACCGCCCTGCCTATCGGGCATGCGGAACTCCCATTGAAAAGGTGTTTTGCTGTTAACGGCGTTCGACCACAGGCCGGCGACCCGTTCCCTGTCGTCCGCGTGCATGAGGTCGATCCAGCCGTTTTCAAGCAGGTCGGCCATAGTGCGGCCGGTGGACCGGGTCCAGGCTTCGTTGAAATAAACGGCTGCTCCATTCTCGTCGCTGACGCCGATCATTACATCGGTTCCCTCGGCCATGGTGCGGAAGCGGGCTTCGCTTTCGGTCATAGCAGTTTCGGCATTACGGATATCCGTAATATCACGCGTGGTGCCCGCAATGGCGATCACCTCACCCGCGGCATCCAGCACGGGGGTGAAGATGTAGTCGTATATGCGCCGGCCCAGCGTGGCGTGCGGGAAGGAAACTTCGCCGCGGATAGGCTGCTTCGTAAGCCTGATCTGGTCGATCTCGCGCTCGTGCATTTGCGCGTGCCACTCTTCGTAGCCGTTTTCGCGCAGGCCCTTGCCCACGGCCGTATCCCAGGTTTTGCCCCACATCGTCAGCAGCGCCTCGTTGACATAGGTAAACCGGTACTGCAGGTCGAACACATAGATCAGGTCGGGCGTATTGGAGGTTATCGTTTCATACAGGCGCCTGAGCTCTTCCAGCCGTTCAATGGCATCCTGTGACGCTTTTTCGGCGCATTTACGGGCGGTAATATCGTTCGCTATGCCGATCCATTCAACTATTTCGCCGTCATCGTCGAGCACCGGCGCTGCACGGCTTGCCACCCACGCCAGGCCGCCGTTGGCGCTGTTCACCTGGTGTTCCAGCTCGAAAATGGACTTGTACTTAATGGCTTTCCGTATAGCCGCCCCAACGCGTTTCCGTTCATGGTCGGGGATATACACCTGCAGCCAGTTGAGAATTGGGGTGTCCGTATCGAGCACCGACCCGCGCCCATCCAGCTCCTGCATCGTGGTCCAATCGGGGTTCATGCGGTACAATATATCGGCTGTAACGGCGATCAGTGCGCTGAAACGCGCTTCGCGTGCAGTAACTGACTGCGGCGGCTGGAACAAGGGTAGTCGGACGGTTTTTTCCATCAGTGGGCGAGATCAATTGTAATACACAATTAGGGCAAGATAGTTTTGCAAATGGTGGAAATAACGGATTTCAACCGGTTAACAAAAAAAGTGCTAAAAGATGCTTCAAAATGGGCCAAAAGTGCTCTGAAATGGCTCACAAGTGCTCCAAAAGGGTTCGAAAGTGCTCCATAAAGGCGCCCTTTGACTTCAAATCAGGCGTCCTGCTCGGTATGGGCCTCCTCGGGTTCGATGGGGCCGAAGATCTCTTGCAGCTTTTTGATCTGGCGTTGGCGGTTGAAGAACTCATCCATCAGGTAAGCGGGAATGAAGCCGCCGATCCAAAGGGCAATGACAAACAGGTTGGAGTAGCCCTGCAGCGCGAAAACCAGCCCAACCAGGAAAAAAGCGAAGCCGAACATGGAATAGTAGGTGGCCTGCTTGGTTTTAAGCCGGTAGCCTTTTTCCCTGAAGCCTTGCTTGAACGGCCAGGTTAAAAGAGGTATAAAGATAAAATAGAATAGGTTCTTTTGGGATAGCGACAGGTCGTTGCTGATGTTCTTGCGGATATAGGAATTAAGCTTTTCGATCTGTTTGGACTTGTAGCTTTTGATCTCTTCTTCGGAAATCTTGCGGCCAGCCAGCTCCTCGAATGCCACAGAAACAGCCAGCTCGGTATAACCGAATTTATTGTCGATGATCTCCATTAGCTTCTCGGTAGGAAGCGTGGAATACAGGGACTGGAGTTCCTTCTTTGAAACCATTAAATGCTAAACGGCCGGGTCTATAATTCAGCGGATTATGTCAAATATACACTTACAAAAAGGGAAAATCCCAATAAATGTGGATAATTTGATAACTATTTAATTCGATGGGTAATTTTTTGGAGTTTGGGTTGATTTTTTAAACCTAAAAGCACGCTTTGGTGATGTATTGCCAACGTGGTAACGGTGCCCGAAGGGCTGATTTTGCGGATTAGGTTGTTGTTTTCGTCGGCTATATATACATTACCGGCGGCGTCGACCGCAACACCCGAGGGAGTATTGAAAGTGGCGGCCGTTCCGACTCCGTTGCCTGCTCCAATGCTGGTCCGACCCGCCAGCGTGCTAACTGTGCCCGACGGAGTTATCTTTCGGATCATGTTATTTCCTCCGTCGGCTACATAGACGTTACCCGCAGCATCGACCGCGATGCCAAACGGCGAATTGAAACTGGTATTGTTGCCGCTGCCATTGGCAGCCCCGGCCGAACCGTTGCCGGCTAAAGTGGTTACTTGTCCGGCGGGAGTGACCTTGCGAATGGCGTTATTGCCGTTGTCGGCCACATATACGTTTCCGGCTGCATCGACGGCTACCGCTTCCGGCAGGTTAAAACGCGCTGCTGTATCCAGCCCGTCGACGGCGCCCGGTACGCCAGCTTTGCCTGCCAGCGTACTTACTGCGCCTGCAGGCGATATTTTGCGTATGATGTGGTTCTCGTAGTCAGCTACGTAAACATTGCCTGTTTTGTCGACTGCTACGCCTAAGGGTGTATTAAAGGATGCGGTATCCGTACCGTCGGCGGCGCCCGCTACGCCCGTTCCCGCAAAAGTGCTCACCACGCCGGCCGGGCTGATCATCCGGATAGCGTTATTGTGTGCGTCTGCAACATAAATATTGCCGAGGCTGTCGGCAGCTACGCCGAAAGGTTTGTTGAAGGATGCCGAAGTATCTGCGCCATTTGTAAAGCCTGCAACGCCCGGCGTCCCGGCGAATGTAGTTACTACTAAAGAAGGGCTGATCTCGCGTATGAGTTCGTTGCCCTGGTCGGCCACATAGATATTACCGTATTTATCCAGCGTCAGTCCGAAAGGATGATTGAAGCGTGCCACGGTACCTGCGCCATCCAAATATCCTGCCGAGTCGCTCCCGGCAACGACGGTCGTGTCGCTGAAATGGGTAGGTGAGATCAGTTCCTTGCCGCAGCCGTATACGCCGGCCAGGAAGGCCGCAAACATGCCTGCTACAATGGCTGTAAGTATAAATTTTCTCACTGTGCTTGTTTAAACGCTATCAAAGGTAAAAGGTTAAAGTTGAACGGCAAAGGTTAGGATTAACGTGCAAGCAAAAAAAGCCCGAAGCATCATCTGCTCCAGGCTTCCTGTTAAACAATGTTATATCTTAACCTGGTTTGGCGCTGATACCTTCGGCCAGCACTATCACACGAACCCACCCTGGGGCGACAATGAATACGTCGGCGTTGACGAAGGTGGGGACGAGGAGCTTGACGAGGAAGACCGGGAAACTATCGACAGCGACGAGGCTGCCGACAAGGCGGAGGAAACCGCCGAGGAAGAGGACCAAATTCACGGGACTGACGATAAGGGCCTGAATGAAAACAAGGAATTGCGGGCTGAAGGCGCCGGCGAACCAACCCAGACCGAAGCCCGGAAAAACACTCCCGGCAGCCAGTCGAACGACTTTGTAGGACAGCCGGGATTAGGTTGATGCCAGAGGTTTGAGGTCGATGTAAGAGCAAGGTAGCAGGCCGTAGGCCAGATGCGTTACTGAACCGAAAATTGCGATACGCCCGAGTCCGCGCTATTACCGTTTGCATCTTTACTTACAATTTTCCAATAATAAGTCATCCCCGACTGAACATTGACATTAAGCATAGTATCCACAATACCGCTATGCTGAGCGGACGAGAATGTATTTGAGGTTCCGAAATAGACATCATACGTTAGTGGGTCGTTGTTAACCGAACTGCCATGCCAGGTGAGGTTCACTGTGCTTGAAGATGGGATTTGTTGCCCAAATGCCGGTGAAATAAGCTCGGCAGGAAATGGTGCATAAGTGGTTATGCCCGGACCAGCGTTGTAGAATTTCCAGGTGTCGCTTTGAGCGGTTGCGGTGGTTTTACTTGATTTGGAAATAACGTACCAGGAATAGGGCGTTCCTCTTAGCAATGTAACTTGTGCCTGGGTCTGTTGAGCCGTTTGAGTCGTTATAGAGTTATCTATAAGATTTTTAACGTCCAACTCGTAATTTTCAGCGTTTTTAGCAGCGTTCCACGAAAATGTAACCGCGCTTTGCGTACTCGAAATTATCGTGCCGGTATTACATGCCGAATTTTGAGCCGGTAAACTTAATGTTGCCTGCGCTGGCGCAGGCGGCGGATTGTTCCCTCCCGGGTTAGGGTTGTCAGGGCTGTGTTTCCCGCAGCCGGAGAAGACTATGCCTGCTAAAACAATCAGAAATGCCCTTTTCATTTTTTAATTATTTTATAGATACGCTGGGTATTATCCAGTTTGATATACAAAGCATAAACCCCTTCCTTCAGGTTGCTTAAATCTAGTTGAACTACTCCCAACTGATTATTCATTTGCTTGGTGTAAAGTATTTTGCCTTCTCCCATATCGTGAACTTCGAAAAATGCATGGGCAACAGGTTCATTCCCCAAATTAACGCTTAGCATATTTTCAAAGGGATCAGGGAATGGCACGATCTTCTTAAGCAGATTGATCACGCTTTGGAAAGTACCCTGGCAAAGCTTTTCAGTAGTTATCGACAGTGCGTTGTCCCCGTCTTTTAATGGTAAAGTGATGCTGTTGTTCGTCGTAGTGTAACTCACACCGTTGAGCTGAATAAAATAGCTTGCTCCATTATTCAGCATCAGAGTAACTGTTTTATCTATATCATTTATCGTGGAATAAACGGACAAGGCTTTCGGCTGGTCAACCGTTAGGTCATAACATTGCTGGTAGCCGGGCTGATCTTGAACAGTGATACAAATATGATAGGTGCCGGCAGCTAAATTTTTAACGGTATCGTTGGTTGTAAACTGGCCCGGGCTGGCCGGACTACCGCCGGTTATAGTGGCAGTATAATTTAAACTTTCGGCAGCGGCTATATTGATCGTTCCATCCGCAACGTCTTTGCAGGTTGCGCTGGTGGTTGAGATGGTAAAGTTGTTGGCGGGAAGTGTAAAATTCAGAACGTTGAAACTAACGGTATCGTCTGGCGCCGCATTAAAATAGGCATCACCTGCACAACTTGCAATTATTTTAACGCGCCCCGGGCCGGCGATCGTTACCACATTATTGCTAATACTAACCGGGCCGCTCATCAGCTTATATGTAACTTCCGCACCGGAAGAACTGCTGCCGTTTAATACAAACGGAGGGTCGCCATACGTTTTATCACTTATAGTCAGGTTAATGATATTGGGAAACTTTGCCACCTTCAGAAGACTTTGGTCAACGTTAACAGGTACTTTAGCGGTTAAAGCCTGATTTTTGATCAGCACGGTGTCCTTACCGCCCTTTAGCCCACTGATTAAACCATCATTACTAACTGAAACGGTCGCATTTTTCAAGATCAGGCTATAGCTTGTTTCTGCCTGCGCAGATGTAATATTGCGGTAAATGCTGTCCTTACCGCTGACATACAGCCCTGTTACATTCAATTGTACGGTCCGGCTTAAGGTATCCAATTGCACAGTATCATAGTTGATCTTAATGGATCTAAGGGTATCAACTGATTGAATATTTGTACTCAATGTATCGGCAAACAAATTACCATAAATGTCCATGCCTAATGCCGCAATACTTAATTTGCCGGGACTAACTGAATTGGGTAAAACTATTTTAGCTATGTAGGGTGCCTTATCTGGCATAGCGATAAATCCGACACCCTTTACAATAAAAACTGAACTAGCCAGTTTGGATGGATCTGTAAATTGTAAGGATAAGGTTAGTGAATCTTTTCCGTCATTTTTAAAAATATCCGCAGCCGTGGGTTTAAGTATTTGCAGGACGTTATTTTTTGCAGAGTTGATTGAATCAGCGTTATTGTATAAAATGGATTTAAGGCCAACGTTTACCTTTGGTTTAGCTAATGATTGGATGACAGGTTGAACTATCGAATTATCAAAAGGAGTTTTTACAGCATTAGATGCAGGAAAGCCCGGGGCAAACACTGTAGGATCATCTGTAAGTAACAGATCGCTAACCCTACTTTGTATAAAAGCGTTTTTAAGTTCCGATACGTCACCCGGAATATTCAGACCAAGCACATCGGTATGGGTAGTATAATCATAATGATCATAAAATTTGCTGTCCGTCAGTCCGCCTAGTTGGCTATACCGTGGCACGATCAGGTCAGATGAAGTATCTTTAAAAATTACGCTCAGGGCGGTATTAGATATAATGCTATTGCGTTTTTGATAAAAATTATACAAAATCGAAAGATATTTAGTCCAGCCATTTGATGCCTCCGGACCAGGGGCATCCCACCTCGCCTCAATGGCGTGTACTTTAAACAGAGTGGTAGCGGTCAGATTATCCAAACCTTTACCAGTATTTTTAAAATTCGGATCGAAATCTTTTTGTACACTTCCTATGGGCATATCAAACAGCGCAGGGATTAATTTTATGTTACTCAAAAATGTGGATCTGAATTTCACAGGCGAAAATGTGCCATAATAAAGTATTGGTCCCAACATAGACCCTAAATGTGGGGTTCCTATAGTAATCAATTTATGAATGAAGCCTTTATTGTAATTCAACGGCATTATAAATGCTGGGTCCTGGCTAAAGTTTCTGATTTGTAAGCCTCCCAAACTATGGCCAACATAATCTGCTTGTACAGCTACTATACCTAAAGCTCTTTCAGCAAAATAAGCATTGTATCGCTGTAGCCAAATAGCGTCCTTACCTAGCTCGCTTTCCGGGTTTTTGGGGTCAAAGGTTTGATTATTAGCGTAATAATAGTCTGCCAATTCAATTACCCGGATTCCTGATCTAGTAAGATACTCTTTAAACCCGCCTTTTATCCAAGCTTGAGGATCTGACCACATGCCATGTACCAGCACTACCGGGGGAGTAACCAACTTTATAGAGGTGTTTACAATATCGTCATTGATATCTTTAGCTTGAACGTTGATGTAACGGCCTCCTGCGGGATTTGTCAGTCCATAGCCATCTGGAGAAGTATAAACGGCAACTGCCAGGCCACTTACCGGCTGCACAGTCATCGACAGTCCGTTAGTTGTACCATCTAATGCGGATAACGAACCGTCTTTAGCATCAGACAACGTGAACGTTACTGGGACATCCGACTTTGCCACCAATAATATCTTTGAAACCCCGTCGGTAGCCGCGCCGATAACCGGATGACTGAAGTCTTTTATGGTCATAGTGGTCAATAAATTCCCATCGTTGCCCACCATATCAGGGTAAGGGTCTATTAAACTTACGTTTAAACCAGGCGGTGTATTAGCTTGGGCGGTGAATATCCATGCGGCGCCTACGCCAAGATTATCGCTGTCACCACCAATAATAGTTGTATTGCCACTACCGTTGATAGCGACAGAACTACCCTGCTCAGCGACAGAGCCGCCAGTCCCAACCAATTTGGCTCCCTGCTGTGTCCATGTGTTACCATCTCGTAGAAACACCCAAACTCCTCCTTCACCAAAAAAATCAGAAAACCCGCCTATCAAAGCTGTATTGCCATCTGCACTCAGGGCCACAGAACTACCCTGCCGTACTACACCTGAGCCGCCAGTTCCAATTAACTTGGTTCCCTGCTGTGTCCAGGTGCCGTCGCCACTCCTTACAAATATCCACGCGGCTCCATGTGAATTATCATCGCCAGTTCCCCCAACAATGGCTGTATTACCGTCAGCGCTTATAGCAACAGAAACACCCTGCAATGCAACGCCGATATTACCAGTGCCTACCAATTTATTTCCTTGCTGTACCCAGACATTACCAATACGAGTGAATATCCATGCTGCGCCTTCAAGATCATTTTCATTGCTCGCACCAAAGATTACGGTATTGCCATCGGCGCTGATGGCGACGGTGTTTAACTGAGGATCGGATACAGTGCCCATAATCTTCAGTTTAGCGCCCTGCTGCATCCAGGTACCGTTATTTCGCACAAATATATAGCCACCATTGATCCCGCTCGCTATTGCAGTATTGCCATCAGCACTGATTGAGACACACCCAAATCACCAACTCCAGTATCGTCGGTTCCCTCTAATTTACTTCCTTGCTGTGTCCATATTCCGTTATTGCGAGTAAACACCCAAGCTGCCCCTGTGTTGTCGTCCTGATTACCAATTTCTATTATTGTATTTCCGTCTGCGCTGATTGATGCAAAAGTACCCTGAAATGCTGCCCCTACATTACCTGTCCCCACTAATTTATTGCCTTGCTGTATCCAGTTACTGCCATTCCAAGTATAAACCCAAACGGCGCCCTGCCCATTGTTATCCCTGTTCCCTCCAACTATTGCTGTATTGCCATCGGCGCTGATAGCTACGGATGTACCTTGCAATGCCTCACCCACACTTTCGCTAC
>DASZYQ010000036.1:0-46554 GCA_035545315.1 Mucilaginibacter sp. | reverse complement strand
ATCAATTCTTGGTGTAAAATGGCAGGCTAACCAATTTTCCAGTTCCTGACCATTGGTTTTTGCTGTAGTAGCATTAAATTTGGTGCCTATTAATCTATGAGTCTTGTCCTCTACACCAAAAACTAAGTAACCGAAAGGATGTTTTTTATAACAGGCTCCGTTACTTAAAGCTGATAAATATTCACCAATATTATCTGGTTTATAATTATTGGTTTTAAACTCTACCCATTCACATTCTTTCGGCAGGCTTCGCAAATCTGTGAGAAGAATTTCAAGTTCGGTTTGGGTCATTAGGCTAATTTACAACTAATTACAAATATCAAATATAGTTGAATTTATAATAGTTATAAAATAAGCTAAAAGTACTTGACAAATTGTAAAACATACTTTACATTTGCTCTTGTCCCAACTGGTATATAGTTCCCATTTTACTTGATCAAATGTAAAATATATTTCAATAAAAGTCAAGTTTATTTTACATTTAATTTAGCGAGATATTACAAAAAACAAAAAATCCCGGCGCTGTTAAGCACCGGGACAATTGTTGAATAGATCTAATAGGGGTATTTCAAACGCGAAGCGATCAAAAATAATTCTTACCTCTTAATTCAAGGCATTTAACTGATTAGAAAATGATTAGAAATGATACGCTGCAAATTTATTCCAGGTAGATATCGAGTAAGCCCTCGGGCAGATCGACATAAACCTCGCCGCCCTCCACGTCTATACCTTTAATAGTGGATCCGTTTAATGGGAATAGCACTTCCCTGTTTTTGTAACGAACGGCAGCAATATATTGCTGCGGCAGTTCCTGGACTTCCAGTATCTCTCCGAGCTCGCCCGCCTGCTCGTCGACGGCTATAAAGCCTTTCAGGTCTTTCAGCCTAAACTCTTCCTTTTTCTTTTTGGGCTTAAGCTTATCAGGAAGATATACATCTTTCTTTACCAGTTTGGACGCTTTTTCAATCGTATCTACATCTTCCAGGAAAAAATAAGCGCCGTTACCCTGGTATTTCACCGACGACACAAAATACGGCACGAGCTTGCCGGCCATGTCAACGAACACAACATTGTATTTAATACCATCCAGACCGTCGTAGTCCACAAACAATTGGAGCTCACCCTTCAATCCTTTGGTCTTAAAGAATGTACCTATGCGGAAGTGTTTTTCGTGATCCATAATTAATATTTCGGCCGTGTGCTTAGCGCCTATCTTTCTGAGGCAAAATTTTCGAACCACAAAGCACGAAGATTTCCCAAAGACACGAAGCGTTGCCGGCTCAAACAAAAATAGCGAACATCTTCATGTCCGCTATTGTATAATTTAACTAGCCCTGTCTTGGTTCTTGACTCTTGGCTTTTGATTCTTAGATTACTCAGCGCTTTCTTCGGTTTCGGCCGACGCTTCAGTAGCTTCGGTTTCTGCTTCAGCGGCGGGAGCTTCTTCTTCAGCCGGAGGGGTGTTCTTCGCTACGATCGCAGCGGCTTTTGCCTCCTTCTTTTTAGCCTCAGCGGCTAAAGCGGCTTTCTTAGCGTCCTCTTTGGCCTTGCCTACGTTTGTTTTCTTATTGCTGATCTTGCCTTCCTTTTGTTCAAGCCATGCGTCGAATTTCGCCTCGGCCTGTTCTTCCGTCAGCGCGCCTTTTGTAACGCCGCCCTGGAGGTGTTTTTTGTACAAAACGCCCTTGTACGACAGGATAGCGCGGCAGGTATCGGTAGGCTGTGCGCCAGTGTTCATCCAATTGAGCGCCTTGTCGAAATTAATGTCAATTGTAGCGGGGTTGGTGTTTGGGTTGTACGAACCCAGACGTTCGATAAAGCGGCCATCTCTCGGAGCACGTGCGTCTGCCACCACGATGTAGTAAAAAGCGCTACCTTTTTTACCATGCCTTTGCAGTCTGATTTTAGTTGCCATTTAAAAGTTTTTATGTATCCAACATTGCCCCCGGAGTCTCCTTCAGCGGGGATGCAAAGGTAAAAATTTAAATGCTTAAATCCTAAACAATTAATTTATAGCAGCATCTTAAAAAAATTTGGCAATTTGTGCCTCAAAACATGGAAGAGAAAATACGCGTGGCTATCGATATGGACGAGGTATTGGCCGATACCATCGATAAATTTATCGAAGTATACCGCCGCGATCACAACACCGAGATATTGCTGGAAGAAATGAAGGGTAAAGAGTTTCATGAGCTTTTGCCCGACACACTCAGCCATAGCTGGCGCGATTATGTCAACGCGCCGGGTTTTTTCAGGGACCTTAAGGTTATGCCCGGCGCACAACAGGTGGTGGCTGAACTACAAAAGAAATATGATGTTTATATTGTCTCCGCCGCTATGGAATTCCGCAATTCGCTGATCGATAAGCTGGACTGGATGAACGAGCATTTTCCGAATATTAGCTGGAAGAACATTGTTTTTTGCGGCAATAAGATCGTAGATGTGCAGATCATGATCGACGATCGCATTCGCAACTTTGTTGGCTTCGACGGGCGTAAAATAGTGTTCTCGTCACCGCATAACCACTATGTCACCGAGTATGAAAGGGCAAACAACTGGCAGGAAGTAGCTGATCTATTGCTATAATATCGCGGTAGAAGGCGAAAAATGTGTAACTTTAGAGGTCAATAAATTTTTATGCATAAAGCAAACCAGGAAGGTTTACCGGAGCAATTGGAAAGCGGGGCAAGGGACATTAACGAGGAGATTGCCTGGACAAAAAACAACCTGGAGGCCCTAATAAACAATACCGAAGACCTGATCTGGTCGGTTGACAGCGAAGGAAGGTATGTTTATATGAACTCGGCCTACCGCAAAAGAATAACCAGCATCGTTGGTATTCAGCCAAACCAGGGCGATGACGCTTATATCCATTCAGGCAGAACAGACAAGGTTCGCAACGAATGGCACGGCTATTACGCCCGCGCTTTTTCGGGCGAAAGGTATGTTACCCGGCACGAGAGCCTGGACCCGGCAACAAATGAGCAGCAACATTTTGAGGTGAGCTTTAATCCTATCTATAAAGCTTCGAAAACAGAAATAGTAGGCGTAGGATGTTTCGCCCGGAATATTACCGGAAGGCTTAAAACGGAAGATGCCCTGATAGATCAGAACGAACGCCTGAGGAATATCGCTTCGCTAAGCTCGCACGAGTTGCGGCGCCCGGTAGCCAGCATGATCGGCTTGCTGAACATCCTCGACCGTGAAAATTTCAGTAACCCGGAAAACGAACAGATCATTGAGCACCTGGTGACCGTAGCCAACGAGCTCGACGAAGTGATCCGTCTTATCGTCAATAATACGTTTATAGATACACGCTTCCCGTTATAGCGAAAGCATTTCGATGATACGGATGATGTTGGGATCGATCTGCATATTGCGTTTTACCGCATTTTCGAAAGGGGTATAAACGATCTCATCCTCAACTAATCCCGCCATTACACCGCGTTTACCTTCCAGCAGTCCTTCAACAGCCGCCACGCCCAACCGGCTTGCTACTACGCGGTCCATACAGGTTGGCTTGCCGCCGCGCTGTATATGGCCAAGGATAGAAACGCGGGTATCCAGGTGGGGGAATTTCTCTTTTACGCGCCGGCCAACCTCAAAAGCTCCGCCTTCCTCGCCTTCGCCTTCGGCGACGATCACGATGCGCGAGGTTTTATCTTTGCGGCCGTTCTCAATCCTATCGAAAAGCTTTGGCAGGCTTGACTTGCTCTCGGGTATCAGGATGGTTTCGGCTCCGGCGGCAATACCTGTTCGTACGGCGATCATACCCGAGTCTTTGCCCATCACTTCGACGATGAAAAGCCTGTCGTGCGATTCGGCGGTATCCCGTATCTTATCCACCGCGTTGATGACGGTATTGATAGCTGTATCGTAACCTAACGTAAAATCGGTTCCGGTCAGGTCGTTATCGATCGTTCCGGGCAGGCCGATGATCGGCATATCGTATTCGTCGCCAAAAGTCTTCGTTCCCCTGAAAGTACCGTCGCCACCGATAGCAATCAAGGCATCCACATTGTGGCTCGTCAATTGCTCATGTGCCTTCCGGCGCCCTTCGGCATGCCTGAATTGTTCGCTGCGGGCCGTCTTCAGAATCGTTCCGCCGCGTTGTATAATATTGGAAACCGATCTGCGGTCCATCGGTGAAAATTCGCCGTTGATCATTCCCTCAAAACCCCGTTTTATACCAATAATGTTAACGTTGTGGAATAAGGCCGTGCGTACCACCGCCCGTATGGCGGCATTCATTCCCGGTGCGTCGCCTCCCGAAGTAAAAAGTCCGATATTCTTTATCTGGGCCATCGCTGTAACGGCAGATCAAACCTGCCCTGAACTAAGTAAATGCAATATATTCACCATTCCGATAGTGTCGTTGTAACACAACCGTAATTCAGGGGCGAATTTACATTTATTTTTGACTTAACGCTCATTTTTATAAGCAGCCAGGCCGCTATCCAGATAAGCTTTAAATCCGGCAATATTAAAAATCGCGCCCTGAGGCGGAACGAGCGTTTTACCTTTTTCGTCTATGATCACATAAAACGGCTGGGCATTGGAATCGTAATGCGTTATCTCAAAATCGAGCCATTTGGCGCCGAGTGTGGTATTTTTCTTATGTGTAAATGAAGATACGGTTTGTTCGCTTTCAGGCAATTCAGTTTTGTCATCGATGACGAGCTGGAGTATCACAAAATCATTCTGCAATCGGGATAGAATTTCCGGGTCGGGGAATACGTTGGTTTCCATTTTACGGCAATTAACGCAGTTCCAGCCTGTAAAATCGATCATGATCGGTTTATGCTCGCGTTTTGAAACTGCTATTGCCTGGTCGTAATCGTACCAGTCATCTATACCCTTAACCTTAGGCAATCGTCTGAACACATCGGCATATTTTCTATCTGTTAAATCGGTGTGGGACTGCTGACCTATCCCCGAAGAAAGGTCAAAATCTTGTGTACTCAACGGAGGCAGGAATGCGCTGATGGATTTTAGCGGGGCGCCCCATAATCCAGGCACCATATAAATTACAAAAGCGAATACTATAATTGAGAAAAATGCCCGCGGAACCGAAATATATTTAACATCGCTGTCGTGCGCAAATTTTATTTTTCCGATAAGATATAATCCCATAAGCAGCGCTATGGCGATCCATAGTGACAAAAATATTTCCCGGTCGAACCAGTTCCAATGATAAGCCAGGTCGACATTGGATAAAAATTTAAGTGAAAAAGCGAGTTCAAGGAAGCCGAGTATTACTTTAACGCTATTGAGCCATCCGCCAGATTTAGGCAGACTTTTTAGCGCCGAAGGGAATAATGCAAATAGCGTAAAAGGAAGAGCTAATGCGGCCGAGAACCCAAGCATGCTGACGACCGGGCCAAGCCGTTCACCTTTGGTCGCCGCATTGACAATTTCGTACCCAATAATTGGCCCGGTGCAGGAAAAAGATACGACCGCCAACGTTGCCGCCATAAAAAAGATACCGATCAATCCGCCTTTATCAGAGTTGGCATCCAGCTTATTTGCCAGTGAGCCAGGCAGGGTTATTTCGAACGCGCCAAAGAATGATATAGCAAATACTACAAGCAGCAAAAAGAAAACGAAATTGAATATGCCGTTCGTTGCCAATGCGTTTAAAGCAAGCGGTCCGAAAATAAGTGTAATGATCAGTCCCAGTGCGACATAGATCACAATGATAGAGAGGCCGTATAACAACGACTGCAATATCGCGCTTGCCCGGCTTCCTCCCTTTTTGGTAAAAAAACTTACCGTTAACGGCAACATAGGGTAAATGCACGGCATCAGGAACGCCGCAAAACCACCTAAAAACCCGGCAATAAAAATTTCCCAGAGCGTCTTCGGAGGCTCCGGGCTTGAAATTTTTGCAGAGTTAGGTAATTGCCCCGTTTTAACACTGTCTTTTTGCTGCGCCGATTTTTTTTGGGCAGCCATACTGTCGGCCGCGGTGGGTATGCTCGTAAACTGCACGTCGTTACTCGAAACCGTATCCTGGGGTTTTTGCGCTGCCTGAGCTGACGTAGTGCCGGCGCAAATGAATATTACGACCGCTGAAAAGATGTACAGGAAAACCTTCATGCGGCGGGCTGATGACTTCATTTTCACGAATGCTTATTTGCCCAGGGAAATATCAAAATCAACATCTTCCGGAGGAAGGCACTTTTTGTTGTTGCAGGTCATATATTCCAGCTGGCCTTTTACCGCAGATACTTTGGGAGACTTTAATTTAATTTTTTGCTGAAAAGTCACCGTATTTTCGAAGTAGCTTACATTCATGCTGAAGGCGTCTTCGTACTTGGTCTTTGGAGCCGGTTCGGCCGTTTTCCCGACAAGCATATATTCTTTTGACGGTGCGAAGGTAAAAGATGTTTTTATCGGGCCACCGTCCTTTACATTCTGCGAATAAATATGCCAGCCGTCTTGTATGGTCGCACGCAGGAATACTACCACCTCATTATTACCGAGTCTTTTTGCGGCATACGACCATTTAACCGGGTGTTCGATCTGCGCAAAGGTTCCCGCGCTCATCAATAACAACGTTATCAAAAACAATATCTTTTTCATTTCAATAATTCAATATTTATCAGTTTAAAAATTCAATCTCTTTCATGCTGTATTCCAGCAATTCTTCGCCCCGCTTCAACACCAGCGTTCCTCCCGGGGCCACGTTCTTTATTATTGCCTCAAATTCAACGCCATCGGCCCTAAAGAGTTTCTTCTCGTCTAACCAGTAAAGCCTTTCGAGATATTTCTTTCGTATTTCCCCGATATGTCCGGAGCGCAGACTGAGGTACGCCACCTCAATATTTTTGCAAATGTCAGATAATAGCTCCTTTAATTCATAATCTCTTTGTAAGATTTGCCGCAGCGATACGGCATTTGGGACTTCTAACGGAAAAACTTGCTGATTAATATTAAGCCCTATGCCTATTATGGAACTTTTTATGTTATTTCCGTGTAAAATATTCTCTATCAGCATACCGCCCAGCTTTTTACCGTCGTAATAAATATCGTTCGGCCATTTGATCGTTAGTTTTTTACCTAAAACAGGCTTTAGGGCTTCAATTACGCCCAAACTAACCGCGCGGGTAAGGTCAAATTGCTGTGAAACAGGCAGAAAGGCCGGTTTCAGAAAAATACTAAAAGTTAAATTTTTGCCCGGTTCGCTATGCCATCGGTTCTGCTGCTGGCCGCGGCCGGCATACTGGCTCTCTGCCATAATGACCGTTCCTTCGGGTAATGGCTCAGATTTTGACAGTAGTTCTTTGAGGAAATTGTTAGTTGAATCTACCTGTTGAATTGTGATTAAATTTTGACCAACAAATAATCCTGAAAATATGTTATTTTGCAAAGTAATAATACGAAACTCTATAGCGTTCAAAACTAATTCTTTTTGATGGTAAAAAACAAAGCGTTAAATGAATCCGCTTACATTTCTGAATTGGCCATTTACGGCATCCAGGAAAAAAAGGGAAATGAAATAGTGAGGTTAGACCTTCGTAATATCCTAAGTTCGGTATCTGATTATTTTGTAATATGTCATGCCGATTCGGCCACCCAGGTAAAAGCCATAGCCAACAGCGTTGAAGAAGAGATATTTAAAGCCTTAAAACAGGAGCCGTGGCGCAAGGAAGGGCTTGAATACGGCGAATGGATTTTGCTGGATTATATTAATGTGGTTGTACACATTTTCAGGACTGACAAACGCGAGTTCTATGGCGTAGAAGAATTGTGGGGGGACGCGGAATTCAAATATTATAAAAGCGCTTAAAAAAAATATTCGTCACTAAACCAGCCGGCCGTGCGTCTTGCCGGTATCCCCTTGAAATTTGAATAATTGATTGTAAGATTGAGCTTGTAAACGAAATGAAAGATAATAAACAAGATACCCCAAAACCTATACGGAGAATATCCAATAAAAAACCTTCGCCCAAGCCGCCGAAGTTTAATATCATGTGGCTTTATGCGATTGTGATCATGATATTGGTTGCTGTAAGCTATTTTTCGAGCGGCAACAGCGCAAAACAGATAAACTACCAGCAGTTCGAATCGGATATGCTCAAGCATCATGATGTCGACCACCTGGTAGCCTACAAAAATGGCGACCTGGTAATGGTCGAAGTTTATATTAAAAAGGACAGCCTGAAAAAGCCGCAATATGCCGATGTCAGGGAGCAAAAATCACTTACCGGGTCCTCAAGCAACGGCCCGCAATATATTTTTACCGACGCTTCATATGAAAGCCTGAAGCAGTCTGTCACTGCTGCCGAATCGGGCTGGCCGGAAGGCGAAAAGGTGCCTATGGATTTCACACAGCATGAAAGCATATTGGGCAACTGGTTATTCCAGGGCATCATCATGGTAGTGCTGTTTGCCGCGGTATGGATATTTATCATGCGCCGTATGTCGGGTGGCGGCGGCGGCGGTCCGGGCGGTCAGATCTTCAATATCGGCAAATCAAAAGCCACTTTGTTCGACCGCGAGGCACAGGTGTCGGTTACGTTCAATGATGTAGCCGGCCTGGAAGAAGCCAAGCAGGAGGTGATGGAAATAGTCGACTTCCTGAAAAATCCAAAGAAATATACCGCACTGGGCGGCAAAATACCCAAAGGCGCGCTGCTGATCGGTTCGCCGGGCACGGGTAAAACCCTGCTTGCAAAAGCGGTAGCCGGTGAGGCGCAGGTGCCTTTCTTCTCATTATCCGGATCTGATTTCGTCGAAATGTTCGTAGGGGTAGGCGCCTCCCGTGTCCGCGACTTGTTTCGCCAGGCCAAGGATAAAGCCCCGTGTATTATATTTATCGACGAGATCGACGCTATCGGCCGCGCCCGCGGTAAAAACAATATTGTAGGCGGCAACGACGAGCGCGAGAACACCCTGAACCAATTGCTGGTTGAGATGGATGGTTTCGGCACCGACTCAGGTATCATTATCCTGGCTGCAACTAACCGTCCGGACGTGCTCGACTCGGCTCTTTTACGCCCCGGCCGTTTTGACCGGCAGGTATCCATCGATAAGCCCGACCTGGTTGGCCGCGAGCAAATATTCAAAGTACACCTGAAACCGGTTAAGCTGGCCGAAGGTGTTGATGCGAAAAAATTATCGGCGCAGACACCAGGCTTTGCAGGCGCCGAAATAGCTAACGTTTGTAACGAAGCGGCCCTGATTGCCGCGCGTAAAAACAAGGAAGCCGTGGACATGCAGGATTTCCAGGACGCGATAGACCGTGTGATCGGTGGATTGGAGAAGAAGAATAAAATCATTTCGCCCGAGGAAAAGCGCATTGTGGCCTACCACGAAGCAGGCCACGCCATTGCAGGCTGGTTCCTGGAATATGCCGATCCTTTGGTGAAGGTTTCCATAGTTCCCCGCGGTGTTGCCGCTTTAGGCTATGCCCAGTATTTACCGAAAGAGCAGTTCCTGTATACAACCGAACAGTTACTCGACGGCATGTGCATGACCATGGGGGGCCGTGTTGCTGAAGACATTGTGTTTAGTAAAATATCCACCGGCGCGCAGAACGACCTCGAAAGGATCACTAAACTGGGTTATGCCATGGTTACCATTTACGGTATGAATGACAAGGTTGGTAATGTATCGTTCAACGACGCGCAGGGAGAATACCAGTTTAATAAACCATACTCTGAAAAGACATCCGAATTGATCGATGCGGAAGTGCGTAACCTGATCACCAACGTTTACGCCCGTACCAAACAATTGCTCACCGAAAAGCGCGAAGGCCTGGAAAAATTAGCTAACAAGCTGCTGGAAAAGGAAATACTGTTCCAGTCTGACCTGGAAGAAATTTTGGGCAAGCGGCCGTTTGATCATCGTACTACTTACGATGAGTTTGTAAACGGGCCTGAAGGCGGTAACCAGGAAGCCGCAGCAGGCAACCTTATACACGAAGGCGTTGCCGACCATTCGGGCACATTTAACCGTAACCCCGAAGAAAAAGAAGCGAAATAGTTATAAGTCTGGAGTCTTGAGTCTTAAGTCAGTAATAGTGATTTAAGTCTCAAGACTTTTCATTTTATAGAATAAAGACTTAGGGCTATGGACTTAAGACTTTCGACTTAAAAAAATGAGGGACATTACCACATCAAAGGAAAAGCTGCTTAAAAAGATCCGCAAGGCCCTGCTGGAAAAACGGGACAATCCCTATCCCAACCTGGAGGACCTGCCGCATTACCCGCCTGCCGATGAAATGCCCGAAGTTGTTTTTGCCGAGGAATTTAGTTCAGCTGCAGGGCAGTTTGTTTTTTGCGAGGATGAGGTGCAATTTATCGACTACTTGCTGAACCTGGCCGAAGAGCGCAAATGGCATAAGATATATTGCTGGGAGCCGCAATTGCAGGATATGCTCGCCCGGTACGATTATCCCTATTTTGAGACTGATAAAGATTTCGACCAGGCCGAGGTCGGTCTGACGCTTTGCGAAGCGCTCATTGCCAGGAATGGCAGCATA
This sequence comes from Mucilaginibacter sp., assembly GCA_035545315.1. Classification (GTDB taxonomy): domain Bacteria; phylum Bacteroidota; class Bacteroidia; order Sphingobacteriales; family Sphingobacteriaceae; genus Mucilaginibacter. The sequence continues at coordinate 36,065 of DASZYQ010000036.1, read as the reverse complement.
CTGGTTTCAAATGCTGCCGCTGCCGGACGCCGGCTCAGTATATACCCCCCCGTTCACATCGTCGTGGCTTATACCTCCCAATTGGTAATGGATCTTAAGGACGGCTTTAGAATGATCAAAGGAAAATACGGCAGCCGGTTGCCTTCGATGATTTCCGTCGTGACGGGCCCAAGCCGCACCGCCGACATTGAAAAGACCCTGGTAATGGGTGCGCACGGGCCTAAAGAGCTTTTCGTTTTCCTGCTGGAAGGGTAAGCCGCATATTTTTCCACAAGTCCTATTCCGTCAACCGGCATAAGCCATTTATTCTTAAAAACATATTTCCGGGAATGAGTTTTCCACAGCAAATACCGTTAAAAAACGGTGCGCTTTTATCTGCCTGTCTGATTATATTGGGTAATTATTAATTAAACCCTAACTACCAAATCATGGCGACAATTATCGACCGCGCACAGGCTCAGAGCCTGATCCGGCAATTCCAGGCGGAAAATTCCGCCACCGGGGGCCCAAATCTCCTTACACCCGACGGGAACTTTTTAAACGGCTTTTTTGTTGATGCGGACTCCCTGAACGCTATTATGGCCACCGACGCGGATATCGCCGGAATTCACGTATATTTCGCAAAACATCCATCATACGATGGTCAACCGGGCAGGTATTATACCATAATGATAGCAGGATCTGAGAAAAATACCGCGCAGGGTGCCACTACGCCTTATGTGAGCAGTGGAGATGTGTTTGATAGTAGCCCTCCTTGTCCGCCAATGTGCACTAATTTATAACCTATCAAACCTCGTGGCAGGAATATTAACTTTAATCATCTCTTTTATAATTGCAATAGCGGGCATGGTTAGCTACAAAAAGGTGACCATGCCATTCAAAGTGCTATGCATATATTTATTGTACTCATTCTTAGACAATGTTGCCGATATATACATAACAACTGTTTACAAAAACAATATCGCGATATTGCATATTGAAGCCCTAGCCAATTGTTTATTCTTTTGCCTCATATATTACTTCCTGTTCAAGAATCGATACCTTAAAAAGATAGCATTGATATCTTTAGCGGCAGCTACAGTATTTTTCTTTATAAATGCACTATTTCTGCAGCCATATAATAAAATATTCCCGTCACATGTATTAGTTATAAATGAAATTCTGTTTGCAATATTCGCTTTGCTTCTATTCAAGCAAATGCTTTTGTATCCACTACAAATAAATATAATGAAACAAGGCATTTTTTGGTTTAACACAGCGGTACTTTTTGCTTCAGCCACTATGTTTTTAAACTATGCGCTTATTAATTATTACTTCATTCACAATATTAATAATGCTTTTCTTGTTTACTTTTGGCGTTTGCAGGATATTTTATTCAATGTTATGTTAGGAATTGCTGTCCTAACCGATAAAAAAGAATCTAATTCAGCGAATGCGCAGCAATACTCTAACAATTGACAATGAAATAGTTGAAGTAGTAATCTTAACCTGCCTTTTCTTTGCTTTCTTGGTATGTGCAGTTATTTATTTCGTTGTTCTATACCGCAACCGGCAACTGAAAAATCAAAAGGAACAGGACGAGCGCGAGGCAGTCTTTCGCCAGGAGTTGCTGCAAACACAAGTCGAGGTACAGGAACAAACCTTTGAAAACGTTAGCCAGGAGATTCATGACAACATTACCCAGGTATTATCATTTGTAAAATTGAGCCTTGCAACGGTAAACAACGCCACTGAAAGTGACCGCCGGCTTAAAATAAATGAATGCCGCGAACTGCTGGCCAATACCATATCCGATTTGCGCGATCTTTCAAAAAGCCTGAGCTTTGAGCATATCGCATCGCTTGGTCTATCTAAAACCGTTGGAATGGAGGTTGAGCGGATGAATAAAAGCGATATTATAAAAGCAACGCTGGAAATTAACGGCGAGCCTTACCCGCTCGGAGAGCAACGCGAGCTGGTTTTGTTCCGTATCTTCCAGGAAACTTTAAATAACGCACTTAAACACGCTGGCGCTAAACATTTTAAAATCTTGTTGGAATATCATAGCGATTTATTTATTTTGTCCCTCGAGGATGACGGTTCAGGCTTTTCGCCTCAAGTACCTGATAATAAAACAGGTTCGGGATTGCGAAACATGGTAAACCGGGCAACTTTAATAGGGGGGAACGCCACGATCGACAGCAAGCCCGGGGAGGGGTGCCGTGTAACCGTTAAACTAAACCCCGTTAAACCGCAATTTTATTCAGATGGACGCCCCCATCCAGATCGCATTAGTTGACGATCACCGCCTTTTCAGAAGCGGCATAGCTGCTCTTGTCAATAATTTTCAAAGGTACAGCATACTTTTTGAAGCGGGCGACGGCGAGGAAATGATGCGCAAAATAAATCCAAAATTAAAGCCCGATATTATCCTGCTCGACATCAATATGCCAAAAATGGATGGCATCACCACTGCCAGGTGGCTGCGCAACAACCATCCTGACATTCGCATCATTGTGCTTTCGATGTACGAGGACGCCGAAAAAGTGCTGACGATGGTACGCATGGGCGTCAGGGGCTATTTGCTGAAAGATGCTGAACCTGACGAGTTTGAAAATGCCTTGCTGCGGGTATCTCAAAACGAGATCTATTATCCTCCGTTCGTAACGAGACATCTTATCAATGATTTCAATACCGATTTCAATATTTCCAAATTGAACAGCCGCGAGATCGAATTCCTGAAGCTGGCTTCCACCGAACTGACATATAAGGAAATAGCTAACCACATGTGCATCAGCTCGCGCACGGTGGACGGTTACCGTGATGCGCTTTTTGAAAAGCTGCAAATCAAAAGCCGCATAGGGCTGGTTCTGTTCGCTATTAAAAATAAATTGATCGACGTGGGGTGATTTGCTAAAAATATTAGCAAATTTGTTTTATGTCGCATGAAGAAAATCCTGAATTTTTTAAGGGCCGGGGCGCACAGGTAAACGTTCACAACAAGTTCCTGAAAAACAAATATGTGCTGGACCATATCGAAGGTCTGGACGAGCCTATGCTCGAAAACTCGGCAACACAGATCTACGAGGAAACGCCAAAAAAGATCGTAAGCGAGTCGGACAGTCCCGACCTGTGGCATATGTTCTCGATCAATCCATACCAGGGATGCGAACACGGTTGCCTGTATTGCTACGCGCGCAACTCACACGAGTATTTTGGCTTCAGCGCAGGGCTGGATTTTGAGCGAAAGATAATTGTGAAGCGCAACGCTGCCCAGTTGCTTGAAGAATATCTGAACAAAAAGAGTTATAAGCCCGTAGCTATGCTGCTTTCAGGCAATACCGACTGCTATCAACCGCTCGAGCGTAAATTAAAGATCACCCGCTCGTTATTGGAAGTCTTTCTGAAATACCGCAACCCGGTCAGTATTATTACCAAAAACAACCTGATCCTGCGCGACCTGGATATTTTGACGGAGATGGGCAAAATGCGCCTGGTGCAGGTAAATGTCTCACTCAACTCATTGAACGAGCAGTTGCGTCAAAAACTGGAACCGCGTACCGTTACCGCAACCGGCAGGCTTGCCGTTATTCAGAAATTAAGTGAAATTGGGGTACCTGTCCGAGTGATGGTGGCGCCTATCGTGCCTGGTTTGAATAGTAACGAGATACCGTCGGTGATCAAGGCCGCCGCCGACAGGGGCGGGCAGGGAGCTGGGTTTACCATCGTGCGGCTAAATGGAAGTATCGCCGAAATATTTACTGACTGGATACACAAGGCTTTCCCTGACAGGGCGGAAAAGGTATTGAACATGATAAAAGCCTGCCACGATGGCAAGCTGAACGATAGCGAATTCGGCCGGCGCATGGGAGGCGATGGCAATTTGGCCAATTCAATACACCAGTTGTTCCGCATGTCGGTGAACCGCTTTATGGGCGACCGGGCAATGCCGGAATTTGATTATAGTTTGTTCGTACCGAAGAAGGGGAGGCAGACGAGTATGTTTAACCGCTGATTAGTGTGATTTCCTGATAGCATTGATCGATCAGTGAAATCACGTTATCAAACAAATCAGTGGTTCAGACACAAAAAAAGCGCTTCAACAGAAGCGCTTCTATATTTTCGTTCCCCCTTTCGGGGTTGGGGGGCTTATGCAGTCTCTACTTCCAAAGCCATTTGCTCGTCGACCAAAATCCGGCCGCAGTGTTCGCAAACGATAATCTTTTTGCGCTGGCGTATATCGGCCTGGCGCTGCGGAGGGATCTGGTTAAAGCAACCCGAACACGAGTCGCGCGCAATGGTAACCACGGCTAAACCGTTTTTTGCGTTCTTACGCAAACGAGTGTAGGCCGTCAGCAAGCGTTCCTCAATATTCTCCGATGCCTTTTCAGCTTCATTATTAAGCTCGTTCTCTTCCTTTTCGGTTTCGGCAGTAATAGTGCCCAGTTCAGCTTTTTTGGCATCCAGGTCGGCGCGGCGGCCTTCCAGGTCGGCTAAAGCTTTTTCGTAAACCTGCGTTTTGGTGGTAATTTCGTAGCCGAATTCCTTGATCTTCTTTTCACTTACCTGGATATCCAGTCCTTGTATCTCGATCTCTTTCGAGATAGCGTCGTACTCGCGGTTATTCTTAACCTCGTTCAGCTGGCCTTCATATTTTTTTATGTTAGCCTGCGCATCCCTGATCAGGTTCTTGCGGGTAACGATGGCGTCTTCCAGGTCATCAAGCTCATTTTTTATTTTCTGGATGCGGGTTTCCAGACCTTCAACATCATCCTCCAGGTCGGCCACTTCCATCGGCAACTCACCTCTTACCTGGCGTATCTTATCAATCTTGGTGTGGATGGTTTGTAGTTCGTATAAAGCCTTCAGCTTCTGTTCTACGGTTTGTTCCATTAAATAAAATATTTGACGGGGTTAGTATTAATCTCTGTTAAACGGACGGCAAAGTTAGGAAATTTTTTCCGAATAATATCATACAACAATTGCGCCGTAAATTGCTCACTTTCAAAATGTCCGATATCCGCTATAACGATCTTCCCTTCGGCGTCAAAAAACTCGTGATATTTGTAATCGGCGGTCACAAAAACATCGGCCCCTGCCGAAATGGCATTCTTTAACAGGAAGCCGCCGGCGCCGCCGCAAACCGCCACCCGTTTCACATGCTTTCCGCGCAACGCTGTATGCCTTATAACACGCGCCTGCATGTTCTGTTTCAGCACAAATAGAAATTCCTCTTCCGTTATCTCTTCCTCCAGCTCGCCGATCATCCCGGCACCCACCTGGTTATGCTGATTAGTTAGTTCATACAGATCGTAGGCTACTTCTTCATAAGGATGCGCCAGAAAGAGCGCCATCAGCAATTTGCTTTCGATGGTTGCCGGGTAAACGGTTTCTATCTTCACCTCAGCCTCATAATGCCTTTTGCCTGGTTCGCCCACGTAGGGGTTGGTATCTTCGCCGCCTTTAAAGGTGCCCTGACCTTCGGCGTTGAAGCTGCACTCGCTGTAATTGCCGATGTTACCCGCACCTGCATGAAAAAGCGCGTTGCGTACTTGTTCAGCCTTATCGGCTGGAACATAAGTAACCAACTTTTTCAACAGACCGTTTTTGGGTGCCAGTATGCGGCAATTGGTTAGCTCCAGCGTTTCGCAAATTTTAGCATTCACGCCATCCATTATATTGTCCAGGTTGGTATGAATGGCATAGATGGCAATATCGTTTTTAATGGCTTTTTCCACCACGCGCTCTACATAGGTTTTGCCGTTTAACTTTTTCAGTCCCCTGAAGACGATGGGGTGATGCGAAATGATCAACTCGCAACCTTTCGCAATTGCTTCGTCGACGATAGCCTCAGTACAATCCAGCGAAAGCAGTGCCTGGTAAACTTCCTTTTCGGGGTTACCGACGATGAGGCCGGAATTATCATAATCTTCCTGGTAAGCCGGCGGTGCCAGGCTTTCGAGGTAAGCAGTAAGCTGCGAGAGTTTCATATAGACACGAATTTCATGAATTGGGGCGAATTTCGCGAATTAAAACTGCTTGAAAATTTGCGCTTTCGGGCCATCAGCGCTGATTGCAATTAATAGCCTATTTTAAACGTGGCCGCATATTGCAATCCGCTTTGATTTTGCAGCGTTTGTGGAATGGCAACGGTTATATTGCCGTCTGTCTGAGCCCATTTTAGTTTATGTTTGACGCCGAGCAGCGTCACAGACTTCACTTTTTCCGGGTTTGCCGTTTGAATCGTAACCGTTGCCGGCAAATTCACATTTATATCCTTTGACAACAGGAACGCATACTCCGTCTTTTTATCAGCAGATTGAGTAAAAAATAGGTCGCCTGCCGAGTAAGGCGCAACCGCTTTTGACGCGTAAATACCTTCGCCGTTTATTTTGATCCATTTCCCGATATCAGCCAGGCGCTTATATGCCTCCGGGTCCCAATCACCGTCTGGTCCGGGACCAATGTTCATCAACAAATTCCCGCCGCGAGACACTATCTTGATCAGCAATTGAACGATCTGCAATGAAGATTTATAATGATCGCCGGGCACATAGCTCCAGGAGTTGCCCATGGTCATGCAGGTTTCCCAGGGATGGCTCAACGGCGCGTCGGGAACTTGCTGCTCGGGGGTCGTGTAATTCTCGTATGGACCTGTAACCGTGCGATCAACAATAATCAATCCCGGCTGCTTAGCACGGGCCATCGCGGCTATCTTTGGCATATCGATGTCCTGGTCGTACTTAATACCTTGCTGCCCGTCTACCTTGCGGTCGACGGTTTTCAGCGGCCTCACCCATCCGGCGTCCAGCCACAGAATATCCATTTTGCCGTAGCCCGTCATTAATTCCTGTATCTGGTTGTAAGTGTAATCCTTAAACTTCTGCCAGCGTTCCGGGTATTTGGCGGGGTCGTAGTTCACATTCCGGTCCTTAGGCGGAAAATAGGGCCACCAGTAATACGGACTATGCCAGTCGGGCTTCGAAAAATAAGCGCCGGTCATAAAACCGGCTTTCCGAAAGCTATTGAATATCTCGAGCGCCACATTACTTTTTGAGTTTGAAGAAAACGGCGTTCTCGGACTGGTAACTTTATAATCGGTTTGTTTGGTATCGAACATGCAAAAACCATCGTGGTGCTTGGTTGTAAAAACCACGTATTTCATGCCTGCGTCTTTAGCCGCTTTTACCCATTTCTCCGGGTCGAAGTGCGTTGGGTTGAACGTGGCCTGCAAATTCTCGTAGGCTTTCACATAAGTATAATAATCGCTGCTGTATGGCCCTTTGCGTTGTGTCCAGCCCTCGTCTTCAGGACAAATGCTCCAGCTTTCCACTACGCCCCATTCGCTGTATGGTCCCCAATGCATAAATAAACCGAACTTCAGGTCCTGCCATTGCGCTAACTTATGCTGAACGGCGGTATCGGCAGGCGCAATGTAGCCGTCTTGTGCTTCAGCCGCGCCTAAGAATGAGAGAATCAATATGCATACAAGCAGGCTTTTCATCGGGCACGTTTATATTAGCTATATCCAACAATTATGTTAAACGTAAAAAATAAAAATAGTAAATTTGAATATGGAAACTTTAATCGCGCATCCTGAAAACGAAGAAAAGTTAATAGCGCTGAAAGCATTTATGAAAGCGCTGAAAATACCCTTTGAAAAATCTACTTATGATCCCGAATTTGTAAAGAAGATAGAGCGCAGCAAACAGGACTTTAAAGCTGGCAAATATAAAGCGATAAAGACTAAAGATCTATGGAAATAATCTATTCTGACGAAGCGCAGAGAGATATTGATTATTAGAAAAAATCTGGAAACAAAGTTCTACAGAAAAAGATTCAGCGGTTGCTTAATGCGATAGAGCATGATCCCCTTGAAGGCATCGGTAAACCTGAGCCATTGAAGCATAATTTATCGGGCCTTTGGTCGAGGCGAATTAATCAGGAACACCGGATCATCTACGAAATTCTTGAAGGTAGACGAACGATTAAAATTCATTCCTTAAAAGGACATTATTAATATTCTCTTACATCCAAACCACCTTCTGCTCCGATTTATGATCCTGTGCTATAATATCTCCATATAACTCCGGCCTCCTGGCCTTAATGTAACGAAATCCGCCCGCATCCGTCAACTTTTGAGGGACAAGCGTAGCAATGGCGATCTCATTATCAAAGCTCCGGCATTCGGCTATTACATCACCAAACGGATCGAGTATCATCGAGCAGCCATTCTTTAATTGATCGTCGTCCATGCCGATTGGATTTGAGAACACAGCATAAATAGCGTTATCGTAAGCGCGCGCAGGCAGCCATTTCATCAGCCAGGCTCGGCCTTTTAATCCATCAAATTCCTGTCGAAGAGTCGTCGGGTCAGCTTCGCGGTTCTCCCACAATTTGGGATCGACGAAACCTGCACCCGGCCGGGTTGAGGGTGTGCACATCGTCACATGCGGCATAAAAATAATATCCGCGCCTATTAGCTTTACCGCTCGCACATTTTCGATAATGTTATTATCATAACAGATCAAAATACTGCATTTCCAGCCATACAGATCGAAGATCACGTATTCGCTGCCGGGCGTCAGATGCGGATTGATAAACGGGTGCAGCTTGTGGTATTTGGCCACCAGGCCGTTCTTATCGACGCAGACCTGGGTTTTGTACAATTTGTCGTCGGCATCCTTCTCGAATAATCCCGCAAGGATAGTAATATCGAGGTCTGCCGCTATCTGCGTCAGTTTTTTTATACTCGGGCCGCCCGGGACAAATTCCGCAACATCAAGCATCTGGCTTTTATCCAAATGCCGGGCAAAAGTGTAGCCTGTAATTGAGCATTCGTGGAACGCCACTACTTTAGCACCCTGTGCTGCAGCCCTGGCCGAAAGATTTTCAATAACTGAAAGGTTGTATGATTTATCGCCGCTCCGGTTCTCGAACTGAGCGGTAGCTATTTTAATGTTTTCCATAGAAATATAATTGGACTGAGGATCAGCTCAAATTTAATTGCTGTTCTGCAAATTAAGGCGGGTAATCGCATTTAATTGTTCAACCGTGCTTAACCAGTAACGATAGTCGTGCCCGACGGCATTTGCGGTGTTATCTACTATCCAAACTGTCCAATGCCCATCGGCAAAAACAGCCTTCCACAAACGTTTTGGGATCGTCAGGCCGGCCCTGGTGCTCTCGGGCATCGACCCCCAGCCGCCTGCTATAACATGTATCTTTCCTTTTACGGCAAGCGACCGTTCATATTCTTCGATCGTGTGCCAATCGCTGTTATAGCATTTGATATTGACCGGCAATGCATTACTCATATATAAGCATTCGGCTTGGTCGGTCGGGCTGCAGGCTGCATTTTTCCAGCTGAAAAGAAGGCCGGTGGTATATCCGGGACTGATATAATCGTTCGGTTTGGCACAAGCGTTTATTTTGGGATCGACCTTGAACGGTCCGGGCGTGGGAACATTATCGTTGGTTAACATAGTCGAAGTTAGGTCCCAGCTAACCGAATCAGGCTCGTGTTTGGATGCGTTGTAATAGGTGGTATAACCGTGGTGATGAATCCGTTGGGCAATGGCCGGCACTTGCCATACGTTTATAATCATTATCAAAACTGACAACTTTTTCATGTGAGGGCCTAATGCGCCTGTTCTCACTCAAAAATTAAGCCACTTCCATATCCTGAAGATCAAAAATATGAGTAGGTTGATAAGCAGCAGCGTGGTGATGGGAAAGTAAAACCTGAAATTTTCCAGTTCGATGCGTATATCGCCGGGTAAATGTCCAAGCCATTTAAAGTTTCCGCCGAAGAAATAAATGATAATACCCAATACCAATATAGCAGCGCCGATCAGTATCAGGTATTTGCCAACCTGGGTGTCCATATATAAGTTAATTAGCTTGGGTGAGTCCGTCGCTGAATAAGTTAATTTTTCTCCAACCCAATCAACTTGTTCCCACCCAGTCAACGGCATCGGGTATCAATTGCCCATTTTAGCTAGCTGGAAGCTCTCGAAAACCATTTTCTGGTTGTATTCGTTAGCGAGCGAGCGATGATTGGCCAGGTCGACGATCGAACCGATAAAACACAGGCCTACGGTAAAGAAATACAAAATACCCATACCGATCTGCCCTAAAATAAATCGCTGTAAACCGGGCACCAGGAAAGTACCGATAATACAAAAGATTAATACATCCTGTGTGCTTTTGCGCTTGGTGGTATAGGTCATGTAAAAATATTTTTGCTGGCTTTCGGTCAGTTGCGAATTGGCTTGCTGAATGTAGCCCAATTCTTCGGGAGTGATGCCCGGAAGGGCCATATACGGGTTGTTATTTTGAAAGGTGTCCATAAGATTGTTTTTAAAGTTGGTATAAAACTAAGATAGGACTAAAAATATTGAAACACAAAATTGGCGGGAATGCCTGTGCTCCCGGTGAAACAGGGGATTTTAACGGTAAAATGGCGAGGTTATTTAGCTGACAAAGCCTTGCTTCCGGCAAGCCTCAAAGTCCCTAAATGGTAGATTCGGTATAGTATAATCGCCGTGGCCGGAATACCCAGCCAATGGGCATGGAAAGAATTACGGATATCGCCGCGAAAAAGCCAGGATATGGAGTGGCCCAGGCCGCACCCGGGGCACCAGGTGACGCCCATTGCTTTTAACGGGCACAAGCTAAAATGCACCGAACCTGCAGGGTCGGTTAAAGCAAGCGCGGTAAGCGCTGACAGCCAAAAAATAAGCTCGAAATATTTTGAAAATAATTGCTTAATCAACCTTTTTTCCGTGGGTCATTAACAGCAAAGATGACGAAAGCGCGGCTAAAACCCCTATGAGGAGAGCCGCAAAAATACGTCCGGAAAAATCGGACCAGTTGGTTCCGGCGGTATCGATGTAATTGAGATAAACTATGCCAAGAAATACCACCAGCACGCCGGCTACAATGAGTATTTTAAAGCTCTGTAATAATGCTTCAAGAAAATTCATATCCCCTTTCAGTTCCTTATCGCGGTAATATTTTATGCCGTAATACAAGCCGATGACAGGTATTAATACGGAGACAAATTCAACGGGATGTACCGTATCATTAGTAAATGTGAGTCCCATTTTGCGCATAATGAATAGCCATACGCCGCTTAGAATGCCGATAATGAGCCCCGGTAATAGTGCGTTTTTCATAATCTATTGCTTTAAAGGTTCCACTGCGGAGATATAAAGCCGTAGTGCTGTTTCCAGGTATTAAATGGTTATATAAATATACGTGTTTATTAAGTATAACATTCATAAAAGTGATTTTTGGCGCGGTTTGTTTTAATAGCTACCTATTTTCAGCACGAACGGTTGCCTGTTCGACAAAAAGCGCCATTTTTCCTATATTTGCAGCGATTTGAACATCCGTGATATCTTAGAACGTTATAAGGCTGATGAACGGGTAAAGGCATTGGCCGGGGCGCTGAATGACGGTAAAAATCCGAGGGTTCAGTTGCATGGTTTGGTCGGATCGGGCGATTCGGCGGTGGCGGTAGCTTTGTATTTTTTGCAGCACCCGCACATGATCTTCGTCCTGCCCGACAGGGAAGAAGCCGCTTATTTCCAATCGGATATCGAAAACCTCACCGGTAAGGAAGTTTTGCTTTTCCCATCATCTTATCGCAAAGCATTTGAATTTACACAGCCCGACAGCAGCAATGTACTCGCCAGGGCCGAGGTATTGAACGAACTGAACCACGCTTCTGAATTTGGCAGGCTGATCGTTACTTATCCGGAGGCATTAGCCGAAAAGGTGATCGACCGGGCGTCGCTGGAAAAAAATACGCTTGAAATTTCGGTTAATAACAAGCTGAGCATCGATTTTATCAACGAATTTTTGGTCGAATATGATTTCGAGCGGGTTGATTTCGTATACGAGCCGGGGCAATTCTCCATTCGCGGCGGCATAGTAGATATTTTCTCTTTTTCGCACGACCTGCCTTACCGCGTAGAATTTTTCGGCGACCTGATCGAATCGATCCGAACATTCGAAATAGAGAGCCAGCTGTCGGTCGAACAGGTTAAATCCATTACCATCGTTCCCAACGTACAATCCAAATTCCTAACCGAGCATAATATATCGCTGCTGGAATACGTCGATCGGGGAACCCAGGTTTGGATAAAGGATGTACAATTTACGCTCGACATCGTCAAAAGCGGTTACAAAAAAGCGGTTGAATTATGGAAAGCATTATCATCCGATGAAAAGCAAAAAAACCCCGAATGGATCGACCCTAAATTTGGCTTTACCGATGAAAAGCTGATTGCCGACCAACTGCACGATTTTCCCGTGGTTGAATTCGGTAAACAGTTCTTTTATCAAACCAACCACACCCTGGATTTTGATATGCGGCCACAGCCGTCGTTCAACAAAGACTTTACCCTACTGATCCATAATTTTAAGAATAACGAGGCCGAGCATATCGAGAATTACATCCTGACCGACTCGGCCAAACAGGTAGAAAGGCTTTATGCCATACTGGAAGACCTGGACAAGTCGGTAAAATTCACGCCAATCAATATTTCTATCCGGGAAGGTTTTGTCGACCGCGCGCAGAAAATAGCCTGCTATACCGACCATCAGATATTCGACCGTTACTATAAATACAAACTCAAAAAAGGATACCAGCGCTCACAGGCCATTACCCTGAAAGAGCTTCGCGAGTTAAAACCGGGCGATTTCGTAACCCACATCGACCATGGAATCGGCAAATATGCGGGCCTGGAGAAGGTGGAAACAAACGGCAAGATGCAGGAAATGATCCGCCTGATCTATGCCGACAACGACCTGCTGTATGTGAACATCAACTCCCTGAACCGCATCTCCAAATACAGCGGCAAGGAGGGCACCGTTCCTAAGCTGAACAAGCTGGGTACCGACACCTGGGAACGCCTGAAAAAGACAACAAAAAAAAAAGTTAAAGACATAGCCCGCGACCTGATCAAGCTGTATGCGCTGCGCAAAGCTAAAGAGGGCACGGCCTTTAGTCCTGATAGCTACCTGCAAACCGAGCTTGAAGCGTCATTCATTTACGAGGATACGCCCGACCAGGAAAAAGCCACTGCGGATTTTAAACGCGACATGGAGTCGCCGCATCCTATGGACCGCCTCATTTGCGGCGACGTGGGTTTTGGCAAAACGGAGGTAGCTATACGAGCTGCCTTTAAAGCTGTGGCCGACAGCAAACAGGTCGCCATCCTGGTGCCTACCACCATCCTGGCTGCGCAGCACTACAAAACTTTTTCGGAAAGGCTGAAGGGTTTTCCCTGCACCATCGACTATGTGAACCGTTTTAAATCGAGCCGGCAGATCAAAGAAACCCTGGAAAAACTGAAGGAAGGCAAAATTGATATTATCATCGGCACGCACCGCTTGGTTAGTAAGGATGTAAAGTTCAAAAACCTCGGCCTGCTGATCATCGATGAGGAGCAAAAGTTTGGTGTTACCACCAAGGAGAAGCTGAAAAGCATGCGCGCCAATGTAGATACGCTGACGCTGACGGCTACGCCGATACCGCGTACGCTCCATTTTTCGCTGATGGGAGCGCGCGACTTGTCGATCATTTCTACGCCGCCGCCCAACCGCCAGCCGGTAGTAACGGAGCTGCATGTTTTCAACGATAAGTTGATTAAGGAAGCTGTTGAATACGAAATAGGGCGGGGCGGCCAGGTGTTTTTTATACATAACCGCATTGCCGACCTGATGCAACTAGGCGGCCTCATCCACAAACTCGTTCCTAAAGCGCGAATAGGTATCGCTCATGGCCAGCTCGAAGGCGACGACCTGGAGGATGTAATGCTCAAATTTGTGAACGGAGAATACGATGTGCTGGTAACTACCACCATCATCGAGGCCGGCCTGGATATACCTAACGCAAACACGATCATTATCAACCATGCGCACATGTTCGGCCTGAGCGACCTCCACCAGATGCGCGGGCGCGTGGGCCGGAGCAATAAAAAGGCATTCTGTTATTTGTTGAGCCCGCCGTTATCGACGCTGACACCTGAGGCCCGCAAGCGCCTGAGCGCCATTGAAGAATTTTCGGATTTGGGCAGCGGCTTTAACGTGGCCATGCGCGACCTGGACATCCGCGGCAGCGGTAATCTTTTAGGCGCCGAGCAAAGCGGTTTTATAGCCGAGATTGGCTTTGAGATGTACCACAAAATACTTGACGAGGCCATACAGGAACTGAAGGACGAAGAATTCAAAGGCTTATTCCAGGATGAGAAGCCCAGGCCGTTTATTTCTTTCACCCAGATCGATACGGATATGGAACTGCTGATACCGGACGAATATGTGACCAGCATCGCCGAACGGTATAACCTGTACACCGAACTTTCCAAAATTGAGAACGAAACCGAGCTGCAGGCATTCGAGCAGCAACTGAATGACCGGTTCGGCCCCGTACCGCCGCAAGTGGTGGACATGCTGAACACTGTTCGGCTGCAATGGCTGGGCAAGGCCATCGGTTTTGAAAAAATATCTTTAAAAAAGAATGTGCTTCGAGGCTACTTTATCGCGGCGCAAAATTCGCCTTATTTCGAAAGCGAGGCCTTCAAACAAGTATTAAGTTTCCTTCAATCGAACCCGCGGCGAGCTAATTTAAAGGAAGTTAAAAATTCGTTGCGCATCAGTATCGACGGGGTAAATTCTATTGATGAGGCGGTGGAAATTTTGAGTGAGATTGCGGAACCGGTTAGGGTTTAATTTTCATCGCTCTTGTATGCCGAAAGAAATTCATCCCTGCATTTTATAAAAACTTCACGACTTTTTATCTCGGGTATTTTTTCAAGGAAGTACTCAGGAGCGTAACACTGAATAATCAGAAAATCATTTTTGGTCATTATTTCGAATTTATAATTAACATCATCACTTATATCATATGTTTTAAATAACGTATCATTTATTCTTTTTTGGTGAATATTTAGTGAGTCATTGCTCAAGTGCCAAAAATCATTTTTATTAAATAGTTCTATCAATTTTTCAGCCCGTTCATTATCAAATGAATCGATTTTAATATAGGGTTTAGACCATTTTCCATTATGGTGTCTTTTTGAATAAAGCGAAATCCTTTCCCAGTGCCCATTCCCATAAGCCAGAACTTCATATATTTTTTTATCCGACCACCAATAGCTTTGACTGTTACATGATATCACAAAATCGTAATTATCGTGAAAATTATTGTATATGTCAGAAGACTGCTTCTGCTCATCTGTTGTATTTGACTTTAAAATGGGCAATTGCGCTTTTACAAAAAGCCCGGAAAACAAAAATAAGTAAATGAAAAAGGTCTTTACACGCATTCTTTAGGTTTTAATGAGTTTGATATCCACCCCCTTCCGCAAGGTATTGTGTATCTCCGCTATCCGGTCGGTATGATCTATTAATTCCTGTATCACGTCAGCGGGCTCATCCGAGATCACGTTGGCCTTGTACTGAAAATTAGAGCCCGGCTCACCGTCTTTATCAAATTCGCAATCAAACTCGACCTCCACACCTGATACCTTAATATTTTGCTTAGCAGCCTCCCTGTAGATGTCATTGCAAAAACAGGTGGCCAGGGAAAGCATCAGCAACTCGGCGCCATTTACGGATGAACCATACCCGCTTGATTTGGGAGCAATAGTTATTTCTTTGGCGGAATCATTAGTCTTAACTACCACCGTATGCTGGTTAAATTCGTTTTTTATGGAAGCAGATATCTTCATACCTTTAAAGATAATGTTTTCCCGATTTCGGCAGCAGTACGAATCAGATTCTCTTTCGTATTCCGCATTGCCTCCGCAATATCCACCTGCCCCTTATTGATTGATATCAACTGATCAAAATACCTGTTCAACCCTTCGTCTTTTTCAACCTTACCTGCCAAACCGATCACCCGGATGCCTTTCTCTTTGGCTTTGACCGCCACACCGTAGGGCCCTTTGCCGTTCAACGTCTGCCGGTCTATACTTCCCTCGCCGGTTATGACCACGTCGGCCCGGCTGACGGCTTTATCAAAATTAGTGAGCGACAAAAAATATTCGATGCCATTTACCAGTTTAGCATTCAGCCAGGCGTATAAGCCGGCCGATGCGCCGCCCGCCGCCCCGCCATAGCGGATATGATCCATATCCCGTCCAGTTTGAGTGCGTGTAACCGCCACGAAATTTTCCAGGAAGTTTTCCAATAATTTCACTTCTGCCGGCGCAGTCCCTTTTTGCGGACCGAAAACAGCCGCCGCACCATCGCGTCCCAGAAGTTTATTCTCCACATCGCACAATACGACTATTTCAGTTTCAAGTATACGTTTGTCGATTCTTGATGCGTCGAGTTTGGATATCTCGATAAGATTTTCGGGAAGAGCTTGCAACCGCCTGCCGCTTTTGTTCAGAAACGTAATTCCCAGAGCATTCAGAATGCCGCAGCCGCCGTCGACGGTAGCCGAACCTCCCATGGCGATGATAACCTTATTTACGCCTTTATCCAGCGCGGCTTTGATCAGTTCGCCTGTTCCAATGGATGAAGCCCGCATCGGGTCCAGCTCGTCTTTTTTCAAAAGCCTCAGACCGGACGCATCGGCCATTTCAATCACAGCAGTTTTGCCGCTTCCGATCAACCCGAATGAAGAGCTGATCAGCCGGCCAAGCGGATCGTGAACTTCACAAAAAATTCTTTCTCCGCCGCATCTTTCCACGATCAGGCTTCCGGTGCCATCGCCGCCGTCCGCTATCGGGAAGCACTCCGTCGTGCAAGCCAATCCGCTTTGTTTTAAGCCTTGCTGAATGGCCTCAGCAACCCGGGTCGCATCCAGGCTGTTCTTAAAAGCATTCGGGGCGATGAGAATATGCATTACAGGATCAATGATAAAATGTACACCGTGGCTATCGCCGTAAGACCCATCAGTATGCTGGCGATGGAATACACACGCAGCATAGTATTCATTTCGAGACCAGACAACTTGCTGATCACCCAAAAATAGGCGTCGTTGGCATGCGAGATCATCATCGAGCCGGCGCCCATAGCCAGCACGCACAGCAATTTGCCGTGTTCGTCGTTCAAGCCTAATGCAGGTACGAGTGGTAAAACAAGCGAGGATGCCGTAATGATGGCGACCGTAGATGAGCCCTGCGCGGTCTTTAAAACCGAGGTCAGCAAAAACGGGAAGAACAGGCCCAGGCTGCCCAATTCCATCGACTGGCTAAAATGCTCGCCTATCTTAGAAGCCGTCAATATTGCGCCGAACGCGCCGCCCATGCCAATGATCATCAGCACGCCGCCCGCTTTTTCAACCGATTCCTGCAAAATCCTGCTTAATTCACTCTTTTTCCATGATCGCTTGCAGAGAAACGCCAGTAACACACCCACCAGCAGCGCAATAACCGGGTCGCCTAAAGGAGCAATGTAGGATGACCATCCCTGCAGAGGTTTTCCGCCTGCAATTAAAAACGAGCGGACGGCGATCAGGATGATGGGTACAAATACCGGCAGGCAGGCATTAAGCAAGGATGGCCCTGCGCCGGTCGTTCCTTCGTCCAATATATCGTCAGCCAGCACATCGTTTGTTTTCCCGCCGGCGTAAGCTGCCCACAGATTACCAACCACCATCGCCGGTATGGCCACCAGCGAACCTACCAATAATAGTTTGCCAAAATCGACGCCGATAGTCGCCGCGGCAGCCGAAGCGCCGGGGTGCGGGGGAACGAGACAATGCACGGCGTAAAGACCTGTCGCTAATGAAACCGACATGGTTGCAAGCGAAGCGCCCGTACGTTTCACCATCGAATGGTTCAGTCCGTTCAAAACCATAAAACCGGAATCGCAGAACACCGGCAGACCAACGATAAAGCCGGTAATGCTCATAGCCCAGTGTGCATGGCGGCTTCCCATCCGCTTCAACAGGAATGATGCCATTACCGCAGTACTGCCGGTGTATTCGAGCAATACGCCAAGTGTGGTACCGAACACGATGATCAATCCCAGCGACTTCAGGATATTACCAAAGCCGTCTTTAATGGTGTTCACTATATCTCCGGCCGGCATTCTGATGCCCAGGCCAACCACCAGGCAGGCTGCGAACAGGGCAAAAAATGCGGTGACTTTAAACCGGGTGGTCAGTACGACGATGACCGCGATACCAGCGATTAACAGTATCAGTAAATAGGCTAAAGAATTGGTCATGATCTATAGCGGCGGGTCATAAGATTATTGGACAAGTTATCAAAAAGCATTTTAATTAATACTTTAACTTGTACATCCGGCACAAGTATTTCAACTAAACCTTCCTGAAAATATCCTTCAAATTCCGGCCCTGTTCTTTATAGTCAAGTCCGTAGCCCACCACGAACTCGTTTTCGATCTCAAATCCGACATATTTCAGTTCATCGACCGGTCGTTCCAGCGCTTCCGGCTTAAGCAGCAACGAACAGGCAACGATCGAAGCGGGTTGGCGCGTCCGGAGCTTATTAACCAGGTAATGCAGCGTATTTCCGGTATCGACGATATCCTCAACCACGATAATATCACGTCCTTTGAGTTCGGCTGCAATGCCAAAATCGTCACGGATCGTGCGCGTGGTTGATGTTCCGCCGAAATAAGACGCCAGTTTGGTAAATGCCACTTCAATGGGTATCCGGATTTCCCTGAGCAAGTCGGCGGTGAAAAGAAAACTGCCGTTCAGCACACCGAGAACAATAGGTGTGCGCTCCCTGTAATCATTGTCGATCTGTTCGGCTATCTCCTTTACGCGCGCCGATATCCTATCGCTATCAATAAGCAGTTCAAAGTCAAGGTCGGCAACGCGGATTTTCACGCGCCAAATATACGACAGATGTTTTTAGTTATCCTTTACAAAACGTATCGAACAGCGGTCGCCATCAATCAGCGTAAGCCCCAGGTAAATAAAGGGCTGGCCGTCAGGACCCGGACCGATAGTAAAAGCCTCATCGGGCGGCGTACCCGTAGTCAGCGAATGAAGAAAGGACGCACCGTTGCCCGAACCATAAAAAACGTCCAGATGATAAAATCCGGTCGGGAGGGCATTGAATTTGGAGTAGTTATTACCTCCTCCTTCCGACCAGCCGCTTTCGGCCATCAGCGATTGCGCCACATTAAGCCCGGCGGTGTAGGTGCCATCGCTTTCTTTTGTGGCCCCGCGGGCAATCAGCAAATTCAGGTAATCATTATACGTTGGTATGCGCCACCCAGCAGGCAGGGTTATCCGCGCAGCTTCTTCAGGCGTGTATAATTTCCCATCGAGCGGCGTCTCCAGCGGGTTTCCCGAATTAAAAACCCCGCCGGGACCGGTGTAATTTACAGACGTCCAGCTTTGGGCGCCAATTTTCACAACAGGATAGGCTGCGCCACCGATGGTTACAACACTATCGGCGCCTGGGTTTGCAGGTGCAGGGTTAACGGCCTTTTTTGTGCAGGAGAGTAAGCCAAGGCCTACTGCGATTAACAACAACGGAAGCTTTTTCATATCAACACACTTATCGGTTATTGAATTGGCTCTTTTTCGCTTTGTTACGATCCCGCCGAAGCGGGGTACTAATTTAAAAATTTTTGTGATAATCAATAAGTTCTGGATGGTTTTTCCGGTATGTGGCTTAGATTGACCGAATGGCTGCTGAATTGCTTTGCAGAAGCGAAAAGGTGGAGAAATCTACCTGGCGTAAATTATGGCTTCCGGGCTTTCCGACTTTCGGTCTTTCGGACTCAAACCCTATCTTTGCACCCCATGACAGTTGACTACCAGGTGCATACCTTATCCAATGGTATCCGTATTTTACTAAAACATTCGCCTTCGCCTATTACGCATTGCTGCTTTGTGGTGAATGCCGGCTCGCGCGACGAGGCAGAAGGCAAGGAGGGCCTGGCGCATTTTATCGAACACCTGCTTTTTAAGCAAACCGAAACACGCAACACCAACCAGATACTGAACCGGCTGGAGCTGGTCGGCGCCGACCTGAACGCTTATACTGCCAAAGAATATACATGTGTACATGCCTCTTTTTTAGGGCAGTACCTTGAACGAACCGTCGATCTTTTTGAAGATATTCTTTTTCACTCCACCTTTCCGGACAACGAGATGGAAAAGGAACGCGGTGTGATCCTGGATGAGATCGCTTCTTATCTCGATCAGCCGGACGAGGCGATACAGGACGATTTTGAGGAGCTACTTTTTAAAGATCACCCGCTGGGTAATAATATTCTTGGGACACCGAAATCGGTGTCGGCCCTGAAAAAAAGCGACATTGACAGTTTTCTGCTCGCGAATTATAATACGTCCGAAATGGTTTTTGCCGTTATCGGCGATCACGATCTTAAAACATTAATAAAACTGGGCGAAAAATACTTCGGCCGCATTAACGAAAACCGCGCCGTAAAGCTTAGGGTGGCGCCGCCGGCCGCCTCAAATGCAGTACTTAAGGCTGCGCGGCCAATCGCACAAACGCACTGCGTGGTCGGCGGGCGGGCCTATCCATCTGCCCATCCCTATAAAAATGCATTGTTGCTATTGAACAACCTACTTGGCGGCATCGGCATGAGCAACCGGCTTAACCTGGAGATCCGTGAAAAATACGGCATAGCCTATTCCATCGAGTCGAACTATGTGCCGTTGTCGGACACCGGTATATTTTCTGTTTATTTCGGCACCGATTCCGAGAAATCCGAGAAGGCTTTAAGGCTGGTGCACAGGGAATTGAAAAAACTTCGCGAGCAAAAACTGGGCAGCCTGCAGTTACACCAGGCTAAGCAAAAATTTACCGGTCAAATCGCCCTTGCCGAGGAGAACCGGGCCGGGCTAATCATTTCAATGGCTAAAAGCCTGCTCGACTTTGGCTGCGTGGACACCCTGGAACAGGTGATAGCCAAAATAAACGCTGTTACAGCCGGGCAATTGCTGGAGATCAGCAACGAAATATTTGATGATAAGCTCACTACTTTGATTTTTGAGCCTAAGCAATAAACCCGTATTTTTGTAGAATGAAGTTACCTATCATCGCCTACGGAGACCCGGTACTGAAACGTAAAGCTACCGCCATCGAGCCCGACGAATACCCGAACATCAAACAACTGATCGACGATATGTTCGAGACGATGTACGGCGCCCGGGGTGTAGGCCTGGCTGCGCCGCAGGTTGGCCTTTCGATGCGTCTATTCGTAGTCGACGCGACGCCCTTTGCTGATGATGAGCCCGAATTGAAGGACTTCAAAAAAACCTTTATCAACGCTTGTATACTGGAGGAAAGCGGCGACGAATGGGCCTTTAACGAGGGCTGCCTGAGCATTCCCGATATTCGCGAAGATATTTACCGGCAGCCGCATATCCGCATATCCTACTACGACGAAGACTGGAAGCATCACGAAGATACCTTTCGTGGCATGGCCGCGCGTATCGTACAGCACGAATACGACCACATTGAGGGCAAGCTCTTTACCGACAAGTTAAGCCCTTTGAGAAAACGCCTGATCGAAAAAAAACTCAATGATATTTCGAGGGGTATGGTGAATGTGGACTACAAAATGAAATTTCCGGCGGCTAAGAAGGGGCGTTAATTTTAGTCTTAAGTCGTAAGTACTGAGTCCAAAGTCAAATAATACTTAGAACTAAAGACTCCGGCTATAGACTTAATTCCCGTTCGCGCGGCTCTTATCCCCGGCAGCTATCTGGTTAATCAGGGTTCCCCAGGCAATAGGATTAAGCAGCGGATTGGTTATGGAGTGGGAATTTACGATATTATAATGCTCGTTCTGAGCCCAGCTTGATTGTATCTCCTGTGCATCCCTCGGCAAGGTGTTTTCCATGGTCGCCACCGAAATATGTTCGATGTTTTTCCTGGCTATCTCCAGGTCGTCGTCTGCTACCTTCATCGTCAGGAAATCCTTTTTGAACTCGTCGGTAGTCGCCCAGGGAAATACCCGGAATGCCGGAAGATTAATGGCTTGGGGCTTAATCTTCACCTGCACGGTGTAACTCTTACTGGCGATATTAGCGGGGATGATTATTTCGGCGGAGGCAAAACCGATACTACTGAACACCAGAGTATCCTGCTCATGCGCCACGAACGAAAAATAGCCATTGTAATTGGTTATAAAAACCTGGTTATGAAACGACCGGTTGGTTACCGTCACATAAGGCACGATCACTTTCGCGCTATCGGCATTGTATACGATGCCGCTGAACTGAACCAACGGCCTTTCCTTTTGCTGGGCGCCGGCGCCGGCAGCTAAAAACAATAACAATATGCCGATAAGGCGCTTCACGATCCTGTTTTTCTATTTATACCTGTAAACGAAAAATTGGTTTCAACAAATTTTAAGACAAAAATAACGCATTGCAACCAATACTATTGCGATTTAACATTACTTAACAAAGTTATCGCAGATTGGCGGGCAATACAGCATTCGGATCGTCAATATCCGTCAGGTTCGTCGCTTCAACGCCTGCAATCTCGGGAACAGCCTTTTTAATAGCTTCCTCGATGCCTGCCTTCAGCGTCATGATACTCATCGGGCAGTTGCCGCAGGCTCCCAGTAACTTTAATTTTACAATTTTATCAGCGGTGATCTCCTCCACCGACACGTTTCCGCCATCCGTTTCAAGATATGGCCGTATCGTATCCAAAGCTGCTTCCACCTGTTCCAATAAACTCATTCCTATTAAATTATAAAGTAAAATTACTAATTATTTACCAAAGTTTTATTATTGACCGCCGCATTGCATATAGCCACTTGCTGGGCCACACGTTGTGCCATTTGGGTAAATGCATCGCTCATCGGATTTTCGCTATCGAGCACGACAGGCTTACCGGCGTCGCCGCTTTCGCTGATGCTCCTCACCAAAGGTATCTCGCCCAGGAAAGGAACTTCCAGTTGCGCGGCCAGTTTTTTACCGCCATCTTTACCGAAGATATAATATTTGTGATCCGGCAACTCGGCAGGCGTAAAGTACGACATGTTCTCCACGATGCCGAGCAGCGGAATATTGATCGCATTCATCATAAACATCCCAATGCCTTTTTTTGCATCTGCCAGCGCCACGTTCTGAGGCGTAGTTACGATAACTGCTCCGGTGATAGGGAAGCCCTGCGCTACGGTAATGTGAATATCACCCGTACCGGGAGGGAGGTCGACCACCAAATAGTCCAGTTCGCCCCATTCGGCGTCATTGAATAATTGCTTTACTGCCGTCGATACCATTGGTCCGCGCCAGGGCACCGGCTGGTTGGGATCGGTAAAAAACCCGATGGATAACAGTTTAATTCCGTATTTCTCTATAGGTTCGATCCTGGTCTTGCCATCCACCTCGGTTCCTTTTGGCCGTGCGCCTTCAAGGCCGAACATGATCGGCAGCGAAGGACCGTAAATGTCGGCGTCTATCAGCCCCACTTTGGCCCCGGCTTGCGAAAGGCTAAGCGCCAGGTTTACCGCAACAGTCGATTTGCCTACGCCGCCTTTACCCGAAGCCACGGCAATAATATTTTTTACCCCGGGCAGGCCGGCCGATTTTTGCGTGGTAACACGCGAGGTCATATTAATGGTTACCTCAACGTCCTTGCTGATGAAATGCGCGATGGCATTCCGGCACGCATTTTCTATCATTGCCTTTAGCGGGCAGGCAGGAGTGGTCAGTACAACTGAAAAACTCAGCTTATCGTCGTCGATCTTTATGTCCTGGATCATGTTCAGGGTCACCAGGTCCTTTTTCAGATCGGGCTCTTCTACGTGGCCCAGGGCGTGTAAAACTTGTTCGCGGGTGATGGTCATCTGTAAACACAAATTTATTAAAACAGAGCGGTCTTGCTTTTGTTAGGCAAATAATTTAAAATACAAATCGTCTATTGCCGTTAAGATTTCTTTAGTTTTGGATATTATTGCCTGATGAAGCACCCCCTGCCTAAATATATCCGGATAACCGGGATCATTATTCTTGCATTGATCGTCCTGCTATCCATTGCGGGATATATTGCCTACGGCAAGCGGGAAGCATTACTCCAAAAAGCCATTAGCAAAGCTACCGCTAAAGCCAAAAAGGATTATAATCTTGACGTAAAAATAGGTTCTGCACACTTTACGGGTCTAAGCACGGTTTCACTGTCCAACATCAGCGTTGTTCCGCAGAACCGCGACAGCCTGCTCAGCATCAAAGAATTTGATGTTAATGTGAAGCTTATGCCATTGATATTCGGCGACGTTAAATTAGCCGATGTAATGCTGAACGACGGCCATCTGAACCTGACAGTAAGCAAAGGCGTAAAGAATTTTGATTTTATTTTCAGGAAGAAAAAAGATACCACCGCAAACAAAAAGATCGACCTTTCAGAGGTAGCCTACAGGCTTGTCAACCAGGTTTTATATAAAATACCGGATAACCTGCAGCTTAATAATTTCCTGTTCACTTTCGCAGACGACAGCGCCGGCGTAAAGCTGCTGACACAGACCGCGCAGATAAAAAACGGGCAGCTGACGTCGACCATCAGGGTGGACAATGGCGCTGCGACCTGGCATTTCGCCGGTAAAATGCACCCGTCGGACCGGGATATCGCTATAAGCCTTTATGCCGACGGCGGCAAAAAGGTGGAAATACCGGTAATCGAAAAACGCTATCACCTAAAGGTTAACTTCGATACGATAACCACCCGTCTGCAAAAAGTCGAGAACAGCGATGACGTTACCAAAATATACGGGTTTTGGTCGGTACGCAACCTGCTCATTAACCACAAGGCGCTGGCATCAAATGATATTGTTGTTCCATATGGCTCGATCGACGCCAATATGTTCGTGGGAAAGAACTATGTTTCGCTTGACAGTTCATCGCTTATCCACCTGCATAAGATCACGATAAAGCCATACCTGAAATATCAACTTAACCCGGTAAAGATGTATACGGTGAAGATCAATACCGACTGGCTCAATGCCCAGGACGCATTCGATTCAATGCCACAGGGTATGTTCGATTCACTGGACGGAATACAGGTAACCGGGAAACTGAAATATCACCTTCACCTTTTCTTAGACACTTCAAACCCCGACCAGGTACAGTTTGAGTCGGCATTGAGCAAAGATGGTTTCCATATCAATAAGTTTGGCAAGACCGACCTCGCAAAGCTAAACAGGCCTTTCGTTTACACGCCCTATGAAAAGGGCAAACCAATGCCTTCCCGTATAATTGGCCCGGCTAATCCTGATTTTACGCCCTTGCAGGACATCTCTCCAAACTTGAAATACGCGGTGATGACTTCGGAGGACCCATCGTTCTATACCAACCATGGTTTTGTTGAAGAATCCATCCGCCGTTCTATCGCTACCGATTTTAAACAAAAGAAATTCAAACGCGGGGGCAGCACTATTTCTATGCAGTTGGTCAAGAATACCTTTTTGAGCCGGGAAAAGACCCTTGCCCGGAAGATAGAGGAGATCCTGATCGTATGGCTGATCGAAAACGACAATATTATGACCAAGGACCGTATGCTGGAAGTGTATTTCAATGTGGTTGAATGGGGATACAACGTCTATGGCATCGGCGAAGCCGCTCACTATTATTTCGGCAAAAGCCCGTCGGAGCTTACTTTAGGCGAGGGTATTTATTTAGCAAGCATACTGCCGCACCCCAAAACAGGTTTGTATTCGTTTTTACCCGATGGCACCTTACGGCCAAGCCTGCAAGGCTACTACAACCTGATAGGCAGACTAATGTCTGTCCACGGCTGGACGCAGGCCGACAGTACATCCAGTTACGGATATTTTGCGGTACGGCTCAAGGAAGGCCTTCGCCAGGAAGTTGCCCCGGTTCCGGCATCTGTCGCCGACAGCCTGATGCGTCAGAATAACGACGACGAGGACGATGACAATGTGCCCATTTTACAGCAAAAGCCATCTGAACCGGAGAAAAAACCCGGATTCTTCCAGCGTTTGTTTGGCAAAAAAGATACTACAGAAGCCAAAAAGGAAGACCTCGAGGTTGATACCGTAGGGAAGACCAAAAAACAGATCAGGCAGGAAAAACGCGCGCTGAAAAAGCTGGAAAGGCAGCGCGAAAAAGAACTTCGTGACAAAGGGCTGTTATAACGTTTACACGCGAGTGACCCGGTTAAGTGTTTGAACATTTATTTTTGCAACAATATTAATGGCCCGTGGCCGGTCGTGGGTTTATTGTTGTCAAGATTTGAGTTTTCATAACGACCGGTCGGGCCATTATTTAAGACGGGCTGCCCATTCGGCGATATTTTCTTCTTCAATAAAATTCAACCCGAATTTTGACGCAAATTCTGCTTTGACCCCTAATGTAACGGGAGGCTGCAGCCACACGTTAGTTGCGCCCGACGGTAACACCAACTTTTCTATTATTCCGGGCAATTCGTTCTCCGGGCGAAAAACATTGACAATGTCAATTTTCTCGGGCAAGCAATCTACCGGCCGGAAAATTAGGCGGCCTTTTCCATCCGTTCCGGCGGCCGTGTATTGATGGGGGCTATAACCAAACACATTAAAACCTGCCGCAAACAAGGTCTTTGGAATGCTTTCGTCGGGCCAGTCGATCAACAGGATATTCGCGGCGCTTCTTAATATCATGAGCAAATTTCCGCTGCCCACAATTCAGCCCCCCGATGATTTACGGATAAACAATTTCGACTTCAGTACATGCTGCTTCTTGACTATAGGGCCGCGGTCCTTTTTTTCCAGTTCGTCAAACAACAAAGTTGCAGCTTTGATTCCCATCTCATAAGCGGGCTGAGTGATGGTTGAAAGTGCGGGACAAAGCAACGGCGCTATTCCAAGGCTTGAAAAGCTGACGATCTTGAGGTCTTCAGGAACAGATATATGCATATCGTTGCAAACGTAATAAGTCGCAAAGGCCAAACGTTCAACCGAGCTGAAAATGCCATCGGGCTTTATTTCCTCGATCATGTTTTTAATGATCGCATAATTGATCTTTTCGTCCTGGCTGCAATCGATAACCAAATTATCATCGAAGGCAATTCCATGTTTTTCAAGCGCGTCGATGTAACCCTGCATACGCACTTTACCAATGGATATGCTCTTGTTAACCACCAAATAGGCTATCCGTTTACACCCGGTTTCGATAAGGTGCTCCGTTGCCTCAAAACTGCTTTCATAGTCGTTTGTGGTAACCTTAGAAACATCGATATCTTCATAAACGCGGTCGAAAAATACCACGGGCACATTCTTTTGCTCTAACGCTTTCAGGTAGTTGTGGTCATTGGCCTCCCCTGATACCGACATAATGATACCATCGGCCTTGCCGTTGTTCAGGTAGTTGACAAACGATACTTCTTTTTCAAACACATCATCTGTGCGGTAAAGCAGGATATAAAACCCTTTTTTTCTTGCCACTTCTTCGATGCCGTTTATCGCCTGTGCAAAAAAATCGTTAGCGATCTCAGGTACAATCACGGCGATGGTTTTGGTTTTTTTATCGCGCAGGCTGCTGGCGTAATGGTTGGGCAAAAAATTATGCTTCCGGGCAAGCGCCAATATGCGCTCTCTCGTATCCTTGTTGATATCAGAGCTATCGCTGAAGGCACGGGATATGGTAGAGGTCGACAGCTTTAGCTCTTTGGCTAAAACTTTGATATTGATCTTATCCATTTCGATCAGTCAATAATATAGCAGCTATCAAATGTAACAATTTGAATATATTATTAGGTAAGCTTTTTAAAATCAAGGCGCTTCTTTTGTAAATTATCGATAAAGTATACAGGCGCTGGTGGCCGGAATGGTAAGGCTAGTGCCGCTTATGGTCCGTATGCCGGTTTCCTTGACGGAATGCCCGTCAACCGCGATTGTCCAGGAGCCACGCGGTATGGTAACTTTTTTGCCGGCCGTATTTCCGTTAAAGATAACGACGATATCTTTCCATTTGTCGCCGCTTGCTTTTCCGTTAAGCTGATACGCGATGATATTAGGACTGCCTGCATCTAAAAATTTCAGGTTCGCCCTTATCATCGCCGCTGATGGCATCCTGAACGCGGGATGATGCTTACGCAATGCTATAAGGCCCTTGTAATAATTAAATACGGCTTTATACCTGGCCTTACGGCTCCAGTCGAGCTGGTTAATGCTATCCGGGCTTTCGAAAGAATTCGCCACGCCCCGCTTGGTGCGCAGCATCTCGGCACCGGCATGCAAGAAGGCGACGCCCTGCGATGTAAGTACAATAGCGTTGCTTAATTCATCCATTTTGATCAAGTCAGCCTCCGATGCGGTCGGGTTGGATATTTTCAGCCGGTCCCAGAGCGTATTGTCGTCATGGCACGACACGTAATTTATGGTTTGATAAGGCTGCGCCGCCCAGGCTGCTTTTGAATAATTTACTTTACTGTAATTCACCTGCGGGTGCGGAATAGCGCCCACAATACCAAGCTTTACGCTCTCGGCCATGCCCGGCTCGCCGCTCACAAAACCTTTCGATTTTACATCGCTCCAGCCTCCTTTAATGCCATCCCGCATATCATCATTAAAAACCGCGATCTTATCCAGCTTCGCTGCATTTGCTTTCACCGCCCGCAGGTTCTCGGCTATTCCGCAATTGCCTGCCGACCATCCCTCGCCATAAATAAATATGGTTGGATCGATCTTTTGCAGCGCAGCGCTTATCTCGTTCATCGTTTCAATGTCGTGCACGCCCATTAGGTCGAACCGGAAACCGTCCAAATGGTATTCCTTCGCCCAATAACAAACCGATTCGATCATGTACTTGCGCATCATCGAGCGTTCGGAAGCGGTTTCATTGCCGCAGCCGGTTCCGTTGGAATATGCGCCTTTGGCCGTATGACGATAAAAATAACCTGGCACAAACTGGTTGAAATTGGACGAAGTGTCGGATGTATGGTTGTACACTACATCCAGTATCACACGCAAACCATTAGCATGCAACGTCTGGACCACTTTCTTAAATTCCCTAATCCGCACATTTCCATCATACGGATCGGTCGAATAGCTCCCTTCGGGCACATTATAATTCAGCGGATCATAACCCCAGTTGTATTTTGCATCGGGTTTGGTTTCATCGATCGAGTTATAGTCGAACGAAGGCAATAAATGGATATGCGTTACACCGAGTGCCTTGATATGGTCCAGCCCGGTCGATTCACCCTGCGGTGACCTGGTCCCGGTTTCGGTCAAACCCAAGAATTTCCCTTTGTGCTTTATGCCCGAATTAGCGCCTTCTGAGAGATCACGAACATGCAATTCATAAATAATAATATCGGTAAAGTTTTTCTGTGCCGGCCTTTTATCTTTCGACCATCCAACGGGGTTTGTTGCTCCAAGGTCGACAACCATCCCGCGCCTGCCATTAACCCCTACTGCTTTTGCATAAATATCAGGACGTTCTTTCAGCCACCGCCCGTTGATTTTTGCCTGGAAAGTATAATAAGTGTTTTTCAGGTCCCGGCCTACCGTAGTCTCCCAAACACCTTGACTTGCTTTTGCGAGGCTGATCGTATCAAGTGCTTTTCCGCCGTCCCCAGCGGCGTACACACGCAGTTTTATCGCCGAAGCCGTGGGAGCCCATATCTTAAATACAGTCCGGGCAGGAGAATAATTGACACCGAGATCGTTTCCGGAATAGGCCGGGTAATCATCATATGATGGTAATGTCCGCGAAGGTTTGAATGAGGTTGACAAAACAGTGATCAATATCAGGGTCAAAATAATTTTTAGATTCATTGGCTATAACTTGTTCCGTCTTAAAAGTAATTCAAATATGAAGTATTTTACCTGAGCAAAAACAATTTTGGCCTTTTTGATATTAAACAATTGTTTTTTAAAACGA
The DNA here is from genome assembly GCA_035545315.1 of Mucilaginibacter sp. Taxonomy (GTDB): domain Bacteria; phylum Bacteroidota; class Bacteroidia; order Sphingobacteriales; family Sphingobacteriaceae; genus Mucilaginibacter. The sequence goes on along the minus strand of DASZYQ010000036.1, from coordinate 6,268 downwards.
GGCGTGAAACCTGTTTTTACAATTAAGTTTCTGGCGGTCAGTATTTTGCTGTTCCTGTTGTGTCCGCTCAAGTCGAAGGCCTATTCGGTTTTTGCCCATATGGCGGTTATTGATGCAAGCTGGAAAACCAGCATAGTACCACTGCTGAAACAGCGTTTTCCCAATGCTACCGATGAACAAATAAAAGAGGCGCATTCTTATGCCTATGGCGGCAGCCTGATGCCCGACATGGGTTATTTCCCTTTTGGCAGCGTATATTTTACCAACCTGGTACATTACGTGCGCACTGGTGACTTTATGGAGAACCTGCTTAAACAAGCGCGGACCATCGACGAATATGCGTTTGCGCTCGGCGCCATATCGCATTACCTCACCGACGAATACGGGCATTCGTTATCGACTAATATAGCCGAACCCATGGTTTACCCCAAGGTGGCTAAAAAATACGGCAAAATTGTGACTTACGAAGAATACCCCATCTATCACAGCCGTATGGAATTTGGCTTCGACGTATTGCAAACTGCCCGCGGCAATTATGCCTCGCAGGCTTACCACGATTTTATCGGCTTTAACGTTTCGAAACCGGTTTTGCAAAGGGCATTCGAGATCACGTACGGTCAGAATCTTGACAGTGTATTTAAGGGAAAGCTCGATCTGAATATATCAACATTCCGCTGGACGGTTCGCAGCCTTTTGCCGGGATTAACGCGTACGGCATGGGCCCTCAAAAAGCAAGAGATCATAAAGAATGAACCCGGCATGACCAGCCGGAAGTTCCATTTCAGAATGAAACGGAAAGAGTATTATCAAAAATATGGCCACGATCGGGAAAGGCCAAATCTACGCAATCGGATAACTGCTTTTATTATCACCATTTTGCCCAAGATCGGTCCGTTGAGGGCATTTAAATTCCAGGCGCCGGGGCCAAAAGCCGAAAAACTTTTCATCAAGGCTTTTGATACTTCGCTGGTGGAATACACCCACGTTTTACAAAAGATTAAAAAGCATGAGGACCCGGATCTTTCCGATATCGATTTTGATACCGGTATGCCCACAATTTTCGGAGAATATGGTTTAGCCGATCAAAGCTATAGCCAACTGGTCATCAACCTGGATAAGGATAATTTCCAAAATACCACCAGCCCGTTGAAGCAAAACATTCTTTCATTTTTCAAAAAAGCGGATAGTACCGCCGAGCCCCCGAGATATTCTTTCGACTGGAAGAAGACCAACTATGCCCTCGTGCAACTTAAACACAAAAAACCTGTCAGGGTAGATAATTTGGTATTCCCCGCCGATACTACAGGGCAGCTTGCACAGCGCAAGAACGGTAAGTGATTTTTCCTATATTTAGGCTTTTAGTTCGCTATGCGTTTATACCGGTTCTTAGCCTTGCTTATTGTCGCCTGTCAGAATTCGTTTGCCCAAGGTACAGGCGACGCGGTTATATTCCATATCGCCTCACGGCATACGTCATTTCCGGATACGGGCAGGGCAAATGGACATGTTTACGACAAGGTGCTGTATGGCGTAGCTGAGCACTATCGCGACAGCACAGTTTTGATTGTCGCACCCAAACACCTGGACGCAAAAAAACAGGTCGACCTGGTATTTTGGTTTCACGGCTGGCGAAATAACATAGATACTGCAGCGGTAAAATATCAGCTTACCCGGCAGTTCCTGGCATCGCACCTTAACGCCGTTTTGGTTTTGGCAGAAACCGCAAAGGATTCGCCCGACAGTTATGGCGGCAAGCTTGAAAACCCCGGCGTATTCAGCGCATTGACGGCCGATGTGCTCGACGGGTTACGGCTGCGGCACTTAACTTCCAAGAACTGTAAAGCCGGTCATATTTTGTTAGCAGGCCACAGCGGGGCTTACCGGGTAATGGCGCGTATACTGAAAAATGGCCAGATGCCGGTGGATGAAGTTGTCCTGTTCGATGCCTTATACGCCGAAACCGAAAATTTTATGAACTGGATTAAGGAAGATCAGAGTCATCGTTTTATCGATATCTATACCGACCACGGCGGCACCGATGACGAAACCCGCGGTATGATGAAATTGCTTGATACGGCGCAATTAGCTTATGTACAAGCCGAAGAAAATAAGGTCACGCCGCAATTGCTTAAAGATAACCGCCTGGTTTTTATTCATAGCCTGAATGAACATGACAAGATCATTGCCAATCCCGACAATTTTCTGCTGTTCTTACAAAATGAACCTTTTCTGAAAAAATTGAAGAAGTAGAGTCTCTATCCCGCAACAGCGGTTGGCTTGCTGATGTGCTTCCTGATATCCGACAGCAGCTGCTGAGGCTGAAATGGCTTTAGTATGCACGCGACAAAACCGCTCTCGATGAGTTCGGCAAGCATGTTCTGATCGACAAGCGACGCGGTAAAGGCGATTACAGGTATCTCCGGGTGGTCTCTTTTTATTTTGAAAATTGCTTCATAGCCGCTCATTACAGGCATTTCCAGGTCCATCAGGACGATATCGTAAGCGCTGTTCGCCGCCAGTTCGGCTATAGCCTCTTCACCGTTGTATACGGGCGTGACGTGGGCCTTGTAGCCATCCAGTATTTTTTTTGCTACCATCATGTTCAACTGGTTGTCCTCGGCCAGCAGTATCTTTACGCCATCCAGGTTTCCTTCAACCTTATCCCTCCTGCCCGGTAAATGCGTTTCCTTCACCCGTTCGAACTTCAGGACGAAAGTAAATGTGCTGCCTTTGCCTTTTTCACTTTCTAACCTGAGCTTGCTGCCCATCAGCTGCAGTAGTTTTGAACATATTGTCAGACCTAAGCCTGTCCCGGCAAATTTTTTGGTGTCTTCATGGTATACCTGGCCAAAGCTTTCAAATATTCTTTGCTGATCGGCCGCTGCTATACCCATACCTGTATCTTTCACGCTGAAATTTACCTCAACAGCCTGGCTGTTTTTATTTTTACAATCGGCCTCCAGCCGCACAAAGCCGGAATCGGTAAACTTTAGCGCGTTTGAAAAAAGATTATTGAATATCTGGATCAACCGTACATCATCAGCCAGCACCAGCACATCAAGGCACGGGTCGACCTCGGTTTGCAGTTCGACGCCTTTTTCGGCAAAAAGTGCGGCAAACGGCATTCCGACGTTTAAAAGCAATTGTCTCAGGTTGAGTTCGATCGGGTGAATCTCCAGCTTATCGGCTTCTATCTTATTAAAATCGAGGATATTGTTCACCTGGTGCAGCATATGATCCGAGCAGTACTTCAGTATCTGGAAATATTCTTCCTGTCTGACGGGGTCCTTTTCTTTTCTCAATAAACTTATGACCCCAATGATGCCGTTAAGCGGCGTACGCAATTCATGTCCCATGGTAGCCAGGAAGCGGGTGCGCGCCTCAATCACCCGATTACTCTGATCCACTAGTTCATTGATATACTTCTTTTCGAAGAACAAGTACGAAACCGCGAAAACGATCGTCGAAGCGATGGCTGTTATACGGTTTACAAAAGAAAGATGCCCGACCTGGTAATTCGTCATGTCCTCAAAAGGGTGGACGCTGCGCCCAAGAAGGACGCAGATCATGAACGAAAAAACAATGATCGAGATGTACATAACCGATTCGAAGTACTGCGTTCGTTTGAGGTCGACAATTATCGGTACCGACACCAGTATCGGGAAAAAATAAAGATAGGCCTCCGTTCTTAGGCCCTCTACCATCGTTATGGCGATAATAAGCCCGCATACGATGCTGATGATAAATATGGTGAGGTTGGCAATATGGCCCTTATACTTGAGTAGCATAACCATCAAAATCGAAAAGCAAAACGATGCTACGACGATGGCCGAGGCATAAGCTCCCAGGAACGAACTGTAGACAGATAGCCCCATTCCGGCAAGTAATGCCGCAATACCAAGTTGGTAGGTACGCTTCGCAACGTCCTTGATGTCAAAAATCGGGGCTAACAACCCGCCTTCAGCGCCCATGCGCCTATATTTTTGTGTGGCTTTCGCTATCGCCGGCCTTCCCGGCGTATGCTGCTCATTATTAGCCATGTATACCTAAACTTCCCTCTTAAAAAAATGTTTTTGCATTACTTTAATTGTAACGGCAGATTACCGCACCGTGGTATAATAGCTCTGAAAAACATACACTTATAGCAAAATCTGTTCCCCGCCAGGCCGCGATACAAAATTTCGATCCGTTTCGCCGAAACTTTCGTATTTTTTGCAAGTTTGAACTCAAGACATTCCAATAGCTCTTAATCTCAAAAAAATACCCGGATTTTGAATAACACTCTGCCTAAGATCATTTGGTTTTTGTGGCTCCAGGGACTCGATGATTCGCCTCTTGTGGTTAAAAAATGTTACGCCTCCTGGGTGAAGCATAACCCGGGCTGGCAGGTTAATTTGTTAGACGCAAATACCATCGGCCAATATTTATCCGTCGATTTACCTGGTGTTACCCGCCAGACACTATCGGACATTTTGCGGATAACCTTGCTTCAAAAATATGGCGGCGTATGGGTCGACGCGACCTGCTATTGCAATAAACCACTCGATAATTGGCTATACCCGTATCTCAGCACCGGCTTCTTCGCTTTTGAACGGCCTGCGGCTGATCGTATGATATCGAGTTGGTTCCTCGCATCGGTAAAAGGGAATTGCATCGTATCAGCTTATAAAAACGCCGTAGACAACTATTGGAATAAGCACCCGCGCCTCGCTTTTTTTGAAAAATCGAGGTGGTATTTTTTAAGAAAATTGCTGAAGAATAAACCACCGCAGTGGTGGTTTGGACCAATAGCCACAAAAGTGCTTAAAATTTATCCCTATTTCTGGTTCCATTATTTGTTTGAGAGCGTTTATTTGCGCGACAGCGAATTTAGGCGTCAATGGGATGCTACTCCTAAAATTAGCGCGGACATTCCGCACAGTATCCAGTACGCAGGTATGTTTAGCCCGGCAAACGATGATATGAAAATGGAAATCCGCAACAAAAACGCCCCTGTTTATAAGTTATCGTGGAAATATGAGGCCGCTAAGTACCTGGCAGGCACTTTGATGTATTATTTGCTTGAAAGTGAAGATTAAAGTTTTATCGCGATAATATTCCTAATTTTATTGCTGATATGAGCACAACTCAAACAGAAAAGGCTGAGCTATTCCGTTCACTACATACCCGCAACGGCGTATTTGTGATTCCCAATCCGTGGGACGCTGGTTCGGCGAAAATATTGGCAGGTTTAGGTTTCGAAGCGCTGGCGACCACCAGCGCCGGGCTTGCATTTTCACTCGGGAAACCTGACGGAGAAGGCGCGGTAACCCGTTCCGAGGCCTTAAGAAACGCGCACGAAATAGCAATGGCCGTAAGCATACCCGTATCAGCCGACCTGGAAAACGGATATGGCCACGAACCCGAAATATGCGCTGAAACAGTTTTCCTGGCCGCGGAAAATGGCCTTGCAGGATGTTCTATTGAAGATAATAACGGCAACCGCAAAGATCCCATATACGAGTTTGACCACGCGGTTGAACGTATTAAGGCTGCGGTGCAGGCCGCGCGCGGCTTACCTTTCCCGTTCACGCTAACGGCCAGGGCTGAAAATCTTATTTGCGGGCGACCCGATCTGAAAGATACTATCAGGCGACTGGAAGCGTACGCCGACGCAGGCGCGGATGTGCTGTTCGCACCGGGCCTAAGAACAAAGGACGAAATTAAGGCCGTGGTGCGCGCTGTCGCTCCAAAACCTGTGAATGTAGTGCTTGGCCTCGGTCAAACCGACATGACGGTTAGCGAACTGGGTGATCTTGGTGTAAAGAGAATCAGTCTTGGCTCGTCATTGGCCCGGGCAGCTTACGGGGCTTTTATGCAGGCTGCGGACGAGGTCGGCAAAAAAGGCACCTTCAATTTCACGCGCGGAACGACCGCGTACGGCGATTTTAACGACCTATTCAGAAAATAAAAAGCCTTCAACCGTCTTTATGAAATTTAGGGCTTTTGCCTCCGGGCCTGCCTTGGTTGTTTTGGCTGTTTTTGCTGACCTTGCCTTGGTTGGTGGAACTGGGTACCCCGCTGCCTCGGTTGGCGAAACTGGTTGCCCGGCGGCCTTGCCGGCTTATTGTTTCCGACGCCGGCGTTCGCCGGCTTTTCCGTAAGATTTCTTTGATTGTTAACAGGATTCGTTGCTTGTGGCTTAGTAACAGTGGGCCTATTATTAAAGTTTCTGTTCCCGGGCGCTTCTCCGTTGCCCGGCTTGCTCCTGAAATTAGCCGGCGCAGGA
>DASZYQ010000035.1:0-55702 GCA_035545315.1 Mucilaginibacter sp. | reverse complement strand
ATCGTATTCAATGGCATCAAGAGGGAAAAGTATGGTTACGGCTACAATTATGACAACAGCTACTACAATACCTATACTAATAAGCCTAAAAAGACATTCAAAGGCGGTGTAAGAAAGTTCTTCAGCAGGTTTTAACCTGTTTAGTTGTCTTCTATTGGTGTTACAAAATAATATTAACCCGGAATAATTTAACAGGAGATTATGAAGATCCTTATTACAGGTACGGCCGGCTTTATAGGGTTTCACCTTGCCCTTAAGCTGGTTGAACAAGGCCATGATATTGTAGGCATTGATAATATTAATGACTATTACGATCCCGAGCTGAAATTTGCCAGGCTCGGGGTTTGCGGTGTCGATAAGGCGAACGTGCGTTGGCACACCGAAACAACCAGCACTAAATATCCGAACTACCGCTTTATCCGGATGACCATTGAGAACAAGGGCGAACTGATGTCACTTTGTTCGAGGGAAAAATTCGACATTATTGTTCACCTGGCAGCACAAGCGGGTGTCAGGTATTCGATACTAAATCCTGATGCTTATGCACAATCTAACCTCGTAAGTTTCTTAAATATCCTCGAGGTAAGCCGGTACAACCCGGTAAAACACCTCGTGTACGCAAGTTCGTCAAGCGTATATGGCTTGAATGCGTCCATGCCTTTCTCCGTCCAGGATAATGTCGATCATCCAGTATCCCTGTATGCGGCCAGCAAGAAATCAAACGAACTGATGGCCCATACATACAGCCATCTTTACAGGATACCCACTTCAGGCTTGCGCTTTTTTACAGTTTACGGTCCCTGGGGACGGCCGGATATGGCTTATTTTTCCTTTGCAAAAGCTATCATAAGCGGTAAGCCTATCCCGGTATTTAACCATGGTAAGATGAAACGTGATTTTACATACATTGACGATATTGTGACTGGGATCGTCAATGTGATGAATCATCCCGCCGAACCGGATCCGAACTGGAACCCGGTAAAACCGGACCCCTCCCGCTCGACGGCACCCTACCGAATTTATAATATTGGCAATAACAACCCTGTTGAATTGATGAGCTTTATTAATGCCATAGAAGATAGTATCGGCAAAAAAGCGGTAATCGAAATGAAAGAAATGCAGGATGGGGACGTAGTAGCTACCTGGGCAAATGTCGATGACCTGATCAATAATTTTAATTACAAACCCGACACCACTATCAATACAGGTATCAAACGATTTATCGACTGGTACAAGGAGTACTATTTATCACAAACGACGTAAAAAGATCGCAGCAATGAAAAGATCGGAACCGGGTTTACTATGGGTATGGGTATAGCAGAATTAAAAGCAATAGGACTAAACTACTGGCAGAATCCTAGAGTAAAGCAGATAATGATGCTTTTTTCGGTGAACCTTGCCGGTATCCCTGTAGCAATCGTAACCAATATCCTGCTTACTCACTTCCTGGGCCCGACCCATTTCGGCGACTACCAGTTCCTTGATAATTTCTTCAATTTCACCATTCTCATTGCCTCTTTTGGGTTTTTCCAGGCGGCAAACCGGGCATTGGTACTTAACCATGATAAAGAAAAAGCCCGGCAATACTATGGCGCCACCTTTGTCATACTGATAGCCTTGTTCCTGGTTATGGCAATTGCGCTTATAATTTATTCGCATTTCGACGCCAACTTGAAAGAAAAGCATCTGGAAAAAATTCTGCTTTTCTCAATCCCTTTCAGTTGGGTTTATCTTTCAATAAGTTATTTCGAGGTATTATTCCAGGCCGATAACCGCATGAATTTATTGGCCACATCGAGACTTATGCCTAAAATTTGCTTATTGATTGCCATAGTAATTGTTTATGTGCTTTTTGTACATAGCAATATAAATAAACTTTGGCTTGCCTGGGCGCTTTATATGTGTGTGCTGGTAACCATGTGCGCATATGTCTTTTTTAGTTTGAAACTTTCGTTCCGCAACCTGAGAGGTACTATTAGAGAAATATGGGCATACAACAAATCGTACGGCTTCCACGTCTATGTCGGGGCCGCGTTTTCAGTTGGCGTTGCCCAGTTAACCCCGGTCATTATAAGTTATTTCGGTGTAAATAATAGCGGTGTAGGGTTTTATGCCCTTGCGCTTGCACTGGCCAACCCGCTCCAATTTATTCCGAATACCATTGCAACGACCAATTATAAAGAGTTTGCAAGCAATAAAAAAATACCTGCTAAGCTTACCAAAGTTACGTTGGTCTTAACATTGCTGGCTTTGATAGTATTGTGGGTTCTTGTGCCACCTTTCGTAAAAATATTTTTCGGCAGTAAATTTGAGTCGGTAATATACCTGAACTTTGTAGTAAGCATTGGTATTGCACTTTATGGTATAGCCGATTATTACAATAGGTTTATTGGGGCTCAGGGGCATGGAAAGTTACTGAGGAACACCTCGTTCATAGTTGGATCTTTAATTTTAGTTTTTAATTTTATACTGATACCGCGAATGGGGGCAAACGGAGCTGTTATAACGCGACTACTGGGCGGCCTTACCTATTTATTGTGCGTATTATATTATTATAAAAAAATTGTTACTATTAATATTGCTAACCAATAACTATTGATTTAACATACCTCCTGATATGAGTGGTACAACCCGAGTGATATACTATATAATAGTTGCTGCATTATTTGGCAACATTATATTCACTGTCATGTCCCAGATCAATATGAAAGGAGGGTTGACTGACAGTGTCACGGCTGTTACGGGGTGGTATTCTCAGGTGGAGTTTTTAAGCAATGTACTATTGTCCTTGGTTAGCATATACTGCTGTATCATATATCGCCGGAGTTTTCCGCGAATAATAACAATGTGTTACCTTATCTTGCTGCTCCTGGTGGCCATCGGCTCGTTCTCTGCAATCGGTTATTTCACCAAAACGCCAAGCTTCTTTTATTCACCAAAAGGGCTTGGCACCTGGATAAACTTCGGCCTGCTTTATTTTACGGCCGAAGAAGAATACACGGCGAAGCTCATCAAACTATTCCGAGTACTTGTTTACGCATTTATCATCTTTAACCTGGGTCAACTCGCAATGCTAGGTACTATTTCAAATAGGGACGATGCTTTAAATGCTATAAGAGATACGACGGTTTATCTCATTTGGGTTTATCCTTTCTTTTTTCTTGATGGTAGCGACAAGACTAACTGGGCAAAGATCATTAAATATTGCATCCTGCTGCTTGTAGCGTTTTTTGTGTTCGCTATCGCTTCGCGCAGTTACCTTTTATATATTGCTATTTTCTTCCTGATAAAACTAAAGAGGGACCTTAAGGAAGCCAAGAACGCTATACTGATTGTTGTGATGTCGGGAATGTTGTTGCTTGCGGGCTATTTCGCGGTAGCAAACCTATCACGCCTTAATACGGTAAAAGGTCTTTTGAACGTTTTTGCGGGGCGTATTGATGATGATACCCGGTCGAGCCAGTTAAAGGAATTCCTGGACCAATATAATTACGATAAGCTGTTTACCGGCGTCGGCCCGACCGGCACCTGGAACTGGTCTATTTATCCCAAAGGTGGTTACGAATGGCTCGACAATCAATATATGCTTTTAACATGGTGGTTTGGCCTGCAAACATGCCTGGTTTATATATTGTTTTTGTTATACCCATTATTCAGAAAGAATTCAACCCGCAGCATCGAAATCTCCAATGCCAAAATTCTTATATTTTTATGGATACTGGCCTGCGGCGGATTTGCTATTTATGTTACTTTTTCTACCAAATTGTTTTACTACTTCATAACACTGCTTATTGGCATAGCAACGCTAAATGTCCGAAGAAAGACATTATTATCTTTTGAGCCTGCGCACACGGTTCGACCAAGGAGAAATTAAAATGGAAAGTAAAAAGGAGTGGCTTGTCAGAAAATTGATCAAGCACCGCATTAATAAGAATTCAAAAGACCTGGTTAAGCAAATCGCGCTGCACAGCGCTCGCGTCGATGTTTCTTTGAACCCACAGATAGTCGCTGCATATAAAGAAAAGTGGGGGCGCATATTTAAAGGCGATATCAACACCGACTGGTTAAAATGGTATACCGCGATATCGGGCATACAAAGTGCCGACTATATCCCCGAAAATGTGTTCTATGGCATCGTCGAGCCGATCATCAATAATTCAAGATTTACAGTCGCCTATTCGGACAAGAATTTCTACGACCTGGTATATCCAAAAGACCTGTTTCCAAAAACCCTGGTCAGAAACATGGATGGCCTTTACTACGACGGCGATTACCAGCCGCTACACCTTGGGGATAACGAAAAATTATTCAATGTTTTATCAGCTTACGACCGGGTCTTTGTTAAGCCGGCTACCGAAGCAGGCGGCGGACGGGAAGTGGAACTTTTTGCCCAAAAAGAGAGGAAATTCGTAAACAAAGAGGGGCGCGAGCTTACGCTTGAACTTTTGGAAAAAATTTATAAAATAAGTTTTATTATTCAAACGCCGCTGACGCAGCATCCCTGGCTGGCTTCATTTAACCCAAGCTCTGTTAATACGGTCAGGGTGCTTACTTACCGCAGCCCGGTTACCCAACAGGTAAACATTCTGCAAACCGTTTTTCGCGTGGGAGCCAAGGACCAGTTTCTCGATAATTCAAAAGCAGGAGGTTATTCAATTGGCATGAATAATACTGGAAAATTGAATAAATTTGCCACAAGGAAAGACGGAAGCAAGTATGACAAGGTAAACGATGTCAGCCTTGCCGGGAACGAATTTACCATCCCCTATTTTGATAAGATCGTCGCGGCGTCTAAAATGATAGCCGGCAAAAATATTCATCATCTGATGCTTGCTATGGACATGAGTATCGATGAACAGGGTAACATCCGCTGCATCGAAATAAATAACCGGAGCAACGAAATAAATTTCCACCAGCTAAACAACGGCCCGCTTTTTGGTGAGTTTACCGATGAAGTTATTGCTTATTGTGAAAAACATACAGAAAACTTATACAAAGAATTTATCATCACTACCATACCCTTTGTACCATAGTTTTATTAAATTTAATTAGTAGGCGCCCCGGGCATTTGACGATTGCCCCCGGCGAATGATTTTTATTTATGAAAATTACGATCATTTTGAACCAGCCCTACCCCTATGGCATGGCCTGTACCAATAGGATACATTTATATGCCAAGCGGTTTAGGGAGCGTGGAAACGATGTCGAGATCATAGTACCCAAACCAACTGAAAGCCACCGCACACCTGTAAGAAATACGGAAAGAACGGGCGTATACGATGGAATAAAATTCTGGTATCCCGTTAAACCGGCACGCAGCAATTCATTTTTCAAACGCAGAATAGACGACGTATTTGCCTATTTTAAAACATTAAGTTACATATTGAGCAAAAGACGCAACTCCGACATCCTGCTCCTCGTCGATACCAGGTTTTATATGGGGCTAACCTATAAGTTATTTTGCGTGTTCTTTGGCTGTAAGCTGGTGGCCGAAAAAAGTGAACTGCCTTTCGTATTTGCCAAAAAAACCCCGTTAACTAAACTCTTCCATCGGTTTTACGAGAATTATTTTTTTCGGTGGTATGACGGGGTGATCGTAATTTCCAATAGCCTTTTCAAATATTTTAGCGAAAGGGTCGGCAAAAAAACCAAACTGATCATTGTTCCGATCTTGACAGACAGCAGCGTTTTTAAACCGACATCCAACAATAGCGGCGAAATCGTGTACGCGGGTGTTCTAAATCAATTTAAAGACGGGATTTTTGATCTGCTGCAGGCTTATCATGATTTTAAAGAAGAGACGCCCGGTAAAAAACTTGTTTTGATGGGAGACATCAATCTTTCACCTGACAAAAACGAGGTCAACAGGTTTATCGACGAGAACAACTTGCAGCAGGACGTTGAAATAACGGGCTATGTCAGCCGGCAAGCAATGATCGATAGATTGACAAATGCGGCTGTGCTTGTGCTGGCAAAACCCGCCAACCAGCAGGCTGAACATTGTATCCCTACGAAGCTGGCTGAATATCTTTCAACCGGAAAGCCCGTATTAACAACAAAAACAGGATCGATCCCTATGTTTTTAACAGATCAGAAAGATGCATACCTTGCTGAACCGAACAACCCGGATCAGCTTGCCGATAAATTGCGAACGATATTCTCCAATTACGAGGAAGCTGAGGTTATAGGAGCCAACGGTAGAAGCGTGGCCCTTGAGCAATTCGAATATTCTGGCCAGGGCGACAGAATAATTTCGTTTTTTGAACAGATGATTGAAAAATAATGAGTACTAATATTAAAAGAGCCGCAATTACTTTTGATCTTCGCCCCATCCAGACCCCCAAAAATGTTGCTATCCGAATATTGAAAAACTTTATAAAAAATTAAAAAATGCTTGTCACTATACATAACGACCGGTACGGCCGGTTTGATCCTTTTTGTGAGATATTTGAAAAGATACTTGATTACAACAACATACCCCACATGCGTGTCGATGCGAGTGACGCCGACTTTTGGGATAATGTAAAAAAGTCGGACCTTTTTATTTATCGCTGGATACAATGGGACGACCATCTGCAACTAGCAAAAAACATTATGCCTATTATTGAGTACCAATTGGGTATCCCATGCCTGCCCGACCAGCGCACCTCGTGGCATTATGATGATAAGATAAAGCAATATTATATGCTGCACCTGAAAGGGTATCCATTTATCGATACCTGGGTGTTTTATGACCGTAAAAAAGCGCTTGAATGGCTTGATACGGTACAGGAATACCCGTTGGTGTTTAAACTTAAGGGGGGCGCAGCTTCATACAATGTTTTGCTTGCCAAAAGCAAAAGGTCGGCAACCCGACTGATCAATAAAATGTTTAGTGAGGGTATTACCAGCAATAAGATCACTTTTGGTAAAACAACCAAGGAAGTCGATTTTAACATCAAAAAATTTATCCGCCACACTGGTGGTAACCTGATGCGTCAATGGCGCGGCGAGGATGCCGAACCTTTCTGGCAGTTAAACAAAAATTACGTTTTATTCCAGAAATTTTTGCCGGGGAATAAATTCGACACCCGTATTTACGTTGTAGGTGGCCGGGCACTGGCATTCAGGCGTATGGTGCGGAAAAACGACTTCAGGGCATCTGGCAGCGGAAATAACGACTTTAATCCGGATATGATCGACAAGCGTTGCATCAAAATAGCGCTTAAAATTTCGGAAGAAATGCAGTTCCAGGCAATGGCATATGACTTTCTTTTCGATGAAAAAGGGGAACCTTTTATTGCGGAGATCAGCTATGCTTCTATTGGCCGTATTCTTAATAAATGCCCCGGGTATTGGGATAAAGATTTAAACTTTTATGAGGGGCATAACTGGATACAATATTTTCAGCTGAAAGACGCATTAAAAATGCCCGATCTAAAACAGCCTGAAAATCTAATCGAAAATTCGTGACACGGATGTGTGTCGCTGAACTTGTTTCGGGTCGTCTGTAAATGCCGACGGCTCTGGTAAATAATGACTCACATTAAGAAGAGCCTTCTGTATGGCCATCGCCTGGATCAATAGATAACCGATACCGCATAGATATTCCCCAGTTCGACGGAATACTGTTCCATTCCGAATTTTTCCTCTATGGTGTTATGAGCCTTGATGCTCATAGGCTTTAATACATCCCGGTGATCCAGGATATATTCCAACTTATCAGCCAGATCCTTTGCGTCATTTTTCTTTACCATAAAGCCGTTTACCCGGTCCTTAACCACCGTGCCTATCGACGCATCGTCAGTAACAACAGGTACGCATTGCACATTCATAGATTCAAGAATGGCCATAGGCAAGCCTTCACCATACAGTGATGGCAAAATGAACACATGCGATTCTTCCAGGGCTTTCCATTTTTTATCTCCTCCCACCACACCGTGATAGGTATAATTTAAACCCGGTACAGCTTGGAGTTCATTTAGTACATTTTGCAGTTCCGGGCCGGTCCCATACAAGTTGAATGCAAATTCGTTGTAATGTTTACTTAGCGATTTGAGCGCTTCAATAATCACAAAAATACCTTTTGACTTAACCACACGGCCGAGAAAGCAAAAGGCCAGTGGTTTATTAAAATCTTTTGTAAGGTGTTCCACTTTCCGCTTTCCAACAGCATTTGGTAATGCGAAACAGTTATTGAAAGCGTAGTTTTTATATAAGTGTTCTTTTTCCAAATCACTCAGAACTATTACAACATTCGATTGAATAAGTAACAGCTTGATCATTCGGTCGAGTAATGAGCCTTTCTTAGGCGGGTTCATTAAATAATATCCTCCATGGGCATGAAAGATCACCTTCTTTTTCATGATAAACCGCGCAACCCAGAAGAGCGCGAAATCGCGGTTCAGCGAGGCCCGCTCGAAACCCGTATTTAAATGTACAGCATCTACTTTATACTTAAGGATATTGTAAATAAACTGGGGTACAAGCAAAAGCTGGTCGATGACCCAGGAAAGGTCCCTGTTTTTTTTGTCGACTTTGCCGACCTTGAAATGGATAAAGCGGATGGACGGATCGGAAAACTCTATAATGTTCCTTACGACCGTGGAAATCCCGCTTACATTGCTTTTTTCTTCGAGCGAAGGCGCAGTTATGAGTACTTTATATTGCATTTCGGTAGATGTTTCAATAGGCATTGGTATCATGGCAGAATGATTTAGCTCTTGCATAACAGCAAAAGCCGCAATTTTGATTTATAATTTATCTAATTTGTCCCAGCCGGATGTGTTGTATTTACCATGCCAGGAATTGATTGCTAACCAGGCAAAAAAGCTGAGCTTTTTGTGTTTCTTATGTATGATCTTATCTAAAGCCGTAAGCAATTCGCAACCCATATTTTCATAACTCATTTCGTCGATCACTTCCAGCGACTTCTTCGACATAGCCATCTTGGTGTCCAGGTCGAGATTGATGTACCTGTTTATTTTGTCCGTCATTTCACTGACGCTTAATGGATTGAAAGCAAACCCGTTAACCCCTTCCCTAAGGAGACTGTTACGTGCATTGATCTTATTACTTAATAATACCGGGAGCCCTGCTGCAAGTGCTTCGTTTACAACCAGGCCCCAGCTCTCGGACAGGCTGGGTAAAATAAACGCGCTTGCATTATAGAAATAGGTGGGTATATCGGTATTATTTACCGCACCCAGGAAAACTACACGGTCAAGCTTTAGATTGGTTTTCAGATAATTAAGATGTTCAAATTCGGGGCCATCGCCTATAATCACCAATTTATAATCGGGATTTTTGGTCTCTATGAGTTTCCACGCCCGTAACAGGTTGTCCAGGTTTTTTATGGGAACAAGCCTGGCAACGCAAACGATCACCTTGCCAACGATCTCCCTGCTGCTATTGAACTTAAAAATCTCGTTATTAATGCAATTGTAGCCATGAAAAAACACCACATTGTTTTTATCAAGACCTGTATATTCGGCATCATAGTCTTTGGTAGGCAACCATATCCCATCGATCTGCCGCGTGATCAGATCTTTTATACTTTGAACCAGTAAATTTCTTTTTACCTGTGAAGGCTTGGCATCATCGAACATGATGAATTTTTTCTGATGATTTTTAGCCCAGCGGATGCCTAACGCTCCCGAAAAGAAAACGATCGAACCGCTTATAACTACGTCCGGGTTTATTTCATCAAGTTTGGCAAATAAGGCATTTTTCAACTTATTGACCGACAATTCGCTAAAGCTTTGTTCAGGGAAAAGGCAGCTCCACCATTTTTCCACATTGTCGTACCGGTCGAAAATGTAGGGTGATCCTTTGCCGAAAAGTTCAATGGCGTAAAATTCTATATTCTTACTGTTGAGAAATTTCTTAAGATAGGTAAGCCTGCCCTTCCAGTAAACACGAAAATCGTTATGTAAGATCAGTACCTTCAATTATGTTCCTCCTTCAGCTTGAATTTATCCCACAGTATAGGAAAAAAAGTTTTAAGCCACAATTTTATAAAAGAAATCATATAGTCTGCAGGAAAATGTTTTCTTATGTAGTATAGATATTCCTTATATGCCAACCCCTTGGGACTGTACAGGTATGCTATTCTCTTTTTCAGCGAATTTTTTCCCGACAGCCAATTAGCACCGTGGTCGTCCTCACAATACCCATAATAGCCCGGTGCTATCGCAACGTTCAGACCGCTTTTGAAAGCTGTAAGGGTATAATCGAAATCGGCCAGGCAGTGGACATAACTATCAGGAAAAATGCCTATTTGATCGACCGCGGCCTTATCAACCAGCAGTATATTGGCGTTACAGGAATGGCATACTATCGCTTTCACCGCATCAGGTTCAGCGCGATAGTATTTGGCGCGTTTTATATTGTAATGAATATTACCACCATAGGTTAGTTTCTTTGACTCAGCACTCAGCGTTGAGCCTACTATTATATTACCTTCGCGACCTGACGCAGCATATGCCGACAGGAGCCTTTCGAGCGAGTCGTCGAATAACACAACGTCGTCATTAAATATCAGGAACAAATCGTAGGCCTTTACGCTCATGGCCCGGCGCCAGATTGCGCGCATCCCTCCTGCCCAGAACAGACTGCCATTGCCGGTGACTACGTCTACAAAAGGATATTTTTGTTTAACAGCCTCCTGTGTTCCATCGGTCGAGGCATCATCCATTAAATGAATATCAATTTTCAGTTTTTTAAAATACTCCTGGCTGGTTAAACTTTCCAAAAAATCCAGGGTCTTCTGTTTCCGGTTATAACAGGTAAGTAAAACGGCGATGTTCTGCTGTAATACATCTTTCATGCTGTGGCTCGTACAGGTTTTTTGTCGCCTAACGGGCGTTTCTTTTCCAGTTTTTCGAAATCGACCGTTAAAAATGGCAGGAATACAAACACCAAAAACAGGGGCAAAAAAAGTATCGGCTCACCAAAACTGATCGCAAGCAGCACTAACACCGCATAAACCAGGTATTCTTTTCGTTTAAGAAAATTAGCACAAAATTTAATATAGCCGTAAATTAAAAAGAGCAATCCTATAACGCCGAATTTTGCAAGGAAATCGAATATACCATTAGATATGTTCACGTTATATTGTTTGGTAATCACAGCATCATATTTATTGCTCAATCCTAATATAAGGTTGTATCCCAGGTTATCTTCAAGATACGTCATACTGGCGAAACGGTTCAAAGGTATCTGTTCGCTATGCTTCTTGTGGTACATCGATATTTCCTTAAAGTGCTTTAAACCGTCCATATCGTCATCATATACCGCCTGTATTTTTTGACCTAAGACCGGTATTGTCATAAAGAGGACAACAAACGTCGGAATCATAAGCACAACCCAAAGGTTTATTTTTGGCACCCGGTAACGATAGGCAAGGAAAAACACGATAAACAGGGCGATGTAGTTAGTTGTCGAGAACGTGGTGATTATGGCGACAATAAAAACGATAGCTATGTTATCGAACCGGAATTTATTTCTGAAGAAATGAAACAGCAACGTTATCGTCAGGAAGCAGCCGTAAGCGCCCGGTTCCCATACAAAGCCTGAATTACGATATTCGTGCAGTCCTTTTGTGAAGCTGAAGATGATGAAGTTGGTAAATCCCGGGATCGTATTTGCCTTGGGCAGGCCAAGCGACTCGGAAAAACCGTATATCGCATCTGCAAAACCCACCAACTGAAACAAATAGATAACGAGGTCGATAATAGTGAGGTGCAGCATCACCTTAATGATATTATCTATCAGTCTCTCCCTTAAAATAATACAGTAAACAAAGGTAAGGAAGCCGTATTTGAACAGGAAGAGAACATCGCTCTGCAGGAATTCCAGATCGATATTAACCCCAAAGAAATTGGTGACAACAAAATAGCGGATAACAACATACAACAGGTATATAAGGGAAAAAACGCCGAGCATTTTCAGGTCTTTTACCTTGACCTGCTTTTTGACAAGTGCATAGATAAACATAAGCACCAATATCCCGAACCATATGTAATCGTTATGCGATATGGCATTCGCACTCGACGAAAGCAATAAAAAGACCAGGGTAATAAGGTAATCCATAATGGTATTAATTAATCAGGGGTTGGGGTAATAATTACTTTTCTAATCAGCCCTATACAATTTATTCCACACTTAAGGCAGGCTTATACTTATCGTATAAAATTATAAATAATTTGCAAAAGCCGCGTTCTGGAATGTTATACGCATAAAATCGCCTCGGGTATACATTTATATGAACTATTTTGCCCAGACACCGCTCGCCTTTTCTTCCATGATCAAACGGCATTGATAAGTTAATACCGCATTCATCAGCAATTGCAGCACAATATTCGCAACTACCGTGCCGGGTATGCCAATTTGCCCGATCAGGATTACAGAAAGAGGTATATTCAGAATACCGGCGATCACAACGAGAACGAGCTGCACCCTAAGCTTTCCTACGCCGTTAAGCATATAGCTATGAATGATCTGCCATGTTTGTACGCTGACGTTGATGGCCAGCGATAGCGATATCCAAAAGGAAATCGATGTGCCGACCCACAACTTATAAACGATATTCGAGATGCCGCATAAAACCAGGGCGGCTATTGTGGCATAAAGCCATAACCGCCGCATTTTTTTCATGGAATTCCTGATCCAATCCATGTCTTTTTTGGCATAGGCATCCGTGAATGCGCTCCAGTATGGCGTCATAACGATTGCCAGCACAACGGTCAATATCGAAAAATATTTAAAAGCGATGTTGAATATCGTAACATCCGCCGGACCCAGGGTTTTAGCGATAACAATATTATCAGTCTCATAAAGGATCAGCGCTCCTACCTGGATAATGAAAAACACGCCCCCCACGTTGAGCAGCCTTTTGGCGCTGCTGAAGTCGATTGCACTTAAACGCGGCTTTAAGCTTTTCAACGAAGTTCCGAAAAGATAAATATTTGCTATGAGGAAAACCAGCACAGGGGCGCCCGTTGCAGCAATAACCAGTATCATCAAGCTCCCTTGTGTTGCTTTGGTCAAAATAAAAACCGTCACTAAAGTTAAAAACTGGCAGAAAAGCAATATAAGCGACGATTTGAACGGGTCGTGCGTTGCTGTAAGGATGCTGTTGACAGGCTGCAAAACAAACTGTATGCAAAATGCCCCCATTGTAATGACTATTACGGGCCAAATACTGTAAGTAATCTCGCCGGGTATGTTCAGCAATTGGTTCCAGTTAAAGAACGAGCCTGCAATAAGGAAGACAAGAAATATCGAAGCGCCAATAATAAAAAGCATGGCATAAGTGGTGCTCACGTATTTGACGTTATTTTCATTGTCGTTCAATGCGTTGGAATGCGCCAGTTTGTTACGCAGCCCGTTACCCAGGCCTATATCGAAGGTACTCGTCCAGGCAACCAGCGAACTTATGGTGATCCAGATACCGTACTGCAGGTTGTTTATGTAATGGAGCGTAAGCGGAACAAGCAAATAGCTGATCAGAACGCTAGCCCCTTTGATGAGGAACGACCAGGCTATATTTTTTTTTATTCTTATCGTACGCTCGTGACCGGCTCCCCAAAAATTTTGAATTTTATTCCGTATGGATGACAGCATGCAGTGATGTGATCGGTTTACTAAAAAAGTACTTAATTTTTGCAACCTGGTAAAAACCCGCTCCGTATAAAGTTACAGACATTCTCTTAAGATCAGTGATTATGGACTCTTCAACCAAAAAAATGACCAAACTCGACACCCTCCTGGTCGTTTCCATTTATTCCATCAGCATTATTACTTTCTGCTTCGTTTGCGGCTTGGTGATTCGTACGATCATTAAATAGCCTCAAACCGGCTTAAACAATATCGTGAAGTGATCGGCTTGAATAAAGTCGTTATTCTCATAAAATTTCAGCGCCGGCATATGCCTGTTGGTCATTAAGGTAATCACTTCAAGCCCATTTTCCTGAGCATATTCCTCACTGCGGTCTATCAGCATTTTGCCATAGCCCATTCGTTGCCTGTCGGGCGAAATAAAAAGCTCATCGATGTACAGCAGATCATTGGTCCACCATGTCTTCGAATGGCCCAGCATCGCCCCCACTATCAAGTCGCCTTCGCTCAATACAAAACCAACGAAACGTTTTCTCTCGGCATACTCGGCCAAATACCGGGCAGCCTTTTCCAATGTGAAATTGTAATTCCACGGCGCGCGGTTATATGCCTGCAGGTATAGCGCAGCACATCCCTCGATATCATTCCCTTTTAATGGTCTTATGGTCATCGTTGCTGGTTTAATTAAAGATACGTGATTGTTTGGCGCAAATAAAACATCGATTAATCGTTGTCCAATGCATTTTGAAGTATCCGGCCAAATACGGCCGCGTTAGGCAATTTAAGCATATCCAGGTGATCGCCCGGAACAGCCAGCAGCTCCACGCCGTTTTTTGCGAATTTTTTCCAGCCAAGGTATTCTTTGTCATCATTGTAGTGGACATTGATCTTGGCCTTGAATAAACGAACCTTCGCATCAACTGGTTTCATTGTGTAACGATCCAATGCGGATTGATACTGACCGATGAGCTCGTTAAGCAAAGCAAAGTACAATCTCGATTCAGGCTTTTTTGCAATCCCCACCTTGTCGCCGATAGCCTCGGTGCGCGTTTTGATGATGTAAGCCAACTGCTTGCGTAAGGACTTTTCGCCGCCCATAAACCTCGGCAGGTAGCGCTTAACAACTTTTGGCATTATGACGTGCCAGGGTTCGCTTTCACGCGCGTTTTCAGCGTCCGTATCAAATATTCCGAACATTTTCACGTGCCGCCCCTGCGCTAAAAGCTGTCTTACCATTTCAACCGCAATAAATCCGCCTATGGAATAACCCGCAACGGCATAGGGCCCCTTCGGGTTATGTTTAAGCAATTCAGCAACATAAAACGAAGCAATTTCTTCAATACTGCCGGGCGGGTTTTCGGTCCCATCCAATCCAAGCCCCTGGAAACCGTATACCGGTTGCTCGCTATCCACATAGTTAGCCAGGTCGTTGAAATTAAGCACGTTCATCCCGATACCATGAACCAGGTAAACGGGCGTTTTATTGCCTGAGGGCTTTATCGGGACGAGCGACCGCCAGTGATGGTCTTTTTCTTCTTCCTCGTCAAGGAAGCCTCCAAGCGATGCTATCGTCGGGAACCTGAACAAAGTGGCGATAGGAAACTTTTTGCCTGTTTTCTTTTCAATCTTCGTCATGATCTGCACCGCCAGCAAAGAATGACCGCCGATATCGAAAAAATTATCTTCTATGCCTACCTGTCTGATTTTCAAAACCTGGGCCCAGATGTCCGCCAATAATTTTTCAGATTCTGTTCGCGGCGCCGTATAAGTGTCTTTTAATTGTATTTCCGCCTTAAAATCCGGAAGGGCCTTTTTATCCACTTTGCCGTTTGATGTTAGCGGCAGCTTATCCAGTTCCATCCAGATCGACGGTACCATATAATCCGGCACTTTGCCCTTCAAAAAAGCTATGACTTCCTCGCGCTTATAATCTTCTTTTGGAACGATATAGCTGACAAGGCTTTTCTTACCTTCACTATCGTTCCTGGCCAGTACGACCACATCAAGTATCCGGTCGCTTTGTTTCAGTATGCTTTCTATTTCGCCTAATTCGATCCTAAAACCGCGAATCTTTACCTGGTCGTCTTTTCGGCCTATGAACTCCATGTTCATATCCGGCAACATCCGCCCAAGGTCGCCTGTCCGGTACATACGGCCGCCCGCCTCGTTATTAAAAGGATCTGCGACAAACGAATAATTGGTCTTATCTGCATCATTCGCATAGCCGCTGGCCACGCCTACGCCGCCAATATAAAGCTCGCCGGCAACACCAACCGGCGCGGGCTGTAGTTGTTCGTTCAGTATATAAAAGAAATTATTATTTATTGGTTTCCCGTAAGGTATGCTCCCCCAGTCTTTTCCAACTTTCCCGACCGAGTAATAATTCGACCATACTGTACCTTCGGTAGCGCCGCCAAGACTGATAACCTCAGCATTGGGGAAAAATCTCCGGATCCTGTCGGGCAGACTGACCGGTATCCAGTCGCCGCTCATAAATATTACCCGCAACGTTTCCTGCAAGTACTCCGTATCCTGGCTTTCCAGTTCCCTTACCAGGTAGTCCATAGTTGTGGGGACAGAATCCCAAAAAGTGATGCTATGTTTGAGCATCATGTCTTTCAGTTTGGCTATGTCCATCACCTCTTCCTGCCTGGCAATGACGATGGAGCCGCCCGCCGCCAGGATGCCGAAAATATCATATACCGACAGATCGAAACACATCGATGTGATAAACAACAGCCTGTCATTGGTGCCGATATTAAATCGTTTGTTGACCCATTGTACGAGGTTTACCGCCGAGTGGTGCTCGATCATTACCCCTTTGGGCCGGCCTGTCGAACCTGATGTATAAATAGTATAAGCTAATTGCCTGCTATTGATCTTGACACCCGGATTGCCTTTGGTTACATCGTCTGTTGCAAGGGAGTTCAGTTTAATAAATAACTCGGGACCTATGGAGCGCTCTAATGCATAATCCCCATCGGCTACTACCCGCGTGACGGACGAATTATTCAAAATATATTGTTGCCTGTCAACCGGGTATTGCGGATCAATCGGCACATAGGCGCCGCCTGCTTTCATGATGCCATACATACCGACGATCATGTCGAAGCCGCGCGTCGTTACAAGGCCCACATTGTCGCCCGGTTCGACACCGCGTTCTATGAGATGCCATGCCAGCGAATTGGCTTTTTCATTCAATTCGTTATAGGTCATCGACAGCTCGTGCTGGCGCAGCGCGATAGCATCAGGAGACTTTTCTGCCTGCTCTTCAAACAGTTGTGCCAGGTTTTTTTCAGAAGCATATGACGTTAACGTATTATTGAAGTCGAAAACAATACTCCGCCATTCTTCCTGGGTAAGCATTTGCAATGAACCTATACTTTTTTGCGGGTTGTCGACGGCTGCCTGCAAAAGTTGCATGTAGTGGTCAGCCATTCGGCTCACCGTGTCTTTCCTGAACAATGATGCATCATATTCTAAGAGAAGATCAATCGACCTCCCTGTCTCCCGGGCGGTCAATTTAAGTTCGATTCCCTCTATCGCTTCCTGCAGGAAAGTATTCTGGGCGTTATTATCAAATACAAATAACTGGTTTATAGGCAAATGTCGGGTGTGATTATTGGCAATATTTGTCTGATAGCGCAGGTCTGCCTCAATGGCTTCATTTACATTTTCCAGAAATTCTGTAAAAACCTGGTTGCCATCTACAGCATTTCTCAGTGGCACCAGGCCGAGTTGCGTTCCGTCGTCTGAAAAGGGTAAAATACTCCACAATAATATGTCATCTTTATCGGTGTAACGGTATAACAAAACCTCGAAAATGGCAAGCAGCAATACACTATGCTTTATAGCTTTATTGTTGCAAAGCTGGAGCAATCGCCCATATATTTCTTCGTCAATACTAAGTTTGACAAGGTTGGTCTCGATGTTTTTTTTCGTCGTTTGTCTTGGAAAATCAGCCGGAATATACAGCGGAGTTGCGTCTTGTAGCCTGGTTTCCCAGTAACTTAAATCAACTTTTGCTTTTTCGTTATCTGATAGCACAGTCTCAGGCATTGTGACAGGTATAGTTTGCAGATTGATATAAAATTAACAAATAGTATTTGAACCAGTAGTACGGAACCTTGTCATTATTGTTACCGTTGTAAACAATAATTCACAATTTTTATACCAGTAGTTAAAAAGGGGCTTCTCAGAAATTAAAAAAGCGCCTCAGGATAGCCGGAGACGCTCTCAATTTCTTGTATGGACTTATTAATTTTTTAATTCCGAGGCGGCGGTCTTGTCGAGGAACCATTGCAGATCGCCATCCGACGGTTTGATCAACTGTGCCGGGTATTCTTCAACATTAGGTTTACCCTCTATTACATTATGAACGGCCTGAGCTTTACCCTGACCGAAAACGAGGTAAGCGATATGGTGCGCCTGGTTTATCAACGGCGCGGTCATGGTAATACGATAAACTTGCTGATCTTCGAGGAAAACCTCTTTAACTTGTGGAACTTTGTCGTGCAATACCTGGGTATGCGGGAATAACGACGCAGTGTGCGAATTATCGCCCAGGCCCAGTAGGATAAGGTCGAAACGAGCGTCGAATCCGGCAAAATATTGATTGATATCGATGGTATATCTTGATGCCGCTTCTTCGGGCGTTACCGAGGTATTGATTGGAAAGATTTGCCTGTAGCTCAAACCAAGAGGTTCGAGGATCGACTTTTTCGCCATCAGGTAATTACTTTGCGGGTCGGTATGCGGAACATAACGTTCGTCGCCAAAAAAGAAATGAACCTTACTCCATTCCACCTTGTCCTTATATTTCGCGGATGCGAGCAGCTCATAAAGCTTTTTTGGGGAATTTCCGCCCGATAGAGCTACAGAAAATTGCCCGTGCTCGGCAATGGAATCGGCGGCTATCAACACGAAGTATTTAGCCAGTCCATTCAGCAATTCATCTTCGGTGTCAAAAACATTTATTTTCATTCGCTTTATTTTTTTCCGTTTACCGGTAGTGTGAACCAATTGAAGCCATCGCGTGCTATTAATGCCTCTGCCGATTCAGGTCCCCAGGAGTCAGCCGAGTAGTTCGGGAAATTGAGGCTTTTTTTATTTTGCCAGGTAGTCAATATCGGCATCACCAGCTCCCAGGCTGCTTCTACCTGGTCGCCGCGCATAAAGAGCGTTTGATCGCCGAGCATGGTGTCCAGGATCAGCGTTTCGTAAGCCTCAGGCGCTTGTTGTGAATACGTGCCTTTATAG
Source organism: Mucilaginibacter sp. (assembly GCA_035545315.1). Lineage (GTDB taxonomy): Bacteria > Bacteroidota > Bacteroidia > Sphingobacteriales > Sphingobacteriaceae > Mucilaginibacter. The sequence continues at coordinate 36,844 of DASZYQ010000035.1, read as the reverse complement.
TCGAACACCATATCCACTACGTTCAGCACCATATCTATGCCCGGCCGCTTTGCCTGTACCTGCAAACGGATGCTCATTTCGGGCTGTATGCTGATGATCAGCCTGTTTTGCTGCCAGCTTTCGGCCGCTTCGGTTGGGAATATCAGGTGCGGAACATCCTTGAACTGGATAGTAATCACCGATGAGGTTTGATGCATACGCTTGCCTGTGCGCACATAAAATGGTACGCCCTGCCAGCGCCAGTTGTCCACAAAGAATTTAATAGCGGCAAACGTTTCCGTGTTCGACTGCGGGTCGACCTTGGGCTCGTCACGATAAGCGGGCACTTCCTTGCCTTTCATCCATCCGTTGCCATACTGGCCGCGCACAGCCGAAGTACGTACGTCCTCCGGCGTAAATTTCCGCATTGCTTTCAGAACGTCTACCTTACGGTCGCGCACTTCATCGGCATTGAAGCTAACCGGCGGCTCCATCGCCACGTGGCATAACAACTGCAGCAGGTGGTTTTGGATCATGTCCCTTAAGGCTCCCGAACCTTCATAGTAGTCGCCGCGCTCTTCCACGCCCAACTGCTCGGTAACAGATATTTGTACATATTCTATATAATTACGGTTCCATAACGGCTCCATAATGGAATTGGCAAAACGGAACGCCATAATATTTTGTACCGTCTCCTTGCCGAGGTAATGGTCTATACGATATATCTGGCATTCGTCGAATATTTTGGCTAGCAACTCGTTCAGTTCCCTGGCGGTTTCCAGGTCGTGGCCGAATGGTTTTTCGATAACGATGCGGGTCCTGTTCTTGTCTTCGGCAAGTTTAGCTTTGGCAATATTAGATGCAATAACCGGGAAAAGGTTCGGTGATACAGCCAGGTAATAGATTACATTTGCTTTAGTTTTCCACTCGGCATTATGCTGCTCTATCTTCTTACCAAATTCCTTATAGGTTTCAGCATCCTTGGCATCCGAAACCTGGTAGAAAACACTTGCCTCGAATTTTGCCCATTTATCTTTATCAGCTTTGCCGCTGCGCGAAAACTGGTTGATATCCTCCAGCATGTTGTTCCTGAACTGCTCATCGGTCAGCGGGGTGCGGCCGGTTCCGACAATCGAAAATTGCGCAGGCATCCAGCCGTCTAAATACAGGTTGTAAAGTGCCGGCATGATCTTCCGGGCGTTCAGGTCGCCCGTTCCGCCGAAAATGATAAATATGGTAGGTGCCGAATTTGGGTTTGAACTCATAGTAATGTCTTTTCTGTCAAATTATTTTTTCGTCCATTGTGTATGGAAAACGCCTTCCTTGCCTATCAGTTCGTAGGTGTGCGCTCCAAAGTAGTCGCGTTGGGCCTGGGTAAGGTTCGACGGCATCCGTTTGTTACGGAAGTTATCGAAATAACTCAATGACGCGGCAAATGCCGGGGCCGCAATACCAGCCTCAATTACCGCTGATAATACCGTCCTGGCCCCTTTAACGGAACCGGTAACCAATCCGGCTACGCCGTTGTCCAGCAGCAAATGGCTAAGGCCCGGATTCTTTTGATAAGCATTGTAAATATCGTTCAGGAACGCAGAACGAATGATACAGCCTCCGCGCCATATTTTGGCTATTTGATCCAGTTTTAAGTCGTATTTGTACTCGGCCGACGCATTGGAGAGTAAGTGCATGCCCTGTGCATAGCTGATGATCATGCTGAAATAGAATGCCTGCTCCAGCGCGTCAAGAAATTCTTCCGTGTCGACATCCAATTCCTGTTCGCCTTCGTTGTATATTTCCGAAGCTTTGATGCGCAATTCCTTGTATTTCGACAGGTCGCGCATGGACACAGCCGTGTCAATGGTCGGGATAGGCGCCTGCAGGTCCATCGCCACCTGCGAAGTCCATTTGCCGGTGCCTTTGGCCCTTGCCTCGTCTTTTATGTCATCGATCAATAAATGGTCGGTTCCGGGGGCGTTATAATTGAATATGTCTTTAGTGATCTCGATCAGAAAGGATTGCAAACGACCGTCATTCCATTTAGCAAATACTTGCCCGATTGCCGCATTATCCATCGCCAGCCCTTTTTTCATGATCTCGTAGGCTTCGGCTATTAGCTGCATTAAACCGTACTCGATACCGTTATGCACCATCTTCACAAAATGTCCCGATGCACCCGGTCCGATGTAAGTAACACAAGGCTCCCCGTCAACCTTGGCAGCAATGGATTCAAGTATAGGCTTCATCACATTGTAGGCGTCCTTATCGCCGCCCGGCATCATGCTGGGACCGCGGCGTGCGCCTTCCTCGCCACCTGAAACACCCATACCGAAAAAATGAAAACCTTTGGCCTCCAATTCAGCTACGCGACGATTGGTATCCGTAAAGTGCGAATTGCCACCATCGATCAGGATATCACCCTGGTCAAGCAGCGGCAGCAGTTCGGCTATAACATCGTCTACTATTTTACCTGCGGGAACCAGCATCATAACGGCCCTGGGTTTATTCAAACTGGCAATAAAAGGCTCAACTTCGCTGAAACCTTTCAGGTTGCCATTCTGATCTTCTTTTTCGAGTAACTGCCCCTTGGAAGCGTCCTTATCAAAACCGGCGCCTTTAACGCCGTGATCGCCCATGTTCAAAAGCAGGTTGCGACCCATGGTACCCAGGCCGATCATGCCGAAATCATATTTAGATGTGTTGTCGCTCATATTATTCGAATTTTTCCCTTTTAAGGTCTTCAAGAATGTTTTTGGTAGATTCAAAGTTGGTATGCTGGAACGAGCGGATGCCTAACTTTTGCGCAGCTCTTACGAACATGATCCGGTCGTCGAAATAAACACATTGCTGCGGCAATGCATGAGCTATACCCATCGCAAGCTTAAATATTCCCGGATCTGGTTTGCGCATATTCACTTCGCACGACGAAACAAAGGCGTCGAAGCAATCATGCAGCTTAAACTTTTTAACACGGTAGTCATTTAGCTCTTTGCCTTCGTTATTGATAGAGATGATCCGGAAGCCGCAATCTTTTTTCCATTCCTTTATCCATTCCAGCATGTAAGGCAGTTCGACGCTTTGCTTGTGCATGAAGTCTTTAAAATCTTCGCGTGTAAAATCACGCGGGTGATTAAAGACCACTGTATCCAGGTATTCATCCAGCGTTATACTGCCGATCTCATACACGTTAAAAATAAAGTTGTGCAGAGCATCCATTTCGGCGTAGTCGATGCCGAATTTTTTGGCCGCCTCCTGTCTCGATTCGTGCCCCCAGCCATTTGTCAGCAATACGCCCCCGATATCAAAAAATAATATCTTTAAAGCCGCTGCCTCCATTTATTGCTTTACTTTAGCTTTCTGATCCTCAATGGCCTGCAGCAGCTTTTCAAAAGGTTTATTGAACTTTTCGATACCTTCATCCTCCAGCTTCTGGGTAATTTGGTCGATATCGATGCCCACCGACTTCAATTTATCCAAAACCTGCGTCGCTTTATCCAAACCCTGTTCAAGGGTATTGGCAACAATGCCATGGTCGCGGAAGGCCTCGATGGTTTCCAGCGGAACGGTATCCACTGTTTCAGGGCCGATTAGCGCTTCGACATATTTGGTATCTTTGAAAGCAGGGTTTTTACTGCTGGTACTTGCCCAGAGCAGCCGCTGCGGATTGGCCCCTTTGGCCGCCAGTTTTTCCCAGCGCGGCCCGCTGAAAATGCGCTTATAAATCTCGTAAGCCTTTTTTGCTGATGCAATGGCCACCTCGCCCTTCAGTTCAGGCGCTCCCTTTTCGTCCAGCATCGGATCAACAATTACATCGATACGGCTTAGGAAAAAGCTCGCTACCGAACGGATATGTGAAATGGAATGACCTGCCGCGAGGTGATCCTCAAGACCGGAGATATAAGCCTCACATACTTCTTCGTAGCGCGGCAGACCGAACAATAATGTCACGTTGATATTGATACCGTTCGCAATTGATTGGCGGATAGCCTCCAACCCCGGTTGTGTTCCGGGAATCTTGATCATCACGTTTTTGCGGTCGACCTTCTTCCACAAATCGGCTGCCTGGTTAATGGTTCCCTGCGTGTCGAGTGCCAGAAATGGTGATACTTCGAGGCTTACAAAACCGTCTTCGCCATTTGACTCGTCGTGAACGGCCTTGAAAAGGTCGCAAGCCTCCTGGATGTCTTTTATCGCTACGCCGAAGAAGATTTCTTCGTTATCGTCGGTCTTATCCGATAACTCGGCAATGTCGGCATCATAGTCGGTGCCGCTGGTAATAGCCTTTTCAAAAATAGCCGGATTTGATGTAACCCCTCTCACGCCATCTTCATCGATGAGTTTTTTTAGTTCGCCATTTTTGATGATGTTTCTTGCTATAAAGTCCAGCCATATGCTCTGGCCGAAATTGTGTATCTGTTTTACCCTGTTTTCCATGATTATGTGAATTTTAAAATGTGCTGTTACGCAATTAATACCTCAATATTATAATTTATAAAAAGTCCGCTTTCAATAACGCCCGTGATGGATTTGATCCTTCGTTCCATGTCTTTATCTATGCCGTCAAACCAGGCATCGAGCACCAGGTTGCCGTTTTCGGTTATCACCGGCCCGTCCTTGCCCTTCGCCGGGCGTAGTACCAGGCTGGTTGCCCCTATTTTTGTCAATTGCTCTTCCACATGCAACAATGCCTGGGGGAACACTTCTACCGGGACCGGAAATTTGGAGCCCAAACGGTCGACTCTTTTGCTTTCATCGACCAGGATGTAATTTACCGGGCTCGACGCAAGCATTAGCTTTTCTTTAAACATCGCCCCACCCCTGCCTTTGATCAGGCTGCGGTCGGGATCGACCTCGTCCGCTCCATCAAACAGCCAGTCTGGCCGGTGCTCGTATAAAGTGGTTAAGGGGATACCCAGTTTACTGCACATCAGCGATATCTCGATTGATGTCGGTATCGCCTTGATGTTCAGTTGTTCTTCACTGACTTTTTTGGCGATCGCCAGCAGCGCCAGATATGAAGTTGAGCCGGAGCCAACACCCAGGATATCACCGTCTTTGACCTTTTTCGCAATCTCATCAGCCACCTTTTGCTTGCCCTCGATGTTGATGATCGTATCGGACCAGCCAAGGTTTGTGATTATATCGCTTTGCCATTCCATGTTCTAAGACTTGAGATATGAGATTTGAGATGTGAGACAGAGCCGTTTAAATCTCAAAGCTCACATCTCCTATCTCAAATCTATTTTACAAGCGCCTTCGCTTTAGCAACTACATTGTCGACTGTAAAGCCAAATTCAGCGAACAACTGCTCGGCAGGCGCCGACTCTCCGAATGTATGCATGGCGATAATGTCACCCTCGTCGGTTACATATTTATGCCAGCCCAAAGGCGAGCCTGCTTCCACTGCTAAACGTTTTCTTACCGATTTCGGGAATACCGACTCTTTGTACTCAGCCGGCTGTTTCTCGAACAGTTCCCACGACGGCATACTCACGACACGGGCTTTGATACCTTCGGCTTTCAACTTATCCTGTGCCTGCAATATCAAAGTCACTTCAGAGCCTGTAGCCATAAGAATAACATCCGGAGTTCCATCTGAATCGGAAAGAATATACGCTCCTTTATGTAACCCCTCAGCCCTGGCGTATTTATCCTGGTCGATAACCGGCAGCCCCTGGCGCGTAAATACCAGCACCACAGGGCCATCCTTATGTTCTAATGCCGCCTTCCACGATTGCGAAGTTTCGTTTGCATCGGCAGGACGGATAACGACAATATTCGGTATGGAGCGCAGCGAGATCAATTGTTCAATGGGCTGATGGGTAGTGCCGTCTTCACCCAGGCCAATACTGTCGTGCGTATAAATAAATACAGGCCGTATTTTCATGATGGCCGCCAAACGGATCGGCGGGCGCATGTATTCGGAAAAGATCAGGAATGTCGCTCCAAAAGGAATAATGCCTTTGGTGAGTGCCATGCCGTTCAACGCCGAACCCATGGCATGTTCACGTATACCAAAGTGAAAATTACGGCCATCGCGGTGCTCGACTGTAAACGACTTATATTCTTTAAGGTTGGTGTCCGTAGACGGCGCCAAATCCGCAGATCCACCGATCAGGTTCGGCAATTTATCGGCTATCGCGTTCAATACTTTACCAGACGCGGCACGGGTTGCAATTTTGCCTTCGGGTTTAAACACCGGCAGGTTGGCATCCCAGCCTTTTGGAAGCTCTCCGCTTACCGCCAGTTCATATTCCGCGGCCAGCTCCGGAAATTTCTGCTTATACTGTGCAAACAAGTCGTTCCATTTCTCTTCCAGGGGTTCGCCTTTGCTGCCGCAGAAACGATAATATTCTAAAACCTCATCAGGAACCACAAAAGATTGCTCAGGGTCAAAGCCGAAGAATTTCTTAACCAGTTTCACCTCATCGCCTCCAAGCGGCGAGCCGTGCGCACCCGCGGTATCTACCTTATTCGGGCTGCCATAAGCTATGTGTGAGCGAACTTTGATCAATGAAGGTTTGCTTACCTCGATACGGGCATTACTAATGGCGTTTGAGATGGCATGGATATCATTGGCATCGGCAACTTCCTGCACATGCCACCCGTAAGCCCTGAACCGCTCGGCAACATCCTCATTAAAAGTAATATCGGTATCTCCTTCTATCGAAATATGATTGTCATCGTAGATATAGATAATATTGCCCAACTCAAGATGGCCCGCGAGTGAAGCAGCTTCCGACGCTACGCCTTCCATCAGGTCGCCGTCGCTGCAAATGGCGTATATTTTATAGTCGAACAGATCGAAACCCGGCTTGTTGTAACGGGCTGCCAGGTATTTCTGAGCGATTGCAAAACCTACACCGTTGGCAAAACCTTGCCCCAGGGGGCCTGTAGTAACTTCGATACCATCTAACAATCCGTATTCGGGATGCCCCGCGGTTTTGCTATGCAACTGCCGGAAATTTTTAATATCATCAAGTGTGATGTCGTAACCCGTCAGGTAAAGAAAACTATACTGGAACATACAGGCATGGCCGGCTGAAAGGATAAACCTGTCGCGGTTGGCCCAATGCGGATTTTTAGGATTATAATGCATGAACTGCGACCAAAGCACGTGGCCGATCGGCGCTAAGGCCATCGGAGTTCCGGGATGCCCCGAATTTGCTTTTTGTACCGCATCGGCCGAGAGTACCCTTACGGTATCAATCGCTAACTGTTCTATGCTCTTTGTGCTTGTATCCATTTTTGAAAGGTATTTATTACTAACTGTTGTGTTTGTTTCGTTTATTCTACCAGCGTCGGGATCGCCGTGATCAGGTCGTGACGTTCATCTTTAAACCATAACCTTGCTCCTCCTTTTATACCCTCCTGGTTGGTTACGATCTTGATATTTTTATCCAATTTAAAGTTCAGCTTATCCGAATTGCCGCCGCCGATGTACAGGATGTCATAGTTCACCACGGTTTTCAGCACATTCAATACTTTTTTCATCCGGTTGTTCCACTTCTTCACGCCTTCTTTTTGCAGCGCCTTATCGCCTACGTACTCATCATAATCCTTCCCTTTCGAGATCGGATGATGCGAAAGCTCCAGGTGCGGCATCAGCTGCCCGTCGACCAAAAATGCAGTACCCACGCCTGTGCCCAGCGTAATAACCAGTTCCAGGCCTTTGCCGCTCACCAGGCCGAGGCCCTGCATGTCGGCATCATTCACCACGCGTGTAGGTTTGCCCAGCTCCGTTTCCAGTTTTTTGCTCAGGTTAAAATCCTCCCAGTAATCGGTGCCCAGGTTTGGAGCAGTTTTCACAACGCCCTTTTTTACATAACCCGGAAAGCCGACCGAGATCATTTCATAGCCCGGGAAATTTTTTACCAGTTTTTTTATAGCGCCGACCAAATTTTCCGGTGTTGACGGCTTGGGTGTTTCTACTTTTTCGTAGTTCATCTGGAGCGTACCATTTTCGTCCAGGATGGTAGCCTTAATATGTGATCCGCCAATATCAATGGAAAGAATCTTGGTTGAAGCACTCTGGTCTTTTTTCATTTAATAAATAATGTGGTTTTATGTAGAAAATGGCTGTTTTGCGTGGATATACCGGGTTGTTTTTCTTTATCTAAATTAGGCAACAATGAATTAACTGACGACAATTCGCGTTTGTTTTTTTATTTACCCAAAGTAATTTTTCGACAGGAAACTTTATAATATATCCTGCTGACGGGCAGATGATGCAATATTAAACAAATTAGCTTTTCTAACAATCCTAATAATGAAAATATGTATGATAATACATAGATTTCATATTGAATAAACAAGGAAGTGATACCGGAAAAGCCGGAAGCCAAAGCATTTTGAACGTTCCCTAAGAGTCTCCTGCTTTGGGCTTTCTGCTTTCAGTTTAATATGGACGTCGGGGGCAGATTCGAACTGCCGTAAAAGGTTTTGCGGACCATCACCTCTCCACTCGGTCACCCGACTATGGAAAAAAACTTAACGAAGCAAATGTATATAAAATCCATATATTAAGTAGTTAATTCTTAAATATATTTATATCGGGTTGATTATCTGTGGAAAAATCTCACTCCACTCCTTTTACGGTCATCTTTTGGATATAAATTGCTTTTGAGGCGGTGATGAAGAGCTCGTCCTTGTTCCTACCTGCAAAACACAGGTTAGCCGTCCATGGTTCAGGGATATCGATATGGGCTATCTTTTCGCCCTTTGGATTGAATATTGTTACCCCATTGCCGGTAAGGTAAACATTGCCTTTTTCGTCGAGGGTCATACCGTCGGAGCCTAGCGGGACAAAAAATGTTTTATAAACCGGTTCTCCATCGGCCGCAATACTGTATCGGTACGTTTTATTAGCCTTTATATCGGCCACATACAAATATTTGCCATCGGGCGTACCAACGATTCCATTTGGCTGCTCCATGTCGCTGATCACAACCACAGGCTTGTGGCTGCCCTTCTTCACGTAATACACATCCTGGCTTTTCAGATCCGGCTGTTTACGTGTCCAGTAATCACGCTTGTAATAGGGATCGGTAAAGTACATATCCCCGTTCGGCGCTACCCAAACATCATTGGGTCCGTTCAGCAAATGGCCGTTAAAATTATTCACCAGGATGGTTATTTTCTTTTTCGGACTGATCGAAATCAGTTGGTCATGTTCATCGGCGCAACTGATGAGATTGCCTTTGGCATCGAAATAAGTCCCGTTCGAACGCAGCGTACTGTCCATCCAGAGTGATAATTCTCCATCGGCGCTGTATTCCCATATTTGGTTATTCGGCTGATCGGTAAAGAAAACATTACCTCTTTTATCCACTGATGCGCCTTCCGTAAAGCTGAATTGTTTGGATATCAATTGTGGTTTTTCAGAAGCATCAAATAGGCCGCCCGTTTGAGGCGTATCAATTATTGGCCTGGCATTCGCCGAATACCCGGCAGCAAGTGCGATGATTATAAGAGCAAGCTTTTTCATGTCAGATATGGTCAGGTTCTTTAAATAAACCAAAATCGCTTAATGCAATACAGACCGGAGCCTTAGTAATCCTAAGTCGCACTTTGCTGGTCTCAACAGTTTTAGGTAAGCGGATCAGCCTGTTCCCCCCGATGCTGGTCGCAGTTGCGATCTCTTTCCATTCGCCGTTCTGCCAGGCATCAACAGCAACTGCATCTATACGCTGTCCAAGTTTGATATTCTCCCTTAACCGGATAACATTAAATGATTTAACTTTATGCAGATCAAGTATCAGTTGAGGCGTGTGTACGTTGTCATCCGTCGCCCAATAGCTGTAACGGCTGTTATCCAGTAAGTTTCCAGGGCCAAACCTTTTATAGTCTCCTCCCCTCACATTGCTGGCTTTTAATGCAGCGCCTTTGGCCAGGTTCACGGCAAAGGTTTTTTTCAGATATTGACCAAATTCTTTCAGTTTGGCAACATCGTCAGGATTCAACTGCCCGCTTGGATCCGGTTCCAGGCCAAGGTCCAGGCAAGCTCCCCTGCCCACGCTCATAAAATACAAGTTGATAAGCGAGTCGGCCGTTTTTGCTTTTCCGTCCTGTGATTTATGGTAGAACCATCCCGGCCTGAATGGCACATCGCACTCCGCCGGCATCCAATACTTGCCATCACGCTGGCCTTCGGTGCCTTCATAATCTTTGGTGTAACCGTTGCCCGGCATCTTACCCGAATCAGGCGCATGCGGCGTATAGGTTTCCCAGCAGGTTGCGCCGGCGTGACCCTGCTCATTGCCCACCCAGCGCACATCAGGACCGACATCGCCAAAGATCACCGCATTGGGCTGCAGGCGGCGGGTAATGTTCCAGGTCGTATCCCAGCCGTAATAAGTTGAGCGGTCAATTTTTCTCACCTCCCTTGCACCGCCATAATAGCCATCACCGCCGTTGGCGCCATCGTGCCAAACGATAAACAACGGTCCATAATTGCTCTCCAATTCTTCCAATTGTTTGCGGTAAACTTCAGTGACGTAGGCCTTTTTTCCATACAGCGGGCTATTCCTGTCCCATGGCGAGCAGTAAACGCCCATTTTAATGCCCAGCTTGTCGCAGGCCTCACGGTATTCTTTAACGATATCGCCTTTGCCGTTTTTATAAGGGCTTTGTGATATGTTATGTTCGGTTGTCCTGGTCGGCCATAGACAAAACCCGTCGTGGTGCTTGGCCACCACAACAATGCCTTTAAATCCTCCCGCTTTCAAATCGCCGACAATTTTCATTGCGCTGAAGTTCGACGGATTAAATATCTTCGGATCTTCGTCGCCATAGCCCCATTCTTTGTCGGTGTAGGTATCCGGCCCGAAGTGAATAATGCAATACATTTCGGTTTCCTGCCATTGCAGCTGGCCCTTTGTTGGCAGGGGGCCGTAGGGTTTAGGTGCTGATTGAGCAAAACCAAACGAAACCAACAAAAAAGAAAATGCGGTGGTGAGAACTTTTTTCATAATCGATCTGCTAATGTAGTATTTTGGACATGATTTCAAGACTAAAGCGATTCCAATTGACGGATAGCCTATTTGTACATTTTTAACATTTTATCAGCGAAATCAATAAATCCCAAAAATCAGCGGCCAGATTTCCTATTTTTAGCCATACACTTTTATGATGAAAAACTTTGGCTTCGTCCTTCTTTGCCTTTTAGCTGCAACTACTGCTAAAGCTCAAACTCCGGTTTATAAAGACATGAGCAAACCGCTCGACGAACGCGTACATGACCTCGTGTCCCGGCTCACCCTTGAAGAAAAAGTATCCCTGTTGGGTTATCAGAGCAAAGCTGTTCCGCGTTTAGGTATTCCGGCTTATAATTGGTGGAATGAGGCCCTGCATGGTGTTGCCCGCGCCGGCCAGGCAACCATTTTCCCGCAGGCCATCGGCATGGCGGCCACTTTCAATAGCGCCCTGATCCACCAGGTTTCAACAGTCATTTCCACTGAAGCCAGAGCAAAATACAATCTCGCCATTGCAAAAGATAGACACTTACAGTACATGGGTCTTACCTTCTGGACGCCAAACATCAATATTTTCCGCGATCCGCGCTGGGGCCGCGGGCAGGAAACTTACGGTGAGGATCCTTTTCTTACGGCTACCATGGGCTCGGCCTTTGTAGAAGGTTTGCAGGGCGACGATCCGAACCATTTAAAGACCTCGGCAACGGCCAAGCATTTCGCGGTGCATAGCGGCCCGGAAGCAACGCGCGACCACTTTGACGCTATAGTCGACGAAAAAGATCTCCGCGAAACCTACCTCTACGCCTTTCATGCGCTGGTTAGCGGCGCGCATGTTGAGTCGGTTATGAGCGCCTATAACCGGGTGAACGGCGTGCCTAATTCTGTTAATAAGATGCTCCTGACCGACGTCCTGCGTAAAGAATGGGGATTTAAAGGTCATGTTGTGACGGACTGTGGGGCACTGGATGATGTTTTCCAAACGCATAAGTCGCTGCCCGGACCGGTAGAAACGGCCGCTGCTGCTATCAAGGCCGGCGTAAACCTGGACTGCTCTACCATCCTGCAAAACGATGTGATCAAGGCTATACAACAGGGCTTACTGACTGAGAAGGAAGTTGATCAGCGACTGTTCGAGCTGCTCAGAACTGAATTCAAATTGGGTTTTTATGACGACCCGAACAGCATTCCATACCATTCCTATGGAGCCGATAGCGTTCATAATGCAGCCCACGTTGCGCTTGCCCGCAAAGTGGCGCAGCAAAGCATCGTTCTCTTGAAGAATAACAACAATGTTTTACCGCTGGATAAAAGCAAATATGCCAGCATGATGATCATCGGCCCCAACGCAGCCGGGTTCGACCCGATGATCGGCAATTACCATGGCGTGAGCACGCAGGTGGTAAATTTTGTAGATGGCATAACATCGGCTGTCGATCCTTCAACCCGTATCGAATACGACCTGGGCTGCGACTACAGCGACACCACCCATTTCGGAGGTACCTGGGCTGCCGGTAATACCGACGTGACGATTGCCGTGATCGGCCTGTCGCCCGTACTGGAAGGCGAAGCGGGCGATGCTTTCCTGTCCAAATCAGGCGGCGATAAAAAGGATCTGAGCCTGCCCCGCAGCGAGATCAGATTTATGCAGGCATTGAGGCGCAGCGTCCGGAACAAGCCTATCATCGCGGTGATCACCGCAGGCAGCGACGTCGACGTTTCGGCCATCGAACCCTATGCCGACGCAATCGTTTTTGCCTGGTATCCCGGCGAGCAGGGCGGCAATGCGTTCGCCGACCTGCTGTTCGGTAAGGTATCGCCTTCAGGGCATTTGCCGGTTACTTTTTACAAGTCGATCAACGATGTGCCCGATTATTCGGATTACGCCATGAAAAACCGCACCTACCGTTATTTTACAGGCCCGGTTCAGTATCCATTTGGTTTCGGCATGGGCTATACCTCGTTTGAATACCAGTCGCAAACGCAACTTTCAAAACAATATAAACTGAAAGATACCCTAGCTGTCACCATCAACGTGAAAAACACCGGCAAAATGGCCGGGGACGAGGTGGTGCAGGCTTATATCGAATATCCAAAGATCGGCCGCATGCCGGTTAAGGAGCTAAAAGGTTTTAAGCGCATATCCGTCGCGCAGGAAGGGTCGGAGCCCGTCACCATTAAAATACCGGTTAGTGACCTACAAAAATGGGACCTGCAAAAACATGGCTGGCGGCTTTACCCCGGCGATTACACGCTGGTGCTGGGCAGCAACTCGCAGGATGAAAAACTGAGCTATAAGTTTACGATCAGGTAAGCACTTTAACCACAGGTGTAGTGTTTCATCAGAGCCTGCTACACCTGCAACACTGGCGCGATCGTGTCAGTAATGGCTGGAAATTAACATAAATTTGCGCCTCTGTTTATGTTTTCCAAAGAAGAAGCATCCCGTATCAGGCAAGAGTTCTGGACAACGTTCGGTCAGTATATATCTCCGCAATTATCCGCTGATGGCCTGAAGGTCAACTGGATCAATTACAAAACCGGGCTCAAATATGTTTGTTTCCGTATGGAAGCAGCCAACCGTTCGGCCACTATCGCTATCCAGGTAGCGCACCCCGACCCGGGCATCCGCGAGCTATTCTTCGAACAGTTTTTGGAGCTCAAAAACATCCTTCATGTTACACTCGGCGAGGAATGGGAATGGCAGCCCGACTACCAGGATGAGGATGGCAAATGCTTCAGCCGGATATATAAAACACTCAACGGCGCAAGTATCTTCAATAAAAACGACTGGCCCGCACTGATCTCTTTCTTTAAACCGCGCATCATCGCGCTCGATGAATTTTGGAGCGACGCAAAATATGCGTTTGATGCGTTGAAATAAGCAAGATGTCATCCTGAACTTGTTTCAGGATCTCTCGTGCAATTCCAATCGTCCTGTGGGATGCCGAAATAAATTCGGCATGACTTCTTTTCTTAAATCATTTTGCTAATTTTGTTAGCATGGAACGTTCGGGAAGCGCCGACCTGCCTTTGCACTATGGTTATGTGCCCAAATGGCTGGCCGAGCGCATGACAAAGCTGGGTTTGGCGGTGGTGGAAACCATTGTGATGGATTACGGGAAGGACGAGGTACTGCGCCGCATCAGCGACCCGTTCTGGTTTCAAAGCCTGGGTGCGGTAATGGGTATGGACTGGCACTCCTCGGGCATTACCACTTCGGTTATGGGCGCATTAAAACGTGCCATCAATCCGCATAGCCGCGAGTTGGGCATTTATATATGCGGCGGCAAGGGCAGCCACTCGCGCGAAACGCCTAACGAACTGTTAAAGATCAGCGAACGCACCGGGCTGAACGGCACCGAGCTGGTGCGCTGCAGCAAGCTGAGCGCCAAGGTAGATAATACAGCCATCCAGGACGGTTTCCAATTATATACCCACAATTTTATCGTGAGTAACGAGGGCAAATGGGCCGTGGTGCAGCAGGGCATGAGTCCGCACAGCAAAACAGCGCGGCGCTACCATTGGCATTCGGCTTCTATTACCGCTTTTGTCGACGATCCGCATACGTTTATTTACGGGCAGAACAACGGCTATATCCTCAATATGGCCGATAAACAAGCCGGGCCCTCGCGCGACGGCGTGATGCAGATCGCACAGGAAAATCCCGGGAAAATGCTGGCCGAAGTGCAAAAGCTCGTTATGCCTTCGCATCATGACGTACGTGCCGAAAACGTCGACCTGAAACGCCTGGGCGCCGTGCTCTGGCTGGCGCAGGAGAAGCGGCCCTCTGATTTTGAGGACCTGCTGCTTTTAGAGGGCCTCGGTCCGCGTACGTTACAGTCGCTGGCTTTGGTAAGCGAGGTTATCCATGGCACACCTTCGCGGTTTAAGGACCCGGCACGATTTTCTTTTGCACATGGCGGCAAAGACGGTCACCCCTTCCCTGTCCCGACCAAAGTTTACGACGAAACGCTTGGCGTACTGCAAACCGCCATCACCAAAGCCAAACTGGGCAACAGCGAAAAAAGCGAGGCCATCAAACGCCTGCATACCATAGCCGAACGCGCAGAAAAGGATTTTACGCCAAATGCCAATTTTGATAAAGTGATCGAGCAGGAACGGAATGATTCGTGGAAATATGGGGGACGGACGGTTTTCGGCAAGGCAAAACCGCCGAAGGAGATGCAGTTGAAGTTGTTCTAGTACTGTAGTTGCAAACTACAGACATATTAGTCCGTAGTCAGAGTCTGCGGACAGCCCAGGCAGGAGCCTAAATTTCCAAATTCCGCTGCAAATCTTTATATTTACCAAAAGCAATAGCTTTCATCGTCAAATTCAAAGCGGCCACATTTTCGGCATTTCTCTGTCTTTCCCGATCAATTCACATTTATCTCAACACATCATGAGCAAAGACAAAGGAAGTAAAAACGTAAAAAAAGCGCCGAGCACTACCGGCAAAAAAGCACCATCGGATTACCAGGCGGCCAAAGGCTCTTCATCCGCGTCAATTTCATCCCCCGTGAAAAAGAAATAACACCTGCTGCCGCTTAGCTGTAATATATCTGCAAGGGCGTGGCATGTCATATCAATAACCTATTTGCCTGTGATAAAATTATTTACGGGTTTAATCGATTAATTAGTGTACCTTCGCCGGATATTTAAAAATTACATAATGCAAAAAGGAACAGTAAAATTTTTTAATGAAACAAAAGGTTTCGGATTTATAACGCCCGAAAATGGCGGAAGTGAGATCTTTGTACACGCATCCGGACTTATCGACAACATCCGCGAAAGCGATGAAGTTAAGTTCGACGTTGAGCAGGGCCGTAAAGGACCCAACGCGGTAAATGTGAAGGTAGTTTAATCACTATAAATTTATTCGTAAGCATTCCTCTTCGGGGGAATGTTTTTTTTCCGGGCGGTTCAACCGCATCGTCCACACAAAACCGAAAGGTTAAAAATTAATTCTGCTAATCAGCATCTCCCATGGCTATAAGACAACAGGCAAAGGCGGCAAAGCCTTACGCCACACTATCAAAAAAAGATGACTTCGCAAACCGCTTCGCCGAAATTGTAAAGGACAATCAACAGCTCAATCAAAAATATACTATCCAGTTCTTTGATACAGCCGCAACCAGCAATTATGCATTTAGCGGGCTGGATGGTAAATCCATCAATGTGATCCAGTATTTAACAGATACCGAACTGGATGCCTACCGGGCTTTAAAGATACAGTGGTATAACAGTTAAGCCGTTTCGGCCGCAAGTTATCGTCAGTAAAGGTATAGCGCCCCGCGTCTGTAACCGGAAAGTTCGGACGCCTATGCATGTAACATCGATTATCTCGTCAATACCTAAATAATCGGGCACTACAGAGGCTTTGTCTTTGCCGGTGTCGTCACCGGCAAGTCCCCATAAATGGTTTCCTGCCGGATACCAGCAACAAGCGTCAGTATTCGTCCACTAACTGCTGTAGTGCGCGTTTCCCATCCTCATTGGTCGGGTTCAGTTCTACCGACTTACGGTACATCAGGATAGCCTCCTGTTTTTTACCCTCCAATCTTAGGGCATTGGCATAACTGTCATAAGTATTAAAGCTGTTGGGAAAAACAAAGGTTGCGATTTTGAACACCTCAAGTCCCAGGGTCCGGTGACCGGGAAATGGCGCGAGGTGAAACAGGTCGCCGCCCAGGTAATTCATCTCCCACTCACTTAGATAGAAATGGGCCGTATCGCTTTTGCTTGCATTAAACAAACTGGCTGCATGGTCGGCCCCCTGGCTCACCAGGGCCATGCCATATAGCCCGACCAATGACTTTTTGGTGCGTATATCCAGCGGCGGGCTGTTATGTAACAAAGCAAAGGCTGAAGTAACTATGCGGCCGAACTCGCTTCCGGCAGTGTTATCAAATGCAATGACGGTTTGATTTTTTGACAGGTTATGAATATAAAAGGTAGCCAGCCCGATCATATAGCCGCCATGCCCTACCGACCGGCCGTATATGGGCTGGTCGAAGATTTCCCAGCCCAGCCCGTAGGAGGCTTTGCCATCGCCCAGCATAGTATCCATGCGATCGTCATAGTAAACCTTGCCGTTGTTCAATTTAACCGGAGATAAGGCTTCATTAATCGAAGCCGGCTTTAATAATTTTCCGCCGAAGAAGGCCGCATCGAACCGCAAAATCTCATCGGTGGTGCTAATCACATTTCCCTGGCCGGTTAGCCCGCGGCAATTGTGCGTAAGGTATTTATACCGGCTCATGGTATCGGTACTTGCATAAGTCGTATCATAATATGGATGCGGCATTTGATAGGCTCTTATCGCGCCGGGGTCATTATCATATCTCCGGCTCGGATAGGTATCGATATAAGTTGTATGCATTCCGGCCGGTTGGAAAATGTTCTTTTGCAGGTATTTGCTGAACGGCATACCGCTTACCTTTTCAACAAGCATAGCCAACAGGCAAAAACCCGTATTACAATAGCGAAACTTATCACCCGGATTAAACTGCAGCCCTTGTTTCCATTTTTTTAATTCGGGTATAATGTTTTTATCCGTTATTACCGTATCAGGATATTCGTGCACCAGGCTTTCATATAACTCCAGGTCGGGCAGTCCGGAAGTATGTGTCAGGAGGTGCCTGATAGTGATGTTATGAAACGGAAAATCCGGAAAATATTTGTCAAAATGGTCGTCCAGGCTAAGCCGCCCTTTATCCCTTAGCTGAAGAACGGCTGTCGAGGTAAATACTTTCGAGATGGACGCCAGGTTGAAATGGCTGTTTCGGGTATTTGGCCTTTTTGCGTCGAAATCGGCATAGCCGAACGACCGTTCATAAATGACATG
This sequence comes from Mucilaginibacter sp., assembly GCA_035545315.1. Classification (GTDB taxonomy): domain Bacteria; phylum Bacteroidota; class Bacteroidia; order Sphingobacteriales; family Sphingobacteriaceae; genus Mucilaginibacter. Next base: position 19,048 of record DASZYQ010000035.1, on the reverse strand, counting down.
ATTATAGATCGCCAATAGCATATTGCCGTTAAGCTGTTTTGCCTGTGCGATTTTATTAAAATAACTATCTATGTTGCCGGTGTTGTTTTGCGCGGCGGCGGTTGCGGCGCAAAACAATAAAATAAGGACGGTTCTGTAATTGATTAATTTCGTCATGGTCTGTTTCGTTTGATACAGACCAAAAGTAGATTGTCTCCCGGCCGGACTGGTTATAAAAAACCTTTAGAAAACCTTTATATTTATATCGGCTGCTGGATTGTTCCAGGCAAAGCAGATTTTTGTGTTATGATGAACACCGCACATCCCATCCGGCAAAAATTTATACTGGATAACCGTTTTATGGTTGATCCCGGTTTAAATTGCATTACCGATATGGCGACTAACAGCTATGAACGGCTTGAGCCGAGAGTGCTGCACTTGTTGTGCATTTTGGCTTCTAACGCTGGCCAGGTAGTAACACGCCAATATTTTATTAGTGCGGTTTGGAACGATTACGGCGGGGCGGATGAAGGATTGTCGCAGGGAATATCTTTTTGCGCAAAAGCCTGATGGATTTCGAAAAGAAAATGATCTCTACAATACCCAAACAAGGTTATGTGCTTAGTTGTTCAATTGTTTTTTCTGACCGGCCGGAGCCGGTTTTACCGGCAAATAAACAACCTATTTCCTCGCGCAATTATAAAAGATCATTAATAGGAGCTATTACGACTGTTTTGATAAGTATAACTATTGTGGGTATAGTGATCTTAAATAACCAAAATAATCATGCGGCCGCTCTCACAGCTCGCGGGGCTCAACTGTCAGAAGCAGATTTACAAACCAACACAGTCGATTATCCCCGAATTAAAGCACATGACCTGGATAACCGGTGGAACAGTATCCGCACGGCCGATGGAAACGGCAATCAATATCTTTTAGAGGTTTATGGCGATGAGCGTCCCCGGCTTTTTATTAACGACAAATTAATCGTTAACACGGAAGCATATACCGGGCTGATAAGGCACCTGGAGAAAATATTATGGAGCAGAGGGCAAAAGTCGCGATAGGCCGCTTTTTGTTGAGACAACTCTAATAAAGCAAGTCTCCCCCCGTTGTCCGTAGTGTCTGCCTATGGACACTATGCAGGTAGTCTTCAGGCTACAGTGTGTCCGAATAAACAATTTTCTAAAACCACCGCCCCCGCGTTGCGTCTGCGCCGCCGTTAATGATGTTCAGCAAAAGCAGGACCGCTGCTATGATGATCAGGATGTGGATAGCGTGCCCGCCGGTGTGATAGCCAAAGAATCCTATCAGCCATATCACGACCAGTATAACCACGATGATATAAATTATTCGTCTCATAAATTAGAAACCCGCGTTGTTTTAAAATTGTTTTGTGTGTTGATAATAAAGGATTTATGTGCGGACAGCTCAAAACGGCATATAATAATTACCTTTAGGAATGTTCCTCCTTCACCTTGCCGATATTTTACTGACCCTACTGCACCTTGTTATCATCGGCTTTAATTTGCTCGGCCTGATATGGAAGCGTACGCTACGGGCACACCTGGTTTGCATAGCACTAACGGCAGGCTGCTGGTTCATACTTGGCATCTGGTTTGGCTGGGGTTACTGCCCAATTACCGATTTAGAATGGAATATAAAGGAAAAGCTGGGCGAACATAACCTGCCCAACTCCTTTATCAAGTACTATGCTGACAGGCTCAGCGGCACTTCGGTCAGCGCCTCGCTTGTTGATGCGGTAACTGCCATTGCTTTTTTTATGGCGGCGCTGTTATCCGTTTATGTCAACTTCTTCCGGCGCAAGACGGTACGTCGTACCCATATTTAGCCTCTTCGCTTTTAAAACCACCCATTCGTTTATATGCACATTTGATGTTTCCGGTTACGCGAATCGTCGATTTTTCATCAAGCACAAAATAAATAGTACTATGTATTGCAAAATACCTTGCTTTGTTTAAATTTGTGTTCGGATTTAAAAAAGACAAATATGAACTTAAAATTTTTACTGACGCTGGGCACGGTTTCTGCCCTTATTTTCTGGATAGGAGGCGCTATCGCAGGATTAATTCATGGCGACTATAACTTTGTACGCGACACCGTGAGTGAACTGGGCGCGCTTGGTACAAAATCGCATTATTTTATGACCGTGGTGATGTACCTGAGCAGCATCACAGGTATTTTATTTGTAATCAGTGCGCTGATGGCTTGCCGCAGGGCCGGCATCAGCGTAATACCCGCTATTTCGGCGGTAGGCATTCCCCTCACCACCATATGGGCGGCTTTTTTTCCAATGGGCACAGCGCAGCACGGAATGACGGGGCCCGTGGTGTTCATTATTTACATTGGCGTTATTATCTCGCTGTTCGTATGGCGGGGCGGCGCATTAAAAACCTTGTGGACATGGTCGGTGATCAGCCTGGTATTGCTCCTGGGCATATTTTTGCGTTTTACAGCATTTTTCCCCTACCACGAAGAGCTGATACAACGCTTTGCACACCTGGGTTGGTCGGTGTGGTTCGTCGCAATTAATATCCAATTGATAAAGCTGCTTAATCTGAAGTCTGTTACGATTCGGACGGCGTAGAAATGTTTAATCCGTGCATCGTTTTTTAATGAACCTTCAGTTTAAGTATCCTGTCGGCATTTTCATGAGTGATTTTTGCAAGCTGATCTTCGGGCAAGCCCGTATTATTTAAAAATTCTATTCCCATCTCATTGGTGCTGAAAGGATAGTCTACCGAAAACAGGATATTGTCGATGCCGAAAACGTCCAGCGCAAGCTTGAAAGGCGGTTGCGTAAAAAATCCGCTGGTGGTAATATACAACTGCTTTTTAAACGTTTCGCTAAGTGTGCGCTGGTTAGCGCCGCCATTACCGGGTTTAAAGGCTCGCTCCGAACGTGCCATCATCATGGGAAGCATTTCGCCCATGTGGCCTATGATAATCTTCAGGTTGGGATAACGGTCGAATATCCCGGCAGCCAGGAGCCGCAGTACATGAATAGCGGTTTCGGAGTGCCAGCCCCAGCCGTAACAGGCCAGTGGCTCGAACATGCGCGGCGAACCGTTAAGGTTACTATAATACACCTCAGCCACCTTTTTTGGCGGTATTCCCGGGTGCAGGTATAGCGGCACTCCAAGCGCTTCGGCCCTTTCAAAAACCGGCGCGAACCGGGGTTGGTCCAGGAATTCGTCGTCCACCATTCCCCGTATCATTGCGCCGCGAAAACCGTATTCTTTTACCGTCCGTTCCAGTTCATCGGCTGCAGCCTCCGGTACGCTCACCGGCAGATGGGCAAACGCGCCGAATGTATCGGGATGATCTTTTATTTTTACGGCGATCAGATCATTGTACTCCCTGGCAAATGCGGGCGCTTCTTTGTCATCCATAAAATTTGCCCCGGCGCTGTCTACGGAAAGCACCTGGAACGAAATGCCATTGTCGTCCATCGATCTTAACCGTTCGCCGGCAACATCGGCCAGTTTTGGCGCAAGCTGCTGCATCACAGGCGACTGCCCGAATCCGCCAAGAGCGTCGGCGGGCAGCCTGTTCGTGAGTTCGGGAAATGAAATATGTTCTTCAAGGGTAACTATGCGCATATACAATTTCTGTATTCAAGGATAGAGACGAATGTACAACGATAACGTTTTAAGCAGTTTCAAATAATCTGTTTGAAACGGTAAATCACCGCCATACCCCCTCCTTTTTGTCGGATATGCACCTCATTGGGTAGCGTTTTAACCCTTTATATTTGAATTATTAGAAATATCAATATGTCATTCCAGGCTTACTTAGACAACATTCAAACCAAAACCGGCAAATCTCCAACGATTTCAGGCAGATGGCCGAACAAAAAGGCTTCCTGCAAAATAGGGAACTTAAACCTTCTGTAAAAGCCGGCGACATCATTAAATGGCTTAAGGACGACTTTCAGCTTGGTCACGGTCATGCCATGGCCATTTATGCGTTATTCAAAGGCGTAAAAAAGGAAGGAAATTAGTATGAAACTTGATAAGCAATTCACAGCAACACTGCAAAAAAGTCCGGCTAAAGGCGGCTGGACATACGTGATCTGGCGTGAATCGGCAGCGTTCTTCGGTACACGCGGATTGGTAAAGGTGAAAGGAACGGTCGATGGCCAGCCTTTTCAAAGCCTTTATGGCTTTAGGCGACGGGACACATAAATTGTCATTCAAAGCCGAAACCCGCAAGCTGATCGGCAAAGAAGCCGGCGATAAAGTAAGCGTTGTGCTGAATGAAAGAATGTAGATACGCAACATTTTGCGTCGTTATGATCTGTCTTTCTTAACCGCACCGTTCCTGATAAACACCACTGCCATTAATGCGCCCACCAGCGCCAGTCCGCCCGAAAGCTTCATGATCTTTGAATAGGCTTGGATAAAACAATCACGGTACATATTTGCGATTGCGTCTTTGTCGCCCGTCATACCCGGCGGTGGTTTGGCATCGCCCAGGTTGGTCGCCTGCGCCAGTATATATTGCTTCGTTTTGGCTGACATCAAAGGCTGGCCGGCAAGCTGCTTTTGCAAGGCGCCTGCTAAAAACAAAACCGCCAGTGCGCCGAAAATGGCGTTGGCAAAAACATTTGAAACGCGGGTTAGCGCATTATTAACACCCGAAGCCGTTCCGGAAAGATGATCGCTCACCGAGCCCATTACCGTTGCAGTTAATGGCGCAACGGTAAACGACATGCCCAGGCCAAGCACGACAATACCCGGAAAAAATGTGCTGAAATAAGATTCAGAACCGCCTGCGTTGCCAACAAAGGACAGCATCAGCAAACCTATGCCGGCGGTTGCAGATCCTAAGATCAGCAAAAGCCGCGAGCCGAACTTATCAGCAAGACTCCCCGCAAACCGCGAGATCAGGATCATCAGGATGGTAAAGGGCAAAAAAGTAATGCCCGCCTGTAATTGCGTATACCCCTGTTCCTGTATCATGTCGAGCGATACGAACAGCATCCCCGACCCCAGGCCGGCGTAAAGAAAAAACGTCAGCAAATTGACCACGCTGAATATCCGGTTACCAAAAAGCGACAATGGCATCATGGGATGCTTGCTTTGCTTTTCGATATACAAAAAGGCCGCAAGCGCCAGTATGCCGCCGGCAAGGGTTAAATACACCTGCGGACTGCTGAAACCGGCGGCCGGTATCCGCAGAAACCCAAACGTAAGCAGGGCCAGTCCTAAAGCTATGGCGACCGATCCGGGCAGGTCGATGGCCCTGGCGCTATCTGCATCCCGGCTTTCGGCCACCTTAAAGCCAAGAATAATGAGTGCGATAATGCCTATAGGGACATTGATAAAGAAAATATATCGCCAAAGGCCGGCATCAGCCAATGCCCCGCCAATGATAGGGCCGCCCACCGTAACCATGGTGGTGAACATGGACCAGGTGCCGATAGCCTTGCCGCGTTCATTTTCATTGATAGACGACGAGATGAGCGACAAACTGCCGGGTATCATCAGCGCACCGCCAAATCCCTGGACAATACGCGAAATGATAAGCACCAAAATCGTCGGCGCAAAACCGCAGGCGGACGACCCGATGATAAAAATGAAAATGCCTGTCATGAACACCTCTTTTCTTCCTATCCTGTCGCCGAGCGAACCACCTACCAGTATCAGTGCGGCGAGGATAAGCAGGTAAGCGTTCAGCAGCCAGAAAAGGTCGGCAGCGGTGGCGTTCAAACTTTTTTGTAATGAAGGCAGCACCACATTCAGCGCCGTGGCATCGATAAAGGCCATAGACGAAGCCAGTATGGCCGAAACCAATACCCACTTGCCTTTGGGGCTGCCCAGCGCGACTGTTGCCATAAAAAGAAAAAGGTTAGCCTTTTATACAAAGTTAACCCTTTACGTTAACAACAGACTTACGGAGCTTTAGAAACTTCGTACGTCGTAAACAATTATTTCAATGACGCCAGGATGTTTTTGGCGGCGTCGCGGTGCTTTTCAATAGTTGGCAATGTTTTCCTTGCGAACGACTGGATGGCTGCTTTGTTCGTTTCAGAAGCTTCGCTGAAAAGCGTCACCGCTTCGTTGTGGTCCGCAACCATCATTTGCATATACGCTTTGTCGAACTGGCCGTCGGTCAGTTTGCCCAGGCTATCGATCTTTTCCTTTGCTTCCGGGCCGATCTCATTTACACCGTCCACCAGGTTATCGGCGCTTATTTTCTTCAATTCCTCAACCGCTTCGGTATGGTCGTGAACCATCATTTTGGCAAAATCAACCACCTGCGGATTTTTTGAAACGTTTTCGGCAAGCATGGAAGCTTTGATCTCTGTACGGCCGCCTTCAATAGCGTCTTTCAAAAAGCCCAGCCCCGGCGCATCAACCTCGGTTTCATAATTGTATTTTTTTGCGGTTTTCGGATCATTACACGATTGCGCAACATACATTAAACAAATCAGTAATGCCGGCAGCAGTTTAGTTTTCATTTTTAAATGTTTAAGGTTAACAAAGATATAACAACCGTTGCGGTTGTGTGTTCAACGACGCGGCAAATTTAGTGTTTTGTTGTATTGGTTGTAGCGGTTGAATTAGCTGTACCGGACAATTTTTTGAAAATTTTTTCCGCTTCAGCCGGCGCAGGTACTACAACCGTTTAAACCAGCCTACGCAAGATTTCTGCCGGCATTTACAATACCGTAAATGGTTCGGATCGCCAGCTTTTTATAAACGTCCTTAAGCTCGTCGTCGCAATCGTCCAGGCAGCGCAGGGCATAATGCTGTATGGTAACCAGCGGCAGCACAATGCGTTCGCGGATGGCGATGGAGCGGCGTTCAACGGGATATTCCTGCATCAGCACTTCGCTGCCGGTAAGTTCAAGCAGCATGGCTTTGGTCAGATCGTACTCGGCTTTCAGCGTTTGCCAGAACTGCGAGAACTTTTTGTCTTTTTCCATGTAAGCGGTTACCCTGAAATCGGATTTGGACATGGACATCATGCAGTTATCCAGCATCGTGTTAAAAAATCCGGAGGTATAATACAGCGATCTCACCTGCTCCCACCTGCCTTCATCCTTCATTTTTTTCAATGCGGTGCCCACGCCATAAAAGCCGGGTATATTTTGTTTAAGCTGGCTCCAGGATGTTACAAAGCTGATCGCCCGCAGGTCTTCCAGCTTCAGGGCAGCGTCGGTGTTTCTTTTTGTTGGCCGGCTGCTGATATTGATCTTCGAAAGCAGTTTCAGTGGGCTGAACTTTTCCAGGTATTCCACAAACAGCGGATGCTGGCGCAGTTCCATAAACAGTTTATAGCTCTCGCCCGCCATTTCGGAGATCAGGTCCTTACTTTCTTTACTCAGCAGGTCGTTATCGTTGGGTTTTAATGCCGACACGATGCCCGCATTGATCAGCTGCTCCATATTGAAGGTCGCGGTATCTACCGAACCGTATTGGGAGCTAACCGTTTGCCCTTGTATGGTAAGCTGGATATGATCGTTGGCAATTTCACTGCCCATAGATGCGTAAAAACGATGCGTTTTGCCGCCGCCGCGCGCAGGCGGTCCGCCGCGGCCATCGAAAAATGCCAGATCGATGCCATATTTCCGCGCCAGCGCAGTCAGCTCGACTTTGGCTTTATAGATCGACCAGTTAGCCATCAGGTAACCGCCGTCCTTCGTACTGTCCGAGAAGCCGAGCATGATCGTTTGCCGGTTTCCGCGTCGTCTCAAATGTTCTTTATACACCGGGTGCAGGTACAGGCTTTCCATCACCGCCGAGGCATTGGCCAGGTCGTTCACCATCTCGAACAATGGTATAAAATCAACCGTCAGCGATTCCTTTTTCCAGCCGCTCCACAAAAACAGGTTCATCAGCTGCAAAATATCCGAAGCAACCTGGCAATTGCTGATGATAAATCTTTCGCAGGCCTTCTCGCCGTTCGACTGCTGTATTTGCTGCACCAGGCGGATGGTGTTCAGCGTATCCTTAGTCATATCGTCCTGGTCATCCGGACAATGGAAATCCGCTTCCTTAAGTGGAATAGCTTTTATTTTTTCTTCTTCGCTCAGCGACTCATAATCTTTTCCGAGACCCGATTGGACAGAGGGCTGCTGCGCGCAATATTTAAACACATTGCGCAGTATACGGCTATCCTGCCTGATATCCAGCGTGGCGAAATAGCAGCCGAACAGCCTGATCTTTTGTATCATGCCGTCGACGATGTCGACAAACAAGGCGTAATGCTCCGTTACCAGCGTATGCCTGATCGAATCGAGCAGCGATAGAAGCTCGCTCTGCAGGTCTTTAGGGTTTTCCTCCGGATTGAACGCATTCTGATACAGCAGTTTTTCAAGCTGTGATATGGTTTTCTCAACTCCTCTGAAAGTAATGCGTCTTTTAAGCACCCTGAAATCACGGTAATAACAGCGGAACAGTATCTGCCGCAAAAGGCTGGCAACAGAGGCCGTGGTTTCAGTCGTTACATTCGGATTGCCATCGCGGTCCCCTCCCGGCCAAAAGCCCATTTCCAGAATCTGGTGGCTGTTGGTCGGATCGATATCGAACTCCTCTTCAAACCTCGCCTGTATACCTGCGGCCGAATGGTAAAAAGTATTTTCCAGGAACCAGGCCAGGCTCGACGCTTCATCCACCGGCGTGGGCGATGTTTTGTTGAAGAAAGGCGTTTTACCCAATTGCTGCAGCAATACATCAATGTTGTTCAAATCGTTATGCTTCAGCGCATCAATCAGGTCGGTCATGATGCCAAGCACTGTACCCGGATAAAACTGCGTAGGGTGCGCGGTAAGCACTAACCTCAGCGAAAATTTATTTAATTGCCGGCTGAGCTCTTCCCTTACCTTGTCGCTTTGCCCGGCCAACTGCAGCAGGCTCTGCAGCGAACCGCTGTCGTCGGTCTTCCCTATTTTATTAAAAAGGGAATCTTCGATCGCGTCAAACAAAACCACCTGCCGCTCGATATATTGTATGAAGCGGAATAAGCGATTGATCTGCTCGCGCTGGTCGATACCGGGTACATATTTTTCAAAAAACGATTGTATGATCTCCGCTGGTGATGAAAACGCGGCGGTTTCTTTCTCGCAATGCGAACTAAAAAAAGGCAGTAAAATACCGGTGTCCTTTACCTGGTAAAACGGCAGTGTCTGAAAGAGACTGTTGTACAGCTCGAAGCGTGTGACAACCTCATGATTAAAAGTTGTTTCCCGCTGGCTGAGTTTTAAAGTAGAGGACATGATATTAAAAGGTAAAATGGTTTATTTTTGTTTATCACAGAAAATTGCGGTGAATTTAATCATCTTTATTATAAAATCCTCAAAAAAATGATTATTTAATAATTTAAAAACAGTATTAATACGATAATTACCACAATAAGCCCATTGAATTTAATTTTTGTAAATTTGACAAGCGTTTTCGCCCCTTCTTTTGCCATCTATGAAAATTGATACCCGCGAGCTGAAAGGTTTTTTTTACAGTCAATATTTTTCCGATGGTATCCGCACCACGCTGGGCATCTTGCTGCCCGCCCTGATTCTAAGTTTTTTAGGCAAATTTGACCAGGGCGTCCTTATTTCGGTTGGCGCGCTGTGTGTTTCTGTCGTCGATACGCCGGGGCCTGTCATCTATAAACGCAACGCGATGGCGGTTTGCTGCCTTTGTATTTTTTTGACGGCATTGGCAACGGGATTCGCCCGGCTTAATGTATATACGCTGGGTGCAGCCATCGCGATCCTTACTTTCGTGTTTTCGATGCTGGCGGTGTACGGAACCAGGGCCGCGGCCATTGGCACGGGCTCGTTGCTGATGATGATCCTGATGATTGAAAATTCTTCTCCCGCGGGCGAGGTGTTTCGCTACAGCCTGGTTGTTACCGCCGGAGGCGTTTGGTATTTGCTGTTCAGCATCCTGTTCTTTACCCTCAGGCCTTACCGGGCAGCACAGCAGGCGCTCGGCGAAAGCATCATGGATATTGTAAAATTCCTGAAAGTGAAGGCCGATTTTTATCAAATCGATACCGACATCGACGAAAATTACGGCAAATTAGTTTCGCAGCAAATACAGGTCAGCCAGCACCAGGACGCCGTGCGCGAGCAGCTTTTTAAAAGCCGCGTTATGGTGCGCGAATCGACGAATGCAGGCCGTGTTTTGGTATTGATATTTATCGACCTGGTAGATTTGTACGAACAAATATTAGCCACGCATTACGATTACGGCCAGCTAAGGAATAAATTCGGTGCCTCGGGTATACTGACTGAAATATCCGAACTGCTTTACAAAATGGCGCAAGAACTGGAGAACACCGGCTTTGCGGTGCTGTCGAACCGGCGGCGGCATGATGTGCACGATTTTGTTCCCGAACTGGAACAACTGAAAATAAGGATAGATACCGAAGCGCAAGCCGGCAACCTGGTTTTGAAAAAGATACTCATCAACCTGCGCGACCTGGCCGAAAACATCCGCCACATTTCCAATTACTATAATTCAAAGTCATCCAAAGTACTGACCAGCGCGTCGCCGGGCGTAGAGTATTCGAAATTTGTCACCCACCAGGACTATGCCGCGCAGGTTTACCTGGATAATCTTTCGTTCTCCTCCGCTTCATTCAGGCATGCTGTCAGGGTTTCGCTGGCCTGTATCACCGGGTTTGTTATTTCGAGGCTGTTTGTGCACGGGCACCATAGTTACTGGGTATTGCTTACCATCGTAGTTATATTGAAACCAGGCTTCAGCCTGTCAAGGCAGCGGAATTATCAAAGGCTTATCGGCACCATTTGCGGCGGTCTTGTCGGCGTGTCGCTGCTGTTGCTGATCCACAATAAAGATATCCTGTTTATTGTGCTGATCGTTTTAATGATCGCCACTTACAGTTTTATACGGCTAAACTATGTTGTGGCGGTTATTTTCACCACGCCTTATGTGCTTATCCTTTTCAAATTCCTGGGCGTAGGGCAATTAAGCCTGGTCGAGGAGCGCGTTATCGACACGATCATCGGTTCGGCCATCGCATTTGCGGCAATTTATTTGATACTTCCGCGCTGGGAATTTGAAGACATAAAAGAACATGTTGCCAAATTGATCTATGCCAATACTAACTATTTAGCCAAAATCGCGGAGACGCTTGCAGGCAAACCAGCGGATGAGGTCGACTACAAACTGGCGCGTAAGGACGTCTATGTCAAATCGGGCAATGTTTCGGCCATGTTCGAACGGATGGCGACCGAACCCAAAAGCAAGCAACGAAAATTAAAAGAATTGCACCGTTTTATCGTGCTGAGCCATATTTTATCGTCGTACCTGGCCAACCTGGCGTCGGACATTTTTGCGAAGAAACTGCATAGTGCCCGGGCCGAAAATATCCGGCTGATACGCAAAAGTATCACCATACTGAACGACGACAGCAGGAAACTCGGCGGCAAAACCATCGACTTTGCGCCGGGAAAGACAGAATTGCCGCCCGACAAAAGCGAACTAACACCCGATGAAGCCTTGTTAAAAGAGCAACTGGAGTTTGTGAATAAGATCAGTTACGATATTGATAAGGTGACGAATGAGATATTGGTATAATTTCAATAATAAGAAATTGATCTTTTTATTATTGCGTATTGTTTTGAGCTGATAGAAGGTAGTTCATCAGATGCTTGTGCATTGGACAATTGAAGGATACTGATAAGTATGCAAATTGAGACAAGACATTTCATATAGTGATAAGTTTACGATTATAAAAGTAACAATCTTTGCGCCCTCTGCGAAACCCTCTGTGACCTCAGTGGTTACATAACGTTTTTTAACCACAAAGGACACAAAGCAAAGACACAGTGAACACAGAGTGTAAAGAGCGCTGTCATGTTGAGGTTCTCGAAACATTTGCGGGCAAAGGCCTACCGCGTACACTTCCCTTCGGCAGGCTCAGGGCAAGCTGAGCTCAGTGTGACACCTTTGCTACAACCTCTCCGTCGCCAAATTAGCCAACTCGCTCCTTTCACCTTTTTGTAAGGTAATATGTGCGTAAAGCGGGTGCCCCTTGGCTTTGTCGATCAGGTATGATAACCCGTTACTTTCAGCATCCAGGTACGGCGTATCGATCTGATAAATGTCGCCGGTAAAAATAAATTTGCTGTTTTCTCCGGCCCTGGAAATAATGGTTTTGATCTCATGCGGCGTCAGGTTCTGCGCCTCGTCGACAATGAAATAGATCTTTGTCAGCGTGCGGCCGCGGATAAACGCCAGCGGGGCAATGGATATTTTGTCGGTGGCAACCAGTTCGTCCACCTTGGTTTGCATACGCTCGTCGTCGTTAAACTGGTCCTTAATGAATTTCAGGTTATCCCATATCGGCGCCATATACGGGTCGATCTTGGATTTTACATCACCCGGCAGGTAACCTATATCCTTGTTGCTGAGGGGCACGATAGGCCGGGTCACGTAAATTTGCCGGTAATTTTTGCGCTGTTCCAGCGCACAGGCCAATGCCAGCAGGGTTTTGCCTGTACCTGCATTGCCTTGTATGGTTACCAATTTAATATCGGGATGCATCAAGGCGTGTATGGCAAACGCCTGTTCCTGGTTTTTTGGATAAATGCTGAAAACCGGCTGATCGGTCACTTTTTCCAGCACGCCCGTTTGACTGTTGTAAAAGCCGTTAACCGATTGCCTTTTACCATGGAGACTGTAAAAATGGTTATTCGTGTTCGGTAATATATCCAGGCCTTCGGTCAGTACATTTTGCTTATCCAATTGCGAAATGAGTTTATCCGAAATTTTGGCCAGGATGGTCTCGCCGGTGTAGAGGTCGTCGAGGTTTTTTATTTTGCCGGTTTCGTAATCCTCCGCATGCAGATTTACCGCTTTAGCTTTTAGCCGCAGGCAGATGTCTTTGGATACCAGTATCACCTTTTTATCGGGGAATTCTTCCTGTAAACCCAGTGCCGCGTTCAGGATGCGATTGTCGGTCTTGTCGCTGCCAAAAACCTCCTCGGCATCAATGCCGGTGGTTTTTACGTCCATCACCACCTTAAAGCTGCCCTTGTCCTTGCCTTTAAATGGCGTCCATTTGTTGAGTAAGGTTCTGCGGGAAACAATATCCATCAGCCGGATAAAGCTGCGCGCCTCGAAATTGCGGGTATCGTTGCCGCTTTTCATGTTATCCAGCTCTTCCAGCACCTGGATAGGCAGCGCCACATCATGTTCCTGGAAATTTTCGAAGGCATTGTGGTCGTACAGGATGACCGAGGTGTCCAATACAAATATCTTTTCTCTCCCGTTAGCTGGCATAGATGGCTAAATTAGCTAATTTTTGTTGGAAAGCCCCCGCTAAATCTCTCCCGGGAGGGGAGACTTTTTAATTTTTTTGAAGCCCTCCCGACCGGGGAGGGTTTGGGCGGGGCATAAAAGCGAAAACGGAAGCGTACTCTTGCGAATATCTTCCGTTTTCTGGCCTCTGCTGAACCGTAGTCCTTCAGAAGCATCAAGTTTTGTGTAAACTGACTGATCTGCTCTCGCTTGGTTCTTGCGAACTGCCGCTGTTTGCGAAAATCATTGTAGCAGCGCGTTACTCCGTAAAATACCGCTTGCTCAATACCTCTTTTGAAAACCCTTCATTTTCCGTGACTTTCGTCTCTTCATTTTCAGCGGTCTCCGACTTCACTTCCGTCCGGTTTGCTTTCGCTTCCGTTTCGTCTGTGTTGCCCAGGTCTTCCCGTGATCTTTAGCTCTTCCGAAGATTTGCCCGATTCACTTTCTGTTTCCTGCTGAGGCTGTCAAAGTACGTCGTTCTTGATGTTATCTAAGGTAGTGTGTAAACGCACGCTTGTCAAGTATTTTCTGCAATTTTTATAAACAGTTTCTTAACAGGTTTTTGCCTGTTTCTTAACAAGTGGTCGGCACTGATTTATAGCGTTTTGCCGGAATTAAAATTCAATATTTATCGTCTTGTTAACAGGCTGATTCTTAACAAAAAACTGATGAGCTCGCTTTAATTGTGAATCAAAAAACGCGTAAAATCAGGAATTTCTAAAAAAAGTTGTTTTAAACGGATGTGAAATTCCCGCGAAAAAGGTGTTAAATATGGTCTGAATTGGATGAGAAATTTTAAAAAAATCAAACCGATCAGGAACCAGGCTCATGCTTTCTGATCCTGATCACTACTGCCTTGGATACCGGTGTATTACTTCCGGCCGCTACCGCGTCGATGGGCACCAGCACATTCGCCTCCGGAAAATAGGTTGCCGTGTTTTTTTCGGGTATATTATAAGATACGATCACAAACAAACGCGCCACGCGTTCACGGCCGCCATGGTTATTGTATATGTCGACCATATCCCCTGCGCTGAAACCAGCGTTTTGAATATCCTTCGGGTTCATGAAGATCACCCGGCGTTCGTTATGAATGCCGCGGTAACGGTCTTCCATCCCGTAAATCGTGGTATTGAACTGGTCGTGACTGCGGATGGTGGTCATCAGGTATTCGCCAGGCTCAAGATGATGATCCATCACCTGTGAAACCGAGAACACCGCTTTGTCGCCACCTTTCGGCGTTTTGAATTTACGCTCGCGCGGTGAATTGGGCAGGTAAAAGCCGCCGGGTTCTCTTATCCGTTTGTTGTATTCATCGCATCCCGGGATAACTTTTTCGATTACATCACGAATGTGGTCGTAGTTGGATTGGTACAGCTCCCAGTTTACTTTGGTTTTTCCGTTCAGGGTCGCTTTAGCCAACCTGCACACGATTTGCGTTTCGCTCAAAAGCTGGTCGGATACCGCGGTCAGCACGCCTTTTGACGACTGCATTACACCCATCGAGTTCTCACAACTGACGATCTGTTCTACACCATTGATAATATCCTTATCGCTTCGGGCGTAACAGGGCAATATCAGCGCTTCTTTGCCATGCACCAGGTGGCTGCGGTTGAGCTTGGTAGACACATGTACCGTCATATCCATTTTACGCAAGCCGTCTGCTGTGTAATTGGTATCAGGCGTCGACGACAGAAAGTTTCCGCCCATGGCGAAAAAGAATTTCAGTTTGCCCTCGTGCATCGCGTTGATGGTCTCAACGGTGTCAAAACCTTTTTCTTTCGGCGGCTCGAAACCAAAAACCTCTTTTAGTTTCTCCCTGGGCTTATCCTTCAGCCGTTCCCATATCAGCATGGTGCGGTTTCCCTGCACATTGCTGTGCCCGCGCACGGGGCATACGCCCGCTCCGGGCCTGCCGATGCTGCCTTTGAGCAACACGAAGTTGGCTATTTCCTTTATCGTGTCGACCCCATTGGTATGCTGCGTGATGCCCATAGCCCAGCATACGATGATGCGGTGCTTGTATTTGAGCATCTCAGCCGCCTGTTGTATCTGCTCCAGCCGGATACCGCAATTTTCGACCAGCCGGTCCATATCCTGCGCATCGAGGTGGCTGATAAGTTCGCTATAGCCGATGGTGTGGTCCTTAATAAATTGCTGGTCGAATACCTGGCCTGGCTCTTTCCTTTCAGCTTCCAGCAGCAGTTTTTCTATTGCCTGGAACAGCGCCATATCACCGTTGATGCGTACCTGCAGGTACAGGTCGGCCAGTTTGGTACCTATGCCTATAAAACCCTTTACTGTTTGCGGGTCTTTGAATGCCGTAAGCCCGGCCTCGTGCAGCGGATTGATGGCGATGATCTTTGATCCGTTCCTTTTAGCCTTTTCGAGCGAGGTAAGCATCCGCGGGTGATTGGTGCCCGGGTTTTGCCCCACAATGATAATCACATCCGTATCGTAAAAATCATTCAGCGTTACCGTGCCTTTGCCGATACCGATAACCTCGCTCAACGCCGTCCCGCTCGACTCGTGGCACATATTGGAACAATCGGGCATATTGTTCGTGCCAAATTCACGAACGAACAGCTGGTAAACAAACGACGCCTCGTTGCTTGTCCGCCCCGATGTGTAAAAAGCCGCTTCATTTGGCGATGCGAGGCTATTCAATTTGGCTGCTATCTTTTTAAATGCATCATCCCAACTAATTGGCTGGTAATGCGTAGCGCCCTCGGGCAAGTAAACCGGCTGCGCGATACGCCCCTTCTTCCCTATCTCCAGGTCATTCAGTTTGGCCAGGTCGGTCACCGAATTTTGCGCGAAGAACTCAGGCGTTAATTTTTTTGTGGTCGCTTCCTCTGCCAGGGCCTTGGCGCCGTTCTCGCAATATTCGGCTATCGGCGACCGGTCGTCATCCGGGTCGGGCCAGGCGCAGCTTGAACAATCGAAACCGCCCTTTTGGTTCATTTTAAGCGAAGCCTTTAAACCACGCACAGCGCCGGCTTCCTCAAAAATATCCTTTAATGCTTCGTATACGGCTGGAATACCCGCCGCCCAGTCTTTTGGTTCCGTAACCTTCAAACCGGATAATTCTTCGGGGTTTTCGGCTGCCGGTTGTTCTTTTAACTCGCTCATTTCGTTTTCACAGCTAATGGGTTCGGGTAATTGTCGGCCTGGTCTTCGTCCACATTATCCAAACAGGTAAAATCTTTTTCAACTAAGAGGAACAGTTTGCCCTGCCCGCTTTCAAAACCGACCTCGTCGGTGTTGGCTAACCTGTCGATCATGGTATGCGGTACAAACAGCGTAATACGGTTGTCGTTAAAAGTGGCGCTCAGATCGTAATCCGGGGTAGTTTGCAGCGCATAAATAAACGTTGCGCCATGGCCGAACTCGGTGCGCTCCTCCAGTTTACCGTCTTTTATAATTGCCGCCACATCGCTCCTGGTAAGGCGGTAGCGCAACGAATTTCCTTTAATACGAATCTTCATAAGTGTTCATCAATACCCGGTTCTCAGCCGAGTATATATTAAAACGATTTCCGCGAAGAAAACCGATTAGTGTAATATTAAATTCTTCCGCCAGTTGTACCGCCAGGCTCGACGGGGCTCCCACCGCTGCAATAATATTAATGCCCGCCATCGCCGCCTTTTGCACCAGTTCGAAACTTGCCCGGCCGCTTAACAACAAGATGTGCTGATCCAAAGGCAGCATTCCTTCCTTCAACGACGCTCCTATCAGCTTGTCCAGGGCGTTATGCCGGCCCACATCTTCCCTTACCGTCAGCAAACTGCCTTTATTATCGAATAACGCCGATGCATGCAGACCGCCCGTATCGGCAAATACCTGCTGATGCCGTTTCAATGTTTCGGGCAATTGACAGAGTATTTCCGCAGCAATTGTGTTCGCCGTGGAATTATTCCTAAAAGCACTTACTGTTTTTATGGCGCCGATCGAGGCCTTGCCGCATACGCCGCAACTGGATGTAGTGTAGAAGTTTCTTTCTGTGTTGCTGAGGTTGGGTGTCACATCTTCCTTCAACTTCACTTCTATCACGTTTTCCTTATTTTCATTACAAGCGGTAAAGCAATGTCCGGCCGAGAAGATATCTTCCTTTGTCCTTATAATTCCCTCTGTAAATAAGAAACCTGCGGCCAGTTCAGCATCGTTGCCTGGTGTGCGCATGGTAACCGATACATTCTTCACTTGCCGGTTTTCTTCGGGGCCATATTCCAGCCTGATCTCCAAAGGCTCCTCGACAGCGAGCGCATCAAAGCGTTTGACAGGCTCGTCATCAATCACCCTGATTATCGGAACTTGTATACTGGAATTTGCTGGCATGGCGGATGTAATAAACAGGCCAAGCTAAGTTAGCCATTTATTAAGAAACACGGTATTTAGTCAAAAGTTTAGCAAACAAAAAAGCCCCCTGTCGGAGGCCCGCTTCATAGGATTTAAAACTTGCATCGTCCTAAAATAAGTTGACACACAAGTTGACTTATATGGAAAAAGCGATTAAAAACAGACATTTCAGGAAAACACAAAAGGACTACAGTTTGGCCTTTAAGCTGGGTGTAGTTGACGAAGTAGAAAAAGGGCTGCTTACCTACAAGCAAGTCCAGCGGAAGTACGGTATTCAAGGGCGCAGTACAGTATTGGTTTGGTTAAGGAAACATGGTAGCTTAGACTGGAAAAGTAAAGCGCCAATGAAAGATAAGCCGCCGCGCAAAAAGATCAATGAATTAGAGGCAAAGATCAAGCGCCTGGAAGAGGAGAAAGCAATATTAAACCGGGCCATTGACATCGCCGATGAAATGCTGGATACCAATATCAGAAAAAAGTACTTGCCCCTGTCGCAGCAAGCTTTCGGGCAGCAGGGGAAAGAACAACCCGAAAGCGAATAGCCGTCACCTTGGGATATTCAAGGCAATATTATTATAAACAGCAAAAGGAATTAGCGGAAGTTCACCATACAATGCTGGTTGTAAAAGAATTGATAGATACAGAGCGCAAGCTGCTGCCGCGCCTGGGTACACGTAAGCTATACCACAGGATAAAGCCGCAACTGATCACAAGAGGTATCAAGGTGGGCCGGGATAAGCTATTCTTATGGATGCGGGAATATGATCTGTTATTGAAGCCTAAACGAAGATATATTCAGACCACCATGTCTAAGCATTGGATGAGAAAATATCCTAATCTGGTTAAGGGAATGAGGATAACACACCCGGAACAGGTTTGGGTGAGCGATATAACTTATATTAAAACACGGCAAGGCAATTGTTATCTGAATATGGTCACCGATGCTTACAGCCGTAAGATCATGGGTTATGCAGTGGATGATAACATGGAGACTAACAGTATGATAACAGCGCTAAAGATGGCCATCAAACAAAAGCATCTTAATGGGCAAAAAACAACGCATCATTCAGACCGGGGTGTGCAGTATTGCAGTAAGGAATATGTAGAGTTGCTTGCCGGTAATGGCATAGAGATCAGCATGACACAGAACGGGGACCCTTATGAGAATGCCCTGGCCGAAAGAATGAACAGAACAATCAAAGAAGAGTTCGGCCTCGATGGCATTGTCAACACGAAAGAACAGGCAATCCATGTTATTAAAGAAGCGGTTGAATTATATAATAACCGAAGACCTCATTTATCTTTGAACATGAATACACCTCAAATGGTGCATCAACAAAAAATCCCGATAACTTTACAGCCATCGGGACTATCTTAAATCCGTCAACTTATTTCAGGACGTTACA
>DASZYQ010000034.1:0-6832 GCA_035545315.1 Mucilaginibacter sp. | reverse complement strand
GTGCCTAAAGGCGTCGACCTGAAAAAAGTAAAAACCGAGCTTATGAAAGCTAAGGGGATACTCGATGTGCACCACGTACATGTTTGGGCGCTAAGCACCACCGAAAATGCGCTGACGGCCCACCTGGTCATCGACCCTCACAGCGGCATTTCATTCGACAACATTAAGCACGATCTGCGGCACCGGCTGGAACACCTTTCCATACGTCACAGCACCTTTGAGCCCGAGTTTACGGACGAAGATTGTGCTCACACCGACTGTTAAAGGTTAACTAAATCGCCGCTTTATTTCTTCTTTGTTTTCGGCGCAACGGGTTCTTCCGTAGCTTTGCTTTTCTTTGCAGGCCTGGCCTTCTCCGGTTCTTCTGCAACCGCTTCCCCGCCCTGCTCCTGTTCGTTGGTCGCTTCTGCGACAGGTTCAGCTTCTTCGAACTCTGGCAAGTCCTTCAATATGTTAAACCACCCGACAATCTTTTTCATATCCGAGGTATACACCTTCTCCGTGTCGTGATCGGGGGCTATCTCAAGGAAAAGCTCGCGCAGCGCACGGCTGTCAGCTTTCGCCTCCGGAATGCTTTTTACGGCCTTCATGCGTTCCAGCACATCGGTCAGCTTAATATCTTCCTCGTAACCAAAAATGGTTATTTCATCAAGTGCGGCTATTTTGGCCGTGTTCAGGTTAGCCACCAGCTTGGTCTTGTGTTCGTCGATGCTTTCTAATATAAAGCCGTTCTTGTTTTGCGCGATGGCTTTCCACAGGCCCGGCTTCCCGGCTACTGCAACTATTCCTCGTAGATTCATGTGTTTAGTTGATTAAGTTAATTAGGTTGATTAAGTGAGTAGTTCGAATTTAACTTAATCAACCACTCTCTTAATCAACCACTCAACTACTCTTCAATAATTTCAACCCCCAGTATTTTATCACCCTGGCGGATGTCGTCGACCACATCCACATTTTCCACTACTTTGCCAAAGCAGGTGTGGTTCCGGTCTAAGTGTGCCGTATTAGCCCGGCTGTGGCAGATAAAGAACTGTGAGCCGCCTGTATTGCGCCCGGCATGCGCCATGGAAAGCACGCCGCGATCGTGATATTGATTGTCGCCCGTCAGCTCGCAATCGATCTGGTAACCCGGACCGCCGCTGCCTGCGCGGTGTGCCGTTTCAGGATTGCGCGAATACGGGCAACCGCCTTGTACAACAAAATTCGGTATAACGCGGTGAAACGACAGCCCGTCGTAAAACCCTTCTTTAGCCAGCTTTTTGAAATTTGCCACCGTGTTCGGGGCGTCCTTATCGTAAAACTCCACGGTCATGTCGCCCTTGGCGGTCTTTATTATCGCTTTGCTCATTTTCTAAAATTAAACAGGCTGCAAAGTTAACATTATGAGGTGAAAGGTAAAAGCTGAAAGGCGATAACATATTTTAACAATTACCGCGTCGATAATTCGTTACATTTGGAGGATATGATTTTGTGTAAGATGCGTTTTTTCTTCTTATTTGCATGTATTTGCCTGCTTGCTCATTCGGCTTTTGCCCAGGATAACCTGACCGGCCGCGTATATGAGGCTAACACGCATAGTGCGATACCCGGGATAACCATACGCAATCTGAAAACGAATTTCGCCACCGTTTCCAACCAGACGGGGGCTTACTCGATACCTGCAAAAGTTGGAGATTTGATCGTCTTTTCTGCATTCTCATACGTACCCGATACGCTATACGTCCAAAATTTAAACTATACCGATATAAAGCTGACATTGAAGCAGAATATGCTGAACGGCGTGACCGTGACAGGACAGCAAACACGCCTGGGCAACCTTAAACCGGCACCCACGCTTTCTCCCTTTGGCGGCCAAACCCTGGTTTATCATACCGATGCCAAGGGCAATTATGATGGCGGTGTCAGGCTGAGCGTGTTCGATTCGCATAGCGCGCAGAAAAAACGGGAAAAAGAGGCGCAGCTTGAAAGAGACGATGCAATGCAGAAAAAGATCGCCGAGGTGTTCAGCCCGGGAAACCTGAAAAATTATATCCCGCTGAAGGGACAGGAGATGACGAATTTTATCGGTATGTATACGCCCGACATAGCAACTTATACCAGTCCGGATTTTAACTTTACGATTTACCTCAATGCTTCCTACACCGACTTCATGAAACTTCCTGAAGAAAAGAGGCAATCGAAGGATCTGCTTAACCTGTCAAAAGGCGACTGACATAATAGCTTCGGCGAATAATCGTTACATTTGGGTATGAAGCCTGTTTTGTTCCGCGTTCTGGTTTGCTTTTTTTGTTCACTGCCTTTACTCAACAGGGCTTCCTCCATCCTTATCCCGATGGACGACGAGCAAAAGGACCACCTGAAATCATACGGCATTGCATACTGGACGCTGAAGAACGGCCAGGAAGTAGACTGGCTGCTTAACTACCGCGGCGGCAGCTTTATGATGCAGTATAACAAAGCAATCGAGGACGAATGCAAAATACGCGGGGTAAGCTACGAGGTGCTCTCCGATGCCAAAGTAAGCGAGATCGTTACCGAAGTGAGCGACCCGTCCGTGAATATGGACCTGGTAAAGCTGGAGAAAGCGCCCAAAATTGCGGTTTACACGCCAAAGAACAAGCTTCCCTGGGACGATGCGGTTACCCTGGTGCTGAAATATGCCGAAATACCTTATGACATGGTGTACGACGAAGAGGTATTACGTGGCGACTTGCCCAAATACGACTGGCTGCACCTGCACCACGAGGACTTTACCGGGCAATACAGCAAATTTTATGGCTCGTTCCGGTACGCGCAGTGGTATAACGACGACGTAGCCATACAGGAAGCCACCGCCCACCGCCTGGGCTTTAAAAAAGTATCGCAGATGAAACTGGCTGTGGCGCAAAGGATACGCGATTTCTGCGCGGGAGGCGGCTTTTTGTTTGCGATGTGCTCAGGAACGGATACGTTCGACATTGCCCTGGCGGCGCATAATACCGACATCTGCGAAAGCATGTTCGACGGCGATGCGGCCGATCCGGATGCCCAAAACAAGCTGGATTTTAGCCAGACTTTCGCCTTTCAAAATTTTACGCTGGACATGAACCCCATGTCGCACCAGTTCAGTAATATCGACGTGACCACCACACGCCAGGTCGACCGCGACAAGGATTTCTTTACCCTATTCGATTTCTCCGCCAAATGGGATGTGGTGCCGAGCATGCTTACGCAGGACCACGATAAGGTGATTAAAGGCTTTATGGGTTTGACAACGGCATTCAACGAGAGCCTGATCAAACCCGGCGTTACCATCATGGGCGAAATGAAAACCGGGCATGAAGCCCGTTATATTCATGGCGAGTACGGCAAAGGGCAGTGGACCTTTTATGGCGGTCACGATCCGGAAGACTACCAGCACGTGGTCGGCGACCCGCCAACCGACCTGAGCCTTCATCCAAATTCACCCGGTTACAGGCTCATTCTAAACAATGTACTGTTCCCTGCTGCAAAAAAGAAGAAGCAAAAAACGTGATTTCAGTTTGCAGTTGCCTGCAGGCAGTTGGCAGACAAAAAAGAATAATTGTCCACTGCAAACTGAACCTGCCGGATCAATCATAAAACGTCCACGAAATACCTATCTTGAGTAAGCGGTTCGGTCCCGGGTAACGGTTGATCATATAATATCCGTTGCTTAAAAGCCCCTGGTTGGCATAATCATATTGGACGAAGAGGTTGGTCCTGAACAGCGTGGCCTTAAAGAATACGCTGGCAATCGGGTAGGATGAGAAAGTAAGGCCGGGATTACTGTTATAAAACTGGCCGAGCCCCACCGCATAAGACGGCGCCACGTAAGGCGTATTGTACCGCACATCAACCCCAAATGTGCTGTGCAGCACCTGGAACAGGAATTTAGAATAGTACAGGCTGCTGTAAGTATAAACCTCCGGCGTACGAAGCGTCGATTGGTAGTCGGTCTTCTGGTACACCACATAATTATCGAAATGCACATGCCCGATCGTCAGGTTTTTGCCTATGCTCAGCTTTAACAGGTTGATGGGGTCATGCAGTTGCGTTGGCGTGGCATCTATGCCGTTCGGCTGCGCGGTAAAATATAAATAATCAGAAATCAGGAAATATTCGGCCTTTAAATCGAGCTGCAGGGCATCGTTAATGTAGTTAAACGATACATTGTTGATCTTCTGGTTGCTGAAGTTGTTGTGAAAAATAAAATGATTCGATATCCAGTCGGTGTACACCAGCGGCGGCGAACTGTTCTGCGAATATGCTCCGAAAATAACCTTCCCTGCTTTACGCCCGCCGGCTAACGTCAGTTTTGCTTCATATAAAAAGTTACCAAAATCTCGTCCTTCGGCTATCTGCTGCAGGTCTACATCCAGCAGGATCTTATCGCTGAACCGGTAACCCGCCTTCGCTTTCAGGGTGATATCCTGGAACGACTGGTTTTGCTTTCGGTCCTCCCGGATATACCGCCCGACGGTATTGTTTATCGCCGTGTCGCCTACAAACTGCTGGTAATGGTAATAATCCTGCACCAGGCCGAGGTCGACTTTCATTTCATTCTTAACAAATCCCACGGATTTCCCCCTCAGGTAAAAACTGTATGCAAAGCCATTTTGCAAATGGAACACCGAAAGCGAGTCCCGCGAATAGGTAGAACTGTAATAGTAGTCGGGGAAGACATTGTGTTTATCCGCTTCGTTTTGCAGAAAACGGAACTGGTTCGTATTATAGTAAAAGGTATAAGCGACCCGCTGCGTAGGCAATATCTTAGACTTATCGCCTTTCAGCGTGGTATCTATCTTGCCGATATAATAAAACTGCTTGATATAAAGCCCATTGTTTTTTTCATTATCGCTTGAATTGTATAGCCTTACCGATTGGTTCTGCGTGGTGGAGTACGCGGGCTGCGCCACAGTAAATATCGAATCGTTCAGAATAGAACCGTTTTCCGGCGCCTTCAGGTTATTGAAGATAAGATTTGCCAGCAGGTTATAACGCTTGCTCTTCGATTCGTACCAAGTGAACACGGCGGCATTCAGATCGCCCGCATTTTGCAGCGGGTAAAAGCCCTGCGAACCGATAAAGTTCAGGTTAAGACCGACATTAAGCTGGGGATTTATATTCTCCGCAAGCGTACTCTTAAAATACTGCTCTTTAACCCCGCTGGAATATAGCTGCAGGTTGGTATAAGGCACCCTGGCTTTGTAGTATTGAATGTCCTGCGGAAGCAGCAGGTAAGCGTCGAGGGTATGCTCGCCTGCATCGAAGCCGATGGTTTTGGGCGGTTCAAAAAGCAGGCTGCGCGCCGCCAGCCCAAGGTTGCCTAAGCCTATTTTCGGATCGCGCGGCTGATACAAAGGACTGTAATTTTCAAAATTGGCCAGCCCGGTATCAAGCGGAAAAACCTGCGTACTGTCGCTTAACAATTTTTCGTTGGTTACCCGGATGAACTTTGAGGTAAAAATTACCGAATCGCGCTTCTTTTCCTGCTGTTCCCTGATCTGGTCAATTTCCTGGTCGCCGCTAAGGGTTTTATTCTGACCTGCCGAGGCCGTGTCCCTGCTAAAGTTGGCCGGCTGCTGCCTGTTCGGATAATTGGGCGATGGGTATTGCGCAAATACGGTGCACGCCAGCATAACAAGCGGCAAGACCAGGATATATTTTAACCAGTTATGCATCAAAGACCCGCAATGAGTTGTTTGAGTATCAGCGTCATTTTAGGTTCCGACTCGCGCGCAACCGCGATGATCTCTTCCACCGAAACCGGCAGCAGTTCCTCCGGGAACCCTTCATCCGTTAATACCGATATGGCAAACACGGGCAAACCCATGTGATTGGCTACGATAACTTCCGGTACGGTACTCATGCCGACGGCATCGCCGCCAATAATACGCAGGTACCTGTATTCAGCTTTAGTTTCCAGGTTGGGACCGGCTACCGCTACATAAACTCCCTTGTGGCAGGTAATATTATGCTCTACAGCTATGTCAATCGCTTTCGCTATCAGCTCACGCTTGTAGGGCTGGCTCATGTCAGGAAAACGCGGGCCCAACTCGGGATCGTTCCTGCCGGTCAGCGGGTTCGAATGCTGCAGGTTAATGTGATCTTCGATAACCATCAGGTCGCCCTTTTTGAACTCCGGGTTAAGCGAGCCGCTGGCATTGGATACAAAAAGCGTTTTTATGCCCAGCATCCGCATCACCCGTACGGGGAAGGTGATCTGCTGCATGGTGTATCCTTCATAATAGTGCAGCCTGCCATTCATGGCCACGACTTTTTTGCCCGCCAGCGTGCCGAATATCAGCTTGCCCGAATGAAACTCCAGCGTCGAGATGGGAAAATCGGGAATATTGGCATACATCAATTGCTTTTCAACTTCAATTTCCGACACCAGTTCGCCCAGACCGGTGCCGAGGATAATGCCTACTTCAGGCTCAAAATCGCCGATGCGGTTTTTAATGTATGATGTGGTTTGCTGTATGCTCTCTAACATGTTTTTTAATCAGTTGGTCAAACTCCTGCCGACCATTATCTAAAAACCTGGTGCCTATCGGCGCTACCAAAACCGGCATTTTGCCGACGATCGTTTCAAGCCCGTGTTCCAATAAACGCTGCTCGTCCTTTTCTGTTGTAACGATCACTTTTTTTTGCGACGTACACGCCTCAAATTCTCCGGCAAGTTTAGCGATATTTTTTAAGCTGAAGCGATGATGGTCAGGATAATTATGGTGCACTACATGCTGCGTATAACCTTTGATATGCGACAGCAACGGATCGGGATTGGCTATGCCTGTCAGCAGGAATACCGTTGTGTCAGCATCTATATCCG
>DASZYQ010000033.1:0-5886 GCA_035545315.1 Mucilaginibacter sp. | reverse complement strand
TGCATTATAGCCGCCGACCGCTTGTTTCGCGGCATCGCTATAAGCCGGGGTATCAACAGGCATGTCCTGCGCCGCTGCCAGGCCGGCGGTTAAACTTAAAATTACGATCAGCCAAAAAGGTTTAGCGTGCATAACCGGAATTAAATACAGCGAATCAGGTTTTTTAGTCGCGAAAAATAAATATAGGGATGTTCCGGTAATATTCTAATTTTTTAGTTAGAAAAATGCTAAATATTTCCAGAGACCGGCTACGGCAGATCACCACCCTTCAACCTGCCTGATGTACGCCGTCAGCTCGTCAGCTATCCGGCCCTGTTCGTCCATATCCGGGTGGCCGCCGCAGCCATGAAAATATCTTTGGGAGAAGAAATATTTATAAACCTTTTTATCGCCGCCTGTATTTTCGCGGCCGACAACCGCGGTTAAATAATTTTTTAAAGCAAAAGTAAGCTTTTCGTTGGCCATCGGGCTGTTCAGGCAAATGATGTCAGCACGGGGATACACTTTTCTCACCGTATCGATAAATCGTACATATGCGCTGCAAAACTGCACCGAATCCCTTATCCCGTCATTCTGGCCCAGGCACATTGTTACCACATCGGGCTGATACCGGCTGAAATCCCATTTTATTTTGTTGTCGCGCAGGAGTGTTTTGTCGAACACTTCGGGCATTACGATACCCATATTGCAGCAGCTGTACGTGAGTCCTATGCCGGCGACGGCGGTGAGCTGCCATTGGGCATCCAGCATACGGGAGGTTCGCGGGCCATAGCTCATATAGGCGTTATGCTGATCGTACCAGGCGCCGGCATCACAAGGCGTCCGCGAAACGTCCATTCCCGTACCCGAGGTAATGGAATCGCCTATGTATTCGATCTTTCGTTCGGGTTTTGGCGGTAAAGGCAGCAATGCGCCACATTTGAGACCAATAAACTCCAGGTAACCAATACCTGATTCAGTATCCTTGCAGATGGTGATCACATGTTCAGTATCAGGCAGGCCAGATGCTGCTTTTATCACATTTACCTTGCCTGTTGTTTGTATCCTGAAGGGCGGTTGGTCGTCTATCGCAATCTCTATATAATTATGCGTATTGCCATCCTTCACCTCGTCATTCATGATAACTTCACACGAGGTCCCTTTAAATTTGGCCTTGATGTAAACGCCCGGCGCCCAAAAACGGGGTCTTAACGGGTCGGAAAAATCGATGCGCCCATAATATTGAAAATTGGCGTTATTGGCTTTGAACAGTTTAAGCGGATGGGCCGGCGGACCGGCAAACGTTGCGCAAATCCACATTAAAGGCAGGCAGAAACATTTGCCGAATATGATCAAAAGCGTATTCACAGGCGATAAAAATACTTCTTTTGGCTTTGGCAGCACTAATACTATTATAACAAATTCATGGCGCGGGCGCAATAAAAAAGGGATGGTCCGAGACCATCCCTTTCCTGTATACAATACTTTTTATTACTGACCGTCATCGGGCCCTTCATCGGGCGTGCCGACCACTTTATAGACCTTATTGTTGTCCTGGTCGCGCATCTCCTGGAAATAATAACCGTCGGGCGATACATAGTATTTTTCGCCGTTCAGGTTTATCTTCCTGCAATCAGACGGCAGCGTGCTTACCACGTCGCCCACTTGTGGCGGCGGCGGCAAATTGCTGTCACTATTATTTGTATTCAGTTCGCCGTCCCTGCCCGCTACCTGGTAGCTGGTTGAACCATCGTCTTTAACGATCGGCTCGTAGTACACGCCGTTAGCCTCGTAATACTGCTGGCCGTCGATGTTTATCGGCTGGGCATTTGAAGGCAGCTCGTTCACTTCGGCGCCAAGAGGCGGCTCAACAACGGTATACTCGTTGTCATCATAAGTATAGAACAGGCCGTTACTGTAGAAATATTGGTCGTCGTCGAAATAGAACGGATAATACCCGTACGGTAAAAAACCGATAGTAAAGCCTACCCTCGGCGCATAATAGGTATTGTAATACCCGTGGTGATAATAGTAATAGTTATGCGCGCCCCAATAAGGCGAGTAAAATCCACGACCGCCGACACCTACCGAAGCACGGCCGCCCTGGCCTACATAGCCGCGGGTGCCGACTACATTACTGGCGCCTGGAGGAACATAACCACGGTAACCATATGATGCTCCGCGATACCCATGTGATTGTCCGTTAAACACACCCACACGATTAACCGGCGGCCTGATGCCCTGGCTGTTGATACGCGCAGGAGCTATGGCCACTCTCGGATTGCTTGCGGATGGCCGGTAACTATTAACAGTAGCGCCTGCCGAAGGGCGGAACCCACCCGATGAGGGACGCGAATATGTGGCCGAAGGCCTGTAGCTGTTAACACTGCTTCCGCTGCTTGACGGACGAAAACCGCCGCCACCGCCACCACCGCCTGATGAGCGGGAACCACCACCTCCTCCGCCACCTGATGACGAACGGGAGCCACCGCCGTTGCTGCCCCGCTGAGCAGAAGCCGGCGACCCTAAGAACAGGCATACAAGGCCGCTTAGGGCGATGGTTGATAAATATTTATATGTCTTTTTCATTTTTTGTTTGCTAAAATTCAGCCGAATGTACAATTGATTTGCTGAACTAATTTATTAGACTAAAAACTTTGTAAAAGGTTTAACAACTGGTCGCTCTTTTTATAATAAGGCCGTCACAAATTAGTTCGTTTCGATCCGCTTATACGCAAGTCCGAATGCCGGGTTCAAATACCGGCAAACGTAAATATACGAAAGTAATTTCATCTGCTTTAATCCGGCCTGCTTTTATGCTGATCTTTTAACAAAATACTGACGAAAACGGCTGATCCGGACGAATCCGCACGTTACAATTGTTCGGCGATGAACAGAAAAGGCTTATCAAATTTCAGGCTGAAAAAGCCGTCTTGAATGGTCATAAAACGATGATGACCAAGGGCCTCTAGGCCGCTGGTGTGCAGCTCGTGCGGGTGGGTCAGTACTTCGATGATCTCGCCCCCGGTCTTCCACTTACTAAAGCCGGAATTTATCGCAAATATCCGCTGATCGCGGCAATAAATAACAAGATCGATCTTATCGGCAAAAAAAAGATAGTCCTTTAGTTGCAAGTCGCCGGTTATGATATTGACAGCGCCATAACCATTGGTAACCAGGTATTTTAATGCGGCTTCAGCAGCGGTATCCTTTCCGGCAGGAATCACCCTGATATCTCTTTGGGGCATTTTGTAATTTCCACGGGTTATTACGCCGTCTATCTTAATGCCATTCGCGTCCAATACGGGAGCTAGTTGTTGCGTTGTAATGATGGTCGGACTCCATTCCAATAGCTGCCCGAGCGATTCACCGGGAAATCCTTCCAGGCCCAGCACCACCAGGGCTGGTTCCTGTTTTTCGCGTACGACGTGATGCGAGGACATGGGTTAGTGACCAGTGATTTGTTACCAATGGTTAGCAACCGCAAAATAGGTAATTGGTTTGATAACCGCCTGTATGATACCCTAATAAATTTTCCTGTAAAATCCTTTTAATGCCGCCGCCGGATCAACCGCAAGGTTTATGGCGCCCGACACTGCTATGCCGTACACGCCCGTTTCCAGCAACGGTTCCACATCCGTTATCCGGATGCCGCCAACTGCTATTACGGGTATCTGTACCCGCTCCTTCTGCAAAGCCCTGTAGCCTTCAAAGCCGAGCAAGGGGTGATTATTCGGCTTGGTGTCCGTATGTGCAAACGGGCCGTATCCGCAATAATCAACTACGCCGGCTGCCTGTACGCGTAACAGGCGTTCGATATTAGTTGCCGACACGCCGAGGGTTTTATCATCGCCAATGTGTTTCCTGATGGCGGCGAAGTCGGCATCAAAATCTTCAATATGCACGCCCTGTGCATCCACCCGGTCGAGCAGCTTATAGTGGTTGGTCACGATTAATGTCGCGCCCCAGTCGTCGCAAATGGCGGCTATTTCGTTGATCTCCTCGATTAGCTCGTCGTCGGGTTTGGTCAGGCAGCGGTATTGTACCCAGTTAGCGCCGGCTCCGCAGGCAATATGCGCTTGTTCGGCATGACTGCGGTGCGGCAGGTCCTGCGTCAGGTAATGGAATTTGGAAACGTATTTTTTCATGTTGTAGTCGGAAAGTCGGGAAGACCGAAAGTCCGAAAGATGGTTTTCGTTTTAATTTAGATAATTATGTTGCCGGACTTTCCGACTTCCGGACTACTTTATCACCTCCGGTATCGGTTTGCCTATACAACCATTCGGCGCCTGTATGTGCAATAAAGCAGCAACGGTTGGCGCGATATCGGTCATATGTGTTTCGCGTTCCAGATGCCCGTGCTGGATACCCCAACCCATAAACAATAACGGGATGTGGGTGTCGTAGCCGTTCCAGGTACCGTGCGTAGTGCCGGTAGGCCCGCTGTCGCCCGACCCGTGCCCGGTAAACCAGGCCGGGAAAAGGATGATCTGGATATCGCCGCTGCGCTCGCGATTGTATCCGTTTACGATACGCGAACGCAGTTCTTCCGGTATATTAGCTGTTTCTGTCTTCTCCATATCGATCGCGTAGGCAACACCCGGTTGTTTCTGCATAAATTCGATACAGTCTTTTTTTAATGCTTCT
Source organism: Mucilaginibacter sp. (assembly GCA_035545315.1). Taxonomy (GTDB): domain Bacteria; phylum Bacteroidota; class Bacteroidia; order Sphingobacteriales; family Sphingobacteriaceae; genus Mucilaginibacter. Next base: position 1,260 of record DASZYQ010000033.1, on the reverse strand, counting down.
TTGTCAACATGCGCATAGTCGATAACCTGGTTATTAAAATTTACCTGGTAATTGGCAAAGCTAAGCACCAGCTTTTCGATCTTGTATTTAGCCAGGAGGAATTTGTTCAGGCTGTCGCGTATCGCGCCTTCATCCCACACATTCGCAGGAATACCATGATCCCTCAAAAAAGCAGTATTGTGCGCCGCGCCATGATCGGCGGTCAGAAAAACGGTGTAGTTGCCGCGCCCTACCCTGGCGTCCAGGTAGGTGAGAAACGAAGCCAGGTCGCGATCCAACCGCAGATAGGCATCTTCTATTTCGACAGAGTTAGGCCCAAATTGGTGCCCGATATAATCCGGCGAGGAAAGACTCACCGCCAGGAAATCGGGTACGCCATGCTGTCCCAATTGCTCACCGTTAATGGCTGCTATAGCGAGGTCAAGCGTCAATGTGCTGCCGTATGGCGTCGAGCGTATCAGTCCCAAGCCCATTTTTTTGTATAGGACCGACGTTTTTACCGGCAGGGTAGGGCTGGCCGTTCCCGAAAATTTACCTTCATATTTGCTGTTATCGGGCAGCGTTTGCACATAGGTGTTAATGGGATAAAGCGGGTTCCAGTCGAGCTTCAAATAATTTTCAGGAAGCTTTTGATCGTTAAAATCCTTTACCCATTGCGGCAGGCCGGTCATATAGTATGTGCTGCTAATCCAGTTACCGCTCTTATCGTCGAACCAGTAGGCGGCATTGGCAGTATGACCGGCAGGCAGGATGCCGCCACGGTCCTTCAACGCAATGCCAATCACTTTCGACCGGAAATTAGTGGCCAGTTTTAGCTCGTCGGTTACGGTGGTGGTTAGCAGGTTACGGGGCGACATCTCGCCGGCCCTGGAAGTACTGCCAACGGTTTTTACCGTAGTATCTTCGGTACAATACATGGATTTACCGGTAGCCTGGATAATGAAATCGTTTCCGGCGATGCCATGTATTGCGGGCACCGATCCTGTATAAACGCACGTGTGCCCCGGGCCCGTGAAAGTTGGTATATAATCTATCTGCGTGTTGTCACAGCTAAACCCATCATTGAGCAAACGCTTAAACCCATTCTCGCCGTAACGATCGTAGAACCGGTAAAGGTAATCCCAGCGCATTTGGTCTACTACGATACCTACAACCAATTTAGGTCTCGCTAAGGTATCCCGCGCAGCTACCGGCGGTTTGCCCATGGTTACCCTGGCGGTGTTTTTCTTTTTTACTTGTGCCGAAGCAGCAAGCGCGGCA
>DASZYQ010000032.1:0-29831 GCA_035545315.1 Mucilaginibacter sp. | reverse complement strand
TATTTTTTAAGCTGAAGCGATGATGGTCAGGATAATTATGGTGCACTACATGCTGCGTATAACCTTTGATATGCGACAGCAACGGATCGGGATTGGCTATGCCTGTCAGCAGGAATACCGTTGTGTCAGCATCTATATCCGCAGAGGCCGCCTTTCCATTTATGTTCCTTAACGGCAGGTAGTCAATAGTTGTAAAGAAAACGTTTTGCCAGGGTAAAGGTTCCAGTCGCTCGATAGCGTCTGTACGCTCGTGGTGGGACAAGGATGCCGGACATTTGCTCACCACCAGTACATCGGCCCGCCACCTGCCGCTGAAAGGTTCGCGAAAGTTTCCGGCAGGCAGCAATAAACGCGGTTCATCCAATTTGCCGTAATCGAATAGAAGAATATTAAAGCCAGCCTTCACAGCGCGGTGCTGAAACGCGTCGTCCAATATCACCGGCTTATGTTCTTTTTGCAAATGCCTGATGCCCGCCACGCGGCTTTCGCAGACGGCCACGGTAACATCGGGGAATTTGTGCTTGAATTGCGCCGGCTCGTCGCCCACTTCTGCGGCCGTAGCAGTGGCGGCAGCGATCAAAAAGCCCTGCGTGGTCCGTCCGTATCCGCGGCTAAGGGTCGCAAGATTGTAGTGGTCTTTAAACAGGGCGACCAGGTATTCCGTCATCGGCGATTTGCCGGATCCGCCAACTTCCAGGTTACCCACGCAGATCACGGGTATGCCGAATTCCCTGCTTTTTAGTATTCCCGCATCATAACACCAGTTACGAATAATGACACCCAATCCGTACAGCAGCGAGAACGGAAATAAAAACCAGCGAAGGTATTTCATACGATTGGCAAAGATACTGGATAAATGACTGCTTATTCAACCAGCAGGAGGCTTTCGACGCGCTCGAAATGTTTTTTATTTAATGTAGCTATTGGCAGACCATTGCTTATTGCAATGGCAGCAATAAACAAATCAGCTAAATCTATTTGCTTGCTTTTAACCTTCAGGCTTTTATTAATAGCCACTGCCTGCCCGATCGCTTCCTTGTCGAGCGACAATACATCGATTTTTTCGAGAAATTTTTTCCAGTAATCCAGTTGCTCGTCAGTTGCACCTGAATAAATCTCATATTCTGTTATAACACAGATACAAAATTTGTAGCCTTCCGCTATTAAGGATATTAACCGTGACTTTGATTTATCCGTCTTTCTGAAAAAATCTATAAGAACAGACGTGTCAGCCAAGATTAGTTTTTCCGCCATTCATTGATGGTTTTACGCGCCTGAGCTATCGCTTTTAGCTGTTCTTCAGAAAAAGTCGGGGCTTGCAATAAAAATGATTCAAGGTTCTGGCTATCAGAATAACCGGCCTTGTCAATTTCTTTTTTTAACTCTTTAAGCTGGTCTTTAGGAAGTTTTTTAATTAATCTTACCAAATCATCAAAACCGATATCGACCTGAATTTGCATATCCAAATTTACGAAATTTATTTACTTTTAATTTTGATGTACTCCATAGTCTTTATTAAACACACTAAATCATGAAATACAAACTATTTCTTCTTTTTACGGTCCTTTATTGCACCGCCTTCGCCCAAACAGACAAAAAACTTACCCGAGAGCTGCAGGACGCCGTGAAAGGCTTCAACGGCCAGGTCGGAATATTTGTGCACAACCTAAAAACAGGTAAAACTGCCGAGATCAACGCCGACACGCTGTTCCCTACTGCCAGCATGATCAAAGCGAGTATACAATGCGGCGTAATGGATAAGATCGAGAAGGGTGACCTGCAATACAACCAGAAACTGGTTTACCGCGACTCGCTGCTATATCCCGGCGAAGATATATTGGGATCGTTCAAAGATGGCGACACCATCGAATTGAGTAAAGTGGTGATGCTGATGATAACGATCAGCGACAATACTGCCGCCACCTGGCTGCAAAAGATCGTAACCGGCGAGTACATTAATAATTGGCTGGAGCAGAACGGCTTTAAAGTAATGCGCGTCAATTCAAGAGTCAAAGGCCGCGAGAAGATCCGGGCCCGGTATGGCTGGGGCGTAACCACCCCGCGCGAAATGTGCCGCTTGTTTACCATGATCCGCGACGGCGAGGCTGTAAGCCCTGCTGCCAGCGAACGCATGTACCGCGACCTGGTGCGTATTTATTGGGACAACCGGTCGCGATCTCAAATACCGCCATACGTTCAGGCGGCGAGCAAGGACGGATCGTTGGACGAATCAAGATCAGAGACCGTATTGGTCAATGCCCCTCACGGCGATTATGTGTTCTCCGTCATCACCAACAACAACAAGGACCAGAGCTGGACACCCGATAATGAAGCATGTGTGCTCATAGAAAAAGTGTCGGCATTGCTGTGGCATTATTACGAACCCAAAAGCACCTGGAAACCAGCCGATGGCGTAGCAAAATACATGCTGAATGAATAATCGGTTAACGGTCACGGCGAATGGTAAAAGGTGATCCTTAAACCTTTTGTCTTTGTCCTTTTCGCTTTTACCTTTTAATTGGAGGCCAATATGCTTAGCGGCGAGGTCTGTCCTGAAGGAACGGGTTTAAAATAAATAACGCTGAAGTAATTCGCAGCGCCTTTGGGCATCACTAACGTAATATCGAATGTATTGTCTTCGGCTTCCCACGACGTTTCCTTTACCACACAATACTCTCCGTCCAGGCGCTTGATAACATCGTGAAGTTCGGCGACATCGTAAGTGATCACGTAATAACTGCAATTACCGTCTTCGTCAAAATAAAAGGTGTAGTCGCCAATCACTTTCACCTTGTTAAAGCATACGGCATTAACGCCGCGTTTAGTCGTAAAATCGACAGCCTGTGCGTATGGAATATTTTTATCGAAATAAGCCCTGATCTCTTTTTCATTACTGCCCAGCGGGAACTGCGCAAAGGCTGATAACGAGGCTGTTGCGAGAAACAAAAACAGGCATAGATGCTTCATGCAGACTCAGCCGCAAGAATTACACCATAATTAATAAAACTTTAAGCCACTCTTGTAAATCACTGAATACAAGTGGCTTAAATTATTAACTAATAATAAAAATACATGGTAAAAACAGCTGTTCGTGGAATATGTACGTCAGACCTGCGTAATACTTTCCACAAACAGCAGTAAATGACCGGATTATCAATCCAGTTTGTGACCCGTCAAAAATACTTTACCGCTATTGGGTTCGCGCAGAATGCTTATCCCTTTGTCGGTTTTTTCGATCTTCAAGGTTTGAGTGATGTAGAAGCCTTTGTAGTCCATAAGTATATTCAGGCCGTCGTTGTTTACGCTTAATTTAAAAGTACCGCCTATCATATCCCTGTTCTCGTTATTCGTCATGGTAAACGTACCTTCGTTCTCGCTGGTGAACGTGAAGGCAAATCGCTGCCCATTGATGCTGTTGTCGGATTTTTTCATCAACAGCTCCCTGTACTCTTTGTAAATATCTTCCGGCTTGGTCATATTCTTATTTATTGTTGATTTATTTATGCGCTATGACCCTTATACGCGTGTTGTAAAAAAAAGATGCGCAATTTCCGCGTTTTTTTTCTTCATCATGGCCTCTATTATTACCTGATTAACAGGTAATACGCCCCAGTGTGCAACAGTGGGCAATCTATTGACTTTTGATATGTTTTATCACGGCAAATACGCTGATTGTTCATGCGTGTTCTGGTACATGCAGACTGAGATGTTTTTTGAGAATGGCGTCCCACAAGACGCTACAATAGAAGCCCGGAAACTGAATATTACTTACACCAAGTCCTCCCGGTTACCTGGATAAATGATCGATACCATCCTCCACAAATTGCTGCCATACGGCATCGGGCTGCCAGATATTGCCGATAAAATCGTTCATCTCATCAATATTAAACTGGCCGGTTGCAAGGAGATATAAGCCCGTAAAGCAGGATGCGCGGTAATTGGCGGCGCAGTGCACCAACACCTTTTTATCAGTTTGACGTTGCATTTCAGCGAGGAAGGCATCCAGTTCGCCCAACTGCGGATTATCAAATTGTACCGGGATGTGGCAATAAGTCATACCCAAAGCCTTTACCGACGCCGCTTCGTCGGCCAACGCGTATTTGCCATCGTGCAACCCCAGGTTGATAATAGTTTGATAACCCTCGCCGGCAATGAATTCCAGTTGACCTTCGCGCGGTTGGCCCGCGCAGGCCAGGCGGTCATTCACCCTGCAGAAATTATAAATAGCTGCCATACGGCTAAGATAGCTAATTCGCCGGTGTATCCGTTCCCCCTGCCCCAATAGGGATCATGTAAACGAGACCTTTTTTTTGCAAATAAGTTCCCTTGAAATTATACCGGCAACCCGGGTACGCTCGCGCCAAACCGTTAACCACTAACCTTTTAGCTATTTTTGTCGTAAAACATTAAAAACTAATCACTTGACCAGGCAATTGCAACTATTTTTTGTAAAGACCGTCGCGGCCGGCGTTGCCTTGATATTATCGTTACCGCTTATGGTATGCGGGCAGGCGCGCGCACAAGGCCGTAATATCGATCAGTTTACCTTAAAGGGAAAGCTCACCGGTACCCGCATGGACTCGGTATTGCTTTTTTACGAAAGCAGCCACGGCGAAAATCTGTTCCAGTGCCAGCCTGTATTTAACGGGCTCTTCATTATCACCGATACTATAAACCGCCCCGTAAAAGCGCTGATCGTTTTTAAAAATGCCGAAGAGGTTTTAAAGCCTAAGGATTACGAGCTGCGTTCAAGGGAACTATTCCTGGAACCAGGCCTGCTTATCCTGTCGGGCGATGCCTCAAAACCGTCGACCTTAAAACTCGCCGGTTCGCAAACACAAAAGGAACTGGAACATCTGGATAGCCTCTCGATGAATATTCGCAGCGAAATGCAGCCGCTGGCCGATCAATACGAAAAAGAAACCGATCCATACCGGGCGGCCGTGCTCGCTACGAAGTTTGAACCCTACGAGGCGAGGATAAAACGCATCGAATATCAATATTTCGTTAGTCACCCCAACTCGTACCTGACGGTGTATAAAATGCTCGATTATATAAAGAAAATGGGCGTCGATTCGTGCAACCGTATTTACCTGGATCTAAGCTATCGCTTGAAACAAACACCCGAGGGACGATACCTCGGTTACATGATCAACAAGATCGATGCGACACTTCCCGGATCTGAGGCAATGAATTTTTCGTTCGCGGATGCATCGGGTAAAACGTTAACGCTGAACGACTACCGCGGCAAATACGTTCTGCTGAATTTTTGGGCAAGTTGGAGCAGCCGTTCGCGCGAGATGAACCAGCATATTGCCGCCAGCTATAAAAAGTACTTCAGCCAGGGCCTGGAGGTGATCAATATCGCCTGGGACGATAACACGCAGACCACCTGGAAGGCAGCCATAGCAACAGACGGTTTGACCCAATGGACCAACCTGCTGAACCAAACCGGTACGGCCAACGACATCAGTGAAAAATTTGAGGTTCATTTTGTGCCGACGCAGATTCTGATCGACCCGAATGGCAGGATCATCGGCCGTTATGGCGATAATAATGTACACTCTGATGTGCTGCTCGACCATATGCTGACGGTAACGCTGAAGCAGTAAAAGCAACGCTGAACCGACGGCCAATACTACAGGACGGTGTCTATCCTGAGAATGATTTCTGCAGATCGTGAATCTGAATTCGAACTCGCCATGGGCCGACGGTAATTTCACCAAGCCATAGTCGATGACTTAGTCGGGCCATTATGAACTTATCGCGTCAAATAATTACAGTTTTTCGCCGTGCTGGGTGATATCCAAGCCTATCTTTTCTTCTTCTGTGGATACGCGGAGCGGTGCTATCATGTCGGTGATCTTTAACAAAAGCAGCGAACCGAAGAATGAAAATACCGAAGCGACAACAAGCGCTATGCACTGAACGAAGAACAAGTGCGTATGCCCGAAAAATAATCCGTCGCCGGTGGTATTACCAGGGTTGACATTCTGATTCGCGAATACGCCGGTAAGCAGCATACCGACCATACCGCCTACACCGTGGCAGGGAAATACGTCGAGCGTATCGTCAATGGAAGTGCGGGTGCGCCATTCAACAACCAGGTTACTCACTACCGCCGAAATGATACCGATCGCCAGCGAGTGCGGTACGGATACATATCCTGCGGCCGGCGTAATGGCCACCAGGCCGACAACCGCACCAATACAGGTACCCATAGCCGAAGGCTTTTTGCCCCGCAGCATATCGAAGAATATCCAGCTTAAACCAGCTGCTGCTGACGCTGTCGTGCTCGACGCCAATGCGTTTACCGCCAGGTGATTTGCGCCAAAAGCCGAACCGGCGTTGAAACCGAACCAGCCGAACCAAAGCAGACCTGTGCCGATAATAACATAAGTAACCCGCGCCGGCGCATGATCGGGCTCGCTGCGGCCTTTAAGGTAAATTGCCGATGCCAGTGCCGCCCATCCCGCCGACATGTGAACTACGGTACCGCCTGCAAAATCGAGTACCCCGAGTTTAGACAAGATTCCGTCGGGATGCCAGGTGGCATGCGCCAACGGAGAGAATATAAAGATGGAAAACAGGCAAAGGAATATAATATAGCTATTGAACCGGATTCGACCTGCGAATGCCCCGGTGATAAGCGCTGGCGTGATAATGGCAAATTTAAGCTGATACATGGCAAAAAGCAGCAACGGAATGGTCGGCGCTGACTTCCAGGTCGCGTTGCCCAACATGCCTTTCATCATAAAATAAGTTGAAGGGTTTCCAATAAACCCACCGATAGAGTCGCCAAAAGCGAGACTAAAACCGAATATACCCCATAGAACTGTAATGATCACCATACAAATAACGCTTTGCAGCATGGTGGAGATCACGTTCTTCTTGTTCACCATCCCTCCATAAAAAAAGGCAAGACCCGGTGTCATGATCAGTACCAACGCAGTCGACATCAGCATCCAGGCAATATCGCCAGAATTAAAGTTTGGGTTGGTTACGGTTTTCTCAATATCGACCGACGGGAAGATAAAGGTCAAAAGAAGAACAACTACAATGAGTAGAAATGGGATATAACGCTTCATTTTTATGGAAAATCAGTTTATAATCGCGGAGCGAAATTACCAATTTCTTTAAAAAATGAGCGGTTAGCTTAAATTATTTCACGAAAAAGCTATATTTTTTGGACAATTATAAATATTTAGTCAAAAAATCCGGGAAAAGGCCCAAATAAACTACCAATATTGTAATTATTGCAACAATTGTAAGGAGCCACGAATTTGCTGCAGCAAAACCAGTGGTACGCTCAGTTTTTCGCAGAAATAAATTGAGCGGGATCTTGATATAGTAAAACAAAGAGACTACCGTAGTTACTGCGCCGGTGATCATCAGCAGCAAAAGCCACAAATTATGGCCGTCCTGGTATACCTGGTAAACTGCTGAAAACGTAAGAAACTTACCATAGAATCCGGCGGTGAGCGGCAAACCGGTAAGAGATATGAGCACTATAACGAAACATATGCCTGCCAACGGGTATTTATAGCCGAGTCCTTTATAAGCCGCCATATCTTCGGCCCCCGCTGCGTCATCGAAATAAGTAGCCAGCATCCATGCGGCTGCGGCGGCCAATGCATACGCAACCAGGTAAAATGTCAGAACCGTCAGTCCCTGGCCGGTGAACGTCACCAGCGCCATTAGAGCAAAACCGGTGTGCCCTATACTGGAGTAAGCGAGCATGCGCTTTACATTATGCTGCATGGTTGCCGCAAAGTTCCCCACGATCATCGTTGCAATTCCTACGATGGAAAAGAACAGGCGAAAATCAAACGCGCGCCATAGCAATTCCGGGTTGGTAAAGGGCGAAAGAAAGTTGATCAGCAGGCCAAAGGCGGCAAATTTAGTAATCGTCGACAGGAAGGCGGATACCGGCGTGGGCGCGCCTTCGTAAATGTCGGGCACCCAAAAATGCACCGGCACAAATGACAACTTAAATCCGATCCCTACAAAAAACAAAATCAAAGCCAATGATGCGATAGGCGGGTTCGCCTGGGCCAACCCGGCGGTCATATCAAGCAGATTCAGCGAGCCACCCAAACCGTACAGCAGCGAAATACCATACAACATCATTGCCGAAGAAGCCGCGCCAAACAAGACATATTTAAGGCCCGCCTCGCTGCTCCATTTATTCTCGGCGCGATAGGCCACCATCAGGTAGGAACCGATCGATACCATCTCGATGGAAAGGTAAATTGACAACAGGTTAAACGCCATTGTCATAATGTGCAGGCCCAATATTACCGCTACCGTAATCGTATACAGGTCGGATAAACCTTTATTATGCGAGCGTAACTTATCATCCCAGTCAAAATATGCTACCAGGATAACCGCAAACAGATCGGTAAATACTTTAAACGCCAGCGTGGTTTTAGTGAGCAGCAGCATGCCGTTGAACAGAAACGGGTTCCCTTTAACCACGAACGCCAGTTGCTGCAAGTCTTTATAGATCACAACCACAAGCCCCACAATAACGAGTATCCTGCAGATCCAGCCGGAGTTTCGTCCGAAAATAAGATCTGTTACCAGCACTGCGACAAACAGCACGGTTAAGTATAGCTCGGGCACAAAATATGGCAGGCTTCCGATAACCTGGTCTAACTGGCTGTGCAATGTTGGTAACAGATCGTGCATATTTATTGTACTATGACGGATTGATTTTTCGGGTATTTAACGTGGTATTTCAGTTCGACTTTTTTATCGTCTTCCGGCTTCAGGGCAAACGCCCATAAAACCTTACCTGTATTCTTATCCACTTGTGCGCCGGATAATTCTTGTGTTTCCACTTCGATCGATGAGTTTTGTGAAACCGGCACCTGGTCCTCGACCAATAAATTGACGGTTTGACTTTTGCGGTTTCTCACTTCGATCTGCCAGTCGCGGGTTTCTTTTTTATTCGAACCGAAGCCCGACTTTTCCGCCAGGCTCTTCAATGCTGTGCGCGTTACAACAATATTTTTATCCGTGCCCAGCGAAAGATTTAGCGTATCGGTTGTAGCGGCTGTATTAATAAGCGATTTGCCGATGTAAGTACCCTCAAAAAACAAATTAGCCTCGCCCGATAGGAAATTATACTTGTTCCAATCGGTAAGCTGCGCGGTCAGGAATACATCGGTGCTTAGCTTGGGAACTACCGAGTACTGGTAACTGGCATTTAAATCGAGCTGGTTAATATCGACGGTATATTGTTTACCGTCGCTTGGAATAGAATAAGGTATTGCGATATTAAACTCAATATTTGTTTGATTTTCAATTTTATCAACCGCCACCGGAATGGTGTTGTCTTCATGAATACTTCGGGCACCTCTGATGCTAACACCTGCAACCCTGCCCTGTAACTCATTCGAATAACCAGTAACAACAACTTCATTCAACGAGTTTGCACTCGCCTTCAGATTCACATTTACCACCGGTACGTTGGCGCTTCTTTCCTCAACCTGGTAGCCTACATAACTATAGGTCAGCATCGGGTTTCCACCAGGTACCTGGATAGAATAGTTCCCGTTAGCGTCGGTCACCGTCCCTATGGAAGTTCCCTTAACCTTAACGGTAACGCCCGGCAATGCCTGGTTGTCATCGCTGCCGATCACCTGGCCTGTTACCCTGGTGATCAATCCGGCCGTGCCGGAATAATACATTCCAAACGTAAGAAAATACGGATTTAGCTCCGGTTTGCTGCCGCTTGCAGTTGGGTTGCCTGTTGAAAGTGTGAGTTTTATATTCTTCCAATCCTCCCCGCTTTGCTGTGATACGTTAGCCTTATAGGATATACTGATCGGGCTGTTGATATTCTTCGCGCGGATATCGTACGTGGGGAACCAGCTCGCATTATGCACCACATAGCTTAAGGTAAAAGTGGTTTGGAGGCTCGTTTTGGAAGAAACCATAACCAGGATATCGCTGGTAGCCGTACTGCTGCCTTTGGTTATATCAGCTATCTGCTGGTTGTATTTTGCCAGCTCTTTATTCAAGACGGCGATCTCATCATTTACAGCCTGTTCCTTTTGTTTGATCTCGGTTAGCTGTGCGGTCTGGAATTCCAGCGCCTGTTTTAATTTCGTTATGTCGAGGCTGGTATTTTCACCGTTCACCACTTGATTTTTGCGCAGCATATTGGCTTCCTCCTCATAAATGGAGATAAAGCTATTCTTCATGTTGATCTTATCCTGGATGGCTTTCTGGTCGGCCCTTAATTCATCGACACGTTTTTGGCGGCTCTGCTCGTTCAGGTAATTCATCTCGTGCTTTACCGAAAGAATGGTAAACTCTCCGTTGGCATGCACCTGGATGCTTTGCACGTCGACGCCCGGGGAAATATTCCCGAAGATGAGTGTGCTGGTTCCTGCATTTATGTTTACCATTGCCGTGCGCGTTACCTGTGCCCCGTTTAAAAACACAGTTACTTTCTGAACTTTTGAGTCAATGTGCTGATCGTCCGCTTTAACTGCTATGCCCGTAAATAAAAAGACGATAACGAATACTAATTTCCTGGTCATGATTTCTGAGTTTAAGTGATACAAAGAATATATCTCCGTCCGGAGCTTTTACTCAGGATGCATCACTTTGCGCTTTTCCACAAAAGCGGCTCAAAAAATCTGCCTCACCCTTGCCCCTCACCAAAGGGGAGGAAGTCATTCACACAAATCATGTTCGGTTTAAAAAATGTATTAACCCCACCACCGAATCGTTAATCTTGCCAAACACCAGCGAAGGCATAATGCCTATAGCCAGTGTTAGAACTGTCAATGTCAATAATGCGACCGTTTCTCTTGTATTCAGGTCGGTTAAAGCAACCCGCCAGGTATCGCCGCCCTTAAGCGACAACGAACCAAAAAACATTCGCTGCAGCGTCCACAGGAAATAACCCGCGCTGAGCAGTATGCCTATCGAGCCGCAAATGGCCATCCAGTACGGTAAATAACCGTTTACAGAGGGCGATTTGAATGCTCCGGTTAATGAAAACGCTTCCGCCATGAAAGCCGACAAACCCGGCAAACCCAATGATGCAAAAAAAGCGATCATCGTAAACGTCGTATATTTCGGCATTAACGTGCCCAATCCGCGGAAATTATAGATGTCGCGGTCGTGTACCCGGTTATAGACCACGCCGACCAGGAAGAATAGCATGGTCGACAAGAAACCGTGGCTTACCATTTGCATGACTGCCCCGCTTACGCCTTCGGCGGTTTGCGAAGCTACGCCCAACAAAACGAAACCCATGTGCGACACGGATGAATAAGCGATCATTCGTTTCAGGTCGCGCTGGGCGAGAGCGTTTAACGCGCCATAAATGATCGAAACAACACCAAGCAAGCCCAGCCAGTAAGCGCCGGACGAAGCGATGTCGGGGAAAATACCCAAACATATCCTGATAATGCCGTACCCCCCAACCTTTAGCAGTATACCTGCAAGGATGATGGATACCGGCGTGGGCGCCTCGACGTGTGCATCGGGCAGCCAGGTATGCAGCGGAACTATCGGAACCTTGATCGCAAAAGCGACGAACAACACCACGAAGCCAACCGTACGAGCCGGCATACCCAGAATAGTTTTATGCGCGAATAATGTAAAAACAGAATTCTGATCGTAGTTTGCCGGGTTCATCATCTGGACAATATTGAAGGTGTGGTTACCCGTAGCGGGGTCTTTAACCGATAAGTAGAGCCCAACCATCACTAACAGCATGAACACGGAACCGAAGAGTGTGTACAGAAAAAACTTAATAGCCGCATATTCCCGCCTGTGGCCGCCCCACATCCCGATAAGGAAGTACAGGGGAAGCAGCATCAGCTCGTAGAATATATAAAACAGGAAAAAGTCGAGCGCGCAGAACACGCCGATAACCGCCGTATCGAGCAATAAAAACAACACAAAAAATCCTTTGAGGTTGCTTTTGATCTCCCAGGACGCCAGAGCAGCGATGACCATCACGATAGAGGTCATAAGCACCATCATAATGGAAATGCCGTCGATCCCAACAAAGTAATCGATCTGCATTTTACCCAGGGCGCCCAGGTCGAGATTGATCCAGGGCAGCTTTTGGACGAACTGGAACTGGCTTTCGTTATTTATCCCCGCGTGCCCGGGCCCGGTTTGAAAATGCAGGTAGAGGAAAATGCTGATGCCCAACTGCACCAAAGTGGCGAGCAGCGTGATATATTTAAAACCCGCGCGCAGTGACGATGGCAGCACCACGATGATGAGGCCGAACAGCAGCGGGATAAATATCAGCAGTGAAAGTATGTTCATTATTCGAGATATGAGATATGAGATATGAGATGCGAACTCAAAGATGTGAGATGTGAGATATGAGATATGAGACCGCAAATGCTTTTAATTTTAAAAGCATCAATACTATTGTCCGTCCTCGTGTTTAAAGTCTCAAATCTCATATCTCAAATCTCATATCTATCAAAAAAGCGTTTTAAAAATAAAAATAGCAAGTATGACCGCAATCATGCTGAACAGGTAATATTGCACCCGGCCGTTTTGAAACCTCCGGGCAAAGTTGCCGATGGCCAGCACCAGCGAAGCGAGCCAATGCAGCAGGCCGTCGATAATATTGCGGTCGAGCCACTCAGCGATCTTCGCACCGGCAATCCCGATATTAGCCAGCAAATGTATAAAACCGTCGATAATATTGCGGTCCGTCCACCGGGCCAGGCCGCTTAGCGCCATCACAGGTTTTACGAAGATCTGTTCATACAGTTTATCAATATACCACTGATGATAAGAGAAACTGAACAGGAAGCCCGTTTCGGGAAGCGGCAGGGCTTTCTTTTTCATATAAACAGCCCAGGCCCAATACATCACCAGGATAGCGGCAATGTTAACCAGCACGGGTATGATGGTATGATAGATGTTCACCCTGTCGAGGCCGGTTATGAGCGGAAAACCGCTGAACAGCCAGGCTTTTTCGTACAATACCGGGTTGTACGAAAACAACGGGAACAGGCAGCAAATCGCCAAAAACATCAACGGGACGCGATATTGCCAGTTGCCATCGCTGATGTGTAATTTGATAGTCGGATCGAATTCCATCAGCCTGAATTCACCAAAAAAAACCTTGACGATCAGCCTTGTGACGTAAAAAGCCGTGAGCCAACTGGTGACCAGCGCGCCGACGGGGATAAGTTCATGCAGCAAGCCCTTTCCCTCGGCCCATTCAAACGATTGTATCAGGATACTGTCTTTTGACAAATAGCCCGAAGTAAACGGCAGACCGATCAGCGCAAAACCGGCGATAATGCAGGCTATAAAAGTTAAGGGCATTTTCTTGCGCAGGCCACCCATGTAAAGAATGTTCTGCGGATCGATATCCAATTGGTATTCGTCCTTAATGTGCTGCACCTCGTGGATCACGATACCTGCTACCAGGAACAGCAGGCATTTAAAGAACGCATGCGTAACCAAATGGAAGAAGGAAGATGCATAAGCGCCGATGCCCATGGCCATAACCATGTAACCCAACTGGGATATGGTGGAATAGGCCAGTATGCGCTTCAGGTCGTTTTGGGTTAGCGCAATGGTAGCTGCCATGAACGCCGTAAAGCAACCAATAACAGCCAGCACAGTTAATTCGGTTGGTGTGAAAACAGGGTAAAATCTGCCTAATAAAAACACTCCCGCAGCAACCATGGTGGCAGCGTGGATGAGCGCTGAAATGGATGTAGGGCCTTCCATCGCATCAGGCAGCCAGGTATGCAGCGGAAACTGGGCCGACTTAGCGGCTACTGCCAGGAATAACCCGATACACGCGATCCATTGTGCATTCCCGGGCATTTGGGCCGCCAGCGCCGCGCCCGTAGCGCCGTTGCTGAAAAGCTGGGCTATGTCGGAAGTATGGTATTGCGCGTAAAGCAGAATAATGGCCGTAAGCAAGCCAATATCGCCTATTCGATTTATGATAAAGGCTTTTTTGTTAGCCAGTATAGCTTTGGGTTTGGTGTACCAAAAGCCAATAAGCAAGTAAGACGAAAAGCCTACTAATTCCCAGAAGGCGTAGAATACAAACAGGTTATCTGTTATCACCAGCGCCAGCATGCTGAAACAAAAGAAGCTGAGGTAAGTGAAATAACGCTTATAATGAGCGTCACCTTTCATATAGGCCGTCGAGTAGATATGTACCGGCAACGCTATCAACGATACCAGGGACAGCATGAGTGCGGAAAGGTTATTTAATAACATCCCCGCATGAAATTGGCTGTCGCCTACGGTGAACCATAACCACTGCTGGTGAACCTCAGTATGGTTCCATACTTTAAAAAACACTGTGACCGACACCAAACAACTACCAAGAATAGCCAGGGTGGATACCCAACCCGCTGCTTTATTTGTTTTACCCGGGAAAAAGGCATTGATCACCGCGGCCAATAGCGGCAGCAGCACTGCGATGAGGGCGAGTTGAATGGTCAATATACCTGGTTGCTGGGTAAGGGTTTCCAATTTCAGTCCTTTAAGCTATCGATCTTTTCCGGGTCGATGGTTTTGTAGCGCTTGTATACGTTCAAAATAATGGCTAAGGCTACCGCGGTTGTGGCGGCGGCAAGGGTAATGGAAAAAAGTGTGAACATTTGCCCGCCGTTAGCAATCTTATCGTACCTGCCAAAGGCGACCAGGT
Source organism: Mucilaginibacter sp. (assembly GCA_035545315.1). Taxonomy (GTDB): domain Bacteria; phylum Bacteroidota; class Bacteroidia; order Sphingobacteriales; family Sphingobacteriaceae; genus Mucilaginibacter. The sequence goes on along the minus strand of DASZYQ010000032.1, from coordinate 15,154 downwards.
TCAGGTTAGCGGCGTTCAGCATCAGCTCGATACCGATCAGCACCTGTATGGCATTGCGCTTGGTAAGGATAATAAACAAACCGGTGCAGAAAAGTCCTGCGCTTACGACCAGGAAGTCCGATAAGTTGATCATAAGCCCCGCTCCTTTCTCGATAAATGCGCCGCGCCGACCAGTGCCATCATCAGCAAAATAGAAACCACCTCAAACGGCAGCAAATAATTGCCCATCAGGTTAATGCCGATATTGTTCACAGTCGTATCCTTTGCGGTCATCATTTCACCTGCTAATACGGATTTTTCGTTCCACGGGATATTGTTGACATTGCCTTTAACAATTACATTCAGCATGACGATAAAAAACAAAACAGCCAGCAAAAAAGCCGGCACCTTGTTTATACTGATAAACTTATTGTTCGGGTGCTGCAGGGCCGAAAGGGTTTCCCTGCCCGAAAGCATAAAAGCGAAAATGATCAGCACCAGGATACCGCCCACGTAGATGACCACCTGGGTGATGGCCACAAAATCGGCCATACACAGCACGTAAAGCCCGGCTACTGCCATCAGCGTTACGAAAAACATAAAAACGCTGCGTACCAGGTTTTTGCTCGCCGCGATATAAATCCCCGACCCCAACGCCAAAACGCTCATCAGGTAAAACATCACCCGTTCCATCGTCATGCGTCGCCCTCCTTCTTTTTCATCGCGGCTTCCTTGGCAGCCTGCTTTTCGGCTAACTGCTTTTCGAGCAAAGCTCGTTTTTCATTCGCCTCTTCCGGTGTCATATCTGAAAACTCGTAGGTCAGGTCGTTCAGCTTAAATACACTCCTGTCATAAGTATTGGTCATGATGATGCATTCCGTGGGGCATACGATAGTACACAAGCCGCAGTACATGCACTTGGCCATATCGATATCGAATTTGGCGGCATATATCCTTTTGGGGCTGCCATCGGAAGTATGACCGATCAGCTCCGTCGCTTTTATTTGTTCGATGTCTATACAGTCCACCGGGCATATTTTGGCGCAAAGGTCGCAAACGATGCAGTCGTCGATCTCCACGTCCAACTGGTACCGGCCCACCTCAGGTACGGGCAATTGTTGTTTTGGATATTGTATGGTGCCGGTCCCTTCCAGTTGCTTAAAGTAGTTATCCGAACTGACCGGTATCACCTTGCGCTTCGCATGGGACGAAAACAGGTGCTTCAGGGTAACCGTAAGGCCCTTCCAGATCGATCCTATGCTATTTTTTGATTCCACTGATTTATGATTCCACCGATTATTATGTGATTACACCGATTGGTTTTTGATTACACCGATTTTAACCTATTCCAAAATAGAGACACTTTAAAGATTTGCTAAAGCCAACTTTACAACATTTCAACATTGTTTTAATCATTCATAGCACTACTTTTTTCCCACGTTTCTTTCGGACTTCCCGACTTTCCGACTTCCGGACTTACATTACCCACAACCGCCAGATGCCGGAGATAACCATACACGCGAAAGCCAGCGGCGTAAGCACCTTCCAGCATAAGTTCATCAATTGGTCGACACGCAGGCGGGGCAACGTCCAGCGTATCCACATTTGTATGCCGACCAACGCTAATGCTTTCGCTGCCAGCCAAACAATGCCCCAGGCGACGCCCGTTGTCCAGTCGGCCAGGCGGACTACGCCTAAATTCGGCAAGGGCGTATTCCATGCGCCCAGGAAAAGCACGACGGCTATCATTGAAACCAGGAACATCATGCTGTATTCGGCCAGGAACACAAATGCAAACCTCATGCCTGTAAATTCGGTATGAAAGCCGGCGACAAGCTCCGATTCGGCTTCGGGTATATCGAACGGCGCACGGTTACTTTCCGCCAGCGAGGCGACAAAGTAAATTACAAATGCTATGATCAAATGCGGCGCCCGAAAAACATTCCAGCTTAACACACCGCCAATGGTAGTAACGTCCCATATCCCAAGGAATTTGCTGTGTTCGGCAGACAATATCCCCTGCTGGGCAGAAATGGTTTGCATATCGAGCGTTTGGGCGATCATGACGACCGATATAATGGCAAACCCGGCCGGGATCTCGTACGAAACGATCTGCGCCGCGGACCGCATGGCGCCCAATATGGAATACTTATTATTGGAACCCCAGCCAGCCATTAATATGCCCAGCGTCTCGATGGAAATGATGGCGAAAATATAGTACAGCCCCAGGTTGATTCCGGATGGCGCCAGTCCGCTGGACCAGGGAATGGCGGCAAAGCCCATATAAACGGCGATAAAGATGATGGCGGGAGACATCATGAAAAGCCATTTGTCCGCCGCGCTGGGAATGATCAGTTCCTTGATAAGCAATTTGATCACATCGGCTATCGTTTGTAGCACGCCATATTTTCCCGTTTCCATCGGTCCGAGCCGGTCCTGGATGAATGCAGACACTTTGCGTTCGGCGTAAACGCCAAACAAAGCAAACAGGCCCGAGAAGGCAAAAAGCCCGGCAGCAATAAGGAAATATTTAAGATAAAAGTTCAACGATCAGCGTGCTTCTTTGCAAACTTAGTAATTTTTGCGCTATTAAGCCTTGCCGGGCAGCAATAGTTGATAAAGTTTATAGAGTAAATAGAAATATTACTTTAGCGGGATGAATTCACAACTGACCGGTTCGCCCAAAAACATAGAGGCGTGCTGGTCAAAATCGGTAGTATCGTCGGACGTAGTGAAGAAACGCCTGCTGCCGTTTCGCGTTATTCGCCGTTCCATTTCCGGGTGGCGCTGCAAATAATCCTTGAGGCTTTCTGCGACAATAGCGCCCTGGGAAATTACCTTTACACCGGGAGACAGATGATCTTTGATCTTTTTTTCCAGTAACGGGTAATGGGTGCAGGCCAGCAATAGCGTATCTATGTTACTTGATTGGCCGAGTACCTGGTCCAGGTATTTTTTTACGAAATAATCGGCGCCCGGCTTATCATGTTCGCCATTCTCGACAAGCGGCACCCAAAGCGGGCATGCCTGCTGATAAACCCTGACGCCGGGGAAAAAGTTATTGATCTCGATGAGGTATGAGCCGGATTGCACCGTGCCCTTCGTGCCCAAAACGCCTATCTCTTTCGTGTGGCTGTAATTGCCTATTACTTCGGCCGTCGGCCTTATTACGCCTAAAACGCGCTTCCAGGGTTCTTCATTACGCAGATCGCGTTGCTGTATCGTCCTCAGCGCCTTTGCCGACGCCGTATTGCAGGCTAGTATGATGAGCGGGCAGCCCATGCCGAACAGCATCTGCACGCACTCCCAAGTATATTGGTGTATCGTATTGAACGAGCGGTTGCCGTACGGCGCGCGGGCGTTATCGCCCAAATAAACGTAATCGTAAGCCGGCAGCAGATCGGCAATGGAGCGAAAAACCGTAAGGCCGCCATAACCGGAATCGAAAATACCTATAGGTTGTTTGTCGGGCATGCGGGACAAAAATAAAAAAAGCGGGCCGTATAACGTCCGCTTTTTATCTTTAAGCCGTTTCTTTCTATTTAAGACCTAATTTGGCTTTTACTTCGGCCATCAGGTCGTCGCCGGGGGGCGATACAAGTAATTGCGTCGTAGACGAATCAATTACATAAGCATAACCCTTTTCCTTGGCCACCTGGCTAACTGCCCCGCGTGCTTTATCCATAATAGGTTTAACAAGCTCATTTTTCTTCGCATCAACCTGTTGCTGCGCCGTATTTTGGTAATCCTGGATACGTTTCTGCAAATCAGCCAATTCCGTTTCTTTGCTGGTACGAATGGCGTCTGTCATGGTGCTCCGCTGATCCTGGTACGCCTTGCCCTTCGTCTGCAGTTCCGTGTTCATGCTGGTTAGCTGGTCGATAAACTGTTTGTTGTAAGCCTGCAGCGTCGTCATAGCCGCCTTTGCTTCAGGCATTAATTCAACAAGTTGATTCATGTCGATGTAACCAACTTTGGTTTGGGCTTTAGCTATACTTCCTGCAGTAACCATACACACGGCGACTAAAGCGATTTTGATTAGTTTTTTCATTTTTTGTTTGGTAATATAAATTCTTTGGGGGTTGATTCGATGGTTTTTTTACATAGCTAAAGCGGCTAACGCTATCGGCCGCTTTGCATTAAAATTACAATTGTCGTTATTTGAGACCGAGTTTCGCTTTAACGGCGTCCATCAGGTCGTCGCCCGGAGGCGAAACGATCAGGTCGGTCTGTGAAGAATCGATCACATAGGTATAACCTTTTTCCTTGGCAACCTGGGCGATAGCAGCCTTTGCTTTATCAAACAGGGGCTTCGACAATTCGGCGGTTTTTTGATTCACCTGCTGCTGAGCTGTGTTCGAATAATCCTGCATCCTTTTTTGCATATCGGTCAGCTCTTTTTCTTTCTCTATCCTTATCGCGTCGGTCATTGTCGACTGCTGTGCCTGGTAGGCCTGGCCTTTGGAGGTATATTCATTATTCATGGCCGTAAGCTGGTCCATAAATTGCTTCTGATAGGCTTCAAGGTCCGATTTCACCTTTTTGGTTTCGGGCATCTGGTCGACCAAAGCGTTGAAGCTGATATACCCGATCTTAACCTGTGCTTTGGCAAAACTCCCCGCAAATGCTACAAACACCGCCACCAAAGCCACTTTAAATAACTTTTTCATTTTTTCTGTAAGAGCTTAATAATAGTCTATTTTATTGATAATTGTTACTTAGCAAACACACCCGGCTTAAGCCCCAAACGTACAATTACGTCGGCGCTTTTGTTCAGCCGCGGGTTGGCATATAACATCATTATTTCACTGTTCTTATCAAATATCATATCCAGGTCCTCGCTTTCGGCAACTGCCTGTATGGCTTTTGCCAGCCGGTCCTGGATCGGCTTTATCAGCGCGTCGCTTTTTTTAGCCAGTTCCCCGTCGGGCCCGAACTTCTGCCGCTGAAAATCCTTAACTTCTTTTTCCTTTGACGCTATTTCGGCTTCGCGCCTCTTTTTCATATCGGCTGTCATCAAAACCTTATCGGCCTCATATGCTTTATACAGCCGTTCTATTTCCTGCGATTTGTTATCCACCTCCTTCTGCCACTGGTCGGACAGTGCGGCCAGCTGCTTTTGGGCAGCGGCGTACTCCGGTATGTGTTTCAGGATATAGTCGGAATCAACGAATGCAAAACGCTGCGCAAATGTACTCGTAAACGCTGTAAACGTAAAGGCCAATAATAAAATTATCTTCTTCATTAAATTCCGGCAAATTAATTGAATCCGCCCGTTAAGCTCTGCGAAATCGAGAATGCAAACTGGCCCTTGTTCGCATCAGGTATACCGGGTATCTTGTCGAAGCCGTAACCATAATCCAAACCAAGCAATCCAAATATAGGCAAAAATACTCTTGCGCCAACACCTACCGAACGCCTTACGTTGAAGGGATTATACTGATCAAAACTGTTCCACACGTTACCGCCTTCGGCAAATGCCAGCACGAAAATCGTCGCCGACTGGCTGGTAATAACCGGGTGCCTCAGCTCAAAAGTAAATTTATCGTAAATGGTACTTCCGGGGTTGGTATCCACCGTATAATTAACGCCTTCAGGAATGATAGAGAAATTCTGGTATCCGCGCATACCTATTATATCGCTGCCCTGCAAGAACTGGTAGTCCTGCATACCGTCGCCGCCGAGCTTAAACCTTTCGAAAGGCGATGCCGGAACCTGCGAATTATATTCGCCAAGGAACCCGAACCGTACCTGAGACATCAGCACCAGCTTGCCGACGATCTTCTGAAACCATTGCGCATCGAACTTAAATTTATAATACTCCACAAATTTATACTCTTCCTGCGGTGTGGCGATTTTGTAATTCAGATTGTTGAAAAGCGAATAAGGCGGCGTGCCCTGTGCAGTAAACATTATATTGGAACCCTGTGTCGGGAATATCGGTGCATCCAGGGAGTTACGCTGGAGCGTCTGCGTTAACTTAATATTATAAGAGATACCGTTTTGGAAAATATATCCCGGAAAATTATCCAGGTTGTAGTGGTCGAAGTTCAGCGAGTAATTCAACTGGAAGTAGTTATCCGGCCAGTTCAGTTTTTTACCGAGGGTAACGCCCAAACCGTTAATACGCAGCTTGTTATAAAGCGGGTTGGTTACCGCGTAATAAAGACCCGTCGAGCTCAACTGCGTATAAGCCGAAAACGAAAAGAAGATCGGCTTTTTACCGCCGAGCCAGGGCTCGGTAAAGGTGAACGAATAGTTCTGGTAAGTTCGTCCGCTCGACTGGCCCCGGATGCTTAATTTCTGACCGTCTCCTTTTGGCAAAGGCTTATATTCTTTCAGGTTAAATATATTGCGAAGTGAGAAGTTGTTGAACGTCAAACCAAGCGTCCCTACCAGCATGCCGCCGCCGAAACCGCCTGAGAGTTCGATCTGGTCGGATGGCTTTTCAACCACGTTGTAGATGATATCCACCGTACCGTCGGCAGGATTGATGTTGGTTGGCTTCGGTTCGGTCTTCTGCTCGTCGAAGTTCCCAAGCTGTGAAATTTCGCGCGTACTGCGGATCAGCAGTTCCTTGCTGAAGGTTTGCCCCGGTATGGTCCTGATTTCGCGCCTTACCACCTTATCGTTGGTTACGTCGTTACCCTTTAATATAATGCGGTTAAGCGTGTACTGCGGGCCCTCATATATCCTGATGTCCAGGTCGACCGTGTCGTTATATACGCGCGTTTGTACAGGATCGGCGCTGTAGGTAAGGTAACCGTTATCCAGGTACAATGTTGAAATATCGTCGTTGTTCGGCGTAGGACCGCTCAGCCTTTTGTTAAGTTCGTCTTCACTGAACACGTCGCCTTTTTGTATACGCAGCAGCTTACTCAGGAAAGGCGTAGGATAACGGGCGTTACCCGACCAGTTGATTTTGCCGAAATAGTATTTATGACCTTCGTACAGCTTGATCTTAACATTTACCGAATTATCATCGTGCCGCCATACCGAGTCGCTGAGTATTTGGGCGTCGCGGTAACCCTTGTCCTGCATTTTTTCGATCAGGTTCTGCTTATCGTCGTTGTATTTATCCTGCAGAAATTTTCTCGATCCAAACAGGTTATACCATTTGCGCTCACGCGTTTTCTTCAGGAACTTCTTCAGCTTTTTATCGGTAAACGCGTGGTTACCCTCAAAAATAACTTTGTTGATCCTGACTTTTTCCTTTTTATCGATCGCAATATCGAGGATCACACTATTAGCATCGCCCGGATCGACCCGCTGCTTGATGTTGACCGTGGTATTCAAAAAACCCTTTTCGGCGAAGTGTTTTTTAATGATTGCCGTGGTGGTGCTTAATAAATTTTCATTAACGATTTTGGACGTTTTATCGCTCAGTTTCTTCTGCAGGTCTTCAATTTCGCCCTTCCTGATACCGGTTAAATGCATTCTCGACAGGCGCGGGCGTTCTACCACTGCTATCTCGAGGTAAATAGTATCCATGTTGATCCTGGTAATATTCAGCTGCACATCGTCAAAAAGCCCCTGGTCATACAGCCGTTTTATAACAGCCGCGTTCTGATCGCCGGGCAGGTTTATCCTGTCGCCTTTGTTCAGCTTGGATATCTGGATCAGTACGTCTTTGTCCAGGTGCTTCACACCTGAAACCGTAACGCCCCCTATTATATAATCTTTTGGATTGAGGTAACTTAAACTATCAGCGGGTATTGATTTTTGCAGCATAGGCCGGGGCTGATTGGGAACCTGGGCCATAGCGGCGGTGCATAATACAGAGAAAAGTATAGCGAAAAGAAATTTATTCATCCGAATATTTTAGTGGGCTAAAAATAGTTTATGCAGTTGTTAAAAAGTGTTAAAAGTAAAAATTTAGTTAAGCTGCTCACTGGTGAGGCCAAACCGGCGCTCGCGTTTTTGATAGTCTATAATTGCCTCATACAGGTCCGCGCGCCTGAAATCGGGCCATAATTTGGGCGTAAAATACAATTCGGCGTAAGCAATTTGCCACAACAGGTAATTGCTTATCCGGTATTCGCCGCTTGTCCTTATCAGCAGTTCCGGGTCGGGCATATTGCTCGTATATAAATTAGCGGCAAAAGTCTTTTCATTGATTTCATCGATACCCAGCTCGCCGTTTTTCACTTTGGAGGCTATTTTCCTTGCAGCCTGGACGATTTCGCCCCTCGAACTATAGCTTAAGGCCAGGGTCAATGTCAGGCCGGTATTGGCCGATGTTCTATTTATCGCCCAGTCTAACTCCCGGTGACATTTGTCCGGCAGCAAGGTCAGGTCGCCAATGGCGTTCAGGCGCACATTATTCCTCATAAAATTGTCTATCTCCTTGTGGATAGTACTAACCATCAGCTCCATTATCGCCGAAACTTCCAGTTTGGGGCGGTTCCAGTTCTCGGACGAAAAAGTGTATAAAGTGAGATAACCTATTCCCATTTCGACCGATGCTTCCACGATATCCCTTACCGAGAGCACCCCGTTGCGGTGGCCGAACACCCTCAGTTTTCCTTTCCCTTTCGCCCAGCGGCCGTTGCCATCCATGATGATAGCTATGTGCCGCGGTAATTTCGAAAAGTCGATCTGATCCTTGAATCCCATGTTGCCTGTTATTAAAGCCCTTACAGGCCTCAACTGAGGGGTTACCCCATTTTTTTTCAGGGTACAAAGGTAAAACTTACTTTGTACTTTTTTAGTATGCCGAAAAAAAAGAAAATGTGGCGGTTAAGGCTTTCGATGAGGCCCGTCAAAACAAAAAATCGGCATCATTACAATGCCGGCGAAAACAGGAAGGTGGTTTAGGTTAGTAGGCCCGTCGCTGTTTGAGCAGTTCGATATCGGCTGCCGAAATTTTGCCGATCGCGTAGGAAGGCACGCCGGTTATATTCAGTTCGTCCAGTGCAGCGACAAAATCGGCATAAACGGTATGGTCGCTGGGTTTTAATATCACGATCAATGATTTCCCGGTGGCTGCATATACTTTTTTTGAGGTGCTGACCAGTGCTTCACGCAACCCGGTATTACTATAATTAACTATTTGGGGCGAAACTAAGGGCTTGTCGGGCAAACCCAGGTACCACAAAGCCGTATTACTTTTCCCCAGGCAAATGGTCATGGTGCGGCTTGCGGGATCACCGCCCGGCGGCCCGACGGGCATGGCTACCTGCATGGCTTTAGGCTTTTGCAGCGAAGTAGTCAAAATAAAAAATGTGATTAGTAAAAAAGCGAGATCGACCATCGCGGTAAGGTCGATGCGGACCGGCATCTTTTTCAGCCTGCTCCTGCCTGCTGTTTTCCCGGATGAAACTAATTCGGCCATGTCTTTAAAGTTTTAGGTTAACGATCAAATATACAATTAAAACGAATTTTATTTCGAAAATATTGCATTAAACAGAATAAATTTTTGTTTTGACTGATTCAACTGCTAATAATGGCCGTTTAGGGCAGGCGTGCGCCAGCATTGCGAAACAAATAACGTTTATGGAACGCGCGGCACGCGCGCACCAGCGGGAGGGATCGCTACATTTTAATCAAACTCCTTAATACATTATACAAATAACTGAATACTGAAAATCACTTAGCCAACTTAAGGATATCTAATTTTTGTACATCTGAATATGCTTTCTCCATATCTTTTTGAGTACCTACATAAAATAATTGAAACTCTATTTCACTACCATTGTTGGGTTCGGCAACACCAGTCTCTCCGCCCGATGCACCAACTATTTTTGAAGACATAGTCTTAGTATCTATAAAATAAGGAATTTGATTTGACGCACGTATATCATCATAGTAGAATTTTGGCAACCCTAAATCCCCGTAATCTCCAGGGAATTGTGTTTTCAAAATACCGTTTTGAGGTATCTTATACACTCTTTTCCCATCTAAATATGATTTGCCTTCTCCTTGTTTTTGATTATATATAACAATTACATAACCAACATAATTACGTGGAACGACAATTATTTCTTTTTCGCCATGTTCGCAAGCAAAGAGAAAACCACTCATAATCAAGATTAAAATTGATTTAATTTTCATCATTTGAAATTATCTTTAACATATTTATTCCATTCTGCGACAGTGTAAGTTTTATTCCCTTGCGTAACACTTATGAAGTTGCCATTCTTATCAAAGTTTATCGTAATATTGACGTTATAAAGTGGTTCGTTATTGTCCCCGAATAGATCAAGTATTCCCCCCTCTTCTTTTTTGGCTCCCAAAAAAACTTTGCCTTTACCTGATTGATCCACGACAAATGCTTCAGAACTTGGAAAAGTATCGCCTGTGACAGAGCCAGAAATTGTCAAAGTCCTATTTTTGTCGTCTTCAGCAAAATTAAGAGCGGCGTGCAGATCAAGCGATGGAGTGACCCCTACGCTGGCGCACGCGTGCCGTGGCTGTTGCACAACGCAAGGATTATTTTTTAATAAAATTATGTTAAGATCTTGATTTTTAGTATCTTAACACATGCAAGGGAAAAAGCATTATCAAGAGAAACTCTTCACCAATTTTCAGTTGTCAGATCGTGTCCCGGCCGACAATTTGTACAGGAGATTAAAAGAAATACTGGACCTTCAGTTTTTATATAAGGCTACTGCCAAATATTATGGCAAGGACGGCCAGAAAAGTATCGATCCGGTTGTTTTCTTTAAGTTGCTGCTTGTCGGTTATTTAGAAAATCAACCAAGCGACAGGCGGATTATTAACATAGCGTCCATGCGGCTGGACATTCTTTACTTTATTGGATATGACATAGATGAAGAGTTGCCATGGCATTCAACCTTGAGCCGCACACGCCAGTTGTATGACGAGGATGTATTCAATCAGCTATTTAAGCAAGTATTAAAGCAATGCATAGATAAAGGGATGTTAACTGGTAAGAGGCAAGCGGTTGACAGTGTTTTTGTCAAAGCCAATGCAGCTTTAGACAGTATTAAAGAGAAAGCTATCATGGAGGATGCGCTGACCTTCACCAATCAATTGAAAGAAGAACAGCCGGAAAATCCAACTGATGACAATCAAGGTAGTGACCAGCCCAATGAAAGCCAACCCCAAAAAGGCGCGAATGCACGCCGGGCCAGTACAACCGATCCGGATGCAAGGATGTCGGTGAAGCCAGGTAAAGTAATGAAGCTAAACTACCTTAGCCAGCTTAGCGTTGATACCTCCAGTTATATTATTACCAGTATAGGAGCTTTCCATGCAGATAAAAAAGACAGCCAATGCCTTGGTGCGGTGCTCGACAAGATCGATGATAACCTGAAAGAATACGGTTTAAGCACCGAAGAAATCATTGCCGACGCCAATTATAGCAGTTCATCAGTACTCGAAAGCCTTATATCAAGAGGCATCACGGGTTACATTCCTAATACTGGAACCTATAAACAGGAACGCGAGGGGTTTACTTACGACCATGAAAATGACCGTTACCTATGCGACCAGGGAAACACTTTAAAGTTTATTGGTTACAAAAATCATCATGGTATTTCAAAAACATACATGAGCAAACGATCCGACTGTAAGAGCTGCCCGGTACGTAGCACGTGTATTGGAAAATCGACCTATAAAATAATAACCAACTCGTTAAAAAAGCCTTTATTTGATAGTATGCACCTACGCATGAAGAGCGATTATGGTAAGCAAATGATGATCATAAGAAAAAGCACAATCGAGCCTGTAATCGCAAACTTAATCGAATACCTGGGCATGAGTAAAGTAAATACGATCGGGATAAAACTGGCTAATAAGTGCATGATAATGGCAGGGATCGCATATAATCTCAAGAAACTGATCAAATATGAAGGGAAAAACTTTTGGGGTACTTTTTTAAGCCTATTGAAGCCCCGGTTGCCGCTTAATCCAATGCTTATTTGTTAAGTGCTGAAATTACCAATATCGAATGTCAAGGCAAAATAATCGCGCCTCTCAATGCCGTTGTGCAACGGCCACGTGCCGCGTGTGCCTTATCAACCTGACAAACATTTAGAATACGCAACATTAGCCAATCCGTTACCATCAGCATAATTTGATATGGCAATCTTTAAAGTTATCCAAATTATCCGGAACAAATGACGGTTATGGCACACACGGCACGCGTGCGCCAGCATCCGGGGTTAAAAGAACTGCTTTACATCATAGTTCGCAATAGTCGAGGCCAACTTAATCGGGCTAATTCCAGAATTATTTTCATTTTTTTTATCAGCCCCGCTTTTGAGCAACAACGTTATCATTTCTCCCGGCCCTTGAGATGCAAACGTGGCGCGCCATAATGGCGTATTTCCATAGTTGTCCTTAGCTTCAATATCGGCACCATTACAAATTAATAAGTCTGCTATCTCAACGAAATTGTTTTGAGCAGCATAGTGTAATGGACACCATCCCTTATTGTCCCTTATATTTAAATTTGCCCCGAAAGCTAACAACACTTGGACTATCTCTTTCGAATTGGTCAAGACCGCGTAAAAGATCGCTGTGCGATTGTCCCGATCAGTGCTATCGATGTTATCTGTAATTATCCAACTTTTGACAAAGTCAAGTCTGTGCCCGTAAATTGCTTTGATGACATCATCCGGTAAGTACGTCTTGACCTTGTGGCGCTGATCATTTCTTTTCATGTTTGTGGCTTCTATTTTGTTTCTTCATGGTGATATAAATCCGGATTGTTTTCTGCTTCGACAACCTCTTTGCGCCCCTAACGCTGGCGCACGCGCCGCGTGTGCTTTAACTAACCTGGTAAACTATGTATTTATAATGCGCAACATTAGCCAATCCTTACCATCAGCGTAGCTTGATATCACGATTTTAAAGTTATCTAAATTATCACAAATGACGTTTACGGCAGACGCGGCAAGCGTGCGTCAGTATTGGGGTTTAAATCAAATAAACATTTGCTAATAATAGCACTTGGAGGAAACGAAAGTGAATGAAATGGAAAGATTGATGAAGAAATAGGTGTCTTTAGGCCGCAGGTCGCCGCGCTGGGACCCGGGCGTACCGGTGTATACACCGGTGTTTTCGCCCGAACGGTCGGACAAGGCCTGGGCCAGGGGGCTTGATAATTTATTTTTATCGGGATAAAGGCCCGACACGTCGTCTAAGTAATCGGTGCGTGGATTGCGGTAACCAATATCCGCAATGAAATTCCATTTACCGGAAAAGTTGTATTTCACACCTGCCCCATAGGGTATGGTCATCGCAATCCTGGGATAAGGCTTGCTTTCGCCTTCGGTCATCAGCGGGCGCAGGTCGTAAGTGTGTCCCTGGTAAGTTGCCTGCGGGTTGTAGCCCAGTGCGCCCACACCTAGATATATAAAAGGCGTAAAGCGGTTCTGCCCGGCTTCGGGTACATATTTGAAGAAGTTGAACTCGCCTATAACGCTCAACTCACTCAGTTGAGTTTGAAAACTCAGGTTGCGCTGCCTGAACTGCGGGTCGGACGAAGTACTGTCGGCGGCGGCTATCTGTCCAAACGTATAATTGAGTTTTGCCGAGAAATAACCGTCAAAATTCCGCTTGACGAAAACGCCTGCTGCAATGCCGCTTACTTTTACCGGGTTGTTCGGGTTCAGGTCGCCCATATACCCTGATCCGCCAACAGAGCCGCCGATCTCCCAGGTTTGGGCCTGCAAACTAACGGACATACCAAGCAGAAATAGGAAAATAATAAACCTGGGCATTCAGCAAAATTAATAGTTGCGGGCATCCAGTCCCCACAGCAGCTTGTTCCTTAACGTGGATAAGTAGCTTTCATTATTCAAACGGATGAGGTTCAGCCTGAAGTCGGCCTTCCGGATATGGAACTTCATCGTTTTGTCAATGATAGCGGTACGCGAGTCGCACGACACCAGGTAATTGGCGCTGCGACATTCCACGTCGAAGGTTAGTGCACTGCTGTCGGGTAATACGATTGGGCGTACGTTAAGGTTATGCGGAGAGATGGGCGTGACTACAATATTATTGCATTGCGGAAAAATGATGGGACCGCCGCAGCTAAGCGAATATGCGGTTGAACCCGTTGATGTACTGATGATGATGCCGTCGCCCCAGTACGAATTTAAAAACTCGTCGTTCAAAAACGCATGGGTAGTTATCATGGCCGAATCGTCGCGCTTGTGTATCGTAATATCGTTCAAGGCGTAATTGTCGTGCCCAAATACTTTTGCTTCGCTGTCGATCCGCAGCAACTCGCGCTTATCGAGCGTGAAGTCCTTATTTACCACCGCATAAATAGCCGCTGCAATATCGCTTTTATTAACACTGGCCAGGAAACCCAGTCTGCCGAAATTGATACCGATAACCGGTATGCCCGAATCGCGTATCATGGCGACCGTATCCAGGAGCGTGCCATCGCCGCCGAGCGTCAGGAAAATATCGATCGACTTACGAATAAAGCTATTATCGTTTATGACCTGATAGTCGATACCGGTGATCTTGGTCACCAGGTATTCATGCAATTGCTGGTGAACGAATATTTCAACCTCATGCTGAACCAGGTTATCAAATACGTGCTGTATAGAAGGGATTACCGCCGGGTCGTTGAAGTGTCTGCCGTAAACTGCGATTTTCATTGTTTTGAGTCCATAGTTGATGGTCCATGGTCCATAGTTTGCCAAAATTAGAAAATTTTGCCATGGTCTATGGACTACTGACCATGGACTGTCGAACCCTTTACAAATTAAGGTAGTTCATCAGCGAATCGTAACGGTCTCTCGAACCATCGTTGTCGCCGGTATGATTGAAAGTCGCTTTTACATTATACTCGTAGCGCATAAAGGTTGCCACGATCGCCGAAATATCCACTACGTTTACTTTAAGCGTGACCTCCATCCGGGTCGAATCGGGGAAAGAGCGCACATAAGAACTCAATATCTGGGCATTGGACGACTCCACTATTTGCGCCATGTGAGCCAGCGAGTTATTCTTCGCACCGATTTCCAGCACGATGATCCCGCCTGGCTCGGTTACTGCCGTCATAGTGGCGAAATACTCGTTCATGTTGTTGATAGAAATCAGCCCGAGATAGTTCCTTTTGGAATCGAGCACGGGAACTACCGTCAGCTGCTGCTCATGGAACAATCGGATCACATCGTAGATATGCTGATCTTCAACAACATAAGGATTAACGAGCGATAAGGCCAGCGAACCTATAGGAGTTTGGTAA
>DASZYQ010000031.1:0-12533 GCA_035545315.1 Mucilaginibacter sp. | reverse complement strand
CGGTCGAGCTTAAAAACACCCCAGTACAATAGGAATACAGCGGTACCGACGGGCAGTACTACGATAATTCCCTTGATAAAATAGTTCAGCAGAACTCCAAAAAGTCGTTTCATGGTAAAGGCGTATTTTATTCATAAAAATACACTCTTTTTACTCGCTGGGAAACATTGGTTAGTATTTCGTATGGAATGGTGCCTATTTGCCGCGCCAGTTCCTCTATTTTCAGCTGCTCGTTAAAAACGATAACCTCGTCACCCTCACGGGCATCGGCATCGGTTACATCAAGCGTACACATATCCATCGAAATATTCCCGACGGTCGGTACCAGTTTACCTCTCACCAGCATTTTACCCACGCCATTGCCAAAAGCGCGGAGGTAGCCATCGGCATAGCCGATCCGGACTGTAGCAATAACACCGTTCTTAGTCAACTTGCCGCTGCGATTGTAACCGATGGTATCATTGGCTTTCACTTTCCGCACTTGGGATATACTGGTTTTAAGCGACGCAATAGGCTGAAGACCGTTTGCGCCTTCCGGCAGAGCGCTGTCGATCCCATACAGGCCAATGCCAAGCCGCACCATATCGTAATTGGCCTGCGGCCACCGTGTAATGCCCGATGTGTTGGATATATGCTTGATAACCTTGTACCGCAGGGCTTCTTCGATCTTTTTCCATGCGCGATCGAATAATTTGATTTGCTTTTTGGTAAAATCATCATGTTCGGGCGCGTCGCTGGCAACGAGATGCGAAAAGACGGATTGTACTTTAATGTTGTTATTAACCTCCAGCAGATCGCAAAGAATATCGATTTCGTGATCTTCGAAACCCAGGCGGTGCATACCCGTATCGATCTTTATATGAACCGGGTAACTATTTAGCCCGCGCGATTGTGCGTACCTAACGAATTCGTCGAGCAGGTGAAAGCTGAATATCTCGGGTTCGAGCTTGTACTCGACCAGTTTATCAAATGCCGAGACTTCGGGGTTAAGCACCATAACAGGCAATGTAATACCCGCCTGCCGAAGCGCGATGCCCTCGTCGATATAGGCCACAGCCAGATAATCCACCTTATTGTATTGCAGCATATTAGCCACTTCGAAAGTACCGCTCCCGTATGAAAAAGCCTTTACCATGGCCATCACCTTTACACCTGGCTTTATTTTGGAACGATAATAATTCAGATTATTTAGCAATGCGTTTAGGCTGATCTCCATAACTGTTTCGTGCGCCTTCAGTGTCAGCGCCTGGCTGATACGCTCGAACTCAAAACTCCGCGAACCTTTGATCAGTATGGTTTCGTTATCAAAATTCATCGTATTCAGGCTCTGTAATAAAGCCGCCGTATCGTGATAAAAATGCTTTTCGGGAACATTAAAATAATCTTGCCGGGCTGTAAGCGCCTCACCCACCCCGATAAATTTGTCGATCTTTTTAGTTGCGATCATTTCTGCAACCTGTTTGTACAACGCGTCGGGCTGCAGGCCAGACTGGTAAATGTCCGAAAGGATCAGCGTTCGTTTGGGATGCTGGTTCTGCTGGTTCAGGAAGTTGAGCGCGATCTCGAGAGACTGCACATCTGAGTTGTAGGAATCGTCGATCACCGAGCAATCATTGATACCGTTCTTCAACTCGAGCCGCATGCTTACCGGGGTCAACTTCTCCAATCGCTTATCCGCATCGACCGCACTATAGCCCATAGCCAGCATGGTTGCCCAGCAAACGATAGCATTTTCAACTGAAGCTTCGTCGGTAAAAGGCACCAGGCATTCGATCTCCTGCCCTTTGTAGATCGCGCGCAGGTAGTAATTGCGCGAGATAACTGTTTCGGCAAAAACGTACAAATCAGCCTGGTTAAATTTCGTACTCCAGGTAAACGTTTCGGCAGCTGTTACATTATCCTTGTGATCGGACAGTAACTCATAATTGACGATCAGTAGCCTGCAATCAGCAAACAACTTCAGCTTTTCGTTTACTTTCTCGTCCCTGTCCCGGAATCCTTCATCATGCGCCGGTCCGATGTGTGTTAAAATACCGATGGATGGCCTCAGGATCGCTTCGAGGCGACCCATCTCATTTACGGTAGAAATACCTGCTTCAAAAATGCCGAGTTCATCCTTTTCGCTGATTTGCCAAACCGAAAGCGGTACGCCTATCTGGGAGTTATAGCTTTTAGGGTTGCGGACGATAGTCTTGTCGCCCGACAACAATTGATAAAGCCATTCTTTGACGATGGTTTTTCCATTACTGCCTGTTATGCCTATCACCTCAAGATTAAAGCGGCTGCGGTGATATGCCGCTAATTTTTGCAGTGCAACCAGTACATCGTCTACCCGCAAAAAATTCGCGTCGGGCATTTTGATTTCGGAGTGATCCTTTACGACGAAGTTTCGCACACCCGCGGCATAAGCCTCGGCAATAAACTCATGCCCGTTGCGCCGGCCGCTCAGCGCAAAGAATAAGCCTTCGGTGGCGTTGATAATCCTGCGGCTATCGGTAAGCAGGGTGCTAATAATGTATTCCTTTTCGATAATACCTTCGGCGCCAATGATCTGCTTTACTTCGCTGATTGCGTAATGATTGTCGGGCATGCTACGAATTTGCTTATATTTCAGACAATAGAAGAATTTTTAACAACTTTGGTTTGATGGACCGGCCCAAACCAAACAAAATAACCGATGAAAAGGTTGCGCTCGCTAAAGCAGAAAATTACTGCGCCTACCAGGAGCGCTCGCAGCAGGAAGTTCGGGATAAGTTGTATGAATGGGGCCTGTATCCTTCGGCAATCGAAAACATCATTGCCAGGCTTATAGAAAACAATTTCCTGAACGAAGAGCGTTTCGCCATCGCCTATGCGACAGGGAAGCTAAGGCAAAAAGGCTGGGGGCGAATTAAGATCAAACAAGGCTTAAAGCTGAAAAAAGTATCTGAACCGCTGATCAAAAAAGCATTAAAAAATATCGATGAGAATGAATACCTGGAAATTTTGCATAAAACCATCCAAAAGAAGAGAGTGACGATCACCGAAAAAGTACCCTACAAGCGCAATTATAAGCTGCACCAATATGCATTGAGCCGCGGGTTTGAGGGCGATTTGATAGCGGACGTTTTGAGGGATGAATGAGTTTAATATAACCGATAATGCTTATCTTTACTTATTAATCAATAATTTATCATGACTACGATAACATTACAAGTACCCGATTCGCTTGAGAAAGATCATGATGAAACCGTTCGTTTGATCGCTGCCAAATTATATGAAGCGGGTAAAGTAACATTGGGCCAGGCAGCAGAAATGTGCGGAATGAAAAAATGGGATTTCCCTGCGGTACTTGCAAAATTTAATATTCCGTATTTCCAATACACCGCAGAAGACGTAATTGCCGATGTCGAAAGAATCTCCAGGCACTAATACGATCATTACCGATGCCAGTTGTTTTATCCTGCTGAATAAAATCGAGGGGCTGACTGTTCTCGAACAACTTTACGGGCAAGTATTTACAACACCGGAAATTGCTGCGGAATATGGAAAGCGATTACCACAATGGGTAATTGTTCAGGCCGTCAGCAATCGGGATTTATTGTATATCTATGCGGAAACCGTCGATATCGGAGAAGCCAGCGCTATAGCTTTGGCCGCTGAGGTTACTTCACCATTATTGATCCTTGACGACCTTAAAGCCCGTAAATTAGCCGAACAGTTGCACATCGAATTTACAGGCACGCTGGGTATCTTGATCGAAGCTAAACAAAAAGGAATAATCACTTCACTTAGTCCTTATTTTGAAAAAATTAAGCAAACTGATTTTCGGATTCCTGCAAACTTTCTAAAAATCCTATTGGATAAATATGAAAAACTAGCCGATTAGCGAGTTTTTGTATCACGCATAGAAATAATCCAGTCACTAAGGCCGGCTTGCTTGTCGCAAACATACCTTCGTATTGTCGTTTTTACCTGTCACGAGTGGCATAGTTTCCGTTTTAACTTTGGATACAAGTACAAAACAAGAAAATGAGAAAGATCACGATCATGGAACATATCTCGCTGGACGGCGTTGTACAGTCGCCCGGCGGACGGCAAGAAGATTCTGAAAACGGCTTTACGCACGGCGGGTGGTCGATGCGGTGTTCAGATGAGACCATTGGAAAGGCCATTGTCGCTGCGCACGACAGGAGATTCGATCTGCTGCTTGGCCGCCATACCTACGATATATGGGCAGGCTACTGGCCGAATGTGCACGAAGGCATGATAGCGAACAGTTTCAACACCGCCACGAAATACGTTGCGACCCACAGACCGGACAGCCTCAGATGGGGTCCCGCTAAAGATTTGGGTGCAGACATAGTCGAAGGTATTCGTGCACTAAAGGCATCGGACGGTCCCGACCTGCTTCTTTGGGGAAGTTCGACACTAACACCCGTTTTATTGGAAAACGGATTGGCGGATGAAATTATACTGATCGTATACCCTGTGCTGCTGGGCAAAGGGAAGCGCTTTTTTTCAGACAATGCCCACCCGCAGGAACTCAAACTTATTGACACAAAAACTGGCTCCCCGGGCGTGTTCTATAATACTTACCAATACGTCGGGGCGCTGGCCGCAGAAGCTTAAATACTTCAAAAAGTATGTCATTTCGAATCTGCGAATGGCCTGTGTAAAGGTGCAGATGAGAAAACTTATACGACATGCATCACCAATTTTCAATATTGTATAAGTTTTCTCCTCACGCCAAAGCTTAGACCCTTGCTGGTTCGTCGAAATGACGTAACTTTTTATAACCGGATGGACGCTTACATTGACCTGTCTTAAAAAGATCACTAATTTTATAAAAATCAAACCCTTCTTATGAGAAAGCTCATCTATGCCATCAACCTAACCCTCGACGGCTGCCTCGAACACACCGCAGTAGGCCCGCCCGACGCGGAAGTATTCCAGGATTATATCAACCTGGTGCGGGGCGCCGGCGCATTCATTTACGGGCGTACAACCTACGAATTAATGGTTCCTTACTGGCCCGACGTAGCCAAAGACGAATCTGCATCAGAAAAAGAGGTTGAATATGCCGAGGCATTTTGCGCAGTCGGTCAAATGGTAGTCGTCTCACACTCCCTGGATAAAGCTGAGGGAAACAATGCACAGATCATCCGCTCGAACCTTAAAGAAGAAATACTAAAACTGAAACAGCAGGAAGGCAAGTATATGTTAACCGGCGGCATCGATCTTCCCTCGCAATTGATACAGCTTGGCCTGGTTGATGAATATCTTTTTCTCATTTACCCCACTTTCGGCGGAAAAGGGAAACGCTTGTTTGAACATGCCGACCTGACGGAGCGTTTAAGATTAAAATTGGTCGATACCAAGGTTTTTGAATCAGGGAGTGTTTTGCTGAAGTATGCGAAGGGTTAGCACGTTAAAATTACCGCATTGGTTAAATGGCAAATATCCGCAGTGCTATTACGGAAGTGAAACCTCAATCTGCATTGTTGTTCGGCAAGTAGAGAAAATGTTAGTCTTAAAATGATATTTTGAAAACTAAGATAATTGATGATTAGATTTCTTATACTCCTGTGTATTTTCCCTTTTGTCACGTACTCCCAAGTTATTATACCCAAGTTTTCTATAGACAGTGTGACAAAGCTTGTAACATACAAGCAAATGGACGTACTTGCCGGCGCAAAAAAAGACAAATTATCCGCAATATTGCGAGATTGGTATATTTCAGATCTAAAGCTGAAAAACGTTCACGTATTAAAGGACAATAGCGACACAACCATTTTAAATGGCATAGGCAGCCTAACTGGAATGTATACATTTACAGTAGCCGGTTATTTAGGCCAGATGAATTACTCGGTTTATTTTAAAGTGCAGATTGTCTGTCTAAAAGAAACGTACAAGGTGGTATTAGATAATTTTCAATTCAACCTTTCAGATCAAAATCTACCAATTGAAGATTTTTTTAAACTTAATTTGTCGGGGCAAAAACAAGATGCGAATACCGCGCTCGCTGATCTTTATAAAATGTATTCTGAACAACTTTATGACATGAACGCCAGCGTCAATAGCTCACTGAAAAGACTTTCAAGGCGTGTCGAAAAAGCCAAAAACAAAGGTAAACTAAATTAAATACTGAATTTAACGTTTTATGTGTTCAAAAATAGGTCTAACGGAGGTCTATTAAACAAAAAGCCAACATTTTTGTCGGCTTTTGTACTCGGGGCGGGAATCGAACCCGCACGATCTTTTAGGATCACAGGATTTTAAGTCCTGCGTGTCTACCAGTTCCACCACCCGAGCAGGTGATTTACCCATTAAAAACAAATCCCTTCTTTTCAGAAGGGATCGGAGAGCGAAAGACGAGATTCGAACTCGCGACCCCGACCTTGGCAAGGTCGTGCTCTACCAACTGAGCTACTTTCGCATTTACAAACTACTTTCGCGTTTGCGGAGTGCAAATATAGAGAGAAATGACTATTCTGCAAGCAGCGAATTCAATTTTTTTGAATTTGTACGT
Source organism: Mucilaginibacter sp. (assembly GCA_035545315.1). Taxonomy (GTDB): domain Bacteria; phylum Bacteroidota; class Bacteroidia; order Sphingobacteriales; family Sphingobacteriaceae; genus Mucilaginibacter. The sequence continues at coordinate 6,022 of DASZYQ010000031.1, read as the reverse complement.
TAACACGCTGATTTTGTTGAACTAAACTCTGTTATGATTTAACGCCCGCAACCGTCAAAGCTTGTATCTAAATCCTTACCTTGTAAAACAGGCGCTTGCAAAACAAATTCAACCTGCCGGCCTTTATCCTTTCTGATGCCAAAATGGTTAAAATATAGCCTCAAAACAATTGCTGTGCTACTGGTACTGGTAGTACTGTTGGTTATCGGCACGCTGCTTTATATAACTTACAACAAGGACAAGGTGCTGAAATTAGTGAGCGCAGAGCTGAATGAAAAATTAGACGGCAGGATAATCATCGGCGATATGCGGCCGCAATTCTTTAAACGTTTTCCAAATGTTTCGCTTGAGTTGAGGAATGTTAAAATACTTGACCGGAAATTTGCCGCGCATCATCATACCCTGCTCGATGCCAAGGAATTTTATGTTTCGCTAAACGCCGTTTCGTTATTTACCGGCAAAGCAAGCATCAAACGCATAGATATCAATGACGCCTCGGCCGACCTGTATACCGACAGCACCGGCTACAGCAACATGAGCGTTTTCGGCATAAAGCACAAGAAATCTGCAAAAGGGCAGGGAAAGGGCGGCCCACCGCCGGAATTGCAACAGTTCAGCTTTTCGAAGCTTGACCTGAAAGTTGACGATAAGCGAAACGGCAAGCTTTTTCACTTTACCGTCAACGATATGACCGGCAGCATGGTTATGACTGATGAAGGGTGGCAATCCGACTTTCACCTGGGCATTTTGGCCCGCAACATGTCATTCAAAACACAGAACGGCAGTTTTATAAAAAACCAGCCGGTGACGGGCGATTTTTCAGCTCAGGGCGATGAAGAAGGCAAAATAATGGTACGTTCGGACGCGCTGCGGATCGGGCCCAATACTTTCAAACTGGACGCGATATTCGGGGCCAATAAACGTCCGGCCGATTTTGCCATACACTTAACCTGCGACGAGATCACCTGGCGGCAAGCCTCTGCCCTGCTGGCCGATAATATAAAAAGAAAACTGGATCAATATAATATCAGTCAGCCGGTTTCGGTCACCGCTCGTATTGATGGCAGTTTTGCCGGTGGCGGCGACCCATTCCTATACATTACTGCCAAAATTCGCAACAGCGATATTTCAACACCTGTAATTGTACTGAACAGTTGCAGCCTGAACGCCATATTTACCAACAACTACCAAAACGGAAAAGGTTTTAATGACGATAATTCAGTTATACGTTTCAATGGACTAACCGGCAGCTATAAACGCATACCGTTTGCTATAGATACCGGTAAAATCACCGATCTGAACAAGCCTATTGCAACGGGCAATTTGCGCGCTGATTTCCCTGCTGCTTACCTGAATGCGCTGTTAGGCAGCAACATCGCCCATTTCACAAAAGGTCGCACCGCCGTAAGCCTGATCTATCGGGGCGATATAGTTAATTACGAATTGAATAAACCTTTTGTGTATGGCTCCATCGACCTTAAAAACGTTAATGTAACTTACGTACCCGACAACCTGAAATTGGTAAACAGCTCCATCTCGCTCGACTTTATCAAAAATGCACTGGTATTGAGAAACATCCGGATGCAAACCGGCCATAGTGTGGTATTTATGAATGGGCGTATAAAAAACTTCATGAATTTGTATTATACCGAGCCGCAAAAGATCGTGTTCACTATGCAGATCCATAGTCCTCAATTGTACCTGGGCGAGTTTCTGGGTTTCCTGGGCGCTACGGAATCCGGCCCGGCAAGAAAAGCGAGGCCTTCCGAAAACAGCGGCAATGCTATCGACCAGCTAAGTAATGTGCTGGAGAAAAGCAGCACCGAAATGAACCTGGATGTGGATAATGTGCACTACCGAAATTTCCTGGCAACCGGTGCCCATGCCGAGCTGCTGACGAGCGAAGACGCGGTGGCGATCAAAAATGTGGGCCTGAAACATGCCGGGGGATTCTTAAGGATGAGCGGCTTATTGCAGAAAGGCAGCGATCTGAACAAATTGTCATTAAGTACAACCATCAGCCATGTCGACGTTAATGAATTCTTTAAATCTTTTGACAATTTCGGCCTGAGCGATTTTACGAGCGACAACCTGCGGGGCTATCTTTCGGCCAAAACACAGATCACCGCAGGGCTGACCGACGAGGGCCAATTGGTTAAAAATTCTATAAACGGCACTTTGGATGTAAACCTACAGCAGGGGGAACTGGTCGATTTTAAGCCTATTTACCGCATCGGCAAATTCGCCTTCCCTTTCCGCGACCTGAAGCATATCCGCATACGGGAATTGAATGCACGGTTTGATGTGAATGGCGACAAGTTTAAAGTCTACCCATTAAAACTTAGCTCCAGCGCGATCAACATGGATGTTTCGGGCGAGTATGGGATCAGCAAGGGCACCGATCTTTTCATCGATGTACCGCTTAGAAACCCTAAAAAAGATACAACCATTACTGATCCCAAAAAATTAGAAAAGAAACGTTACCACGGAATAGTGCTCCACCTGGAAGCCCAATCGGATTCGACCGGGAAAATTAAGATCGGTTTGGTGAAGGGCGATAAAAAGAAAGAAGATTAGTATTTTAGGACATGTACCGATTGATATTCTTTGTCTGCCTCATTCTTTCTTCATGTGCAGCAAACCACATGGTTGAAACGGATCTGTATTTCGGCCTTTCAAAGCCCGGCGGCGGGACGGTGACCGAACAGGAGTGGAACAATTTCAAAAACGACCAGGCGTGCCGCGTATTCAAAGAAGGTAATACCATCATCGATGCCACCGGCAGCTGGCGCGATCCGAAAACAGGCAAGTCAGTAACCGAGCCATCGCGCATAGTGATCTACCTGCATAAAAACAACGCCAAAATTTCCAGGCAGATAGATAGCCTGCGGCAAAAGTACAAGACCTTATTTAACCAGGAATCGGTTTTGCGCGTGGATAAGAAAGCGGCGGTTTCTTTTTAATTTTTCGCCTAACCAAAGGACATATTACGTGTTATACTTAACAATCCTAATTTCACCTCATCATGAAGATTGCATTAGCCTCGCCCCCATTCCCCAAGTCCATCGAAGACGGCCTTTCATGGGTCGAAAAAATGATCGTGGAAGCTGCTGAAAAGCAAGCTGAGATTATTTGTTTTCCTGAATCCTACATACCTGGCTTGAAGGGCGTCGGGTTTGAGGTTGAGCCGCATTCGCCCGAAAAACTTCGGGCAGCTTTAAAAAAGGCGCGGGGCTGGGCGAAAGAAAATCATATCGCCGTTATCATGACCATGGACTGGGACCATGAGGGGCAGATACTTAATGTGGCGCACGTGATATCCGCGGACGGCGATCTCCTGGGCTATCAAACCAAAAACCAGTTAGACCCAACGGAGGATGCTATATTCATTCCAGGCTCCGAGCGCCATATTTTTGAAGTGAACGGCGTAAAATTTGGCATCACTATTTGTCACGAGGGTTTCCGCTATCCTGAATCGGTACGATGGGCGGCCCGGCGTGACGCAAAGATCGTTTTTCACCCGCATTGCACCGGCAGCGATACGCAGGGTGACCACCTGATAGAATGGGGTCATAAAAACAATCCTTATTACGAAAAGGCGATGATGATGCGTGCCATGGAAAATACCATCTATTTTGCCAGCGTGAACTATACCATGCATTTCCCGGAATCGGCCACCTCATTGATCGATCCGGATGGCAACTGCATCGCTTATCAGCCTTACAGCGAATCGGGAGTGCTTGTGGTTGACATCGACCCCGAAAAGGCAACCGGCTTGCTTGCAAAACGGTTTAAGCCCGGCTTATATTCCGAATATGCCAACTCGTTTTAAATGAAATAATTTCACTTGTTCAGCCTATAAAGTTTATATTCGGTAAACCAAATATTCCGATTATGAAAACCGCCGGGCTAATCGTCGCTTTGCTGCTTTGTTTGTCCGTTTCGGGGTTTAAACACGCACGAAGTGGCCGCTGGCAAAAATTATTCAACGGCAAGGACCTTACAGGCTGGGACACTTATATAGGCCCCGACCTGGACGATAAAGGCAAACCTATTACCGGCGTACCTATCGGACTCAATAATGATCCGCGGCATGTCTTTACCGTTGTAAATGATCATGGCGAAAATGTTATCCGTATTTCAGGCGAGAACTGGGGGGCTATATCCACCAAAAAAGAATACGAAAATTATCACCTTCGGTTGCAGTTCAAGTGGGGTACACTGATCTGGGGACAAAAGAAGGGTCAGAAAAAGGACAGCGGCCTGCTTTACCATTCTGTCGGCAAATACGGTGCAGATTATGGCGCATGGATGCGTTCGCAGGAATTCCAGATCGAACAGGGCAATTGCGGCGATTACTGGGGCGTAGCCGGCGGCGTGGCGGATATACCGGCGGTAAAAGGACCGGGGACTGACTATGTTTATAATCCGCAAGGCACGCTCACTACTTTCAGCGAGGGAAGCAAACCGCAGGGCAGGCATTGTGTAAAACAGGGTGATGCCGAAAATGCGACGGGCGAATGGAATACCATCGATCTGTATTGCCACGGCGATACCAGTGTACATGTTGTAAATGGTAAAGTAATGATGATATTATACCATAACCGGCAGAACGATAACGGCAGCGAATCGCCCCTTACCAAAGGCAAGATACAGATACAATCGGAAGGCGCAGAAGTATACTACCGGGGAATAGAGATCCAGCCGATCGATAAACTCCCTGTTGAATTGCTAAAATAACCCGGTCACAGCATGGCAAAAACCGCAGGACTTACCGATGCAGAAGAAGTAACTGCGCACATTCAAAAGCTTGAACCAGGTCTGCGCAAGATCATTGAAAAGCTGCGCGGGATCATACTGGATATCGACAAAGAAATCGGCGAACGGATTAAATGGAACAACCCGAGCTTTTATTACACGGGTGAAATGCAGTCCTTCGACCCAAAAGAATACAAGCGGGAGATCATCGTTTTCAACTTATTTAAAGGCCGGATTATGCTGGTGTTCCCCAGCGGCGCGAAAATTAATGACACGATGGGTTTCCTGGAAGGCGATTATAAAGACGGCCGAAGGATACATATTTTTAAGGACATGGACGACGTGCTGGCCAAAGAGAAAACACTGCAGCATGTGATTAGGGAATGGCTTAAACTCGTAGAAAAATAATTTGAGGTGATATGAAACGAAAAAAATTCATACAATTGGGCACAACTTTAATGGCGGCCCCTTTGGTGTCGCGACTGAACAGCATGGCATTTCCTGAAATACTTCAACAACAGCGACGATTACAAAACTGGTCGGGCAACCTTATCTACAGCACCGCCGATGTGCAATACCCAAAGTCGGTTGCCGAAGTACAGAGCCTTATAAAAAAGCACAATAAGCTGAAAGCGCTTGGAACACGTCACTGCTTCAACACCATTGCCGACAGCCGCGACGATCTTGTTTCGAGCAAAGAACTGAATAAAGTAATATCGCTGGATAAAAAGGCGCACACCGTAACAGTAGAAGGCGGCATTAAATACGGCGAGCTTGCTCCCTGGCTGGATAAACAGGGATACGCCCTGCACAACCTGGCCTCGCTGCCGCATATTTCGGTTGCTGGGTCTATTACCACCGCCACCCATGGTTCGGGTATAAAAAACGGGAATTTGTCCTCCGCTGTCACGGGCCTGGAGATCGTCAAGGCCGACGGCAGCATCGTTCATCTGTCAAAAGCTGACGGCGAAAAATTTAATGCCGCGGTTGTCGGCCTGGGCGCTTTGGGCTTTATCACCAAAGTTACGCTGCAAGTACAACCAACTTTCATGGTTGCCCAGCGGGTGTTCCTGAAGCTGCCCATGCAGCAACTGAAACAGCATTTTGAGGACATCATGTCGGCTGGTTACAGCGTAAGTTTGTTTACCGACTGGCAGAGCGACAGCATCAACGAGGTTTGGATAAAAAGCCGTATCGGTACCGACAAGGAACAAAACCAGGCCGAATTTTACGGTGCGAAAGCCGCAACGAAGAACCTTCACCC
>DASZYQ010000030.1:0-77157 GCA_035545315.1 Mucilaginibacter sp. | reverse complement strand
GGCCTGGCAGAGGCCCAGAACGTGGCTGTCGATACCCCGGTTTACAGCGATGCCGCGAAACAAGCGATCGGCAGCTATAATGCAGTTATTGGCGATCAATCAGAAATTTATAGCGGGATAGCCTACCAGGTGTTGCCGCAGGGTGTTAAAGGCTCCCCTTATTTCGGCGGAAAGGCGTTCTTAAACCAGGCGACGATCTGGTACAATGAAACATGGTACAAAAACGTACCCGCTTTATACGACACCTTCGCCGATGCGATGGTTTCCGCACAAAAAGACAGCCTTTATATTTTACGGCCTGACAAAGTGCGGGATATCTATTTTTCGGATCATCACTTTATTTATTTGACCCAGCGATATAGTGCAAACTTAGCACCCGGCTACTATGATGAATTGTACGCGGGGCCCTCGCAAGTATTGGTAAAACGGGCCAGTTCGATGCAAAACCGGTTGAGCGGGCAATCGGTTGAGATATACTATGAAAACAAAGACGTCATTTACATAAAAAAAGCCGGTGCGTACTACCCGGTAAGCAGCAAGGGCTCCGTGCTGGATTTTTTTAAAGATAAAAGCAAACAGCTAAAACAATACCTTAAGGAAAAACAAATCAAATACGGCAAGAATAAGGAGGGTTCGATTGTCAAATTAGCCGAATATTACGATCAGACCATAAAATGATATGATGAAATTCTGCCTTGCCTTATTTATCCTGATCAGCCTGCCGGTTGCGATGTTTGCACAGCAAACCTCCGGGCTGATCGACGTGGATTATAAGCAGGCGGGTATTTCCGAAGTGACGGGCGACCTAAGCGCCAAAACCGGCTATCGCTTTTACTATGATCCGGCGCAATTTGACAGCCTGAAGGTTACGCTCACCCTTAAGCAGAGCCCGTTAAATATTGTGCTGGACAAAATATTCCTGAACACCAAATATCATTATTTTATTTCGGCGGACCGGGAAGTGATATTAACGCGCAACTGGCAGATCAGCGCGGATCTGATCGGGTTTTTGAACGGGAATCAGGCTGCTAATGCTCCGCCTGCGGCAGCGCCGGGTAACCAGGATTACTTTGCCGAACCGCAGAAGGCTGTATCCGCAACTTCTGAAAATAAGCTGTACACCATTGGCGTTCCGGGCAGCGGCAACAAGGGAAAGGTTACGCTGGCTGGGTATGTGCGTAATGCAAACTCCGGGGAAGCAGTTATCGGGGCAAGTGTTTACGAGCCCTCAACGCGCACCGGCATAGCCACCAACCAGTTCGGTTATTATTCTCTTACCCTGCCGCCAGGCCGGCACACCCTGCTGGTCAAAGCTGCTTCAATGAAAGATACCCGCCGCCAGGTAATGCTGAATAGCAGCGGTGAATTGAATATTGAAATGCAGGAACAGGTCATATCGCTGAAAGAGGTAAAAATCTCGGCCGAAAAGGTTGCCAATGTACGAAGTGTGGATATGGGTGTAACCAAGCTGGATATCAAAAGCATCAAGCAAATACCTACCGCCTTTGGCGAGACGGATGTGCTAAGGGTGGTGTTGACGCTGCCCGGCGTGCAAACCGTGGGCGAATCGAGCACCGGCTTTAACGTGCGCGGTGGTTCGGCCGATCAGAACCTGATCCTGCTCAACGGTTCGACGATCTACAACCCGGCGCACTTCTTTGGATTTTTCTCCGCGTTCGACCCGGACATCATACAGAATATCGAACTATATAAAAGCAGTATTCCCGAAAAATACGGCGGCCGCCTGGCCTCGGTGCTGGACATTACCGAACGCGAGGGGAACAATAAGAAATTTACCGGCTCGGCGGGGATCGGCATGCTCACCAGCAGGCTGAACATCGAGGGGCCCATTGATTCCGGCAAAACCTCTTTCATTTTTGGCGGGCGTACTACTTATGCCGACTGGCTGCTTAAGCTTTTGCCGAAAGCATATGCCAACAGCAGCGCATCGTTTTATGATTTGAACTTGAATATCAGCCATCACATCGACGATAAAAACACTTTGTTCCTGTCGACTTACTGGAGCCAGGACGCGTTCAGGCTAAACAGCGATACTTCGTACAGCTACGGTAACCGAAACGCTTCGCTGCGATGGAAGCACAACTTTAGTAACAAGCTTTTCAGCGTTATTACCGGCGGATACGATTATTACCAATACAGCATATCCAGCCAGGCTAACCCGGTAAATGCGTATAAGTTTGCTTTTGACATCAACCAGGTTAACTTGAAGGCCGATTTTAGCTACTACCTCAGCTCAAAACACACCCTTTCATTCGGCTTAAGTACCATCCATTACAAAATAGACCCCGGCAGTAACCAGCCTTATGGCAACGGCTCACAAGTGGCCCCGGACGTAGTACCGGCCGAACAGGCCGAGGAAAGCGCCCTGTACTTGGGTGACAATTATGATATTACACAGAATTTCTCCGTAAGTGCGGGGATACGTTATTCTCTGTACAATTACCTGGGGCCGCAGACGATCTATCGTTACGCACCAGGACAAGCGCGGATATTAAATAATGTAACCGACAGCACGAAATATGGCGCCGGCCGCATTATTAATACCTACCAGGGCCCCGAGGTACGCCTGTCGGCTCGTTACATAATCGGCGAGGACCTTTCCGTGAAGGCCAGCTACAATACGTTGCGGCAATACATCAACCTGTTGTCGAACACGGTGGCTATTTCCCCAACCGACACCTGGAAGCTGAGCGATCCGAACATCAAGCCGCAATTTGGCCAGCAGGTTTCGCTCGGGTTTTACAAAAATTTCAATTCCAACACCATCGAAACCTCGGTGGAGGCTTATTATAAGCACACGAATAATTACCTCGATTATCGCAGCGGAGCCACGCTTACATTAAACGATCATATCGAGACTGCCGTCATCGAAACGCAGGGCAAGGCTTATGGCGTCGAGTTTATGGTAAAAAAATCGACCGGCATGCTTAACGGCTGGGTAAGCTACACCTGGTCGCGTATTCTTTTGCAGGAGGACGACCCGGGCGGCGGCCTGCCCCTTGTCAACAACGGCGCCTGGTACCCGGCCAGCTACGACAAGCCGAGTAGCTTAAATATTGTGGGTAATTACCGGTTTACGCATCGTTATAGCGTATCGATCAATACCATTTACAGCACCGGCAGGCCGATCACATATCCCATAGGCGAATATAATTACGGCGGGTCTGAAAGGGTGCTATATTCCGACAGGAACCAGTACCGCATTCCAGATTATTTCAGGACCGACCTGTCCATCAACATCGATGGGAACCACAAGGTTCACCAGCGATTCCATAATTCGTGGACCATAGGCGTATATAACCTTACAGGGCGCAACAATGCTTATTCGACTTATTTTACCGAGCAGGGCGGCGGGATACAGGGCTATCAGTTGTCCATTTTCTCGCATCCGCTGCCATTTATTAACTATAACATAAGATTCTGATGGCAAGGCTGGCAACCATATTCGGCACCATAGCGCTGAGCATAACCTGCATAGCAAACGGCCGTGCACAGGTGCTGCCGGACGTTCAGCAGAAGTTTGCGGATTATCAGCATAAAAACCTTCGGGAAGAATTATTTGTACACACGGACAAGAACTTTTACCTGGCCGGCGAGATTATATGGTTCAAAGTTTATTGTGTCGAAGCCAGTACCAACAAGCCGCTTGATATAAGCAAGGTAGCGTACCTTGAATTGATCGACAACGCCGGCAATGCCGCTGTACAAACCAAGGTCAGCCTCGATCAGGCCACAGGGGCGGGGTCCATACTGTTGCCTTTTTCGCTGAATAACGGCAATTATCTTTTGCGCGCCTACACCAGTTGGATGAAGAACTATGGTCCCGACTACTTTTTTGAAAGCCGGGTAACCATTGTAAACCCGCTTAAGGCTCCCGATCTGCAGCCTCAGCAGAAAGAACAATCCTATGACGTGCAATTCTTTCCCGAAGGCGGCCACCTGGTACGGGGGCTGGGCAGCAAGGTCGCTTTTAAGGTAACCGGGGCCGACGGCCAAGGCGTTTCCTGCACGGGTGTTATACTCGACCAGCAAAATGATACGGTGGCGCGATTCAGAACGCTTCGCTTTGGGATGGGCAGCTTTATATTAAGGCCATTGGCCAATACCGTCTATAAAGCTGTCATCAGGATTGGCAGCGACGTAATCAATAAAACGTTAGAGGGCATCAGCGATTCGGGGTATGTTTTGGGAGCGACGGAAAATTCGGGCAATTGGAATGTATTAGTTAAAAATTCGGATAGTTCGTCTTCGGCGAGCGTATACCTCATTGTCCACAATAGTCACCGTATCGGCGCAGCTTTCGAAGCTAAAATGACGAATGGAAGCGCATCGTTTAATGTCGACCAGGGCAAACTGTCCGATGGCATAAACTACTTTACGCTGTTTGACGGCCAGCAAAGGCCGTTGTGCGAGAGGATGGTCTTTAAACGGCCGGTGCTAAAGCTTTCTGTCGGGGCGAAACCGGACGGGCAAAGCTATGGAAACCGTAAAAAAGTCGGCGTGGCAATTACAACCCATGTGCCGGATAACAAAAATGCGGCGGCCGATCTATCTGTGGCCGTTTTTCGTGCCGATGGTTTGCAAAATCAGGACGTTGCGCATATCAGCGGTTACCTGTGGCTTAAAGCCGGGCTGAAAGGAGATATCGAGTCGCCGGATTATTACCTTGACAATACCGACGCGGATGCCAACAGCGCCCTGGATAACCTGATGCTTTCACAAGGCTGGACGCAGTTCGAATGGAACAGCGTACTAAGCGGGAAGGGGCATGTTTTGAAGTTCCTGCCCGAATATACCGGGCCCATTGTTACCGGGCATATCACCAATACCGCCAGCAATACTCCTGCCGGCAACATAAAGGCCTACCTAACCATACCCGGTTCGCCCGATCAATTATACGTGGCAGCAAGCAACGCTGACGGGGACATATTTTTCAATACACAAAAATTCTATGGCCTCAAAGAGATATTTGTTCAAACCAATGCGCAGCAGGACAGCACTTACCGCATCGATATATCCAGCCCGTTCAGCGAACGGAAAAGCAGCAACCGGGTGGCGCCATTTGCAATAACACCTGATATGAGGAACGCGCTGGTACGCAATAATGTGGATATGCAGGTGCAAAATATTTTTGCTATTAAGCAATTAAAGCAGTTTTATGACCCGCAGGTTGATACTACGGCATTTTATGGAAGGCCCGATAAGGTTTATAAACTTGATGACTACACCCGTTTCCCAACGATGGAAGAAGTGCTGCGCGAATACGTAAACTCAATAGCCGTAACCAAACGGCAGGGAAAGTTCAATATCAAAATATTTAAGGGCGACCATTTGCTCGGCAATCCGCTGGTTTTGCTTGACGGCGTTCCGGTTTTTGATATTGACAAGATTTTTAAGATCGATCCCCTGAAGATCAGGAAACTGGAGGTACTTAATAATAATTATTTATACAGTCTCGCCTATTTTAACGGCATCATGAGCTTTTCGACCTATAAGGACGACCGGGCGGCTTTCGAGATCGACCCTCATGCCGTCATTCTCGACTATGATGGCCTCCAGATGCAGCGGAAATTTTACTCGCCTGTTTATGATACGAACGACCGCATTAACAGTACCATCCCAGATTTCAGGACGACACTGTACTGGAACCCCGCTGTTACAACAGGCAGCGATGGAAAGACGACACTCGATTTCTATACCGGCGACCACGCAGGCAGCTACGTCGGCATAATAGAGGGCATTACCGCCAACGGTGAAACGGGATGCGGGTATTTCCGGTTCGACGTGAAAAAATAGCCTGAATCATTTCCAGAAAGACGGCGTAACCCTGGTGCCTCTTATCGTGCAATCGACGCAAAGCCCGGTAGAATAAGTGTAGGCATAAGGAAAACCCAAAACATCCGGATTAGCAAACAGTCCGTCGATCAGGGAATCATTTTTCATGGTTATCCGGTATAGCGCATTGTCGTTTACCTGTTGTTGATTGGCAGGTACGTAGAACAGCGTATCTATTTTACATGCGCCCCCCGGATATTGCGGGCTGTAGCTTGGTGGGAGTTGGTCGACTGTAATAAAAATACGTTTTGAAGCAACATTGCCCGCGCTCAGATAACCGACCACAGGCTCGCCCGGGTTAGTTACGCAGTGAAAATTGCTTTGCAGTTGCGATGGCAGCACATCGAAAATACCGCCAATTTTTTCCGTGTTGGTTTGCAGGTTTTGCCAGAAGCTATAGGCATCGCTTGTCAATGCATATTGTTTAACCAGGATGCTGTATTTGGTTTCGATCTTTTCGGAATTTGCCGGTATGACTGCCAGGGGCAACTGGTACACCAGGTCGGTTGTCAATTTGGTGGTATTGGCAAGGATTATATTCGTCGAGGTATCGTTCCCGAAACAGCTATGTTTCTGATCGCTTGCCGCTCTGGCATGCCAGTCGTTCCGGTAGCCGGAGGCATACCAGGAGTGGAACTGCCATGTCTCCTGGTATGCCCACCGGTAGTATTTGGTCGCATTGGCATCGTCATGGGTATTCGCATATATCTGCACGCCCTGGCTTTGCGCATTAAACCCTATACTATCTATGGCAGGCGAATTTTTTACGGGTACATAGTCCGATAAGTAAACTTTTCCATCTGTGGTTTTAACCCTGAGCCGGTATTGCCTGCTTGCGTCTAAATTGAGCGGCGGCGCAGCATAGGCGCCCGGGCCGGTCTCTGTTAACGGATAGCTGGCGTTGGCGTTGTTCTCGATATATACCCCGGCACCCCGTTCAGGTATGATGGTTTTAAAGGTATCTACTTTTTTGGTACGGCTCAGCCTGATAAACGTCGAATCATTCATGCTGATAACGCCTTCAATAACCAAATACCTTCCATCGGCAGAAACATTAGCCGGCAGGTTGAACGGCTTTTTGCAGCTCCATACGGTCAGAATCATTCCCAATATTACCGCCGTCTTTTTCATGAACTTATTTCCAGAAGGGTGGCTGAGCAGTAGTGCCCCTTAAAGTGCAGTCCACGCAGAACTTAGTCGAAAAGGTATAGGCATCAGGTCCGCCAAAGGGGTTGTCCGGCGGAATGAATAAACCCTTTACCGGTATATAAGGTGAATTTAAAGGCACCAATATATTGTCAAGCTTTGGATTGCGAACGGTTGGGTCGGCAAGTGCTGCGTAATCGTAAGCTGTATCCAATACACATGAGCCCGGGTATTGCGGACTGTACGTCGACGGTAACTGGCTGGCCGAAATAAATATGCGTTTAGTGGTGACATTGCCTGCGCTCAGGTAACCGATCACCAACTCGGCAGGATCGGATAGGCAGTGGTAATTGCTCTGCGATTGCGATGGCAGGGCATCGAATATACTTCCCAGCTTTTCGGTATTGGTTTGCAGGTTTTGCCAAAAGGTGTACGCATCGCTGGTGAGGGCATATTGTCTTACCCAAATCGTATATTTTGTTTCTAGTTTTTCGGATGTCGGAGGTATCAGCGTTACAGGCGATTGGTAAACGACGTCATTCACCAGCTTATTGGTTGATGCAATGACGATGTGGGCAGATGAATCGTTGCCATAGCAGCTGTATACCTGCTGATTGGTTGCACGGGCTAATATTTTACTGCCGTTGCTATAATAACCCGATATATACATCGAATGAAATTGCCAGGTTTCGGTAAAGTCCCAGCGGTAATAACGGGTTGCATTGCTCGCGTCATGCGTGTTTACATAGACCTGAACGCCATTGCCCTGGGCCGTAAAGCCCACGCTATCTATGGGCGGCGAGTTTTTTACCGGCACAAAATCCGAAACGTATTTCCTGTTGTCGGCTGTGGTTATTCGTACCCGGTATTTATGTGCAGGATCGAGGTTGAGCGGCGGGGTGGCATAGGTTCCGGCCTTGATCTCCGCCAGCGGAAAAACGCCGTTTGCGTCGCTCTCAATACTAACCTGCGCGCCTCCTTCGGGAAAGACAGTCCGCAACGTATCGATCTTTTTTGTACGGCTAAGCCTGATGAATGTCGAATCATTCATGCTGATGAACCCTTCGATAACGAGGTACCTGCTATCCGTAGAGATATTTCCCGGGGGAGTAAAAGGTTCTTTGCAACTGCAAAAGGCAAGGAACAGAAATAGTAATTTATGCCATTTTTTCATCCGGTGGGATCGACAGGGTTTCTTCTCAATATCAATAATAAGGTATTCAGTATCAAAAAACAAGAAAGCCTGATAATTATAACTAAAAAGTAAGTTTATCGGACAAAACTTTCGGGCGGAAATCGCAAAATCGCGGCGGGGTCGGGTACGTTCTGTAAATACTTATTTTTTTCGGAATATTTTGCGACACCGGGATAGTCGCCATGCCAGTCTTCCATATCGAACATCAATTGAAAATGCAGGTGAGGAGGCCAATGTCCGTTCTCTTTGGTGTTGCCAAAGGAGCCTAGTTTTTGCCCGATCGGAATGGCGCCGCGTTCATGCAAATCAATAAGGTTCTCCCTGCTCAAATGGCCGTATAAACTAAACAAGGTTAACCCGTCCAGGTTGTGTTCAAGGATGATCGTCGGGCCGTAGTCACCGAAATTGTCGTTATCGCGAAAACTATGGATGATCCCGGCTAAAGGCGCATAAACAGCAGTTCCTGCCTGACCCCAAATGTCTATGCCTAAGTGCAGGCGGCGCGGTTCGTCGCCGGTGCTGAAGTGTTCACTGCGGGCGTAAAGCGTCCGGTGCTCCATGTACCCGCCTATTCCATAGCGACAGTGGTTATCCTTCAGCTTTTTATCAACCCAGCGGCTGAATATTTGAGTATCGGCGATATCAGCGGGACTTAATTCCCTATTCGAACCAGTAAAATCGAACTGGAAAAGCTTGTCTGCTTTCTGATCGAAGTCAACAACCTTTCCGATTTGTTCGGGATGCGTGTTGACGAAATTTTTAAGCAGGGCAAGCTTATCCATTATTCCCCCTCGGGCTGGCGCTCTTCCTTGCTGATCTTATCGAACAGCTTGTCCATGCGCTCAACGTAGTCGCTGGTATCGTCGACAAAAAACTCAAGCTGCGGTATAATGCGTACCTGGTCCTTGATGCGCGCACCGAGCTTATAGCGTATCTCCGAAGCGTGCGATTTAATGGTTTGCAGCGCCAACTGTACATTGTTGCTGTTAAAAAAGCTCAGGAATACGCGCGCAATAGCCAGGTCGGGCGTAACGCGAACCTTAGTGATGGTGATGAGCGTATTAGGTAAAAGATTCATACCCTCGCGCTGAAATATGGCGGCGAGGTCCTGCTGTATTACTCCTGCGAATTTTTGCTGACGTTTTGATTCCATTTTCTTTAGGTAAAAGGTGAAAGGTTAAAGCTGAAAGGTATTAGGCGGGTTGAAACCTTTCGCCTTTTACCTTATAACTTTTACCTCAAATTTACAATTCTTCCTTGATCTCTCCGAGCCTTTTGATACTTAACCTGGCACTGATACCAGATGCTATGGCCGATATACCGGCTACTGTAAAGAACACGATTACATAGTCGGTGAACTTGAAGGCGATGGGATAAGCATCGATAATCGTTGCATTATCGCCGAATTTGATAAATCCAAGTTTTTGCTGCAAAAAGCAAAACACCGAGCCTGCCAGCATACCTGCAACGCAACCTATAAACGAGATCATCATGCCCTCAAAAAAGAATATACCCTGTATCAGTTTTTTACCCGCACCCAGGCTGGAAAGGATAGCTATATCCTTTTGCTTATCGATAACCAGCATAGTCAGCGAACCGACTATGTTGAAGATAGCTATGATCAGCACGAAGGTGAGTATCATAAATACAAACCAATGTTCGTAGTTTAAAGTTTTATAAAGATCGGCATTTTGCTGAATCCGGTTTTTAATGGTGAACATGTCGCCGAGTTTGTCCTGGAGGTCGGCCTGTACAGCTTTCAGATCGGTGCCTTTTTTATAATTCAGGTCAATAGCCGAAATATTTTTGGGCTCGTTCAGCAGGTCGCGCATAAACTCGATGGGCGTAATGATCAGCCCGTTAAAGTCCTGCTGGATATTAAAGATACCCGATGGATAAATATCCCTGACTTCAAAGGCATCCAGCGCGGTCGCCGAGCTTGGAGCATCCCGTTTCGGTGAATATATTTCCAAAGGCGAGAGCTGGTCGCTGATGTTTACCGACAGTACGTTCTGCACGGTTACGCCGACAACCGCAAAGTCGTGCCCACCGCTTTTCAGCGTGAACGACCCTTTCTCGATCGTACTGTCAAGCTGTTTGTTTTTTAGGAATTCGTCGCTTACGCCGCGCACAGTACCGATATATTGCCCGGTCTGTCCATAACGTATCAGTGCTTTTTCTTCCAGCACTTCGGTAAAAGAAAATAATTTCGGATCGCGATGCAGCGCGTTGAAAAACGGCGTATTCGGATCGAAGGTTTTTCCTTGTCGGGGTTGAATGATTATCTCGGGAGTGAAATTGCTGTAGGCTGAAAGGATGACATCCTCCAGGCCGTTATAAGCGCAAAGAACAACCACTAACGCCGCGCTGCCAATAAAAACCCCCAGCATGGAAATCGCCGAGATTATGTTAATCGCGTTGATCTTCTTGCGCGAAAAGAGATACCTCCGGGCTATATAGACGGCAGTGTTCAATTACTTTGAATGTTGGTTGCTAAACTACACAAAACTCATTGGTTTTACGTCGTACGTGTTACGTTGTACGTTTGTCTTTTTGCCAAATTTTGAAAAATAAAGCACTATTAATACGTAAAACGTACGACGTATAACGTCCAACCTAAAAAGATATCTATACAAAAAAAGGGTTATTCTTCTTTTCAAAACCAATATTGGTTTCGGGGCCATGACCCGGGTAAATGACGCAGTCGTCGGGTAAGGTAAACAACTTTTGTTCTATGTTCTGAATCAATTGGTCGAAATTCCCGCCAGGCAAATCCGTACGGCCTATGCTGCCTTTGAACAACACGTCGCCGCCCACCACAAAATTATCGGCCTCGTCGTAAAAGCAAAGATGAGCAGGCGAATGGCCGGGCGAAAAGATCAGCTTCAATTGCGTATTACCAAAGGAAACCATGCCGGTTTCAGGCAGGTAATGGTCCGGAAGCGGTGAAAGTTCGTAATGTATGCCCATTTGCGGCGCGTACGACGGTATTGCCGCCAGCACAGGAAGCTCGCCCTTTTGGAATTGCGGCTTTAGCCCGTAGAGGTCAAACACCAGCTTATTGCCCAGTACATGATCGATGTGGCAATGGGTATTAAGCAGGAGAACCGGGTTTAGTTGGTTATCCCGGATAAAATTGATTACCGCGTTTTGCTCGGACGCCGTATACATACCCGGATCGATAATGGCGCATTCTCGCGTTTCGTCGAACAGCAGGTAAGTGTTTTCCTGGTATGGATTATTTACGAAGGAGCGGAGTTTGGCCATCAGCAGATTTCGAATTTCGAATGTTCAATATCGAATTTTTAATTATGAAACAGTTAACCGTGGACGGATAAATTCGAAATTCCAAATTCGATATTCGACATGTCCTTCATTCTCCTTTCCACCGGAAGGTTTTGATCAGCGTGTCTACGTCTTTTTTAACAAAATTCAGCACCGGCTGTATCGAATCGAGGCGCGGTGGGGTATTAAAATACAACGCGCCCCGCATATAGTTCTTTACGCTGTCGGTAATGTAAAATTGTATAGCGGATGCTGCATTACCATCGATGGTATAATAAATGCCATATATTTTACGGTCGGGGTTGTGAATAATGCCCTGGTCGATCGATGTAGCCTTAACGGTATGTTTAAAAGCGAACGTGCGCGCATCTTCCGTTAACTCGTCAAATACCTTTTTGGAAGTAATGGTCTCGTAGCTCAAATGCAGCGTGCCCCTGAACTGCGGAAATTGCAGGTTCAGCAGGTATTTCATATTCAACAGCTTGTCATCGGGATGGGGATAGGGGTCTTTCTCGATAAAAGCATACTTTGGGTAAATGAATGTGAAGGGGTATATCGTATCAAAGAGCCTGTATTCCTTTTTTGGAAAATAGATGCGAAAATAACCGCGCGGCTTAGGCGAATAGTCGTGGTTGCCGTTGCATGCAGCGATGAGCAGTGCAGCCGAAAGCAGCAATACAGCCTTTCTCATGGATGCTTTTGTTTTGAGTTCCATATTTCCCACGACTTTTCCGCCTGCAATACTAACATTTCGTATCCGTTTTTTATAGTGGCGCCGTGTTCCGCGCCTTTTTTCAGAAACAAAGTCTCCTCGGGATTATAGATCAGGTCGTACAGCAGGTGATCGTCGGTTAGCTGTTCATAGGGTATCGGCGGGCATTCGTCAATATTGGGTGACATACCCACAGGCGTTGTGTTGATGATCAGCTTATTTTGGCTGATATGGTGCGGTTTTAATTCACTGAACAGCAGGTTGCCGGGCGCATGCCGGCGCGTAACGCATTTATATTCGATGCCCATGTTGTCCAGTACGCATTTCACGGCACGGGCCGCACCGCCATCGCCAAGCACCAGCGCCTGGTAGTGGTAACTTTTAAGTAAGGGTTTAAGCGACATCTCAAAACCGTATATGTCGGTATTAAAACCTTCCAGCTTAAAATCGTGACCTTTAATACCTATTTCGCCCGAGAAGGCGGCCAGCACAGGACTTTCGGCCGTAATGCGTATACAATTTACAGCGCCTGCGCTGCGTGCATCGTGTTCGATCCAGTCCAAATATCTGAGAACATTAATCTTATGCGGCACGGTCACATTCAGCCCGCAGAGATCGGGATGTTTATGCAACAATTCGGGTAATTCGTTAATGTGCTCTATGGGAAAGAGTTCGTATTTGCAGTCGTCGATCTTCTCGCGTTCGAATTTTTCGGTAAAAAATTTTTTGGAGAACGAATGTGAAAGCGGAAAGCCGATAAGCCCGTATAGTTTCATTTCAGATATGAGAATTGATATATGAGATGTGAGATATGAGACACGGCTGCGCTGTTTCAAATTTGGAACTGTAATATTACAAAAAATAAACTCGTTATTGCGAGCGATAGTGTGCAATCGCGGCCCAGGCAAGTCGATACTTCCGTTTATAAGCTGCCACAATGCAGAGGCTGTTCGTCCCTTCTGTAGCTACGTTATTAATCATTTCCTCCCTGCAATCATCATATGCGGACTTACTGTCAATAGCTCCGGGTCGCTTTCAGTTAGCCTGAGCAATTCCATTATTGCTGTTTTCTTTTTCTCGTCTGAACGGCTTTCAAAATAGTTTTTATCCAGCCAGATCATGCCTTCAACAGCATAGGTGTTGACATAGGTTAGTCCCGCCTCTTCCAGTTCTTCCTTCAATTGCTGCGGACGATGAAAATAAGCCGACGGCAATACACCGGGCATGTTTTTGGGCGGATGATGAACGCCGGTGGCCAATTCCTGCCTGCACATCTCGTAAATTTCCGGTGAATGGATAAAACCGTTAAGCAATGCAGCGATAGCCGATGCGGAATGATTAATTGCGAAACCGAGCAGAATCCCCCCCGGCTTTAACACGCGCCGGGCTTCCTCAAGTGCTTTAAGCCTTTCCTTTTTTTGCTGCAAATGATAAAGCGGTCCATGAAGGATAACAACATCAGCAAAGTTATCGGCGAACTCCAGCTTCTGCGCTTCGCCTAAAGAAGCCTTGAATGGTTTCTTGGCTTGTTTCGACCGCTTATTAGCTTGTTTAATGTGTTTTTCTACCGGATCAACCAGTTGCACCTCATGCCCTAAGCCGGCAAACCACCCGGCATAGATGCCTGGTCCGCCGCCGACGTCAATCACCACTCCTTTTTTAGGCAAAAAACGACCGATCAATTCTTTGTTTCTCTCAAATTCCAGTGGTCCCAGGCCAAGCTGCAGGCGGCCTTCCTCGGAGGTAGTTGAATAGAAATCGTCGATATCGGGGCTGATGAGTTTTGGCATGTTTTAAATGCCCGAATATAAATAAAACCTCCCGCGGAAACACGCTAAGTTTCAGGTCAGTTCTTATTCCTCCGGCCTTCCGAAAAACAGGATATATCCGTCGGCATCCGCAACTTCAAAGCCAAGCAGGCGGTCGCTATTTACTTTAAGCGGCAGTTGGAAAGTTACGCCGCGCGATTGGAACTCGTTGTAAAGAGCGGCCGGGTCTGCTGTGCCTATATAGGCGTCCCAACTGGCCCAGGGATGTCGCGTATGGTTAGGAATTGGCTTTATATCATGAGCGATCGCTTTAAGCATGATCGAAATTTGATCGCGGCCGACAATGGCCCAGTAAGGATCGTCGTCCGGACCGATGTACCTTATTTCGAATCCCAATTTATCGACATAATACACGGCCGAATCCTTAACGTTGGCAACGATAAAAAACGGCGATATGAAGTTGAGATTTTGCATCGGCTTGAATTCAGATGAAAGGTACGAACTGAAACCCGAAAATAAATAGCAATGGACCAAAACACCTCGCAAAAAAAAAGCCCCGGGATTCCGAAGGCTCACGTCATATGCAGATGTATTTATTGATTCAGAAAAAAGTCGAACGTATCGCTGCGGATGCCTAAGCGGAGTGTTTCAAGAGGAATCACTTCAGCAGGCGCAATATTGCCCAGGCTCACATTAGCGCCAAGCAGTTTAATGAACCACACCTGTTGTGCTTTTTGCGGCGCTTCCCAAATGATGGTTCCCTGTGGTATCTGGGTCAAAATTTCATCGACCAGGCCCTGCCGTACTTCACCCGAATCACGGTAAATGCCAACATTGCCGCTTTCGCGCGCTTCGGCTATCACCTTCCACGACCCGGCCTCGATCTCGGCAGTCATCAGCTTGATCCATTTATAGGGTGCGAATATCTTCGTTACGTCCTTTGAGCCGACTTCTGAAATTACGGTCACCTGGTCGCTCAGTTTCCGGATATATTCGCATTTAACATCGTGCTCGATATCGATGGAACCATCCGATACTTCGGCATGCTCCATACCAAATTTATCCAGTATACGGCGATATTCATCAAACTCGCCACGTACCACAAAGGCCTCGAACAATGTTCCTCCGAAATAAACCGGTATCCCCGCCTCACGGTATATCCGTAACTTGTCGTCGAGGTTTGGGGTAACGTACGACGTCGCCCATCCCAGCTTCACTATATCGGTGTAAGGCCCGGCCACTTCTATAAAGTCTTCCGCCTGGCGCAGGCTTAAGCCTTTATCCATTACCATGGTGATACCCATGTCGCGTGGTTTGGCGGTACGGTCGGGCAAATTGCTCAGGGGGTAGTTCATAGGGGTGGTTGTAAATTCGGGCGTTTTTATAAGCGGGTAAGTCATGGGCAAACGTTTAGTTATAGACTATAACAAAAAGTTCTAACGACGCAAAGGTGAAGAAAAATGTGCAGATGTGCAAATACGACGATGTGCAGATTGAGAATGAGATAAATTTTTTACAAAACATTGTTGATGGACGGATACATGAACAATTTAAAACAAAAAATGTGCAGACGTTATCATCTGCACATTTGCACATCCGCATATCTGCGCATTATTTGGCGTACCGGTTGATGATATCAAGTATCACCTTATTCTTTTGTAGCTGCGGCAGGTAATCGAACAGGATGTAATGTTTTTCCGGATCGGCCGCCAAAGCCATTTCAAGGTGGTTCAGCGCTTCTTTGTAATCGCCCGAAGCGAAAAGATAAGCCACCATCCGGTAATAGAGCTCAGCTGAATCAGGGTTGTTTTTTATCGCCTGCGCCATCACTTCCACTGCGTCGGCCAAACGGCTTTGCTCGTACAGGATCGAGGAATAGTCCAGCCAGGCGTCTATATCTATCGGGTTTAGCTCAACTACTTTTTCGTAAGCATGCTCGGCGTCGGCAATGTGTCCCAGTTTGTATTCCGCATCGGCAATCGCAAACCAGTAATCGGCATTGGCGATATCTAGGTCAAGTGATTTTTTATAAAAATGCAGCGCCTCAAAGTAACGCTCTTCAAAATCCAGCGTCACACCGATGCCAAACCAGGCGTCGGCCAGTTTAGAGTCCATTTTCACCGCTTTTTTGTAGAAAGCCCGCGCATCGTCCATCTGTTCCAGCTTCTCGTAGCATTCGCCTATAGCGCAATAAGTGTCGGCATTCGGCTGCTCATACTCAAAAGTCTGCCGGTAAACTTCAATGGCTTCGGCGTACTTTTCCAGGTTTACCAGCGCATTGCCCTTATTAAAGTAAGCTGATGCAAAACTATCCTTGATAAGGATCGCATAGTCGTAGGCATCGATGGCCTTTTCAAACAGTCCCATTTTGGTATAAGCGTTGCCCAGGTTGTACCAGGCGGCATAACTGTAGGGTTCGTTGTCAATGTACTGCTGGTAGAACTGTACGCTTTCTTCCTGGTTGTCCATCACATCGTAACAGAATGCCAGTTCGTAAAGCGCATCCTGGTTCTCCATGTTTTGCTGCAGGCAAAGCTTCAGGTAGGTGATGGCCGTGTCGTAATCGCCCATGTTCTGGTACACGTAAGCAATGTGCAGCAATACCTCATCGGTTTCCTCGGCCAGGTCGAGCGCCTTTTCATAATTCTCTAAAGCTTCCGAGTACCGCTCCATGTTCTCGTACAGGTTGCCGCGGATGATATAAATATCCGGATCGGAAGCTTCGAGTAATGCCGCCTTCTCGAGCGATATAAAGGCGTCGCTGACACGATTGGTAACTACGAATAACTGGGCCTGTTTGATGAGGAACACCGCAGCAAAGGGATGCTGGTTACATGCATATTCAACAACCTGCAGGGCTTTCGCCGGGTCATTCTTTTCGATATAGTAATCGATTATGTTCTCAAAGGCCTGCGCATCAAAAAAATACTGGTCTTGATTACGAATCATCTCTTCGTAACGTTCCACCGAGAACTTTGGGTCCTCAGTGAATCCAAATTCAAAGTCTTCTTCCATTAAAAATATTTTTCAGAACGCGAGCTGCTGTGAGCCGGAAAATTAGGCTTTATTGCTTTTGCTGATGTTAAATTACAATATGAAACCACGGGTAAAGTTATTTAGTTTTCAACATCCAAACATTCCTAACAACCGCCAATACAACTCGCTGATAATAAATAACAAGCAGGCAGGAGAGATTTTTCGGCACGGATTGGTTACAATCAAAATGCCTCAAAGATTTTTACCTTTGACAAAAATACGATTATGGACCTTAATATCTCTCAAATACTTGAGCATTTACATATAAACGACAATAACCCTGCCATTAGTACAGGGAGCGAATGGAGCGGCGACAAGGGCGATAGCGTTAAAGCCATCTATTCGCCCGTGGACGGTAAAAAAATAGCTTCGGTAGCTTTTGCGGGCGAGGCCGATTATAACAACGTGATCGAAAAAGCGGCCGGGGCATTCGTAAAATGGCGGTCCGTGCCCGCACCCAGGCGCGGCGAGATCGTTCGGCAGATAGGCGAAGCATTGCGCGCTAAAAAACAGGAGCTGGGAACCCTGGTTTCCTACGAAATGGGCAAAAGCCTGCAGGAAGGATATGGCGAGGTACAGGAAATGATCGACATCTGTGACCTGGCCGTGGGGCAAAGCAGGCAGCTCTTCGGCTTGACCATGCATTCCGAACGTCCGGAACACCGGATGTACGAGCAATATCATCCTCTGGGTATCGTCGGTATTATTTCGGCATTCAATTTTCCTGTCGCCGTTTGGAGCTGGAATGCCATGCTGGCCTGGGTGTGCGGCGATGTTTGCGTATGGAAGCCGTCAGAAAAAACGCCTTTAACGGCCGTTGCCTGCCAGCGTATTGTGCAGGAGGTTTTTGAGAGGAATAACGTGCCGGAAGGCGTATCGTGTCTCATTATAGGTGAGCGTAAGATTGGCGAACTGATGGCGAACGATACGCGTGTACCCTTAGTTTCCGCAACCGGCTCTACCCGCATGGGAAAGGCGGTCGGTGCGGCTGTGGGAGCAAGGTTAGGCAGAAGTCTGCTGGAATTGGGTGGCAACAATGCCATCATTGTCAGCCAGTATGCTGACCTCGACACGGTGCTGGTGGGCGCAGTTTTTGGCGCCGTAGGTACTGCAGGCCAGCGCTGTACCACAACGCGCCGGCTGATCATCCACGAAAGCATCTATGAGCAATTTAAGCAAAAACTTGTCAACGCTTATAAGCAAATACGCATCGGCAACCCGCTGGATGAGCATAACCATATGGGTCCGCTGATCGACAAAGACGCGGTGAAAATGTACCAGGAAGCCATCGAAAAGTGTAAGGCCGAAGGCGGGAAGTTTGTTGTGGAGGGCGGCGTGCTCGAAGGAGATAGCTATATGTCAGGCTGTTATGTAAAACCCTGTATAGCCGAAGTAGAGAACCATTATAATATTGTGCAGCACGAGACGTTTGCACCTATACTCTACCTGGTAAAGTACAGCACGCTCAGCGAAGCCATCGCGATGCAAAACGGTGTGCCGCAAGGGCTTTCGTCGTCGATCATGACCAATAATTTGAAGGAGGCAGAACAATTTCTGTCCTGTGCGGGTTCTGATTGCGGTATAGCCAATGTGAACATCGGCACCTCGGGCGCCGAGATAGGCGGCGCCTTTGGCGGCGAGAAGGAAACAGGCGGCGGCCGCGAATCGGGCTCGGATGCCTGGAAGGTTTATATGAGAAGACAAACCAATACCATTAATTATTCAAGTAAATTACCACTGGCGCAGGGAATCAAGTTCGACCTGTAGCCTTATTCTGTTAGTATGAGCATCAACATCAAACGTTCTTTTTGCCTTATCTTATCCTTTATCCTGTTAGTAAACCTGCAGGTTTTCGCGCAAACATTACCGCCGTCGCAGCCCGACCCGCCGAAGAACTGGTTCGCGCTCGACCTGAAAACCGATGGCTATTTTGGCGTGAGCCTTAACCAGGCTTATGATTTTCTGAACGGCAAAAAAAGTAAAACCGTGGTAGTGGCTATCATCGATAGCGGCTGCGATACGCTGCAAAAGGATTTGCAGGGCGTTTTCTGGACCAACCCCAAAGAAAAGCCCAACAATAACAAGGACGACGACCACAACGGTTACGTGAACGATATCCACGGCTGGGATTTCCTGGGCGGCCCCGGCGGTAAGTGCGATTTTAACGAGACGGAAGAAGAAATACGCCAATACTTCAGGCTGAAGGATAAATACGCCAATGTTACCGAGGCTACGGCTCCGGATAAAAAGCAATATGCCTTTTGGCTGACGGTAAAGGCCCAGTACGATTCCACCATAACCAAGGCGCGTACCGAGTTGCCGCAATTGTCGCCGATCATGAGCGCGTTGGTGGAGACCAGCGGCTACGTAAGACATTTGCTCAACCTTAAAAACGACCAGGTATTTACCAAAACGGATATACAAAAGTTACAGGCCACCAATGATACCCTAATGCAAATTAAAGGCCTTTGGACGATTGCTTTCAGCGAGGAGCCCGATGATGCCACCAATGTGAAGGTGATCAAGGAAATGAGCGAATACCTCGACAAACTTAACAACGAGATTAACCCCGACCTGGGCGCGCGCAAGCGCATTGTGGGCGACGACCCGGACGTGCTTGACCATAAGCCCTACGGCAACAATGTACTGAAAGTGATGGATTCGTCCCACGGAACGGGCGTTGCCGGATTGGTGGGTGCAAAACGCGGGAACGGATATGGCATTGACGGTGTCGCCGACAACGTGCGGCTGATGATCATCAAGGCTGTGCCCAACGGCGATGAATACGATAAGGACGTGGCCAACGCGATACGTTACGCGGTAGATAATGGCGCCAGGGTGGTGAACATGAGCTTTGGGAAGAAAATATCTCCGCATAAAGAATGGGTGGACGCTGCTTTTAAATATGCCGCGGCGCACGATGTGCTTTTGGTACAGGCGGCAGGCAACGAGAACCAGGACATGGATACCAAACCCGAGTTTCCAAACGATACCTTCCTCGACGGCTCATCGGACGACTCGGACAACGTGATCGACGTCGGCGCTTCAGGACCCAAACAGGATTCGACTTTATGCGCATCGTTTAGCAATTACGGCAAAAAGAATGTGGATATTTTCGCACCCGGCGTAAAGGTTACCTCGCTGGATATGGATGCCGAAACCCAAACCGACGACGGCACCAGTTTTTCTTCTCCTATCGTAACTGGTATAGCTGCCTTGATACGCGAATACTATCCATCACTGTCGGCGAAGCAGGTAAAGCAAGCCATTATGCAATCAGCCACGCCGCTTAATGGAACAATGGTATTAAAGCCGGGTACAAAACAGATGGTCGACTTTGCTACGCTCTGCAAAACCGGTGGCATCGTGAATGCCTATAAGGCCTTGCAGAACGCTGCGGAGATGGTGGGAGCAAGCAAATAAGCAAAACTTTATGTATTTCATTTAGTAGCTTGAATAGGCGTGATAAATTTTATTTTCAATTATTTTTGAAAGTTCAATAAATATTATTAGATTTGCTTCATGGAACTAGCAGAAGGCAAACAAAAGTTTATAGAAGCCTGGGGCAGATTAGGCTCGGAGTGGGGTATTAACCGCACGATGGCGCAGGTGCACGCCCTGTTGCTGATCTCGCCTGAAGCGCTGACCACCGAAGACATCATGGATCAACTGAGCATTTCACGCGGCAACGCCAATATGACCTTGCGCGACCTAATCGGCTGGGGGCTGATCGAAAAACAGCACCGCCCCGGCGAGCGCAAGGAGTATTTTTATGCCGAAAAGGATGTATGGACCATAGCCCGCCAGGTTGCACAAGAGCGCAAGAAACGAGAGCTTGACCCGGTGCTGAAAGTACTGAACGAATTATCAGCTATAAAAGGGGACGAGAAAAATCCGGAATACAAGACCTTCAAAAAGTCGGTTGGCGATATTAATAAACTGGCCAAGAATGTCGACAAAACATTGACCACAATGATGAAAGCTGAAGAGAGTTGGTTTTGGGGTTCGATCTTTAAAATACTGAAATAATTTTTTTGAATACATATTTCATTTTTTTCTGAAAGTACAATAAAATAAAGATGAATACCTTGCTGGTAACAAAATGGGTTATACGAATTGCTTTTGGGGCGTCGATTGCATTGTACATTGGTTTTGTATTGAGTAATATTTTATCTAATGGTGCAGGCGTATTTTCCGGCTATTTGCTTGTCTATATTTTGTTTTTTATAAAAGCTCCAGCCCTAGCAATCCTGCTTATAAGTTCACTTTATAACCGTATAATCTATATGTTATTCTGGTCAATTTTCAAAACTGAATACGGCCTGTTCTTTGCAAACATCGCCGCTTACGTATTATTTGCGTTGTCTTTCCTTATTTGTCCGAGATGTACAGTCTAATAAAAAATGCCATGAGAACCTTAAAAAATCACATCATCCTGTACGATGCCGAATGCCCGATGTGCAAATTATATACGGGCCAATTAGTAAAACGCGGTATGCTTGACGCCGGTGGCCGGGCGCCGTACCAGGCAATGCCGGAAAAGGTTTGCCCCTATGTTGACAGGCAAAGAGCCGTAAACGAGATCGCATTGGTGAACACGGAGACCGGCGAAGTAGAATATGGTGTGAAAAGCCTTTTTAACGTGATCGCTCATTCGTTGCCGGTATTTGCGCCATTATTTAATTTCAGGCCTTTTATCTGGCTGATGGGCAGGGCTTATAGTTTCGTTTCTTATAATCGTAGGGTGCTCGCGCCATCTGCGGGCGATCAGCACAGCGGCATCAATCCAACCTTCAGTTTGAAGCATCGCCTGGCTTACCTGCTGTTTACTTGTATCTCAGTCGGTTTTGTGCTGACGCATTACGCTCATCTTTTGACAGGCTTTGTCCCGATTGGAAACCCATACCGCGAATACCTGATCTGTAGCGGGCAGGTTGTCTTCCAGGGCATTATTGTCAGCCTGTATGCCCCCGACAAGCGTTGGGACTATCTCGGCAATATGATGACCATTTCCTTTGCAGGCGCTTTGTTGCTTGTCCCGGCGATCCTATTATGCTATTTCATCCAATGGGCGCTGTTTTTCCCGCTATATTTTATGCTGGTAGTCGGGCTGATGTTCCTGGAACACGTACGCCGCACAAGGTTGCTTCAATTGGGTTGGCTGCTTAGCGTCACCTGGGTGATGTACCGTATTATTTTACTTTTGATCATCCTAAACCTTTTCTAAAATGAAATACAATAAGATCATCCTGGCCGGCGGCAATGGTTATCTAGGTACTGTGCTGGCTAATTATTACAAACCGCTCGCTAAAGAAATTATTATCCTGGCTCGGCATCCAAAAATCGCCGATGGAAACATCAAAACGCTGGTTTGGGACGGTGAAACCGAGGGTGAGTGGGTAAACGAACTGGAAGGCGCCGACCTGCTTATCAATTTGTGCGGTAAAAATGTGAATTGCCGTTACACGAAGAAGAATAAGCGGAAGATATTTGACTCACGGCTCAAACCGACAAGTTTGTTAAACCGTGTTGTTGCAAAACCTATACGTCCGCCTAAATTATGGATCAACAGCGCTTCGGCAACCATTTACCGTCATGCAGAAGACAGGTCTCAGGATGAGGTGCATGGCGAGATCGGCGATGGCTTTTCGGTTGAGGTTTGCAAGGCCTGGGAAAAAACATTTTTTGAAATGGAAATGCCGCATACACACAAAGTTGCCCTGCGTACAGGTATTGTGTTTGGTAAAAGCGATGGGGTATTTCCGAGATTGTTGAACCTGGTAAAAATGGGTCTTGGCGGCAGGCAGGGCAATGGCAAACAGATGGTATCGTGGATACATGAACAGGATGTGGCTCGCATTACTGAATGGCTGACCGATCATCCGGAAATTGAAGGTACAGTTAATGCCACTGCCCCTAACCCGGTAAGCAATGCGCTGCAAATGAAACTGATGCGCGAGGCGTATGGCGCCAGGACAGGACTGCCGATGCCGAAATGGTTGCTTTCCATAGGCGTGTTGATCATTGGCACAGAAACCGAACTAATACTGAAAAGCAGGTGGGTGATACCAAAAAAACTACTCGATGGAGGATATCAGTTCAAATATCCGGTCATGAAAGAAGCCGTTAAAGAATGTATGACGGGAAAGGAACACCGGGCAAAAAGGTTCACGGGAATGTTGGCCAGTATCCTCATCCCCTTACTTTTCGGCCTTATTATGCGCGAGCTTTTTGACATCAACAGTTGGGGATCGTTTTACCAGGTTATGTCGGTAAGCTTTTTATTCCTGGTGCCGTTTGCCATCGGCGTAATAACTATCTTTTTCTCCGATGTCAGGGATGTTGAAAGGCTCGGTTACCGGATTTGCATGCCGTGGGTGCCTGTTTGCGGATTACTATTTTTAACGATACTGCTGCGCGTTGAAGGCTGGGCCTGCTGGCTTATGGCCCTGCCAATATTTCTGGCCTCCGCATCCATCGGCGGACTGATTGCGGGCTACTTCAAACTCAAAAAACACCGCAATGAACGGGGCTTGGTATCGCTGTTGGTTTTGCTGCCGTTTTTTGCATCACCCATAGAGCAGGCCATAGGCAGTATTCCGGGCAAATATGAAGCCTACACTTATGTCGACATCCGTAGTGACCGGGCTAAGATATGGGACAATGTAACACGGGTTAAGACGATCAGCAAAGAGCAGGATAAAGGCTGGCTAACACAAACTCTTGGATTTCCGCGGCCGATTCGCGCCGAACTGAATTATAATGGCGTTGGCGCTTACCGGAAAGCGATCTTCAGCAAAGGGCTGGTATTTCATGAAGGCGTTGAGTCGTACCTTGATGGGCATAGTATGCACTTTTCGATCAAAGCCTATCCTTACGAAATTCCATCGACCACGATGGATAAGCACGTCGTCATCGGCGGCAATTATTTTGACGTGCTTGACGGTACTTATGTGCTGCAGAAAATATCGACTGATACTTACCGGCTGCACCTTTACAGTCATTTTAAGTTGACCACTACTTTTAATTTTTATGCTTCGTGGTGGGCGGGTTGGATCATGCAGGATATACAGAACAACATCCTGCAGGTGATCAAACAACGTGCGGAAGGGTAAATTATGGATAAAGCAACCCTTAATCTCCGTATCAGAATATGCCTGTGGATCGTCATCATCGGATTGGCACTAAGCGGCATTACCGCTTTCCCGCTCGAAAGCGAGTTGGCCGTGCTAAACAAGCACACTTCGCCGGATGGAATATTAGGAGCCTGGCTACATAAAATTTATTTCGCGGTAAAAAACACCAACAATCATTATCCCTGGCTGAGTTACGGGACCGACTGGCTGGCGTTCGCGCATTTGGTGATCGCTGTTGTATTTATCGAACCCTTGCGCGACCCGGTACGGAACATATGGGTGATCAGGTTCGGTATGATTGCCTGTATCGGGATATTCCCGCTGGCATTTATTGCCGGACCGATCAGGGGAATCCCATTTTTCTGGCAGATGATCGACTGCTCGTTTGGACTGCTGGGATTTATTCCATTGTATATCAGCTATCGATATACATGCAGGCTGGAGAAGGAATAAGAAGAGCGGCACGGGAATACCCTGTGTCGCTCTTCCTGTATATTATTTATAAATCTATAATTTTACAAATGTTCCGCGGCCCATTAAACTGTTATCCGCGCTATTATATACTTGCATCACATAAGTTCCCGGAAGAAGATTTTTAACGTCGGCCTGCCATGATTGCAATGTGGTTGATTCTGATTTGACAACCACGCCCGATGCATTGATGATCTTGATATTGTAAACGGTTTTATTGGCCACGCTGGCTATTGGCTTGCCGCTTAAGAGCAGTTTATTGCCGTGATTAAGGGCATTGGCCGAACTTATATTAAGGTTTATGGTGCTTTGGGCCGGATTGGGATACACGGATATAAGACACGTAGTAGTATTCGTATCGCCGGTATACTTTAGTGGCACCTGGTTTGAATAAGTAATGGAGCCGTTGGCGTCTTCGAGCCTTAACCGATAAATGTCGGTAGTCATCTGCGGGTTTTTATCCAGGAACGCATATTTGCCATTGGCATCGGGTGCTGTAGTTCCCAAAACGGTAAATGTCGCGCCGTTATCCGTGCTTCGTTCAACGGTAAAATAAGTATAGTTCTGCTCGTTTTGCGTGGTCCATGTTACACGTGCGCCGCTCAGGGCTTTTTCGCCGGCAAAGCTCAGCAATTTTACCGCGTTTCCGGGGCTCTGCCTGATTACTATGCTGAAGCGGTTGCTTCCGAAGCTTGCCGTATCTAACAAATTGATATTGAAAGTATAGTTTGCGTTCTGCCTGATATCCAATGAATCCTTTTTAAACTTATCCATTAGCCATACGTCATACACCTGGGGAATCCCTTCAATATCCGTCCTTTTGAAGGTGTAGGTCCCGCTTTTACTTGCGGTTACGAATAACTTAATTTCGAGTGTCGCCTGACTGGGGAGCTGCAAATTATTGATGCTAAGTCGTACGTTGTCGGATGAAATGCTTGCCAAGCCAACTGCAGCACCCAAGCCTGGCAGATAAGCGGCGTCTTCGTTAGCGCCGTACCCGGGAGATGCAGATGGATTAAATCCAATGTATATATCATCATAGCTAATCGAGTCGAGGCTCAATTTTAATCGCAGCGCTTGTTGAACAGCATTCTGCATGGGTGCCTTGCTCATCAATAAGTTCAGTCCGGTCGGATTTGCACCGGCTGGGACACTTACTTTGCTCACCGAACCATTGTTATTTTGCGTCGTTTTAGCATATTCATCAATAGTTAAACTGGCACCCGTAGCGGTGGCTTGTACAATAAAGCCCTGTCCGCTGGCTATATACCTGGATGCATTCCCCGTGGCAGTCCCTCCCGATGTCGACGTTTCCATATATGTATCCCACTGGTAGGTAACCGGGTTAAAGACCCATATGGTAGGCGCAATATTGGTACGTATAATCCCATCCAAGCCCGACCAACTGGTTTGCCAGTCAAGACCGGACGGGTACGGGTTTCCAATCATATTAAAGCCCCGTACCGCATAGTTAGTTCCTGTACCGGTGCCGGTATAGGCCAAATTTGAAGAGGTTGGCGTATAATAATCTTTAAATGTATATGGCCCGGTATTCAGATAGCCTGATGTTGTCAGTGTTACACTTTCAGGTGCAATATACGGGTAGACGGTTCTTGTCGACCAATTGGTGGCAGCTCCCCTGAAAAAGAAGAGCACGCCTGTGCCTACCGGAAGGCTGTACGTGTTGCCATCGCTCGTAGTTAATGTACCGCCGGTTGTCGAATTCGTAATGTTGGTTATCCCAAGGAAATTTCCGCTTACATAAGTAGCATTGCTGGGTGTGTATTTCTCATTATATAAATAAACAGAGGGGTTGCCGGCGCTGGTACTGCCGCCGGTACAACCGGTAATAAATGCATTGGTTAAGCTGTTGGCCGTGGTGGTTTGCCCGGCAGTTGGTCCGACGATATAATTTAAACCGAACACAGAATTGCCGTCAACCGGCGTGCCGTTGTTGATACAAGATGAAATGACGCGATACGCCCGCTCGACCCACCTGCCTCCTGAATAGGTGGTACCACCCTGGAAGTATCTTTCAACAGTAAATACCCCTGTATATACATCGTTCAGACCCTGCGGAATTTCTCCAATGGTTGCCGAACCCGTGGCGTCCGATTGCAAGGTAAAGGTTGCGCCGCTTTCGTTATTAACAATAACATTTTGAGATCGGTCATTGTAATAATACATCTGCGACGTTGGTCCGAGGTAAAATTTGCCCGCATTTTCTATCGAACCATAATCGTCCATCTCAATGTAGCAGGCTGAACCCGACGTTCCCGCATAAAACGTTCCTGCGTTGGTTATAGCATGCAGAATATTGCTTCCGCCTTGTAAATACAGGATAACATTGTTTCCGGCGGTAAATGTGCCGGAGTTGTAGATAAATGAACCGGTATTATCAACCTGTAAAATACCATTTCCCATTACGCTAAAATTCGAATAGTTGGTTAAGATAGCGCTCTTTAATTCAAAGGTCGTATTGGGCGATGTGCCGGAAAAAGCAAGGTTGACAGATGTTAAACCTGGATTTATATTTACCCCGCTATTAACGACAAGTTTATTATTTGCGGTGATAGTAAGCGTGTTATTACCGGTAAACGTGATCGTATTTACAGCAGAATTTTTATTTACGGTAGGCGTATTGGCTGTATTTGGTATGCTAACATTGTCGGTGGTCCCCGGGACGCCATTTGGCGACCAGTTGGTGCTTGTACTCCAGTCCGTACTGGTTGCTCCGGTCCATACATAGCTGTAGCCCGCTACAACGCCGTTATATACTTTATAGGTAATAGAATAATTGCTTGCCAGGTATCCGTTGGCGCCCGCCGCTGCGGAAGGGGTGACTGTATAAGTTGAACCGGTTGTTTGAGTTGTCGCTGGGTTGGGCGTCGCCGTAATGCTGGTTATGGTTTCACCGTTTACGGCACCATAATAAGTAAAGTCTGTTGTGTCGCCTGTAATAACCGGCGAGCTGAATCCTGTAACTTTAAGCGGACCGGTGGCCACGATAACCAAAGGGGCAGTCGTAATATTCGCGGTAAAGCCCGACGGCTGTGTCAGTACATAATTGCCTGAACTTGTCCCGCTGATAGCGTACCCCGTTATCGTTACCGAAATACCTGTGCCGACATTCTGGGAGGCAAACACGGCTGCAGGTGTTCCGCCGAGGGTAACAGCATCGCCGCTTACAATCCCGTTTAAGGTCGCCGAGCCCGATATAGTGGCGGCGGTTGTTCCATCATAACTCTTGTCACTGGCAATAATACCTGTGATGGTTAAGGTAGCGGGGGTTATATTGGCCGTAAGGCCGGCAGGCTGTGTAAGCGTATAGTTGCCTGCGTCGGCGCCGCTTAGCGTACTGGTTGAAGTTACTGCTATGCCTGTGCCGACGTTTTTGGTTGCAAAAGTTCCGCTTAACGTAAGTGTAACGGCGTCCGACCCTATAACGCAACTGCACAAAGTACCTGATATTGTTGCGGTGGTAGTACCATCGTATACCTTGTTGCTTGCCGAAGCCCCACTGATCGTTAAGGCCTTAGGCGTAATATTTGCCGTCAAGCCGGTAGGTTGGCTTAAAGTATAATTGCCTGCGTTTGCGCCGGTCAGGGTATAGCCTGTAACCGTTATAACAATACCTGTTCCAACGTTTTTACCGGCAAATGTGGCCGCCGGCGTTCCGCTGAGGCTCACCGCGTCGCCGTTCATTACGCCGCTTAATGTTGCTGTGCCGGTTAACGAAGCCGTCGTAGTTCCATCGTAGACCTTACTTACGCCCGAAAGCCCGGTTATGGTTAACGTTGCTTGCGTAACGGTAATATTCCCGGGAACGTACGTGATCGAATAATTACTCGCGGAGAACGTGCCGCCTGTCGCCGATTGTACTGTGACAGAACCGTTATAAGTGCCAACAGCATCCGTAGATGTCGAGCCGGTCCAGTAGAGTATAATAACGCTGCCGACCGTTTCCCCATTTTGTAAGCCGGTTGCTGTAAAGGCTGTTGATCCGGAGCCGCCTGCGATGGTAGTGCCATATACTTTGGACACATTATTCGCGATAATAGTTAATGAAGCCTGGGTAATATTAGCCGTAATGCCGGGTTGCGTAAGCGTATAATTTCCGGCGTCAGCACCGCTTAAACTAACGGTGACGCCAATGCCTGCGCCGGCATTGGCACTGGAAAAGGTACCGGCCGCACTTAAGCTCACAACGTCGGGTGCTATAACGCCGGCCAGGGTACCGCCCGTAACAGTCGCATTCGTGGTGCCATCGTACTGTTTGTTGCTTGCAACAGCGCCCGAGACAGTTAGTATTTTTGCTGTAATATTTGCGGTAAGCCCCGTCGGTTGCGTCAGCGTATAGTAGGCTGCGTTTGTGCCGCCGATCGTGTAGCCGGTTACCGTAATCGTTATCCCTGTACCTGCGTTTGCGCTCGCAAATGTAGCCGAAGGCGTCCCGCCAAGCGTAACTACATCCGAACCAATGACACCGTTGAGCATTGCCGTGCCTGATAAGGTAGCGCCGGTCGTCCGGTCGTAAGTTTTATTGTTAGCTGTTAACCCGGAGATCGTTAATACGGCCTTATTCACGGTACTTGATCCAATAGCAACGTTCCTTGTCGTCGCGCTTGAGCTCGAACAGGTGACATTTCCGGAATAACTGCCCGGCGTAGTCGCCGCGGCTAACCTCACATAAATGGTGGTAGCTGATATCGTGCCGGCCGAACCCACCAGTATTGAACTTGAAAAGGGCCCCCCGCTGTTTGTGCTCACTTCAAAACCAACAGGCGCCGTCACAGTGATGCCGGCTGCCATGTTGGTGCCCGACACAGAAAATGCGCCGTTGGATGAACTTGTTCCATAGGTCGTCGTCATAGCTGATAATGAACCAGTTATGGTGATATTTGGAAACGAAAAGGCTGATAATGAATTTGCGGTAGTCGCCTTAGAAAAGGCCAATGCGGTTCCGGAGAGGCCAAAAATTACCAGTGCGGTTAAAAAGTAAGGGAAAAATCTCTTCATGACTGTGATGCTCAGGTTGATAAAAAAACAGACCGTATTCTATCTCTGTTTCATTTTCCTAAAATCGTGAGTCAGGTCACATAAATCGACCACAGGCGTATTATCCCATAAAGCAGTCGACATCTCTTCCAAAAGCCTGGTGACACACTTTCAGCCTTTATACGAAATGATATTATATAAGTTTCGTTTGAATAAAAATATTTCCTTTGAGTTAAATAAGCTGTGTAAATTATTAGAATACAGCAGTATGTATACATTTATTCCCGAGTTTATCATAATATTCGCCGGCCGGCACATAGTTTAATTGTTACAAGGCGCCGACATTGTTTTTATGCGTTCAATGCCTATATTTGCGTTCGCAAAAAATTACTTTTAGACACTAATGAGAGAAATACAGTTCAGGGAAGCGCTTCGCGAAGCAATGAGCGAAGAAATGCGCAAGGATGACAAAATATACCTGATGGGTGAAGAAGTCGCCCAGTACAACGGCGCCTATAAAGTAAGCCAGGGTATGCTTGACGAGTTCGGCGAAAAGCGCATCATAGATACCCCCATCTCTGAGCTCGGTTTTGCCGGTATCGGCATCGGGTCGGCCATGAACGGCCTTCGCCCGATCATCGAGTTTATGACGTTTAACTTCTCGCTGGTAGCTATCGACCAGATCATTAACGGGGCTGCGAAGATCATGTCGATGAGCGGCGGCCAGTTTTCGGTGCCCATCGTATTCCGCGGCCCGACCGGTAATGCCGGCATGCTCAGCTCGCAGCACAGTCAGTGCTTTGAAAACTGGTATGCCAATTGCCCCGGTTTAAAAGTGGTTGTGCCCTCTAATCCTCATGACGCGAAAGGCTTATTAAAATCTTCTATTCTCGATCCCGATCCTGTGATCTTTATGGAGTCGGAATTGATGTATGGCGATAAAGGCGATGTGCCTGCTGAAGAATATTACCTCGAATTAGGCAAGGCACATATCGCTAAGGAAGGAACTGATGTAACGCTGGTTGGTTTTGGCAAGATCATGAAAGTGGTGCATGCAGCAGCCGCCGAATTGGAAAAGGAAGGGATTAATGCCGAAGTGATCGATCTTCGCACGGTACGCCCTATCGATTATGCCACGGTGATCAATTCAGTAAAGAAAACCAACCGCCTGGTGCTGATCGAAGAAAGCTGGCCGCTGGGTTCAATCTCGACGGAAGTAGCCTTCAAAGTGCAGAAGGACGCATTCGATTACCTTGACTCGCCTATTCTTCGTATTATGGGCGGTGATGTTCCGCTGCCTTATGCGCCAACCCTGATACAGGAGTATTTGCCCAACGCAGAACGGGTAGTTAAAGCGGTAAAGGAAGTAATGTACGTGACGAAATAAGACCGCTGATTGGTACGCCTACTGTTTAGGCAGATCTCAATAAAAATATTAAGGCTCCGTCTCCGGAGCCTTTTTGTTGTAGTCATGTTTTTAGTAATACAAATCAGGTCGATGCCGGGCTCCAGCCGTCGCTCCAGCCTTTCCCTGCGGCAGTATCTGATTGTTTGATCAGTTTGTCATATTTTACGGCCTGCGTAGGAGTAAGAACCGCTTTTATCTTTTTGATAGTGGCCGTACGCAGCGGTGCAACGTCCACGGCGATCTTGTTGGTATTGCCGTTGTCAGCGGCTTTGATCTTTTTAAATTTTTCCGACGATTCTTTGTAGATGGCGGCTATCCTCGTTGTTTGCGCATCCGATAGCTTTAACTGTTTTTGCAGGCCTTTGGCTTTTTCGGTGGGATCGGTGGTCGATTTAACCTGCGCAGCCGCCGTAATACCTATGAGCAGGCTGCATATGATCAGCAGTTTTTTCATTGTTGTTGAATTTGAGTGTTTGCTAAAGATAGTTGATATTAGTTAAAAAACAAACCATGCAAATGACGTGTAAACCAGGTTATTGTAACATCATAACGCATGCTATTTTGAATTGTTTGGCATCGGCATATCCATTGACGTGCCCATGTTCATTGGCATATTGTCTTTGACTTTGAAGTTAAGTTTTGGCAGGTGCATGATCTCTGGCTTGTCGATACCTTCGGTAACAACCAGGAACTGGTTCGGCATAATGTTGTGAAAATGCTGCACGGTATGGCTGCCTGCCCAGGTTATCTCGATATCGTCGATCAATTGTGCGCTGCCGATACCTATTTCCTGCCGAAGCGGCGATGAGCCGAAACTTCCGCCAGAGTTAACATCCTTATAGACGCTGCGCTGTATGCCATTCTCTCTGAAAGTTACCTTAATGCGGCTTCCCATGGCGGCACGGTTAGCTTTTACTCCCTGCAACTTCAGGGATATCCAGTTATTGTGGCTTAATCCGGGATTCATGTACAGCGAACTATTGTAGGAGTCGCCCATATAAGCGCCGCCCATTACGATAAATATATCTTGCCTGCCGTTATTCCTGAAATCGGCGAAGGCAACGCCATGACCTTTCTGCAGGTTACCCATTCGTGAGGAGAGCGTAACATCCGCAAATCGTTTTCCGCCTATATTTTCGAACAGTTTATTGGGCACCAACGACCTGAAATCCGGATTGCCCGTACCGAAATACATATCCGGGTAGCCATCATTATCGATATCACCAAAATTGGCGCCCATACTATAAACCACTTTGTCGAGGCCGGTCTTTTTGGTTACGTCCGTAAATGTACCGTCATGATTGTTTCGGTACAGGAATACGTTACCAGCCTGGGGGACAGGTTTTCCCAATGCCTCCGCTGCGGCATAGTACGCAAGACTGTGGCTAAAATCATAATCGGCTACCATAATGTCGGGCCAGCCGTCGTTGTTGTAATCAAAAAACCAGGTGGTAAATGTATTTTCACGGTTATTATCGATGCCTGCTTTTACGGTCACATCTTCAAAATCTGGCACTTTCCCGGCCTTTCCCGTGTTCTTCAGCAGGTATTTCTTACCGTCCATGGTGGATATGAAGATGTCCTGCCAGCCGTCGTTATTGTAATCGGCAGAGGTAACGCCTTTTACAAACGACTGAATATTGCAATGTGCCTTGTCGGCGACGTTGGTGAAGGTCCCGTCGTGATTGTTGATATAAAGCATACAGGGATGTATACCCCCCCTGTCTATATTTCCCGAGTTCTCGGTACCAATGAATACATCCGGCCAGCCGTCATTGTTAAAGTCGGCCCAGGTGGCGGTCTGTGTTGGATGGAAGAATAATAAGCCGCTGGGCATGGTTACATCAGTGAAAGTGCCATCGCCGTTATTGCGCAGCAGTGAACTCGGCTGATTTCCATAACCTTCACTATTCCACCCGCCGCGCAACACGAAAATGTCCAGTTTACCATCATTATTGTAATCTACCTGCTGGATGTTAAGACCGCCGGTAATCTCTTTCAGGCCGCTTTGTTCGGACAGGTCGCTAAAGCTCCCGTCTTTGTTGTTCTGGAAATAATGCATCGGATCGGTCAGGTCCCAGCCGGAGGTAACGATGTCCAGGTAACCGTCGTTATTAAAATCGTCGACAATTACCCCGCCGGCCCTGCCAAAAATGTCAAGGCCGAGCCCATGTGCTATATCGGGAAACGGTTTGACCGTTAAGCCGGTATCCCTGTTCAGATTCGGGATCAGGAGTTGGGGCGGAACTTTGTCCGGATATTCCCCAAGCGTCATAAAAGCGATGTTAAGCAGCCACTTCGATTCCAGGTCGTTCGGGTGTACCCTCAATATACTTTCGTATGCCTGGATAGCATTTTGCGAGCCAGTTTTGATCCGATGTACCCCGCCGTCCTTTATCGGAAAAATGCACGACGACCCGTTATGGTTCATCATGCAGTTTGTCCTTTCGCCCAGCCGCATATAGGCGATGGCCACATCGGGCATAATGTTGTCGATCGACATAAAGTCCAGTTTCCCGAGCAGGTCGTGGTAATTATTGACAGACTCTTCTTCTTTGCCCACTCTTAGCGCCAGGGATGCCCGGATTGACAATAATTGGTAGTCCGGGTCGTCGCCCTGCGTTCGCAGTAAGGAGTCGCAGTAGGCCAGTTTGACCTGCGGATTAAATGGATTTCGGACCTGCTGATTTCTTTTGTTCAATTGTTTAAGAAGTGCGACCATTTTATCCTGTGATGACAAGGGTTTATGATGGCAGGAGGCCGCCAGGCCAAGTGTGGCAATAAGGCACGCCGACCTGATATGATTAATGTAGGTTTGTATTGATCTCATTTGCTTTAAGATATTGTTACGCGCCAGGGAAAGGCAGCCGGCTTATTGGCTGCAGTTCCATTGGATAGGCAATAAATAACTGATGAATAACATTGACGTCTGCAACGTGCGGATGCCGCAAGCAGAACGAAAACCAGGCAAGTGTCGAAAGGCGCCTTTGCCGGGGTTAATAAAAATTATTCAGGAAATTGAGCCGCGCATTTCCGGTGGTTGCTCGGGGTTTGCCAAAGCGGGTTCGGAAATGCGGATATTGAAAGGCGCCGCGCATGTTTGTAAGATCACATAGGAGTCCGAGAACCGGAATTGCTGAACGTGATGCTTAAGTACATTGATCGTGACTGTTTTGACCAGGGGCACATGATCTTTTTTACCAATGGGGATATTGGCTATTTTCCGGGCGTTGATAATATTTTGATTGATTAGCCGGGTGGCCTCATAATTGGGAATACACATCAGGTACATGGTGTCCCTCGTCATCTTCAGCTTTACATAATTATAGCTGGCGTTGCCAAGTTTAATTTGCCCGTTTATGAATATATACTCTTTCCAATCCTCTATAGCCGGCATTTTAACAGGCAACTTCACTTCAACAAGATCGTCAACCCGGTAATGGTTTTTGCTGATCTGTTCATTGAAAAATTTGTCTGACTTATAAATAAAATATTGATAGGCAATAAAGTTGCCGTATACGCCGAAAAGGTGAAATAAAAGAAAAGCTATGGCTATTGGTCTTTTCACAGGCGACGCACGTATAAGGCTTCAATTTTTACCTAAGATACAATATCACTTTAAAAAACCAATGGTGCGCAAAAAAAAACGCCCCGGGAGAACTTAACCCGGGGCGTTTTTTAATGAGGTGTTTCGTTATTACCTTCTTCTGCCGAAGATACGGATCAGCATCAGGAACAGGTTTATGAAATCGAGGTAAAGGGTTAAACCACCCATCAGCGCCATCTTTTTCGCCGGGGCCTCGCCGTACTGAATACCTGCGCCGATGTTTTTTAGTTTCTGAACATCATAAGCGGTTAAACCTACAAACACGGCAACGCCGACATAGCTTACCAGGTAATCGAGCGCCTGGCTATGCAAAAACATATTGATAACGCTGGCGATAATGATGCCGACCAGGCCCATGAACATAATTGAACCAAATTTGGTCAGGTCTGTTTTAGTGGTGTATCCTGCTACCGCCATTACACCGAATACGAGTGAAGTGGTTAAAAATACACCTAAAACGGATGAAGCGGTATAGGCTAGCAATATGATACTGAAGCTGACGCCGGTTACCGC
Organism: Mucilaginibacter sp.; assembly: GCA_035545315.1. Classification (GTDB taxonomy): domain Bacteria; phylum Bacteroidota; class Bacteroidia; order Sphingobacteriales; family Sphingobacteriaceae; genus Mucilaginibacter. The sequence goes on along the minus strand of DASZYQ010000030.1, from coordinate 42,025 downwards.
CGAATAAAGCACAAATAAGAATGCCAGTACGCCGTATGACAGCCTGTTCATGCCAAAACTCATGATGAGTACAAAAGCGAGCGGTGCGAACATGAAAATATAAAATAGTCCACTCAATTGGTTAGTAGCAGGGTCGACTAACAAACGCAGAAATGCCGGGGTAGAAAATTCGTAAGCAAATGCGGCAGAGATGCCCAATGCCACGAACATCCACATAAATACGTTCGCAATAAATTTACGGGACGCGTCCGCATCGTCCATTTGGATCACATTTTGGTAGGTGTAATCCGGTGTTTGATTTTCCATTTTATTAAAACTAATTTGTTTTTACTAAAGTATAAAACTAATGCAAATTTACGAATTAATGTGCAGATGTGCAGATTTCAGATGTGCAGATTTCAAATGTGCAGATGAGAATTTTAATTCAATAATCAGGCATCCCGTCATTTGCACATCCGCGCATTTGCACATCAGGTAGTGAGGCGCCTGGTTAACTGCTCTTCCACTTTCTTAAAGAACTGTAAAGGTTTCAGGTTGCGCCACGGCATGTCATCCAGCGCTCCGCCGAAATTGATGTAATAGTCGATATTGTTTCTTTTAAACTCGTCGATCACGTGCTCTCTGAAATTTATTCCTGCTATCCAGCCATCTTCTACGTCCTGGAACCATTCTTCATAATAACAATCGTCTGATGAGTGAAAATTAAGCACATTCTCGCCGATCAGTACAAATTTATTGATGCCGTTGTCGGTCATCAGGTCAATCAGCTCACGCTTCAGCAGCATTACGTCGTTGGTAATGGCGTCATTCCATTCACCGATGAACTCGATGATAGCGTACTTTCGGTCGTAATCCGCAAATAGCACCTTCAGGTAAAGCGTGTTCGACCCGAACGAGTCCCATTGCGGGTGCAGCAGGTAATTGTATACCTGCTTATCAAATTCAAATTCGCTGTATTCCGTGGCATAAAAAGGCGACAGCTCATCCTCTGAGGCGATATAATCGTCCCGCCACCTGTAATATGGCTCTATTTCGTGCATGCCGGCTCCCTTTCAACCTCTCCGCCGGCCGGCGGAAGGCTTTTATTTTCACTAATCTAACAATTATCCGCACATCTGCGTATATGCACATTTGCACATCCGTTCATTTCTCATGCATGAACATCTCCACGGCCTTACGCACGCTTCCATATTTAAACAATAGCTCCGCAGCTTCATCTTCCGGCAAACCCGTGTAATTCATTACCATGTGTGTGCCCCTGTCGACCAACTTATGGTTGGTTAGCTGCATGTCCACCATTTTATTGCCTTTTACACGGCCCAATTGGATCATTACCGTGGTGGAGATCATGTTCAGAACCAGCTTTTGGGCGGTTCCCGCCTTCATACGGGTCGAGCCCGTCAGGAATTCCGGCCCGGTTATTACTTCAACCGGGTATTTCGCTTCGGCTGCTACAGGGCTGCCGCTATTGCAGACAATGCAACCCGTAACGACATTATTTTCGTTGGCCGCCTTTAACCCTCCGACTACATAAGGCGTAGTGCCCGATGCGGCGATACCAACCAGAACGTCCTTATCGCTGATATGGTATTGCTGCAGATCTTTCCAGGCCTGTGCGGTATCGTCTTCGGCAAATTCTACCGCTTTACGGATAGCGCCGTCGCCGCCGGCCATAATGCCGATCACCATATCGAACGGTACGCCGAAGGTAGGCGGGCATTCCGACGCATCGACGATACCCAAACGCCCGCTGGTGCCTGCACCGATATAGAAAAGACGACCGCCATCCTTCATTTTTGCCGCAATCGCCTGCACCAGTTTTTCTATCTGCGGAATAGCCTTTCCAACCGCGTCGGCAACCGTATGGTCCTCCTTATTGATGTTTTTGAGGACATCTGCCACCGGCATTTTTTCGAGGTCGTTGTAATGGGAATCCTTCTCGGTGGTCCTATCCATAATTTTTTTTAAATTGATATAACAAAAATCGGTAAAAATCGTCAAAAGCAAATGCAAGGGGCGTACTTTAAAAATTATTGGCTTTTGTATCAAATGTTTATGTTTGCAGTAGTATGAAAAGGGCGGCGTCGGTTATTTTCAGGTCATTTATACTGGTTTTGCTTGGAATAGCGCTGGGTTTATACCTGGCCGACAATAGTCAGCATGGTTTTCCCTTACCCTCCCATAACAAAGTATCGAGGGTTTTACAGTTGGTGCACCACAATTACGTCGACACAGTAAATACCGATAGCCTGGAAGGCGTGGCCGTTAATAATCTCCTTCAAAACCTCGATCCGCATTCGCTGTACCTGCCCCCGCAGCAGGCGCAATCGATCAATGAACGCCTCGACGGCGGTTTCGAAGGAATCGGTATCGAGTACCAATTACTGCGTGATACGCTGTTCATCACCCAGGTGTATAATGGCAGCCCGGCACAACTGGCGGGCATTACGGCCGGCGACCGGGTGATCGACGTGAACGGTAAAAAGTTTTCCGGTACGCACCTGGACCAGGCAGGAGTGAACAAGGTTTTCAGGGGTGAAAAGGATTCCGAAATAGCCCTCTCCATTCAAAACAATCCGGGCGGCGCTTTAAAAGTGTACCATATTAAAAGAGGCCACGTTGACTTAAGCAGCCTCGACGCTTCGTATGTTGTAGCGCCCCAGACCGGCTACATCAAGATCAGTAAATTTGCGGCCACCACCGACAATGACTTCAGGGGCGCGCTAAAAAAGCTCCAGGAGCAGGGTGTCGATAAGCTTATACTCGACTTACGCGGGAATGGCGGCGGTTACCTTAACGCTGCCACCGAACTGGCCAGCGAATTCCTGGATAAAGGCAAGTTGATCGTGTATACCAAAGGCGCGCATGAACCGCGCACGGATTACATGTCGACCGATTCGGGTTTGTTCAAACATGGCAAACTTGCCGTGCTGATCGATGAATATTCGGCTTCGGCAAGCGAGATATTCGCCGGCGCCATGCAAGACCTGGACCGGGCGGTTATCGTCGGACGCCGCTCATTCGGGAAGGGGCTGGTACAGCAGCAGTTTGGGTTTGGCGACGGATCGGCGGTTAACCTTACCATCGCCAGGTATTATACGCCTTCGGGCAGGTCGATCCAGAAGTCATATAAAGACGGGCTGGAGAACTATCATAACGAGATAGCTCAAAGAATGCAAAAGGGTGAGCTCTTTTCGGAAGAGAACTATTTGCGCGACAGCGATTTCAGGTCGGCGGCGGTATACCACACATCCGGTGGAAGAAAAGTTTTCAGCGGCGGCGGCATCATGCCCGATTTATTCGTGCCGGCCGATACTACCGAAGACACTATGCTGGTACAGGAGCTGGACAACCGGCAGGTGTTCGGCGCTTTTGTGATCGACAGGATGCAGCCGGTACTGCACAACTTTCCGGCCGAGGAAGAATTTATCAGGGACTACCAGGTTAGCGATGGTATTTACAACGATTTTATTGTGTATGCCTCCCAAACCTTGAAGGAGATGGATTCGAAAGAAGTGAAGGAATCCGCCAATAACATCAAACTCCTAATTAAGGCCACGGCCGCCCGTTACAGGTGGGGCGACAATGCTTATTTTGAGGTATTGAACAGTAACGACCCCACGCTTAAAAAAGCCGTCGCCGCCATCAAGGGCTCGCTCGTGGCGTATGATATAAAGGATTGATAATCCATTAAAAGCAATTACTTCTGCCGGAAAAACAACTGCAGGGGCACCCCGCTAAAGTCGAAATTTTCACGGAGCTTATTCTCAAGAAACCGCTGGTATGGCTCCTTTATATACTGCGGCAGGTTGCAAAAGAACGCGAACATCGGCGACACGCCTTTGATCTGTGTGATATATTTTATCTTGACGTATTTCCCTTTAATGGCCGGCGGGGGAAAGCTTTCGATGATCGGTAATAGCTCGTCGTTCAATTTAGAAGTGGGTATTTTTTTTGCCCGGTTTTCATAAACCTTTTCGGCGGTTTCGATCACTTTTAATACCCGCTGCTTTTCAGTTACCGAAGTGAATACGACCGGCACATCCGTGAACGGCGCTATCTTTTCGCGGATCATATCCTCGAAAACTTTTGTGGTTTTGTTATTCTTTTCAATCAGGTCCCACTTGTTTACCACTATCACGACGCCTTTTTTATTCTTTTCAGCCAGGTGAAAAATATTGATGTCCTGCGACTCGATGCCTTCTACCGCGTCGATCATGAGTATCACCACATCCGCCTCTTCAAGCGCTTTGATAGTGCGCATTACGGAGTAGAATTCGATATTTTCCTTCACTTTGGTTTTCTTGCGAAGACCGGCGGTATCGATCAGCATAAAATGGTGGCCGAACTGGTTGTATTCGATATGGATAGAATCGCGTGTAGTGCCGGCGATCGGTGTTACGATGTTACGCTCCTTGCCGACAAACGCGTTGATGATGGATGATTTACCCACGTTTGGACGACCCACTATGGCAAATTTTGGCAGCGAACTTTCTTCGGCAGGCTCCTTGTCAAAATGCTTTACCACTTCGTCGAGCAGTTCGCCGGTGCCTGAGCCCGTCATCGATGAAATGTTATAGATGTCACCCAGACCGAAGCTGTAAAACACGGCACTGTCGTGCTGCAAGGCATTGTTATCGACTTTGTTCGATACCACGAACACCGGCTTTTTACTTTTGCGCAGCAACGAAGCGATTTCGTCGTCCAGGTCGGTAACACCCGTCGTCACGTCGACCATAAAAAGAATAACGGAAGCCTCTTCAATCGCGATCATTACCTGCTCGCGGATAGCCGACTCGAAAATATCTTCCGAATTAGCTACGTAGCCTCCCGTATCAATCACCGTAAAGGCATGGTTGGTCCATTCGGCCATGCCGTAATGGCGGTCGCGCGTAACGCCGCTAAAGTCGTCGACGATGGCTTTGCGCGTTTCCGTCAGGCGGTTAAATAATGTCGATTTGCCTACGTTAGGCCGGCCCACTATGGCTACTATGTTGCTCATTCTTTTAGAATCAAGAGTCAAGAACCAAGAATCAAGACAAAGTTTGTCTAAATTTCAGCCCTATTCCAATATTATTAAATTTAAGAGTATCAAATCCTGGCTCTTGGCTCTTGATTCTTCACTCTATTGTTCGTATCCAAACTTCTTCAAATAATTCTTCTTCTGCCGCCAGTCGGGGATCACTTTCACGAACATTTCAAGGAATATCTTCTTCTGAAAAAACTCCTCCATATCCTTGCGGGCATAGGTGCCAACCTTTTTCAGGGTTTCACCGCCTTTGCCAATCAGGATATTCTTTTGCGATTCGCGTTCCACGATAATCTCCGAACTGATGCGGTATAGTTCTTCACCTTCTTTAAAGGCTGTTATGATCACTTCGGTGCTGTAAGGGATCTCCTTTTCGTATATCTTGAATATCTTCTCGCGAATGATCTCCGACGCGAAAAAGCGGTCGTTACGATCAGTCAGAAAATCCTTTTCATAATAAGCCGGGTGCTCGGGCAGGTTATCCATCACAAAGTTCATTACAGACTCAACGTTATACTCCTTCAGCGCCGACACGGCAAAAACAGCCTTCGGGTTCAATGTCTTTTGCCAGTAGGCGATCTTGTCCTTCACCTTCTGCTCGTCCGACTGGTCGATCTTGTTGATGATGACCGCCAACGGAGCAAAACTGCCCTGTAGCTTCTCGATCACGTCTCCCTCATCGTGTTTCTCGTTGATGTCCGTCACCAGCAGCAGCACATCGGCGTCCACCAGCGAGCCCTCGACCTGGTGCATCATGGTTTCCTGCAAAGCATAGTGCGGTTTCATGATGCCGGGGGTGTCTGAAAAAACAATTTGGTAGTCCTCATGGTTAACTATACCGAGTATACGGTGCCTGGTTGTCTGGGCTTTAGGGGTAATGATGGACATCTTTTCGCCCACCAGCGCATTCATCAGGGTCGACTTCCCCGCGTTCGGCTTACCGATGATGCTAACAAACCCCGCCCGATGATTCATAAATAAATTAATTTTTATTTGGACTGCAAAGATAAAATTTGTTCCTTTGCAGTCCCAATAAAAACACCGATTTCGTTGTTTTTACATTGGAAACAGAGTGCGGGATGGAGCAGTTGGTAGCTCGTCGGGCTCATAACCCGAAGGTCGTAGGTTCGAGTCCTGCTCCCGCTACCTTAGTTAAAATCAAAAGTCTTGAGTCGAAAGTCTCGAGACTTTTTTCGTTTGGAGCGGTTGGTAGCTCGTCGGGCTCATATCCGCCAGCTGGCGGACTTAGGTTTGAGTCCTGCTCCCGCTACCAGAGTTAAGTCAAAAGTCTTGAGTCGAACGTCTTGAGACTTTTTTCGTTTGGAGCGGTTGGTGGCTCGTCCGGCTCATATCCGCCAGCCGGCGAACTTAGATTCGAGTCCTGCTCCCGGTACCTTTAAGATCATGCAACGGAATAATGATTTCGTTGCATTTTTTATTTAAAAATGGAATCCTTTTCGCAGTCTGATCAATGATCAAAGTAATTTCGGTTCGAGTCCTGGAGGGTGAAAACTATAACAGCCACTAGAACTAATCTATTTTAGAACTTGTCAGGGGAAAAATTCAAGGAAAATTCAGGATCGGAATTTACTATTGTTATTAAAAAATAAGCGTATGAAAAAGATAGTTTTAAGTGCGGTATTATTGTCCGCAATAATTGGCTCAATCAAGGCCCAGGACATCAAAAGCAGTACGGTACCTGCTGTGGTAAAAAAAGCGCTGATGAAAAAATATCCGGAGGCAGCGAAAGTGACCTGGGAGAAAGAAAAAGGAAATTACGAAGCCAACTGGGGCGGCAAATCCGTCGAAGATATGTCTGTCCAGTTCACCCCATCTGGCGTCTTCGTGGAACAAGTGGTGGCTATTTCGCCGTCCGCATTACCTCTAAGGTATCGCAGTATGTAAAAGAGCATTATAAGGGCGTCCACGTCAAAGAGGCTGGGAAAGTTACGAATGCCGATGGCTCCACTAACTATGAGGCGGAGATAAAAGGCAAAGATTTAATCTTTGATGAGCGAGGAAATTATCTAAAGCTGGATTAGATACCTGATTGCTAAGGGTCTATGAGGTCATCCGTCAGGGTGTTTATATCCTGTATGACTTTATCAAGATCTTCAGCCGACTTTTTCAACATTGGAATTATCTCAGCGTTTTGTGAATCGTCCGGATTGCAAAGCTGGGCAAGCCCCAATATGCTGGCTACCGGTGCACGTACTAGGTGTGAGTGGATCCACGCGATCTTGCGCAGGCGTTCGTTTTGCTTTTCGATCTTTTGGAGATGTTCCTGCGGTTCGGTGATATCCCGCAGAAAACAATTTACACCGATCACATCTTCCTGCAGATCGCGAATAGGATTACAACTTAGTTGCTCGAAACGCAGCCTGCCATCAACGTCCCGCTGCCTGACGACACTAAAAGCCTCCCCGTTAAACCCACGCTTATAGCTATCCAAAAAAAGTTTTAGATGCTCCTGTTCAAAATCGGCATTGGTAATGTTAGCCTCTGTCTTCCCTGTAAGGTGTTCTACGCGGTCCCAGAAAGCCTGGTTGCCGGTGATGATATTGAATGCCTTGTCCACCGACCAAATCAGGTCACGCGTATTATTAATGATCGCACGGAGGTTCTGCCCATCGTTGTATATCTTTTCCTCGATCCTTTTTTTTTCCGTAATATCCACGAAATAGACCGCGATCCCATCTTTCGTCGGGTACACGTTCATTGAGCCCCAAACCCCCAGCGGCGCGTATAATTCTTCAAAATGCACGCTGATCCTTTCAGTCATGGCACGCTCGTACTCAGCGTAGAACCTGCCTTCCCGGGAACGCGGGAAAAAATCCCAGAGGTTCTTGCCGATCAGTTCCTCTCTTGTGCATGAAAGCGCCTGTTCGGCAGCCTTGTTGATAAAGGTCACTTCCCAGTGGCTATTCAGCGCGTAAAACCCATCGGTTATGCTGTCGAGTATATTTTCCAATTCGGCGGATTTTTCCTTCATGATCATCTCGGCCTTCACTTTTTCATCAATGTTAATGATCAGTACTTGCCTGGCAGGCCTGCCCTCGAAGATCGTATGACGGATGTAAACATGTACATAAAATGTTTGGCCTGCCCTGTTCATATGCAGCCAGCAGCCCGCGTCCACATCATCTTCCGGTAAACCATCATGGAAATCCAGAAGCCCTGGAATCTCTTCCGGGGGTCGTATATCGGTGATTTTCAGGTTCTGGAACTCGTCCCGAGTATAGCCGTACTGTTCAACGGCAGCATCGTTAACGGCAAGGAATCGAAAAGTCCGATCATCATAGATATACATCGGAGTAGGGATGCCATCGAACAGGCGCTTATAATCCCTCAAACCGCTCTCTCCGCTGCTCTTTCGTTTCCTTCCCCGAACGTAAATTGCATAGGCGATGATGGGTATTAAAACCGACACGATAATAGGGGTACCGACATTCATAGGTAAAAGATTGAACGGTTAATCCAGCGGATGTATTGCAATGTACGTTTTATTTAACGCTCCTCCAAGCCATGATCCATGTGAAGCAATGCTAATTAATTCGAAGCTTGCTCAGATCCAACGCATTTGGGTCGGTCCTAACCCGAAGCTTGGTGTCGCTCATTCAAGCGGTAGTTCGATGCGGTAATCATTACCACCCCCGGGTAACATAGCGACGCTTATCGATCCTCCAAGGATTTCAACCCTTGTTTGCACGATAGACAAGCCAACAAAGTGACCTCTGGCGGACGTGTTGAGCATCTTGTAAGATCCGGTTTCTGCCGTTGTACCCTTCCTGTAACCACCTTTCCCGAAATTTTTGTAATGGATAATAACTTTGTCCGGCGTCTTTTCAGTAGTGATCTCAATCACCGGCGGCCTGCCTGTTTGGTTATATGTTATGCTGCTGAAAATAAGATGGAAAAAAATACTCTCCAGGTAACTTGCAATTGTAAAAATCTCGTTCACGTCATCGAAATTCGTATAAATGCGGATGGCGTCCTGTTTGGCGATCGGTTTATACCGGGAAGATACTTCATTCACTAGCTCTGTCAGGTTGACCTTTGCTTTTTTCAGACTTAAAGTCTTGTCCAATTCTAAAATGCGGTTCAAGTTATAAACAACATCATTTAGTTTCTCGATGCTTTGAAATAAAAAGCTTTCGAGTTCGGGCCTTTCTGATTGGGGAACATTTGTGCCTTTAAGCATCCTGGCTAAACCAAGCATGTTGGCCAATGGCGCGCGTAGATCGTGCGATAAACTAAAAGCAAATTTATCCACGTCTTTATTGCGTTGTTCCAATCGGTTGCTTATACGTTGTAGCTCCGATTCGGCCAGTTTATCGCGGGTAATGTTGCTTGCAGCACAACATACTCCGACAACCTTTCCATCATCATCCTTTACAGGATGAATGCTGACGCGGTACCATTCCCGGAACTCGCCCTGGTCCTGGTAGCTCGTCTCATAGTTTAGTGACTGCCCCAACAGAACAGCTTTCATCATTTCCTTGAACTTGCTTTTTCCTTCGTCATTCAAAAGATCGGGCAAATAGACGCCTTTCTTCAAAGGAACCCCGAAAGACAGGATTGACCAATAATTTGCTATCGCATTAAACAACAATACATGTGAGTCACTATCGAATAATACAAACGCTATATCTGAGGTGTTTACTATTGTTTTTAAATAAAGTTCGGATTTGTTCAGGGAAAATGCCCCTTTCTTCCTTTCGGAACGTTCCTTCTTTACCTGTTCGGTGATCCGGTTTAACTCACTGGTGCTTTTAGCGACTCTTTTTTTGAGCAATTCTCTTTCCTGGTTCAGTTGCCCTTTGGATGTTATGAAGTCCCGAGTTTCCAGTATTTCCCACCTGTCCTTACGTTTTGAAACGGCAGATTCATGCAACAGGGCAACATCTAACACGTCCGTAGCGGTGCACTTGCTTAATTGATAACTACACGATATGATGAGCCTTTTTCCCGCTATTGCGGGATTAAGGAGGCGTTCGTATTCCATAAAATCATGCGATGTTCTTTGGTCCATCCAAGCTTCATCGCCATTGAGGCGTAAGCCGGCGAATCCGTTCTCAAGTGCAATTTGCAAACGCCCTAACATCGAGCGGATGACGTTATCCAATTCAAATCGCCCATTAATCAGGTACCAGTCATGGTGGGAAAGGATTTCAATACTCTTATGTTCATAATACTTATCAAGATCAGGAACGACCTCTTTTAGTGCATTCTTAGCTTTCTCCACGGTGGTTTGTTCTGAAGTCACCCATATGCAGTACTCGTTGTTTTCCAGACCGGTTTTGAAAAAAGGCACTTGAATCGATAGTAGGTCCTTTTCCGTTTGATAAAAATGACAAAAATGAGTACCCCACGGAATATTTCCGATTACCTCGATACCGGTTGGTCTAAGAGTTTGTTTCACAGACAATTCTCCTGCCAGATAATAAAAGTTATGTGCTTTATTGAATTCTAATTCAGAGAATAGAGAGCTTTAAAGGTAGTTATAAAAAAGTCGGAAAAACAAAATGCTTTAAGGGAAATAGGTTATTATTTGATTCTATTATACACATATGATTTGCATCGGCACCGCGTTTTTTAGCGGCTACGGGAAAATTTGGACCGACTTCAAATCTTCAAAAAAGTTTGACATTTGTCCTGTCTCCGCTACAAGTTGAAATCCGGCTTAATAAGTTGACCGGATTTTTATTTTCCTTTTGTTTTAAAACGTAACCAACGCGGCAATAATACCATCAGGCCAACGCTGGTGCGAGTACGCATCGATGGCAACCGCGCTGAATAGACGCGCCTTAGTTTGCATTGCTCTTTTACAACCCCTCCAACTTCTTCCTTATCGCCGCATCCTCTTTCAACGATAACGATTTTTGATAATTCGACCGGGCGTGTTTTTTGTCACCATTACCGGCATACAGCTCGCCGAGATAACTATAAGCCACGGGGCCGGACGGGTAATTCTTAATGTTCATCTTAAACATATCTTCAGCCTTGCCAAACTGTTTCTGCTGCATCATAAAGAAGCCGAGATTATTCACCAGGTCTTCAGGAGGGAGCAAGATGCGGCCATCTTCAGATTTAAATCCATACTTGGTACTGATATGCGCGTAATGTGCCTGCAGGAATGCTGCAAGGTCAAAAGTGGAATCTGTAAAATAGTTGTCCTGGAGCTTTAAGGCATAATCTTTAAAAATATAATGCAGGGCATCGTAAGTAGCGATCAAAGGTACGGAAACATGCGTGTCACCCGGATAGTAGCGAAACCCTGCGTCCAGGCCATTTTGCCGGTTCCGCATTAGGTAGTCGCGTAATAGCAGTATCGAGCGGGAATGAATAGTGCCTGAAGTAGTATCCTGCTTAATGGTGGACGTGTCCATGCCGGGCGGCAATGTATTGGCCATTGCGAGAAATAGTGACCGATCGGTATAGGAGCGTTTCTGCAGCGCCTGCTCTGTTTCGTGCAAAAGCTTTTGACGGTCCCACCACATACTCGGCTCTATGGCAAGATATGCATTAAACAGGTTCGGGTGATGTGCCAGGCAGTCGATCACGATCAAGCCGCCTAACGAATGGCCAACCAGCATACGGTAAGGCAAAGCAGAGTATAATGAATCAATACTGGGTATCAGTTCCTTTTCCATAAAAGCTATAAAGGCTTCCCCGCCACCTGAATTTGTAGCCATATCGGCATTAATGAACAGGCCGCTGGTCACTCTGGTCGGTGTAAGGTCTCTTGTGCGGTTGGTATTGGGAATGCCTACGATGATCATCTCCGGGCAAATATCATTTTTATAGACAGTGCTTAAAAAATCGGTCATGCCTGCAACGCTTTTGAAATTCTTTTCGGCATCCAGCAGGTATAATACCGGGTATTTTTTCTTTTCGCCGGTAGTTGCTGATGCGGGTACATATATCCAGATCTTTCTTTTTTCATGCAGAATTTGAGATTGAATACTGTCTATCCTGCCGACGATCACAGGATTATCTTGCTGTCCGTGAGCCGGCAAACAAAAAGCGCCCAATAAACACAGGCATAGTAAAACCTTCATAATGCTATTTGTAAAATATTGATCAATGCCTATAACAGGCGGCAGTAAGTCGCCACAGCCCGGATAATGGACACGGGCGAGATACATAACGTTGCAGAAAACGCAAAAAAATACTTCCAAATCTTCCAGGGGGTGCAACACAGGCACTGAGTTGACTATTCATGACTTAAATTCGTTAACCCGTATTACGCACCTCAAATCCTTAGCAAAGTTTGAGATTTGTCCTGCTCCTGCTACTTTTAAAGCAGAAAGCCTAAAGCGAAAAGCTGAAGACTTTTTGTATTAGCACGGCTGGCAGCTGGTCACGGCGCAAATCCTTTAATGGGAAAACCAACGCTTTCAGGGCAACTTCCAAAGAAGGTTTGACATACTAATTTGTTCCTGGCAGAATAGCTAAAATCTATGAGTAATCTTCTACTATTGCACTTTTCGTCATCATAGCCTCTTATTTACCTAACTACGGTAACATAACCGGAGAGAACTATGCCATCCAGCTTGGTATCGATTACATAATAATAAACACCATAAGGCACCATCTTTCCATTATAAATACCGTCCCATGGCTTTGCGTATCCAATAGAGTGATAAACCTTTTGACCGTACCGATCGAAAATATCTACTACTGCTTCCCGATAGGCTATAAGACCCTGGATATTCCACAGATCGTTCACACCGTCGCCATTGGGGGTAAAAGTATTGGGGACAACTACCTCGGGGGATACTTTTACAAAGGTCTGATCCGAACTAACGCAGCCGCGGCTATCGGTAACCGTGAGCGTATAGGTACGGTCGACATCTCCGGTAATAACGGGATTCTTCACCGTTGTACTGCTAATGTTAATATCGGGCGACCATGAATAAGTAACGTTATTGTCGCTTACGGTCGGTGTAAGGGTAATAGTTCTGCCGTGCAGCACATACACTGTTCCGCCCGCATTCACCGTCGGCGGCGGAACAAAGGTTACTACAAGGCTATCCGACACCAGGAAGCATACGCCTGCAGGGGGTATGCTCAAGGTCAGTTTAACCGAACCGGCTGCAATATCAGCAGAGCTTGGCACATAAACGGCATTGAGCTGGTTTGCCGAAGGATTGAAAGTACCTGTTCCCGACGTAGTCCATACACCCTGCGCAGCTATCAGCACCTTCCCGTTCAACTGAACACCGGTGGTTTGTGAACAAACGGCCGTATCCTTACCTGCCTTCACAGCCGCTTGAGCCTGGAAGCTGATGGTCATAACCGAGGTAGAAATATTGCAGTTGTCCTTACTGGTGGATGCAAGGGTAAGTGTTACCGAACCTGCCGCGACATCCTGGGCAGATGGCAGATAATGCCCGTTTAGTACAGTATCTGAGGGCGAAAAGGTACCCGATCCGCCCGTTGACCATATACCGGTGGTGGTGCCGCCGGTTACAGAGCCGGCCAGTGCTACCGAAGCAGTCGTAGAGCAAACAACCTGATTTGGACCCGCATTGGCCACCGGTGGTTCATCGACAGAAACATTAAGACTGGCGGCGGGGCTTTGGCAGCCATTTACCGTCACTATTAAATTGTACGCACCTGTATTTGCCGCGGACACGTTATTAATCGTGGGGTTCTGCTGGGTCGACGTGAACCCATTCGGTCCGGTCCAGAGGTATCCGTTAGCAGTCGTGGTGGTATTGAGCTGAATGCTAGTACCCACACAAACCGGCGAATTACTGCTTACGGCGGGGGCAACTGGCTGAGGGTTTACCTTAACTGTATATGTAAATGGCGCGCCCGGGCAGCCATTGTCAAGTGGCGTAATGGTATACGGAACCATAATTGCACTGGAAGTGGTATTGACCAGTGTCTCAGTAATATTCATAGAAGTCTGAGCCGCAACCGCCGGGTTACTTATGCCGGCTACAGCGGCCCTGCTCCAGGTAGCTGTAGCTGTAGGCGAATTCGTCGTGATCGTATAATTAAGGGCTGAGCCTGTGCATACCGAATCGGATTTACTGCTGGTGATCATCGGCTGATAAAACGTCACCGTCATCGTAGAGGTAGAAATTGCACAGTCGTCCTTACTGGTAGATCCAAGGGTCAGTTTTGCCGAGCCGTTACTTTTATCCTGTGCTGAAGGCAGGTATTGCGCGTTTAAAGTATTATTAGATGGCGAGAAAGAGCCTGTACCGCTGGTGGACCAGGTGCCGGTAGTAGTACCGCCGGTAACCGACCCGGCCAAAGTAACCGATGTTGAATTAATACAAACGGTCTGGTCCGGTCCTGCGTTGGATAATGGCGGCTCATCCACCACGACCCTGACTGAGTCAATTTGACTTGGACATCCGTTTACAAGAACATATAAGTAATAAGTACCGGTATTGGCGGTCGTAACGTTACCGATATTCGGATTTTGCGCCGAAGAACTAAATCCATTTGGGCCAGTCCATACATAAGTCGCACCCGGCACATTTAATGTCTGGAGACGTATCGTACTTCCAACACATACAGGCGAATTGGAATTGGCTGTTGGTGTTGAGGGCTGGGGATTAACCGTAACTGCATAAGAAAACGGGGTTCCGGCGCAACCAAATGCGAAAGGTGTTATAATGTATTTTACAAGAACAGAGGTAACAGTGGTGTTAATTAATGTTTCAGTAATAGTTGACGAAGTTTGCCCTGAAACTCCCGGATTGCTGATACCATTCACCGCGGCGCGACTCCATACAAAGGTTGTTGAAGAGACATTGGATGTAATAACATAATTTTGTGGGATACCGCCGCATGCGACGCCCGTGGCAGGACTCGTGATCTTTGAATATGGATTTACTGTAACAACTAAACTAAATGTCCCGGAACAACCCGAAGCGCTATAATTATACACATAGGTAACATTCACAGGTTCGTTGGTTGCATTATATAAAACCTCCTTAATCGTAGCAGCAGTCTGACCCGAAACAGCTGCATTACTTATACCCGGAACAGCTGCCCTACTCCAGGTAAAACTAGCTCCGGCCGTATTGAAAGCGATTGTGTAATTTATCGGGGACTGATTGCAGGCCGTGTCCGTTGCTGCACTTGTTACGGCAGGCAAAGGATTAACGGTAAGGACATAATTAAAGGGTGTTCCCTGGCAGCCATTAACTATAGGAATAATGACATACGTTACGTTTACGGGTGTTCCGCTCGTATTGATCAGTGTTTCAGTTATAGTAGAAGACGATTGATTAGTGACGGCTGGATTACTGATATTGGCGACAGCGGCCCTGCTCCAGTTATAAGTAGCGTTTGGTATGTCTGCGGTAATAGTATAATTGTTAGGTGTGCCGCTGCAAACAACCCCGGTCGACTTGCTGGTAATAGTTGGAACGGGGTTGACGGTAACCGTAACCGCGGTTCGACCGCTTGTACAACCATTGTTAACGGCCTGTACATAAAGAGTCGTGTTAGCTGTGAGGAAAGTAGTTACATAGGGATTATTTGTAGATAACAGGTTTCCCCCAACGGCCGCATCGTACCATTGATAGGTTCCGGTTGAACCGCTTGCTGTTAGCGTAGCTGTACTGCCCTGGCATACGCTATCTGCGGCAACCACGGGGTTGGGCGGGATTGAATTTACAGTCACTAATACCGCAGTCCGGGTACTTGTTTGGCCTGACACCGTAGTTTGAACATAATACGTAGCATTTACAGTCAGCGGAGGAGTTGTAAATACAGCTCCCGTGTTCAATAACGTACCTCCGGCCGTCGCATCATACCATTGATAAACACCACCCGGCGCCGTAGCAGACAAAACAGCTGTGCTGCCAGAGCAAATACTTACGCCCTGCGCGGTTGGTGCCGCAGGAACCGATTTGAATGTTATGGTCATCTTATCCGACACGGCGCCGCATGGGCCTGGTGGATCGCTTGAAGTCAACGTTAATGTGGCAGACGTTTCACCAGGACCGGGCGTATATGTCGCATTCAAGGCATTAGGGTTGGAGAACGTACCTGTACCGCCCGACCATGTGCCTGTCGTCGAGCCTCCGCTAATGCTGCCCGCAAGCGTAACCGGCGTACCGGAAGACGCCGATTGATCGGAGCCCGCATTGACTATAACCTCAGGGTCGATCACAATTGAAAAAGTGAAGGTCGCCGCCGGACAGGTCCCGCTCGCTGGAATAGTATTAGTTACGCTATGCGTGCCCGGCGACGTTTTTTTTAGGTCGATCTCCCCGGTCGTCTTATCAACAAAAACAACGGTAGGCGAAGAGAAAACTCCTGCACTTGCACCGACCGGAAAAGCCGGCAACGGATTGGTACCGCTTTGGCATACGGGCGTTGTATACGAAAAAGTGGCATTCGGTGTGGTTACGATAGATATCTTCGTCGTTGTTACAAAGGCACATGCAGCGTTGCTGGTAAATGAAACAGTATAGGTGCCAGGCGCACTTGCTCCGATATTGATCTGACCTGTTGCAGTGCTTACAAATACCAAACCGGCCGGCGAAGCGCTGAAAGTACCTCCCGCCGGATCATTGATTACCGGTATTGGGTTAGAACTGCTTGTACAATAAGTGCCTGATGCATATTGAAACCCGGGGTTATAAACAGCAGTGACTGTTACGGTAACCGCTGTGCGTGTGCTGGTACAAGTGCCTGTTTCATGCTCGGCATAGTATGTGGTCGTCGAATTCAAAACCGGGGTAGTGAACGAACTGCCTGTACCCAGCAAATTACCACCAGTGGATGCATCGAACCATGATATTGTTCCTCCAGTGGCTGTCGCGGTCAGCGTAGCCGAAGTTCCCGCACATATAGTAACACCACTCGCCGTCGGCGGCGCCGGCGTAGGCGTAACCGTAACGGTTATCGGTGTACGGGCACTCATGCACCCGTTCGCGTCTGTTACTTGGACATAATAGGTGGTTGTGGCTGCCAGTACAGGCGTAACAAATGCCTGCCCGGAAGCTAAAAAATTGCCCCCTGCAGACGCATCATACCACTGATAGCTGGTACCTGACGCGCCCGTAGCGCTAATGGTAGCCGAACTGCCGGCACAGATACTAACACCGGCTCCGGCCGGCGCAGCCGGTGCCGTGTTTACCGTCACCGTTACGGCAGTACGCGGGCTGACACAGCCCCCAACAGTGGTTTGTAAATAATAAGTTGTGGTAGCTGCAAGCGATGGGGTAGTGTACGAGGCGCCGGTTGCCAGCAATGTCCCGCCCGAGGCCGCATTGTACCATTGATACACCCCACCAGGAGCTGTGGCGGTCAGCGTAGCCGAAGTGCCGGAGCATATAACCTGCCCCGCAGCGGACGGGGCCGCAGGTACCGGGTTAACGGTTACATTTACTGCGGTTCGCGCACTGCTTGTACAACCGCCGTTGGTCGCCTGTACATAATAAGTCGTTGAAGCTGTTAATACGGGCGTAGTAAACGTGTTACCAGTGGCCAGTAATATTCCACCGACAGGGGCATTGTACCACAGGTACGTGTCGCCTGCAACCGGAGTAACAGATAGCGTAGCCGTATTTCCCGAACATGCATTGACATCCGCCGCAACAGGTGCCGATGGTAACGGTGTAACGGTTACCGTCACGGCTGTGCGCGGACTAACGCAAGTGCCCACGGTAACGTCTACATAATAAGTGGTTGTTGTAGTAAGCGCCGGGGTAGTATAATCGGGACTGGAAATTAACGGCGAACCACCTGTGGGGCTTACATACCAATTAAAAATACCTGACGGGGCGCTGGCATGCAGATTTGCAACGGATCCTGAACAAATGGTCACATTTGATGATGAAGGCGCCTGCGGTGGCGGCGTTACCGTGGCAGTGACGGGCACAAATGCGCTCGGACACCCATTAGTTATAGCCTGGACATAGTACGTGGTCGTTGCGGTTAATACCGGCGTTGTAAATGACGGTCCTGTACCTAATACAGCCCCCCCCGACGGCGAGGCATACCACGAATAGGTATCACCGCCAGCCGCCCGCAAAGTGGCAATATTATTCGAACATATGGTTTGGCCAGTTCCAACGGGGTTTGGGATCAGCCTTACCCGAACTAAAGTTCTCTGGCTGGTACATCCGCCCAATGTGGTCTGAACATAGTAATTCAAAGGACCTGTTACCGGGGGAGTGTTGAAAGTTGGGCCGGTTGCAAGAAAGTTACCTCCGGTTGGAGCATCGTACCATTGGTAAACGCCTCCCGGTGCTGTAGCCGTCAAAGTTGCCGATGAATTGGGACAAACCGTAACGCTCGCTGCCGTAGGTGGGTCAGGCACCGGGTTACTCGTAATTGTTATACTTTTTTTTACCGGCGCACAACCCGGTGTTTTATCGCTTACAGTTACCGTATAAGTACCAGCTTTATTTACGCTGATGGATGTAGTGGTTTCCCCGGTGTTCCATGCATATGAATAAGGCTGGGTACCACCTGATGGCACCGCTGTTAAAACCACACTACTTCCTGAACAAATAGACGAACCTGACGCCGATATGCTTACACTCAGTGTGCAGGATTGACCATACCCCCGCAAACAAGCAACCAGAAATAGGAAAGCAAGTAAACTATATTTCATAGGCATCAATAGTCACTTTATTTAAGAAGCGCCCGCAGGGTCCGGGTAGATGTACGGTAAATTTCGTTTAAAATTAAACAAATTTCGAAATATTTAATTAAGCACCTGCGCTTTTAATTAGATAACACTCAATAAGCCAAATAAGTACAAAATTGTTTTACGTTAAACCCGATATTGCAGCAAATATTTTATAGTTACCATCTTTTTATTAGTTTTGCCGTCCGTTCCAGTCGGCAATGCGCAGTAACTATTTAAGCGTGAACTGAAAATTGCCGGCTGCAAACTTAAGGGGGATTAGCTCAGCTGGCTAGAGCGTTTGCATGGCATGCAAGAGGTCATCGGTTCGACTCCGATATTCTCCACAAAAGGCTTCCAACTAAATGGAAGCCTTTTGTATGTATTCCTTGTCTTAATTTTACTGCATCCTCTTATACACCTCTACCGATTTGTCGCCGGTTTTGGGATCGGTGATTACCTGCTTGTATTCATCATTGCCCCTGAAATCGATCTTGATGGCAAACTGGTGGTTGAGCAGTATGGCGTGACTTGTAATGTCTTCCTCCTCGCTGAGCGTATCGTTCTTTAAGCTAAAGGTGCCATATCCAAAGCCATTTTTAAATACGGCGCCGTTGTTGAGCGGATAGCGATGTACAAACATAAAATGACCGCCCCAAAATATCTTATATTGTACTTCTTTCTGGTTAGTAATCCCGGTGTTTTTTACGATATAGGACGAGTCCAGTTTCCATAGTCCGTCCATCTTGCTGGTACCCGATGAAGCTACTTTGGAGTATTTTTCTATCTCGTCGTACTTCACGCCGCGAAGGGTTCCAAGACTGATGGTTTGAGTATAGCCGGAGGCGGCCCGGTTCATCCTGACGTGAAATATCTGGGTCGAATCGAGCGCACGGCTGCTGTAGACATTGTATTCAATGATCTGGTTACCCGTGTCAAGCCTGTAAGAACCGACGCCGAAACCTACCGACGAGTCGGGCGCAAAGCTGAAGTAAGCAAAATAAGATGGCGTATATATTTTCATCTGCGTCCTGGCATAAACTGTATCCTTCCCGCCGCCACTTACCGTCAGTTTGTCCAATTTGTAGACACCCGCCTGAGATATTTTCTCGGTATGTTTACACGCTACGTACATAAAACTCAATAAGGTTGCGAATGTTAATATCCTTTTCATATCGTTTAAGATTTTAAGTGATAAATAGGGTTACCTGGAAGGGCTGCACAAACGAGCAATCACCCGTCAGCAAAAAAAAGCCGGGGGAAAAAAGCAAGAACCAACGTAGGCTCGCTACTCATAGAAATCTTATTGCCCGTTTAATAATTGGTAACAATAAATTTACACATAATATGTACGAATAACAACAAATAATTATCGCTATTGTTGCGTACGCGGCCTGATTCGCATACGAAAAACCGATCATGGATCCGGTTCATTTTTGACTGCCCGACGATGGCAAGGCTTTATCCGAATAATTAACACGCCCTCGTGTTATATTGGTGTCACTGCTCCGTATATTAGTGACTATGAAAACCTTGTTTCCCTTTTTGTTTGCGTTTACGCTTTTGATACCTGCTCTTGTATTTGCTCAATCGCCCGGGCACAAGAAATATGTCATCATTGGCTATGTTGGTGGTTACCATGGATTATACGACAGCACGATGGTTCATCCTAAAAGGCTGACCCACATCAACTATGCTTTTGTCGTTGTCCGCAACAACAGGGCCTACATGGAGCATGAAAAAACGGATACCGTGAATTTCCGAAATCTATTGAAGCTAAAAAAGATCAACCCGAAGCTGAAGGTGCTGATATCGATAGGCGGATGGGGCGGCAGCCGGTATTTCTCAGATGCGGTTTTTACCGATACGGCACGCCAGGGCTTTGCGGCCAGTGCAGTGGCTATTGTAAAAAAATATGGTCTCGATGGCATCGATATCGACTGGGAGTACCCCAATGATATAGGTGCGGGAAATATTTACAGGCCCGAGGATAAACACAATTATACCCTCATGTTCCGGCAACTAAGGCTCGACCTCGATACGCTGCAAAAACAAACGGGTAAAACATTATATCTTACGGCTGCGGTTGGAGGCTTTACCCGTTTTATAACACTGACGGAAATGGGCGATGTCGCTAAATATTTGGATTATGTGAGCCTGATGACCTACGACCTGGCCGACGACACCCTGCACATGGTGTTGCATCACACAAACCTCTATGCTTCGAAAGGTTACAAAACACTGTGTTCGGCCGATTTGGCCGTCAAGGATTTTGAGGCCGCCGGCGTTCCGGCAAATAAGCTTGTAGTCGGCGTAGCTTTTTACGGCCATACATTTGTGGCGGTCGATTCGGCAAAAATCATCCTTGGGGCGCGCACTTCTTCGGTACACATAAATCGGCCGGGCGGCGGTGGCTATACTTTTATTAAGGACAGCCTGATCAACCGGAAAGGCTTCAAATATTATCGTGATGAGGATGCTAAGGCGCCGTACCTGTACAACGACTCCCTCAGGCAGTTTGTCACCTTCGACGACGAATGGTCTGTGAAGAACAA
This sequence comes from Mucilaginibacter sp., assembly GCA_035545315.1. Classification (GTDB taxonomy): domain Bacteria; phylum Bacteroidota; class Bacteroidia; order Sphingobacteriales; family Sphingobacteriaceae; genus Mucilaginibacter. The sequence goes on along the minus strand of DASZYQ010000030.1, from coordinate 20,826 downwards.
ATGCAGATACGTGAAAAGCAATAACCTTGGCGGCGTGATGTTTTGGGAGTACGCTACCGACAAAAAGGAATACCTTCTGAAAGAGATCGATAAGGACCTCGCTTACTAGGTATTATTGAATATGTTCTCTTTGATCATAAATAGAGGCAATACGCCGTGTTGGAGCACGCGGTCGTGGAAGTCTTTGATATTAAAATTTTTTCCCTGCTTTTTCTGCAGTTCTTCTTTCCATTGCATGATTTGCAGTGCACCATATTTATAAGTAACCACCTGCGCCGGCCAGCGGCGTATGCGGGCAATTTCGCGCATGGCAATATCATCCTGACCTCGGATATTCTTTTTCCAAAATTCCAGCGCCTGCTGGTCGGTCCAGCCGTAATAGTTCAACCCGACATCCAACGGTACACGTACTGAACGAACAATATCCCACTCCCATTTGCCCAGTTCGTCGTAAGGTGTTTCGTATACGCCCAGCTGTTTGCCCAGTTCTTCGGCATAAGCGCCCCAGCCCTCCACAAACCCGTAGTAAAAAAATAGCTGCTGAACATCGGAGACCTTGGTAGTTGCAGCTATCGATGCCTGGTAATGATGCCCCGGCACGCCTTCGTGAATAAACAACCAGCCATATTGCCGTTTGCAGTAAGGTTTGTCGAACAAATTGTAGTAAAACGCATTGCCGTTATAATAGCCTGGCGTTTGCGCCAGTTGTTTGGCCTCTCCGCGAGTGATCTTTAACGGCGGAAAAATTGTGTCGCTGAAAAGCTTGTGCAGGTTGGCATACACGACTGCCTTAGTTTGCTCAAATGCCTGTTGCACCTGCTTCGGATCGGATGTAAAGAACGAGGGATCGTTCAAATGTTTGTAAAATTCGTCTTCACTTAAACCCGTCTTTTTTCTCACGGCTTCGATATGTCCCTGCACTCTTTTCACTTCATCAAGGCCGAACCGGTAGATCTGATCAGGAGTTACATCATCGCTGACCCATCTTTTAAGCATATAGGTGTACCATGCTTTGCCATTAGGAACAGTTATAATACCGCCCTCCGGTATCTTAACCGGTCGATCCCTGAGCCATTGCTGCTCAAGGGCTATACGCGCCAGGTTTAAGCCCATTTCATACCTTATCAGCTCATAGTCGGTCTTTTCCGAAACCGATAACTTATCCGGATCATAAGAAGGAAGCTGCGCGTTAACCGCATTGAAAAACTCCAACTGCTTTTGCACGCTGTCGGCGGACTGAATATGCCGCAGGTTGTTCACGTAACTTAACTCCAGTTGGGGTAGGTTCAATTGCTGGTAAACCTTTACAAAATCCGCCGAAAATTCGTCGAAGGCTTTGGTTTGGGCGGACGCAGCCAATGCAAGCACAAAGGCGCCCAAGCTTAGGAGAAAACATTTCATGTGTCGGTTTTGGAAATAGACGAGCTTTACTTTCAATTGTTACAAGGACATAAGGTTGATCGCTCAAGCACGAACAAATTCACCAAAACCCTGTTCCTTCAATGGGAAACCTAAAATCCTATGAACGGTCAATTACAGGCATGGTCGCATCAATTACAGCCCTGGGCGTGGAATCTTATCGTAGTCGGCTGCGCCATCATTTTGGGTTTCGTCGTTAAATTTATTATTACAGGAATACTGCATTTTTATAAGAACACAACAGATTACTCCCTTTTCAGGTCGATCATCAGCCACCTCGACAAACCACTGAATTATTTCGTACCGCTGCTGGCGCTCAATTTTATGGTGCCCTTACTGCTGCTTAGCAAACCTTTTATCGATGGTCTCGATCGTACCACCGATATCCTGATCGTGATCGCCTTTGCCGCGTTACTGATCAGCACCGTAAAAATATTTGAAGACTATGTTTACCACCTGTACGACCTGACTATTGCGGACAACCTGGTAAGCCGGAAAGTGCGCACGCAGGTAGTATTCATCCGCAAGATGATCATTATCCTGATCGTGGTGGTAAGCCTGGCCATCATCCTGCTTAGCTTCAACAGCGTTCGTAAGCTGGGCGCCGGCCTGCTCACGGGCGTGGGTATCGGTGGTATCATTTTAGGTATTGCGGCACAAAAACCTTTGGGCAACCTGCTCGCAGGACTGCAGATCGCATTCACGCAGCCAATTCGTATCGACGACGTGCTGGTGGTGGAAGGCGAATGGGGCCGTGTCGAGGAAATTACGCTTACCTACGTGGTGCTTGCGATATGGGACCAGCGCAGGCTGGTGTTACCCATCACCTATTTTACCGAAAAGCCCTTCCAGAACTGGACACGAACAACGTCGCAAATATTAGGTACGGTGTTTCTTTACGTCGACTATACTTTCCCGGTCGATGGCCTGCGCGCCGAGCTCGACCGCCTTTTAAAAGCCAGCAAACTGTGGGACAAGCGTGTTGGCATTTTGCAGGTAACCGATTCCAAACCCGATGTGATAGAACTAAGGGCATTGATGAGCGCGAGTAATTCGTCGGACGCGTTCGACCTGCGCTGCTACGTGCGCGAAAACTTGCTGAAATATATTACCGCGCATATGCCCGGGAGCCTGCCGCAAAGAAGATATAAGGGATTTGAGGATGATACCCGAGAACCGGGCATCAAATCCGAAAAGCCATCTTCCTAAATACTTTGTTTTTTCAGGCTAAAGAATGCGATGAAAGTACATAAACACGATAGCCAGGAGATGCATGCGGCGAACGGGAAAAAGAAAATGATCTCGTCGACGCCCCAGAAAAGCAAAGTGACAGCAAGCGTTAAAATGATCTTTTTAGCGAGAGAATTATCAGAGGCCGAAACCATCCATAACGTAACGGAAATTAAGAGCAGTGCAATGGTGGAGGCATAACCAAAACCGTCGTAAAACTCGGCCATATTTCGATTGGCGCCCATGAAAGGGAGTTTCGGCCCCATCATGGCTTTTACCACCTCCTGCCTGCTCGGATCGGTTTTCCAACTCGTAAAGCCTGTGGTGTGCAATACGGCATGGATAAACATGAGCATGGCAGCTACGCGGAGTAATATTTTGGAAAGCATGGTGAATTGCTTTAGGATTTGATATTTAAAGCTAAAAGAATCTTTTCAAAATCCGATTACCGGAACGGGTACTCGATAACTTTAAACTTTTCATTGGCGGCGCATGAATCCAGGTACCACGACATACCCACATTTTCGATCGTATAAAAAAAGTCTGCGGCTACGACCGTACCATCACCAGGTATCTTCTTTTCAAAAACCAGTTGGTGCAGCTTATCCGGAATATCTTTAACTTTTGCCGAAAACACCGTTGAATCGAAAGCTATGGTTTTTTGCGCATTGCTCACATGCAATGAAAAGCTGATGTGCTGATTGTTGCCGGAAAAATCCTGGTTAGTGTAAAGAATAAATCTTAAGGTCCTGGTTGACATAGTAACCGGCGGCTTTACCGGCTTTTCTTTTTTACAGGAGGTCGCCAGGAAAATTATGCCTAAAAATAAAAAGGCGGTCGGGAAGAAATATTTCATCGTATCGGCTGTGTTTTAACCGATATTACAGCCGTAGGTTAGTTGAGGTTGCCCGGAAGGGAATATTTAATATTGGGGTAACAAATTTTACCCCATCATCTTATTGCCGGATGTGAGAAAAGTTCTTTCAAAGAATTGCACAATCAATTTCCGCAATTCTTATAATCATCTTCAAAACTGGTATTCACATGTATGTTCTCAGATATCTCTTTGGCTTTCAAATAATATTTGTTTGCATCATTCTTGTATCCTAATTGACAATATAGCATAGCTATATTTTGGTATAATCTGAGAGCATCAAAATCGAGTTCTGCTTGGTTATTTTTATCTATAAACTGTATAGCTAATGATAAAATATTTAATTTTTGAGGAGAGTCATCATTATTTAATGACAGCGCAACATTACTCAAAAATTTGGCTTTTAACATATTAGATAAGGTATCAAACCCTGTTTTAGACAAATAACTTAGCCCGTCCACCGACTTACCTGTTTCGATACGTAGTAATCCAATTTCCATATTCACATCTTCAACAGCGGAGCTATTTTCACCAAAATTCCGCTTATTCATAAATAAAGTTTTCTGATAATATTTGAAAGCGCTGTCTGGCAAATGCATCATTTTATAACTTTGAGCCACAAAAAAATTTGACTCTGCTAGAATTGGATCTGACGGAGCGAATACTTTTTCCCTTATCCACAGACATTTTTTTAAACAATCGTTGCTTAATATATATAATGCTCTATCAATACTGCCTAAATTCATATAAGATAGTCCCAACATCTCATAGGTATCCGCTATAACTGGCCCATCATTAACTACCTTTGTTTGTATTTTGAGTGCAGAATCCGTATATGCAAGCGCCTTTTCATAAAATCTCATATTATAATAGCAGCGCCCTATGTGATAAAAAGATTCGGCCACATAATAGTTTTCTTTCCCATATATTATTTCGTTTAGCTTTAGGCTTATTGAAAATTTCTGCAATGCACAGTCAAAACAGTTTTGCGCCATGTACCATAATCCATAAGTTTTATAACTTTCGGCACTCAAACCGCTGGTATCTAAGGCAAGCTTTTTGATGACGGAGCGCATTTTATCCAAAAATATTTGAGCAGAATCTCGTTTTCCTTCTTTGATGTATAAAAGGCTGAAATTATTGTAAGTAACTGCCACATCTGGTGAATACTCCCCGTTCTTTTTAGTCTGAAGCTTCAAAGCCTCATAAAGATTAACATTTGCTAATGCTACTTGATCGTTTTGATAATAGCAAACACCTATACTATTGTAAGTATTAGCTAGTTCTATTGTGTCAATTATTAATAATCTCTTTTCAATTGCCAGTGCAACTTTATAGTATTCAAGAGCTTTAGAATAATCACCTTTTCGTGTATATATAACTCCAATATTATTGTAGGGTTGAGGTTTTGTTTGGTACACCGATTTATTTACTTCAATTTCGTATTGAAAACACTGAAGTGCCTTATCATATGAGCTTTCCCCCTCATATGTCAGACCTATTTTATTCAGAATTAATGCTTTCCCCTCACCATCTTTCGTTACTTTAAATATTTTATTAAATATATCTCTGCTATTTTGATAGTTATTTAGTTCATAGAGAATGTCACCTTTTAAAATCAAATATTCGACATTATCCATGTCAGTGGATAGAGCCTCGTTTATTTGAGCAAGGGCTCCTCCATAATTATAATTCGCATTGTTATTTAATGCTTGCAAATAAGAAGTTTTTGCAAGTGTTTTATCTAACTCTTCATGTTTTTCTTTTATTTTTCGTTTGAAATTTTCCAGTACTTTTTGATACCCTTCGTTGTCAAATAATTTTAATTTCTCATTCGCTTCTTTTAATGCGGCGGCAAAATCGACATCATTGGTCTGAGCTATTAATTCTTGATTTTCAATTTTTAGCTTTTCGTTTTCTCTTATAACATCTTCGAATCTTTTTATAAAGTCATTAGTATTAAACAACGCTTGTTGATCCACCTTTTGAGCAATATTTCTCACAAGTGGGTAGATTTTTTTATCATACTTCAATATGGATTTTATCTCATTGCTTATACCTGGGAGTGTACTTAAATAATTAAGAAATTCCCTCGCATTCTTATCATCGTTTAGATCGTATATTTTATTCCCATTACCCTGATATACTTTTATAGTATTATTGTTCCCTTTAACTTCGATTTGTGAACTCTGATTATTTCGATTTTGGCAAATTGCTGATTGAGCAATTAACATTAAGCCTATAAGAAAAAACACAACTCTCATTTCACTCTCTTTTTGTGCTTTATTAATTTAAACATGAAAATACCTATAGTTATTAGCGACGCGATTAATCCGAAAATAACATAAGCATTATTCAAATAATGCATAATGCCTTTTTCTTGAATAGGTTCTGCAACTCCCTTCTTTGAATCCTGCTTAATGCGAATTTTATTCTCGCTGGTTTTTATAAGCGAAACATCGGACTTTTGACTGCTATCAGCCCCATTTTGAACAACTGTTACATCGTTCTTATTTCCAGAATCAACTTTTATCTTAGAATCTTGCAGGGAATAGGTTGGAGTATAGCTTAAAGCTATAAGTATGCAAGTGATTACGATGCGATAGAAAGGTTTCATTAGTAAAGTTTAGTTTATATGAATATAAGCAGCAAAACGAGCAGGTTAATACTGCTTTTTCTCCAAACCTCATCCGAGGTTACATTCATCCTTTCACCCTACAAGCAACCCCTTCAGCTTATTCCCCGGGTGCGAGAAACGTTCTTTCAAAAATTTTCCAGTATAGGAATTCTCTTGTTTCAACAGATCTTCGGGTATGCCTTCGAATACGATCTTACCGCCGTTATCGCCGCCTTCGGGGCCGATGTCGATCACCCAGTCGGCGCATTTGATCACGTCCATGTTGTGCTCGATCACCACGATAGTGTTTCCCTGGTCGAGCAGCGCATCGAATGATTTGAGCAGTTTTTTAATATCGGCGAAATGCAGACCGGTGGTCGGCTCGTCGAAAATGAATAGTGTTTTATTGGAGTTATTGCCTTTCACCAGGAACGACGCCAACTTGATACGCTGCGCCTCGCCGCCGGATAAGGTATTGGATGATTGACCTAATTGCACATAACCCAAGCCCACATCGGCCAGGGGTTTTATTTTGTTGAGGATCTTGGGTTCCTTCCTGAAAAACTCCAAAGCCTCGTCGATGGTCATGCCCAGCACATCGGCCACGTTCTTGTCCTGGTAAGTAACATCGAGAATATGCTGTTTAAAACGTTTGCCGCCGCAGGTTTCGCAGGTCAGGAAAATATCGGCCATAAACTGCATTTCGATCTTTACTTCACCTTCGCCCTGGCATACGTCGCAGCGGCCGCCTTCCACGTTGAATGAAAATGCGGATGGCTTCAACCCTCCTGCTTTGGCCGCCGGTTGCGCGGCGAACAGGTTGCGTATCTCGTCCCATGCTTTTACATAGGTAACCGGGTTGGAACGCGATGAACGTCCGATGGGGTTCTGATCTACCAGTTCTACCTGTTCTATCTTATTATAATCGCCTGCTAATTCATCATAAGAACCGGTTTGTTCGCCTGTATAATTGCCTAAAGCTTTTTGCAAAGCGGGCGCCAGGATGCGTTTTACCAAGCTCGTCTTTCCTGAGCCTGAAACGCCGGTTACCACCGTCAAAACGCCCAGCGGGAATTTGGCATTCACATGTTTCAGGTTATTTTCGCGCGCGCCTTTAACTTCAACGTAATCGTTCCATTTGCGGCGCGCAGCCGGAATCGCTATCTCTTCCTTTCGTGCCAAATAGCGACCGGTAAGGCTGTCATCATCCTCCACAATCTCATCATACGTACCCGAAAATATCAGTTCACCGCCATGCGTGCCTGCTTCCGGTCCAATGTCGATGATATGGTCGGCAGCCTGCATAATTTCTTCCTCATGCTCGACAACCAAAACTGTATTGCCTACATCACGAAGCGATCTTAGTACGCTTATCAAGCGTTGCGTGTCGCGGGGGTGCAGTCCGATGCTGGGTTCGTCCAACACATAAACCGAGCCCACCAAGCTGCTGCCCAATGAGGTGGCGAGGTTGATGCGCTGAGATTCACCGCCGGAAAGGGTGTTCGACAAACGGTTCAGCGTCAGGTAACTTAAACCCACATCATTCAAAAACCCTAAACGGTTGGTAATTTCTTCCAGCAGGCGCTTCCCGATCTTTTTTTCGCGTTCTTCCAGGTTAAGATTTTTGAAAAACTCATACGTCTTGTCCAGAGGCATTAACACGATGTCGGTTATCGATTTATCATTGATCTTCACATAAGAAGCGTCCTGCCTTAAGCGGCTGCCTTTGCATTCGGGGCAGGTGGTTTTGCCGCGATAACGCGACAACATTACACGGTACTGAATTTTATAGGTCTGCTCCTCCAATTCCTTAAAAAAGGCGTCCAGTCCGCGGAAGTATTGATTGCCGGTCCACAACAAGCGCTGCTGCTCTTCGGTCAGGTGGTTATACTGGCGGTGTATCGGAAAATCGAACTTCAGTGCGCTCTTGATCAGGGCGTCATTCCACTCGCGCATCTTCTCACCACGCCAGGGAGCAATAGCACCTTCATAAATGGTTTTACTTTTATCGGGAATTACAAGGTCTTCGTCAATGCCGATCACTTTGCCGTAACCCTCGCAGCGTTTACAAGCTCCGTAAGGATTGTTAAAGCTGAAGAAGTTAGGCGACGGCTCTTCGAAGGTCATTCCATCCAACTCGAAGCGGTCGCAGAAAAAGCGTTCGCTTTCTTTTTCCTCGTCAGGTTTTTGATAGCGGATATAGCAATCGCCTTTACCTTCAAAAAATGCCGTTTGTGCCGAATCGCCTAAGCGGCTGATGGTTTCGTCGGTATCGTTTTTGGTTATACGGTCGATGACGATGAAAACGGGTGCAGCGCTAGCTGCATGGCGTTCAGCGCCTGTTGCTTTACCTTTCGCCTTTCCCCTTTCGCCTTTCACCTCCAGCGGATCGTTACTTATAGAGGTATCTTCCAAAATGGATTCGATTCTCGTTATACGCCCCTCATATTCCACTCTCACAAAACCTTTTTGCAGCAATACCGCCAGTTCCTCCTTCAGGCTGCGGTTATTGTGCGGGTGCAACGGGCAAAGAATGGTTACCTGTGTATCTTCGGGTAGCGCCATTACAAAGTTCACCACATCGGTCACCGTATCTTTTTTAACCACCTGCCCCGATACCGGCGATATGGTTTTCCCAATACGCGAAAAAAGCAGCTTCAGGTAATCATATATCTCTGTTGATGTGCCAACCGTCGAACGCGGATTGGACGTAATAACCTTTTGCTCGATGGCAATAGCCGGTGCGATACCTTTAATATAATCGACATCGGGCTTGTTCATCCGGCCCAAAAATTGGCGGGCATAGCTCGAAAGGCTCTCTACATAGCGGCGCTGCCCCTCGGCATACAAAGTATCAAACGCCAGGGACGACTTGCCCGAACCCGACATACCGGTAATAACCACCAGTTTGTTTTTGGGCAGGGCCACGTCCATATTCTTCAGGTTATGCACCCGGGCGCCTTTGATGATAATGTTGTGTTGTGGATCCTTCTCTGTTTCTATGCTCATACCTGGTCGATAGTCCATAGTCCATAGACCATGGTTTGATTCTGCAAGCTATGGACCATGGATTATTAATCATGGACTTTTTGCGTCCGCAAAATTCCCAAAAAAATTAGCACTTTCCAAACAGGTTCAGTAGTTGGATTGTAATACTTTTATTTTAACAGCAGGGCTAAACCATCTGCCACGGTTTTAGTCCAAATGTTAAAAAGTGTTAAATTTAATACGTTAGCGGCATGATTTGGGCCTGCAGCCGAAATAGCATTTGGTTTTTAGGCTGGAAATTGTTTTATTTGATGTAACAATTAGTTAACACGAGGAGCCCCTATAGATTAAATTTCTACTTTATTATTAACGATCGAAGAATTAGTTTAAAGTAGTAATCTATGGATTTTCAATTGAAAAGTGACCAGGACCTGATTCACCTTTATGTTGCAGGCGAAGAGGCGGGGCTGATCGAACTCATCCGCCGCTACCAGTCCAAAATATACACCTCCATCTATTTATTAGTTAAAGACGAATATCTTGCCGAAGATATTTTCCAGGATACTTTTATAAAGGTTATCAATACTTTACGTGCGGGTAAATACAACGAGGAAGGCAAATTTCTTCCCTGGGTTACCCGTATAGCACATAACCTGGTGATCGACCATTTCAGGCGCGAAAAACGCACGCCCCTGGTCGACGGCGGCGACGATTTCGATATTTTTGATGTCCTGGGCCATTATGACGAAAGCACCGAGGACCGCATGGTTCGCGAGCAGACCCACCGGGACCTGAAAGCACTTATTCATCTTTTACCCACCGAGCAGAAAGAAGTGCTCATTATGCGGCACTTCGGCGATATGAGCTTTAAGGAAATTGCCGATGTGACCGATGTGAGCATTAATACCGCCCTCGGCCGTATGCGTTATGCCCTGAACAACCTGCGCAAAATGATGCAGAGCCGGGAAATGGCATTGAAGAACTGATCATCAGTTAAAAAAGTTATAGAGGTTATAGCTATTGGGGAGGTTAAGCTCTGCAATATTTATAACCTTTTTTCGTTAAACAATCACTGCAATCAGCCTAATCACAGCAACCTTTCTGACTTCTGTAACCACTACAACTAATTACACAAAAATTTCATCAAAATTTCATCTTCGGTATAATAATCTATTTTTGTGTACGTTATCTAAACATAAAACCAAAAATATAAACCAATAAGGGAAGGAATAAAAGCTTATGGACGAAATTTCTACTACTACTTTGAATACTAAATCAGACGGAAAGACTATGAACGGGCCGGATGTCATCGAGTACCTGGACGCAGACGATTTGATATTTTATCATTCGCTGCGCACCGATCTGGATCTTTTGCAAAAGAATCCCGGGTCGCAAACTATTCAAAACATCCTCAATTATTCCAAGAGCCGGCGTTAAGTTTAGGCAAAAGTCTTAAGTCCGGAGTCAAAAGTCAAACTGATTTTTGAACCGGATTTTTTTATTCCCGACTTAAGACTTTCGAATCAAGACTTCAGACTTAGTTTGTACTTTTGACGATGCTCCGCGCCGAACGCTACCGCCATTTCGTCGAATATTTTTCTGCCCATCAGCCTAATGCCGAAACCGAACTTCATTATGGCAACGCATTTCAGCTGTTGATAGCCGTCATCCTTTCGGCACAATGCACCGATAAACGCATCAACCTGGTTACGCCGGCAATTTTCAGGGATTTTCCTACGCCGGAATCGCTGGCTGCCGCTACTGCCGAAGAAATATTTGAATATATCCGCAGCGTAAGCTATCCGAACAACAAGTCGAAACACCTAGTCGGCATGGCCAAAATGCTGGTAGATGTGTTTCATGGTGAAGTACCCTCAGACATTAATGAACTGCAAAAACTACCTGGTGTCGGGCGGAAAACGGCCAATGTAATCGCATCGGTGGTTTATGAAGCCCCGGCCATGGCAGTAGATACGCACGTGTTCAGGGTAGCAAACCGCATCGGCCTGGTGAATAATGCAAAAACCCCGCTTGCAGTTGAAAAGCAACTGGTAGAATTTTTGCCAAAAGATACGCTTCGTTTCGCTCACCATTGGCTTATCCTCCATGGCCGGTATATCTGCCTGGCCCGCAACCCCAAATGCGAAATATGTCCCATCAACTGGTTCTGCAGGTATTATGAACGTACCCACACCGAAGCTGCCCTGAAAAGAGCCGAGGCTGTTAAAGCCAAAAAGGTTAAGGAACAGCAAAAGAAGAAGCGGTTGAACACTATTGCCAAAGAACTGAAGAAGCGCAGTGTGGATAAAGATATTTGACGATTGCTTTTCTGTTAACTAAGTTTACTTCATATTGATTTAGCAGCATTGGCAGCGGAAGGGTGGGATTTCAATAGTCAGCCTAACTCCGGTCATTACTTCTAAATAATCTTTCGGACTTGGGGACTTTCCGACTTCCGGACTTAAAAAATAAATACTAAAATAATTAGTAAATGTGAAAAATGTTTTTTACGTTTGCTATCCCAATACTAAAAGCATGAGCAACTCAGAAAAATTGAAGGCACTGCAGCTTACACTGGATAAGCTGGAAAAATCATACGGAAAAGGCACGATCATGAAGCTTGGCGATACCGCTATCGAGCAGATCGAGGTGATATCAACCGGTTCCATCGGCCTGGACATTGCATTAGGTGTGGGCGGTTTGCCAAAAGGCAGGATCGTTGAGATCTATGGCCCGGAATCATCAGGTAAAACCACACTGGCCATTCACGCCATAGCCGAATCGCAAAAACAGGGCGGTATAGCTGCCTTTATAGATGCTGAGCATGCCTTCGACCGCTTCTATGCTAAGAAGCTGGGCGTCGACGTAGAAAACCTGCTGATCTCCCAGCCCGACAATGGTGAACAGGCGCTGGAAATAGCCGATAACCTGATCCGCTCCGGCGCTATCGATATTATCGTTATCGATTCTGTAGCAGCTTTGGTACCCAAGGGTGAAATAGAAGGCGAAATGGGCGAAAGCAAAATGGGGTTGCAGGCGCGGTTAATGTCGCAGGCTCTGCGTAAGCTTACCGGCACTATCAGCAAAACAGGGTGCTGCTGTATCTTTATCAACCAGTTGCGCGAGAAGATCGGTGTAATGTTCGGCAATCCGGAAACTACTACCGGAGGTAACGCGCTGAAATTCTACGCATCAGTTCGTTTGGATATCCGTCGTATATCGCAGATAAAAGATACGGATGAGGTATCCGGCAACAGGGTTAAAGTAAAAATCGTAAAGAACAAGGTAGCACCTCCGTTCCGCATAGCCGAGTTCGATATTATGTTCGGCGAAGGCGTCTCCAAGGCCGGCGAGATCATCGACCTGGGTGTTGATTACAACATCATCAAAAAATCAGGCTCCTGGTTCAGCTATGGCGACGCACGCCTGGGCCAGGGACGCGACGCGGTAAAACAATTATTGCTTGACAATCCTGAACTGATGGAAGAACTGGAAGCTAAGATTAAAGAAACCGTTACCGGCGATAAGCTGATGGTAGAAGAAGATTGATTGGATTACACCGATTAGAATACGATTTCACCGATTTTTTTAATCGGCTTTTGAAAAGGCCTTCCGTTACGGGAGGCTTTTTTACTTAGAGCGCTTTTGCAAACTTGCCCATACGATGACGATGGCGAGCACAATGGCCAGGGCAACAAAAACAGGATAAATATAATAGTGCAGGTAGAATTTGGTCAGCACCGCCCCAATCAGAAAAATAACTTCAAGAGCTACCAGGCCTGTCATGCCTTTGCGCTTATCCTGCCTCATCAGCCATATAAAAAAAACGATCATAGGCAGAACGAAGATCGAAAAGAAAATTACAGAAGGGCCGCTCAATTAATTACCGTTAATAAATTCCAGCGCAAAAGTAGGAATAAGTCCGACATTACGTAAATCTATTCGCCAATTGACAACTGTCAATCTTAGGGGTGACACAACTCATTTTTTGCCCTTAGTGTAATACGGACTTTTACAGCATCAAAATGTCCCAAAGATGAAAACTATTGCCGTTCTTACCGACTTTTCGGGTCGTGCTGAAAATGCGGCTGCATACTCGCTGCATCTCGCAAAAAAAATAGGCGCTAACATACTGTTGTACAATGCATTTATTGTGCCGGCCGATACCCCGATGGCCGGCCAGGTTACCTGGCCGGTGACCGATTATGACGACATAAAAAAGGATACGGAAAAAGAGCTGGCAAAGCTTGGCAAAAAACTTGAAACGGAGCTTAAAATATCGCACCAGGCCGGGGCGTTTCTGCCTAAAATAAATTATGAGTGCGAAGAAGGTATGATAGCCAATAACATCGCCGCTTTGGAAGAAAATAAGGATATAGTACTGTTCGTAATGGCAACACACGGTTCTGACGAAATATCGGCGTTTATTTTCGGCAACAATTGCCGCCAGGTTATAGACTCGGCAACAATTCCTGTGCTCATTGTACCGGAGCATATCAAGGCAGGCAAAATCGGCAAATTCGTTTTTGCGACTGACATTACGTATAGCGACGTTCAATACATCAAATCACTGGCCGGCCTGGCCAGGCAGTTATCAGCCGGCATCGTAATTACCAATATAAATCCCGACAACCCTCTTAACGGCGAACGCGACGCGGCAGCGCGCCTGTTTATGGAAGATATCGCCAAAGAGGTTGATTACAACCATATAAGCTACCATAGCATATCAAATACCAGCGTTAAAAAAGGTTTGGAATGGCTTATTGAAAATGTTAAGTTTGAAATCCTGGTAATGGTGCATCGTAAAAGCAGTTTTTTTGAGCTCCTGTTCAGGTCGAGCATGACCAAAAAAATTGCCGACCGGACGGATATACCTTTGCTGGTGTACCCTTACCCGGCAGCCTCAATTCCGACATTCTGACGTATGCGTAAATTAATAATCTGCCTTGCGCCCCTGATATTAATTGCTGCTTGCCAAAACAACAACCTTGTTCACCCTCAAAGAAAAGATATTATAGAGACGGTTTACGCCTCGGGCAAGATCATGGCCGACAGCGAGTATACCGTATATGCCTTAAACCCCGGTACGGTAATAAAAAAACTGGCTAAGGAGGGTGACACCGTCAAAAAAGGGCAAATTCTGTACGTGATCAACAATACTGCCCCGGCAGCGAAACTGAGTGCTGCAAATGTATCGTACGAAACGGCAAAGCAGAACCTTTCGGCCAACTCGCGCGTGCTGACCGATCTGAAAATAGCCATGCAAAATGCGGCGATAAAGTTCAGCAACGATTCACTCCAATACTTCAGGCTGAAAAATCTTTGGGAACAAAATATCGGTACTAAAAGTGCACTTGACAACGCAGAAACGCAATATCGTACCTCAATGAACGAGAAGCGATCAGCGCGTGAAAAGTATTATTCAACTGTGAATGACCTGACTGTCACTTTGAAAAATGCCGAAAGCCAGGTAGCGGCAGCGCAAAATGACCTGAGCAATTATTTTATCAGGGCCGACAGCAAGGGCACGGTTTACCAAATGCTGAAAGAAAAAGGGGAAGCTGTAAAAGCGAACGAAGCCACAGTGCTGATGGGTAAATCATCTGCCAGGATCATTCGCCTTGCGGTCGATCAGCAGGACATCGGCAAAGTAAAAGTGGGCCAGGAAGTTTTGCTTAAAACGGACGCAACGGGCGACCAAATATATAAAGCAAAAGTGCAAAGGATATATCCTGTTATGAATGAAGCCGACCAAACCTTCCGGGTCGATGCCGTTTTCACCGGGAACGACAGGCAGCCTTACATACATACTTCGGTGGAGGCAAATATTATTATTCAGCGTAAACAGCAGGCCTTGGTGATACCCAATAAAGCTATAATCGGCACCGACAGCGTTAAGGTAAAACAAGATGGCAAAACCAGGAACATAGCCATCAAAACGGGCATTCATACACTGGACGAGACGGAGGTTTTGAGTGGCCTCGATGAGCAATCGGAGGTCGTCATCCCCACAATAAAATAGCGATATGATGGTTGATACCCTGATAGCTAAAAGGCACCTGATGGCTAACAAAAAGCAAACGCTGGTAGCCATGCTCGGGGTAACGTTTGGTATAGCTATGTTTATCCTGATGATCAGCTTCATGGTTGGCGTCAACCAATTCATGGAGGACACCATGCTATCGTCCACCCCGGACATTCACATTTACAACGACATCAAGACCGACTATACCACATCCATAGCGGGCGAGTATTTTAATGACCCCAAGGCGCTGGTGCTGGTGCATCACCCGAAACCCAAACAGGTAACCCTTAACATCAAAAACGCCGACGGCATAATTAACGATCTTAAACGAGACCCGGATGTCCGCTATGTTTCGCCCTATGTAAGCTCGCAGGTGTTTTACAATTACGGTCCTGTACAGATCAACGGCAGTATCGACGGCGTGAACATCCTGGATGAAGCTAAAATATTCGACCTGGCCGGCAAAATGGTGGAGGGCGTGCCGGAGAACCTGTTGAGTTTTGACAAAGGCATTATTATGGGTCGCGGCCTCGCCGAAAAACTGGACCTCGGAATGGGCGATATGGTTACGCTGACCACCCCGCAGGGAACAACGATGAGTTTCAGAGTTGTAGGGTTGTATGCCATAGGCATAAGTACCATCGATAACACACGCAGCTATGTGAGCCTGGCCAGCGGCCAGCAGTTACTCGGCGAAGACCGCAGCTATATCACCGATATAAATCTTAAGCTCAGGAGCAATAAAGCAGCCCGCGTAAAAGCAATCGAGCTGGCAAAAAAATACAACTATAAGTCGGACGACTGGGAAACCGCCAACTCCTCGGTACTGGCAGGAAATATCGTTCGGGACACGCTTACCTATGTGGTAAGCATAACCATGCTGGTGGTCGCAGGCTTCGGTATTTACAATATCATGAACATGACCATTAATAACAAGATGAAGGACATAGCGATTTTAAAAGCACAGGGTTTCGCCGGGAAAGACATCGTTCGTATCTTCCTGAGCCAATCCCTTTTTATAGGATTTTTCGGCGCGATAATGGGCGAAATTCTCGGGTTTTTACTATCGTACGCTTTGTCGCGCGTACCATTCCCGCACAACGATTTTATAGCGCTCAAGTTTTTCCCCGTTGAATTTAACCCCGCGCATTACATATTCGGGTTGGCTTTTGGTGTGATAACCCCATTTATTGCCGGGTTGATGCCGTCGCTAAAGGCATCGCGAATCGACCCCATAGCCATTTTAAGAGGATAGAACGGATGGATGAGGCCCTGAAAGTTGATAACCTGAATAAGTATTTCCACGAACCGGAAGATTTTCATGTGCTCCAGGATATCTCCTTCTCGGTAAACAAAGGCGAATTCGTGCCTGTCATCGGTAAATCGGGGAGCGGTAAATCGACATTGCTTTACCTGTTAAGCACGCTGGATACCGATTACACCGGCAAGATAACCATCAACGATGTGCTTGTGACCGGCAAAAAACAAAACGACCTTGCTCGTTTCAGGAACGAAAACATCGGGTTTGTTTTCCAGTTTCATTTTCTTCTTCCCGAATTTACAGCGCTCGAAAATGTGATGCTGCCGGCTTTAAAATTGGGCAGGTATTCCAAGGAACAGATCGAGGAGAATGCGATGGCAAAGCTGCGCGGCTTGCAAATGGAAAGCTTTGCAAATAAATTATCATCGAAACTGTCGGGCGGCCAGCAGCAACGCGTAGCCATTGCAAGAGCGCTGGTCAACGATCCCTCGATCATTATGGCCGACGAACCAACGGGCAACCTGGACAGTGTGAATACGGGGATAGTGTTCGATATTTTTCGCGACCTTTCGCACAACAAAGGCATTACGATATTGACCGTGACCCACGATCTTGATTTTGCCAAAGGAGCGGATAGAGTTATCGAAATGCTCGACGGCAAGATTAGCATTTAGCCGATAAAAAAACTTCAGCTTGCTACTTCTGCTCAAAAAGGCATACGCGCAAGCGGCGCTACATCCTGACCGACAAAATCGCCTTTCAAATATTTGTAATATCCGGCAATAGCTATCATAGCCGCGTTGTCGGTACAATATTGAAATTGCGGGATAAAGGTGTTCCATCCCATCTCCTCGCCCAATTGCGTTAATCCTTGCCGCAGGCCGGTATTTGCTGAAACCCCGCCTGCCAGCGCCACATCTTTAATACCGTATTGCAAAGCGGCCCTTTTTAGCTTGTTGAGCAGAATAGTAACGATCCGCTTTTCAACCGAGGCGCAAATGTCGTTTATATTGTCGCTGATAAAATTAGGATTGGCGGCTACGTTATCCCGTATAAAATAAAGAATAGCTGTTTTTAAACCACTAAAACTAAAGTTGAGCCCCGGTATTTGCGGTTCGGGAAACTGGTAAGCATCCGGGTTACCCAAACGGGCATTCTTGTCGATCAGGGGGCCGCCAGGGTATGGCAGACCCAGTATCTTACTGGTTTTATCTAAAGCCTCGCCGGCAGCATCATCATTGGTCTGACCCACAACTTCCATATCGAAATAGTCTTTTACCAAAACGATCTGCGTATGGCCACCCGAAACTGTGAGGCACAGAAACGGAAAAATCGGTTTCGGATCATCGATAAAATGGGCCAGCACATGAGCCTGCATATGATTTACTTCGATCAGCGGGATTCCTTTTGCCAGCGCGAACGATTTGGCGAAGGACACACCGACAAGCAGCGAACCGAGCAAACCCGGACCACGCGTAAATGCTACCGCATCGATCTCGTTTTTACTTATTTTTGCCTGGTGCAACGCCTGCTGAACCGCCGGAACGATATTTTGCTGGTGAACGCGCGAGGCTAATTCGGGTACAACACCACCGTAGGCTTCGTGTATCTTTTGGTTGGCGATAATATTGCTTAGAATAGCCCCGTTTACACAAATGGAGGCTGATGTTTCGTCGCACGACGATTCGATTCCGAGTATTACAGGCACTTTAAAAAATAAGGTAACAAAAAGCTGATTGTCAATAAACTTTGAGCCTTTTATTACAGTCAAAAAAATAAGTTAATATGTTCAAAAAGCGAAACAGTTTATCTGTTTCTGAATTATACCTTTGAAACTTTAATTACGAGGGCAAAGTTATTAAAAAAGTACTCAAAATAGCGCTGGGAATTGTGCTGGTGATTTTGCTGATGCTAAGCATAGTGCTTTTGTTGTTTCAGTATAAACCGGTTCAAACCTGGGCTGCCAAAAAAGCGGCGGCGTACTTATCACAAAAGCTGAACACAAAAGTTGGCATCAGCAGCCTTTATGTGAAACCCTTTTCGTCGGTGGTTATCGACAGCCTGTATGTGCTGGATAAAAATAAAGACACACTATTAAACACCCCGAGGCTTGAGGTAGCTATAAACGGATTTTCTCTCTTCAGCACGTTCAAAAAGAGGAATCTTGATCTTAGCCTGGTTGAACTAACCGATGGTTCATTCTACCTTAAAGACCAAAAAGACGGTAAAACCAACCTCGATTTTATACTCGATTACTTAAGCCCGCCGGATACAACGAAAGTCAAAAAGCCGTCGAAGCCGTGGAATGTCGAATTTGAGAAAGTTGTGCTTAACAATTTCCGTTTCAGGTATAAGAACCAAAAAGTGGATACGCTTATGAGCCAGGTGAACTTTAACGATATCGATGCGCGCAACGTAAACACCGATATCCGCAATATGGATATTACGCACCACCTGTTTAAAGGCGATATTAAAAGGTTTACATTAAAGGAATGGAAAAGCGGTTTCTACCTTAGGAACCTGAGCGGGAAGGCCACGGTCGACACCAACCAGATATTGGTGCAAAACATGCACATCCTCACTAACCACAGCGATCTAAAGAATTACCTGAGAATGAAATTCAAGTCGTTTGATGACTTTAACGACGTGGAAGACAAGGTGTACATGGATGGCGACTTTAAGAGCTCGAGAATATCATCGGACGACATTGCTTATTTTACCGATGGGCTCGATAAAACAAAATTCGATCTCGGCCTTGACGGGCGGATCAGGGGATACGTAAATAACCTTCGGGCAAAAGACCTGCTGGTAACAGGCGGCCAGGCTACTTATGTAAAAGGCGACTTTAGCCTGAAAGGACTCCCCGACTGGAAAAACACTTTCCTTGAATTAAATTTTGAGGAAATAGCCACGAATAAACGCGATCTCGACTATCTCTACAGTAATTTTACAGGCGACCCGACGGCGAAGGTTCCCGCCATTATAGCCAAGTTCGGCCAGGTGAACTTTAGCGGCCGCTTTACTGGCTTACAGAACGATTTTATAGCTTACGGCACCTTTAAAACCAAACTCGGCCGCTTCGATTCGGATTTGAACCTAAAGATACACAACGGCAGTCCGCCTGTTTACAGTGGTAAAATAGCCATGTACAACTTCGACCTTGGCACCTTGATCAATGTCAGCGATATCGGCCGCACCTCGTTGCTGGCCAATGTAGCCGGCAAAGGCGATAAATTGGACGACCTGGCCGAAAAAATGGAGGCCAACATAAAATATATTAATTTCAAGGGGTACGATTACGGCGACTTACAGCTGAGCGGCACATTTGCAAAGAAAATGGCGGCGGCAAGCATCACTGTTAATGATAAAAACATAAAGCTGGATGCATCAGGAACATTGGATTTGAACCCCAAATTACCCGCTTATAAGTTTAATACAAATATCAGCGGAGCCCATTTGCACGAATTAAAATTACTGAAAGACACCATTGCATTTAGTGGAAGTATAACAGCCGATTTTGCCGGCGACAACCTAAATAATACCGAGGGCAATATTTTAGCATCGAGCATACGCGTGATCGACCCGAGAAACGACTATCTTGTAGATTCTGTCTACCTTTCGGCAAATGGTACGGGTGAAGGCCGTGAGATCGATTTGAAATCGGATATTGCTGAAGGCAGTTTGAAAGGGAATTACGATCTGTCAACGCTGCCGGCTTATTTTAAGACCATTGTAAAAAAATATATCCCATCGCTGCAAACAGGAACAGATCATTTCGAGCCACAGAAATTCTCGTTCAATCTGAAGTTGAAAAACCTGGACCCGCTGCTTGCTTTTTTTAACCCCAACCTGAAAGTACCGGACCAGGGAACATTCCTGGGACAGTTCGATTCAGAGAAGCAAACAGCAACAATAACAGGTCTTATCAAAACCATACAGTTAGGCAGCACGGTTTTCCATGACTTTATCATTGACGAAAGCACAAACGACAAATATCTCGGCCTCAACATTTCTCTGAGCAAGATCAATTTTACCGATAGCCTGTTCATCAAAAACATCGACATAACCAACTTCTTACAGCGGGACAGTCTTAATTTCAACGTTAAGCTTGCCGACAAGAACGCCACCAATCAGCTCGACCTTTACGGCCTGGTACAGTTTGGCCGCGACACCACGGCAAAGCTTAATATTTTGCCGTCGGACGTGATATTGGAGAACCAGGACTGGAAAATAGACAACAAGGTCAGGATCAGGCTGCTGGCGGGCAAAACGCAAATTTCGGGGTTTGAACTGTCAAACGGGACCCAAAAAGTGCGGATAAACGGGTTGATATCCGACAGTCCGGAAGATGTGCTTAAAGTAGATTTTGAGAAATTCAGCATGGCGACTTTTGACCAGCTTACCGCCAAGTC
>DASZYQ010000029.1:0-9653 GCA_035545315.1 Mucilaginibacter sp. | reverse complement strand
TTTATTGCGGATAAAATTGGCGGACTGCTTGCAAATTATGCTGAAGTATTCAGGATAATAGAAGAGGAATCGTGGGAAAGCGATAAATGCGCGCAACTTTCAAATCATCTTAAGGAAGACGGGACATCTGAGCAGATCAGGGAATTATCAAGCCTGATCAACAAGCTCGGCTATAGCCTGATCATGGTTTTTGGCTTTTTGCTTAATGTATTCTTTTTATGGTCCCTCAAGCAGATCATCGCCATCGAACACTGGAAACGAAATAACAGCAATAGTCTTGAAGATGCCTTTGATGTGCTGGCGGAATTTGAGGCGCTGATCAGCCTGGCGAGCCTGCATACCAACTACCCCGACTGGTGTTTTCCCGAAATTGCGGAAGGCAGTGGCTATACTTTGACGGCACGGCAAATTGCTCACCCGCTTATTAAACGCGGAGCACGTATTGCGAATGATTATGAGTTGGACAATGCCTTCAGGATAGATATCATAACCGGCTCGAATATGGCCGGAAAAAGCACATTCCTGCGGACGGTGGGTATCAACGCAGTCTTAGCTTTGTGCGGTGCTCCGGTTTGCGCCGAATCGATGCGGGTTTCGGTGGTGCATATCATCAGTTATATGCGCATCAAAGATTCGCTGAACGAAAGCACATCGACCTTTAAGGCCGAATTGGATCGCTTGCAAATGTTGCTCGACGCGGTGAATGGCGATGATAAGGTGTTCTTCCTGATCGATGAGATGCTCCGCGGCACCAATTCGGTCGACAAGTATCGCGGCTCAAAAGCGGTGATCGAACAATTGATCAGGAAAAGGGGCGTGGGCCTTGTGGCTACCCACGACCTGCAATTGGCAGAACTGGAGAAACAGCATCCGGATTATATCCGTAATTTTTATTTCGACATACAGGTTAATGACGGCGAAATGCTGTTCGATTATAAGATCCGGCATGGCGAATGCAAAACCTTCAACGCTTCGTTGCTGCTGAAACGGATGGGAATCGACGTAGATAGCAGTCCCACTCGCCTTTGAATCCTCTGGAACCGGGAGATACTTTTAAAGCCGTCCCCGGAGGGGAGGGCTTTAAAAACAAAATGTGCAGATGAGAATCGTCATCTGCACATCCGTAATCTGCATATCTGCACATCAAATTACCGGTTACCTCCGCCGCCACCGCCTGCGCCGCCGCCGGCACCGCCTGGCATACCACCCTGATCTTGTTTTATATCGTCGTTATTGATCTTATTCTTCTCGGGGCTGAAGGTTGTTTTACCAAAGCTATACTGGAAGGTAAGGCCAACCGAACGGAACGGGAAAGCGAAAGTGCTGTTCTGCGTAAAGCCAGGACTCGTCAATTGGGAATTGAAATACTTGTATTTGTTAAAAGGTTCGAGCACATTGATACCCAGCGAAGCCTTCTTTTTCATGAATTGCTGGCGCACGCCCATACCCAATATGCTGAATGAAGGATTGGTGCCCTGTATGGTATGACGCGGCGAGCTGCCGAAAGTAAATACCTGCGCAATAAAACCGCTCTTCAGGTCCCACTCAGCCATGGCAAAGCCACTGTACTGTACATAGGTGCCATTCTGTGTTTGATCCCTGAGGAACAAGCCCGATGGATCGGGCTTGTAAGTATAGGCGTTGATATTTGCCCTTAAAGTTACATTCCTGATCGGGCTTACCGAACCGAAAAAGCTGGTGCCAAAAGAGTTGTTATTTCCAATGTTATGCGGGGTTGTCAGGGTACCGGGCTGTGAGTGAGCCGAATCGACCTGGATAGGGATCGGTTCAGCTATGGTTTCGATCAAACCACTGGTGTGTTTATAATAAACGGACATGTTGATCACCGACGATTTTACAAACGTTATATAATCAAACTCCAACGTCTGCGATACTTCGGGCGCCAGGTAAGGGTTACCTTCGGTTTGTGCAAGAATGTTGGTCTTATTATCGTACGGGTTCAGGGATGTCAGGCCGGGACGCGTAATGCGCTTACTATAAGCCAGCTTAATGGTTTGTGTAGATGACAGCGCCTTCTGGATCGTAAAGCTCGGAATAAAAGTATTGTAGCTGTTGCTGAATGGCCTCAGCGTAGTGTCGGAACTGGCCGTTTGAGGCGCGCCGCTGATGTTGGTAACCTCATCCCTTGCACCAAGCATTAAGGTAAAACCCTTCGGCAATGTAATGGTCAACACGCCATAGCCGGCAGTTACATCCTGGTTGTAGTTATAAACGGCTGAATTAGCATTATCAAAAACGAAGTCACCGGCAGTTCCGGCCGCGGAGTCGTAGACAAATGCATCCTGCGTACCTACCAAACGCCTTAATATTTCCTTACCGCCGGCCTCTAATTTGAACACTTTGTTGATTGGCAGGGTGTAGTCGGCCTGCAGCGTATATTCGTTGTTCAAACCGTTAATGTTAGCTTTTGAATTAGGAAGCTGTGCGTTATCATGATAATAACTGGTGAAGTCCGTTACCGTACGGCTATGGCTCCACTGGGTTGACAGATCCAGTTCTTCGCCTTCCTTGTGGAATTTGTGTGTATAGTCCAAGTTCCAGTCAAAGCCGCCAAAGCTGTTGTGCCCTAACGCATTGGTTGAATAGGTATTGTGCGCCAAGACGCCGGTTGAATCCGGTATCAGATTTGTAAAATTGGAGGTAGAGTTCGCAACCGTATTGAACCCACCCTGGTTGAGCCTGATATTGGTATGCAAGTCGTTAAAGGCATTGAATTCATAATTTGCCGAAACGTTACCAATGGCTCCGTAGCGCTTCACATAGTTTGTACCGCTTGAACTGGTGCTTGTGTGTACAGCATTATTAGGCTGTATGTCGTTATAAAAGGTAGTAAGCGAAGTTTGCGGCCAGGTGTAATTGCCGCCTGCGTTCATTGAGAGGCTGAAACGGTTTTTGTTATAGTTCAGGTTAAAATTACCGTTGTTCTGGCGCGTGCCTATACCGCCGCTTACCGAGCCGCTGATGCCGCTCATGTTCTTTTGCTTGGTAATGATATTGATAATACCAGCCGAGCCTTCAGCGTCATACTTGGCCGACGGAGATGTGATCACTTCGATGCTCTTGATCTGGTCGGCCGGAATGGTTTTCAATACGTCGGATAAGCTGGCCGAGGTTGCGCCTGAGGGCTTGCCGTTGATAAGCACACGCACGTTCTGGTCGCCGCGTAGTGATACGTTGCCATTTATATCTACAGCCACCAACGGCACTTTTTGTAATACGTCGGTCGCGTTGCCGCCCGTTGCGGTAAGGTCTTTTTCGGCGTTGTAGACGATCTTGTCAATCTTATTTTCGATCAGCGGCGCCTGCGCGGTAACCGAAACGCCTTTAAGGATTTTTGCGCTTGGCGCTACCAATATACTGCCCATATTCTTGTCGGGCTTCGAATTAGTGGTGGTTACGCCTCCTACAAATTTTTCCGGATAACCTACATAAGTAATGCGTATCTTATAATCGCCCGGATGCACACCGTCGATCTTAAATTGGCCTTTATCGTCAGTCAAAACACCGTTGATCGGCGATTTGCCGGTAGCACGAAAAAGTGCAACCGAGGCATAACTCAAAGGCTGTTTGGTCACGGAATCTATCAGCGTACCGGATACCTTGCCGACGATGCTCGATCCGCCGCCGATGCCGAGCTGCGCTTTGGCCGTTATAAAGGATCCTAATATGATGAAAAGTATAAGTATTCGTTTCATTTGTTGTTGTTTTTGCAATTGGAGGCGAAATTAGCCCAAATGTTACAGGCAAAAACACCGTTTTTTGTCATATCAGTGCAACGTCACCAATTCGTTACATGCTTAGTGTTCAAAATACGGCGGTCAGGTATCTTTTTGCTTATTTATCAATTTGTTAACCGTGTAACAATTGAACAGGGTCAAATTGGACAATTGTAGAGACGCAATATTTTGCGTCTCTACTAAATCACAATATTCACGATCCTGCCTTTTACCACGATGACCTTTTTGGGGGTCTTGCCGTCAAGGTATTTTTGTACGTCAGGACTTTCCAGCACAAACTTTTCAATGTCCGCAGGTTCTAAGGCAAGCGATATATTCAGGTTGAGCTTCATTTTGCCGTTGATAGAAATAGGGTAGGCAAAGTCGTCTTCAACTAAATACTCAGGATTGAATTTCGGATACGGCGCATAGGATAACGAGCCTGCTTTGTTACCCAGCAGTTCCCAAAGCTCTTCGCTGATGTGCGGCGCATAAGGCGACAGGACGATCACCAGGTCGTGCAGGATAGCGCGTTTATTGCATTTCAGGTCGGTAAGCTCGTTCACCGCGATCATAAAGCTGGAGACAGACGTATTGAACGAGAACCGCTCGATATCTTCCTCCACTTTGCGGATGATCTTATGCAACGATTTCAATTCAGCCTTCGACGGCGCTTCATCCGACACGCGGAAATTGAACTGGTCGTCGTGGAACAGCTTCCAGAATTTGCGCAGGAATTTGAATACACCTTCTATGCCGTTGGTATTCCAGGGCTTGCTTTGCTCCAGCGGACCGAGGAACATCTCATACATACGCAGCGTATCGGCGCCGTGGCGGGCGATGATGTCGTCGGGATTGACCACGTTCCACTTTGACTTGGACATTTTTTCTACTTCTGGCTTAGTGAAAAAAGGTTTGTTAGAAGTAACTGGCGAATAGCTCAAATCAATTTGATCCTTATTCTTTTCAAACCATTGTCCTTTGAATAAGAAACTGTCTTTTGTTACAAAAATAACGTCGTCAATTTTTAATCCCGCCCAATCAAGATATTTATCAATATGTAATTTTGAATTTTCACAAAAACCAATGGGCAAATTCAGTAATTGTAATTCGGAACTCTCCCTTGCAAAATCCGCTGAATAAAAAATAATATATACCTCACCATCTGGTGTAGGATTATAAATTGGTTGACTGTTCCCAGGGTACCACATCATATTTCCTATCCCTCGAGTACGATAAATTTTCTCTGAAATGCCCTGTATATGCCCCTGGTTGATTAGTTTTTTAAACGGCTCTTCTTCAAAGGCCCAACCCATGTCCACCAAAAACTTGTTCCAGAAACGACTGTACAATAAGTGCCCGGTGGCGTGTTCGCTGCCTCCGATATACAAGTCGACGTCCTTCCAGTATTCAATCGCCTTTTTGGATGCAAACTCTTTATCGTTATGCGCATCCATGTAGCGGTACCAGTACCAGCTCGATCCGGCCCAGCCGGGCATAGTCGACAGTTCGTACTCGAAACCAGCCTCAGCCCCCTCTAAATCTCCCCCGGTTGGGGAGACTTTCCCGTTACTCAAGGCTGCTTCTCCGGTAAAAAGAGATTTGTCCCTTTCGGGTAGTGCATTTAATTTTTGTTTTATTATTTCAAATGTGCCCTGGGGTGATTCTAACACCTCATCGTTGGTAAACCTTATTACTTCAAAGCCTA
Source organism: Mucilaginibacter sp. (assembly GCA_035545315.1). Lineage (GTDB taxonomy): Bacteria > Bacteroidota > Bacteroidia > Sphingobacteriales > Sphingobacteriaceae > Mucilaginibacter. The sequence continues at coordinate 4,208 of DASZYQ010000029.1, read as the reverse complement.
AATGATTGAGTATTTCTGTCCTTGCATCGTCAGCTTCCTTATTTAGTTTATGGTGATGCCCGTCAATTTCAATTATCAGACCTTTTTGTAATGAAACGAAGTCAGCAATGAACTGTCCTATAGCATGCTGCCTTCTGATCTTATAACCTGTCTGATCTTTGCGAAGCAATTGCCATAAAATATTTTCGGCTTCAGTTGGTTGCTTGCGATTTTCCCTGCTGAAATCTTTTAACTGCTCATAATAAACGGGATCAGCAGTTTCACGATAGCTGCCGGCCTCGTGCGCTGGAAGCCCTCCCTCCCGGGGAGGGTTTGGGTGGGGCTTATAACTCCAGCCGTGCGCCCTGCCCAGCGGCGGCTCGCCTGTTTCGGTCGGGAGATATTTATCTATTTCAGGAAGTAGCAGCGGAAGATCCTTTTCATCGATAAGATGCGGCAGGTCGTCCTTAAAATAAACCGGTACCGGTTCGCCCCAATAACGCTGGCGGCCGAATATGGCGTCGCGCATGCGGTAGTTGACCTTGGCTTTGCCCACACCTTTTTGCTCCAAAAATTCGATCACTTTAGCTGTGCCTTCCTTATAGTTCAGACCGTTCATAAAGTCCGAATTGATGTAACGGCCTTCTTTGGTCGGGTCGGCTTCGGTTTCAATTTTTTGTATGTCGATGATCGGCACGATAGGCAGATCAAAGTGCTTGGCAAACAAGTAATCACGCTGATCGCCCGATGGCACGGCCATTACGGCGCCGGTTCCGTATCCTGCCAAAACGTAATCAGCAATGTAGATCGGCACCTTTTCATTATTCACCGGGTTGATCACATAGCTTCCGGTAAACGCCCCCGAAACCGTTTTGGCATCAGCCATACGGTCGAGCTCCGACTTCTTTTTCGTTTGGGCGATGTAGGCGTCTATCTCAGCTTTTTGCTCGGGTGTGGTTAAAAACGGCACCAATTCGTGCTCCGGTGCGATTACCATGAACGTTACACCGAAAATGGTATCGACCCTTGTAGTAAAAACTTCAATGAAGTCGGAAGCCGGAATGCCAATTGCGGAATTTTTATCTTCTTCATTTCGCATTTGACCTTTCGCAATCCGAAATTTAACCGATGCGCCAATACTTTTCCCTATCCAGTTCCTTTGCATTTCCTTCAAAGGCTCCGGCCAGTCGATCGTGTCGAGCCCCTGCAACAAACGCTCGGCATAAGCGGTGATGCGCATGCTCCACTGCATCATTTTCTTTTGCTCCACAGGGTAACCGCCGCGCTCACTAAAGCCGTCTTTTACCTCGTCGTTGGCCAATACCGTTCCTAATGCAGGGCACCAGTTAACGGTGCTTTCACGCAGGTAGGTGAGGCGGTATTTCAGTAACTCCTCCTGCTGCTGGTGGTTGCTCATGGCTTTCCAATCAGCTGCAGTAAAACTCAAGATATCTTCGTCGCAAACAGCATCAATACCGGCAGAACCGTTGGTTTCAAAATGCTTCACCAGCTTTTCAATACTTTCCGCCTTATCCGCGGCTTTGTTATACCAGGAGTTGAAAAGCTGCATGAAAATCCACTGCGTCCACTTGTAAAAATCAGGCGAGCTCGTGCGAACCTCGCGGCTCCAGTCGAACGAAAAACCGATCTGGTCCAGCTGGCGGCGATAGGTATTGATATTAGTCTCGGTAGTAATCGCCGGGTGCTGCCCGGTTTGAATAGCATACTGCTCGGCCGGCAGGCCAAAACTATCGTAGCCCATCGGGTGCAGTACGTTAAAGCCTTTCAGACGTTTATACCTTGCAAAAATATCCGAAGCAATATAACCCAGCGGGTGGCCCACATGCAGCCCGGCACCCGAAGGGTAGGGGAACATGTCCAGCACGTAGTATTTGGGTTTGGAACTGTTATTATCAGCCTTGAAGGTCTGATGCCCGGCCCAAAATTGCTGCCACTTGCGCTCTATCTCTTTAAATTGGTAGTCCATAGGCTATACTGCTTTTTTCGAGGTGGCGAAGTTACGAAAAAGAGGCGATTAGTTAACCGCTGAGCAGGGAATAGTTACCCCGGGCGGCGTTCCAATAGTTCACGGCATGGTTATTGGCTTATGAAACCGGTTTTGGCCGACTTATAGCGGGAACTGATAAATTTAACGGATTAGTAATGTGGAAATTACCGCCCGTTGAGGAAAGTTTTCCTATTTTAGTCCCACTGCCTGGTATTTTTGAAATTATCACAAATCATAAATCTTAACCATTATTGACGAATATGAAAATCAAAGTAAGCCTTATCCTTGTGCTGTTGGCGGGTAGCGTATTTACCTTCACAGGATGTAAAAAATCAAGCACCAATCCATCGGGCCCGGCCCTGACACCCAAGCAGGTTACCAGCCAGATCGCATTGAACCTGAACGCGGTTCTTTATGACGGCTTTGGCGCATTTAATCTAAACGGCGGCCTTGGGGCTCCCACTAACCTGGGCCTGGTACATACCCACGGCCTGAAGCTGAATGATATCGGCGACCCGCTTTGCGGAACGATCGTCGACACGACACTGAATTATGCTGTATCGCAAAACGGCGTGCAAGCTTCTGTAAAAGGCAATATTAAATTCAGCTTTATTTGCAGCAGTGGTATACTTTCAGGCTTCAATATTACCGATAACCTGGTGGTAGGCGAGTCGAGCGCAGATTATTCCCTGGCCGTTAAGCTTGCAGAAGACCTTACCCTGGTTAGCCAGAACCCGCAGAACGACAATTCAAACCTGTCACTGAGCGGTACTTTTGGCTACGATGGCACTTATAACTATAAGTCGGGTAATTCGACCCAGAATTTCAGCTATACTTTCAACTCGGTAGTGCTGGACGCCGACGGCCAGATACTGAGCGGCTCGGCTACGTTTGCAACCAACGGCGGCGGCAAGAACGGCGTGTGGAATTATTCGGGATCGATCAAATTCCTCGGTAACGGCAACGCAACAGTGACGATAAACGGCACGGTGTACAATGTAAATATCGACACCGGCGCAGTTTCGTAATTTTTATACGTTTTATGTTTTTTTGACGGGCTTTCCCTGTAAAAAGGGAAAGCTTTTTTGTTTTATCAGAAACCGGGTAACCCGATCTTATCTTGCGGACTTTCGGACTTCCGCGGACTTGCGGACTAATAGTCGTATACTTGTTAGCGCATGAAGAAACTCTTATCCAATCTCACTTTCCAGGTTATCGTCGCTATTTTGCTGGGAATAGTTGTGGGGATATATTTTAAAGATTTTGGGCCGGCTGCAAAGCTGATCAGCGATAAATTCATCGACCTGATCAAGATGCTCATCGCACCGATCATTTTCCTGACTATGGTTTTGGGCATTGCCGGCATGGGCGACATGCGCAAAGTGGGCAGGGTCGGGGGGAAGGCGATCTTATATTTTGAGATCGTTACAACGTTTGCGCTGATCATGGGCGTGACTGTGGCGAATATCATTAAGCCTGGCAGCGGGCTGGTTGTGCCGCATAGCGCAGATACGGCTAAATTGCAGACATACCAGAAAGCCGCCTCCGAGATGAAATGGGGCGATTTTTTTGCGCACATTATACCTTCCAACATTTTCGAGGCTTTTGCGCAGGGCGATATTTTGCAGATCCTGTTTTTTGCCATATTGTTTGGCTACGGCCTCAGCCTGCTGCGTGAAAAAGGCAAACCGGTGGTCGATCTTTTCGATAAACTGAACAAGGTGTTTTTCAACATCATGGACTTTGTGATGCGCGTAGCTCCTATCGGGGCTTTTGCGGGTATAGCCTTTACCGTCGCTACCTATGGCGTTGGCACACTCAGACCTTTATTATGGCTCATGATCTCGGTATTGCTCACCATGCTGCTGTTTATTTTTGTCGCCCTGTTTATCATCAGCCTTATTTATAAATTCAGCCTGTGGCACTACCTCAAATTTATAAGCGAGGAGATATTGGTTGTATTGGGTACTTCTTCATCCGAAACGGTATTGCCGGCTATGATGGAAAAAATGGAGGCCTTCGGCTGTGCCAGGTCGGTGGTAGGACTGGTTATACCGGCCGGTTACTCCTTTAATTTGGACGGAACGACGATCTATCTGTCCATCGCGGTCATTTTCCTGGCGCAGGTATTTAATATCCCGCTTTCGCTCGGCCAGCAATTGGTCATCATCGGCATCCTGATGCTTACTTCCAAAGGCGCCGCAGCGGTTACCGGCGGAGG
>DASZYQ010000028.1:0-88564 GCA_035545315.1 Mucilaginibacter sp. | reverse complement strand
CACACCGTCTATACAGTCCTGCTCTTCGTGTGTTCCTGCACCGGTTTTGCCCATGGTACCGAATCCGTGCGCGTCGTCGATAAGCAGGCGGAACTGGTATTTCTTTTTCAGCTCTATGATCTCCTTCAGCTTACCCTGCGCACCTGACATGCCAAATACGCCTTCGGTGATCAGCAGGATACCGCCGCCGGTTTGTTCGGCCAGTTTGGACGCCCGTTCCAATTGTTTTTCGCAGCTTTCGATATCATTATGCTGGTATACATAACGCTTGCCCATGTGCAGGCGAACGCCGTCGATGATACAGGCATGCGATTCAGCATCGTACACGATCACATCATTACGGTCGACGAGCGAGTCGATGATGGAAACCATGCCCTGGTAGCCATAATTGAGCAGAAAAGCAGCTTCCTTACCTACAAACTTAGCCAGGTTGTTTTCCAGTTCTTCGTGATGTTTGGTATTCCCCGACATCATACGCGCGCCCATCGGATATGCTAAGCCATAATCGGCCGCAGCCTTTGCATCGGCTTCACGCACCTCGGGATGGTTCGCCAAACCCAGGTAATTGTTCAGGCTCCAAACCAAATGCTCTTTACCGTTAAATAACATATGCGGGCCTATTTCACCCTCGAGACGCGGGAATGAAAAGTAACCATGCGACCATTGCTGATGCTGCCCTATCGGGCCGCCCATGGTCTTTGATATTTTATCGAATAAATCCAATGCTGTTTATAAATAAAGTACAAATATAACCTTTGCTATGCCTCGGGGCAAGCGCTATAACTTTTTATAATAGCTTATAACGTTGTTGGCTCATGACAAATTGTTCATAGCAAATTCTGTTAAAACAAAAAAGCACAATTGCTTGTGCCTTCTTATGATAACTATAAACTATGATCCTTTAACCATGAATTTTCAATCAACATTATCGTGCAGAAAATGATTATTGCTGCGCATCTCTGTTTTACCCTCATCGTCGGGCATCAGCGAAAAACGCGAGACCTGGCTCTCATCCGATGGCGGCGTCTGCTGCAAAGCTATTTCCTTGCGCTTGTAGGCCGGTACGTTCTCCAATTCCTGGATATTGCCACTGCGCAGTTTCATGCTCAGGTCCTTAAGGCGCATAATACGCTCACGCGATTTGCGCAGCTGCTCTTCGATCGTCTCATCAGTTTTATGATCGTCGGCGCCTGCCGGAGCGGGTTCCGGTTCGGGTTCCGGCTCGGGCAGCTTTTCAACTTTTGCAGGTTCAAAGCTCATCACCGAATCCGCTATCTTAAACGTGATCTCTTCGGTACTAGCCGTTTCGGGTTCTGCCTGTTCCTCTTCGTTTAAATTATATTTGACCGCAGCCGGCGCATCGTCCTTAGCGGCAAACAGATCGAATAAATCGTTCTGCTTCGGCTCTTCCTTTGGCTTAATATAAGGCATGCCGGGAGCTTCCGGCTTTACCTGGCTGATGAATTCGTTTACCACGGGCTTCACCAATGCGTCGGCTTCAGGCACCAGCATCGATACTACCTTCTTGCTGTTTTGCTCCCTTTCGCGCTCGTCCATCGTTTGGAAGCCGGTTGCTATGATGGTTACCGAAAGCTTGTCGCCCAGGGCCTCGTCACGGCAATTACCCCAGATCAGGTCGGCCGCAAGGCCTGCTTCTTCCTGAATGAAGTCGGTGATCACGCTCACCTCGTCCATAGTCACTTCCTGCTCGCCCGAGCTGATGTTCAGCAATATATATCTTGCACCCTCTATCTCGTTATCCTTTAGCAATGGCGATAATAAAGCGCCCTCAACAGCTTTCAGCGCGCGGTTGTCGCCTTCGGCGGCGGCACTGCCCATAATGGCTACGCCGCTGTCTTTCATTACGGTGCGCACATCTTTAAAGTCAACGTTGATATAGCCCGGCAGTGTTATGATCTCGGCTATGCCTTTGGCAGCTGTGGTCAAAATATTATCGGCCTGGGCAAATGCCGATCCAAGCGTAAGGTTACCGAATACCTGCCGAAGCCTGTCGTTCGAGATCACCAGGAACGAATCGACGTACTTTTTCAGCTCGCCCAAACCTTCTTCGGCCTGCATTTTACGACGCTTGCCCTCAAACGAAAAAGGCGTGGTTATGATGCCCACCGTCAATATATCCATTTCGCGGGCTGCTTTGGCGATAATAGGACTTGCACCTGTACCAGTGCCGCCCCCCAAACCCGCCGTAATAAACAGCATCTTGGTATTGGCGCCCAGCATTTGTTTGATATCGTCGATATTTTCAATAGCCGAGTTTTTTCCTACTTCGGGTATCGAGCCGGCGCCCATGCCTTCGGTCAAACTGGCCCCAAGTTGTACCTTATTAGGAATCGGGCTCAATTCAAGCGCCTGGGCATCCGTATTACAAATTATAAAATCGACACCCGTGATGCCCTGCTTGTACATGTGATTAACAGCGTTGCCGCCACCGCCGCCAACCCCGATAACCTTGATGATGGACGACTTTTCTTTTAACATCTCAAACTGCATATTCCTAATTTCCAGTTAAATGTGAATGACCAATAATTAATTTAACCTATCTGTAATATTACCTCTTTTTCAACAATGTTTTTCCACAATTGTCGATATTGTTGAAAAGTCGATAATTGTGAATAATTACTTCAAAAAGTCCTCGTCTTTGATATCATCCTTGATGAATTTGATACCTGTTTTAAGCAGTCTGTCAAGCAATCCTATCCGTTTATCTCCCTGCTGGTTACTTTGATCGAGCTTCAGCGCGGAGTTGACCGGCACCTCGTTATACTCCATTTTCTGTATGCCCTTAATGAGGAGGCCTATACCTGTTGCGAAAGTCGGACTCTGCAGTTCTTCATAAACGGCCTTGGGCAATACCTCGTTTTTAGCCAGGTGCTCGTTAGGGTAACCTACGCGGCAATCCAGGCCGGTAACATATTCCACCAATTGAGGCAGGTGTTTCAATTGAGCGCCGCCGCCGGTGATAACTATGCCCGCGATCAGCTTTTTCTCATAACCCGACGACTTGATCTCGTAGTACACATGCTCGACGATCTCTTCCATCCTGGCCTGGATAACATACGCCAAGTTTTTCACTGAAATTTCCTTTGGTTCGCGGCCACGCAAACCGGGAACGCACACGATCTCATTTTCCTTGTTCTCTTCTGCAAGCGCAGAGCCAAATCTTATCTTTAATTGCTCGGCTATATTGCGCATTACCGAGCATCCTTCGCGTATATCCTCGGTAACGCTGTTACCACCGAAGGGTATAACGGCAGTATGTCGAATGATACCTTCGTGAAAGATAGCCACATCGGTAGTACCGCCGCCGATATCCACCAGCACCACACCCGCCTCTTTTTCTTCATCGCTTAGCACCGACTCAGACGATGCAAGGGGCTCCAGTATAAGCTCCTGGCTTTCCAGGCCGGCTTTGTTGACACATTTTACGATATTCTTTATTGCGGTAACCTGGCCGGATATGATATGGAAGTTCGCTTCGAGCCTGACACCGGCCATCCCAACCGGATCTTTTATACCTGGCTCGTTATCTACGGTATATTCCTGCGGCAATACATGAATGATCTCCTCGCCCGGCGGCATTACCAGGTTGTACATATCCTCCACCAGCTTATCAATATCTTTTCGGCCGATCTCGGTGTTCAGATCGCGGCGTGTTATAAGGCCGCGGTGCTGAAGGCTTTTAATATGCTGCCCTGCTATGCCTACGTTCACAACGCGTATCTCGACGTTCGATTGCGCACTGGCAACCTCAATAGCCTGAAGAATTCCTTGTACCGTTTTATCGATGTTCGAAACCATGCCGCGCGTAACGCCGGCTGATTCGGCTTTGCCGATGCCCAGCACCTCAATTTTAGCGTTTCTGCTGCGCCGCCCCACAATGGCGCATATTTTGGTCGTCCCGATGTCGAGCCCTACGACGATAGGCGAACCTTTTTCCTGAGTCGAACTTTTATCCATAATCAATACTTTATTTGAGATGTGTCTTTTTCGTTTTTTAATGAATCTTCCCTGGCAACGGCTTTAAGCGAATCCTTTTTAAAGCTATCGCTCTTAACCCCCACAACCTGGTTAGCGTATTTTATATTGATGATCTTATACCTGTCCCAACCCACCTGGGGCATCGCCTTTTTATAAAAGACCAGCAACCTGTCGAATTTCTGCTGCAGCGAGTCGGCGTTGCCAAGTAATATCCTGTTATTGCCTACGCGGGGTATCAGTTCCATCTCATGGCCCTGGTTCACAAATATTTCGGCTATTTGCGCGCTCCACAAAGAATCCCGCCTGATGAAGTCGGCTGTTTTATATAGCTCCCTTGCCACATCGGTATGCAGGGTGTCCACTTTATGGCCGAACACTTCCTCGATATAACCGTTGGCCACCAGCACCCTGGCTGTAAAATTCGGCGACAACGGAATTTTCATCCCGTTCTGGTCGATATAAAAATCCTGGTCGAACTGGTTCATCACGTGGATGATCGGCTGACGCTGGCTGATCTCGACGCGGATGATACCGTCCATGTCGGCATATACCACGGCCGATGCGATAAAGGGATTTGCGCGGAGCCTGTTCTCCAGTTCGTGCAGGTTAATGCTCTCCATATTCCGGCCGACCAGTTGGTGACTGTGGATCCTAAGGATATGCTCTACCTCCTGCTTGTCGATAAAATATTGGCTGCCGGGTATATATATTTTCACTTCTTTGCAAAACACACCGGCCTTCTTATATTCAATGAAACTCATCAGCACAGCCAGGCCGCCCAGGCAAACAGCCCAGGCAGAACCTATCAGAATGCGCTTCCAGATGCGTTTCTTAAACATTTTCCAATACTTTTTTTAGAGGTTGAACCAGCTGATCGATGTCGCCTGCGCCTACTGTTAAAAGTAATTCAGGTTTTTCAATTCGCACGAGATCAACGGCTTCTTGTTTTCCACATTTCCGTTTATTCCACAATTTCATTCTGTCCAGGATCATATCAGCGCTCACACCCTCGATCGGCAGTTCACGTGCCGGGTAGATGTCGAGCATGATCAATTCGTCACACATATCCAATACCTGGGCAAAGCCATCCGCAAAATCACGCGTACGGGTATATAAATGCGGCTGAAAAATTGTTGTAAGTTTTTTATCGGGATATAATTCTTTTACCGCTGTTATAGCTGCACGTAATTCTTCCGGATGATGTGCGTAATCGTCGATATAGATATGGTCCTTATTCTTTACAATGTATTCGAACCGGCGCTTTACACCCAGGAATGAACCCAATGCCTTTTTTATCAGTTCGGGTTCGACGCCGGCCTTCAACGCGGCTTCGATAGCCGCCGTAGCGTTCTCGACATTGTGCAAACCCGGGATTCCCAGTTTAATATGCTCAATCGTCGTCGTACCGTTCTTAAAATCGAAATAAAACTCACCGTCTTTAATCCGGATATTTGAACTATGCGCATCAGCGTAGCTTGTGGCGCTATAGGTTATGCCTGCGGTTAACGGGAGGTCTTCATTAAAGATAAGGGTACCACCGTCCTTAACCTGGGACGCAAACTTCCGGAACGATTCAACCAGTTGGTCGTGACCGCCATAAATATCCAGGTGGTCGGCGTCCATCGAAGTAATAATGGCGATGTCGGGGTGCAAGGTAAGGAATGAACGGTCGTACTCGTCCGCCTCTACCACCACGATGTTGTTCTTTCCGTACAATACATTGGTATTATAGTTGGTCGAAATACCCCCGAGGAAAGCGGAGCAATCCATACCCGAGTCTTTCAGGATGTAGGCTATCATGCACGAGGTGGTTGTTTTGCCGTGCGTGCCGGCAACTGCAATGGTAAACTTGCTTTGGCTAATGACCCCCAAAACCTGCGAGCGTTTATATAATTCAAAACCGCGGCCCTTAAAATAGTTCAGGATTGCCGAGTCGCGCGGGATAGCGGGGGTATAAATAATCAGCGTGTGTTCATCGGGCGTATGGAAACTCATCGGTATCCAATCTTCACGATCGTCGAATATTATCCGAATACCTTCGTTATGCAACTGATCGGTCAGATCGGTTGGAGTACGATCGTAACCACAAACTATGCATCCTAAATGGGCAAAATACCGTGCAAGGCCGCTCATGCCGATGCCGCCTATGCCGATCAAATATACCCGTGTGATGTTTTGCAGTTCCATTGCTTATTCTTTCGATTACACCGATTTTAGTTTGATTTCACCGATTTCTTTTTGCCATTGTGTCATTTGGTCATTATGTTATTGGCTTCCCTCATCCTGTAATGACTTAACAGCCTAATGACTTAATGACTTAACTACTCTGTTTAACCATCTTAAAAACCTCTTTCGCTATCACTTCGTCAGCATCGGGGAGCGCCAGTTTGCTGATGTTGCTGCCCAATGATTTTTGTTTATGCTCGTTTTTCAATAATTCCAGCGCTGCCGGCACTAATTTTTGTATCGCGTCCCTGTCGGGGATGTACTCGCAAGCATTTTCCTTTACCAGGCTCTGCGCATTTTTGGTCTGGTGATCTTCGGCCACATTCGGCGAGGGCACCAGGATCACCGGCTTGCCAACCACACACAATTCGGCGATAGTTCCTGCTCCGGCCCGGGATATAATTACATCCGCCGCGGCATAGGCCAGGTCCATCCGGGTTAAAAATTCCAGCACGCGGACATCCGCGGGTATATTGGCTCCCAGCGTGTCTTTTATCCCGCCGAAATAAAACTTCCCGGTTTGCCATACCAGTTGAACATCCGCTTTTTTTATATCGTCTAATCCTGCAAGTACGCTTTCGTTCAGCGTACGCGCTCCCAGGCTTCCGCCCGTTACCAGGATGGTCTTTTTATCAGCCGACAGCTTGAACTCTTTTAAAGCCTGCTCGCGTTTTCCCTTAATATCCACCGAGTCTTTGCGGACCGGGTTACCTGTTTTAATGATCTTACCGGACGGAAAAAACTGCTCCATTCCGTCGAACGCGACGCATATCTTTGCCGCCTTTTTCCCTAATTTTTTATTGGTGATACCTGCAAATGAATTCTGTTCCTGTATCAGGTATGGTATTTTTTTCCACGAAGCGGCGTATAACAACGGCCCAGAGGCGTAACCGCCCACGCCTACCGCCGCATCGGGCTTAAACCGATTTATGATGCTAATCGACTGCAGCACGCTACCCAGCAGCCTGAAGGGTAACAACAGGTTCTTCAGGATCGATTTCCGCTGGATACCCTGCACATTCAACCCTATGATCTCGTACCCCGCCGCCGGAACGCGCTCCATTTCCATCCGCCCCTTTGCGCCTACAAACAGTATCTCGGTCGCCGGATCAAGCCGCTTCAAAGCGTTGGCAATGGCAATAGCCGGGAAAATATGCCCGCCTGTACCGCCGCCGCTAATGATTATTCTTTTTGCTGATTCCACCGATTTGGTCATTAAGTCATTAAGTCATTTTACAAACCCATCAATCCTCACATCTGCTTATTTGCACATCTGCCTGTGTGCATATCAGGCAATCGCCACATTCACTTCCTTTATCTCTCCCACAACCACCTTCTTCGGTTCGTCAATATCCCTGCTTACCGACAGGATGATACCGAACGCAATACTGGTAAACAGTATCGACGTTCCTCCCATACTGACTAACGGTAATGGCACACCCGTTACCGGTCCTAACCCAACTGCCACAGCCATATTAGCAAAGGCCTGTATCGTAAGACTAAAGCTTAAACCTGCCGCTAATAAGGCTCCGAACGCCTTGGGCGCTTTGGTCACGATCTTGATACAGCGGTAAAGCAGGAAGAGGTAAATACCTATCAAAGCTATTCCGCCCAGCAAGCCGTACTCTTCAATGATGATAGCGTATATCTCGTCTGAATATGATTCAGGCAAATAATTTCGTTCGACGCTATTGCCCGGGCCCTTTCCAAATATTCCACCGGTAGCTATTGCTATTTTGGCGTGGTCCGATTGAAAAGCCTTATCTCCGCTGGCTTTGTCGTGATGAAGAAATGTATGCATACGCGACCTGTAGACAGCCCGGCGCGGGCCGAGAAAAACAACGCCAACTAATAAAACACCCCCCGCCAGGCACGTTATCGCAATCTGTTTAATACTGATGCGCCCAATGATGAGCAGTAAAATGCTCACACCGAACAACATAAGCGCGGTCGAAAGATTGGCAAGGGCGATGAGTATAAAAACAACGCAAACGGAGCCCATGATGGGGATAAACGACTCCTTGACATCCTTTATATTTTCCTGCTTGCGCGATAAGGTGCGCGCCAGGTAAGTAATGAGGGCCAATTTTGCCAGGTCGGAGGTTTGGAAACTAAAACCGGTGCCCGGTATGGCGATCCAGCGGCTGGCGTTATTGATATGCGAACCAAAGACAAGCGTATAAAGCAACAGCGGAATCGTAATGATCATCAGGAGCTTGGATATACCGGCATAGTACCGATAATCCAGTTTGTGCGAAACATACATCAACGCAATACCGCCTACTACCATCGCCAGGTGCTTCATAAGGATCGATTCTACACCTACCCCTCTTTTATAAGCCAGCGTGCCCGTAGAACTGTAAACAGCCAGCAATGAGATGGCCGAAAGCAATATCACGATAAGCCATATCCAGCGGTCGCCTTTTGTGTTGTTTAGTATCTTGTTCATATCTCCTAATTCCTCTTTTGGTTTTACGTCATACGTTGTACGTATTACGTTTTTACCTTCTTTTCTAACGTATAACGTACAACGTCAAACGTATAACCCTATCACAATTCCTTCACCGCCTGCTTAAACTGTGCGCCTCTGTCTTCGTAATTCTTAAACAGGTCGAAGCTGGCGCATGCGGGCGATAACAATACCGTATCGCCTTTTTTGGCCAGGTGATATGCCACCTGTACAGCTTCCTGTGCGGAAAAAGTATTTACTATAATATCGACCATATCTTCAAACGCGTCGTGTATCCGGCGGTTATCCTTGCCCAGGCAAACGATGGCTTTTACCTTCTGCTTTACGAGCTCATTCAGCATACTGTAATCGTTGCCTTTGTCGACGCCGCCCAGAATAAGTACTACGTCCGTGGTCATGCTTTCCAAAGCGTACCAGGTTGAATTGACATTAGTAGCCTTGGAATCGTTGACGAAACTGATGCCGGAGATCTTAGCAACAAATTCCAGCCGATGCTCGATGCTCCTGAAATTACTCATGCTCTCGCGAATACTGTCGTTGCGTATCTCCAGCACGCGCGCGACGATGCCTGCGGCCATGGAATTGTAAATGTTGTGTTTGCCCTGCAGGGCGAGCTCGTTGATCGACATTTGAAATTGTCCTTTAATTGTGTTTATGATGATATGGTCCTCGTCGAGATATGCTCCCGATGAAAGTTTTTTTTTAATTGAGAAAGGCAACTGCTGCGCTTCTATTTTTTTGTCTTCCATTACCTTTATGGTCTCGGGATCGTCCTCGCAGTAGATGAAATAGTCATCTGCCGTTTGGTTTTGAGTGATCCGGAATTTGGATGCGGCGTAGTTCTCCAGCTTATAATCGTACCTGTCCAAATGATCAGGCGTTATGTTCAGCAGCACGGCGATGTTCACCCTAAACCGGTACATGTCGTCCAGCATAAAACTGCTCAATTCCAGCACGTAATGATCGAATTGCTCCGTGGCCACCTGGTAAGCGAAACTGTTGCCGATGTTTCCTGCCAGGCCAACATTCAATCCGGCATTTTTCAGAATACGGTAGGTAAGACTGGTTGTAGTTGTCTTGCCGTTTGATCCCGTGATGCCTATGATATTGGCATTGGTATACCTTCCGGCAAATTCGATCTCGGATATTACGGGTATGCCTTTCTCTCTCAATTTCTTCACTATCGGCGCTTTTTCGGGTATACCCGGACTTTTTACCACTTCGAGCGCCTTCAGTATTTCTGCTTCGGTATGTTGATTTTCCTCGAAGCGGATACCCCAGTCGGTCAGCTGCTTTTTGTGATTTTCCGCTATCGCACCGAAATCCGACACAAAAACATCGTACCCGACCTTTTTAGCCAGGTAAGCCGCACCCGTACCGCTTTCGCCGGCACCGAGTATGACGATCTTTTGTTTTTGCGATCTCATTTTGTTGGACGTTTTACGTCGTACGTTTTACGTTTCTATATTTCCCGGATTCTACGTCAAACGTTTAACGTCCAACGTAAAACCTTTAATTCTACCTTAACTTCAGCGTCACTATGGTCACTATCGCCAGTAATATCCCGATGATCCAAAAACGGGTTACGATCTTTGCTTCGTGGAATCCCTTCTTCTGGAAATGGTGATGCAACGGCGCCATCAGGAATATCCTTTTACCCTCGCCGGTTTTCTTCTTTGTGTACTTAAACCACGAAACCTGCATGATCACCGACAGATTCTCGACCACAAAAATTCCGCACAATACCGGCAGTAACAGCTCTTTGCGTATCATGATGGCAAATACCGCTATGATGCCGCCAATAGTCAAGCTGCCTGTGTCGCCCATGAATACCTGTGCCGGGTATGAATTATACCACAGGAAGCCCACGCAGGCGCCCACAAATGCACCCGCAAACACCACCATCTCGCCTGAGTCGGGTATGTACATGATGTTCAGGTAATCGGCTATCACCGTGTTACCGGATACATAAGCCAGCACTGCCAGCGTGACGCCGATTATGGCCGATGTACCCGTTGCGAGGCCATCGATACCGTCGGTAATGTTCGCGCCGTTGGATATGAAGGTAATAATGACGATAACGCACAGCATGAATACGACCAGGCCGTACTTTTCAAATCCCTTACCAAAAACTGTAAGCACTTTGGCATAGTCGAACTCGTTGTTCTTATAGAAAGGCATCGTTGTTTTCGTGGAATGGATATTCTGCGTATAAACCGGCTTGTTGCCTTTCATGTGAAACTCAACCGGCGCATCGATCGTGATCGGAGGTTTCACTTCCTGGCTGATCATAATATCGGAGTTGCCATACATGGTTAACCCGATGATCAGCGCCAGCCCTACCTGTCCAAAAATCTTAAACTTGCCCGCCAGGCCTTCCTTGTTCTTTTTGAATACCTTAATATAGTCGTCCAGGAAACCAATGGCGCCAAGCCAGACCGTGGTGATCAGCATTAGGATCACATATACATTACCGAGCTTCGCAAATAATAGAGTCGGTATTAGGATACCGAGAATGATAATGACGCCTCCCATAGTTGGAGTGCCAGCTTTTTGCATCTGTCCTTCCAAACCCAGGTTTCGGATAGTTTCGCCAACCTGCTTAAAACGGAGATAGTCGATCAGCCGGCGGCCATAAACCGTAGTGACAATGAGCGAGAAGATCACAGCCATCGCCATTCGGAACGTGATGTATTGGAATACACCGGCTCCAGGTATGCTGTAATTCTTTTCCAGATAATTAAACAAGTAATATAACATGTTTCTTCTTCTATTCGCGACGATCTAATGTGCAGATATGCAGATGTGCAGATGTGCAGATTGACCTCATCTTTATTTTGTTGATGCTATAATCTTTCCTAAAACCCGCATTATCGATTGAATATCTTATTTATGTGCATATGTGCAGATTCTAATCGTTTCTATTTGCTGATGAAATTATTTTACCAAGTACTTTCATTATCGACTGTACATCATCGAGCAAAATTTGCTCAAATGGATAATTCGTGGCATGCTTGCATAATTTCAACCAATATTCTGTTTCCTCTGCTTCCTTGTATGCTATTTTACACTTGTGTCTGAAGTCGCCTTTACTTTCTGCACCCTGAGCTTCACAGACATTGGCTCCGATTGAAGTGCCGCTTTTAAAAAGCTGATTTGCCATGCTGAACTTCTTTCTTGTTTCAAGTTCTTCAGTAAAAGCGATTACTTTTAAGGAGAAATCAAAAGTCAAATCAACAATCAAGTTTGGTTTGTTCATTCTGTTTTTTATTAACCCATTTGCACATCTGCACATTCACTCATTTGCACATCTGCATTTCTGCACATTTGCACATCAATCAGCCATCAGTTTAAAAATGGACTGTAATTCTTCTTTGTCATCGAAGTGATTTCTCACACCTTTTATCTCCTGATATTTCTCATGCCCCTTTCCCGCCACCAGCACGATGTCGCCTGGCTGGGCCAGGTTGACGGCGGTCTTAATGGCTTCGCGGCGGTCGACGATACTCATCACGTCCTTCTTATATTTTGCATCCACACCCTTTTCCATGTCTTTAATAATCTGAGCGGGCTCTTCCGAGCGCGGATTATCAGATGTAAGAATGACCTTATCGCTCCACTCGCAGGCTACATGCGCCATCACCGGCCGCTTGGTCTTGTCCCGGTCGCCGCCACAGCCTAACACTGTAATCACTTTTTCTTTGCCCTTCCGCACATCGTGGATCGTGCTCAATACGTTTTGAACAGCGTCCGGCGTATGGGCGTAGTCAACAATGCCGACAATGCCATTTGGTGCAGTTACATAGTCAAATCGCCCTTCTGCGCCCGACAACTTGCTCAGGCTGGTCAGCACCTTGGCTTTATCCTGCTCCAGCAGCATGGCGGCCGCGTAAACTGCCAGCAGGTTGTACGCATTGAACGATCCGACCAGTTTGAACCACACTTCTTCTCCGTCGATATTCAGGAGCAAACCCGTAAACTGGTTCTCGATGATCTTGGCCCTGTAATCGGCCATGCTTTTCAGCCCGTAAGTTTTTTTATGAGCGGCAGTGTTCTGCAGCATCACCATGCCATTTTTGTCATCGAGGTTGGTGAGCGCGAACGCGTTTTTTGGAAGACGGTCAAAAAAGGTCTTTTTCGCGTCACGGTACGCTTCAAAAGTCTTGTGGTAATCGAGGTGATCGTGTGTCAGGTTCGAAAAAATAGCACCGGCGAACTTCAGCCCTTCGATCCGGTGCTGTACAACAGCGTGCGAGCTTACTTCCATAAAGCAGTAGTCGCAGCCTTTTTCCACCATTTCGTGCAGCAGCATATTCAGCTGCACCGGGTCGGGCGTGGTGTGGGTAGCCATTACCACCTGGCCATTTATCTGGTTCTCGACAGTCGACAGCAAGCCGCATTTATACCCAAGGTCGCGGAACAATTTGTAAAGCAGCGTTGCAATGGTTGTTTTACCGTTGGTGCCGGTAACACCTGTCAGCTTTAACTTCTTGGAGGGATTTCCATAATAGTTTGCGGCCACGATACCCAGCGCGACGGCCGAGTTTGACACCATAAAAAAGTCGACCTCGCCGGTTACATGTGCGGGAAGCTCTTCGCAAATAACTGCAATCGCGCCATCAGTAACCGCCTGCTCTATATAATCATGACCGTCGACATGCTCTCCTTTTACAGCTACGAACAAACAACCCGTAACCACTTTGCGCGAATCGAACACGATTGCGCTAATTTCCATATCGGCGCTGCCCTGCAGCTCCGTAAATGCCAACCCTTCCAGTATCTCACTTAAATTCTTCATTCCAACTCTATCGTTATTTTAGCCCCTTTAGGAATGATACTGCCGCCGGTTACCGATTGTTTGACCACCGCCCCGCTCCCGCGGGCCACCACCTTATAGCCCGCATTCCCCAGCACATACACCGCATCGCTTAATCCCATACCCACAACCGACGGCACAGCGCCCCGTTTGTTTTCTGTCTCCTCGAATGCCACGCCGCCTGTAGTGTCCACGCTCGCGGTGTTGGATGCGTACAACGGCTTAATATTCAATTTACTGTACACTTCCTGTATAGCTTTACGATTGCCTAATTTAGTCTTGGGCATTTCGGTATTGCCAACAAAGCGTATGGGTGTGCTTTGGTTTATCTCCAGGTCGCTGGCATAAACGCGGTCGGCAATGGCCCTGAACACCGGCCCGGCGATCTTGGCCGCCAGGTATTCGCCCTTAGGATCATTTACCACCACAATCATCGAATACTTAGGATGATCAGCCGGAAAATAACCACAAAACGAGGCCTGGTGCTTTTTCTCCTCGCCATAACCATGCTTACCATTAGCTATCTGCGCGGTACCGGTTTTGCCGGCAACAGTATATAATGGGTTCTTGATGTAAGTTTTACCAGTACCTTCCTGGACCACACCTTCCAGCATTCCTTTAACAAGACCGAGGGTTCTGTCCGAACATATTTTATCGTTGATCGTCCTGGCCTGGAAACGCTCGACCGTATTGTTCAAACGGCGTATTTCCTTCACAAAAATCGGCGCGATCATTTTGCCGTCGTTCGCCACGGCGTTGTAAAAGCACAGCATTTGCAAGGGCGTCAGCTTTTCTTCGTAACCGTAAGCCATCTGGGGCAGCGTAAGCTTGCTCCAGCTTTTGGATTTCGGTGTTTTGATGAGCGGCCTTCCTTCACCGGGTATTTGCAGATCGAGCCTATCGTTCAAATGATAGCTGTAAAGGGCATCGGTAAAGTCGCTCGGGTCGTCCTTAAAATGATCGTAAACAAATTTTGCTGCCGCGACGTTAGACGATTCCTCAAATGCCCTTTTGGCCGATATCACATAATTTTCGCCCAGCTCCGCATCGGTAACCGTATATTTTTCATTGCCGGGGATGATATGCATTTTACCGCCATCCACGTTGATCTTGGTGCTGGTATCGATCTTGTGCTGTTCCAGCAGCGTCATGTAGGTAGCCAGCTTAAAAGTCGAGCCTGGTTCGGCTGCTTCACTTATCGCATAGTTCATCCGCTCTTCATAATCGCCGCTTTTTGTCCTGGTGAAATTGGCTATCGCCCTGATCTCACCGGTCGACACTTCCATCAGCACCACGCAGCCATGATCAGCCTGGCTGCTTATCATTTCTTTTTTCAAAGCGGCCTGGGCAACATCCTGCAGATTCACATCAATGGTCGAAATAATGTCCGCGCCGTCTTTCGGGGCGATTTCCTCCTGGCCGCCATTTACCGGCATCCACACTCCCCCGGCTATCCGCTGCATCAGCCGCTTACCATTTTCGCCGTTGATGTAGTCGGCATAAGCGCCCTCGAGACCGACGGCAACAGGCTTTCCTGCGGCGTTGGTTGCGTTGTCATTTTCGTAGCCAATGGTCCGTTGCGCCAGATCCCTGAATGGCAGCACACGCTTATTTTGCTCAACTGCTATCAGTCCGCCTTTATACTTGCCCATGTTGAAGATGGGGAACGTACGTATCTGCTTCAGTTCCTGGTAAGTTACTTTGCGGCGGATCAATTGGTACCGGTCGCTGTCTCTCCTGGCATTGCGCAGCATACGCGAATATTCGCGCGGCGTCCGGTCGCCGAAAAAATGAGAAAGGCTGGCGGCCAGCGAGTCAACCTTTTCATAAAAAATCTTATCGTCGGCTATTCCGCCTGCCAGCATATCCATGTGCAGTTCGTACTCAGGCACCGATGTCGCGAGCAAGCTGCCGTCATCGGCAAAAATATTACCCCGGGCGGCTTCTACATTCTGGTACTCGGTGGTCATGGCTTTTGACATTGCTTTCCATTTGGCTCCCTGCACAAATTGCACGCGGCAAAGCTGCACCACGACGGCGCCGGAAAAGATCAGGATCAAACCGAACGCGATGTAAACACGCAGCAATATGTTGGTCCTAATTCCCATCTTTCTGATCGTCCGTTTTTATTTTTTGCGGCGGATTGATCGCCTCCTTTAAACCCAGGGTATCGGCCCTTTTTGCCACTTCCGACAAAGTGCTTTTGTAAGCAAGGTCGGCCTTGGCGGTTTTATAATCCCAGCTCAGCTCCTTAACTTGTTTACCGATCTTATCGATATCCCGTATGTTCTTTTCGGCCAGGTGCATGTTGCCGATATAGATCATGCCCAGCAAAACCAGGAATAAAATAAAAGGCAAGGCGCTGGTGGCTTTCTCGGAGTTAAAGTTTTTGACAAGCAGCTGCCAAAGCACTCTCTCCGACATCTCCTTTGCCGGCTGCTTTTCCTCGACAACAAGTTCCTTTTCGGCTTCCTGTTCCTCTTCTATTTCGTTGCGCAGGCGATTGGTCATTTTTTTACCGCTATCCTTAGTTTAGCGCTCCGTGCCCGGTTATTCCTTTTTATTTCATCCGCGGATGCCGTTATGGCACCGCGACTTACCGCGTCGAGCGGTTTTTTATCATTCCCGTAAATGTCTTTTTCCAGTTCGCCGCTGAATTTGCCTTTGGCAATGAAATTCTTCACCAGCCTGTCTTCCAGCGAATGGTATGACATCACCACCAGCCTGCCGCCCGAAACCAGCACCTCGGCCGATTGGATCAAAAAATCTTTCAGCGCCTCCAGTTCCTGGTTCACCTCGATGCGCAAAGCCTGGAAAACCTGCGCCAGGTACTTATTTTCTTTGCCGCGGGGTATAAGGCCGGATATCACATTTTTAAGGTCGGCAACTGTGTTGATGCCGGCATTAAGCCTGCCGGTTACGATAGCTTTGGCCAGCGACTTGGCATTTTGTATTTCGCCGTAAATACCGAAAATGCGGTGCAGGTCGGCTTCGCTGTAGGTATTTACCACCTCTTTGGCTGTTAGTTTATCCGCCTGGTTCATCCGCATATCCAATTCAGCGTCAAAGCGGATCGAAAAACCGCGTTCGGCCTGGTCAAACTGGAACGAAGAAACACCCAGGTCGGCCAGGATACCGTTAACCGGTATCGCATTATGCAGTTTGCAGAAATTTTTGAGGTAACGGAAATTCTGGTCTATAAATTCAAAACGCTCATCGTCGATCAGGTTTTGCTGCGCATCAGCGTCCTGGTCAAATGCCAGCAGGCGACCGTTTTTGCCAAGATGTTTCATAATCTCCCGCGAATGCCCCCCGCCTCCAAAGGTCACATCCACATAAGTACCATCCGGGCGGATATTCAGCCCATCGATACATTCCTTTAACATTACGGGGGTATGGTAGTTATTCATCGGCATTCCTCCTTCCGCTTCCCATTACTTCTTCGGCCAGCCGCGCAAAATTTTCGGGCTCGTTATCCATCTGCCCGTCATAAGCATCTTTTGCCCAAACTTCGATCCGGTTAAACTGACAGGCTAGCACCACATCGGTTTTAATGCCTGCATATTCCGTCAGCGGCTTTGGGAGCAACACCCTACCCGCGCTGTCCAGCATTAATTCGGTGGCGCCCCGGGTAAAGTACCGGATGAATTCCCGCGTTTTTTGCTCGTATTGATTAAGCTTACTCAGCTCGTCGGTGATCTTGTCCCATTCCTTGCGGGTGTAAACAACCAGGTGCTTTTCGAAACCACGATTAATGACAAGCCCCTCCCGTTCAGCATCAGGCAGCTGTTTTTTGAGGCCGGCCGGGATCATCATCCTGCTTTTGGCATCCAGTTTACATTCAAATTCACCTAAAAAATGAGGCATTGTTACACTACGGCAATATTGCAGAGTAAAAGTAAATCACTTTTCCCACTTTTTCACATTTTTTGCTACTTTTTCCTACTAAAAGTTTTCAACATTCATTTTTTTAACTAGTTTCGCTAAACTTAAAATAATTTACTATTTGTGAAACAATGGGATGTTTTTCTTTTGGGAGTTAAATCATAACCACTCAACCGATAGAAGTCCCGCAAACCATTAAGAAAATGATCAAGAAATTTATTCTCGTGTCGGTTGCGGCGCTTACCGTGGCCGGCTGTAAAAAAGACAGCAAAACGTTATTGCTGAATGTTACAGGAACCTGGAAAATGACAGCCTTCGACCAGGGCCAGGTATCAACCAATGCTTCGCAATATCCTTGCATTCAAAACAGCCTGATAACTATTAATGCCGATGGCATTGCGACTGGAGCGTACATGGGCAGTTCGCCGTGCGTGTTGTCGAATGTCGGCGGCAACACCGGTGTTGTAGTTACGCTTGGCCAACCAGGGCAGCCGAGCACGACGTTGAACTGGGTACGGAATGGCAATAACTTTACCTTCAAACAAACCACTCAGGGTTCCGCTCAGCGTTTTTATGCTACACTCAGTAACGTGAACAACCAATTGACGATGCATATTACCGACACCATAAAGGTCGGCGGGAATACGATGATCGAGCACGAGACCCGTGTAAAACAATAAGTTACTATTGTTTGAATGCCGCGAGGCAAAACTTTTCGCAAACCGTTGCCTGTAATAAAACTTTATTACAGGCAATTGCATATTATTGTGCCTCACTCACAAATAAATGGTAATTGTAATACAATGTGCCGACCGGGTGGGGCTGGTCGCCGGTATATCAGGTTTGCTTGCTTCGGAAAACCTTAACATCGTTTCGATGAACGAGCACGTGGATAAGGGCGAGAACCTGTTCTTTATGCGGCTGGAAATAGATAAGCTAAGCGACGGTAAAGCCCTGGAGCAAAATCTGTATTCGCTTTTACCGGAAGGGGCGACAGTGAAGGTAAACCCCAACCCCGAAAAGAAGGTTGTCGTGATGGTGACCAAGGAATATCATTGCCTGGCTGATATCCTTGTCCGCAATCACTTCAAAACGCTGGGCGCCTCCGTTCAGTGTGTTATCGGCAACTATACAACCCTTGAAGACATCTGTCAACGATTTGGCGTTCCTTTTTACCATGTAAACTATGAGCTCACAGCAGAGCCGGAACAGCAGTTGCTTGATATTATCGGCAGGCACGAATACGATTACATCGTGCTGGCTAAATTTATGCGCGTATTGTCGCCCGGTTTTGTAAGCCGTTTCCAGGGGAAGATCATCAATATACATCACTCGTTTTTGCCGGCCTTTGCAGGAGCTAATCCTTACCGCCAGGCTTACGAGCGCGGGGTAAAACTGATCGGCGCTACGGCGCACTTTGTAACAGACGAACTGGACGAAGGCCCCATCGTTGCCCAGCAGGTCATATCGGCTGGGCACTCATTTACCGCGGCCGATATGATGAAGGTGGGTAAAGAGATTGAAACGGCTGTATTGGCCAAAGCCCTGCGGCTGGTTTTTGATGACAGGGTATTTATTTATAAGAACAAGACAGCCGTACTGGAATGATCAGTTGAACTGAATGGTAGCCGGACCTGATATTTTAGTGACGTGGCAATTGCAGCCTCCGGCAATTTTAAAGATAGCCATTTTCGTTTCCCCCGTAGCAGGATTGGTTGCTGTAACCCGGATATTGTCGCCATCCGTCGAAAGACTCTTTAGTTCGTTATCATTAGCGATGACGTAGGCCCCTTCAACGAGATCATAATTAGCAACGCCGGGCTGCATTGCTTTATTGGTACTTAAGTCAAATACTTCAAAATTACTTACAGCTACCGGGTTGCTCTGGTTATCTGTAAAATGTATTATAACCGTTGCAAAAAGAGCGGTGCACACCTGCGTGCCGCAGGCATTGCTTTGCAGGTTCTTTTTACAAGCTGGCAGAAGTATCATTCCGATAACCACTGCTAATTTCCTGTACATTGTGTTAAGTTTTTCAACTATTACGAACCCGCCGCGTTGTTTATAACAACCCGCGCTGATTTGTACAACCTTTTGGTCATCCGAGCATCCATCGATAGTCCCGAAGGGGGCCGCAAGACCACCGTAAACCATTGACCCCTACCCAATTTGGGGAATAAAGCACACGTTCAAGCCAACAATTTAACAGTAACCCAGCAGTCTGTTTTAACCCCAAAATGCTTGTTTAAACGCACGAAAAGCGCTTTTAAGCTACTCGCCTACATATCAGCACGATTGTTGTGTTGCTGCCATAATTGTTTTGCTGATACACCCTAATTAAATGAAGCTATTAAAGAATTTACCCCACATTCTTTGGGTTCGGTATGCCCTGGTGTTAATTTCTTCCACCGCTTTCGCCCAGGCGCCTAATATATCGTATACGCCGTCCACCTACGCGATGACGCAAAACACGGCGATAACCCCCATGACGCCCGCTAATTCAGGCGGTGCGGTTGGCACATTTGGCTATGGAACCGCCACAGGTATAACAGGAGGCTCGCTTGACCACCCTTACGGCGTTGTAACCGATGCCTCGGGAAACGTATATGTTGCGAACCTTGGCGTCGACAAAAAGGACCCTGGGTCGGTCCTCAAATACAATGTAAGCTCACACAGCTGGAGCACTTTCGCTACCGACTCGGTTAATAATCCATCGGCCATTGCGATCGACAACTCCGGTAATGTTTATGTCCTGAATTACCAAAGGTCGAACAACGGCAACGGTAATTACGACGGCAACGCATACATCGCTGAATACAATTCATCGGGAACATTGTTAAACCTTCCGGTACAGGGCTTAGGCCCGGCTACCGGTATCGCCATCAATAACTCCAACGGGAACCTGGACGTTGCGGAGGAAAGTGCCAACGGGGGTAACGCAGCCGTAGTTGAATTTACAACCAGCGGCGCCGTTAATTTCACGCTGACAAACACCGCTATCCCGAACCCGGTAAACGTTGCTACAGACAACTCGGGGAATATTTACGTACTTGACAATACCAAGCTGGATGTAGTTAAATTTTCAAGCACAGGTTCTTACCTTTCCATTCCGGTCAGTACCGGCCTGGTCAATCCTTTCGGCCTGTATATCGACGGTTCAGGCAATATCTATGTCAGCGATTCGGGTGTTGGGGGAACAAAAAGCTTAAAGGTTTACAATTCGTCCGGAACGCTCTTAACAACTTTGAGCGGGCTTACCGACCCCGAGGGCATGACCACGGACAGCAAAGGGAATTTATATGTTACCGACTATACCAATAATACCTTAACGGAGTACCAGCCAACCGGCGGATATTTTATAAGCGGCAAGCTGCCGCCGGGTTTGAGCTTCAATTATGCGACCGGGGTTATCAGCGGCACGCCGACCACCACCTTCGCATCCACAACATACACTATTACGGCATACAATGCGAGCGGCAGCAGCACCACCACCGTTACCATTTCGTGTACGGCCAATGCTTCAGCGCCTACCATAGTTTATGTTCCGTCGGTACAGGTTTTCACAACAGGCACAATCGACACGCTCAAAGCGACGACAACGAACAACCCGAACCAGTTTTCGAGCAGCCCGGGCTTGCCGGCCGGTTTCAGCTTTACTTCTTCAGGAAACATCATGGGAACAACCACGACAGTCTCCGCGGCCACAGTATACACCATAACCGCGACGAATACGTCGACCGGCCTTAGCGCAACCACAACCGTAAGTTTAGCTTTTGTGAAAGACAACTACTGGACCGGCAAACAAAGTAATGTTTGGACAGACAAGCAAAACTGGAGCGCTAAAACAGTCCCGACATCAACAACCTACGCCAGTATCGGTGTGGTCAACTACACGGGACCCGACCCAGTGATATCAGCGACCGATGGCAACCAAACAGTGGGATACTTAGTAATGGGTGCATTAAATTCTGCGACTGTAACGGTGCAGAGCGGCCTCTCACTTACGGTAAACAATATATTGCAGGTAAACAACAATGCAACCCCGGTTTTTTCAGGAGCCGGCACTTATAATGTTATATCAACAGGCATTGTCAGCGTGATCGGTACAGGCGACCTGACCATAACCTCGGCAACGGGAACATCCTTTGTTCTGCAGTCGACTTCAACCAGTTCAGCATCTGTCGACGCTATGACATCGGGCTCGATAAACGGGCAAGTAACCGTACAGCGCTACCTGACGGCCCAGCGGGGCTACCGCCTGCTGGCTTCGCCCGTAAATTATTCGGGCGGTGCCGACGGCAACGGCAACCTGGCTTACAGCCTTAATTATGTAAAAAATTCGGCTTACGTTACCGGAACAACCCTCGCGCCCGGCGGTTTTGACGTTTCATCAACCGTGACGACCACATCCGAAAATCCTACACTTTATTTATACCGCGAGGATGTACCGGTAAGTAATGCAAGCTTCATCAGCGGCAATTACCGCGGCATAAGCAATATTACTAACCCGCCGACCTACAGCCTGAACAACGAAAGCTCGACTTATACGATACCGGTAAGTAACGGCTTCCTGTTCTTTTTCAGGGGCAACCGGGCGAGCGCTTCATTTGATGCAGAAACCAAAACAACCTATGCCGCGACAACCGCTACGTTAAGTGCAACCGGTTACCTGAACCAGGGGCAGATCATTTTCAGGGATTGGTATAATGCGTCTTCAACAGCGCCGGGCTTTTCAAACCCCTCAGCTACGGTTGAAGGTTTCAACCTTGCAGCGAACCCATACGCTTGTACCATCAGCCTGGACAACTTTAACACCACGACGACGACTTCGGGTATTTATGGCTCCAACATAGCTCCGTTCTTTTACGAACTGAATCCGAAGACGCAAAATTACGATATATACGAAGCAGGAATAGGATACTATACCAATAGCGGCAGCAAATATATCGCCAGCGGCCAGGGCTTTTTTGTACAGGCAACAAATACGGGCGGGGAGCTGATCTTTAACGAAACGGCAAAAACATTATCGTCAATACCAACAACAAACCTGCTGATGACAACTAAGGGAAGAGCGCTCGCAGCCAATACAGCCGGCACACCGCAAACGCTGCGCCTCCAGATGGCACTGGATACGGTTAACACCGATGATATACTGATCGTGTTCGATAATAATGCCAAACCGGGATATGCTTTTGCTGAAGACGCGCTCCACAAGACCGGCTCGGGGAAGGTAAATTTGAGCAGCATATCCAATGGCGGCCAGGCGCTTTCTATCAATAAGCTCCCTCTGCGCGATGGGCTTGTTATCCCATTAAAGGTGGGCTCCAATGCTTACAGCACCTATACGCTTAACCTGGCCCAGGCTCAAGGCCTCCCGCAGGTGTATGATGTTTGGCTGAAGGACGCATTTACAGGCGATTCGGTGAATATGCGTAACACTACGAGCTATACATTTTCCATTACCACCGACACCGGCAGCTACGGTGCTAAACGGTTCTCGATAGCCATGCGCCAAAACCCGGCGCTGAAGTATAAGTTGCTGAACTTCGACGCGCAGAAATCGGGCAGCCAGGTGAAGGTTACCTGGACCACGCAAAATGAATTTGGCTTTACCGGCTTTGCTGTTGAACGCAGCAACGACGCGGGTAAAACATTCAATATGATCGGCTCGGTAAGTTCAGATGGATCAGGTTCATACAGCTTTACCGACAAAGCGCCTGCAGCCGGATCAAATTTATACAGGCTGAGGCAACAAGACATTAACGGCAGCATCACTTACTCCGCCCCTGTCGACGTGAAATTTGCAACCGGCAGCACTGTAACGCTGAACCTTTACCCTAACCCGGCGGTCAATACCATCAACGTAAGTTTTGTACCAAAATCACAGGATAATACAACGTACAATGTCAGCATTACAAACAGCGCCGGCCTTGTGGTGGCAAACGCGCGTATTGCAGGCACCATCTGGCAGGGCAATATTAACAATCTGCTGCCCGGCACCTACCTCGTCAATATAATAAACAACAAAGACAACCTGTTGGTGGGCCAAACCAAATTTATCAAGATGTAAAGCACAGTGCGGCAGCTTAAAAAGCTATGAATAGGAATTGATACTGTTCATGGCTTTTTGTATTTTTAGGTATACGTAGCGATTAGTTTGTTTGGCATTATTTCATTGAAAATACAATCTGCTCCCTCTTGTTAAACGCAGAGATGGCTCCGTTCCTTGCTATGAGGCTTTTATTGATGACTACGCGCCAAAATATTTTTAAAATCCTTATTGCCTATTTGACTTAAAATCCTGATATTTGCAAACTCTTTGCGAAAAGAGATTTAATTAATCAACATTTGTCATGTCAAGAGTTTGTGATTTAACAGGAAAAGGCGCCATGAACGGTCATAACGTTTCGAACTCGAACGTTAAGACTAAACGCAAGTTCTACCCTAATTTAAAGCTGAAGAAGTTTTATGTTCCTGAGGAAGATAAGTGGATCACCTTAAAAGTTTCCACTTCGGCCGTAAAAACCATCAGCAAGAACGGTATTACCGCCTGCATTAATAAATACGTCAAGAAAGGGTATATTTAGTAGGTTGTACGTTGGACGTTTTACGTTATACGTTGAATGTCGGACGGATGAACCAGATAATTAAAACGTAATACGTGCAACGTAAAACGTATAACATAAAAAGAAATGGCAAAGAAAGGCAACAGGGTTCAGGTAATTTTAGAGTGCACCGAGCATAAAGAAAGCGGTCTGCCGGGCATGTCGCGTTATATCACGACCAAGAACAAGAAAAATACCACCGAAAGGCTGGAGTTGAAAAAATACAACCCGGTTTTGAAGAAGGTGACCGTTCATAAAGAAATAAAATAAGTTGTACGTTTGACGTTGTACGTTATACGTATGAATGTCAGGTGTCAGGAATAAAAAACGTAAAACGTCTAACGTAATACGTAAAACATAAGAAGAAATGGCAAAGAAACAGATTGCAACCTTAAAGACAGGCAGAGGCAAAGAATACTCGAAGGTGATCACCATGGCCAAATCGCCAAAAACAGGTGCATATACTTTTAAGGAAGTTATAGTGCATAACGATCACATCAAAGATGCGATCAATTCAGCAAAGGCTCAATAATTGCGCCCGGTAAAGGAATAAAAGCCGTCTTGTGAATGCGAGAGGGCTTTTTTTATTAGTCGGGAGTCTGTAGTCGAAAGTCTTAAGTCGTTAACCGCGATTCAGACTTAAGGCTTGGGACTCAGAACTTAAGACTTAGGAAATGGGATTATTCGATTTTTTTAAGAAGAAGGAAAGCACGCCGCAGGAGCAGCAGGCGCTGGATACGAGTTTGGAAAAAACCAAAGACAGCTTCTTTTCCAAGATCACGAAGGTTGTTGCGGGTAAATCGACCGTAGATGACGATGTGCTCGACGACCTGGAGGAAGTGCTGGTAACTTCGGATGTGGGGGTAAGCACCACGCTTAAGATCATCGATCGCATACAAAAACGCGTAGCCCGCGATAAATATGTCAGCACCTCCGAATTAAACACCCTGCTGCGCGACGAGATACAACAATTGCTGGCCGAAAACAACAGCAACGATTTCCACAACTTTGAATACGGCGACCATAAACCTTATGTAATTATGGTTGTGGGCGTGAACGGAGTCGGCAAGACCACCACCATAGCCAAACTGGCGCATAAGCTGAAGCAGGCCGGTAATAAAGTAGTGATCGGCGCGGCAGACACTTTCCGCGCAGCAGCGGTGGACCAGATACAGCTTTGGGGTGAAAGGGTTGGCGTGAAAGTGGTTGCCCAGGCTATGGGCTCGGACCCGGCGTCAGTCGCCTATGATACCTTGCGTTCGGCTGTGGCTAATGGCGACGATGTGGCGATCATCGATACTGCAGGGCGTTTACACAACAAAGTGGGGCTGATGAACGAACTGACCAAGATCAAAAATGTGATGCAAAAGGTAGTTCCAGGCGCACCGCACGAGATATTGCTGGTACTGGATGCCTCGACAGGTCAGAACGCGATCGAGCAATGCAAACAGTTTACCGAAGCCACGGCTGTGAACGCGCTGGCGTTAACCAAGCTTGACGGTACAGCCAAGGGTGGTGTAGTGATCGGCATATCGGATCAGTTCAAGATACCAGTGAAATATATCGGCGTCGGTGAAGGGATGGATCATCTCCAGCTTTTCGATCGCAAAGAATTCGTAAATAGCTTATTCAAATCCTGATTCCACCGATTAGTTTTTGATTCCACAGATTTTTGTATGGGAAACTTTGAACATGATCCTTTAACTGAAAAGATCATTGGATGTTGTTATAAAGTGCATAGCGCATTAGGCCCCGGTTTCAACGAAAAAATATATTCAAATGCATTACAACGTCAATTGGCCGCTGAACATCTGAATTTTGTGGCTGAAAAGGAATTCAATGTATTCTTCAATGGAGATTTAGTCGGAAAATTCAGGTGCGATTTATTTATTGAAGAACAAGTAATCGTCGAACTTAAATCGGTAACTGGTATTATACCAAGACTTTTTCAAAATCAGTTGTTATCATACCTAAAAGCAAGCAAGATAAAAACCGGGTTATTGGTTAATTTTGGCAATACCAGTTGCGAAGTAAAAAGACTATCGGTTTGATGTCTGTCAGAATCGGCGAAATCCAATAAGTGAAATAGAAAAAGAAATCGGTGAAATCAAATAGAAAAAAATCGGTGGAATCACGACCAAGAATTAACGTCGTAACACTCGGATGCTCCAAGAACGTCTACGATTCGGAGGTATTGATGGGACAACTAAAGGGTAATGCTTTCGATGTTGTTCATGAAGCTGAGAAATTAAACCGCGACGATATCATCGTCATCAATACCTGTGGCTTTATCGATAACGCCAAGCAGGAATCCATCGATACCATCCTGCAATACAGCACGCTGAAGGAACAGGGCAAAGTGGGTAAGGTGATCGTTACGGGCTGCCTTTCTGAAAGATATAAGCCTGAGCTGGAAGTCGAGATCACCAATGTCGACTCCTGGTTCGGTACGAATGACCTGCAAAATTTACTTACGACCGTCGGTGCGGATTACAAACACGAGCTGATCGGCGAGCGGCTTTTGACCACCCCATCCCATTTCGCTTATTTTAAGATTGCCGAAGGCTGCAACCGGCCGTGCTCATTTTGCGCCATCCCCCTGATGCGCGGTAAGCATGTGAGCAAACCCATGGACGAATTGGTCACCGAGGCCAAAAAGTTGGCTGCAAACGGCACCAAAGAGCTTATTCTGATCGCCCAGGACCTGACCTATTATGGCCTGGATATTTACGGCAAGCGCAACCTGGATGAATTGCTTCGCAAATTGTCGGACGTGAATGGCATCGAATGGATCCGACTGCAATATGCTTATCCCTCCGGTTTCCCGATGGAAATACTGGACGCGATGAACGAGCGCGAAAATATTTGCAAATACCTCGACATGCCCCTGCAGCACATCAGCGATAACATGCTAAAATCCATGCGCCGGGGTATTACCAAACAGAAGACTATCGATTTGGTGAACCAGATCCGGGATAGGGTGCCCGGCATTGCTATGCGCACCACGCTGATAACCGGTTATCCCGGCGAGACGGAACAGGATTTTGAAGAGATGGCCCAATGGGTAGAAGAAACCCGTTTCGACCGCCTGGGTTGCTTCACCTATTCGCATGAAGAGAAAACGCATGCTTATTCTTTAGAGGACGACGTTCCTGAAGAAGTGAAACAGAATCGCGCCGATGCGATTATGGCAATTCAGCAGGATATTTCGTTCGGGAAGAACCAGGAAAAGATTGGCAAAACTTTCAAAGTGCTGATCGACAGGAAGGACGGCGGGTATTTTGCCGGTCGTACGGAATACGACTCCCCCGAGGTAGACAACGAGGTTTTGATCGATGCAAACCTGCAGTATGCCACGCCGGGCAGTTTTGTCAATGTAAGAATTGACAGCGCTGAAGACTTCGACCTTTATGGACAGATTGTAAAATAAGTTCGCGCTTATTTGATTTAGGATATTATAATCTAATTTCGAAACACTTAAATTCGAAATTGAATATTCGACATCCGAAATCAGCATGCAATCTTCCTGTATCAATTATAAAGACACCGGTTTTTTCTCGCAAACAGTTATTGATTATTTGGAAGATAAGCCTGAATTAAGGCCATTTTACAATCAAAGACCGGATTTTGCGGGATTCAAAAATGTCATTGCCAATCGCCAGGTCACTGCCGACAGGGAGCTAGTTGCAGAAGTTCTTACTGAACAGTACAAGGTAATTTTCGATTTCGGATTTCGGATTTCGGAATCAGTTGAAGGCAACATTTCCTTTTTAAAATCTCCCGATACCTTCACGGTTACAACCGGCCATCAGCTTAATATTTTCGCCGGACCATCATATTTTATTTATAAGATCGTAACCGCCATCAAATTGGCAAGGCAGCTAAAAGAGCAATTCCCGGATAAGAGTTTCGTGCCGGTTTACTGGATGGCTTCGGAAGATCACGATTTTGCCGAGATCAACTACACCAATATCGGGGGTAAAAAAGTGCATTGGTGGTATGAAGCGTCGGGCGCGACGGGGCGTATCAACCCCGATACCATGCGGCAGGCGCTGAATGAATATAAGGGCGTTTTGGGTTTGGAGCATCACGGTAAAGAACTCGCTGATATCGTCGAAAAGGCCTACGCCGGTTTTGATAAGCTGGCCGATGCGACCCGCTACTTAGTAAACGCGTTATTCGGTCAGTATGGGCTGGTTATCATCGATGCGGATGATCGCCGGCTGAAGCAGCAGTTTTCCCAAATTATCGAACAGGATATTATTGAAGAGCATAGCTTTAAAAATATCTCGGCGACTAACGATAAATTGGAAAAACTCGGCGTACATGTACAGGTGAATCCGCGCGAGATCAATTTCTTTTACCTAACCGATGGTCTGCGCGAACGGATTGTTTTTGAGGACGGTCTTTTTAAAGTACTAAATACCGATATCAGCCTCACTAGAGAAGAACTGCAAAAACAGATCGGCGAACACCCCGAACATTTCAGCCCGAATGTGGTGATGCGCCCGCTTTACCAGGAATATATTTTGCCGAACATCGCTTACATAGGTGGCGGCGCCGAAATAGTTTACTGGTTGGAACTGAAGTCGAATTTTGAACACTATGAGGTCGATTTTCCGATACTCATTCTCCGCAATTCCGGTTTGATCATACCCAAAAAATCGGCCACAAAAATTGCCAGGATGGAATTAGCCCCCGTCGAACTATTTAAACCCGCCAACGAGATCAAAAATAACTGGATAAAAAAGCACAGCGAACACGAATTGTCCCTGAACGAAGAGCGGGCCGAACTAAAGCGGGCTTTTGAAAAAATCAGGTCGCGTTCGTCAAAGATCGATCCTACGCTAACGCAATCCGTGGGCGCCGTGGAAGCGCGACTCGAACATGCAATTAAGCGACTTGAAAAGAAGCTGATCCGTGCTGAAAAGCAGAACTACCAAACCCGCCTGGAACAAATCGACCAAATTAAGTGTGAGCTTTTTCCAAAAGATAGCTTGCAGGAACGCACCGAAAACTTTGGCCTATTTTATGTACGCTGGGGGCAGGAGTTTATTGACGAACTTATTCGTCATTTTGAGCCGCTGGAGTTTAAGTTTACGGTGCTGACGGAGAGTTAATTTTTCTTTCGGACTTCCGGGCTTAGGCGGACCTTCGGACTATTTCACCATCCCATGCTTCCTTAATAACCTGATAACCGCATCATGCGGCAAGGCGTAGGCTTTATTTCCGTTTACACCTTCCATCGTATCAGCCGCGACCAAGGCATTAATAATAGCTTCTTCGACAGACTGAACGGTAGCTTCATAAAGCGGGTTTAACTGGTCATTCGGCAGCATTTCGACCTGGGTTGATTTGGTGCGGCTGAACGCATCGGGATTTGCGGTTGAAAAAGCGATAAATATATCACCTGATCCGTTCTCGCCCCGGCCGCCGACCCGGCCAACACCCAGTGCCACCCGCTCGGCAATGCGCTTCAATTGATGCGGCAGCAGCGGCGCATTGGTGGCTATCACGACGATGATGCTGCCGTCGCCCTCCTGGTGTTTAGATACGGCGGGGCCGCCGCGAAAATCGTAGTTTAGCGTATCTTTCAACTCCTGCCCGACAGGTACGCCGGCGATGGTCAGGTTTTTCTTGCGGCCGAAATTCGACTGCACAAAAGCGCCTAACGTGTATTGTTTGCCGTTAACGGTTACGATACGTGATGACGTTCCGCTGCCGCCCTTAAAACCGAGACAGCACATGCCCGTTCCACCGCCAACGTTGCCCTCTTTTACCGGACCGGATGCGGCTGTGTTCATCGCTTCGTATACATTGCTTTCTTTTACCTGGAAACCGTAAATGTCGTTCATCATCCCGTCCCAGGTTTCGGCAACCACCGGGTAGGTGTACCAACCTTTTTCATCGCCGTACCAGTTTTTGTCTACAAACCATTTCAGCACCGCATCGCGTACAACGCCCACGCTGTTTGTATTGGTAATCATAATAGGCGTCTCCAAAAAACCCGATTCGGCAAGCCAGGTTGTGCCGGTCATTTCACCGTTGCCGTTCAGCGTGTACCAATTGGCAAAAACCGGGTGATGATTAACCTTTCCGTTAGGAAAAATTGCTGTGACACCCGTCCGCACAGGCCCTTTGCCGGCAATGTTTTTGCCCGATCCGCTGATAATGGTGCTATAACCTACCTCGACGCCCGGGACATCGGTTATGGCATTCCACTGCCCCGGTATACCCTCGAAAGGAATCCCAATATCGCGCGCGCGCGGTTTTTGTGCAAATGATGAGGTGCAAAAAATCAGTGAAAAAATAACCAGAAGGACGGTCTTAAGATTCCTGGGCATAGTATTAAATTGTTTACAGGGTTACCTGGCGAAAGCCAAAAAGCTATGTGGTTTCGACGAGCGAAGATGGGATAGTGCGTGGTGCGGGGAGAAATCTTATACGATATACTTCCCGAACTTTGCATGTCGTACAAGTTTTCGCCTCACCCCAGTAGTTCGATGCTGCCCTTGTTCGTCGAAATGACATAATCTTTTAATATAAAAATGGCTACTTAAAGATAAACAATTTTCAGATAAACTATCTTTGGGGCCATGCTTATCTCTGAATCTGCCCTCCGGACTTTTACCGAAAATATTTTCCTGGCAATGGGCTGCGGCCCGAAGCATGCCCGGCTAGCAGCTGATGTATTGATCAGGGCGGATATGCGCGGTATCGACTCGCATGGCGTTGCGCGCCTGGTAGGTTATGTGCGCTTATGGGAAAAAGGCCGAATCAATACTAAGCCGGATATGAAGGTCGTTCACGAAACCGCTACCACGGCCACGGTCGACGGCGATGCAGGCTTAGGACTGGTGGTTGCTCCCTTTGCTATGCAGGTAGCTATCGATAAAGCTGAAAAATATGGCTCAGGCTGGGTATCGGTGCGTAATTCGAATCATTTCGGCATAGCGGGTTATCATGCGCTGATGGCGGTCCAAAAAAATATGATCGGCTTTGCCATGACCAATGCCAGTCCGTTGGTATCGCCCACGTATTCCAGTGAAAGATTACTGGGCACTAACCCGATGTGCTATGCTTTCCCGGCAGGAAAATATCCGCCTGTTGTTGTCGATATGGCGACTTCGGCGGCAGCAAACGGAAAACTCGAAATAGCGCAGCGTTTAGGCAAGCAAGTGCCGGAAGGCTGGATACAGGACAAACAAGGCAGCCTGGTTACGGATCCGCATGCCCTGAAATCAGGCGGCGCACTATTGCCCCTGGGAAGCGACAAAGAGCATGGCAGTCACAAGGGCTTTGGCCTGGGCGCTACGGTCGATATTCTTTCTGCGGTTCTTTCAGGGGCGAATTACGGCCCGTGGGTACCGCCGTTCGTGGCTTTTTTGGAGCCGCCGAATGATCCGGTGGGTGCAGGTATTGGTCATTTCCTCGGCGCGATGCGCGTGGACGGCTTTCGCCCGGTTGACGAGTTTAAAACTCATATGGATAACTGGATCGAACGGTTTAAGTCATCGAAGCCCATTGACCCGGCGCAAAAAGTGATCATTCCCGGAGAACCTGAATTGGAAGCCGAAGCTGACAGGAAGATCAATGGTATTCCGCTGGTAGATGCCGTTGTTGATGATTTAAATGGCTTGGCTAAAAAGTTTCGGTTATCGGACCTGCGCTAAATCCGAAATTGAAAATCCGAAATCCGAAATAAAATCAATCCACTCCCTTAAATATCCTGTTCCACCTGATCCTGTGCAGTAACCCGCCATTATTATCCAAGCTCATCCAAATGAACAGTGCCTTACCGACGATATGATCCTCGGGCACAAAACCCCAG
The DNA here is from genome assembly GCA_035545315.1 of Mucilaginibacter sp. GTDB lineage: Bacteria > Bacteroidota > Bacteroidia > Sphingobacteriales > Sphingobacteriaceae > Mucilaginibacter. The sequence continues at coordinate 56,732 of DASZYQ010000028.1, read as the reverse complement.
AACCGGCTATCTTCCGAATCGTGGCGGTTATCGCCCATCATCCAGTAATAGTCCATCTTAAACGTATAAGTGTTGGTCTTTTGCCCGTTAATATAAATATCGCCGCCTTTTATCTCAACCTTGTTTCCCTCATAAACCTCGATGGCACGTTCGTACAACGGCAGGGTGATAGCCGTCAGCTTTACGGTCCAGCCTTTTTCAGGAATGATGATCGGACCATAGTTGTCCATGTTCCATTTGTAGTCTGGTATTTTTTCAACAGGCAGTAGCCTTATAGGGTATTTGCGCGGGAAAACGGAATTATACGGATCGGTAACGCCTTTCGGAGTAATTACCCGTGTGAACGACCCTACGTCCGGCCGTTTTTTAAAAATTTTTGCCGAAGCCGTCGTCATGGTAGCAAGGCCCGGCTCGTCGGACGCATTATAAAATGAAATACGGAGTTTTTTAAAAGCTTGTGAATCGATAGGCGCGCTGGTTTTGTAAGCGTATTCCGTCTGCTCTCCGGCCGGGTTTGGGACAGCTTTGTTGTTCACGTACACCTGCCCGTTGACTATGCTTAACGTATCGCCGGGAACACCCTGGCAGCGTTTGATATAATTATCCTGCTTATCTACCGGGCGGTAATAAGGCGAATCGGCGTCCATGGGATAATTAAAAACCACCACATCGCCTCTTTTAACCTTGCTAAACCCGGGAAGACGAAAATAGGGCAACTTGATGAGGCTGGAATATGATTTGGCATTGAACAAGGGAATGGTATTATGAGCAAGCGGAAACGAAAGCGGCGTTTCGGGCAGTCGCGGGCCATAGTTTATTTTACTCACAAACAGGAAATCGCCCACCAGCAACGAGCGCTCCATCGATGGCGTAGGGATAGTATAGGGTTCGATCAGCAATGTGCGGATAAGCGCGGCAGCAACCCCAGCGAAAATGATCGCTTCTCCCCATTCACGCGTTGTTGACTTGATCAGGTCATTTTGGTACTGGTCACGGAATTGATTACTGGCTGAAGGACCGAGATATCGCGTATGCTTGTCGCTGCCCCATTTTATAAAGTAAATAAACGGCAGCAAAACAGCTGCTGCATGCTGCCGGAACGAAAACTTTCCGAACGACCTTGCGAAGTCAAGAGTTATCCCGATCAAAACCAGGATATTTATCGCAGGCATAACCATCCAGATAATCCACCAGCCCGGCCGGCCGCTCAGCCTGATCATCACATAGATGTTGTACAGCGGTATAACAGCGTGCCATCCCGGTCGCCCGGCTTTTGCGAACAATTGCCATAGGCCGGCGCAGGGAAGAACAACAAATATGACAAAGATTACCAAGAATGCCAGGGTATCCACCGTTGCGTTTATGTAGTTAAAATCAGTTTAGGTTCCAAAATCGAACATTTCCGCCACCGAAAAGAACCCCTTTTTCCCTTGTATCCACTCAGCGGCAAGGACAGCGCCAAGGGCAAAACCGTTACGGTTGTGGGCGGTATGTTTAAGCTCGATCGTATCGACTTCCGAATCGTAAATAACGGAATGGGTGCCGGGTATGTTTTCGATGCGAAAGGACTCGATCAGCAGTTGGTCGTTTTTTACGTTGTCGCTTGCCGAATTATCGCCGTCGGACGTAAGGATGTTGACCCACTCCTTTTTCGCATCCAGATTTTCTATAATACCTTCTGCGATAGTAATTGCGGTACCGCTTGGCGAATCGAGCTTCTGCGTATGGTGTATTTCTTCAACCTGTACGTCATAGTACGGGTACTTGTTCATCAGCTTTGCCAGCAGTTTGTTGATATGAAAGAAAATATTCACGCCTACGCTAAAGTTCGACGCATATACCATAGTACCATTGCTTTCCAGGCATTTTTGTTTGATCTCGGGCAGGTGCTCGTACCAGCCCGTTGTGCCTACTACTACAGGAACGCCGGCATCGAAACATTGTTGTATATTGTTCATAACCGAGGTTGGCGTACTGAATTCGATAACCACGTCGGCATTTTTCAGGTTTTCTGCCGTCAGCTCGTTTTGATTATAAAAATCGATCTTCAGTACGATTTCATGCTTACGGTCGGTGGCGATCTTTTCGATAATCTTACCCATTTTACCGTACCCTAATAATGCGATGTTCATTATGTTATGTCGTGTTATAAGCTATCTAAAATAGATATAAAATTTGCCCGGTTTGTTTTAAAGACGCTAAACTTTTTTATTTCATTATAAAGGTAATTTTTACAGCCGGTATATAAGCGTTGTAGCTGTAAAATGCATAAGCGGGTTGATCCAGGAAGCCAGGCCTGATCCTGATAGACAAGTTATTATCCATCGTATAACTGTGCTTGAATTTGGCGTCGACGTAGGCATCGATGGCTTGTATACCCCACGCACCCAGGGTGCCCAGGATACACAGGTCGCGGTTGCGCCGGTACGCGTTTGTTGCGTTATCCACATCAGCGTCATTTAAATTGACAAGATCGGGGTTCCGGCCGGTTGTCACGCCGTGCTGACGCAATATATCTTCTTTCAGAAATATCGAATAATAGTGCGCGTTAAAGACGATAGCATCGCCCAGCAGTCCCAGCCCGGCATAAATGACCGGCACCTTCCACCACTGGCGGTTATACAACTGCCCCCATCCGGGGATGATAAGCGAACGCACCAGCGCCTTGTGCGGATCGTGCAGCGAATCGGGGTGATAAACTTTTTCTTTGGTGATCTTCGGCTTGAAGCGTTTGGAGGTTACGGAGTCGTGCTTCCTGGTTATGCTGTCGGCGCGCGTCCTTACCGTATCGGTGGCCGGCTTTTGCGCCTGCGCGGCCAAAGCAAACCCTAAAATAAACCAGGCAAGGAGCAGACATTTATACATCATTTACCAATCCAGCATTTCGAGGATACGGCTCAGGTCGTCCTCCGACAGGAAAGGGATCTCGATGGATCCTTTGCCCTGGCTGTCCATTTTAAGTTTAACTTTGGTACTAAACCTCGAGGCCAGGTCGTCCTGTATCTTTTGCACCTGGAATGACAGTGGTTCCGGCTGTTTGCCTTCCTTTTTTACCGACGGCCTTTGCGCCTCGCGTGCCATTTCCTCGGCCTTTCGCACCGACAGGCCCTGCTGTATAACGAGCTGGTGGATAAATAATTGTTTCGCCGGGTCATCAACAGAAATAAGCGCCCGGGCATGGCCCATAGTTACTTGGCCGTCGCGGATAGATGCCTGTATAGTTGGCGGTAATTTAAGCAGGCGGAGGTAGTTGGTCACCGTCGAGCGATTTTTGCTTACACGTTCGCCCAATTCTTCCTGCTTCAAACTGCACTCATCGATCATGCGCTGAAAGCTGAGGGCTACCTCTATAGCGTTCAGGTTTTCGCGCTGTATGTTTTCTATCAGGGCCATTTCCAGCATCTGCTGGTCATTGGCCGTACGCACGTAAGCCGGTATCTGGGTCAGCCCGGCCAGCTTGGATGCACGCAAGCGGCGTTCGCCCGAAATAAGCTGGTAACGGTGCGGGTTTACGCGCCGTACCGTAATGGGCTGGATAAGCCCCTGCAGTTTAATGGAATCGGCCAGTTCGTTCAAAGCCTCCTGGTCAAAATCGGTTCTGGGCTGAAAAGGGTTAACTTCTATCTCGGCAATCTTTATTTCACTGACAGCGCCGGCGGCATTTACCTCGGCGGCTTTGCCAAATTCATTTTTATTCGGAAGTACGTTTACAGAATCATTTAACAGGGCGCTTAACCCTTTTCCCAACGCGTTTCTCTTTTCTGCACTCATTCTTATATCGTTTCTGTGGTCGCTATGGTTTCGTCTTTGAGCAGGCCATTCTTACGCACTATCTCGCGTGCAAGATTCAGGTAATTGATGGCGCCTTTACAGCTGGCATCGTGCATAATAACCGACATGCCGAAACTGGGCGCTTCGCTTAAACGTGTATTGCGCTGAATAATTGTTTCGAATACCATGTCCTCGAAATGGTTTTTAACCTCCTCGACAACCTGGTTCGACAGGCGCAGCCTTACGTCGTACATGGTGAGCAATATGCCCTCGATCTCCAGGTCGGTGTTTAAGCGCGTTTGTACGATCTTGATGGTGTTGAGCAATTTGCCCAAGCCTTCGAGCGCAAAATATTCGCACTGAACCGGGATGATGACCGAATCGGCGGCCGTTAAAGCGTTAATGGTGATCAGGCCGAGCGAAGGCGAGCAATCGATGATGATAAAGTCGTATTCTCCGCGTATACGGTCGAGCACGGCCTTCATTTTGTATTCCCGGTCTTCCAGGTTGATCATTTCGATCTCGGCCCCGACCAGGTCGATGTGGGCCGGGAGCAGGTCCAGGTGCGGTGTCTCGGTTTTTTGTATCGCATCATGCGGATCGATATCGTTGATGATACACTCGTAGATGCTGTTTTTTATTGTCCGCGGATCAAAGCCTATACCCGAGGTGGAATTAGCCTGCGGGTCGGCATCAACCAGTAAAGTTCTGTATTCAAGCACAGCCAGGCTCGCCGCCAGGTTAATGGACGATGTGGTTTTTCCGACACCACCCTTCTGATTGGCCAACGCAATAATCTTACTCATTCTTTTATATGCAATTTTTTATTACCCGGGCAGGTTTCTGTTCGCGAACTCGTATTTTTACCCGTTGCGAAGATAGGGATTTTAAGTATTCGGAAATCCACAGCTTGCGTTAACTTACAAACAAAACAATTGGTGAATAGTGAATGGTGAATAGTCAATTGATGTTTTTAACATTTGGCAAATTGCTTGCCGGCCATTCACTATTGACCATTGACCATTCACTTACTAAAAATGATCACTATCATATCATCAACTAACCGGCCGGGCAGTTCGACGCTCAAGGTAGCTCAATATTACCAGAAAAAGCTGGCGGAAAAAGGCGCCGAAGCAGGCATTTTATCGCTGTCCGCGCTTCCGCCGGCCATCATCGCCACTGACCTGTACGGTACCAGGAGCGAAGAATTCAAGCCGATCCAGGAAATCGTTGCCCAAACTGATAAATTTATTTTTGTCATCCCCGAATATAATGGGAGCTTCCCCGGGGTACTAAAAGTATTCATCGATGCCTGTTCGTTTCCCCAAAGCTTTTATGAGAAAAAGGCCGCGCTGGTGGGCGTTTCGTCGGGCAGGTACGGCAACATCCGGGGCATAGACCATTTTACCGGTGTCTGTCATTATATACACCTTAACGTAATGCCGCTCAAGATACATATCGCATCCATACATCGCGAATTGGACGCCAACGGCGATCTGTTTAAGGACGATACGGTAAGATATGTGAATGAACAGTTGGAGAAATTCATCAAATTTTAGTTGTATTGCCGACCCGTTAAATTGGCTGCACCAACTCACTAAGCCCCATTGATCAATTTCGCCATTACGAACGCCGCGGCCGCAGCCAATGCGCCGATGATCAGCACCTTTAAAGCTCCCGCAAACGGCGGCTGACCGGTTACCTTACTCTTGAAATAGCCGAACACGAACAGGCAAACTATCGTAATGGCACATGAATATAAAAGCGCCTCCCGCGAATCGGCAATGAAAAAGTAGGGCGACAGCGGAATTGTGCCGCCGACAACATAGGAAATGCCGATGGTAATAGCGCTGCGTGTCGCGCGGTTAGCTTGCGGTTTTTCAAGGCCAAGCTCATAGCGCATCATAAAATCCACCCATTTATCCTTGTCTTTCGCCATTTCATCGGCTATCTCGTGCTGTAATTTATCCGACAGTCCAAAACCTGCAAAAACTTCTCTTACTTCCAGCTTTTCCTGTTCGGGCACCCGTTCTACCTCGTCATGTTCGCGTTGCAGTTCCGAGGCGTAATGGTCGGCTTCCGTTTTACCGGCGAGAAATCCACCCAGTCCCATGGCGATGGAACCCGCAACGATCTCGGCGATGCCGGCTGTTACGACTATCGATGACGATTGTACGGCACCGCTAAGGCCGGCCGCCAGCGCAAAAGGAACAGTAAGCCCGTCGGACATGCCTATAACGATGTCCTGTATCATGTCCGAGCTTTTTAGGTGATTTTCGTTGTGCATAAATGCAAAAATAGCGGTATAAGTATCCGGGTGAAAATCAAAGCGTTATTTATGATTAGTCTGAATTAGTTTGATTTTTCGTAAACATTATATAGTATTGTAATACTTAAACATTACGTAAACCTTTTTGTGAAATTCTTTATCACTTGCCTGTTTTTAACGCTTCTGATACCGTTATTGTCAAAAGCACAAAGCAATTATAAACCCGGATATATTATCAAGCTTGACGGCGATACCGCCAGAGGTTTTATTGACTACAGGGGATGGAGCAAAAATCCTAGACGCATTAGTTTCAGATCGAATGCCGCAGATAATGCAACGGTTAATCAATTTACAGTGCACGATATAAACGGTTTTGGCGTAAATGGCCTTCAACTATATGAACGTGATGCTGTAACCGTCAGTACAGACGAGGTGGAAATGGCAAACATTCGGCAAGGGATCGATACCGGCAAGGTGGCCGACACGGTTTTTCTGCAAGTACTCACAACAGGCAAAAATGTTGCCCTATACAGTTATACAGATCAGGTCAAGACCAGGTATTATATACTTTATCAGGGCGTTAAAGTACCCCGCGAGTTAGTTTATCATGTCTATTTAAATCCTGACAACGCGAGTGAAGTTAAAACCGATTATAGATTTAAGAGACAACTTATTTATATTTCGCGGTTGTATCAAAAAGAGAATAGCTCGCTTGAATCGAGAATAGACGGATCATCTTACTCGGAAACTGATATCCTGCCAATAATTAATACAATCAACGGCGTAAAGGGGTCTCGGCCCGCACAACAAAAGCTTAGTGGTACGAGATGGTTTGCCGGAGCGGGCGTCAGTTATGAGGATATGAACTTTACAGGTAATCAGTTTCCCCCCAGCAGCGTTCTGTCGCCAAAGATCGATGCAGGGTTTGATCTTATACCAAATAAAACTACACAGCGATATTTTCTAAGGATCGAGGCCTCATTCACCGAAGCGAGCCACTCATTTTCGGACCCGCAGGATGCCAATGGTTCGTCGGCAACCATAAAATTCAGTTATAATACGGTCAGCCTGGCACCACAAGTCGTTTATAATTTTTACAACACCGATAACTTTAAGGTATTCATGGCGGCAGGCGCATTGCTGAACTTTTCCTCATACGGACAGCATCAATATACGATATATTTCCATAATATACCCCAGGCCGAGCCGGATGGTGACCTTAGTTTTTTGAATTTCTGGGCCGCATTTTATGGCAAGGCGGGTATATTGATTCATAAGCATATAGAACTGTATGCAGATTATATCCCTACCACAACCTTAACCGACAATTTCAATCCCTTTGCCGGCAAAGTCAGTTTATTTCAGACCGGCCTGAATTATATATTTTAAACGAAAATAGTCACCGTGTTACCACTACCCAGCCCGATATCGGCGATGTGCCGTTTTTAAGGTCGATGATGTAGTAGTACGTTCCGGTTGGAACCGGGCTTCCGTTCGCCGTGCCGTCCCAGGGTTGGGCGTAACCTATGCTTTTGTAAACCTGCTGCCCGTCGCGCGTATATATGGTTGTCAGGCTTTCAGGGTAGGTCACCAGCGCAGCAATATTCCAGTAGTCGTTCACACCGTCACCGTTGGGAGTAAAAGCATTCGGTATAGTTATTTTTTGATAAACCCTGACAAATACCGAGCTGGCGGCTTCACCGCAACTGGAGGAAATGACATTTAAGGTGTAAGTAATATCGTGCGGCGGGGTAGCGACGGGGGTCAGTGAATGCGGATCGTCCAGGTAATCGGAAGGCGACCAGTAAAAGCTTGCGATATTATCACCGGAAACGGTGCCCTGTAGCCGCGTGGATTGTCCTTCGAATATCACTTTGGACTTACCGGCATCAGCCTGTGGGTTGTTGTAAACGCTGATGGTCACGGTTTTGGTACTGTCGGCACAGCCGCCATTGCTAATAGTTACCCGGTAGGTTGTGGTTTGCGAAGGACTGGCGACGGGGTTGGGTATATCGTCGTGGTCAAGCCCGGTTGACGGGTTCCACTTGTAATATATCCCACCCGACGCCTGTAAATGCGCCGACTCACCCAGGCATAGCAGGGTTTGATCGGCTATAAGCCCCGGTACTACTCTTGGAATAACGTTGACCGTTGTTTGCACCGGCGCACCGGCGCACCCGTGCGCAGACGTTGCTACTACCGAATAACTACCGGCATTTGCCGGGCTGACATTATAGATCACCAGCGGATTTTGATTTATACCGGCAATACCCGGCCCTTTCCACACATAGCTGGCACCTCCCGTTGCATTGAGCGTCAGGGTATCGCCCTCGCAGACGGTTTGCGTCGCGGGAAGCGGCACCACGGGCAAAGGATTTACATTGATGGTAAGCGGTAATGAGCTGACATTGCAGCTCGGTGAATTGATGTTTTGCCCCTCTCCTACTGCAAGTCTGTACTGGTAGTTGCCGGTGGCGGCATTGGTAATCGTTATGTGCAGCGTCGCATTGGTTTCGCCCTGGATATTCGTCCAGCCGGCGTTGTTGGTGTTGATCTGCCATTGAAGAAATGGATTAGTATAACCGGCGCCGACACTCGATGTCAAGGTGTAATCGGCATCGCTGCCCTCGCAGATTTCCTGTGCGCCGGTCGTGGTAAGATCGCCGAAACCAGTCTGCACCACCGGTCCGCAGGCCCTGAAGGCGATATCGTCCAGCACCAGGTCGTTCCCATTGCCGCCCGGGGCATTGTTGTTCATGGTGACGATCACATCCGTTATGCCGGCCGGGGTAGTAAAGTAAACACCATATTTGTTCCATTGCGGTCCGGCCGTTGGCGGTATAACGCCGGTATTGTACGTCGCCAGCAGCGTACCGTCGTTCGCCCTGATAGAAAATGTGATGTTAGGTTGTATTACGGTGTTATCGGCATTGCTGGCTGCAAGGGTCATTAAATTCAGTATATAAGCCGAAAACTCGTACGTGGTATTGGGACAAAGCCCGTTGGCGGTTTGGGTAAAAAAGATACTGGGGTCGTAACTGGCGTTGACCAGCATCATGTAACCGTTCGGGTCGCCGGTGTGATCGCTGGTCACGGTCTGCCAGGTGGGGTGGCACTGGGATGGGCTTAAGTTTGCAGCATTCACTATGGTATAGTAGCCATCGTTGGGGCAATTGTCGGTCGTGTAGGTCAGGTTGGTTACGCTCGACGGCAATGCCGAGCCGGGATTCGGTCCCGAACCGAAGGTCTGGTAAATAACCGGGTCGCCCAGGCTGCCCGAGCACGTCTGAGCAGCAGCCCTAATGGCTATTGCGGAAAATATTACCGGTAAAAACAGGCTTATAAACAGTTTTCGCATCAGCGCCCAGTGGAAAAATTGTGCTTGGTTCCCAAAAATAATATTTTGTTGGTCAGAGACCGTATGTGTATCAAATTCTTTGCCGGAATGTTAAATTTTGGTAGATTGCTTCGCCCTCAGGTCAAATCATATCATTTATACTCAGGCACTATTGATCTTACCTGAATGATGCCTATGGCTAAAATTCACCTGCTTTCAGTCTTCTTTATTACCTTGGGGACCAGTTGCTTTGCACAAAAGGCACAAGATTCCCTAAAAAAGGATAGCGCCCATCACCTTAGGCCGCTTACGGTTACCGGTTACCTGATCGAGCAGCCGGTATTAAGCGTTCCCGCATCGGTCAGCGTATTAAGTCCGGCACAGATTAAACTTGAGCCCGAAAATTCGCTTGTATCTGTGATGAATACCGTGCCGGGTGTGCGCATGGAAGAACGTTCGCCGGGCAGTTACCGGTTATCTATCAGGGGGAGCTTGCTGCGGTCGCCATTCGGCGTGCGCGACGTAAAGATCTATTACGACGATATGCCGCTTACGGACGCCGGCGGTAATACCTACTTAAATGCGATCGACATCAATACCGTGCAAGGCATCGAGATACTGAAGGGACCTGATGGGAGCCTGTTTGGCGCCAATTCAGGCGGCGTAGTATTGATCAGCCCGGTGAACCGCTATAACGACAGCAGCTATTTGTCAGCAGGATTGAATGGCGGATCGTACGGGCTTTTTCATCAATATGCGACGCTTCAAAACCGCTCAGGCAACAATCAACTGAATATTACCGAAGCTTATCAAACGGCAGCAGGTTATCGCCAGAACAGTAATATGTACCGTACTTTTTTCCAGGCCGACGACCGTCTAACGCTATCAGCCAAAGATAAATTGAAGATATTAGGCTTTTACTCCGACCTGGACTACGAAACACCCGGTGGGCTTACCTTAAGCCAGTACCAGCAAGACCCACAATGGGCGCGTCTTCCCACAAAAACACTCCCCGGCGCTATACAACAGCATATAGGCATCATCCAAAAAATGACGTATGGCGGTGCGGTGAACGAATGGCACATTTCGGACCAGCTAAGGAACGTCACCTCCATTTTCGGCAGCTATGTGAATTTTGCCAATCCTTTCATAACCGATTACGAGAACCGTTACGAAGGAACCTACGGTTTGCGCAGTTATTTTGAGCTGAGCGGAAAGCCAGGCGCGAACCTAGATTGGAAAGCAAACCTGGGCATCGAGTGGCAGCAAACCAATTCAGACATCAACAATTATGGCAACCGCGCCGGGGTACGCGATACCGCACAAGCGCTGGACCAAATCAACACCAACCAGCATTTTATCTTTGCGCGCTACCTGGCCGATATTAATAAGCGCCTGCACATAGAAGCCGCCTTAAGCCTTAACTTTTATGATTATAAATTCAAAAACCTGTTCCCGAATGACGAAGCGAATTTTACCAACCGCAGTTTTACTCCGCAAATGATGCCCCGTTTGGCGCTGTCGTACCAATTGACTAACGATTTTATCTGGCGGGCGTCTGTAAGCCGGGGATATTCAACGCCGACGACCGCAGAAATACGCCCGACCGACCATGCGATCAACCCAAATCTGCAGGCCGAGGATGGCATCAATTACGAAACCGGCTTCCGGCTGCGCAACGCTGACGAAAGCATGTTCCTGGACGCTTCGGTATTTTACTATCATATCAACAACGCCATCGTGCCTGAGGAGGACGTGAATGGTGCAACTTACTACATTAACGTCGGCGGCACCAATCAGCCGGGTTTTGAATTAAATTTTACTGATTGGCTCATCAGGCGAAACAATACGGATTTTGTCCGCGGATTGCAGTTCAACCTCTCGGTTACCCTCGATAAATTCACCTTTAGCGATTACCGGGAAAATAACGCCAATTATTCGGGTAATAAATTGACGGGCGTTCCCGAACAAGTGATTGTGGGAAGTATGCAGTTGCGTTTGCCGGCGAACTTCTACCTGTTCGGGCAGTATAACTATACCGCCCGGCTGCCGTTGAACGACGCCAATACCGCCTTTGCGCCATCCTACAATTTAGTTGAGGCGAAAGCCGGCTGGGAACACCAATTTCGCGGTATGCGTTTGGGTATTTATGCGGGAGTGGATAATCTGCTCAATGAGAAATACAGCCTCGGGGATGACCTGAACGCGGTTGGCGGCCGGTATTATAATGCCGCAGCGCCGAGGAATTATTACGCGGGGCTGAATGTGACGTTTTAGTCTTTGTGCAAAATCTTTGTGTTCTCTGTGGTAAAATTAAACCACAAAGGGCACTAAGAACGGCACAGAGGCCACAAAGAAAAGAGGAGATTGGTTGAGCAATAAAGGCACCCGCAGATGACCTGGCGCCTTTATTGCCTGTGTTTATTGGTTAGCTGGTACAGTAACGTTGCTACCCCGCCCTTTGTTGTCGAAAACGCGGAATTTTATTTCCGGATTTTGGTTTGTAACGGCATCTTTATAAAGCGGGCTTTTGGCATCCGGATCTTTGCCGTTGGTGGTGTAACGAATGGCCATCCCCGGGAACTGATCATTGGCCAAATACTTGCCATCCTGCCAAATTACGCCGGGTTTTGGAATACGGTAACTGTAGCCTCCGTTAAAATAATCCAGCCGCGGCAGCTCGCGTTTGCCCAGCACGTTCAGGAAATTTACCCAGGCAATTTGATACAGCGAATCGCTTTTAGCCGGGTTCGGCTCGGTGGCCCAGGCAGGGTCCTGCGCCCAGGCGCGTTCGGCGAAACCCAGCATACGCGGCAGCATCATATATTCCAGCCGTTCGTCGCTTTTAATATTTTCGCCCCATAGCGCGCATTGCAGGCCAATGATATTGTTTTTGCCATAATCCGTCAGCCTTTGTTTGCCGACGAAGATCTTCGGGTCGATAGGCAGTCCGTTGCGGTCGACTTTGGAGTTTTTAAAGTAATCAAAAGGAATAAATGAAAACAGCTTGTCGATATCGGCAAACGCGCCCCAGTAATAACCCGGCTCGTCGAACGACTTGTAGTGCGCCATGTCCAGGTAGAAATTAGTTACTGGTGACAGCACCACGTGGTAGCCGCCGTTGGCCAGTTTGTAGGCCAGGTCCTCATTGCCATCGCCCAGCGTATTGTTCCACACTTCGGCCTGCCAGTGTTCGAAACTGAAATTGGGGTTCGGCAGATAAACGGGGCGGCCATCTACACGGGTACGCAGCAACGGCATTTCTTCCCAGCCCGCCATTTTCAGGCCACGGGCTTTCATCAAGTCGTTCACTTTGCCATAGTAGTAATACCACAAATCGGTAGTACTTTGAATTTCAGGATGGGTTGATTTAAGCGCAAAGTATGCGGGTGATTTTTCCCAAACGCCGCGCGGGACCTCATCTCCGCCGAAATGGATGGTGGTCAAAGGCACGCCGGCTTGTTTGTAAATGGCCTGTATGCCATCGATCACTGTGGCGATGAAATTGTACGTTGACGGCAGCGACACGTCGATCACGTTATCGTTCCAGGCCTGTGCGGTACTGTAAACCGATTTATCGTTCGGGTCGCTCAGTAAATATTTTTCGGCTTCGTCCTTTTTGCCTTCAGCCATTAGCCGGCTATAGCGCGCGTTCATGGCTTTTACGGCGGCACGGGCATGACCCGGCGTTTCGATCTCGGGCAGAACGGTGATATGTCTTTCCTGCGCGTATTTAAGGATGTCGATAAAATCAGCCACGCTGTAATAACCGGTCCCCTGCGGATTGCTGGTATCGCCGCCAGAGCCATGCGACGCAGGCAGAGTTTTTTTGCTATCTAATGAATGCGCGCGTTTGGCGCCGACTTCAGTCAGCTCGGGCAGGGCGGGTATCTCTAAGCGCCAGCCTTCATCTTCGGTCAGGTGTAAATGAAATACATTGAGCTTATACAGCGCCATTACATCCAGTATGCGTTTTATCTCTTCCTTCGAATGAAAATTGCGGCCCACGTCCAGCATAAAAGCACGGTAACTGAAGCGTGGCTCGTCTTTGATCTCGACGCAGGGGATCTGTATCTCTTTTTGAGGGTGGGCATAGCTGGACGGAGGGATGAGCGATTTTAATGATTGAATGGCATAAAACGCGCCGGCAGGATTAGTGGCGTTAATAATAATCGAATCCTTATAAACTGATAGTTCATAACCTTCGTCATTTAGACCTGCTCTAAATTTTATAGATACAAGATTGTAGCCTTTGGAGTTTGGATTGATATTGAAATTCTTTCCTGTTATTGATTGCAGAAAAGTCCTAAGATTTCTGGTCTCATCATCAAATTTCGGATCGCCTAGGCCAACGAGCAACTTTTCAAATTTGAAATACCCTCCCGTCTCCTTGTAGCTCACCGGAGTCGGGAACACTTTGGTCAGTTGTTCTGCTGGTATATCTGCTATGTTCTTGTTCTGATCATAAATAACAGCAGGCGTAACCAGCCCGGCATAGTTCGGGCTGAAAGGCTTTATGCTGAAATCGCCTAAGTTGTAACCCTTGTCAGGTTGGTCATCCCAAACGAGGTAAAAACCTTCAGGACCATCGGTGATGTTCACTACCAGGTCGTCGTCAACAAATTCTATACGTTCGGATTGGCCGGGTTTCAGCTCGGTAAAGCCTGCGGTGGGCGTCAGGCTGAACAGGTCGCCGTTGTGGAAGCCGAATTTTGCGTTATTGGTTGGTGATGTTTCCAGGACACCTCTCGCGCTGTTGAAGTAGATCGTCCAGCCCGACGCGGGCAATGTGGCCTTACCATGATTGGTAATGGTAATCGCATTGAGTGACTGCCCTGGCTTAGGCGAATCGTTTTTAACGGGTTCCCACACGATGCCCAGATCTTTCGGGTTGAAATTGGGCGAAGCAAAAGCGGATATGCTGATGCAAACAGACAGCAGGACGGCAAGCAAATAGCGCATAATGGAATTTGGTTTAAATTGTAGTTGACATTTACGAAGTTCGAAACTTCGTAAGCCTGGTGACAGCAGTAAATATAAACTTTTTTAAAAATTTTAAAAAGTTATTGTGAATACTGACACGATCATTCCAGTGTTGCAGGTGTAGCAGGCTCCGCTGATACACTACACCTATACCTCAAACCGAACCCATCCATTACCGTCGTAACCAAAAATGAATTGTTTGGGGTGAATGATCTCAGCTAATATCTCGATAGAATCAACGATGCGCGGACCGGGCCGATTGAAATACTGGTTGCCGTCGGCAATAAACAAGTTGTTGTTCTTTATAGCTTTCAGGTCAGTAAAACCGGGTTTTTGCAGCAGGATATGCATTTCCTTCATCGTCCGCGCAATGGAAAAACCGCAGGGCATGGCGATGATCACGTCTGGGTCGGCAGCAACAATATCTTCCCATTGAATATAAGACGAGTGTTTGCCGTTTTCAGCCAGTAAAGGCTTTCCGCCGGCGATCTCAACCAGTTCAGGTACCCAGTTGCCGGATACCATGAGCGGTTCCAGCCATTCGATGCAGGCTACAGTCGGCTTAGTATCAACAAATTTTAGCTTGTGACGAATAATATCTACCCGTTCCTGCAAATCTTCCAACAGCCTTTCTCCGTTTGATGGAACATCCAGCGCTTCGGCAACCTGGCTAATGTTGGCGAAAATGTCTTCCAGGCTTGCCGGCTGCAGGGAGATGATCTTTGCGTCTTTTTCCAAATAATTTTCCAGCGCTTCTTCCACCTCTTTCAGCGATACGGCGCATACCTCGCATTGCGCCTGCGTGATGACCACGTCGGGCAACAGTTCTTTAATTACTTCGCGTTTTACGGTATATATGGACAAGGCATCATACAGTAACTCTTTCACTTTCATATCTATGGCCAAACTGCCCAAGTCATTCGGAATATTGGCTTCCGAGCAAGCCGGCAATCGCTGTACCTGCGGCGGAAAATCGCACTCATGTGAACGCCCTATCAGGCTGTTTTCCAACCCGAGCGCGCAAACGATCTCGGTAGCGGCCGGCAGAAGGGAGACGATACGGTGGTTACTCATGTGCAGGTATTTGATGTGCAAAGGTACTTTTTAGTTGAAATGTTGTAAGGTTGAAAAGTTGAAATGTTTTTATATTGCGTCAGCTTTGAGGCCTTAGTGTTGACTGTTATTCAACATTACAACGTTCAAACATTTCAACATTAAAACACAGTGCTATTCCTCACCTTTTTTATCGGTCTAATCGCCAACTTTATCGGGTATATCCCGCCGGGGAATATCAATCTCACGGTAGTGCAATTGGCGATTAACCGGGGGATAAAGGAAGTACTCAAATTCCTGGTCGCCTTTTCGTGCTCCGAACTGATCTTTACGTTTGGGATGGTGAATGCCGCCGACTGGTTTGCACAGCAGGTAAGGCTCGACATGGTCATCGACTGGGTGATGGTGGTTTTATTCGGGGTATTGGGTATAATTACCTGGCGGCACCGTAAAAAACCTCCGGTGACGAAGAAACGCTCGAAGGGCAGCAGCATCCGGCTTGGCATCTTGCTGGGCTTCATCAACCCGATGCAGATCCCGTTCTGGATGGTCACAGGCACTTATCTCATCACGCACCAATGGATCAATAAGGATATTTTGAGCCTGGTGATATTGAGTGCAGGTTCGGCAGCGGGAGCATTCCTATCCTTGTTCTCGTATGCTAAATCAGCAAGATATATGCAAGAAAGGCTCGACCTCAGCACTCGCGCCATCAATACCGGCATCGCGATCCTGTTTTTCGCTTTTGCCGCTTATCATATCGTTAAAGAGGTATATATCCACTTTTTTAAGCACTAGTTTTACGGGTCGTCCATATCTTCTCGGCTTTGCGCCCGATAAGCCAGAATGATATTGCCAGTATGGCGAAGAAAAGCGTGTGGTTGGTGCGGTCCCAAAAATATTCGAAGTATTTGGTATAAATAAAGATTAGCAGAAAGGTTACCCCGAACTCGCGCGCCACGACATCGTTTCGCTTAAGGCCATACACCATAAAACCTGCTGCAATAATTCCCGCTATAATTCCCCAATAAAAAAGGCTGATCTGCCTCACTTTCCACCAACTGTCGATAGTGCCGTAGTTACCAAAAACGCTGATGAGCCAAAGCGACACGAATAGGTACAACAAGCCCATGACGTAGGTAAGCTCCCAAAAATTACCGAACCATTTTTTGCGGCGAAGCAGGTGGCAAGAAGCAACCAGCACAAGCCCAAACACGACAAAACGCAACGGATAATTCATGCCCAGGAAATAATAGCTCCAGTGGGTTTGATAGCCGGTTTCGGTGCCAAACCAGCTACCCATGGAAACCAGCGCGAACATCCAAATAAGCCTGGAGTCAAGCCGGTATGCCAGGAAGCCGTAAACAAATACTGAAATGAGGAACAGGATGGAAAAATGGCCCGAACCGTTATCGAGGGTTTTCCCTAAATAAGCGATACAGGAGGCGGTGAAAAGCACCCCGGTGAAGATCACCGCCTCATTGCTGAATACTTTCTCGGGATAACGTTTTTCAAGCCTTCGGCCCCAGGCAAAGACGAGGAAGGCAGCTACACCTGACAGTATACTGATCACGATGTCAGGCGTGTAATAAAGCTTTTTGAGCAGGTTGACGATCGTGTCGTTTACAATCAGGAAGGTAAATGAAACCGCTCCGCAGGCCAGCGCTATCCAGAACGAATATTTGGCCAGCCGCATCCAGTCGAAACCTTTTACCTCGTAGGTATTGCGCAGCTTTTCAGCTTGCTCTCCATCAACCAGGCCGTTCTTTTCCCAGTCGCCGATAACACGGTCCAAAAAGTCGCTTTCCTGTTTATCGAGGTTTAGTTTCATGAGAGTCCATGGCCCATGGCCCATGGTCGATAGTCCATAGATGTAAAAGTAAAGTTATTTCAAAAAAGTTTAAAAACTATCGACGACTAACTCAGCATCATTTGCACCGTTTCCCTGTCACGGCCTAATTGTTCCTGCAACTGTTGGAGAGACTCAAATTTCATATCGCCGCGGACGTAATGCAAAAATTCCATACGGATGGGTTTGGTATAAACGTCCTCGTTGAAATCAAAGATATTGACCTCGGTGTTCCTTGTCATGCCGTTGATGGTTGGCCTATGGCCGATATAGCCCATACCTTTGTGCTTCCGCCCGTTCACCTCGACACGAACAGCGAAAATGCCGTCTGATGGGATGAGTTTATAACTTTCCTCGACCAGGATGTTCGCGGTAGGATAACCTATTTGTCTCCCGATCTGGTCGCCGCGGTTTACCTTGCCGGTAATAAAGAAAGGATAGCCCAAAAACTCGTTCGCCAATTCAATATCTCCGCTTAGCAAGGCCTTTCTTATACGGGTAGAGCTCACTGCTACGTCGTGGATGTCCTGCTCCGGTATCTCGATTACATTGAAACCGTATACCGGCCCCCATTGCTGTAACTCGGCCAGGCTACCCTGCCGATCCTTGCCAAAACGATGGTCATAGCCAACGACGATCGTTTTTGTGCCGATCTTTTCGACCAAAATATTGCGGACATATTCTTCAGCCGTTTGGTTTGAGAAATCTCTTGAAAAAGGGGTAATGATCAGGTGATCGACACCCAGTTTCTCCAGCAATTCCGCTTTCTCGGCCATCGTATTGATCATCCGGATATCCTGGTCCTCGGGGTGAAGGATCATTCGCGGGTGCGGAAAAAAGGTCAGGATCACAGTTTCTCCCCCGGTATCCTTTGCAAGCTCCTTTATCCGTTTTATGATCTTGCGGTGCCCGAGGTGTACGCCGTCGAAAGTGCCGATGGTTACAATAGCATTTTTCAATGGCTGAAATTCATCTATACTATGATATATTTTCATATTTGTTTACACCCGTTTTGGTCATTGTGTCATTGAGTCAGCAGGGCCTGCCTGGTTGGTTTTAAGATCTCTTATCTTATTTACCAGTTCCATTACTTCCCAGGCATCTTCCACCCTGAAATGTCCGCTGCGCGTGCGCCGCAATCTTGACAAATAAGCGCCGTTATTTAAAGCGGCGCCAAAGTCGTTTGCCAATGAACGAATATAAGTGCCCTTGCTGCATACTACACGAAAATCGACTTCGGGCAGCTCGATACGGGTTATTTCAAATTCGCTGATCGTTACATTGCGGGGTTTTACTTCGACCTCCTCACCCCGGCGGGCTTTTTCATATAAGCGTTCGCCCCCAACCTTTACCGCGGAATGTGCCGGAGGAAGTTGCTGAATACTGCCCGTGAATTGTGCACAGGCCATTCTGATCTGATCTTCGGTAAGATGATCGGTCACGAATTTTTGTTCGGGCTCGCTCTCCAAATCATAGGTGGGAGTTGTTGCGCCGAGAATTATCGTTCCGGTATATTCCTTTTCTTCAGCCTGGAAGCTGTCGATCTGTTTGGTCATTTTGCCGGTGCAGATCACCAGGAGGCCTGTAGCTAAGGGATCAAGCGTACCGGCGTGCCCAACTTTAAGTTTGAGCGGTTTAAAGGCATTGCGTATTTTACCTACCACGTCAAAGCTCGTCCATTTATAGGGCTTATTCACCAGCAAAAGTTCGCCTTCGGCAAATTGATCGATATTATTAAATTCTTTATGCACTGATTACACCGATTATAGTCGTGTGATCGCACCGATTAGTACAGGCGCAAATTTAGAAGTTTGAGATTTAATAAAAATCGATGGAATCGTTCTTAAAAAATCTGTCTCATCAAGCATTATGCAGCGCATTACCTGTAAAATACAGGATAATGATAACGATGCCGGCAATTATGCGGTAAACGCCAAAAAGTTTGAAGCCGCGTTTTTCCAAAAAGGTAATAAAGCTCTTAATAGCCAGCATGGCAACAACAAAAGCTATCACGCTGCCAATGATAAGAAATTTCACGTCCTGGTGAAAGTCAGGAGTATTGAAAAGGCCTTTCTTTTTAAAATCCCACAGGTCTTTTACCGTGGCGCCGAACATGGTAGGCACGGCCAGGAAAAACGAGAACTCGGCCGCAGCGGTACGGCTTAACTTTTGCGACATACCCCCTACGATCGACGCAGCCGAACGCGAAACGCCCGGTATCATGGCGAGACATTGAAAAATGCCGATCTTGAACGCAGTCAAATGGTTGATGTCCTTTTCTTCCCGTATCGCCGGTTTATTGAACCAATTGTCGACAAAAAGTAAAACGATACCTCCTACCACAAATGCCACGGCAACTATCAGCGGGTTACCCAGCCACACATCAATGTGTTTTTTTAATAAAAGTCCTAAGATCACAGCCGGGATCACGCCGATTATGAGCTTGATATAGAAGTCGACAGATTTAACAAAACGCTTAAAGTAGAGCACTACAACCGCCAAAATAGCGCCGAGTTGTATCACTACCTCGAAAAGCTTTACAAATTCATCCTTACCGATGCCCATCAGCGAACTGGCGACAACCATGTGGCCCGTTGACGAAATCGGTAGAAATTCGGTTATCCCTTCGATGATCGCCAGGATAATAACATGTATAATATTCATAGGATTTACTAAGTTGGATGAGTTGTTTAAGTTGATTGAGATGGAGTCAGTCGAAGGATTGATGAGTTATATAGTCAACCCAATCGGCCGTTTAACTTATTCAACTTTCTTAGCTGATGGTTTTTTCAGGATAGCATAAAAACCCAATGCAAACCCTGCCAATATAACCACGGGCGCCACTACGATTTTTGTAGTGCTGTAAATATCGGTAGTACCCGACATGAGCACAAAGCCCAGCACCACAATGGCGAAACTAATAATGAAAAATTTGTAGTTGCTTTTATCGAATACAAACTGGATTGGCGCGTGGGTAACCTCTTTTGAAGCGCTGCGATAACCGGTTGTTGTTTTGACCGGGGTTGCCGGCCTGGTTTGTTTTTGTGCCATTTTGTTTAGCTTAAGGCTTGAAGCGCAAAGCTCGCAGCCAATTTTGTTTTTTTACTGTATTATCTTTTAAAAGAGCCTTAGCTTACCTGTATAATGTATATATCTTCGAACGGAGATATTTATTGACGGCCATAAACGTACTGAACGCCGAAATAAATATACCGAGGCAGATGACGATCAAAAATACGGCGCCAAACTCGGTGTAATCCTGCAGCACCACCAGGTCGGGAATTTCTTTCTGGGCTACATACAGCGTACCCATCAGTATCAGTATAGCGATAAGCGCGCCCAGCAGGCCGTGCCAGACGCCGTACAAAATAAAAGGCTTGCGTATAAAATTCTTAGTTGCGCCCACCAATTGCATCGATTTGATGATGAAACGCTGGGAATAAATAGCCAGGCGTATGGTATTGTTGATCAGCGCGACCGACAGCAATACGAATATCGCTGTAAAGCCCAGGATGATGAGGCTGATGGACGTCAGGTTCTGGTTCATTTCATCTACAAGCGATTGCTGGTATTTTACCTCTTTTACCAGCGGATTTTTTAACAGTTCGTTCTTGAACTTTTCGATGTCCGCGTTATTTGCATATTCCGCTTTCAGGTACACATCCACCGACATGGACAACGGGTTGTAGCCCAGGAATTTTACAAAGTCTTCCCCCAAATCTTTCTGCAGGTTGCGGGCGGCTATCTCTTTGGTTACATACTGTGTTTGCTTCACCATAGGGTTGGCATCCAGTTGTTTTTGCAGTTGTTGTACATCCGCTTCATGGGCGCCTTCATCTACATAAACGTTAAGAACGATATTTTCTTTAACATAACGTGAAAGCTTGTTGGCATGCACCAGGATAAGTCCCAGCAATCCTACCATTAAAAGCACCATGGCGATGCCAAAAACGGTAGATATATAAATGCTTTTCGTTTTTCTCGACGAGTCGCTTGCCTCAAATTCTTCCAGTAGGTCGGCCATCTGTTGTTGTTTTATCCGGCAGGGAAAATCCCTTTGCTTGTTGATGCGAAATTAATAAACCGCCAATAAAGGTAAAACTTTATACGCGATAATTATTTACCAGTGCCCGGCATTAGGGCATTATTTAACAAAAATTAACGAACATAAACGACGTGCATGATTTAAACAAAAACAAGCGGATACCTGTTCCTTCAGAAAATTGAACATGACAAAGCCAGCAAATTCACATAACAAACCATCGCCCTCAGACACGCCGACACGCCGTCCGCACGACGAGGGGCATAAGAGCGTTCAAAAGCCGGAAGATAAAACGTACCATGCCGATCAACCTCACGGCGGCAACATTGCCAAAAAGCACGAGAAAGACGAGCAACCCGTTCACCCGGTTAAAACTCCACCGAAGGATAAAGGCATGGAAACGGGTAAGGTACAACCTTAAAATCGGCTTTCCCGCAGCAACTTGTTAAAGAAAAGGTCTTATCTTCAATCACCGAAACATTAACGATGAAGATTTACCTTACCTCCATGCTGCTGGCATGTAGCCTTTATGCTGGGGCGCAGATCCCGAACGGCGTCATCGCAAAAAAATCCGACTCCATTTTTAATGCCTATAATAATAAACCCGGTGTAGCGGTACTTATCGTGCAGAACGATAAGGTCGCTTTTGAGAAAGGTTATGGATTAGCCAGCCTCGAGTATAATATACCAATCACTCCGACAACCGTCTTTGATATCGCTTCCGTGTCCAAGCAATTCACCGGCTATGCTATCTCGACCCTGATACAGCAAGGTAAAATCTCGCCCGACGATGACATTCACAAATACCTGCCGGACGTACCGGATTTCGGCAGGAAAATAACCGTACGCAACTTGATACACCATACCAGCGGCCTGCGCGACTGGCCCGAGGGACTGCACGCGGCGGGATGGCGCTGGGAAGAAGCCTTTAGCTGGGACGATATAATGCGCATGGTAAAACAGCAGAAGGAGCTTGACTTTGAACCGGGATCAAAGTACCAGTATTCTAACACAGGATATAATTTGCTGGCCGCCATTGTTGAAAAAGTGACCGGGCAAACCCTGCCTGTTTGGGTTGACGAGCACATTTTCAAGCCTTTGCAAATGAACTCTTCCCAAGTGCTGACTGATTATTCGAAAGTTATAAAAAACGTGGCCGGTTCGTATTACCCCGATAAAGACGGCTATCATAAAGCCAGCGATATGCTGACGGCCTGGGGTTCCAGCTCCATATTTACGACCGCAGAGGACCTGGCGAAGTGGGTGATCCGTTTCCAGGAGGGACTGGACGAAAAGAGCCCGGTTTACCTTCGTATGGTAGAAACAGATAAATTGAACGACGGCAAAAAAAATAATTATGCCTATGGCCTTGAAGTGACCGACGACGGCGGCCTGCGCAACATTAATCACACCGGCGGCTGGGCAGGCTTTGCAACTGTCATTTCCAATTATCCCGATCAAAAGCTGTCGATCATTTTACTAAGTAACAATGCCGGTTTCGATTCTTACGGGCAGGCGAAACAACTGGCGCGGACCTTGCTCAGCAATATGATCAAACCTGATCCGAAACTCGAAAATTATGGCAATAAGCCCACCATCAGGGTGGATTCGCAGGCACTTAGAAAATATGCCAATACCTATAAGCTTGGCGAAGGCTGGTACGTAACGTTTACCCTGGAGGATGGCAAGCTAATGGTGCAGGCAACGGGCGAGCCCAAATTTGCCACCGAGGCGAAATCAGACACCGTGATCTGGGTGCCTGCATATAATGCTGCATTTACATTCAGCGACATTGCCGATAAAGCCAACACCGCAAAATATAAAGGTATCGTCGCGCAAAGAATAACACCGTCAAAAGTCGATGCATCGCAATTCGGGCAATATGCCGGGACTTATTACAGTGCAGAACTGGAGGCGACTTACCGCGTGTACGTTAAAGACCGCAGGCTGATGGTGCACCACATGCGCCTTGGCGATTTTGAGCTTGTGCCCGATAGTGCCGGGATGTTCAGCAGTGATGTTGGCCGGATACAGTTCGAGAAAGACGGTAAGGATAAGGTGACCGGCTTTAAACTTTCGGGTGGAAGGATCAGGAATATCCGGTTTGATTTGGTTGGCGGGAGGTCTGAGGGCGGAAGTCAGAAGTCTGAGTAGTAACCTGAATTTTCTAAGACTTTACAATACCCGCCGAATTGAACTGGAGGTCATATAGCTTGCGATAATAGCCATGCTCGATCTTGAGCAGCTCCTGGTGGGTACCCATTTCCTTGATCTCGCCATGGTCGAGCACCACGATCTTGTCTGCGTTCTGAATGGTTGACAGGCGGTGGGCGATAACGATGGCCGTACGCCCCTGCATCAGTTTGTAAATAGCGTTCTGGATCAGGATCTCGGTCTCGGTGTCGACGGATGAAGTCGCCTCATCCAGAACCAAAATAGCCGGATTATATACTAGGGCGCGTATAAACGAGATAAGCTGTGCCTGGCCCGAAGACAACGTCGATCCGCGTTCCATCACGTTGTAGTCGTATCCGCCGGGCAAGCGCTCGATGAATTCGTGCGCGCCCACTTCCCTGGCGGCAGCTACGATCTGTTCGCGCGTAATATCCGGGTTGTTCAGGCTGATGTTATTCGCAATCGTGTCTGTAAAAAGGAAAACATCCTGTATCACCGTAGCAATCTGCCGGCGCAGCGAGCCCACTTCATATTCCCTGATATCGATGCCGTCCACTTTCACTACGCCCTTGCCTATTTCGTAAAAGCGGTTCAAGATGTTTATCGTCGACGATTTGCCTGCGCCCGTCGCTCCAACCAAAGCCAGCGTCTTCCCGGATTCCACGTGCAGGTTGATATCCTTCAGCACCCAGTTTTCGTCGTTATAAGCAAACCATACGTGTTCAAACGATATTTCGCCGCGTAAATTTACGGCTCGCCGCGTTCCGGTATTTACAGCGACCTCATCGGTATCTAACACACGAAAAATACGGTCGGCCCCAACCATACCCATTTGCAGGGTGTTGAATTTGTCGGCGAGCTGCCTGATCGGCCGAAATAAAAGGTTAAGCAATGCTATAAAAGCGACTATCATGCCGGCAGTTACCGCATGCTTATTGGTTGAAAGCGCGATTAACTGGTCTTCGCTCAGTATTTTTTTACAGCCATACCAGATCAAAAGCCCAACGCATACTGCAGACAACACCTCCACTACCGGGAAAAATATAGAATAGTACCAGTTGGAGCGGATGTTCGCATCGCGGTATTTCACGTTTACCGCTTTAAATTTTTGCATTTCCTGGTCTTCCCGTGCAAAATACTGGATGATGCTGATGCCCGAAATATGTTCGGCGAGAAAGGCATTCAACTGCGCAACCTGTGTACGTACGTCCTGGAAGGCAGATTTGATAGCTTCCTTAAAAATATACGTGGAAAGCAGCAGCAAAGGCATGGGTATCAGTGTGATGAGTGCGAGTTTCCAATTGGAGAATAACATGTAACCGATGATGGCTAACACAAGCAGCATGTCGCCCAGGATCGAGATCAGTCCTTCTGAAAAAATATCCGCTATGGTTTCGAGGTCTGAAACGGTGCGTGTAATCAGGATTCCGATAGGTGTGCGGTCGAAATATTTAAGCCGCAGGCTGACGATATGGTTAAAAACATCCTTGCGCAGATCGCGGATAACCGACTGGCCCAGGGCATTGGTAAAATAGGTTTGATAATATTGAATGATGGTTTGTATAGTCAGTTGTAACATCATCAATACAACCATTAGCACTAAACCGCTATAATCCCCGCC
Source organism: Mucilaginibacter sp. (assembly GCA_035545315.1). GTDB lineage: Bacteria > Bacteroidota > Bacteroidia > Sphingobacteriales > Sphingobacteriaceae > Mucilaginibacter. The sequence continues at coordinate 31,632 of DASZYQ010000028.1, read as the reverse complement.
CAGGATGTATTTGTCAAGCGTAAGCTGCATCAAATACGGCTGTACGATGGCGTTAGCCGCAAGGAAGATAGTAAGGAATACAGCAAAAACAAAAGTCCTGCGGTAAGGCCCTACATAATGCATTACCCTGCCAAGCAGTTTCCAATCAAGCGCCTTACCGGTTACTTCAGACATGTCTTTTCATTTCGGATTTCGAATTTTCAATTTCGAATTTAGCCTTCCCTTAAGTCCCCCCTTCGGCAGAGAAGGACTTTTAAAATTCCTGTATCTTTTATAATTAAACCAGGATCAAACCTTTCGCCTTTTACCTTTCAGCTTTCACCTCACAGGTAAGGATATCTTACCTCTGTCAAATACAACCCGCAGGCCGGCACCGATGTTCCGGCGTTGCTGCGGTTCCTGCTGTCGATAATTGCCCTGATGCCTTCCGGTTCCATCTCTTTGAAACCGATGGGGAGCAGGGTGCCGACAATAGCACGCACCATATTGCGCAAAAAACGGTCGGCCGAAATATGGAACACCATACCTTTTTCGCTTTCAAGCCATTCAGCCCTGTTTATTTTACAATTATTGGTAAAAGTTTGTGTGTTTGATTTACTAAAGCAACTGAAATCGGTGTGTTCCATCATAATGCCGGCTGCTTCGTTCATCAACGCAATATCCGGTTTATCGCGCAGTTCCCACGAACGGTTAAGCCTGAAAGGATCCTTTGCAAAATGAATATGATAATCGTATGACCGCAGTGTAGCGTCGAAACGGGCGTGCGCCGTTGGATGAACGGGAATGATCCGTTTGATGGCGATGTCTTTGGGAAGGATGGCGTTAAGACCCCTTGAGTCAATAGTGAATGGTGAATGGTCAATATTTTTTACGAGATCATCCATTGACCATTGCCTATTGACCATTGACTCTACATCGAAATGTGCAAAAAACTGCGTGGCATGTACGCCGGTGTCAGTACGTCCGCAGCCTGTGGTTTCAACCGACTCACGCAAAATGATCGATAAAGCTTTATTAAGCAACTCCTGCACCGTTATTGCATTTGGCTGCACCTGCCAGCCATGATAATTAGTGCCATCGTAAGCCAGTTCGATAAAATAACGTTGTTTTTCGGCCACGGCGCAAAGGTAATGGATTTTAGATTTGCGATTTTAAATTTTGGCCCGGCTGTTTTTTTATCTTTGTGTTACGAATGGCTGAACAATAAAGCAATCCAACAATAAAACAATCCGACAATAAAGCAATTCCAAATGATTCAACGTATACAAAGTATTTACCTTTTATTGGCGGGCCTCGCGATATGGGCCCTGTTCCTTTTTCCGCTGGCGCATAATGTTCTTATCGGCGGCATTTCCGCCACGATTAAGATCACAGGTGTTTACCTTATCTCCAACGGCCAGGAATCGGCGGCACAAACAATCTTTACACCGCTTATAGCGGCAACTGTTATCATTGGCCTTCTGCCCATCGTTCTGATCTTTTTGTATAAAAACCGCAAAAGGCAGATATCACTCTGCTGGATATATGTCCTGCTGGTCATTGGCTTTAGCTATTGGATGGTGCAGACGGTTAAATCGGCCGCCGGCAGCTTTAACATGACTACCAATAATTTCGGCATAGGGGCCTTGCTGAGTTCGGTCAGCATTATTCTTGCTATCGCTGCTGCCAGGGCCATACAGAAGGACGAAAAATTGGTCCGCTCGGCTGACAGGCTGCGCTAACTATTTGGCGAAAAGCTGTCCCATGTCCTTAAATGCTTTAAACTCCAGCGCATTTCCGCAGGGATCGGAAAAGAACATCGTCGCCTGTTCGCCCGGCAAGCCTTTAAAGCGAATACCCGGCTCGATAATGAATTTGATGCCGGACTTTTGCAGTCTTTCCGCTAATTTCTCCCATTCATCCATCTCCAGCACCACGCCAAAATGCGGGACGGGCACATCGTGGCCGTCGACGGAATTGGTGTGTAGCTTATGGTCGCCTTCGGGACGTGGTTTGTAATGGATAACGAACTGGTGCCCGTACAGGTCGAAATCGGTCCATAGCACGTCGGTACGGCCTTCAGGACATCCCAATACTTCACGGTAAAACTTGCGTGCGGCTTCCAGGTCGTACACCGGCACGGCTACGTGAAACGGAGTTAGTCTGGTCATTTGCGCAATAATAACGATTTGATTTGAATACGTGGAATGCACCAGACGGCACTTGTAAAAGTTATGGGAATATTATCCATATTTGCTCTTATGGCCAATATCTGTTTAGTTGAAGACGAACAAAAAGTAGCCTCATTTATTTGTAAGGGACTGGAGGAGCAGGGTTATTCAGTAAAAACGGCTGCCGACGGCCGCACAGCGCTCGACACCCTCAAGCACGGGCATTTTGATCTCGTCATATTGGACGTAATGCTGCCCGACACCAATGGCGTCGATCTTTGCCGAAGCATACGTGAGACCGATAAAGACACACCCGTATTGATGCTGACCGCATTGAACCAGGTAAACGATAAGGTGTCTGGTTTAAAAGCCGGCGCCGACGATTACCTGGTAAAACCTTTCCACTTCAGCGAGCTTGTCGCGCGTATCGAGGCGCTGATGCGCCGTAATAAAATAAAGCAGGATGACCATCTGCTGGTTTTCGATGATCTTAAGCTCGATACGTGGACCAAAGCTGCCGAACGCGGTGGCGCCCAAATATCGCTCACGGCGAAAGAATATACGCTGCTTGAGCTTTTTATGCGCAACCCTAATAAGACACTCTCCAGGGAATATATCGCGGAGCAGGTTTGGGGCATAGGTTTCGACACGGGTACCAATTTTATCGATGTGTACGTCAACTATCTGCGAAAAAAGATCGAGAAGGATTATAAAAGCAAGCTCATACATACCGTCATCGGCATGGGCTATATTTTGAAACAGGCTAAGAAGTAATGAAGATAAAAAACAGGCTTGCGCTTTACTTCACGATCATCAGCGTCGTGATACTGTTTATTGCGTTTGCCTCTATCTTTATCACCTTTACCTCGTTTGCCAAAACCGACTTTTACAATCGGTTGATGGACCGGGCCAAAGTTGCGGCGCAGCTTTATCTTGAAGCGGATGAAATATCAATTGATTCTTTAAACCACGTGCGGGAACACTACCTGCAGCGGATACCAGGCGAAGTGGTACGCTTTTATAACGATCGCAATGCGCCATCATTCATAAAAGACCGCCAGCAATACTGGGATGCAAAAGTGATCAACCAGGTTCGTCGGCAGAAGCAAGTACAATTTTCCGAAGGAGACCGGCAGACGGTCGGTATTTATTACAACGACAACCAGGGAAATTTCGTGATCCTGGTATCGGCCGAGGATATACATGGCCATGACCGTATAGCTGACCTTATCGAGATCATGCTGGTAATGGTGATCTGCGTTTCGCTGATACTGTTTTTTATCGGGCGCTGGTTTGCCAAGAAAGCACTTGAACCTATAGATAAAATGGTGGGCCAGGTGCAGCAGGTACGCGCAAGCAATCTTAAAGTAAGAATAGACGAAGGCAATGGCAGGGATGAGGTGAGCATGCTGGCAAAAAATTTTAACCGGCTTCTGATACACCTTGATAACGCGTTTGAATTGCAGCAAACCTTCGTGATCAACGCCTCACACGAATTGCGGACGCCTGTTACCAGTATTATGGGCGAGCTGGAAGTAACGCTGAACAAACAGCGCACCCCGAAGGAATACGAAGAAGTAATGCGATCGGTATTAAACGAATCCGAACGTCTTAATGAAACGATAAGCGGTTTGCTAGAGCTGGCCCAGGTAGATATGAGCTATACGCAGGCCGCGCTTAGTCCGGTTGCGATCGATGAATTGATATGGGAATTGGCCGACTACTGGACTGAAAGGATTGGTAAAGGAATGTTCGTCGTTCATATTACCAGCATGCCTGAAGACCACGACAAGCTGCTCATCCCGGCAAATAAGGCCCTGCTTACAATAGCGTTAAACAACATTATTGGCAACGGGTATAAATTCTCCAATAATAACCTGGTGCAATGTGACCTGGACGCGAATGAAACTCATATCCGCATCACGATAACAGATCACGGCGTTGGCATACCTCCGGAGGATACCGGCAAAATATTTCAGTCGTTTTACAGGGCCGTCAACGTGAAAGATTATTACGGCAGCGGCATCGGTCTTTATATTACCGCTAAGATTATCAACCTTTTCAACGGCACTATCAGCGTCGACTCCACACCGGGCAAAGGCACCTCTTTTGCGATCGATTTTGCCCTCTGATCGCATTTTTGTTTTCGGGCTATGCAATTCTAATCCCTTTCTAATGTGGCTTTAATTCTGCTTTAATAACTCGCGTCTACCTTTGCCCGAATAAATTGATATGTATTTTAAGCTTGTCCGTATTTGTTCGTTGCTTTTCTTTATAGCTGCCGGTTCGAAAGTTTCTGCGCAAGGTTTAAACACCGATACCTTAAAGCTCACGCTAAAACAGGCCGACGACCAATTCCTGAAAAATAATTTACAGCTCATAGCACAGCGATATAATATCGATATCGCCAGCGCAGGGGTGATTACCGCCCGTTTGTTTCAAAATCCCGATTTTAATTTTAATAACGGTATCTACGCCACCGACGTAACACAGGGCCCGGCGTATAAAGAACAATCCTTTGCGGTGTCGCAGCTTTTTTACACGGCCGGTAAGCGTAATAAAAGTATTCAATTAGCCAAAATAGGCGTTGAGCAAGCTAAATACCAATTTTTCGACCTGCTACGTACCCTGAAGTTCACCCTGCACAGCGACTTCTATACGGTTTACTTTCAGCAGCAATCCGCAAAAGTTTATAACGAAGAGATCCGTTCTCTCTCAAAAACTTTAGGCGTTTTCAAAGAACAATACCAAAAAGGCAACATCGCCGAAAAAGAAGTACTGCGTATCCAATCGCAGCTCTATTCACTACAAACTGAATACAATTCGTTGGTAAGCAGCATCGACACGACAGAGAGCGAGTTCAAGCTGCTGATCAGGGCGCCGGTTAACAGCTATGTCGATCCGCAGCTGAATTTGGACAATACCAATCAACAACTGGTCGCTTCCGTTCCGATGCAGCGTTTGCTGGATTCCGCTTATGCCAACCGTTACGACCTGAAATATAGTAAAAGCCAGGTTGATTATAACAATATGAACCTGAAGCTGCAGAAGGCCACGGCTATACCCGACGTATCGCTTTCGCTTAACTACGATAAGCTGGGCAGCTACAGTAACAATTTTATAGGGGCCGGCGTGGCGTTCAGCCTGCCGTTTTTTAACCGCAACCAGGGTAATATTAAGCAGGCCCGTGTCGCCATCGACCAGAGCAAGGTGCAATTGCAAAGCCAGCAGGACCAGGTAGAGAGTGATGTAGCCACCAGTTACAAAACCGCGTTAAGGCTTGAACAATTGTACGGCAGCTTTGACCCGAAGTTCAAAGACGATTTTACCCACCTGATACAGGAAGTGTATATCAACTATGAAAAAAGGAACCTGAGCATGCTCGAATTTCTCGATTTCTACGATTCATATAAAACCAATACGCTCCAGCTGAATAATCTGCAGCTAAACCGTGTGCTTTCGCTGGAGCAATTGAACTATGTCACCGGGACTCCCTTTTTTAACCAGTAACAACTATGCAAAATCAATATAAAATAGCGGCGCTCATCCTGTTTCTTGCGGTTGGTGCAATAACGCTGCAAAGCTGCCATCATACCGGAACTGAGGAACAGAAAGACGAGAAATTCGAGGTTACGGATAGCTTGCTAAACAGCCTGCTGATCGACACGGTAAAAGAGGCCAGTGCGCTTTCCGAGATCAATCTTACGGGCAGCATAGCAGCCGACGAGAGCAAGATGGTGAATATTTACCCGATGGTTAGCGGCGTGGCGCATGATGTACATGTGCAACTCGGCGATGTGGTGAACAAAGGGCAGACGCTTGCCATACTGAAAAGCGCGGAGATGGCAGGCTATACTAAGGACTATATATCGGCTGAAGCCGACCTACGCAGCGCGAAACGGGCCTTCGAATCGACCCAGGACCTGTACAAAAGCGGGCTGGCGTCGCAAAAGGACTTTGAAGAAGCACAATCGGATTACCAGAAAGCCATTGCCGAAAATAAGCGGGCAAGCGAGGTAGTGAGTATCAACAAAGGCAATGACCAGGGTTATTTGGTAAAAGCGCCCTTATCGGGTTACGTTATAGAAAAGAACCTGGCGGATAACCAGCAGGTACGCACCGACAACGGCAACAACTTGTTTACGATCGCTGACCTTTCGGATGTATACGTGCTCATCAATGTTTACGAGTCTGATATTTCAAATGTGCAGGTAGGCGACCCGGTTAAGATCACCACATTATCTTATCCCGACAAGGTATTTACGGGCAAGATAGACAAGATATATGATATGCTTGACCCGGACAATAAGGTGGTAAAGGCACGCGTGAAGATAGGGAACCCCGGCAATAAACTGAAGCCGGAAATGTTTGCTAATGTCACTATAAAAGCCCGGTCGGGTGAAAAGCTTCCTTTTGTAAACACGCGCGGATTAATATTCGATAACGACAAGGATTACGTGGTCGTGGTTGACGGTAAGGCCAAAGTGCATATTCAACAGATCGATATAGCGAAACGCGTTGAGGACCGGGCATACATTAAAGCAGGCTTAAAACCCGGCGACCGGATCGTGGCGTCGAGGCAGCTTTACCTTTTTGAGTCGCTGAAAGATTAGAGGTCGGAAACGGGTCAACAAGCAAATAAACGAGATTAAGTAAAACAAATCCGAATTCGGCGTTCCGAATCCGAAATAAAAATGAATCGATTTATAAAATCAGTCCTGGCATTTTCATTAAAGAATAAGTATTTCATATTCTTTGTTACCGGTTTAATGGCTGCCGGGGGCTATATAAGCTTCAAAAATATAAGTATCGACGCTTTCCCTGATGTGACCAACACATCGGTGACGATCATTTCGCAATGGCCGGGCCGCAGCGCGGAAGAGGTAGAGAAGTTCGTCACCCGCCCGATAGAGATTGCCATGAACCCGGCAGAAAAGAAAACCGCGATCCGCTCGTCCTCGCTGTTCGGCCTGTCGGTAGTCAAAATAACTTTTGACGATAATGTCGACTATGCCTTTGCGCGTTTACAGGTAAACAACCACATCGGCGACGCGAATTTACCAGATGGTGTAAATCCTTCCATCGAACCGCCGTATGGCCCGACCGGAGAGATATACCGGTTTACTTTAGCAAGCAACAAACGTTCGGTGCGCGACCTGAAAACGATTGAGGATTGGGTGATCGACCGCCAATTGCGGGCTGTGCCAGGGGTGGCCGATATCAACAGTTTTGGCGGCGAGGTAAAAACCTACCAGATTACAGTCGACCCGCAAAAGGCTTTGCAGTACGGCGTATCGGCCCTGGAATTATACGATGCGGTATCAAAAAGCAATGTTAACGTCGGCGGCGATGTGATCGAACAAAGCGGACAGGCCTACGTGGTTCGCGGGATAGGCTTGCTGAACAATATCGACGAGATCAAAAATATTGTCGTTAACAACGTTAAGGGAACCCCGATCTATGTAAAAACCATCGGTGAAGTTACCGAGTCGTCATTGCCCAGGCTGGGACAAGTAGGCCGCGACCGCGACCCCGATGTGATCGAAGGTATCGTCGTGATGCGCAAAGGCGAAAATCCAAGCGTGGTGATCAAGGCGTTAAAGCAAAAGCTCCACGATCTGAATACCAATATCCTGCCGGATGATGTAAAGATCGTTCCCTTCTACGACCGCGAAGACCTGGTGAACTTCGCCACGCATACGGTGCTGCACAACATGTTTGAAGGCATCATCTTCGTAACCGTTATTGTATTTCTCTTTATGGCCGACTGGCGTACGACGCTGACCGTTTCGCTTATCATTCCACTAGCGTTACTGTTCGCATTTATATGCCTCAAGCTTAAGGGCATGTCGGCCAACCTGCTTTCAATGGGCGCTATCGACTTCGGTATTATCATTGACGCAGCGGTGGTAATGGTTGAAGGCATTTTCGTCGTCCTCGACCACAAGGCGCACGAAGTGGGCATGGAAAAATTCAACAAGCTCAGCAAGCTCGGCCTCATCAAAAAAGCCTGCCTGGTTAATGGCAAGGGAATTTTCTTCGCCAAACTCATCATTATCACCGGTTTGCTGCCCATTTTCAGTTTCCAGAAGGTGGAAGGCAAGATGTTTTCGCCCCTGGCGTGGACGCTGGGCTTTGCCCTGCTTGGCGCGCTTATACTCACATTTACGTTCGTGCCGGCTATGGCCAGCGTACTGTTGAACAAGAATGTTAAGGAGAAGCACAACATTTTCGTCGAATTCATCACCAGGCAACTGATGTACATAAACGGGCTTTGCTTCAAATTCAGGAAAGTGATGCTGCCTTTTTCCATTGGTACGCTGATCATATGCCTCGGATGTTTCAGCTTACTGGGGACAGAGTTTTTGCCCGAATTGAATGAGGGCGCCATCTATGTGCGCGCAACAGGGCCATTGAGCACATCGCTGGATCAATCAGTTAAGCTTGCCAACGAAATGCGGAAGATATTCCTGAGTTTCGACGAGGTAAAACAGGTATTGTCGCAAACCGGCCGGCCAAACGACGGCACCGACGCTACCGGTTTTTACAATATCGAATTCCACGTCGATATATACCCCGAGGACCAATGGAAACGTAAGGAGACCAAGGAGGAACTGATCCGGCGAATGCAGGAAAAGCTGAAATTCTTCCCGGGTATCGACCTGAACTTTTCTCAGCCCATTTCGGATAATGTAGAGGAAGCCGTATCCGGCGTAAAAGGCTCCATCGTGGTAAAATTGTTTGGCGACGATTACAAATTCATCGAAAGCAAGGAAGACACTATCTATAATATCCTCAAAACGGTAAAAGGGATCGAAGACCTGGGCGTCCTGCGTAATATGGGTCAGCCCGAGTTGCAGATCAATCTTAACCAGGAAAAAATGGCCCAGTACGGCGTTGAAGCCGCTGACGCCAATGCTGTGATCGAAACAGCAATCGGCGGCAAGGCAGCTACCCAGATATATGAAGGCGAACGTAAATTCGACCTGCGTATTCGTTACCCGGAAGATTTCAGAAACAACCCCACCGCCATCGGCGACCTGCGCGTTCCTTCTATCAGCGGTAACAAAGTGCCGCTGCGCGAGATAGCCGATATTACCAAGATCACGGGTATCAGCATGATCTACCGTGATGACCATAAGCGATATGGCGCCATTAAATTTTCTATACGCGGCCGCGATATGGGCAGTACGATAAAAGAAGCGCAGACTAAGGTCGACGCCCAAATAAAGCTTCCCAAAGGTTATTCATTGGAATGGGCCGGTGATTTTGAGAACCAGCAGCGTGCTTCCAAACGGCTGGCGCAGGTAGTGCCGATCAGCCTGCTGATCATTTTCTTTATCCTCTTCATCCTGTTCGGAAATGTCAAAGATTCATTGCTCGTGTTATTTAACGTGCCTTTTGCCATAGCCGGCGGCATCCTGGCCCTTTTATTCACAGGCGTAAATTTCAATATCTCCGCGGGCATAGGGTTTATCGCCCTTTTTGGTATATGCGTGCAGAACGGTGTGATACTGATCACCAAATTCAAAAGTAATATCCGCGAGATGAAGCATCATGCGTTGTGGCATTTCAGCGATGCCCTCAGAGACGGCGTGGAAGATCGCCTGCGGCCGGTTGTAATGACGGCCATGATGGCGGCGATAGGCTTATTGCCGGCCGCCGTATCGACGGGTATCGGCTCGGAGGCGTCGAAACCGCTGGCTATTGTAGTTATCGGCGGTTTGATAACGAATACAACATTTAACCTGTTCATTTTCCCGATCATATTCTATTACGGCTATCGTAAGCGCGTAGCCAGCGGGAACATAGGCAGGATATAAAGATACTAATACCCCTAAAGTATCAGTATTGTTGAGGGCGGTGCGGCGAAAGCCGTACCCGCCTGATGCAATTAACTGATTGTGTAACTATAGCGGCGGCCTTAAAAACCCGCCGCTATTCGCTTCTCTGCCAACCACAAGTCGCTATGTGATTTCCTAAAATTACTCAGCCCTTAAACTTTCCGCCGGGTTAACCATCGCCGCCTTTACCGTTTTGAAAGCGATAGTGCAAAAGGCAATGAGTACTCCGCATGCGAGCGACAAACCATAAATCCACCAACTGATCGTGACGCGATAAGGAAAACTTCTGAGCCAGGCATTCATCAGGTACCAGGCAAGGGGTAAGGCAACGATATTGGCAATAATGACCAGTTTGAAATATTGTTTGTAGAACAGTACCACGATGCTGCCCACGCTTGCGCCAATCACTTTGCGAATACCGATCTCGCGCGCTTTCTGGCCAAGGTTGTAAGTGATAAGCCCCAGCAGGCCCAGGCATGATATAAAAATGGCCATGACAGCAAAAATACCGGTCATTTGCCTAAGGCGCTGGTCCTGCACATAGTCGCTCTGGAATATATCATTCAAAAATCCGTAGGTAAAGGGTGTGTCCGGATTAATTTTTTTCCATTGATCCGAAGCATAACTAACAGCCTGCGACGCGTGCCGCCCGTCGATTTTGGCTATAATGGTCGTGCATCTTATCGGGTTTACGTTCATGATAGCGCAGGGGCCAATAGCTGCGTGTAAAGAGAAATAGTGGTAGTTCTTTACAATACCTGCTACCCGGTAACTATAAACAACGCCGTTGTGCAGGTGAGATACAAATTCGCCAACAGCTTTAGCCGGGTCCATGCCTAATGATTTGGCAGCTTCCTCGTTAAGAATAACTTCTTTGCCAAAGTCATGCAATTCCGCGTCTTCGAGCAGGTTGGTATTGGTAAAGGTTTCAGGGTTAAAATTACGGCCGTACATTAATTTAAGACCGAGCGTCTTCAGGTAATTCGGATCGGCGAAGTCAAAGAAAACGCTTTGCTTATTATTGATCGATCTTTTTGACCAATATAAGTCCATATCACCCGATATAAGCGGCGCCGAGGCAGCACTCACCGACTTAAAGTTTACGTTATCCGATAATCGCTGCGCCAGGAAAACGCTGTTTCGATGGGCATGGTCGCCGTTAAGGTTAAGCACCAACTGCTGTTCCTGGTCGAACCCCGGTTTAGTGTTGAGCATAAAGTGCAGTTGCTTCCAGATGACGATCGTGGCGAATACCAGGCAGGTAGAAATAACAAACTGGGAAGTGATCAACATTTTGCGAATATTGAATGTCCTGGCCGGAGCGATAATTTTTCCCTTCAGGACGGTTACCGGGTTAAAAGCCGATAAATAGAACGCCGGATATAAGCCGGCGGCGAAGCCGGTGATCAGCGTAGCCGCTACAAGCAACAAAATGGTAATATAATTCCCGTCGGTTAAAAGCGATAAATGCTGGCCGGTAAGCTGGTTAAATTCCGGTAAAAACAGTAATGACAGGCCAATAGAAATAATAAACGCGGCAAAACTGACAACCACGGTCTCTGTAAGGAATTGTGAGCGTATTGCGGCTTTTCCGGCGCCCAGTACACGGCGTACCCCCACTTCGCGCGCACGATGCAACCCCTGGGCCGTAGCAAGGTTCATATAATTGATGCAGGCCAGTAATAAAATGGCAAGGGCTATAGAACCCAGCAGAAACAGGTATTTGATATTGCCCTGTTTATAAGCCAGGTAGTCCACATACTCAGATGAATTGAGATGGATGTCCTTCAGCGCTTGCAGCGAGTTGGTAATGTGGTCGCTGTGAGCTTTCAATTCAGGTCCGGCATGGCGCTGCAGGTAAGCGTTTAATTCGGCGATCACATGCTTTACATCAGATCCATGTTTCAGCCTGACATAAGTATAAAAATTGTCGTTTACTACCCAACTGTTGTTATTGGCCATCTGTTGCCTGATGGGCTCGCTATTATTCGATGCAAAAAAGTCGGCCTGGATATGGTTTGGGAAATCCTCCTTAAAAACTCCGGTAATTATATAGGTCGCGCCGCCAGCCCGCAGCGTTTTACCGACAGGATAAGTATCTTTAAAAAGCTTATGCGCCAATGACTGCGAAAGAACGATCGTATTTGGAGCTTTAAAAGCAGTTTTGCGATCGCCATAAAGGAAATGAAAGCTAAGCAGGTTGAAGAAATTCGGATCGACCCAATAACCTGAATCCTGGATATACGGCGTTGAACCGGGATGTACCTGTACGACAACCGAGCCCATAGTTGGGTCCAGCCGGGCGACATCTTCAACTTCAGGCACCTCAGCCTCCAGGTATTTGGCATACGGCAGGCCAACAGTCGGGGCTGAAAAATTCCCCTGGAAAGAGGAGGTTACGCGGTAGATATCATCACGGTTATCAAAGCCTTTGTCAAAGCTCAACTCGCGCTGAAAGTAAAGCATCACAACGATGCAGCAGGCCAGCCCGGTAGCGAGGCCGATCACATTGATAAATGTTGCCGACCTGTGTTTCCAAAGGCTTCGAAACGAAAGCAGCAGGTAATTTTTGAGCATAACGGCTGGGGTTTACTCAAATATATCTGTACTATTTCAAAATAGGCTGGCATGCCAATTGATTTAACAAAATTTAACGAGTCCGGGCTTAATGGATATGTTTCAGATAAATATGTGTATTTTTGAATTAGCCTGTAAAATAATAGCAATATGGATAAAATAGTGATCGATGTTGATTCCGCTACTGCGAGCAAATGGTTTACTGCCTCTGCCAGGTTGAGGAAAGAAATAGGCAAATTTGTAAACGAACAAATTTCCGCTATTATCGATAAAAAGGAAGATAAAGATGTCCTGCAATATCTAAAGGAATTGCGCCAGGAAGTTAAACAGAGAGGGCTGACGCCGGAGATCCTTGATGATATTTTGAAAGATGAATGAATCCAAATTCGTCTTTGACACCAATATATTTATTAGTGCTATCTTAATAGATGATTCAATAAGCGCCCGGGCGCTTGATAAGGCTTTTACGATAGGTGAAGTTGTGTTTTCTGATGCGACTTTTTCTGAATTCACGCAGGTGCTTTTCAGGCCTAAATTTGACAAATATCTTACTGATGAGCGAAGACTTCAAACTATTGCAAAATTGAAGGCCGATACTCTACGATATAATGTACTAACAGTCTTAACAGTATGCCGTGACCCCAAAGACAATAAATTTCTTGAATTGGCTGTCGATAGCAAGGCCGCCTGTATCATAACCGGCGACAAAGACTTGCTTATATTGCATCCGTTTCGTGAAATTTCTATCTTAACAGCTTCTGAATTTATCGATACAGTTTTCTAGTCTTACGATACCGTCAATTCACCCCGAAGATCCGTTTCCATCATTTCTTTAATGATGAGCGGATCTTCATATTGGGCCAACAGGAACATCATTTTAGTAATGGCGGCTTCGTAAGTCATGTCGTAACCGTTGGCTACGCCCATGTCCTTTAGCTCCTTGCTGGTTTCGTAACGGCCCAGTTCGACGGTGCCCACCTTACATTGCGATATATCTACGATCACTTTGCCGCTGTTGATGGCATTTTTCAGCAGGTCGGTGAACCACTTGTCGGTAGTGGTATTGCCTGCGCCGAAGGTTTCCATTACGATGCCCCGTACGTCGGCCGAAAGGATGGTTTCGACCACTTTGGGGCTGATGCCCGGGTAAAGTTTTAACACTGCAACATCGCTTTCAAGCCGGCGATGCACGCGAAGCGGCCCATCGACGGGCTGGCGAATATCGTTAATGCTGAATTTGAGGTGCACACCCGATTCGGCCAGGATTGGGTAGTTGGGCGAACGGAACGCCTCGAATTTGGACGAATTGTATTTGAATGCTCTATTGCCCCTGAATAATTTATAATCAAAATAGATGCAGACTTCGGGTACGCGCGAGCGATCGTTTTTTTTGGCTTTGGCGATCTCGATGGCGGTCATCAGGTTTTCCTTCGCATCCGTGCGCACCGCACTGATCGGTAACTGTGAACCAGTGAATATGACCGGTTTGGCCAGGTTCTCGAGCATAAAGCTGAGTGCCGACGAGGTAAAAGCCATGGTATCCGAGCCGTGCAAGATGACAAATCCATCGACGCTGTCGTAATTATCGTGGATCAGGTCGGCCAGCTCGCACCAGATGCGCGGATTCATGTTGGATGAGTCGATGATCTCCTCGAACGAATGTACCTTTATCTTGCAGTTTAAGCGTTCCAGTTCAGGTACATTTTCCATGATCTGCTCAAAATTTATCGGCTTGAGCGCCCTGGTTTTGGGATCGGTCATCATACCTATTGTCCCCCCGGTATAGATGATCTGTATCTGGTTCATGGATAGTTTATGCGAAAAAATAAAATTAAAAATACAATTCGTTCACACGCCGAATATTAGCCTGGAGTTGTCCGTTGTAACCTTGGCAACGGTTTCCAGCGGCACCTGCTTCAGGTCGGCCACTTTTTGCGCCACATAGGTTATGTACGAACTTTCGTTTCGCTGGCCACGGTACGGAACGGGTGTAAGATACGGAGAATCCGTTTCTAAAACGATATGTTTAAGGTCAATTTCGGCAACTACCTTATCTAAGCCCGAGTTTTTGTAAGTTACCACACCTCCGATTCCAAGATAAAAACCGAGACCGATCATCTTTTGGGCCTGTTCCAAAGTACCGGTAAAACAATGCATAATGCCACGCAAATCATCGTCATGCGCCTCGCTCAACACCTGGTATATCTCGTCGAACGAGTTGCGGCAGTGAATAACGATGGGTAGTTTAAGCTTTTTAGCCCAGCCAATCTGTATTTTAAACGCCTCGGTTTGTTCATCCAGCCGGGTTTTATCCCAATACAAGTCAATACCTATTTCGCCGATGGCATATATTTTGTTTTTTGAAATAGCCGCATGGATGGTTTCCAGTTCATCCTTCCAGTTGTCTTTCACATCGCATGGATGAAGGCCCAGCATAGGAAAACAGTTTTCCGGGTATTCATCGACAAGGCCAAATACCGCTTCCATCGATGAAGAGTCAACATTGGGCAAAAACAGCCGTGTAACACGGTTTTCAAAGCAGCGCTGCATCAGTTCGTGCCGTTTCTGCGGATCGGCCTCGTAATACTGGTGGGTATGGGTGTCGGTTAGTACCATGCTGCAAAAATAACAAAGCCCCGATTACCGGGGCTTTACACTAGCTTTTCTTTTTTGCTGTGGTATGCTTTTTCGCTACCGGCTTTTTTGCAGTTGGTTTTGCTGCCTCGGCATGTTTTACCGGTTTAATTTTCACCAACTCAACATCAAATATCAGCGGGCTGAACGGCGGAATATCATCGCCGGCGCCATTTTCACCATAACCGAGGCTCGACGGGATTATCAATTGCACCTTCGAACCTTCATTGAGCAGTAATAAACCTTCATTCCAGCCTTTAATCACCGGAGTAATTCCAAGTTCAAGCGTAATCGGCTCATAAGTGCGCCCGGGCTGGTTTAGTCCGGCTTGCTGCGCCACGGATTGTATGCTGGAGTCGAACACTTTGCCATTCAGCAAACGCCCGGTGTAGTTCACCAGCACCGTATCGCCGGCCAGCGGCTTACGTTTTACTGAGGGTTGGGTGATCCGGTACCTCAAGCCGTCGGCTGTAGTTTTTACGAGCAGCTTGTTTTTTGCAATATATCCATCAATTTCCCCTTTCTCAACCATATTCAGGCTGTCGACGGCTTTGTTACGTTCAGCCATAGCATCGTCCAGCGATTGTACCCTTTCGATCTTTAAATTGACCACGATCATGCTGCCTTTTGGCAGAAAAGGTGGACGTTCCGTCTCATGTCCTTTAAAAATGGAATCGCTCGGAATTTTTATCACGGCGCTGTCTTTTGCGGCCAGGAAGGGAAATACATCCATCAGGTCGGCTATGTTCTGAGAAGGCTGAACCTGTATTTTTATCGGCTGCCCGGCTTTGTAAGTGTCGAACAATATCGAATCCTTCTCTGTTTTTTGTATCACGTTGAAAGTGATCACGTCGTTTAGTTTGATCTTGGGGCCGGCGTTATTGGTTATATTCTTTACCAGGGCGCCTTTAGGGGAAGGTGCAAAACCATCCTGCTGGGCACTTGCCTGTAAGGCAAACACCGCAAAAGCGGCGGCGATCAGAGCTATTTTTTTCATCTTCAAACTATAAAAAAGCCCCGGCGTTGAAACCGGGGCCGTTGAAATTTTATTATTTCACTCCCGGTTTCGTCGTTTGCGCAGGTACCGGGTTTATCACCGGTGGCGCCGGTTTCGGAGCGTTCGGGTTCGGGTGAACTACGTCCAGTAACTGCACGTCAAATACCAACGGTGTATATGGCGGAATACCGCCAGGGCCGGGTGTGCCCTGCTCGCCATAAGCGAGCTTGGAAGGAATAACCAGCGTTGCTTCCGACCCTTTGTTCATCAGTTGCAGACCTTCGTCCATCCCCTGGATGGCGCCCCTTGCTCCTACCGCTATCCTGATTGGCTTATATTGCACCATCGGCGTTACCTTGTTGTTCTTTACAGCAACGTCCTTAATGTTGGTTTCCAGCAATTTATTGTCGACGAATTTTACCGCGTAGTTAATTACGGCCGTGTCGCCGGTTACAGGTTTTTCGCCGGTTCCCTGCTTGGTTATTACATAATTAAGCCCCGAAGGGGTTGTAGTTACATTCAGCTTATTATCGGCTATGTATTTTTTTATTTTCGGCGGCTCCTGCTTTGCTATTTCTTGTGCCTGGTCTTTGAGATAAGCCGTTATCCTGTTGTTAAATGCGCTGTCGGCTAATTTGCCTTTTTGTATAACTTTTACCACCTTAACTTCATATACCACATATTTGCCTTTGATGGGCGGCCTGCGTTTTTTGTATACCGAGTCGATATTGGTTTTAATGATGGCGCTATCGCCTTCGGCAAGGTACTGGAAGGCGCTCATTATGTCGCCCGAACCCTCCGGCTTTTGATAAATGGTAAGCGACGGCCGCCCCTGCTGGTATGTGCTGAATAGCAGCGAGTCGCCATCGGTCTTTACGGTTAGGTTTACGCTCATGAAATCGCCCGGCTGTATCTTTGGGCCGCTCTTATCTACGATGATATCGTACAGCATGCCGCCTTTTCCCTGCTTAAACCCGCTATTGCAACCGGCAAATACTATCGCCGCAACAGCTAAAAACATCAGTTTTCTGTTCATTATTTACGCTATTAATAGTGTTTTATATTCTGGTAAAATTGATTTGAATCGCTCTATTACTTTTTCGAGACTATCGTCCGAGTGCCCCCCTGCCGCGTTGCGGTGGCCGCCACCGTTAAAATATTTTTTGCATATTTCGTTTGCGGGAAATTCGCCCTTAGAACGCAGCGACAATTTAATCCTGTCTTTACGCTCTACGATAAAAGCCGCCAGGCGGATGCCTGCTATCGATAATCCGTAGTTCACAATTCCCTCTGTATCGCCTGTCATCACTTCAAACTGTTCCAGTTCCTGCCGGCTCACCGAAATTACAGCCGCATTAAACTCATGCAGAACCTCCAGCTTATTGCTTAGACAATAGCCAAGAAAACGTAACTTATTTTCGGACAAATTATTGTAAACGAGCTCGTGTATTCGCCAGTTCACTGCGCCCAGGTCGATCAGGTCGGCCGCTATCCGGTGCACATTCGACGTAGTATTCGGTAATTTGAACGACGCCGAGTCGGTCATAATGCCAGTGTACAAGCAAGTAGCAACGTCGGGGTTGACAAATTCGCCGTCGTCAAACTTATGCACGATAAGATCATAAACCAACTGGGCGGTGGCCGCAGCATTGATATCCCAGTGCCTGTAATCGTCGAAATCCTCGGGTTCCAGGTGATGGTCGATCATTACTTTAGCGGCGCTGCTTGCACGAACTACCTCACCCAGGTCGTTTATCCGGCTCAGGTTGTTAAAATCGAGGCAGAAAATGATCTCGGCTTTTTCCACGAACTCTTTGGACTGATCTGCGTGGTCTTCGTAGATAATTACGTCGCCGTTTCCCGGCAGCCAGGCCAGGAAATCCGGGTAGTCCGTCGGGGTGATAACCTGGACATGATGCCCGTGCTGTATCAGATAATTATACAAGCCCAGCGATGAGCCCATGGCGTCGCCGTCGGGTTTATGGTGCGTGGTGATCACGATCCTGCGGGGATGTGCTAAAAGTTCTTTAAGCTGGGCTAATCCGGGCATTCGTTAAAAACAGGCTGCAAAGCTAAGGAAATTAATCTAATACGAACTATCTAATTATAAAGCCACAAACCATAATTTTTTAATATCAAAACACTACTTTTGCGCCAAATTTTGAAACATTCGATGGAAACCAATAAAACATTCACCATGATCAAACCCGATGCGGTTGCCAACGGCCATATCGGCGCCATATTGGCTCAGATCATAAAAGGCGGCTTTAAGATCGTCGCCATGAAATATACCAAGCTGTCGGCCGAAAAGGCCGGTGAGTTTTATGCCGTGCACAAAGCGCGTCCATTCTATGGCGACCTGGTGGCTTTCATGTCATCCGGACCGATAGTGGCAGCTATACTGGAAAAAGATAACGCGGTTGAGGACTTTCGTAAACTGATCGGCGCTACCGATCCTGCCAAAGCTGAACCGGGAACTATTCGTAACCTGTTCGCTAAATCGATCGATGCCAATGCCATCCACGGCTCTGACTCGAACGAGAACGCCAATATCGAAGGCGATTTCTTCTTTTCGGCTTTCGAAAAGTTCTAAAGACACCTCGCCGGGAATGGGTACCCAATTAACCATTCCCGGCAAATATTTCCACCTCAATTTGTTTTTATCAAGTCAAATTGATACTTTTAGCTATCTGTAAATGAACAGTTTATGCCCATTAAACCTTATGGCATGATTATTGGTCAAATTGCAGTATAAGACCTACAGCTATGAAATTGTTAATAAGGTGCTTGTTTTATTCGCTGGTTGTGGTGGGGGTGATCGTGGTGAATTCGCTGTTTTTCCTGCATAAACCGCCGGAAGTACAGTTGGTATTTATAACGCCCGGCTTCATCATCCTGGGTTATGCCTTGATCAGCGATGATTTCAGGAAAAAATCAGCGGTAGCTACCCGCCGCTGGACTAGAGGAAGATAATATCCTCTATTACCGTATTTCCCGCACCGCCGTTTATCTTCTCCATTATTTCGGTACGCATCAATACAAGGTGATTTTTTATTACGGACGACTCTATGCGCAGGAATAATTTTTTGTCGCGTATGAATATTTCTTTGGTCCGGTTGGCTACCGATTTGCCAACAAGTTCGGGCCATGAGGAGATGATACCCGTTTCGTCGTACCGCTGCTTGATCTTGTAGACCTGCAGCATTTGCTCGATCGCTTCTTTAAGCGTCTTGTCGTTGGCTTTACGCATTTATTGATCCTCCCGACACTTTAAATAACCTTACGTCAATCCCAATCTTCTGAAAAACGTTTTGAATCCTGGCCGGGCTGGTATCGGTAATAAATACCTGGCCGAAATCGTGCTTCGATACCATCTGCATCAGTTTGGTGATGCGTTTGTCGTCCAGCTTATCAAAGATATCGTCCAGCAGCAACATGGGTTTAAATCCTTTTTGCTGGTATAAATAAGTATACTGCGCCAGCTTCAGCGCTATTAGGAAAGATTTCTGCTGCCCCTGCGAACCAAACTTCTTCATAGGCATGCCGTGAATAGCAAACTGCAGTTCATCCTTATGTATGCCCGATGTAGTACGTTCCAGCATCCTGTCTTTTTCGGTGCTCTTTTTAAGCAGAGATGCAAAATCGTCCTGCAGCAGTTGCGACTCGTAAACCAGTTCCACCTGTTCCGCGTCATCGGTCAGGTAGCTGTAATGAACATTAAAAATATTGCTAAAGCTTTCCATAAACGACCTGCGTTTTTCGAATATCAGGTTCCCGGAAGAGATTAGCTGCTCGTCGAACACCGCCAGCAGGTCAGGGTCGTACCGGCCTGAGTCGGCAATGGTCTTCAGCAAAGCATTACGGTTAATAAGAGCTTTATTGTAGGCTATCAATTCGTCGAGGTAGCGATTATCGGTTTGCGAAATAACGTTGTCGATAAACTTCCTCCGCTCTTCGCTTCCTTCAATAATGATGCTGATATCGTAAGGCGAAACCATTACCAGCGGAAACAGGCCGATGTGATCGGCCAGGCGTTGGTATTCCTTTTTATTCCGCCTGAATTGTTTTTTCTGGTTGCGTTTTACGCCGCAGGCCACGGCTTCCTCTCTCCCGTCTTTAACGAATACGCCATTGATGGCAAAAAAGTCCGTACCCAGTTTTATCTGTTGGCTATCGATAGGGTTGAAATAACTTTTACATAGCGACAAGTAATGTACCGCATCCAGCAAATTCGTCTTCCCAGCGCCGTTATCTCCGGTAAAAGCGTTAACACCCTCGCTCAGGTCGAGTTCGGCCTCGCTGTAATTCTTAAAATTAATGACGGATAAATGCTGCAGGTACATCGGTTCAAATGTAGTGATTTGTGGTTAGCGATTAGTTAGTTGTTGATTTGTGATCGGTTAATCTCAACTATCTTTCGAACCTTCCGACTTACACTGACTTTCGGACTAATCACAAATCAATAATCACGGTTCACTAAATAATTCATCACCCTATTGTCAACAAATTTGAAAACTGTATTTTTGCAAACTTAATTTTTGAATAAAAATGTCGAAAACCCAGGCGAACGCCAAAGCCCCCGTAGCGAAGAATAATGATTTTGGGCAGACGGGCAAATTTGTACGCGAGAATCAAAAAAGCTTATTGTTTATAGCCGGGGCCATCCTGGCCATGATACTAATCTATCTCGGTTATCAGAAATTATACCTCGCGCCCCGCGAAGACAAAGCGGAGAACCAGATGTACAGGGCGCAGGACTGGTGGTCTAAGAAGGACTGGGACAAAGCCATTAAAGGGGATGCCGGTTATCCTGGTTTCGAAAAGATCATTGCCGATTACAGCAATACAAAATCGGCCAACCTGGCATATTTCTACCTGGGCACCGCCTACCTGAACAAAGGCGAATTTCGTAAAGCGATAGATAACCTGGAAAATTATCGCGGGAATGATGCTATAATAGCTGCGGAAGCGCTGGGCGGCATCGGCGATGCATACGTGGAATTGAAGGATTACGATAAATCGGTTACCTACTATAAAAAAGCCGCTGACAAGGCCGGTAATAAATTCCTTTCACCTTTTTATCTTAAGAAATTGGGCCTGGTATATGAAGCTCAGAACGACAACAAGGATGCTGTCGATGCTTATACCAAAATAAAACAGGATTACCCCGAAAGCAACGAGGCTCAAAGTATGGATGCTTATATTGCCAGGGCAAATGCCAAGTTATAAGGATTTCGAAAGTCAAATGTTCAATTTGGAATTTATGTCAGTTATTTGATTTGAAAATTCGAAATTGGCATTCCGAAACGGCGAAGCCCTCTTGAGCGCCGCTGAAAACAAATCGTTGGCGAAAAATTCGAATAAAAATGGCTACCCAGTTTAAGAATCTGTCCGACTTTTCAAATACAGAAATACCTTCGGCGGTTAATTATCGGTTTGGCATTGTCGTAGCCGAATGGAACGCCGAAATAACCAATGCTTTATACGAAGGCGCCTGGCAAAGCCTCGTAAATCATGGCGCTTTGCCCGATAATATTTTTACTTATTCCGTACCGGGCAGCTTCGAGCTGACAACCGGCGCCGACCTGCTGTTACAGAATAGTCATTTAGACGCCGTTATTTGCCTGGGCTGTGTGATACAAGGCGAAACGCGCCATTTCGATTTTATTTGCGAAGCCGTGGCTAACGGGATCACGAATGTCGCAATCAAACATTCCAAACCGGTAATTTTCGGCGTACTGACAACCGACAATCAGCAGCAGGCCCTGGACCGCGCAGGCGGCAAACATGGTAATAAAGGCGACGAGGCGGCCATAACAGCCATCAAAATGGCTAACTTAGCTGAAACATTGAACGGCTGATCTGCGTTTAACAAGCAATTATAGCACGATGAAAAAGATAGTTTACATAGCCCTTGTAGCCCTGGCCGTTGGTATGCTGGCCTCATGCTCGAACAAACTTTGCCCGGCCTACGCTTCATATCCAAAAAACAGCCGATAGTCATTTTTTCCTTTCTTTAAATCTAATTCGCCGCCTGCTCGTTACTTTTGCAGCCGTTTTATTATTTGTTCAAACATGGATTGGATACCGTTGGAGTCTGCGGAGCAGGTGAAAGAGATCAAACAACAACAAGGTTACAGTATTATTTTTAAGCATAGCATCCGCTGCTCTATCAGCCTGATGGCCAAACGCAGGGTTGAAATGGACAGGGACCATTTACCCTCCGGACTTAAACTTTATTTCGTAGACCTGATCAGGTTTCGCGACATATCCAACCAGGTAGCGCACGATTTCCAGGTGCACCACGAATCCCCCCAGTTATTAGTGATCAAAGACGGTGAGTGCATACTCGACCAGTCGCACGGGCACATTTCGCTTGAAGAAGCGTTGTCGGTGTTGAATTAAGTCGGGAAGTCCGAAAGTCCGCATAAGTCCGAAAGTTTTTATTTTTGTTTTGACTTTCGATCAATGCAGACCAAAACTACAATGGCCTTAAGTTATCCCTTAAGTAATGTGCAAATCGAGTTGTTAAACTATTCAGCACAAATCTATCAGAGGGCGATTTGATAGAGCTAAGAGAACTTTTATCAAAATTCTACGCTAAGAAAGCTATTTTACAAGCCGATGCTATATGGAATAAGAAAGGATTGAGTGATCAGGATATGGATACCTGGCTCAACCGCAATTAATCTTTCGGACTTTCGGTCTTTCCGACTTCCGGACTAAGCAAGTACTTCCCACCCAAAGTCCACTGTCTTCGCGATATCCGGGTGTAGACTCAGGTATACCGGGCAAGTAACACATATTTCTTCAATACGCTTTTGTTGCTCTTCGGAATATTGTCGCGGCCACTGCATTTTGATCTGTATCTCAGCAATCCTGCGCGGCGGAGTGGAGGTCATAATCTTCGTCACCGAACATTTTGCGCCATCAATATTGATCCCCTCGTTTCGTGTCTTTATGCCAATGGTGGTCAGCATACAAGTGCCGAGCGCTACCGCCAGCAAATCGGTTGGCGAAAAGGCTTCGCCTTTGCCCTGGTTGTCGGTCGGTGCGTCGGTTAATATTTTTGTGCCCGATTGTACGTGAATATTTTCGGTTCTCAGATCGCCGATGTATGTGGTTTCTACGGTTGCCATGTTTACCCCCTTTGTCTCCCTGAAGGGAGAATTTTTGATTTTAAAGCAAATCTAACTTATTTTTAAATTGGTTTACAAGCAGCGATATGTATAAATGAGTGATAATTTAATTTAATTACGAGTATGACATCCATTAAAGAGCTCGATTCGGTATTAAGCTTTATTAGTACTACGACCGTGTGGAGCGAATTGAGAAAACACTTCTCAAAAATAGATAGAGAAGATCTTAGAGTGATTCTCAGGAAGCTAAGAAGAGATGGGTATATTGATTTGCTAGATGACGGAACGAAATTAAGAGGTTGGGAGGATGAGCGAGGGTATGGCGATGGAATGGTAATCCAAAAGAACTTTGAAGGGTTTCTTTTTGAGCAAGAGGGCGGTTATCAAGCGAAAATGAGTAAGGAAAAGACTGCAAATATTCGACTTGAAAATTTGGAAGTCACTCAACAAAAGTTGTCGAGAAAACTGAATACATTAACTGCTTGGATTGCTGCTGGAACGATCGCTATGGTTATTATGGAAATTATAAAATTCATTTATGAAGTAAATCACCCGACTTGTTAGCGAAACCTACAATTGTAATTACACAATCAAATATCAATTTCCCCTTTAGGGGGTTAGGGGGTTTTTACCTAACTTTGCAGCCATGATCGAGTTGCCGGTAGTCCCTGCCAATCAAACCCAGCGCAAGCCCGACTGGCTGCGTGTAAAACTTCCTGTGGGAAAGGAATATGCCCATGTGCGCGGATTGGTCGACACACACAAACTCCATACTATTTGCGAAAGCGGTAACTGCCCCAACATGGGTGAATGCTGGGGAGCCGGGACGGCGACCTTTATGATACTGGGTAATATCTGCACCCGCTCCTGCTCGTTTTGCGCCGTTGCGACCGGCCGGCCGCATGCTGTGGACTGGGACGAACCCAACCGTGTAGCCAATTCGGTAAAACTGATGCAGGTAAAACATTGTGTTATTACCTCTGTGGATCGCGACGACCTCAAGGACGGCGGTTCCATCATCTGGGCCGAAACGATCAATGCCATACGCAGGGAAAGCCCTGAAACCACTTTAGAGACCCTGATACCCGATTTTAAAGGCAATTGGGAGAATTTAGAGCGGGTACTTGCCGTGCGGCCTGAAGTGGTATCGCACAACCTGGAAACAGTAAGACGTCTAACTAAGGAAGTTCGCATACAAGCTAAATACGACCGCAGCCTGGATTGTTTAAGACATATATCTGCAGCCGGATTGCGGACAAAATCGGGCATTATGCTCGGCCTGGGCGAAACCGAAGAAGATGTTTTGGAAGCGATGGGCGATTTGTTCGATACAGGTGTTCACATTCTTACTTTAGGCCAGTATTTACAGCCTACACGCAGTCATCACCCGGTGATCGACTGGATACATCCCGATCAATTTGCCAAATACAAGCAGGTCGGGCTTGATATGGGTTTTCGCTATGTCGAAAGCGGGCCATTGGTAAGGTCTTCTTATCATGCCGAAAAGCATCTGTTTGAAATCTGAGCAAAGGTTTCTATATTCACAGCAGATTGGCCAGGAAACGCAAAATATCACTGTCGGAAGAGGAGCTCGTACGAGCGCTGCGTAATCGCGAAAAGGTTGCAGCCGAAGCCCTGTACGATATGTATTCGGCCTCGCTTTTTGGCGTGATATCACGCATCGTGACCGATACGGCCGAAGCCGAGGACGTTTTGCAGGAAGTTTTCGTGAAGATATGGAACTCGTTCGCAGCCTATAGCGCCGATAAAGGCCGGCTTTTTACCTGGATGGTTAATATTGCGCGTAACCTGGCTATCGACAGGATACGTTCCAGGGATTTCAAAAACCAAACCAAAAACCAGGACCTTGAAAATACCGTAAATTCCATTGATGAGCAAAGAAATACGGCATATAAACCGGAGCTTCTTGGCATCAAGGAACTTGTGGAGACCCTGAAACCCGAACAAAAGTCCATACTCGACCTGGTGTACTTTAAGGGCTATACCCATGTGGAAGCAGCCGATGAACTTGGCGTGCCGCTGGGCACAGTTAAAACACGTTTACGGATGGCTATTATACAGTTGAGGAAATATTTTAATTGACGTTGGAAGATATAAAGGCATATATTGAATCAGGCATACTCGAACTTTATGTTCTGGGCGATGTGACGCAGGAAGAAAAGCTCCAGGTGGAAGCTATGGCTGCGAAACACCCCGCCATAAAGGGCGAACTTGAGGAGATTGGCCGTGCAATGGAGCAGTATGCTGACGAACATGCGGTTGAGCCTTCGGAGGGATTGAGGGGCAGGGTTTTAAATAGCTTAGTTACCAATTTGGCCGATGACCGGACGTTTACGTCGCCACAAGATGATGAGGCGGATAACGTAGTGTCTATCCGGCGGGCCGATCGCTCGGGTTTTTATAAATACGCTTTCGCGGCCTGCTTTGTATTGCTGATCGTAAGCGTCGTAGCTCTGATCAATGCTTACCGGAAACTGAATGATTCTAATACCTTGATCGCGTCGCTGCAGAACCAGAATCAGCGCTTTAGCAATACCGTCAGCCTGAAGGATAGCGAGATCGGAGTGCTGCGCGATCCCACATTCAAAATGCTGCGAATGAAAGGTACCCCAAAATCACCAGCATCGGCCCTTACCGTTGCGTGGAGCCCGGTAAAGAAAAAGGTTTGGATCGACATGGCTACCGCCGATATGCCCGCTAACGATAAAGAACATCAATACCAGCTTTGGGCGCTTGTAGGCAACAAACCTGTGAGCCTCGGCGTATTTAACGCCGACACGGCGTCCAAAGACATGGTTGAGATGGAACCTACTGCCCTGGCCGATGCATTTGCCGTAACGCTTGAGCCTAAGGGCGGCAGTTCTTCGCCTACTATGAGCGAAATGATGGTTCTCGGTAAGTTCTGAGCATTTTTCCAGCAAATACACCTCTTCACGGGCGTTCTGCCACAGAAATGTTAAATAATGTTAAAAAACAAAAGCGGAGTAAACCCTGTTGTAACAAAAGACTCAAAAATACGTCTTCTAAATAAACAAACAACAGAGAGTATTTCGTTCTTTATAAGATCAGTTAATATTAATGAGGAAGCGGTTGAATAATACTACAGCCGCTTTTTTTATGGCATTAGCTTTGCCATCGTAACCGGCAGCTGTGCTGCCAGCCGACCCGGCAAGACCACATGCATCCTATTGGGCAGCGCCAGTTCGTCCCCTGCTTTTCCGTGTATATAATTCCCGATAATGCAGGCGTCTTCAGGCGAATATTTTTGAGCTAAAAAACCAGCGATAATACCGGTCAGCACATCACCCATTCCACCGACGGCCATCGCGGCAGTGCTTGTCGAGTTGAAATACAGCTTATCGTCCGGCGTAATGCTGATGGTATAGTCATTTTTGAGTACGATATAAACCTGGTGCTCTTTAGCCTTTTGCCTACCCGTTTGCAGCCGCTGCCACCAGCCGGCGTGCTCGCCGAACAGCCGGTCGAACTCCTTCATGTGCGGTGTCAGGATACTGCCTTTCGGAACGTGTTCCCATAAACCGGGATTTTCCGATAAAATATTAAGCCCGTCGGCGTCGATCACCATGGGTTTATCATAATTTTTCAGAGCGCTCGTCAACAGCATTAAAGCATAATCGTCTTTCCCAAGCCCCGGTCCGATGGCTATTGCGTTAAATTTGCCCCATTTGATGTCGGGCTGTTCATAGCCTTTTCGTACGATGGCCATGATCTCGGGCAGGTAGCTATTCAACGCGGTTAACCCGCTTTCGGGTACGCAGGCTGTGGTCAGTCCAGAGCCTGCATAAGCACAGGCTGAGGAACAGAGCAGCGCTGCACCCATGGTTTCGGGCTGACCGGCGATGATCAGCGTATGTCCGTAAGTCCCTTTGTTGCTGAAACGGTGACGGGGGTTCAACCTTGTTCTTATATCTTTTTCTTCAACGAGTTGGTAGGGCGAATCCAGCGATCGGATAAAGCGCTCGTCGATGCCGATATTGACCGCCTGCCAGCATTCGATAAACGGGCCCGATTCGGGTAGCAGGAAGCTGATCTTAGGCTGCTGGAAGGTGATTACCAGGTGAGACTTGAGCGCAACGGCATCGGCAGGTATTTCGCCGTCGGAGAAAAGGCCGCAGGGCACATCTACCGAAACGACAGTTGTTTTCAGCGAATTCAGGTATTTTACCAGGCGCTCAAAATCGCCCGAAAGCGGTTTGCTTAAGCCTGTACCAAGCAAAGCGCCAATGATGATATCTGCTTTTTCTTCGGGCAAGTCTCCGTCTGGGCTTATTTCGGTAACAGGTACTGAAGTGTCTTTGATCCGGGCAAGATTAGCATTAAAATCATCGGTGGATTTTGAAGAAAACCGGGCTATTTTAATGTCCAGTTTTTGATAACCATGTTCATTTAACATTCTGCCGATAGCCAGGCCGTCGCCGCCGTTATTGCCTCTGCCGCAATAGATAGCAATGGCCCTGTTCTTTTCAGGAAAATGGTTCACAAACCATCCCACGAATGCCTTGGAAGCGCGTTCCATCAGGTCGATAGACGCAATGGGCTCATGAGCAATGGTATATGCGTCGGCGTCGCGAATCTGTGAGGCGATGAGTAAAGGCAGCATAATCACTAAAGATAGGAATTATGCGGTTTGTTTTGGGCGATATTTGAATAAGTGATAACTGCTTTATATTATCTATTTTTGTATAATGAGTATTCGCAAGGATATTTTTGTTGATCGGATAAAGAAGATCATTAAGTATACCGATCCTAAAGCTACGGCCATTTTATACGGTTCGCGCGCAAGCGGACATGCAAAAAAAGATTCGGATTGGGATATTTTAATACTTCTAGATAAGCCGGCCGTCTCTTTGCAGGACGAGCAATTGTTCAGGCATAACCTTTATGACCTTGAATTAGAAACCGGGGAATCTATCTCAACCTTGGTGTATGCAAATAATGAGTGGAACACACGGCTATCCATTACTCCCATATACCAGGCAGTTAAACAAAACGGTATTGTATTGTGAGCAGCTACAAGCCGGACTATATTGCCTATCGTCTTTCAAAATCGGATGAAGCATTACACGATGCCATAATATTAGCTCAAAACCAAAGCTGGAATGCTTGTATAAATAGACTTTATTACGCATGTTACTATGCTGTATCAGCATTATTATTAAAAAATGATATTTCTACTCATACGCATGCGGGGCTGAAAACGCAATTCAATCAGTTCTTTATCAAGCCTGGCAAAATAGATAAACAGTTCGGTAAACTTTATGCAGATTTAATGGACTGGCGGCAAAAGGGCGATTACGGTGATATGTTTGATTTTGACAGGAAGTCGGTTGAACCTCTTTTCGAGCCCGTTGAACAATTTATCACAGAGATAAAAGACCTGCTGAAGTAACAATAAGTTTGTTAATTGACACCCATTTCCTTCTTCAAAAACTGCCCCGTAAAGCTGTCTTTTACTTTAACCAAACCTTCCGGCGTACCGCTGAACAATATTTTCCCGCCGCCTGAACCGCCTTCCGGACCGAGGTCAATCACATGATCGGCTACCTTGATCACATCCAGGTTATGTTCAATAACCAATACCGTGTTCCCTTTGTCGACCAACTGGTTTAGTACACCCAACAGTACATTAATATCCTCGAAATGCAGACCGGTTGTTGGCTCGTCAAGGATGTAGAAGGTATTACCGGTATCTTTTTTGGAAAGTTCGGTTGCCAGCTTTACGCGCTGTGCTTCACCGCCGGACAGGGTAGTGGAAGCCTGGCCTAACGTGATATAACCCAGCCCCACATCGTGCAGCGTTTTGATCTTGCGATAGATAGACGGAATATGCTCGAAAAAATCGCAGGCGTGCTCGATGCTCATATCCAGCACATCGCTGATGGATTTGCCGCGATAACGAACTTCCAGCGTTTCACGGTTGTAGCGCCTGCCGCCGCATTCTTCGCAGGGAACTTCCACGTCGGGCAGGAAATTCATTTCGATCACTTTCATGCCGGCGCCCTGGCAGGTTTCGCAGCGGCCGCCTTTTACGTTGAACGAGAAACGGCCCGGTTTGTAGCCGCGGATCTTGGATTCAGGAAGTTGTACGAACAGGTTTCGAATATCAGAAAAGACGCCTGTATAGGTAGCCGGGTTCGAACGCGGTGTGCGCCCTATGGGCGTCTGGTCGATCTCTATAACCTTGTCGACGTTATCCAAGCCTTCGATGCTGCCATACGGCAGCGGCTGCTTTTTCGCCCTGAAAAAATGATGGTTCAGGATAGGGTACAGCGTTTCGGTTATCAGGCTGGATTTGCCGCTGCCCGATACGCCGGTGATACATATCAGTTTGCCCAATTGAAACTCGACTGATACGTTTTTCAGGTTATGGCCTGTGGCCTTTTTCAATGTGAGCGATTTGCCGTTTCCTTTGCGTCTTTTCTCCGGTATGGCGATGTTTTTCTCGCCGTTTAGATACGAGGTGGTGAGCGTATGCGCGTGCATCAGCTCGTTCGGTGTTCCTTGCGCAACAATCTCACCGCCATGCAAGCCCGCTGCCGGGCCCATATCGATTACATGGTCGGCTTCCAGGATCATATCCTTGTCGTGTTCCACGACCAGGACGGTATTGCCCAGATCGCGAAGGTTTTTCAGTGCTTTGATCAGGCGTTCGTTATCCCGCTGGTGCAGCCCTATGCTCGGCTCATCCAAAATATACATGACATTCATCAGTTGCGAACCGATCTGCGTTGCCAGGCGGATACGCTGCGCCTCGCCGCCGGATAGGGTACGTGCCGTGCGGTCTAAAGTCAGGTAACCCAGGCCGACATCCAGCAGGAACACGATCCTTGCCCGGATTTCCTTCAATATCTCGCGGGCTATCACATTCTGGCGCTCATTAAGGCGATCCTCGAGCTTATCGAACCATTGCTGCAAAGTATTGATATCCATGCAGGCCAATTCAAATATATTCTTATGGTCGATCTTAAAATGCAGCGACTCTTTCTTCAGGCGCGCGCCTCCGCAAACCGGGCAGGTTTTCAGCACACGGTAATTTTCCATGTCGCCCATATCTTCCTCGCTGCGGCGCTCCTGCTGTTCCTCCAGCATACGGATGATGCCATCAAAATTGATCTGGTAGCTCTGTACATTCCATTTGTTGTACTCCACTGCCACGGTGATCATATCCGGTGTACCGTTCAGGATAACATCCACCACTTCGCGCGGCAGCTTTTCGATCGGCGTCGACAACGAAAATTCATATTTCTTAGCCAATGCCTTCAGTACCTGGAATATCCAGGTTTCGCGGTATTCGCCCAGCGGTGCAAGTCCGCCATTCAGGATGCTGAGTTTTGGATTCGGGATGACCGAATTTTCGTCGACCTCGAAAATATAACCCAGGCCGTCGCATTTTTCGCAGGCGCCGTAAGGCGAGTTAAAGGAAAAAGCATTGGGTTGAGGCTCGTCGTACGAGATGCCCGAAACCGGGTCCATCAGGTACTTGCTGTAGTAGAACACATTATTGTCCTTATCAGCGATACGGATAATGCCCTTGGCGATCTTCAGCGCCGATTGGATCGAAGTATGCAGCCGTTTGCTGTCCTTGTCGCTTATGACAAGCCGGTCAACCACGATATCAATGTCGTGTATCTTGTAACGATCAACCTGCATTTTCGGAGCGACGTCCATTATTTCGCCGTCGACCCAAACCTTCAGGTAGCCTTGTTTGCGTATCTGCTCGAATAATTCGCGGTAATGGCCCTTACGTGCCTTTACCACCGGCGCCAGGATATTAACCGGCTGCCCGTCGAACTTTTCGGTAATGGTTTTCAGGATCTGGTCTTCCGACATGCGCTCCATCCTTTCGCCCGTCACATAGGAGTAAGCTTCACCCGCACGGGCGTAAAGCAGGCGCATAAAGTCGTATATCTCGGTAATGGTGCCGACGGTGGAGCGCGGGTTTTTGCTCGTGGTTTTCTGCTCGATGGCGATCACCGGGCTAAGGCCCGATACCTTGTCGACATCCGGCCGCTCCATACCGCCCATGAACTGGCGCGAATAGGCCGAAAAGGTCTCCATATAACGGCGCTGTCCTTCGGCATAAATGGTATCGAATGCAAGGGACGATTTTCCGCTTCCACTGAGGCCGGTAACAACCACCAGCTGGTTTCGTGGGAAGGAGACGTCAATATTCTTTAAGTTATGTACCCGGGCGCCATACACTTCCACTTCGCTTTGTTCGCCCAGGTCAACAGGTTTTTCGATCATAT
>DASZYQ010000027.1:0-138534 GCA_035545315.1 Mucilaginibacter sp. | reverse complement strand
GACGCCGGTCGACACCTTGCTGATCATACAATTGTCTACGGTAATGCCGGTACAATTAGCAATGTTCACCCCGGTGGAGTTTATCGTGGTGCCGTTTTGCAAACGGCAATGGGTAATATGAATGTTATGGCAGTTGGTGAGACTTATACACGGAACCGGGCCTCCGTTGATCGAATCGCCGGAAATCGTCAGGTTGCTCTGATTCTTCAGCACGATCGGCGCTGAATATTTATAAGCCGATGTTGTTACAGTTGCAAGCGTACTTGAATGAAAATTACCTGTGCTGACATGTGCGGCCGGTCCGGTTTCGGATACAGGATCGGGAATCACATCTTTTTTACACGAGGAAAACAGGAAAAGGGAAACAATAATTAATAAAACCGGGACACACTTAATCGCTCTCATAGTCAATCTTTCAAAATCCATCACTTAATCTCTTTCTCAAAAATTTAATTGGCCGTCTTTTACGCGTTGGTTAATCTGTGGTTGCGTGGATTAGTTAACATTATCGTATAAGTTAACCACATGGCTGTGGAAAACGCTCCGTAGCTTATGTTGTAAATTGTTGATTAATAGCATTATATGTTTATTACCTAAATGTTGGTATTTTTAAAAAGTTATAAGCAGATCGTGGATATCTTGGTGCGGAAAGGTTTGGAAATAGGATAAAAATTTATTGAAAGTGTCGATATGTTGGCATTTTAGGAATAGAATTTTTGCGGGGATTTATGCATATTTGCAACGAAAATTCAGGTCCCATAGCTCAGCTGGATAGAGCAACAGATTTCTAATCTGTCGGTCTCAGGTTCGAATCCTGATGGGATCACAATGTAGTACCAGACAAGCGTGCCTGTTTTTATTACAAGTTGGCCGTTTGCAGACAATCCGTGTAACGAACTTTCAGGCTTAAAAAGCTCGTTACCATCAGCAATGTCGTAGCGGTTATCTTCGTAATGGCCTTTCCGGGTGCATTAATTATCCGGCTTATTTTTCTTTGCCTCTGCCCGCGATATTTCATGCTCGTGGCGGGCCTGCGCTATATCGTATTCCAGTTCGGGATCGATATTGGCTTCTTCAACTCTTTTTGCCTTTTCCATTAATTCCTCGTGGTGGTCCTGGAGCCATTTCAATTGTTTTTTGCCATATGAAACGCGGGTAAACAGTACAAATAATACCGGTACAATGAAAATGGAAATGCTTGATGAAGCGATCATTCCGCCCAATACCGCAATGCCGATGGTGTTCCTGGATTCGGCGCCCGCGCCGGTGGCAAATACTAATGGTAGCACCCCGAAAATGAAAGACATCGATGTCATAATGATCGGCCTGAAGCGCAGGCGAACAGCTTCAAGGGTCGACTGTAGCAATGGTTCGCCGCGGTCGACGCGTAACTTGGCGAATTCGACAATCAGGATGGCGTTTTTAGCCGACAGGCCGATCAGCGTAATAAGGCCAATCTGGGCATATACATTGTTGGTGATGGTTGGGGCCATCCATAAAGCGACTATCGCCCCGAAGGCGCTGATGGGCACAGCCAGCAGGACCGAGAAAGGTACCGACCAGCTTTCATATAACGCAGCCAGAAAAAGGAAAACAAAAATGATGGAGAACAAAAAGATATAAACCGTAATGCTGCCGGCTTTTATCTCTTCGTAGCTAAGGCCCGAAAATTCATAGGTATAACCGCGCGGCAGTGCTTTGGCCGCAATTTCTTTAAGCGCATCCAGCGACTGGCCGCTGCTGTATCCCGGTGGAATAGAGCCATCCACTTCGGCCGACCGGAATATGTTAAAGTGCGATATGGAGGTTGCCGTTGCGTCAGCTTTGTAAGTTATCAGGGTGCTTAGTGGCAGCATGTTGCCGGCCTGGTTGCGCACGTAATATTTGTTTAAATTGGTAATCAGCGCCCTATAGGCAGTATCGGCTTCTATGACGGCGTGATAAGTACGGTTGTATAAGGTGAAATTATTTACAAACAAACTGCCCATGAAAGCCTGCATGGTGGAAAATACGTCGGATATTTTTACACCCAGCTTTTCGCATTTTTCACGATCGACTGTTACGGTATAGCTTGGCGTGTGCGCGGTAAACGAACAGAACGCAGTTGAGGTAGCCGGCGTTTTTTTGGCGATGGCGACAAATTTTTGGACATTTTTCTCAAAAGCATGAATATCATCCGTTGAATTGCCCTGCTCGATTTGCATTGAAAAACCGGCAGCCAGCCCTATGCCCCGTATCGGCGGCGGCTGTATAGCTACCACGGTGGCATCTTTTATACCCGCTTTGGCAACCCGTTTTTTAATAGCGTCCATAATGCCCTGCACCTTTTTTTCAGGAGTGGTCCGTTTATCCCAGGGATCCAGCATACAAAACATCGTGCCGCTATTATTGCCGCCACCGCCAAGAATGTTAAAGCCGGATGCACCGACAAAATGCATTATACCCGGCGTCGAGCCGACGATCTTCATTAATTTTTCGAGTACCTCGTGGGAGGCAGTGGTAGAGCGGGCATCGGCCAATTGATAGGTCACAAATAAACGGCCGCCGTCTTCGGCAGGAACAAACCCGGATGGTTTGCTTTTGAACAGCAGCCAGGCGCCTGCGCAAATGCAAACCAAAAGAATTACGATATATTTTGCATTTTTTATACTTCGCGCAACTCCATTGGCGTATTTGTAATTGATTTTTTCGAATACGCGGTTAAACCGGTCAAAGAAAACACGGTCAACCCAGGCAAAAAACTTATTCGGACTGTGGTGCGATGGCTTCAATAGGAGCGTGCAGAGGGCAGGGGTCAGCGATAACGCTGTAAAGGCCGAAAAAATTACCGATATGGCTATGGTGATGGCAAATTGCTGGTAAAGCCGTCCGACGATGCCGGGAATAAACCCGACCGGAACGAACACCGAAGCCAAAATAAGGGCGATGGCGATTACCGGCGCCGAAATTTCCTTCATGGCCTGGTAAGTCGCTTCTTTGGGCGACATGTGCTTCTCATCGATATAATGCTGCACGGCCTCCACAACGATGATGGCGTCGTCGACCACGATCCCGATAGTCAGCACGAAACCAAACATGGTGAGTGTATTGATGGTGAACCCTAAGGGGATGAAGAAACAGAACGTTGACAAAATGGACACCGGGATGGCCAGTATCGGTATGATAGTGGAACGCCAGTTTTGCAGGAAAAGGAATACAACAAAAGCAACCAGCAGCAACGCCTTTATCAGCGTGCCGATGACCTCTTCCATGGACACCCTGATAATAGTGATCGATTCAAAAGGAACAATATAGTCCACATCCGGCGGGAATGTTTTTTTTAGCTCTGCAAGCTTTGCATAAACATTATCGGCGGTTTGCAAGGCATTACTTCCCGGCGATTGGTAGATCATCAGCAGCGAACAGCGGTTACCATCAACATATGAGCCGCCCGAATAAGTGAATTTGCCGAGTTCAACGCGACCTATATCTTTCACATAGATCATCTTGTCCGTTCCGGGAACGTTTTTAACGATCAGGTTTTCGTATTGCTCGGGTTTGCTGAGCATGCTGTTTACAATAATGCCGGTTTCATAAACCTGCTTCGGATTTTGAGGCGGTGAACCAACCGCTCCGGCGGCAACATATACGTTTTGACCACTAAGCGCGGCGGTAACGTCGGACGGCATTAAGTTATATGATGCCATTTTATCCGGATCAAGCCATATCCGCATTGCGAATTGGTCGGTGAATCCGTTTACGTCACCCACACCCGGCACACGCAGCATCGCGTCTTCAATATAAGTATTGGTATAATTATCGAGGAATGTTATATCGTGCGTCTTTTTTGGCGAATAGACGGCCACTAGCAGTAATTGGTCAGGGTTGCTCGCGCGCACATTCGCACCCAATTTGCTTACAACCGACGGCAAAAGCGGCGCGGCTATTCCCACCCGGTTCTGCACGTTAAGCGCCGCTATCTGCGGATTGGTACCCACATCAAATGTTACTCTTACACTCATGCTGCCGCTGTTACTGCTGGAGCTTTGCATGTATTCCATACCGGGGGTGCCGTTTACCTGCTCCTCGATAGGAATAGTGGTCGTCTGTTCTACCGTTTGCGCATCAGCGCCGGTATAGTTCGCATTAACACGTACGCTTGGCGGCGTAATATTGGGATATTGGTCAACTGCAAGGTTGAAAATACATATCACTCCCGATATCATCAAAACAAGTGCGATGACGATTGCGGTTACCGGCCGTTTTATAAATGTATTGGCAATCATGATTCGCTCGTATTGTGCAAGTCACGTGATTTTCGTAATTCAAACTCCAGTTCCGGGTCGATATTCTGTGCTTCAACTTTTCTGGCTTTCTCCATCAGGTCTTCATGATGCGCTTTCAGGTAATCCAATTTTTCCTTTCCGTAGGCCCAGCGGGTAATCAGAACAAATAGTACCGGAACCACGAAAATGGCTATGGTGGAAGCCGCAGTCATACCGCCCAATACGGTCAGGCCAATTGTGCGCCGGGCCACTGCACCAGCGCCGGTCGCAAAAACCAACGGCAGCACGCCCAGTATGAACGCCAGTGAAGTCATGATGATCGGCCGTAAACGAAGGCGTACGGCTTCGAGGGTTGAATCGAGCAGGTCTTCGCCGCGATCTACGCGAACCTTGGCAAATTCCACGATCAGGATCGCGTTCTTTGCCGCCAGGCCGATCAGCGTGATCAAACCGATCTGCGCATAAACGTTGTCGGTAAGTGAAGGCACCAGCGCCAACGCTAAAATGGCGCCGAAAGCCCCGATAGGTACTGCCAGCAGCACCGAAAACGGAACCGACCAGCTTTCATAGAGTCCGGCCAGGAACAGGAAAACGAAGGTAAGTGAGAAAGCGAATATGTACACGGTTACTGACCCGGCTTTCAATTCCTCGTAGCTTAACCCCGAAAATTCGTAGGTATAACCTTGCGGAAGTTGTTTGGCGGCCAACGTCTGTAGGGCAGCGATCGCGTCGGTGGAACTTACACCCGGCGGCGACGACCCGTCTATTTCCGCAGACCGGAAAATATTAAAATGGGAGATCAGCGGAGCGGCTTCGACAGGTTTAAAACTGATGAGCGTACCCAAAGGTACCATCTGGTTGCTGGAGTTTCGTACATAGTACTTTTCCATATCGCTTACCATTGCCCTGTAAGCAGTATCAGCTTGCACTACCACATGGAAGGTGCGGTTATAGGTAGTAAAGTCGTTAATATACAAACTGCCGGTAAATGCCTCGATAGTGGTGAAGACATCCGATATGCTGACCCCAAGCTTCTGGCATTTTTCCCGGTCTACGGTAAGGCTCATATCGGGTGTATGAGCGGCGTAAAAGGTAAAAGCCCTGGTAATTGCCGGATTTTTGTTAGCCGAATCGATAAAACGGTTCACTACCCGCTCAAAGGCCTGCAGGTTATCGTTGGTGCTTCGCTGCTCTATCTGCATGCTGAAACCTATGGTCGAACCGACTCCCGGGAGTGGCGAGGGTTGAATTACCTCAACGGATGCATTGGTAACACCTGCGTCGGCAATACGTTTTTGCAGCATTTTGATGATGCCCGGTACCTGTTCGTCACTGCCCGAACGCTCGTCCCAGGGTTTCAGTTGTACATAGATGGTGCCGTTATTGGAATTTTTTGCGTTTGTCACCACGTTAAGGCCCGACAGCGCGGCATAATGTCCGACGCCCGGCGTAGTTGACACAACTTTCATCAGACGGCTCATCACATCAACAGATTGCGCCGTCGACGATGCGGGAGGTAACTGGAAAGTAACATAAAGATTGCCATCGTCTTCAGATGGAATGAATCCGGTCGGCTTATTTTCGAACATAAAATACGCCCCGACGCAGACACAGATCAATAGTATGACGATATATCTTGTGCCTTTGATGCTTCGATGCACCCCGGCTGTGTACCTTGCGGTTACCCTGTCGAACCAGTTATTGAACCTGGTAAACCATTTGGTAAGGCCTTTATTTTTTTTGCTTTCGTCGGTTGGTTTTAGCAGTAATGTACAAAGGGCCGGTGTTAACGAGAGGGCGATAAAGGCCGATATAATTACCGAAATGGCGATGGTAATGGCAAATTGCTGGTACAACCTGCCCACAATTCCGGGAATAAAGCCAACCGGTACAAATACGGCGGCCAGGATTAGCGCGATAGCCACGACCGGGGCTGAGATATCTTTCATAGCCTGGTAGGTAGCTTCCTTGGCCGTCATCTTTTCATGGTCGATATAGTGTTGTACAGCCTCGACGACGATAATGGCGTCGTCCACAACAATACCGATAGCCAGCACAAAACCAAACATGGTTAAGGTGTTTATGGTAAAGCCGAGCGGAATAAAAAAGCAGAATGTACCAAATATGGATACCGGTATCGCGAGAATGGGAATCAGGGTCGACCTGAATGTTTGAAGAAACAGGAACACCACGATCGCCACCAGGCCGAGGGTCATTAGCAACGTTCTTACTACGTCGGCCATTGAAACCTTTACAACCGTTACAGATTCAAACGGAACGCTGTAGGCCACGTCAGTCGGGAAAGTCTGTTTGAGCTTTGCGAGGGCCGCGTACACGCCGTTGGCAGTTTCGAGCGCATTACTCCCCGGTGCCTGGTATATCTGCAGGTAAGACGCACGGTGCCCGTCAACAAATGAATTGCTCGAAAAAGTAAATTTACCCAGTTCTACGCGCGCAACATCCTTCAGGTAAACCAGTTCGCCGGTTTGCGGATTATTTTTTACGATGATGTTCTGAAACTCCGGAACTGTACTTAAACGGCCGTTTACCAAAATACCCAATTCATAAGTTTGCGTGGGGGCCTGGGGCGGCACACCAGCCGTACCTGCGGCTACCTGGACGTTTTGGGCGTTAAGCGCATTAATAATGTCCTGCGGCTCAAGGCTGTAAGCTGCCATTTTTTGCGGGTTCATCCAGATACGCATACTAAAGTCGTCGGTAAACCGGCTTATTGTGCCCACTCCGGGTACGCGCAACAGGGCGTCCTGGATAAAAATATTGGTATAGTTATCAAGAAAAGTGATGTTGTGGGTATCGTGAGGCGAATATATCGCCACCATCATCAGCATGCTGGGGTTAACGGCGCGAACGGTAAGGCCCAACCTGCTGGCAGCAGCCGGTAAAAGCGGAGTGGCGATACTTACGCGATTTTGAACGTCGAGCGCGGCTACATCGATGTTGGTGCCGATTTTAAAGGTGACGTTGAGCTGCATGGAGCCGTTGTTGGTACTGTTGCTCTGCATGTATTCCATGCCGGGCGAACCATTCACCTGTTCCTCAATAGGCGTTGCCATGGTTTGCTCGACGGTTTGGGCATCGGCTCCAATGAACTGTCCGTTCACCTGCACTACGGGCGGGGTAATATCGGGATACTGGTCTATGGGCAGCAGCAAAATGGACACTGTACCCGTGATCACCAGCACGATCGAGATCACTATGGCAGTAA
Source organism: Mucilaginibacter sp. (assembly GCA_035545315.1). Taxonomy (GTDB): domain Bacteria; phylum Bacteroidota; class Bacteroidia; order Sphingobacteriales; family Sphingobacteriaceae; genus Mucilaginibacter. The sequence goes on along the minus strand of DASZYQ010000027.1, from coordinate 131,043 downwards.
CGGGTCGTTTTATAAAGGTATTAGCGATCATTTTTTTTTAAGTCTTGAGTCTAACGTTCTAAGTCCAAAGTTCTCCTCGCCGGTCTGCCGGCTAAGACTTCGGGCTCAAGGCGCCAGACTTGTTATTGCCCCCGTCGTCCGCCAGGCGCGACCTTATTGGCCGTAGTTATCGGCGAACCGTCATGCAGCGACTGCAGGCCGTCTACAACCACGCGGTCGCCTTCCTTGATGCCGCTTTTGATGACAATGTTAGGGCCGACGGTTTGTCCGGGCTGTACTTTTTTCTGTGCGGCTACCATTTTTGGTTTTGGGTTGTTCACATGGTTTACCGTATCCATGTGCGTATGGATCACGGTATCTTTAGCCACAAACACAAAATATTCGCCCATTTGCTCCACCACGGCTTTATTGGGGACCACTATCTGTGGCCCGCTGTCCTGGTTATGTACCCTGACAACACAACTCATGCCTGCTCTAAGTTCTTTTTTGGGGTTCGGGAACACCAGCCGAATGCGGATGGAGCCTGTTTGCGGGTCCACCGCACGGTCTATAACCTGGATATAGCCCAATCCAGGGTATAACGTATTATCAGGCAGTAAAATAGTAAATAATGAATCGACTTTTTTAGATGCCGCCGGGGCCTGCAGTTTTTCGAAATGCATCAATTGCTTTTCGTTGATCAGGAAATCGACAGCCATAGGGTCGTCGGTTGAAACCGTATTTAAAATAGTTGAGCCAGGGTTCACAACATCGCCCATCTTTACCATACTAAAACCTATTGTACCATCGAACGGTGCGTAGACAGTAGCGTAAGCCAAATTGGTTTTCGCTGACTTTACCTGTTGTGCCGCTGCTTTTACGGTGTTTTTCGCGTTATCCAAAGCGATCATGGCATGATCGTACTGCTGTTTGGCAACGGCATTATATTTATTCAGGTAAACATAGCGATCCGCATCCTGCTGGGCCTGAACGAGATTGCCCTGCTGCACCTGGAGATTGGCCACTGCCTGGTCATAGGCAGCCTCATAAATGCGTTTGTCTATCTCATAAAGCTTTTGGCCCTTGGAAACGTGTGTGCCTTCTTTAAAAAATATACCTGTTATCGCGCCTGTTACCTGTGGTAAAAGATTCACCTGGCTCAATGCCTGCGTTGTTGAGGGATATTTATCAAAGTACAAAACGGGGCGCGCCTTTACCGTATACAGGTTCACCGGTACCTCGGGATTTTGCGGCGGTTTGTTCTTTTGGCATGCCGCCAGTGCAATACAGCTTAGAAAAATTGCGCTAACGCATATTTTATTTTTGGACATCAGCCTGGTTGATTTTGTGTACATCAGTAATTAATAATTCCCATTGATTTTTCAAGGTCGATCTTGCTTGATAACAACTGAAACAGCGCATTAATATAGTTTATCTCGGACGTTATCAGGTTCGATTCGGCAGTGATCACATTCAGATAAGCGACTACGCCCTGTTTGTATTGCAGTGTCACTACAAAATACACTCTTTTGGCCATTACAACGTTTTTTTGCAGCTCGCGCAGGTTGTATAAATTGCTTTTATAGTTGGCAAGTGCGGTGGTGTATTCCGTATATATCTGCGACTTAAGATTGGTCTCGTAATTGGACAAAACTTCCTCTTCCAGCTTTGATTTGCGGATGTTGTTCAGCCTCGAAAAACCTGTGAATATTGGCATGCTGAACGAGAGCCCGACGAGCGAGGTTGGATAGCCGTTATTGAAAATTCCAGACAAGTGACTGTCGCCCATACTGAAGTTGTAATTGAAGAACGCAGAAACGGTTGGAATAAACGAATAATGGTAATATTCCGTAGTTTGATGCTGCAGCGTTTTTTCTGTATTCAACTCCTGGAACTCGATCCGTTTTTCATACTGTAATTGCTGCAAGGTATCAATGCCCATATTGCGTATCATCTCCGTTGTGTCGAAGCTCACATTGAACTGCTGATTAGCCGGAAAGCCCATCACTTGTTTCAGCGCCGCGTACTGGGGCACTACATTCTCGTTAGCTTGTTTGAGCTGTGCGAGCGAGTTGTTGAGTGTAATGGTCGCCTCTTCGTAGTCAGTTTCGTCCACTATGCCGCCTTTATATTGGTGATAGGTGTCCTGTACATTTTTTTCCAGGCGCGCTGTATCCTCCTTTAAAACATTAATCTGCTCAAGTGTAAGCAACAGGTTATAAAAGGTTTTACTAACTGTGGAGACAATGTTGATCTTGGTGCTGTCAGTAGCCTGCTGCGACTGTTTTATGTATAAAGGAGCGCTTTTTGCGGCGTACAACAGCGATGGGTTGAATATTTGCTGGCTGGCCGAAAGTGTTGGCAAGAAAGTATAGGAGTTTTGTCCTGTTTTTGTTGCCACGCCGGTTCCGTTACCATTGTTGGTGTTGGGCTGCACAAATGCCGAATTGCCGGATTGCTGTATATAATGTATCGCATTTCCCGAGGCGTTTACCTGTGGGAGCAACCCGGCGAGCGCGATGGAATTATTTGTTTTTGTGATCGTTTGGTTCAACTGCGAATTGAGCAATGCGGGCTGGTGCTGCATCGCATAATCGATGCATTGTCTTAGATTAAAGGATGTGCCTTGTTTGGTCGTATCGGCATTTTGCGCTTTTGCTGTGTAAATGCTTAACATACCGCAACAAACAAGCAGCGTTTGTATAATAGTCCTTTTCAGGTTATAAACGGGCATACGGGTACAAAATTTAAGGGCAGATGTCTCTAAGTCAGATGATCTCATAGGGGCAAATATCCAGGCATTGCGCTAAACACTAAAAAGAAGTTAATAAAATAGTTTAGCAAAGCTGTCGATTTCGTCACGAATCTTATAGTAACAATTGCATTAGGCATATATTATTTGCATATTTTAACAATATTGTTACTGATTATAAGAGCTAAGTCAAAAAATTGAGGCATCTGTAACTGACTTTTAACAACCATTGATACAGGAAATCGTTGTGACGGGAAATTTATTCTTTATTGGGTGATAAGATTAGCCGGCAGCAGTGATTCATCTATGTTGGCATTCAGAATATTGGTATTCCAGCCGCTCGGTATAACTTCGCCAGGGGCCAGGTAAATATTGTTCACACCGTATCTTCCGCTCGTAAAGTTTACCTTATTGCCCCCGATAGTGATACCGGAGCTTGGCAACCCCGACTGATTCCAGTAATACAGCCCCACGTTGGTGAACGGCTGAGCTTTAGCATAGATGCTGTTATTAACAACGTACATATGGGTGCCCCCGGAAACAGCCATGCCGTATTGGCCCGGGTCGACCAATAAATTGCCTTCTGCGATGATATTCGAGCCGCCCTTATCGCCAAGCATTATGCCTCCGCCCGTCAGGCTGAGGCCTCCGCCCCTTATCCAGTTGCCGTATATCCGTATCGGGTCGCTATCTAGCCCGCTGCTTTTGTACATACTTATGGCATCCTCCGGGTTGCTTTGGCCGGATATGTTTTGGAATTTGTTGTAGCTTACGCGGTTACCTCCGCCGGTCACGTTGTCGAATTGTACGAACGCGCCTTTAGGAAACGGTCCCTGCATGTTAAGGGCCTGGCAATTGGTAACGCTTATTGCTTGACTGTTTAACGCATAGATACCTGTTGATACATGGTATATGTAGCAGCTGTCCACAACAACGTTTTTGCACTGGTCAGTTTGTATGCCGATGGCGCTATTGGGGCCAATCTTGCAGTTTTTTATCGTTATATTATAGCAGTTATTAAGTGTGATGCTTGTGGTTGCGATTCCGCTTATGACCCTGTCGTGCACGTCAGAAAGCGTAATGGCAGGCGAGGCGGTATACGTTATCCCAGCGCTTGGGCCTGCACCGGGTACAATGCTTGTATTCAGTGTATCGGTGCCGACAGGTATGGAACCGCCGCCGCTGGTATTGCCGGTATTGCCTGGCTGCCCTGTGGCCGTGTCGGGATTTGAACTGTAAGACGGACGCACCGCCGATCCTTTTGAACATGAAAATATAAGCAATGCGATCGGGAATAAAAATGCAAACCAAGGCGTCCCGGCAGGGCGTGTTAAGGTTAGCGTTTTCATTTTTATCAGTGCGAAGTTTGGTTATGCGGTGTAAATTTAAATAAAAGCAGCCGTAAAAGCTATAGTTTTTTTATTTAATGTTCATATATACAGGTAATTATGATTAAGATCATATTTTAGCACGGCAAAGCGCAGCGTGAAAAACCAAGGAACTTCCCGTAAGGGATTTTAGCCGCAATGGATTATACCGGAATGGTATTTACCCTGTTAATTGGGTGCGCTGATCAGGTTATCCAGTGAAACAAGGAATACCGAGATCGTTTTTTCGCGCTGAAATTTTTCATTGCTCGTGTAGGTCTTGCCGCCGGCAGTAACAAAACATGAATTGATACTAGCATCGAATTTGCCTTCGGCGTATTTCCTGTTATCAATCAAGGTTAGTGTAACTGACTTGATATAAAAATAGTTCTTTCGCTGGTCGGCAGGCAAACTTTCAGCAATATGTTTGATCTGATCAACATCGATAAGACTATCCGGAACGCTTGATTTTGCGGCATCCTGGATATTTAGTTCCATGATCTCGTCTTTACTGCAGCTTAGCCCCCCGATCAGGTAGGAACCGTTGAAGCTGGTATTCGAATTGATCTTTGCACTGTATAAAATTCCATCGTTGACGGTAGTAGCCACCGGTTCCTTGTTGCCTTTTATGATAGCTTTAAGCGTTTTGAATTCGTAGGAAGTGTCGGCGGGATTAAACTTTACTATGTTGCCGGGGATTACGAACAGGTCGTAAGCCAGATCTGATGCATTGGTTAAAAATTTCCTCGTTTTGTACGACCGGGGCAGATCTTCAGTGGTAGGTTCCGGTTCAAGTTTTCTGCTGAATCCCGCAGCACTGAGAGGTGCGCCAAACGCCGGGCCGTTTAGCGCGGCGGTTACTCCCGCCGATGGCGCGCCCGCACTGGCGGGACCGGAAAAATCGATAGTTTCCTTTTTACCCTTATTAACAGAAAATTTCGGCCCGTTTACCAACTGCACAACATCGTGGTGGCATGAGTAAAGTATAAGAAAAACAGGAATAAGGATAAGATATGGTCGTTTCATGGTTTTAGATTTTAAGTTATAGATGCGATTTTTTTGGCAAAGTTTAATTCCATTATAAAAATATCAATTTTTTGAACAGTATATAACAAGTTGATTAATTGGTTTTTGACTGAGGTATCTATAGTTGCCCGGGTTGTATTAACAGTCTTTCATAGCCGGCAATTATTATTCCAATTCCCGCCCTGGAATTAACCTCTCTTTTAACAGGTCCCAACGCTCAAATTTTTAGCGCAGTTTTCTGCGTGAACAATTTATTGCGATTTCCGGTGAGGACTTACCGTGAAACGAACCTGCCAAAAAAATGGGTGAAAAAACCCGTCAAATAATTATGAAATATCGGAAGATAATTGTATATTTAATTACTATAACATTCTGTATCACAGCATTTTAACCATTATTATATTAAGTTTAATCTATGGATAATATTTTCAATTGCTGAAATATTTTATCACAAAAATTAATAATTATCTTCTTATACCCATTAGCTAAACAAATAGTAACAAACCCAAAAAACCAGTAGAAAATGAAAGCAAATTTAACTTCAGTATTATGCACGCTGATTATTATATCGGCAAGCTTAAACGTAATTGCGCAGCCCTATAAAGCTTCGGCGCCCATTGTATTAAAAAACCAAAGTAACGTAACCATTTCCGGCGACTCGATTAGCGGTGGCACAGGGCCTTGTATCAGTCTCACCAATTGCACTAACGTTCACATTACCAAATGCAAGCTTTGCAACGGTACAACGGTGTATGCGGTTGGTGTTCAACTAGCAGGCTGTAAAAATGTTACCATCGACTATTGCTTTTTCACTAAAGTGGCTACGGGTGTGTATGCACAGGCCAGCACCAAGATAAACGTCAACGCAAACCAATTCCTGAACATGATGGGGCCATACCCGCGAGGCGCGTATGTTCAATTCAACAACGTAAGCGGAGGAGGTAACCGGATAACAAATAATAGAGGCGAGTGCGTAGTGGGTCAGAGTAACCCTGAAGACGGTATAAACCTTTATAAATGTAATGGCCTGCCTAACGATGCTATCCTGGTGTCAGGCAATATGCTGCGGGGCGGCGGACCCAGCACCACTGGTTCGGGAATAACGGTTGGCGACCAGGGTGGTAGCTACGAGTTGGTACAAAACAATATTTTAGTAAATACCGGCACGGACGGCATGCAGGTTGCAGGCGGCACCTACATTATGATGAGAAACAATATCATATATGGCTCCGCTACGCCAATATCTCACGTCGGTTTAGGATTTGGCAACTATTCAGGTCTTGCCTGCAATAATATAACTATAACAGGCAACCAGGTAAAGTGGATGTGCGGCAGGGCTTCAGATCTGGCGTATTACCCTAAAGGCACAACCGTTGTCGAAAAAGACGCGTCGATGCAGACAGGTTTGCCAACGCCTGCCGGATGGACTGCTAATGTGCTGGGCGCAAATATCAGTGCATCGGTATTGCCTACAACGCTGATAACGATGAAATAATTAAGATTTCACAACTTAAATCAAATTATCATAATCACCAGGCTTACGCCCCCGGGTATCTGCCCGGGGCTTTTTTTTTGAGACAACATCATTATTGTCAGGTGTGCAAACCTTCATAATGCAGTTACCGGCCGGCAATCGATTAGGAAAAAAGCTCGAAAAACACACAGGTTAATGTAACCATTAAAGTTCATCTTTCGTTTCAGCTAAGTGTCATTTGACAGCAGCAGCCGCTTAAAAACCGGTCGCGCAGACCCGGATAGGAGAAATAGGACAGATTTGCCCGTTTTCTTTTTTTAATTAAGCAATTTCTAATTGGTTAAATTAGATATACTTAAATGATAGTTTATAAACCTTTTAGAAAATATGATGTTGTTGCATAAAAAACAAAAACGAAATGAAAAAGATCATTTTAAAATATGGCTTCCTGTTTGCAGTCGGTTTAATTGGTAGTGCCGCAGTCGCCAATGCAACTCAGCCAGTTAGACCTATAAACCGCATTAAGACCGACACGGTTAAAAGCAATATCAACGTCTTTAATATAGACGTGCAGAAGGGTGAGTTCGATAAAATGCAAAAGCAGAGGGAAAGAGAACAATTGCTCGACAAATTGAGCAAGATGCCTGCAGATTTTCCCGAGGTATTTTCCAACGCGAAAGACGAATATCTTTGGAAGGAAAAAGTGAAAGCCGACCAGGAAGAATTTGAAAGGCATGTCAGGGAAATGAATCCCCAAAACCATCAGCGATAAAAAAATCAACTATAATCACGAAGATCGCCGGAGGAATAACCTCCGGCGATCTTGTTTTTTTGTGCCCCGGTTTTACCGAAAATATATTTGTTATATTGTGCCCGCTAATCTGCCCATTAGGGCCGCTGCAATCATAACCTGCAATGAAAATCTTCAAAATAACAGACGGCGCCGTCGTACAGCACCGGGGTGCAAACTACAAGCTTCAGCACGATTGGGACAGCCTTATTGACCGGGACAACCTGTATGATTACATGTCGGGCTTGCTGCCTGGGCTAACCATTATTGAAGATAACACATTTTCGAACCTGATCAGTAAGGATTTGTGTGCGCCCATCGGCACGCAGGAGGTTTGGGCGGCCGGGGTAACTTACATGCGAAGCAGGGAGGCGCGCATGGAGGAATCGGCTGACTCGGGCGCTGCCGATCTTTATGACAAAGTTTATGCGGCCGAGCGGCCGGAGCTGTTTTTCAAGGCCTTGCCGCATCGGGTCGCGGGTCATGGCCAGTACGTTTATATCAGGCGCGATTCATCATGGAACGTGCCTGAACCTGAACTGACGTTGTTTATTAATTCAAAAGGCAATATCCAGGGATATACTATTGGCAATGACATGAGTTCGAGGAGCATTGAGGGCGAGAATGCGCTGTATCTGCCCCAGGCGAAAATATACGAAAAAAGCGCAGCTCTTGGGCCATGCCTGTATGTGCCTGAACAGCCGTTGCCACTGAATACTGCGATAAAAATGAAAATCAGGCGGGCTGGCGTGGATGTTTACAACGACGAAACCGTGGTAGGCAGGTTAAAGCGTTCATTTACCGAACTTGCGGGTTACCTGTACCGGGAATGTGATTTTCCGGCTGGCAGTTTCCTGATGACCGGCACTTGCCTCGTACCACCTAATGATTTTACGTTGCAGGCAGCCGACGAGATCGTTATTGATATCGATCATATAGGCAGCATGATAAACTATGTAAGTTATAAACCTGGAAAATAGATCGTGAAAGCATGAAAAAGCACAATCTGATCATCGTATGGCTGGTTATTCTGGGCCTCACAGTACAGGCGCAGCAAAAATTCGACGGGCTTAATATGAATATGGGCGACATTTATCGCCTTTCGGATGCCAAAACCCGCTCGATAAGCCCTGAGAATTTTAATGGCGAAAAAAGTAAAGGCGGTATGGCAACCACGGGAACCGGGGCAGGCCCTTCGCGCGATTTGGGGCAAAAATGGAAAGTAAGCCCGAGCGTGGTTATAAAAAAGCATACAACGTTCACGATCGCTGAGATCAACGGGCCGGGCGCTATTCAGCATATCTGGATGACTCCCACCGGTAATTGGAGATACTCCGTCATCCGTTTTTATTGGGATGATGAAACCGAACCTTCGGTTGAAGTGCCGGTAGGTGATTTCTTTTGCATGGGGTGGGGTAAATACGCCCCGGTAACATCACTTGCCGTGGTTGTGAATCCCGGCAGTGGGTTAAATTGTTATTGGCCGATGCCGTTTCGTAAGAAATGCAGGATAACAATGGAGAATATTGACAATAAAGACATGGTGCTGTATTACCAGGTTGATTATACACTTACGGATGTGCCAAAAGACGCAGGATATTTTCATGCGCAGTTTAGAAGAGTTAATCCTCTGCCGTATAAAAAAGACTATGTGCTGGTGGATAGCATAAGGGGCAAAGGCCAGTATGTAGGTACTTACATGGCTTACGGTTCCAACAAGAACGGTTGGTGGGGCGAAGGCGAGATCAAATTCTTTATGGATGGTGATACAGAATACCCAACGATAAATGGCACAGGTACCGAAGATTATTTCAACGGGGCTTATGACTTTGATTCAGAAACTTTAAATAAGGCTACCGGCCAGATGGAAAGTCAGTATACCGAATTTAGTGGTCCATACACCGGGTTGCCGCAGGTAATCAGAGGCGATGGCCATTACAATATAGCACAACGGTTCGGACTGTACCGCTGGCATATTATGGATCCCATAAGGTTCGATAAAGATCTAAAAGTTACCATCCAGGACCTGGGTTGGCATGCCGACGGCCGTTACATGCCCCTGCAGGACGATATTGCCTCCGTAGTTTACTGGTACCAGAGCGAGCCGCACACCCCGTTTCCAAAGCTGCCCTCTAAAGACCAATTGGAAGTAAACTAAAAATTGACGGTTTGCGATGAAAATCAGATATGGGTACCTGGCGATTCTTACGGCGGTGGTAGCAGTGGGGTGTCATATGGACAAGAAAAAGAAAGAAAATTTGAACGAGCCTTTCAAAAAGGGCACGTTCGGTTACGACCTCGCCTTTTTGAACAACAAAGACAGCCTGGTGGTATTGCAGAGTAAGGACGGACAATCAAAAGTGATCGTTTCTCCTAAATACCAGGGCAAGGTCTTTACCTCAACCGCAGCGGGCGACAACGGCAAAAGCTTTGGCTGGGTTAATTATAAAGCATTTGACAGCAAAGTGGATCCCCATATGAACGCCTATGGGGGCGAGGACAGGCTATGGCTCGGTCCGGAAGGAAGTAAATTTGCCCTGTTTTTCAAGCCGGGTACAAAGATGGAATTTGCTAGCTGGCATACGCCGGCTGCATTTGACCACGAACCATGGAATCTCGTCAGTAAAAGTGACGAGCAGATAACCCTTGCAAAAGACATGAGCCTGCAGAATTATGCGGGAACCAACCTTAAATTAAAGATCGATCGCAGTATCAGTTTGCTTGATAAGGATTCAATTCAAAAATCCTTAGATATTCAGCTGGATAGTACGGTAAAAGCTGTCGGTATCAGAACGGATAATTCCTTAACTAACACCGGCACGAACAAATGGACGCCGCAAACCGGAGCGCCGTGCTTGTGGAACCTGGATATGTTTACGCCGTCGCCCGGGGTCGTTATCGTAATACCTTACAACGAAAATGCAGCCGGAAAGATCGCTACGACCGACTATTTCGGTCAAATTCCGCCCGATAGGGTTACGATGAAAAACGGCCATTTGTTTTTTAAAGCTGACGGCAAGTCGAGGGGTAAATTAGGAATGCCCGCCCTGCGGACGAAAGGTGTTGCAGGTAGCTATGATGCGATAAATCATGTGCTTACGATTGCAACTTTTGAGTTTGATAGTAAGGCGACTTACCTAAACCAGGAATGGCGTACGGACCGGGATCCGTTAGTCGGCGATGCGGTTAACGCCTATAACGATGGCCCCCTGGCCGACGGCACGCAAATGGGGCCGTTTTATGAGATAGAAAGCGTATCGCCCGCGGCATTTTTGAAACCGGGGAAAACACTATCGCACCGGCATGCTATTTTTCATTTTACAGGTAATGTGAGCAGCCTCGATAAACTAGCTGAGAAAACTTTGGGTGTTTCTTTAAAGGATATACAATCGGCTTTTAATGGCACTAAGCAATAAAAGACTTTAAGAATATTCAAAACTATAATCACATGCTCAGCGGAGTGCGGTCAGGCAACCGCGTGCCGGCATATATCGTTCAGCGCCTGCTTTGACAGCGGCTTACTGATAAATGAGCTTACGCAATGATATTTGCATGAACGTTCCCTGTCAGACTCCCTGACGGACGATGTCATTACATACAATGCAATATGTTTCCCGATACCGTTCCTGAGCTGCTCGAACTTTTCGAGGAACTCCCAGCCGCTGAAATCGGGCATGGTGAGGTCGAGGAAAATAACATCGGGCAATGCATTGGTTCTCGACCGGTTTTCCTCGATGAATTCAATGATCATACTGCCGTCAAAAGTATAAGTAGCCTGCTTACATGCCTGGTTATTGTAAAGCATGGTGCGCATAATGTAATGATCAATGGGGTTATCGTCAATTAATACGACCTTACACATTGTAATGCTTTTTTATAGGTTTTAAGTTATGAGGTATTTAATCATCGTGCAAATGATATACCATTCGATATAGCGAACCTAAAGCCGGGGTTGTCGTATAAAGCAATTGTTAAAGCTTTTTAATAAGATGCATCCTCAAATCGCAACCGTGGTAAACAATGCTGGCCTTTACAATCTGAAGCCCAGCACTATTGCCCAGGACAACGCTGAAAAGGTTTTAAACTATATCGAGGACCTTAATTTGGAGCGAAATATAAAATTCAGGCCTACCAGGGCAGGGGGCCTTTTTTTTAGTTGGATCATTGGCGATTGGCGATACGATATGGAATGTGTAAAAAATGGGTACATCATTTATTCATTCATAAAATCGGACTACCAAAAAGCCAGCGGCTGCCTATTGTTTGATGATTTTATTCCACAATTTGAGAAATATTTGCTAATGCTGTGATCCGACCGTTTTTAGCGTAGGGCGGGGATCAAGGCTGCTAATATCCATATTTGGATAACCAATGTGTTCGGCATACCACAGCAAAGCCGGGGCAACAAGCGGGCGCAAATAATCCTTAATATTCTCTGTCTCAAAGGCCAGGTAGCCGTCGGGGCATAAGCTATAGAATTGAAGTTCGGAAGAGTTTGGCTGGAAGGCGGTATGATCCAGCTTATGGATGTTGATGCGCAACATAGATTTTACGTCGCGGATCGTGTCCCCTGTTTCAGTTTGAAGAACGTAGAAGTTAGTAGAAAGCATTCGGCAAATTTTCTTGTCAACATATGTCAAAAAATATACCACTTTGCCGCACGCCATTAATAGCCTCGGCAATTTCTACATTTTAATTTTGTTTCATAACACGTTGTTAAAAAGCAATTCATAATGATTAACTAAAGTATACAGAACTGATTTTCTTTTGCCGAAACTGATTTTAGGGGTACTGAAATAGCCCGGCAAAACGACGTGTCGGACGGCTTAGAATGTTAATAAAGATTTGAGGTAATAATTTGTAAATGTGTGCGTAAAACGTTATGTTTAATTGAAAATGCCCTGACGTTAAAAGAGGTTTGTTCCGTTCAGGCCGGAATGCGTTAATGCTCATCCCGATAGTTATTAAAAAATAAACACTGACCTTATTTGCCCTTGAAACAAAATTAGTCGGTGAAGCGTCTTAAATATCTAATATCACGGTTTATGGTTAACCCTGTTCAATATCATTTAGACACCGGAAACGACGCGCGTATTATTGTTATTGAACCCGTATATGAAGAAATTAACGGCGGTGACCTGTTTGCTACCGGTCGTTACCTGCTTAGCGAAGCGAACAGCGGGTTGGGCGAGATCCGGTTTGACGGTGAAATATTCGAATGGGAATGGAACGGCGCCAAGCAGCTTGAGGACGAAAGTATATTCACAATGGTAACCTTTATTCGTGAATATAATGAGCCTGAACTTGCCGGTTATAACGATTGATCTTCTTCCCAAAGTGATTCTGCATCCTGCTGATCAAAGAAAACTTTTTTACTATTTTTAAAAAGTTTATAAACTATTTAATTTTTTCTCTTTTAATTTTAAAAGAGTATTTATACATTGTAGGCCGATTAAACTAACCTAATTTATGGCCGAAGCTTCACCACGATTTTTATCCCTGGACGTGTTTCGCGGAATGACGATCTGTTTCATGATTATCGTTAATAATCCCGGCGGTCCTTCATTCTGGCCGCTCAACCATGCGCACTGGAACGGATTCACGCCAACCGATCTTGTCTTCCCTTCATTCCTGTTTGCTGTAGGTAACGCGATGAGCTTTACCATGAAAAAGTTCGCGCAGATGAGTAATGCCGCTGTGCTGGGAAAGATATTCAAACGAACTTTGCTTATCTTCCTGATAGGGTACCTGATGTACTGGTTCCCATTCTTCGAAGTTCACAACGGACAATGGTCATTAAGCCCGATCAGCAACACCCGCATAATGGGCGTTCTGCAGCGTATCGCGTTGTGCTATTGTTTTGCTTCGCTGATGGTACATTACCTGTCAAAAACGACTGTTATCGTTGTATCCATATTACTTTTAATAGGTTATTGGATTATTCTGCTCGTGTTTGGCGATCATAGTGACCCGCTGGGCATGCTGACCAACGCGGGAACTTACCTCGATAAGGCGATATTTGGCGATAGTCACCTGTATCATGGCGAGGGCGTCGCGTTTGATCCGGAAGGCCTGCTTAGTACCATGACCTCAATCGTAAATGTGGTGATTGGCTACTACGCAGGTGTATTTATACAGAAAAAGGGAAAAACTTACGAGACTGTTGCCCGCTTAATGATCTTTGGCGCTGTATTCGTGTTCATTGCTATATGCTGGGATTCTTTCTTTCCGCTCAACAAAAAATTGTGGACAAGTTCATTCGTAATGGTTACGACAGGTATCGATCTGTTGCTAATCGCGTTCCTCATCTACATTGTGGAAATATTGAAATGGAATAAGGGCAACTGGACAAATTTCTTTACGGTGGTGGGCAAAAATCCATTGTTCGTTTACATCGTATCCGAAGTGCTTTTAACCATACTCGGGTGGATTGTTATTGCCGGAAGAGGCGTGCCGGAATTGTGGAAATCATTTTTCCAGGATATAGCGCCAGGCAGATGGGGCTCGCTCTTATTCGCAATAAGCTTTATGCTGCTGTGCTGGCTGGTAGGCTACATACTGGACAGGAGAAAAATTTACATAAGGGTCTAACTAACCAAATATAAATCAACTAAATCTATCAATCTCACGAAAGGGCCCCGCAAGGGGCCTTTTTATTTCCCGAAGGCAACCGGCCTTTGTACAGGATCGTAAATCCTATAGCTGTTGTCGAATTTTGAAACTAAAACCGGGCTGAAATGCTTAATATTATACGCTGAAAGCCGTTAATAATATATGCCATATATAACAGCAGTATCTAAAATAGACTTGCCATGGAAAACCGATCAGCAGGAGGTGAAGGAAGTAGCACGAGTTGCGTTCACCTCACGTTCGCCACACATGGAGCGGCTGATTGATGTTTTTGACAATACGCAAATTAAAACGCGCAACTTTTGCAAGCCCCTGGATTACTATACCGGCAATTCGACATTTGAGGACCGTAACAACGCCTATCTTGAGGCGTCGCTGAAATGGTCGGTCGAGGCTGTTGAAGAATGCATTCAGCGGGCGGGCATCAGCAAGTGCGATATTACGGATATTGTCTTCGTATCAACTACAGGTCTGGCCACGCCGAGTATGGACGCGCTGATCATCAACCGTATGCGACTTGATCCGCATATCAATCGTATGCCAATTTTCGGGCTTGGCTGCGCCGGAGGGGTATCCGGGATGGCTAAAGCGAATGGAATAGCTACCGCAAATCCCTATGCGGTCGTGCTTTTGGTCGCGGTCGAGCTGTGTTCGTTAACGGTTTTGCGTGACGATTACAGTACCAGCAATTTTGTTGGATCGAGCCTGTTCTCAGACGGTATCGCCGCTTGCCTGGTGATGGGCGATAACCGTCGTGGCGATAACCGGGTTCGTTACAAGGCTGCCAGCAGCAAACTGTATTATGACTCGCTGGAGGTAATGGGCTGGGATTTTACTAATAACGGTTTCAAGGTGCTGTTCTCGAAGGATATTCCTGAATTTATCAATGAAAACGTGCGGGGCGATATAGAGGAGTTTCTTTCGAAGCAGGGACTCCAACTTGATGATATCAGCAACTTCATCTTTCATCCCGGCGGCAAAAAAGTATTGGATGCCTATAAAGATGCTTTGGATGTAGAAGGAGATTTTTTGCGAAAGTCGCGCCAGGTAATGAACAACTATGGCAATATGTCGAGCGTAACGGTGCTATATGTGCTCGAAAAATTCATGAACGAAGGCTTCGAAGATGGCTATGGCCTCATGATGGCTATGGGGCCTGGCTTTTCAAGCGAGATGGTTTTGTTGGAGATGAGGAATTGAGTCCGAAAGTCGGCATAAGTCCGAAAGTCCGAAAGATGCATTGCCTGAACCGTAAAAAGCATGGATTTTATTTTGTTTATCATATTAGTTATTACACTGCGGCTGACGGAACTCTACATTTCGAGCCGGAATGAGAAATGGTTATTGTCTAACGGAGCTATCGAGTATGGTCGGGGACATTATCCTTTTGTGATAGCCCTGCACACGGGTTTTATTATCTCCATGGTAGCTGAGTATTACTCTTCGGGTCAGAGTCATCAAATCAACTATGTCTTTCTTGCCTTTCTGATTGTACTGCTCTTATTCAAATGGTGGATACTGGCGTCGCTTGGCAGATACTGGAATACCCGGGTATACCGTATTCCGGGAAGTGAGCCGGTTAAGAGAGGGCCCTACCGTTTTATTAAGCATCCGAATTATGTGGATGTGGTAGGCGAAATAGCCATCATTCCGCTGGTATTTCACCTGTATTATACGGCGATAATTTTCTCGATTTTAAATGTGTTTATGCTGACGGTGAGGATAAGGGTCGAGAACAAAGTTTGGGGCTATAAATAAAAAAAGATCCCCGGCCATTCACTACCGGGGATCTAACCATTCTTCAAACCAATTAAAAATATTAATCTCTTATTTATTAACCACGTATTTGTACGCACCTGAAGCAGGAAAGGTTATAGGGAATTTTAAAAAATTTGAGATATTTTTGGATATCGCCTCCGCAAAACGTATAACCCTATGATAGTTCGAAAATCGTTGCTTGCAGCGTTAATATCTAACGCATTTTTGTTGTCGCAATTAACAATGTCAGCCTCGGCGCAGCAGCGTCACCAGGAGAGCTACCAACAGCGTAAAGCTTACGAAGGGCTTTACCAATATATAAACCATAGTACTTTAGAGATTGCCGCGCCGCCGAACGATACTATACTTTACGCCATTATAAATAAAGCCAGGTATGCCTTAAGGCCCAAAGAAAAAGATGTCTTTTTAAATAATGCCAACGACTCCGTAATATTTCTGCGTGACCGGTCGGGTGCAGTGGATGGATATGTCACAGACAAGGATACTTTCAAACTAATCAGCCGGGACGTTCATTTTCCGGAGCAGATGTGGCATCCCCGGATGGTTCCCAATCCAAAAAATTTCGTTTACAAATACACAAAACCTAAACAGCTTAACGACGGCCTGGTTACTGCTGATTTAAAAGGATCAGGTTTAGATGCCGAATTGCTTGCAACGATGACGCATAAGATAGTGGCCGGTGACTATCCCAACGTCCACAGCGTGCTCATCATTAAAAATAATAAGCTGGTTTTTGAAGAATACTTTTACGAATACACCCGCGACAGCCTGCAGGACATGCGCTCGGCATCTAAAAGTGTTGTGTCGGCCCTTGCCGGTATAGCCATTCATCAGGGCATCATCAAAAGTGTACGCGAAACATTGCCTCATTTACTTCCTGAATATCATTTCGCCAATCCGTCGCTGCTAAAGGACCAGATCACATTGCAGGATATGCTGGATAACCAAACCGGTGTGAATTATGACGAGGCGTGGAATAAGTCGATTGGAAATGAAATTGACATGGGGCTTTCGAACGACTGGGTAAAATACACTTTCGATTTGCCGATGATCGATACGCCGGGAACCAAAGGCCGGTATAACTCCGGCAACCCGATCGCGGTGGGATATATAATAGAGAAGCATGCAAAAATGCCATTACATGATTTTGCAGCCAAAAATTTATTTGAGCCGATGGGCATCACCGATTTTAAATGGAATTTCAAACCCGACCGTTCAAATGTCGACAACTTTTGCCAGGTGCTGTTAACGCCGAGGGATATGGCCAAATTTGGCTTGATGTTTTTGAATAACGGCGTATGGAAGGGAAAACAGATCGTCCCCGCAGAGTGGGTTGCCGAATCGACGTCGAAACATTCAGTAGTTGAAAATGTCAACTACGGTTATCTGTGGTGGCTCAAATATCTCGATGCCGGTAACGTACGCTACCATAGCTTTGCCGCGCAGGGCAACGGCGGGCAAAAAATATATGTTTTTCGTGATCTGAATATGGTAGTCGTAACTACCGGCGGCAATTATAACACGCAATCACCGTCGGATGAACTGATTAAAACTTATATATTGCCGGCATTCAATAAGCATTGAGACCTTTTTTACTTTTTACTTTTCACTTTTGAATTATAACAGTATATTTGCGCCTCTTTTAGGAGAATTACGTAATGAAGAAAGATCTGCATCCCAAAAATTATAGACTGGTTGTTTTCAAAGATATGTCGAACGACTACGCTTTCCTGACCAAGTCGTGCATTGACACCCGCGAGACCGTAAAATGGGAAGACGGCAATGAATACCCGCTGGTAAAGCTCGAAATTTCGCATACTTCGCACCCGTTCTATACCGGTAAAATGAAGCTGGTAGACACTGCCGGACGTATCGACAAATTCCGCACCCGTTACGCTAAAAAGTAACCTTAGTGCTGTTTATAAATTATTGAAGGGTCTCCCGGTACATCGGGGGACTTTTTTTATTTTTGCGCCATGGCAATTATCCTTTTTGACGATAAGGCTCATCAAACGCTGCTACCTCTGACTTTTACGCGCCCTGTTGGCGACCTCCGCGTAGGTATTTTAACTATCGCTGAGAAATGGGGCAAATATCTTGATCTTGATTTTTCATATCATACCCAGGCTTACCTGTCTGCTAAATTTCCTATCCAAATTGAGCAAAGAAACCTGTTCATCAATGGCGCGGTTTGCCCGGATGAGCAATTGATAGAAGCAATAGCTAAACTACATGGGGGCGAGGGGTTATACTACAATAATAAGCTGCTCGCCGTAAAACTTTCGGCGGGTGATGCGAACGCCTTTGACCCGGGCGCTGATTTCGGCAACATAATTTACGATGGGACGCCTGTAATGATCACGTATCCCGAAGATATATTCAGGCAAAACGATACGGAGCTACGCAAAGATTTTAAGCTGATCACCAAAGGGCGAACCAGCGCGTCACTCAATAATACGAATGTTATCATCGGTAACGATTTTTTTGCGGAGGAGGGTGCTATTGCCGACTGCTCGACCTTCAGCACGCTTAACGGGCCTATTTATCTGGCTGCTAAAACCGAAGTTTGGGAGGGAACGCATATCCGCGGGGGTTTTGCACTGCTTAGCAATTCACAGGTTAAGATGGGCACTAAAATATACGGCGCCACTACCGTTGGGCCTTACTGTAGGGTTGGAGGAGAGATCAATAACGCGGTGATCTGGGGCTATTCAAACAAAGGGCACGAAGGGTACCTTGGAAATGCCGTGGTGGGCGAGTGGTGCAACATAGGCGCCGATAGTAATAATTCGAACCTGAAGAACAACTATGCTGAAGTAAAGTTGTGGGATTATACAACTGAACGTTTCCGCAAAACGAGCTTGCAATTCTGCGGTCTTATTATGGCCGACCATGCCAAATGCGCCATCAATACCATGTTCAATACCGGTACGGTGGCAGGGGTAGGAGCAAACATTTTCGGCGCCGGGTTTCCGCGTAATTTTATACCCGACTTTTCATGGGGCGGCCCGCAGGGTTACGAAATTTATACACTGAAAAAGATGTTTGAAACGACCGGGAAAGTTTTCGCGCGGCGCGATCACCGGAAATTTGACCAGGCCGAGCAGGATATATTAAAAGCGGTGTTTGAACAAACGGAACGATTTAGAAACTTTTGAGTTCATAGTCGATGGTCCATAGACCATAGACCATGGCTTAATTTAGGGATACTATAAAACTGACACAATAACTACTATGGACTATCGACTATGGTCCATGGACTAAAACTAACAAAATGAGAAAAAAAATTGTCGCCGGAAATTGGAAAATGAATATGGATTACGAAGAAGGTTTATCACTTTTTTCGGAAGTCGTAAATATGGTACACGATGAAGTGACCGGCAAACAGCATGTGGTGGTTTGCTGCCCGTTTATTCACCTGCATAGCCTGGCGCAAATGGCTAAAGGCAATACCAAAGTTTCCATCGGCGCACAGAACGCCCACCAGGCCGAATCCGGCGCATATACAGGAGAAATATCCGCTAAAATGATCCATTCAACCGGAGCTGCATATGTGATCCTTGGTCATTCCGAACGCCGCCAGTATTTTGGCGAGACAAACGAACTGCTGGCTAAAAAGGTAGATACTGCGCTGAAGAACTCGCTTAAACCCATTTTTTGTATCGGTGAGACACTACATGAGCGCGAAGCAGAAAGACACTTCACCATCATCGGTACTCAGCTTTCGGAAGGGCTTTTTCACCTTGACGCCGCACAATTTGGCCAGGTAGTGATCGCTTACGAACCTGTTTGGGCCATCGGTACCGGTGTGACGGCAACATCAGCACAAGCGCAGGAGATACATATATTCATCCGTAAAGAGATAGCCGCACAATATGGCCAGGAAGTTGCTGATAACACGACCATTTTATACGGTGGCAGTTGCAATCCCAAAAATGCCGGTGATCTGTTTGCACAAGCGGATATCGATGGCGGCCTGATCGGCGGTGCCTCCCTGAAGTCACGCGATTTTGTGGATATTGTAAAAACCTTCAATTAGCGATCGGAAAAGCCAAGGAATAAGCATGAAAAAGCTTTTGAAAGTATTATTACCCCCTTTCATTGGTTTCCTGGCTTATTTTCTTGCCATAAGGTACAGTTCGTTTTACTTCTCGCTCAGGATCGACGAAATAGGCGAGGGGACAGTGCAGGGCTTTATGGCTTATTACCGTTATGCTCTGCCCTTATTATTTGTTGTTGCCGTATTAACCCAGGCCATCATCGTTGTTCCGATATGGCAAAAGGTAATACACAAAACAGCACGGGCTAAAGTGCTCAGTTTTTTTATATTGTTTTTTATTTGCCTTGTATTTGCAGCCGGTATCAGCTACCTGATATGGGACCATCAAACAGGTCCCGGTCACTTAATCAAAACATGCCTGTTTTTGCTGGCCGTCCAGTTAGGTTATTGGGTCATAAACATATTGGTATTATTGCTGTTTAAGGTAAAACCTGCCGAAACAGACCAGGAAGCCGAATCTAATCCCCCATCATGAATTATTACGAGTTGCACTTTACTTTGATTAACGCCGAGAACTACCAGCAGGACCTGCTGATCAATGAACTGGCGGATATTGGCTTTGATACTTTCCAGGAGGCCGATTTTGGGTTCAAGGCTTATGTGTCAGAAAAAGACTTTGACAAGCAATTGTTAGATGAGCGTATTGCGGCGTACCGGCCGCAATTTGACTTCAATTATGCAATCAACCTTGTTCCCCAGCAAAACTGGAACGAGATATGGGAAAGCAGTTTCGAACCGATACAGATAAGGGACAAAGTTTTTGTCAGGGCGACTTTCCATCAGCCGCGGCCAGAGTTTCCTGTTGAGATCGTCATCGACCCGAAAATGGCATTTGGTACCGGCCACCACGAAACCACATCGATGATGATGGATTTGATGCTGGATATGGACTTTGCCGGTAAAAAAGTACTTGACATGGGCTGTGGCACGGGCATTTTAGCTATCCTGGCCGAAAAACTGGGTGCAGCGGATGTCGCAGCAGTGGACAACGATCTTGGCTGCTATGATAGCACAACCGAAAATGCACAATTGAACAATTGCAGCCATATCAGGGTGTTTTGCGGTTCAAAAGAGGCTATTCCTTATGATCAATTTGATGTGATACTGGCAAACATTAACCGTAATATCCTGCTTGACCAGATGGACCGTTATGCCTGGGTGTTAAAGCCGGGCGGAACGATATTTTTGAGCGGCTTTTATGAAACACCCGACCTCGAAATCATTAAACAGGAAGCAGCAAGCTATGGGCTAAAATATGTAACCCACAAAAAAGCTAAAGAT
This sequence comes from Mucilaginibacter sp., assembly GCA_035545315.1. Taxonomy (GTDB): domain Bacteria; phylum Bacteroidota; class Bacteroidia; order Sphingobacteriales; family Sphingobacteriaceae; genus Mucilaginibacter. The sequence goes on along the minus strand of DASZYQ010000027.1, from coordinate 109,905 downwards.
TGGGTGACCGCGCAATTTATTAAATAAACCTCAAGACGATCGTTCCCTTCCATTGGAGAGATGTGGTCGAATGTGTAAGTAGCAGGGAGGGGTTAACCAGCCAATATGGTAAACCCCTTCCTTCATCTTCCCCGAGGGAAGGAATCGCACGATCCAATTCCCATCTGAAGAGTTTAATATCCCAACGTAAATCGCTTTTTGATGAACCGGCCATTTTCTAATTCGTCGACCAAAGCTTTTGCAAGATCGGCCACAGATATCTCAGATTTGCCATCGGCGTCGAAAACAGGCTGATCGGTTCCCAAACGAAAAGGGCGGCTGTTACTATTATGCTGAATGATGATAGCCGGGCTCAGGAATGTCCAGTCCAGATCGTTTTCTTTTTTGATAATATTAAGATAGTCTCTTGCCGCTTGTGCACCCCTTTTCCATTCAGCGGGGAATTCCGGGGTATCTACTAATTGTACGCCGGGCTTTTTCCAGACTTCCGGCCCCGCCAACTATCAGCAACCTTTTAATGCCGGTCTTTTTGACTGCTGCCTGTATCGATTCAGAACCGCGGATAAAATCTTCATAAATGTTGGGATTTCCCCAGCCCGAGTTGAAAGTGCTTATTACAGCATCATTACCTGCAATAGCAGCAGCCAGGTCGGCACTGTTATAAGCGTCTGCCTGTTTTACGGTCAGATTCTCGTTTCCATGGCCAAGCTTTTCTGTGTTGCGTGCTATAGCCGTTACCTTATGCCCGCGGTAAAGGGCTTCGTTTAAAACCGCTGTGCCGACAAATCCTGTGGCGCCAATTAATGCTATTTTCATGAGTTTGTTATTAAATTGTAACTAATTTTATTACAGTATTGTTTAAAAAAATTTATACGAATTTGTTGCTGAAATCTTCCAGTGTCATCGTGCCCAGCTTTGCAATAAAAGCGGTGTCCAAATCGATGTATAATTCCTCGATATTTTTATTGATCTGCTTACCGATGGCGCAATCCGGATTGGGGGTGTTTTTGGCCACGCCCAAAATGTGCGGCTCTTTTACCGCATTATAGATATCCGCCAGTGTAATTTGCCTGCCTGGTTTGGCTATGCTGTATCCGCCGCCCTTTCCCTCCTTGCTGGCAATAAAACCATGATTGCGCAGGTTGCTGATCTCCTTGCGAACCAGTGCCGGGTTAATGTTGATGCTGCCGGCGATATAGTCGGACGACAGCAGCTCGCTTTGGGTTTTGTTCAAAAGCGTCAGGATATGCAATGCTATAGGGTACCGCCCATTCATCTGTAATAATAAATATTACAGTAAAGGTAAAAATAGTTTTTAAAACACAAAATTCTTTTAGAGATCATGACAGGCAGATTATAAAAAAAAGCGGCCCCAAACGGAGCCGCTCGCTTTATTTTGTAAAGGACAAATATTAATCCAGGTCGAAACGATCAAGATTCATCACTTTTACCCATGCCGAAACAAAGTCTTTTACGAACTTTTCCTTCGCATCTTCGCAGGCATAAACTTCAGCCAAAGCGCGGAGTTCGGAGTTTGAACCGAATATCAGGTCGACCCGTGTTCCGGTCCATTTCAGTTCATCGGTATTGCGGTCTCGGCCTTCAAAGTGATCTTTGGCATCCGAAGTAGCACTCCACCGGACGCCCATGTCAAGCAGGTTAACGAAGAAGTCGTTGGTAAGAGCCTCAAAATTATGAGTAAACACGCCATTTTGCGAATGATCGAAGTTGGCGTTCAGCACGCGCATCCCGCCAACCAGCACCGTCATTTCGGGGGCGGTAAGCGTGAGTAGTTGAGCCTTGTCCACTAATAATTCTTCCGCTTTAGCAGCATATTTAGCTTGCGAGTAATTGCGGAAACCATCAGCAACCGGTTCAAGTACGTCGAACGATTCAACGTCAGTCTGCTCCTGCGACGCGTCGTTACGGCCAGGCATGAACGGCACCGAAATATTATAACCGGCGTTCCTGGCTGCCTGTTCAACGGCAGCACTTCCCGCAAGGACTATCAGGTCGGCGAGCGATACCTGTTTGCCGCCGGTATTTGCTTCGTTGAATTCTTTTTGGATGCCTTCCAATTTTTCAAGCACTTTTGAAAGTTCGGCGGGATTATTTACTTCCCAATCCTTTTGAGGAGCCAGGCGAATACGAGCACCGTTGGCGCCTCCGCGTTTATCCGAACCACGGAACGTTGATGCAGAAGCCCATGCGGTTGATACCAATTGAGAAACCGACAATCCAGATGCGAGAATTTTGCCTTTTAGCGTTGCAACATCCTGCTCATCGATCGATGGATGGTCAACAGCCGGAATAGGATCCTGCCAGATCAGCACTTCCGCTGGTACTTCCGAACCCAGGTAGCGTGCGCGCGGGCCCATATCGCGGTGCGTTAACTTAAACCAGGCGCGTGCAAAAGCATCGGCAAATGCATCGGGGTTCTCATAAAAATGCCTCGAAATAGGTCCATAAATTGGGTCCATTCTTAATGCCAGGTCGGTAGTGAGCATAGTCGGCGCGTGGCGTTTAGCGGGGTCATGTGCATCCGGAACCAGATCTGAACCTGCTCCGTCTTTTGGCTTCCACTGGAAAGCGCCTGCAGGGCTTTTGGTCAATTCCCATTCATATCCAAACAGGTTTTCGAAAAAGTTAATGCTCCATTTAGTTGGCGAAGTGGTCCATGCGCCTTCCAGGCCGCTGGTGATGGTGTCGCCGGCATTGCCGCTTCCAAAGCTGTTTTTCCAACCGAGGCCTTGGTCTTCAATAGTTGCTCCGGCCGGTTCCTTGCCGACATATTTACCGGCTTCAGCCGCGCCATGGGTCTTGCCAAAAGTATGGCCGCCGGCGATCAGGGCAACTGTTTCCTCCTCGTTCATCGCCATCCTGCCGAAGGTTTCGCGAATGTCGTGTGCGGCTGCCAGTGGGTCGGGCACACCGTTAGGACCTTCAGGATTTACATAGATCAAACCCATCTGCACTGCAGCCAACGGGTTTTCCAGCTCACGTTTGCCTTCATATCGCTTATCGCCGAGCCATTCTCTTTCGTTTCCCCAATATACGTCCTCGGCGGGCTCCCAGACATCTTTACGGCCGCCACCGAAACCAAAGGTCTTAAAGCCCATCGATTCAAGCGCGCAGTTACCAGCCAATACCATCAGGTCGGCCCAGGAAAGTTTCTTTCCGTATTTCTTTTTCACCGGCCAAAGCAGCAGGCGCGCCTTATCGAGGTTGGCGTTATCGGGCCAGCTATTCAGGGGGGCAAACCGCTGCATACCCATGCCAGCGCCTCCGCGCCCGTCTGAAATGCGATAGGTACCTGCACTGTGCCACGCCATCCTGATTATAAAAGGGCCGTAATGCCCATAATCAGCGGGCCACCAGTCCTGTGACGTGGTAAGCACATTAATAATATCTTCTTTAACCCGGGCAAGGTCGAGTGACTTGAATTCCTCCGCGTAATTAAAATCCTTATCCATCGGATCGGTTAAAGAAGAATTTTGCCTGAGAATATTGAGATTCAATTGGTTAGGCCACCAGTCGCGATTTCGCGTACCGCCGCCAGCGCTTTGCTTTAGAACTCCGTTTACGAACGGGCATTTTCCGGGTGTTCCCGGGTGATGTTCTGTGGCGTAGTGAAGCGTGTTGTTTTCCATAATGATTATGCTTATTGAGTTTGCAAAACAAAAGTATTGAAAATTGGTGTTCTAATTAATGCCCGGCGTCACTGGAAATAGTCCATTTTACCATTTGACAGTTTTCAGACAATGCGATAAATCGGATCAAAGGAATATACCGCTATAATATTGGTTTTATCCGGTAATTGTCTATCCGGTACTGTGTAAATTTGAATATAATTTGCTTTCGGCTAAAAAAGTAAAACGTAAAAGACCTAAATTATTGCTTGTATGAAAACCTATATAGTACCGGTCGATTTTTCGGCCACTTCCATCAACGCTGCCGAGTACGCCGGGCTTTTGAGCAAACAAACGGATGTCACCAGGATCATATTATTGCACTCCTATTATGTATCTGTTTACCAGAGTGTTTTACCTACGCCCGACATGGTGGTCATTTCGCAGGAGGAGATCGAGGACGAAACTGAAAACAAGCTAAAAGAATTGGAAGAACTTCGTAGTCGTTTGTTTAAGACTGTTCGCAAAGGAGTAGAGATCGACGTAAAAGTAAGCCGCTCGGCGCTTACACGGTCGTTAATGGAGATGATAAGTGATGAAAACGCCACGCTGATTATTTTAGGCAGCAACGGCATGGATTCGGACAGTAACAGCCATGTGGGTGTTAATGCGATCAATATTTCGAAATTAAGCCCGGTGCCCGTAATAGTTGTGCCTCCCCGGTGCTGTTACGAACCGGTAAAGCGCGTAGTAATGGCTTGCGATTTTCTGAAAGTGACCGAAACCTTTCCATTGGAACCTCTGCAGCGCCTGCTTGCCAGGCATGATGTGGAGTTGCTCGTAGTTAACATCGATAAGCAAGCAAAACACCGCAATGCCGACCTGCAGCAATTGGCTGAAGAGTCGGCGCTGCATAAAATGCTGAAAGAATATCGTCCCAAATACTTTTATAATGAGTCAGGAGATGTGATTAACGGTATACTGGATTTTGCGAAAAACCATCATGCCCAGATCGTTATCGCCCTGCCGCATAAGTACAGTTTTTTTCAGTCTCTGCTGCATAACAGCGTGTCGGCCGGGCTGACCATTCATTCGGAGGTTCCGGTTTTACTATTAAAATAACAAACTTTTTAACGCAACCGGATTTTATGTTTCTTTGTGCGAAAGACAGATGAGGGTACATTTTATAGCTATAGGCGGAAGCGCCATGCACAACCTGGCCATTGCGCTACATAAAAAGGGATATAAGGTAACCGGCTCGGACGATGTATTATTCGAGCCGGCGGTTTCCCACCTGGCCAAATACGGACTGCTGCCCGAACAGGAGGGCTGGTACCCGGAAAAGATCACCACGGATATCGACGCTATTATACTCGGCATGCACGCCCGTGCCGAAAATCCGGAGTTGCTGAAAGCGCAGGAACTGGGTATTAAAATATACTCATACCCCGAATATATTTATGAATACTCGAAAAATAAATTGCGGGTAGTTATCGGCGGCAGTCACGGTAAAACAACCATCACCTCGATGATATTGCATGTGCTAAGAGGCGCCGGACGGGATTTCGACTATTTGGTGGGTGCGCAGTTGGAGGGATTTGACACCATGGTAAAATTGAGTGAAGACGCTCCGCTGATCGTTATTGAGGGGGATGAGTACCTGTCATCGGCTATAGACCGGCGGCCAAAGTTCCACTTATACCATGCTAACCTGGCGGTGATTAGCGGCATTGCCTGGGACCATATCAATGTATTTCCCACCTTTGAAATTTACGCCGAACAATTCAGCAAATTCATCGATACCATCGAGCCAGGAGGTAAGCTGGTTTATTGCGAGACTGATGCAGTATTGAAAAACCTTGTGGGCGCTAATACTTCGCCAACAGAAAAGATACCGTATCATTTGCCCGATCATAATATTAAAAACGGTATTACAAATATTATAGCAGGCGGTAAAGAATATCCTTTGCAGGTGTTCGGTGAGCACAACCTGCTGAACCTGGAGGCTGCGCGATTAGTTTGTGAAAACCTGGGTATAAGGCCGGAAGATTTTTACAGGAACATCAGCACTTTTAAGGGCGCCGCGCGGCGACTGGAATTGATAGGGAAGAACGAAACTTCAAACTTTTTTAAAGATTTTGCGCATTCTCCGTCCAAACTTAAAGCCACAATTCATGCGGTGAAAGCACAATTCCCAGGGAAAAGACTGATCGCATGCATCGAATTGCACACGTTCAGCAGTCTGAATAAGGATTTTCTTGAGCAGTACTCCGGTACAATGGATGAGGCTGATGAGGCTATCGTTTTTATCGATCAAAAAACTTTTGAGCAGAAAAAAATGACGCCATACCCGGCGGAAACCGTCAGAAACGCCTTTTCGCGGCTGGACCTGCAGTTTTATAACGACCCTGAATTGCTGGAAAATCATCTTCAGCAGGTTGAGATGAAGGGCACTAATCTGCTGATGATGAGTTCAGGAAATTTTGGCGGAATCGACCTGCCGGGCCTCTCATTAAAAATATTATAAAAATTTATTAATAATAACTTTGATATTAATATTTTTCGTAATTTTATTAACTACGGGGAAACCTTATCCTGAAAAAATTAAAATGAAAGCATTAGGAAAAAAAATCAGGCTGCTTCGGCATCAAAAAGGATGGAGCCAGGAAGATGTAGCAAAGAAACTGGATATCTCGATCCCGGCATTTTCAAAAATTGAAACCGGCATAACGGATATTAATTTGTCCCGGCTGGAACAAATAGCCACACTGTTCGATATGACTGTCGTGCAGTTACTTACATTCAGCGATGCTGAGCAGGACCAAAAGTTCATCAACGAGCTTGAGATCGTTAACAGAAAACTGATGGATCGCGAGACCGAAGTGATCGACCTGCAAAAAAAGGTAATTGAGCTATTTGAAGAGCTGCGTCATGCAAAAGTTATTGCCTGATCAAACGTTCTTATACTTCAAGTCAATCGAAAATACACCTCATAGTTAGGTGTTTTTTGCCGAATACACCACCCATGTTGTGATGGAGGGCGATCATTTTATCATTAAAATCGCCCACCCACGACAGCTCTAATTCATCATATTGCTTTAAAGGCAAGATATATTCTTTCAATTTGATAAATAAGGCGGATTCCAGGCCGTGCTTCTGGAACTTTTGTTTTGTACCCATAACTATGGCCCGCATTCGGTTCACGCCCTTCCATCGATGGTAGACGAATTTTAGTTTGCCGACCAGGTTTAGCTTGCCGTTCAGTGTTTTGATCATCTGGTTGGCATCGGGCAGTATCACCACAAAAGCCGCCGGTTCGCCGTTCACATAAGCAAACCAGATCAGCTTTTCGTCCATAATGGCTTTCATCTTCGTGAAGCTCTCCATAATGGTAGCATGGACAATCGGCACAAAATTTTCAAAGTCCTTCCAGGCGTCGTTATATATCTCCATAAAATCGGCTGCAAACTCACCGATCTTTTTGGAATCTAGATGTTTAAATTCGTAGCCGGGTTTATGGGCCACCCATTCGGCAATTTTTGTAAATCTTTCGGGAAAAGGTTTATGCGCGTCGACGTGGTTGGTTATCTGTTCGTACTGGGTTTTGAAGCCGTAGTCCTCGAAGAACTTTTTGTAATACGGCGGATTATAGTTCATTCCGTAGGAAGGAGGTGTAAACCCTTCGGCCAACAGGCCCCAGAAGTTATCGTTCTCGCCAAAATTTATCGGGCCGTCCATCGCTTGCATGCCATTAGCCTTTAGCCATTCCTTAGCCGTATCGAACAGTAAAAAAGCGGGCTTTTCATCGTTTATAGACTCAAAAAAGCCCATGCCCCCGGTCGGCTGCTCATAGTTATACGCCTTTTGATAATTGATAAAAGCTGCTACACGCCCGATAAGGCCGCCATTGTCGTCCTTCAGTATCCAGCGTATGCATTTGCCGTGGCTATGGAAATTATTCTTCTGAGGATCAAAGACCGCTTCGATGTCGTTGTCCAGCGGACAGATCCAATTTGGGTCGTTTTTGTATATCAGCCGTGCAACATCCAGGAACGCCTTCTGCGTCTTTTTATCGGTAACCTCAGTGATCTTCATAAAACAGCCCGTAAAAAAAAGCATCCAGGCGTAAACCTGAATGCTGTAAATATTTTAAGTGGATAGTGTTCAGCGTCAATGCTAATAATCGTCGTCTTCCTCATACCCTTCAAAACCTTCATACCGACCCAGATCGTCCAGCGGTATGTCAAAGTCTTCATCGTCATCGTCGTCTATAATACGTTTTTTTGCGGATAAATCGGCGGGTTTTTCATCTGGCTTTTTTGCGCCTGTTCCCCTGGCATCGGTATCTTTCTTAACTGTTTTTTTTGGCGTTTCCATCGCGATGAAATTTTTTAACAAGTCTTAATCATGTAAGCTCAAATCAATTAGTTGCAAATAAACGTTTTTACCCGCGATTTGCTATCTCAAAAATAATTAAAATCGCCTTCAAAGGAAATACATAAAAAAAATTATTCGGCCTGTTCGCCGATGGATGCTGAATTGTCCGCGAACTCTTTTATCTGCGGCAGTTCGCCCAGGTCGTTGATCCCGAAATAGTCCATGAATTGCTGACTGGGACTGTATAAGATAGGCCTGCCGACGGTGTCCGACTTGCCGGCGATGGTGATCAGCTCTTTTTCCAAAAGCTTCTGGATAGAGTATTCGCTATTTACGCCGCGTATCTGTTCGATCTCCAGCTTAGTAACTTTTTGCTTGTAAGCGATGATAGCCAATGTCTCCAGCGCCGCCGCGCTCAGCCTCTTTTTGGAACGCTGCACCTGCAAAAGGTTGATAACGGCGTGATAGTCTTTTTTAGTGAGAAACTGGTAGCCGCCGCCTGAATGTACCAGCTCGATTGCGAAATCAGGGTGCTGGTATTTCATTTTGATGGACTGCAAGTGCTGGCCGATCTCTTCCTTTGTAAAGTCGCGTCCGAACACCGCCTGCAGGCAATACATGATCTCTTCGGCGCGGATGCTTTGTTCCGACGAGAAGATCAGCGCTTCGATATGCAGCTCAGGGTTTTCCATTCTTCACTTTTCCAAATATGCAAAAGATATGTTGGTATTATGCCTGTTGTTTAAAATTTGAGCGATGTAAAAGGGTTCTGTGGCATGTCCCCAAGTTGTGGAAAATATTAACATCTGAGGAAAACGCTGGGAAAAAAAGCAACAACCGGCGGAAAAATTTTCCACGTATAATTAATAAATGTAATAAAAGTTAAGAAGTTTTACCGTTAAAAGGCCGGTTTTGGCACATGGCACAAGATTTGGATATATGTCTGCGACCCCCAAAAGGGCTGTTTTTCATAGGTAGATGTAGAGGCCGGAAACTGCGAGAGTAACCGGCCTTACTTTTTCCCCCAATCCGGTTTTTACTAATAATTAATAACCTGCTCTTCTATCTCCACCGGAATGTCACGCCACTCGTATTTTTGGTTGCGCAATTGCGGCTGGAAGCCGGCTTCGATGATAGCTGTTTGAATGCCTTTGGCCGTAAAACGGTGCGGCGCGCCGGCAGCGGATACCACGTTCTCTTCGATCATGATCGAGCCGAAATCGTTAGCGCCGGCGTGGAGGCATACCTGCGCTACCTGTTTGCCGACAGTGAGCCACGAGGCCTGGATGTTTTTGATATTGGGCAGCATAATCCGGCTTAGCGCGATCATGCGGATATATTCGTCGCCCGAAACGTTGTTAGTAATGCCGCGCACTTTTCGGAGCAGTGTGCCATCGTCCTGGAATGGCCAGGGGATAAAGGCGATAAAGCCATAAGCGCCTTCAGGCTTTTCGGACTGAACTTCGCGTATCCAAACCAAATGCTCAAAGCGTTCTTCGATGGTTTCCACATGCCCGAACATCATCGTGGCCGATGTGGGCAAATTGAGCTTATGCGCCGCACGCATAATATCCAGCCATTCCTTACCGCCGCATTTGCCTTTGGAGATCAGCCTGCGTACCCGGTCGTTCAGTATTTCGGCGCCCGCGCCCGGCAGCGAGTCCAGGCCGGCGGCTTTCAGTTCGCGAAGCACGTCGATATGGGCCATATTTTCCAGTTTGGAAACGTGGGCTATTTCGGGCGGCCCTAAAGAATGCAGTTTTAAGGTTGGATATAGTTCTTTAAGTTGCCGGAACAGGTCGGTATAAAATTTCAAGCCCAGGTCGGGGTGATGCCCGCCTTGCAAAAGCAGTTGGTCACCGCCGTAACGAAAAGTTTCCTCTATCTTCTGCTTATAGGTTTCGATATCGGTAATATAGCTGTCCTCGTGACCCGGCCTGCGGAAAAAGTTACAGAACTTGCAATTGGCTATGCAAACGTTGGTGGTATTTACATTCCGGTCGATCTGCCAGGTAACTTTACCATGCGGAACCTGCTTTTTGCGCAGCTCGTTTGCGACAAACGCCAGGTCGGCTGTGGGAGCATGGTGATACAGATACACGCCTTCGTCTATTGACAAGAAATCAAAATCCAAAGCGCGCTGCAGCAGGTCGGCGGTGTTCATAGGGCAAATATACGGAGTTCGCGGTTGTCTGAACTATGATTCGTAGGATTTGAGGATTATAGGATTTGCATATGATATTATGATCGCATGTCATCTACAACAGAACAGAATTCGCTATTTTTATTTTCTAAATGGATTGGAGATATAACACTATTTGGTTCGAGCAAATTCCAACGGAAAATTTCCTCAAGTTAGACCTAAAAGCAGAAAAATCAGGTTTGTCGAAAATATCTGATGTTGAATATGCCATCTTATGGTATTATCGATATAAGGAGAAAGCCTTCGATCAACTTCCACAATCAGATAAGCTTCTCTATCTCCAATTAAATTCTGCAAACATCAAAGACTTTGACGGCATCGAAAAGTTTTCCAAGTTAAAGCGATTGGAAGTTCATCACTGTTTGAAAATTGAGAACGATTTTGGATTGTCAAGAGTCGCTGATACGCTCGAATATTTTCATATTAACCAATCAAAGAAGCTTAGTTCGCTCGATGAAATTATCAGGCTTTCTAATTTGAAAGTGCTTTGTTTGAATAATTGTGGGCCGTTAGAAAATCTTAATTTTCTGAAATGCTTCCTAAGCTTATTGATTTCAGATTCGTAAACACCAATATTTTGGATGGCGATTTGACGCAATTGATTGAGCATCCGACAATAAGAAGTGTTGGGTTTTTAAATAAGCGACATTACAATTATAGCGACGAACAAATCGACCTTGAATTAAAGGCTAAGTCGGATGAAGAATTCAGGGATTTTGCTTATAAAGGGGAATATTTAACGTCTAAATATAAAGCCTACGACTTACCAACTCACTAATTTAATACGGTAGTTTAAGCCACTTCACCCTTATCCAATCTCAAAATCTGTTTCACGCTATCCGGTATCTCATGCTGGTAATGGGTTACGTAGATGAGTGTGACATTGCTCAATTCGCAAATGGTATCTACGACGTTTTTAAAATGCTGCTGCTGGTGCATATCCAGCCCCTGGCAGGGTTCGTCGAAGATGAGCAGGGCAGGGTTTTTGATTATCGCGCGGGCCAGCAGGCATAAGCGCTGCGCGCTTGCAGGTATATTCTTGAGCAACTGCCGTGCATATTTATCGATCTCCAGCGCCTTCATCCAGCGCAGGGCTATGGCCGACTTTTTGGGGTCGGACGGCCGGAATAAACCCATCGTATCGTAAAACCCCGATTCGATGACCTGCAAACAACTATTGTCTGTTGGGAAATACTGGTACAGCTCGGGCGAGATGAAACCGGTTTTGCTTTTGATGTCCCAAATGCTTTCGCCGGAGCCGCGTTTGCGGTCGAACAGGATAATATCGTTCGCATAAGCCTGCGGGTTATCGCCGTTAATCAAGCTTAACAGCGTGGATTTCCCGGCGCCATTCGGACCGAGCAGCGCCCAGCGTTCGCCCTGCCTGATCTGCCAGTTAACATCCTTCAGCACCTGTTTTTCTCCGTAACGGATATTCACTTTATCCATTTTTACCATCCAGTCGTAAGTATCGATAGCTTTCGCATTCAGTAGCTCGCTTAACTCCAGCTTATCTATCTTATCCTGACCGGCATCTGCAAAATCTTTTGGATCAAACTCTCTTGCCGGAATTTGCCGGGAGATCGTTCTGTCTTTTAAAACAGCCATGTGGGTAATAGCACCCGGTATTTCAAAGGGCGAGGTAGCCATGATGACCGTGATACCCGATGCAGTGATATCCTTAATGATGGTATTAAATTCCGCCCTGGTTTGCACGTCCAGGCCGGCCAGTGGGTTATCGAGCAACAGCAAAACCGGGTTCTTCATTAGCGCGGCTGCGATAAGCAGCCGTTTGGTCTCGCCGTTCGAAAGTTTGATAAGCTGTTTGTCCCTTAACGCTTCGAGATGCAGCTTTTGGAGTGTTTTCTCGAACGTCCAATAATGCAGATCATCGTTATAAGCCTTTATTGAACCGAGATATTCCTCAACGGTTAGCGCGTCCTCAGAGTCGGATGAGTTGTAGCGCTGCTGGTAATAAAAGTCGCCTGTGTTGGACAAATTCCTGAAATGGTGGCGTGATTCGATCAGGGCCACCAACTTATGAAAAGTCAAATGTGATTCCGCCGGATGTTTTTGCAGGAATTCCTCGTGAAAATGGTAGTGTATGCTGCCTGCCGATAGATGCATCTTCCCGGCAATTAGCTGCAGCAACGAGCTTTTACCTGAACCGCTTTCGCCGATCAGCGCCCAGTTTTCGCCTTTATTGAATTGAAAATTAAGATTGCTGAGGACAATATTATTACCAAGTTTAAGAACTCCATCGGTTATCGTTAACAAAGGCGATGTCATGCCGCCTAAATTAAAACTTTACACCCTGTTTTTTTGTAGAAGAATACAATTGACCTGAATTTTAAGCTAATCTGCCTGAAAATGAAAAAACTCAATTTATTAATGCTCGCGCTGGCAATGGTTGCCCTGAGCGGGTGCTCGGTGATAACCGGCATATTTAAAGCCGGGGTCGCTGTAGGAATTATCGTGGTAGTGATCGTGATCGCCGTTATTATCTGGCTGATCTCATTGTTCACCCGGAAATAAAAAACGCTCCCCCGGGTATTGTGAGGGGGAGCGTTTAGTTCAAGGCTTTAAGATATTACTTCTTTTTAGCAGTATCTTTCTTCATCTTAGAAGTATCAGCCATTTTCATTTTGCTGGTGTCCTTCTTAGAAGTGTCAGAAGCCATTTTAGCTGAGTCAGCCATTTTAGCTGAATCGGCCATCTTAGCTGAGTCAGCAGCCGAAGAGCCTGATTTGCCTTTGCAAGCAGCAGCAGATACAGCGATCGCTAATGCTAATACGCCGATTTTGAACGCGTTTTTCATTTTAGTTTTTTAATAAGTGATTAATAGTTTTGCCTATTAATACCATTAAAAACAAAAGGTAACCCTTAATTTTAAAAAAAATTACAGGTTACCTTTCTTTTAAAGCAAAAAACTAAAAAATCAGCAGATAAAACTAAAATGTTATAGTTTACCCGTTAGATTATTTCTTTTTAGTAGTGTCTTTTTTTGCAGTGTCAGCAGCCATCTTAGCAGTGTCAGCTTTCTTAGTAGTGTCTACAGTGGTAGTCTTGGTCGTGTCAGCAGTTTTGGTGGTGTCAGAAGTGCTCGAAGAAGACGAACCTTTGCAAGCTGCGAAAGAAACACCGATAACTAAAGCCAAAGCAGCGATTTTGATAGAATTTTTCATTTTAATGATTTGTTTTATGTTTTGGATTAATACGGCAAATCCGAAAAGGTAACCCAATAATTTTAATAAATTCACAAAACGCTTTAAGGCAACCTTTTGGGTTGCCTTAAAGCGCATTCAAAAACTATTATCACTTCTTTTTGCTGGTATCTTTCCTGGCCGTATCGGTTTTGGCCGTGTCAATAGTTGTCCTTGGCGAGTCGACAGATGTTTTGCCTGTGTCGATCTTTTCCGTGCCCGTTTTGGCACGGTCGCCACATCCGAAGCATCCGGCCGCAGCAATGCTGACCATAATGGCCAACACGCTGATCTTAAATGAATTTTTCATATGGGTTACGTTTTAAATTTTGCATTGATACCCGTCTTTTTCAAAAGGTAACCCGGCAAAAAAATATATTAAAAAAGGCAACCCAAACCGGGTTACCTTGCTCAAATTGCTGGAATTAAGTGGATTGTTTAGTGATGGGTAGTATCCTTTTTCGAAGTATCCATCGGCATTTTGGCGGTGTCTTTTTTAGTCGTATCGACGACCGTGGTTTTGCTCGAATCGGTTACTTTGGTTGTGTCGGAGGTGCTGGTTGATTTTGTGCCCTTGCAGGCTGCAAAGGATAAGGCTAACAGGATAGCTAAGCCTAATTTGCTTACGTTTTTCATGGCAGTAAATGAATTAAATGTGTAAAATTGAACTTTGAATCAAGTAGGTAACCTGATACCCGTGATTTTTGTTTAATTTTTTTACATTGAGTGGGTTACAATTTCGCTTAAATCGTATTAATAGTGGATAAGGAATTTAAAGCTTCAGCGCCGACCGACAGCGAAATTGTTTTTGGTATCCTCAATAATTCGGAAAATGCGATCAAACGCTTGTACGTTGCCTACTTTCCGATGGTAATGCAGCTGATCATCAATAATAATGGAACGCCGGACGACGCCAAGGATATTTACCAGGAAGCGATCATTGTTCTTTACAATAAGATAAAGAAGGGCGATTTTGAACTGAACAGCAAACTGAAAACCTTTTTATACTCAGTTTGCCGCAGGCTGTGGCTGAAAAGGCTGAGCCAGATGAACCGTTACAGCGGCGATCTGCACGACTTCCAGGAACATTTGCCCGTGGAAGAGGAAGTGGATGACGAGGCCGAGCGGACCATGCAGTTCAGCAAAATGCAAAGCGCTCTTGGGATGTTGGGTGAACCCTGCCGGACCATTATCGAGGATTTTTACATCAAAAACAGGTCGATGCAGGAGATCTGTGAAAGTTTTGGTTATACTAATGCGGATAACGCTAAAACACAAAAATACAAATGCCTGCAGCGGCTGAAAAAACTGTTTTTTCAGCAGAAATAGGGAAAAGAAATGAGAGACGAGCAACTTTTAGAAGCGATTGAGCGCTATTTAGCCGGCGACATGGACGCCGACGAGCGCCGTGCATTTGAGCAGCTTCGGACGGAGAATGCTGAGGTCGACCAGCGGGTTTTGGAACACCAGCAGTTCGTTGGTCTGCTTAAGCAATACGGTGAGCGTGTTGAACTGGAGAACAGGCTGAATGCGATACACGACGAAATAGACGTTCATGCTATCGAAGAACAAGTGGCCATCCGCCCCTCGTTCATCGTATATCTATGGCGCCACCACCATTCGAAAATATCGGTAGCGGCATCGATCGCTATATTTGCTATACTGGCAATCCTTTTTGTAACTGGTAAAATGGACAATAAATCCACTTACCAGGAATTAAGTTCGCAGGTAAGAAATCAAAACAGCGCCATTAACAGGTTGAATAGTAAGCTGGAAGCGTTAAAAAATGGTAACAGGGTGTTGCCGCAGGATAAAACCCGCGGTACGGGTTTTGCCATTACATCTAACGGCTTGATCGCGACAGCCTTCCATGTGGTTGACCGGGCCGATTCTGTATTTGTGCAAAATTCTGCCGGCAGGGTATTTAAGACCAAAGTGCTGTATACCGATCCGAAAAACGACGTGGCTATTTTGAAGATAAACGATACTACATTCGGTGGCCTGGGCGCTATCCCCTATACGTTCAAAAAGGTAGAGAGCGACTTAGCGGAGAACGTGTACACCCTGGGCTACCCGCAGGACTCGCCTGTTTATAACGCCGGTTGGGTAACCTCCCTCAACGGCTTTAACAGTGACACTGTTGATTACCAGGTGTCCATGCCGGTAAATCCCGGTACCAGCGGGGCTCCTTTACTGGATAGCAAAGGAAGCGTGATCGGTATTGTGAAGGCTAAAGAAACCCACATGGAGGGCGTGCATTTCGCATTAAAATCAAATTACCTGCTGGCCGCGATAGACAGCCTGTCGGCTGACTCACTGGCACAACCGGTATTGAATACCAAAAACACGTTAGCCGGGCTAAGCCGCCAGCAGCAGGTGAAAAAGCTGCAGAAATATGTATTTATAGTGAAAGTGTATTGATGCAGAGACACGCACTAAAATTATTTCGGCGCCTATAATGCGCTGACCAGGCTAAAGAATTTAAGCGGAAACAGCAAAAGAAACCGAAAAGACAGGGCAGCTTAAAGCAGCTAAAAATGGACGGCCGGATCCTTTGTTCGCGAAAAACTTCATGGCTCCCAATAATTCCCCGACATCACGATCATATTCAGCAGCTTGATACTATTATCGTAATAGTCGTAATCCTTCAGCTTAAAGCCGGTTAGGTATTTCCAAACCGCGTTCAGCCATTGTTGATTTTTTGATTCGACCGTAGCTGAAACCGCAAACGGGCCGATAAAGCTCAGCGCCTCAAAATACCGGCCTTTAATGTCGTTGCCCCCCAGGGTATAACCCGCAGAAATGTTATCCGCTACGCCATTCGTGGTTTCGCGTATCCAACTATTTATCTTTTCGTTAATGGCTTTAGCCCGTCTATCGCCCGTTGTTAAGTAGTCTGTTGCAATGCGCCAGGGAACGCGGCAGGCATTATAGTTGTATTTGCCATCGTACTTCGACTCGAGGAAATGCGGCGGCGCAGGCCGGGGCTTTGTATTAATGCCGACGATAAAATCTGGCACCAGCCCCGCATCCGGGCTGTAGGTATTCTCCATGTAGCCAAATAAGGCATATCCACGGTCGACAACCTTTGTCCATCTTTTATCGCCCGTGGCTTTTTCAAATGCTTTAAAGTGGTCGGGCATAAAATCCGAGGTGCGTGTATCGAAATAGTCCTTGCTGTCGTACTCAACCGCATCGCTCAGGATAACGGAATATGTTTTTGGATTGATCTCATACTTCATGATCGCGCCGATCATGGCGCGCGCTTCCTCCAGGTAATTGATGGCGCCCTTACTGCCCCATTGTTTATCAGCGAGTAACAGGGAAAAGGCGATATCCATGTCCCCGTCAGTAGCCGAGCTTTGGTCGATGCTTTTGCATTTTTTATCCTGGGCCCAGGCCATCAGGTATCGGTGATTGTTCCTGTGATCGCGGTAAAAATTAAAAAGGCCGTCATATATTGTTTTGGCAGATGGATCGGCGCCGGCCATTAAAGCGGTTATGATCATCCCGTAGCCCTGTCCTTCGGATACGGATTGCTTTTTTCCTTTCCGCTCAAACCAAACATAGTATTCGCCGGGCTTGCAACCCGATTTAATATAACGCTTTTGCCATTGCCGGTAAAAGGCAAGTGTTAGGCCGTCGAGCGACCGCTGTGAATTTTGATTGGGTTTTATTGTACCTTTATGGTATTGGGTATGTTGCGGGAAAGGTTTCCTAACTTGTTGCGCCCCGGCTATTATGTCAACCAAAAGTAAAACAACAGGCAGCCAAACCAATTTGCGAAGCATAATTGCAAGTTTAAGGATATTAACGCTAAAAAGCGCCTTTTTGATGTATAGTGGGCATTTTATAGCGATTTATTAAGGTTTATGTGGCTGAATTATAGTGCCCCGAATATTGCAACTGTTGACGGCAGAGCAAAAGTAACAGGGTTGATACTTTTTCGTGGCTGAATGTTACAACGCAGAATTTTACTTTTGCCGTGTCAAAAATACACTTATATGATCAAAAAGGCTTGTAAGTATTTTTTGCTGGCTCTTGGGGTGCTTACATCCTTCAGGGTTGCCGGTCAGCAAAAGGTGCTCACCATGCAGGATGCAGAAAAGATGGCGCTCGATAATTATGCATCCATCAAAGCAAAAATGAACCAGCTGAATGCTTCGAAGGCCTATTTGACCGAAACCAAAACGGAATATCTGCCCGATCTTAGCTTTTCAGGGCAGCAGGATTATGGGACGGTGAACGGGCAGTTCGGACCTTCATATGGTCTTAAAGGCTTGGGAGCAGCCTCGGCAGGCCCTAATCTGGCAAACCAAAACTGGAATGCCGGTTTTGGCGCGCTATACCTGGCCAATGTCAATTGGGATTTTTTTGCGTTTGGTCGCGCTGTTGAGAAAGTTAAGGTACAAAAGTCGGTAGTCACACGTGATGAAACCGACCTGGCACAGGAAAAATTCCAGCACCAGGTACGTGTAGCGGCAGCTTACCTCGACCTGCTGGCGGCACAGCAATTGGCCAAAGCACAGCAGGACAACCTGAATAGGGCGATGGACCTGCAGAAGGTGGTCGTGGCCAGGGTAAAGAATGGTCTTAACCCGGGAGTCGATTCGTCGCAGGCTAACGCCGAAGTATCTAACGCGCGTATAGCGCTTACCAATGCACAACAAACGGTACTGGATCAAAGCAATCAGCTGGCGTTATACCTCGGTTTGCCTCATCAGACTTTTGTGCTCGACAGCGTTTTTGTAAGTAAAGCGCCGGCAAATGCCGACCCGCAATCGTCGCTTAATCCAGACGATCATCCTCTTCTGCAATACTATCGCAATCGTATCGGCGTGAGCGACGAGCAGGCCAAATATTTGCAGACATTCAATTATCCTGCGTTCACCCTTTTTGGCGTTTACCAGGGCAGGGGGTCCGGATTCGGGGCCTCGTATTTACTTGATCAAAGCGCTTATACATCAAGCTATGGCGCCGGTGTCGACCCGACCCGTTTCAATTACCTGCTTGGCGTAGGCGTTACCTGGAATTTTACAAACTTGTTTAGGGTGAGCAATTCGGTAAAGGCTCAAAAATTCACCTCCGAACAATATCGTGATGAATACGACCTGGTAAGCCAGCAACTGCACGACCAGGCTTCACTGGCAGAGACTCGGATTGCAACGGCGCTGAAAAACTATAACGAGGTGCCGGTAGAGATCAAGGCAGCTACGGATGCTTACACCCAAAAATATACTTTATACAAGAACGGCCTGGCCAATATCGTCGACCTGACACAGGCGCTATATACGCTAAACCGGGCCGAAGTAGACAAGGATATTGCTTATAACAATGTTTGGCAGGCGCTTTTATATAAATCGGCCTCAACCGGCGATTTCGGGATTTTCATAAATAATTTCTAATAAGGAATAAATGGGACTAATTAAAGGGGCGCTGCGCAGGCCGATAACTGTACTTGTTATCGTGGCGGGGCTATTTTTTTCCGGTATATGGGCAGTCAACAGTATCAAGATCGATATCTTTCCCGATCTCGACCTGCCCGTTATCTACATATCGCACCCTTATGGAGGATATACCCCAAACCAGATGGAGGCCTATTTCGGTAAGCAGTATGTGAACCTCCTGCTGTATGTTTCAGGCGTAAAAAGTATCGAGACGCGCAATATTTCGGGTCTTACGCTTATCAAGCTTACGTTTTACCAGGGAACCAACATGGCCCAGGCAGCAGCAGAGGTAACGGGCTATACAAACCGGGCGCAGGCCATATTTCCGCCCGGCTCACAACCGCCGTTTATTCTTCGCTTTGATGCGTCGACCCTCCCGGTCGGGCAACTGGTGTTGTCCAGCCCGACCCGTTCGAACAACGAGTTGATGGACATGGCTAACATTTATGTACGCTCGCAATTTACATCGGTACCCGGCCTGGTAGCCCCGGCGCCTTTCGGTGGTAACGTGCGGACAATAGTGATCAAAGCGGATCCCGAATTGATGCGCGCGCACAATGTGACACCCGACCAGCTCGTAGCCGCTATTCGCGATAATAACCAGAATACGCCGGCGGGCAACGTTCGTATCGGCGACTATAACTATCTTACGCCTGCAAACACGACTTTAAAAAAGGTTAGCGATTTCGGCGACATACCGCTTATCAAAAACGGTATACAAACCGTGTTTATAAAAGACGTTGCCTCGGTGGAGGATGCCGCAGACATTACAACCGGTTCGGCGCTGGTTAATGGTAAACGCTCTGTTTATCTGCCAATCACCAAATCGGCCGATGCATCAACCTGGGAGGTAGTACAAAATCTGAAAAAAGCTATTCCACGCTTCCAGGCAGTGCTGCCGCCCGATGTTAAGCTATCGTATGTGTTCGACCAGTCCGTGTATGTGATCAACGCGGTAAAGAGCCTGGCCGAAGAAGGCGCTATCGGCGCTATACTTACAGGGTTGATGGTACTGCTGTTTCTTGGCGACAGGAGAGGGGCGCTGATTGTGATCATGACCATACCTACCTGTGTGATATCGGGTATACTTTTTCTATGGCTGTTCCATCAAACCATCAATATCATGACGCTAAGCGGCCTTTCGCTGGCCATCGGTATTTTGGTCGATGAATCAACGGTAACCATCGAAAATATCCACCAGCATTTTGACATGGGCAAGCCAAAGGCATTGGCGATTTGGGATGCCTGTAAAGAGATCGCTTTCCCCAAGCTGCTTATCTTGTTCTGTATTCTCGCAGTGTTTGCTCCGGCTTTTACCATGTCGGGTATCCCGGGCGCTTTGTTCCTGCCGCTGTCATTGGCCATAGGTTTTTCAATGATCACTTCCTACATGCTTGCACAAACTTTTGTGCCGGTAATGGCAAATTGGATAATGAAGAATGAGCATGAAGACAAGAGCCATGCCGACGGTTTTGCTTTGGAGGATGAAGGCGCTGCATGGGAGCAGAAAGAGTTGGCCATTAAAAACGCTACCCAGGGCAGCGCGGCGCACAAACTTACCCGTTTTGACAAGTTCAGGCTTTGGTTTTTGGAGTTGATGGATCAAATGATGCCGAGACGCAGGTTTTGGGTGTTATTTTATGCGGTAACGGCCCTTGGCTTTGCATTTTTAATGTTCACCATTATTGGCCAGGATGTTCTGCCGAAAGTCAATTCCGGCGCATTCCAGGTACGTTTACGCGCGCCGGACGGTACGCGTTATGAGCGCACCGAGCTCATAACGTTAGATGCCATTCATGAAGTAGAAAAGTTAGTTGGAAGAGAGAACATCGACGTTACGTCGGCTATGGTGGGTATGCACCCCGGCCAGTTCTCCACAGCTCCGGTCTACCTGTTTATGCCAGGCCCGCAGGAGGCGGTGTTACAGGTAAATCTGCGCGAGGGTTATAAGGTCGACCTCGATGAATTGAAAGAACGTTTACGGGCAGCCATGAAACGGATAAGGCCTTCTGTGCAGCTCTCGTTTGAACCGATCGAGCTTACCGACAAGATATTGAGCCAGGGGTCGCCGACGCCTATCGAGGTTGCGGTAATAGGTAAGAATAAGCCGGAAAACGTTATATATGCGATGAAGATCGTGAACAGGCTAAAAAAGATCTCTTACCTGCGTGACGTGCAGATAGATCAGTCATTTCGATACCCTTCAATCGATATCAATATCGACAGGGAACGAGTAGCGCAATTGGGTCTTAATATGAGCGATGTGTCCCGTTCGCTAATCGCATCCACCTCCTCTTCACGTTATACCGAAAAGAACGTATGGCTGGATCAGAAGGTAAATCTTGCCTATAATGTGCAGGTGGAAATTCCCGAATACCAAATGGCGAGCATAAATTCAATTAAGGAAATCCCGATCACTCCTAACCAGTCCCGCCCGGTACTGGGCGATGTCGCCACCATTAAACAGGATACGACTTATGGCGAGGATGACAACCTGGGTGCATTGCCCATGCTGACGGTGACCGCTAACCTGAACAATAAAGACCTGGGAACAGCAACCCATGATGTGAGCAAAGCTTTGAAGGACCTGGGCGCGCCACCGCGTGGGATGACTATCGAGCAGCGCGGCATGAGTACCACGCTGACGGATACGCTGACCAGTTTAACGTTCGGGCTCATTGTTGCCGTAGCGGTTATCTACCTGATGCTGACGGCCAACTTCCAGTCGTTCAAATTGTCGCTCGTAGTTCTGTTTGCTGTGCCGGCTGTGCTGGCGGGATCGCTGCTGCTGGTGAAGCTTACCGGTGCGACGCTTAACCTGCAATCGTACATGGGTATGATCATGTCCGTCGGCGTATCCATATCCAATGCGGTGCTATTGGTGACTAATGCGGAAGAATTGCGTAAGCACAACGGCGATGCGTTAAAATCTGCGCGTGAAGCGGTAGCGCTGCGCATCAGGCCGATACTTATGACCAGTTTGGCGATGGTAGTGGGTATGATCCCCATGGCATCGGGGCTGGGGGAGGGCGGCGACCAGACCGCGCCGCTTGGCCGCGCGGTTATCGGCGGTTTGCTGGCCTCGACGTTTGCGGTACTTATCATCCTGCCGCAGGTATTTGCCTGGGTACAGGAAAAGACCACAACTCATTCGGTTTCCTTAGACCCTGAAGATAAAGAGAGTAAGTTTTATGTTCCAGCACATCATCATGAACACCACTAGAAATAAATACGTAACCGCCTTAACGCTTGTCGCTTTGATCGGGCTTACCGCATGTTCCGATAAAAAACAGCGACAGGAGATAGCGCAAACTGAAAAGCAGGAAAGTGCTATCGATACGCCTGCCGTTACGGCAGTGTCCGTCGAAAAAGGCAAACTTAATCCGACTATTACTGTTCCCGGCGAACTAATACCGTTCCAGGAAGTAGATGTTTATGCCAAGATCAATAGCTATGTTAAAAA
This sequence comes from Mucilaginibacter sp., assembly GCA_035545315.1. Classification (GTDB taxonomy): domain Bacteria; phylum Bacteroidota; class Bacteroidia; order Sphingobacteriales; family Sphingobacteriaceae; genus Mucilaginibacter. The sequence continues at coordinate 87,583 of DASZYQ010000027.1, read as the reverse complement.
ATTGTACGTGGACATAGGCTCCGAGGTTCATGCCGGTGACTTGCTGGCGACGCTTGAAGCGCCCGAGCTTAATTCGCAGCTCGCCGCCGCAGAATCGCGCATTAAACAGCAGGAGGCTATTTATTATGCCAGCAAAGCTACCTACGACAGGCTGCTGAGCACCAGCAAAACCCCAGGTACCGTGTCGGAAAATGACCTTGAGCAGGCTGCGGCTAAAAAGAATTCGGACCTCGCCAATGTCGATGCCGCCAAATCTGATTATAAAGCGATACAAGCAAACCTGGATTATTTGCAGATCCGCGCGCCCTTTGATGGCGTTGTTAGCGCGCGCAATGTAAATATGGGAGCTTATGTCGGACCGGCCGGGAAGGGATCGGACCAGCCGATCTTTGTGATACAGCAGCAAAGCAAGATGCGCCTGGTGATATCCGTCCCTGAAATGTATACCGGCGGCTTGAGCAACAAGGACGAAGTGACATTCTCGGTTAAAGCACTACCAAACCGCAAATTCAAGGCGCAGGTAAAAAGGCTTGCAGGCGCGCTTGACGAGAAACTTCGCGCCGAGCGACTGGAGATGGATGTTTACAATAAAAACAAAGAACTGCTGCCCGGCATGTATGCCGATGTAAACCTCCCGGTACCCTCACGCGATAGCGCCTTTGTTGTGCCGAATAATGCTGTGGTTACTTCCACAGAAAGGGTTTTTGTAATAAAAGTGAATGGTAATAAAGCGCAATGGGTTGACGTGAAGAAGGGGTTCCAGTCGGGCGGCAACACGGCAATTTACGGCGACTTAAAACCCGGCGACCGGTTGGTTGTAAATGCCAATGACGAAATAAGGGACGGACAACCTATAAGGGTGAGTAATAAATAATTTGCGGCGGGGCGGTTGCCGTTTGCGGTAGAGATGTTACTCAACTGCAAACCACTTACTGAATCCTTTTAACAATATCCGCTCCTAGCTCGTTTACGCTTGTTCCGCAGTTGGACAGTACTATTACGGCGAGCTTTTTTTGCGGGTTGAATACCAGGAAGCTGCTGCTGCCGTAAGTGCCCCCATCGTGAAAATAATATTGCACGTTGTTAATTATGATGATATGCCAGCCAAGACCGAGTTTCAGGTCCTTTTGCGTATAGGTCACCTGGTGCGTAAGCTGCAATGCTTTTGAGACAGCCGTTGGGGCCGGCGTCATATTTGCCCGGGCATAAGCAAGCATGTTGTTTACCGTCGAGTGTAACGCCCCGCATGGAGCAAGCACGTTAAAATGCCAGGGCGGGGTTTCCTGTCCGTCTTCGTTATACACTTTCGCAAAACGTTTTTGAAGTGCAGGCGTTACGGTTTGCACGGTACTTTGCATGCCCAGCGGGTGGCAAATAACCTGCTCGACCATTTGTTCAAATGTTTTGCCGCTTACCTGCGTAAGGATCATACCCAGGATACCCACGCCCAGGTTGGAATAAGCATACTGTTCGCCCGGCCTGGTTACCAGTTTGCAGGTTTTAAGGTATTCGAACAAGTTTTGCTTATCGTAGTCTTTATAGGGGTCTTGCGGTACGCTGGCATGGTTTACATAGTTGTCAGGCAGTCTTGGCAGCCCCGACGTATGATTGCTCAGCATTTCGAGCGTTATCCCCTGCAGTTGTTTGTTTGCGGCCACAGAATCAGGTAAGAATTTAACGATCGGATCAGTTAGCTTCACTTTATGCTCATCCACATAGTAAGCCAGCAGCGTAGCCGTAAAAGTTTTGGTTATCGAACCGATTTCGAACAAGGTGTTGGCATCGGGCAGTTTTTTGTTGCCGCGCTCCGTTTCACCGTAGTTATAAGTGCTAACAACTCCATCTTTCAATATGCCGATGCTCAGACCGACGGTGTTGGCTTTCTGGATGTATTTTCTTGCTGCTGAATCCACCTTTTTATCCAGTTGCGTACGCATCAGGTTGGTAGTCGCGGCAAGCGCTGCTTTCTCGCCAGGGTCTTTCTTATAAACGCTGAAGTAAAAAAGCTCCAATTTGTCCTTGTCGTCAAGGCTCATCTGCAATTGCAGCATGCCCGAATCAAATGTTAGTTTATAAGTGGCGATCTTGTCATTTACAAAGCTTAATAGCGACGAGTCTTTGATGTCGCCAACGGGGAAAAGCTGGTTTTGGGCGACATAGCGAAATGTTTCCGGCGAAAGCTCTTTTCTGAAGGCCAGGCCGGCCAGGGAATAAATAGAATCAGCTTGTTTAGCATTGAAATATTTTTTAACCAGCGCGAACACCGAATCGGTTTTGCGCTGCATGATGCTCTGAGCATTACAAACAGGCGCCCAGGCTGCCACAAACAATAGGATAACTGTCAGTTTTATCCGCATAATTCAGGTTTCAAACGATATTGATCAGCGCCAGCCTGGTGGGGATAACGCTTAAAACTATAAATATAAAGCTCAATGTCCGATGCTTCAGCTTTCTCGGAGCCATGCTCCGGAACGTGTCTTTGCGGTCCCGCCAAAATAATATTTTGCAGGCGATCAATAGTATAAAAAACAAAACCTGCTGCGGGGCGGGTATTTTTAAAAGCGACTCATATTTAGGATTGCCGATGCCGAAATGTTCGAGCAAATGCCCAATTACATACAACGCAAAATTGAAAACGAAAAGCGGGAAAAAGAACTGTTTTCGGTAAAGCAATTCCGGTTTGACAGTGAATATACCATAAATATTGAGGCCGAGGATGACGCAGATAATATTCATGGCTAAAGCCTTTTACTGCGTTTGCCCCGCCAGCAGGTACAGTACCGCCATTCGGATAGCCACGCCGTTTTCCACCTGGTCGAGGATGATGGACTGCTTGCTGTCGGCCACGTCGCTGGTGATCTCCACGCCGCGGTTGATGGGGCCGGGGTGCATAATCGTGATCTCCTTATCGAGCGAGTCGAGTATCTGTTTATTAAGCCCGTACAGCATGCTGTATTCGCGCAGCGAAGGGAAATATTTGATATCCTGACGCTCCAGTTGTATGCGCAGCATGTTGGCTACATCGCACCAGTTAAGCGCTTTCAGCAGATCGTGCTCGACTTTTACGCCAAGCGCGCCGATGTATTTCGGTATCAGCGTCGTCGGGCCGCATACCATTACTTCGGCGCCAAGCTGCCTCAAGCAAAGGATATTGGAAAGCGCTACGCGTGAGTGCAGGATGTCGCCTATTATGGCCACTTTTTTACCAGACACATTCCCGTATTTTTCGCGGATGGAAAAGGCGTCGAGCAAAGCCTGGGTAGGATGCTCGTGCGCGCCGTCGCCGGCGTTCACGATCTGCGCTTTGATATGTTTGGAAAGGAAAATTCCCGCACCGGCATACGGGTGGCGCATCACTACCATGTCCACCTTCATAGCCAGGATATTATTTACCGTATCGATAAGTGTTTCACCTTTGCTCACCGATGATGACGAGGCCGCAAAATTTACCACATCGGCCGACAGGCGTTTTTCGGCAAGCTCAAAGGATAGACGGGTACGGGTTGAATTCTCGAAGAAAATATTGGCAATGGTTACGTCGCGCAGCGAAGGCACTTTTTTTATCGGGCGGTTCAAAACCGATTTAAATTCGTCGGCAGTTTCGAAGATCAATTCGATGTCTGCCCGATTTAAGTCTTTGATCCCTAATAAGTGTCTTGTGCTTAATCTTGCCATTGGTTTCTTTAATTTCGGATTTCGGATTTCGGATTTCGGATTTGTTTTATTTCCGAGTTGTTTGATTTCTGATTCAGCTTGGTTGTTCTGCCGATTGCTGTGAATATCGCTGTCAATTCATTGGCCTCCTTCTTCAGCTCGGTCAAATCTTTTGAATTGACCAATCCGGACTCTTCCATTAATTCCAGCCAAAACAATGATTCATCAGCCTCCTCTTCAACAATGGCTATTTTGTTTAAAAAATCAGCTGTTGATTTTCCTTTACATGCAGCCCGGTAATTTGATGCAACGGAGGATGAACTTCTTAATAATTGATTACATAGAACATTTAATGACCGACTCGGTGGCAGTTTCTCAATCAATCTAATTACGTCTATCGAGAATTTCTTTGTCCGTGCTTTGAGTTCAATTTTATTCATTTAAACTATTTTTTAATTCCGCAATCCGCAATCCGAATTCCGAAATCACTTGTTTTCAGATATAAGAACAATCTTGTCCTCGCCATCTGTTTCTTTCCAGCTCACGACCACTTTCTGCGATGCGATCGAATCCACTTCGATACCCACATAATCGGCGGCAACCGGTAAATGGCGCGAATACCGCCTGTCGACCAGCACCAGCAGTTCAACCTTTGCAGGGCGGCCAAAATACAGCATACCGTCCATAGCGGCACGAATGGTGCGGCCAGTCCAGAGCACATCGTCTATCAGGATAACATTTTTATTCTCTATAATAAAGTCGATCCGCGTTTGGTTGGGCACCAGTATTTTTTCGCCGCGGCGAAAGTCGTCGCGATAAAAGGTAACGTCCATGTCACCCTGCAAAATCGTCTTGCCCGGTAATATTTTGCGCAGTTCTTCGGCGATACGCCTGGCTAAATAGATGCCCCTCGGCTGTGTACCGATCAGTACGGTGTCCGTGAAATCGTCGTGATTTTCAATTAACTGGCGGCATAAACGCTGAATGGTTATCTGGAACTTTGGACCGTCGAGCAGCGTGAGGTTTTGCATCGTAGGGTGGATTTGGGCAAAGATAGGGTTTAGATGTGAGATATGAGATATGAGATTTGAGATTTAGTCGGGAAGACCGAAAGTCCACGTAAGTCTGGAAGCCGGAAGTTTTTCCTGCTAAGTCGGAAGTCGGAAAAGATACTCCAGTCCGCAGAAAACTCTGTGAAGGATACCCCTAACTATGCAGACTCGCTACGCTTTTCTTCTCAATGCGCCAGGTTGAAATAGACGCCTTTGGCTTTGACATAATCGAGTACTTTGATTGTTACGCTCCCATTCGTTATTTCAACTGAAATACCTGAAAGATCTTCAACGGGCTTAGTTTTATCACCCATATCTCCCGGTTGCCATAAAGGTGAATTTTTCAATATGTTAAGCAGTATGCTCGTGACGGAATCTTGCTCTTGTCGGGGATCTCCTGATTCAGGCTCGATAACTTTTCCTTCAACTGTCACCCCAAAAAAAATTGTATAGTTGCGCGTCAAATTATGTAATAACTGCGACGACGCTTCTTTCCTGAGTTCACTGGTAAAATATGCTTTAAAACCGTTTGGAGGTTTTGGAAGATTTAAGGGCCTGACAACGGGTGTTTCACGGCTAACCATTTTCCCTCTATGGTATTTTTCTGTGGCCATAAGTTTACCTGCAGAACTAAATATTTCCCATTTGCCTTCACGCAAACCATGGGCATAGCCACCAGACAATGCCATGGTAGTTTGATCGTCATTATAGCGACAGTACGCCCCATTAAGGACGTCATCTTTGTAATTCGCTTCCTGTTGTATTTTCCCACTTATAAAATAATCTGTCCACCGGCCTTGTTTTTTCCCGTCCTTATATGAGCCTTCTGTCGTGATGCAATTCATGGTGTCAGACTTTAGCGACTCTTTTATTTCCCTGTTATTGTAGAAGTTTAGCCTGCGGTAGTACACAAATTTCCCGTTTTGAATTCGGAGGTTCCTGTCTTTAAAGGTTCCTGATTGCAGGATGATGTTTTCCAGATCGTAGTTTTGCATTAGCCAACCGGTATCGGCAAGTTGTTTCACGACAACGTAGGAAGTAGCTTTGAGGCTATCGGTCGGGCTGCCATTATTATCAACATACAGTTTATAGTTCTGTGCGCGGGCCCAATAAACTACCGATATCAAGAACGCCGTCAGAAGTATTTTTCTCATCTGAAAAAAGTAAAGGTCTCATAAAGGTAAGCCTTTAATCCGGAAGCCGGAAGCAGTGCCGGAATCAAAACCACGAAGTTTTGAAATTTCGTAAGTTTTTAAAGATAGCGTTTAGATGCGGGATTTGAGATTTACCGGAAGTCCGCAAGAAGAAAACAAATTCGAAATTCGCAATCCGCAATCCGAAATAGGTGAAACTTACCTTTTTAGACTCGTTGTGTGTAACCCCGCCTATAGTTTTAATATCTTTACTAAAAACCAACCCGCACTTCACATGAAACTTTTTACCAGGACGTTTTACATTGCCTTACTGCTTTTCGCGGTTTCCATACCGGCTTTTTCGCAAACTACTGCCACGGACGGAGGTCTGCCGACGGACTACCTCACTAAAGAATTCCATGCCGGGCGGCGCGAGGCCTTGCGTGCTATGATGCCGGCGAATTCAGTCGCTGTGATATTTGCTTACCCGGAGCGTACGTTTTCCAATGACGTTACCTATGCCTATCATCCTAACCCCGATTTGTATTATTTCTCCGGATATAAGGAAACAAGCGCTGTACTGCTCATTTTTAAGGAAATGCAGCATGGAGCCGATGGCGATTATAACGAATTGTTCTTTGTGCAGCACCGCGACCCGCAGCAGGAACAATGGACCGGCAAAAGATTGGGCGTGGAAGGCGTAAAAAGCAAGCTTGGCTTTGCCAAAGTGTTCAATAGCGAGGATTTTGCCAATTATCCTCTCGACCTGAAAAAATTTACGGTATTGTACGACGGAATACCTGACGACGAGGGTAACATGAAACCTTTGTTCGATGCTTTTATGGCCAAAGGGAATATCAGGCATGATGACCCCGGATTATTACAACTGTTAGCGATACTTTCAAAATATGGCAACCCTCACAACGTAGACCTTATCCTTAACTACTACATGAAGGGAAAAGAAAATGATCCGGTTTATAAGAACAGCGAGCTTTTGCAAAGCATCGTCGGCAAACATGATTCGGTTTCCATTGCCGCATTTAAAACCAAATACAACGAACAATACGGCGGTATCACCAGCTATAACGACTTTACAACCAAGCTGAGAGGTGTTAAAACGCCCGAAGAAATGGACTTGATGCGCAAAACGGTAAAGATATCGGCATTAGCGCATGCGGAAGTAATGCGGGCCATCAATCCCAACATGTCGGAAACCGAGATCGAGGGTATTTTTATGTACGTGCATAAACATTACGGCGCTGAGGATGAAGGTTACCCGCCGATTGTAGGGTCCGGTCCTAATAGCTGTATTTTGCATTATGAAGAAAACAACGTCACCCGGGTAAAAAACCAGTTGGTGCTGATGGACGTCGGCTGCGAATATCACGGTTATTCTGCCGACGTAACACGCACCGTACCGGCCAACGGCAAGTTTACCGATGAACAAAAGGCCATTTATCAATTGGTTTACGATGCCCAGGAAGCGGTTTTTAAACTATGCAGGGACGGGGTGCCGTACGGTGACCTTGAAAAAAAGACGCATGAAGTTCTTACAGCGGGTTTGATAAAGCTGGGCATCATTAAAGATGAAAAAGAGTTAGGCAAATATTATCCCCACGGCGTTTCGCACCATTTGGGGCTGGATGTGCATGATAAAGGCGAATACGGCGGACCACTGAAGGAGAATATGGTGATCACCGTCGAGCCGGGTATTTATATTCCTGAAGGAAGCCCGTGCGATAAAAAATGGTGGAATATCGGCGTACGTATTGAAGACGATGTGCAGATCGGTAAGGACCATGGTACACTGCTGTCAGTCGACGCTCCCCGCAAGTGGCAGGATGTAGAGAAAATGGCGGCGGAAAAAAGCGTTTTTGATATGGAGCATTTGCCGGAGCTGAAATAGCGTCCCTTATTGCTGAACGGTAGTGAAGCATCTATTCCGAAATGTCGCTATAACCTCGAATATGACAATAATCCGTGGTAGATGCTTCGCTATCGCTTAGAATGACAAACCATGAAAATAAAAAGCCCCGCTCGTTTCCGGGCAGGGCTTAAAAGGATTAAAATCTATTTCAGCTTATTTAGCTTCTTCCGATTTTTTGGCAGCTTTTTTGGCTTTGTTCTCAGCGCCTTCCATTTGTTCTTTCAACTGGGCAAGTACGCTCAGGTCGCCTAAAGTGGATTTCTCAACCGAGTCCTTCACTTTCTTCACCGCGTTTACAGTTGCTTTAGCATCCTTCTTGCGGCTCTCGTTCTCCTGGTGACGAGCCTCATCGCGGGCTTCTTCCCAGATACGGGCATGCGAAATAACGATGCGCTTGTTCTCCTTGTTGAACTCAATGATCTTGAATTCTGCAACATCATCAGCTTTCAGGCTCTTGCCGTCTTCCTTAACGATGTGCTTGGTAGGAGCGAAGCCTTCCACGCCATAAGGCAGGGCAACAACGGCGCCTTTATCGGTAACTTTCAGCACAGTGCCTTCGTGAATTGAACCCAAAGTGAAGATAGTTTCGAAGGTATCCCATGGGTTTTCTTCTAGCTGCTTGTGGCCGAGGCTGAGTTTGCGGTTCTCAATGTCGAGTTCCAGGACAACTACGTCCAATTTCTCGCCAACCTTAGTAAACTCGTTCGGGTGGTTGATCTTCTTCGACCACGAAAGGTCGGAGATATGCACTAAACCATCTATACCATCTTCCAGTTCTACAAACACACCAAAGTTGGTCATGTTCTTAACGGTAGCAGTATGTGTGGTACCGATCGCGTACTTCTCACCTGCGTTCTGCCATGGGTCGGGGGTAAGCTGTTTAATGCCCAACGACATTTTGCGCTCGTCGCGGTCGAGGGTCAGCACTTGTGCTTCCACTTCGTCGCCCACCTTCAGGAATTCCTGGGGATTGCGCAGGTTCTGTGACCATGACATTTCCGATACGTGGATCAAACCTTCAACACCAGGTATGATTTCGAGGAATGCGCCATAATCGGCTACAGTAACTACACGGCCTTTAACCTTCGATCCTACCTGGATAGCCGGATCAAGCGATTGCCAAGGGTGCGGGGTTAATTGTTTCAAGCCGAGAGCAATACGTTTTTTCTCGTCATCGAAGTCAAGCACCACGACGTTGATCTTCTGGTCAAGCGACAGTACTTCGCGCGGATGCTCGATACGGCCCCACGAAATGTCTGTGATGTGCAGCAAGCCGTCAACACCGCCAAGGTCGATAAATACGCCGAAGTCGGTGATGTTTTTAACGGTGCCTTCCAATACCTGGCCTTTTTCGAGTTTAGCCACGATCTCGGTTTTCTGGTTTTCCAGGTCATCCTCGATCAGCACTTTATGCGATACCACTACGTTCTTAAACTCGTGATTGATCTTAACAACTTTGAATTCCATTGTTTTGCCCACATATACATCATAATCCCTGATAGGTTTGATGTCGATCTGTGAGCCGGGTAAAAAGGCTTCAACGCCCATTATATCTACGATCAAACCACCTTTGGTCCTGCTCTTTACAAAACCGGTGATGATCTCGTCGTTATCCAATGCCTGGTTAATTCTTTCCCACGATTTCTGGGTTTTTGCACGTTTACGCGAAAGCACCAGCTGTCCGTTGGCGTCTTCCTGCGATTCAACAAAAACCTCTACGCTGTCGCCTACTTTCAGGTCGGGCGTGTCGCGGAACTCAGATACGGATACCAATCCGTCTGATTTAAAGCCGATGTTAAGCACAACATCCTTATTGTTGATGTTTACAACTATCCCGCTGATAATTTCGCCCTTGTTGATGGAACTGAAAGTACCATCGTACATTTTTTCGAGCTTTTCGCGGTCGGCATCGCTGTAGTTGCCGAATTTCTTTTCGTCTGCGTCCCAGTCGAAGTCTTCGCTGGAGGTAGCGACTTTTGATTTGATCTCGTCGATCGAGAGTGAATCAGCTTCTGATTCGATGTCTTCTTTTTCTTTGGAAGCTTTAACTACTTCGAGTTCTGCCTCCTTAGCTTTGAGTTCTTTTTCTGCTTCTTGTTTTTTTGCCAAAATAAATTTCTCCTTTTCCCAATATAATTGGGACTGCAAAGGTACGGATATATTTTCGGGTAATAAAAAAATTTTATCGTCGATTACACCGATTATGAGCGGATTACATCGGTTTTTTTAGTAAATTAAGGACTTTGGGATCGCTTGTTTTAAATTTCCGGCTTCAATTTGCAATCAATTTCGTCAAAAATTGGCATGAAACTGTCCCGCAGCTCTTCCTGGTAAATGGCCAGCACCGCATTCATTTTACCTTCATGTTCAGGGGTGAAGGGATCTTTCCATACCCTCATGCAAATTCGTTTCAGCGCGTAGGCTATCTGCTGTGTTTCTGAATACGTGTTCAGGTAGCGGCTCTGCAGAAAATTTTCGTGGAAACGTAAATAGGCCGGGGTGTCTTTCATTCCCGCGAAGAGAAGAAATTCAACGATTACCCGTTCGCGGCAATCGTCAAGCAAGTTGTAAAAATTACTAACCGATATTTTGTCTGTGATGATCAGAAGGCCATCCAGTAATAATTCCAGCGCAATGTGCCCCAAAAAGAAGGGTTTTACGGGCGACCCTGTAATAGCCGGCAACAGGCGTAATTTCAATTCGTGCGACCGGGTAATGAAGAATTCCGAGGAATGAAAAAACCGGTCGACTTCCAGGTGTTTTTGCCAGCCGAGGATGATATCGTTAATGCGTGGATCGGAGTGATGAAGCTTTTCGGGATGCAGGACAACATTTTTATCCGCATTTTTCAGCAGGTCGGGCAGCACTGTGCCCAGTGTATGGTAGCAGTTCGTGGTTCCCCTGTCGAAATAATAATGCGATAGAAAATTCATATATATCCACTTCAGCGGCGAAAAATAGTTGGTTGTAAGTTACGCAGAAATTCTGAGATTCCTCCGGCTAACGAAAATGATTACGCCGATCTGATCTTTGGTCAACGTAAATTCGGGGCTGTGATTAAGCCATTTCTTATATCTTTGCGGCTTTGAAGATCACAGAATGAATTTTGTTGAAGAACTGCGCTGGCGAGGCATGCTGCACGATATTATGCCCGGAACGGAAGAATTGCTGAATAAAGGCATGGCATCCGGCTATATTGGTTTCGACCCTACCGCTGATTCACTCCATGTAGGCAGCCTGGCCCAGATCATGACGTTGATCCATTTTCAGCGCGCAGGACATAGACCTTTTGCACTGGTCGGGGGCGCCACGGGTATGGTGGGGGACCCGTCGGGTAAGTCGCAGGAGCGTAATTTGCTGTCGGAAGAGGTTTTGCAACACAATTTACAGGGCATACAAAAGCAACTTGAGAAATTCCTGGATTTTGATTGCGGCGCCAACAGCGCACAGATGGTAAACAATTACGACTGGTTCAAAGACTATACCTTCCTCAATTTTATCCGTGACGTGGGTAAACACATCACCGTCAATTATATGATGGCGAAGGATTCGGTAAAGAACCGCCTGAATAGCGACACGGGGATGTCGTTCACCGAATTCACTTACCAGTTGGTGCAGGGTTATGACTTTTATTACTTGTGGAAGCATTATAACTGCGCTTTACAAATGGGCGGCTCAGATCAATGGGGTAATATCGTTACCGGCACCGAATTAATACGCCGCAAAGATGCGGGCGAGGCATTTGCGCTTACTACGCAACTGATAAAAAAAGCTGACGGCTCTAAATTCGGAAAGACCGAAGGTGGAAACATCTGGCTCGACCCGGCTAAAACATCACCATATAAATTCTACCAGTTTTGGCTAAATACCAGTGATGAGGATGCCAAAGCTTATATACGAACATTTACCTTATTCGATAAAGAGACCATCGAAGCACTGGAGGCGGACCACGCCACTGCTCCTCATCTGCGTGCTTTACAGAAGGCTTTGGCAAGGGATATTACCATCCGTACACATAGCGAGGCCGAGTATGATAAGGCGGTTAAGTCGTCTGAGTTTTTGTTCGGAAATACGGGAATCGAGTTTTTGAATGAGCTGACCGAAATGGAAATATTAGCCTTGTTTGAAGGCGTTCCTAATTTCAATATATCAAAAACAGAATTGGCTGGAGGCATCGGCATAGCCGACCTGCTGGCAGTGAAAACGGCTGTGTTTCCGTCCAAGGGCGAAGCAAAAAAAATGATACAGGGGGGCGGTGTGGCTGTTAATAAAGCCAGGGTTGGCTCTGAAGCCGATATTTATAACTCAGACAACCTGGTCAACGGGAAATTTCTTGTAGCGCAAAAAGGCAAAAAGAATTATTTTTTGATAATTGCAGAATAAATTTTGCAAATCAGACAAAAGGTATTTATTTTTGGATAAATGTCGTACAAACAAGAGCGTAAATCCAAAAATGTTGTAGGCGAACCTATGGCGCTGTATGTGACGCAAAGCGGCGGCAGCTTATTCGCCGGCTTATTTGGCAGCGCCGACAGCTCTGTTGCTGCGATGACTGATTTTGATTTAATACAGCGCACAAGGAATGGTTTACCCAAAAGGCTACTCTTGTTCCTGGCCAAAAATATATCTCTTACTTTCCAGGAGTTTGCCGATATCCTTCATATTTCCGAACGCACTTTACAGCGTTACGATGATGATGCGATCATAAAAACGGAATATACAGAAAAGGCCGTCGAACTTGCGCGCCTTTATACCCGTGGTGGGGAAGTATTCGGCTCCATTGATAAGTTTAAAACCTGGATGCGCACGCCGCTTTTGGTTTTCCACGGCGAAACTCCGCTCTCGCTTTTAGATACCTCAATCGGCTTTGACTTGGTATTTAAGGAGTTAGGCCGTATCGAACACGGTATCTTTGCCTGATGGTGCTTTACCGAATAACCAACGCTTTATACGCCAATGATCTTAGCGGCATGGGCGCACGTTTATATGGCGGCAGATGGAACAGCGAAGGCCGATCGGCTCTTTACCTGGCTTCTTCACGTTCTTTGGCTATTTTAGAATCATTGGCGCATATCGTACCCACCAATATCCCCGATGACCTGGTCATGCTTACCATCGAAACCCCTAACGATTATTTTGAAGTTGCCGTGAACTCTTTACCCCCTTATTGGAGGGAGGATAGGGCGTCCGATGCGCTTAAACAAATCGGGAATGCCTTTTTACTGGAAAACCAACACCTGCTTTTAAAAATTCCTTCGGTTATAGTCCCTGAAGAGTACAACTACCTGATGAATTCGCTGCATGCGAATATAAATCAGGTGAAGGTACTTAATCAATCCCGGTTCAATTTTGACTGTCGGCTTTTATAAATCAGGTCAATAATTACATGCCGCATGTCGCTGATTTCACTAGAAACTTTTCGAAAATAATATGTGAGGTTGAACTTTAGGTGATTGTGTTTTTATTGGCTATATTCACTTGATTTTGGCTAAGATGTAATTCGCCGAATTAAATTTTTTATCGACGTATTTATTCGGTTATACTTGTCGCTAAGTTCGCTCTGTCCTATGATGAGAATCCGATTGATTTGCATTTTCATTTTTTTACAATTTGGAATTGCTTTTGCCGATACAACTCCAGTTAAAAGCGATAGCCTTTTGACCATATTAAATAATAAGGATGCTGATGAGAGGCATAGGGACCTGGTGCTTTATTTGCGTTATTTTTTTGGCGATATGCCCGAACGGGACATAAGAGATGCCGAAAAAAAAGCGGTTCAGACATTGCGTTCTTCTCACGAGCCTGACGCTGAAGGTTTGATCTATTTCATCAATGCGATATGCCGCTTGCGCCTCGGTAATTATAGCGCTGCGCAGGATCTCCTCATTAAAGCGATAGAAAACGCCGAACAGAAGGAAGATCATTATTTACTGTACGCGTGTTTTACCCACATGGGCTTTATACAAAACGATCGCGGTAATCCGATAGAGGCAATATCTTCCTTCAGGGCCGCCAAAAAGGAAGCAACAATTGTCAACGATGCTTATATGCAGGTCATCATTGACGTTAATTTGTCGGATATCTATTACCGGAACAAAATGTTCGGCCAGGCTTTATTTTACCTGAACGAAGCGCAAGGCTTAATGCCTTTGGTCGATATTAATGTTCAGAGAACCGAAAATGTCATCAACTATAACAAAGCCGAAGTTTTCTTTCACACGGGAAATGCCGACTCCCTAAAAAAATATAGCGAACGTTTAGCCCGTGCCTCAATCGGCACCCCTGGCTTGTATACTTATCAGAAACGGACCGATTATTACATTGATCTGCTGCAACATAAGTATCCGCAGGTGATTAACAAATTAAAAGATTTGCAGAAGGATAGTCTTTATCATTACGGCGCTACCGACGAAAACTGCCTGGCAGACGCTTATTTCCGAACCGGCATGCTGGATTCGGCAAAATCAGTTGTTGAAAGACTAATCACGAGCGCCAACGGGCAGAACCATGCCGAGTTGAACATGGACTTGTATAAACTGCTAGGCGATATCGAGATCGGGCGAAATCATGATAAAGAGGCTGCCATCGACTATAAAATAGCGTTAACGCAGTCGCTTGAACAGCTTAAAAAGCTTATCAGCGTCGGAAATATATCATCGCAGATCCGGATCGACCAGGTACAAAATTCCTACGTTATCCGAACAGAAACCCTTAAACGACAGCGTTTATGGCTGATCTTCGTAATTGTTATCGCCGTTTTGCTGATCGTTATCGGGTCGTTACTTTTTTACAATTTTCAGCGGAAAAGGTACTATGAGAAACTCTTATTCAAGTCGAAAAAAGATGAGATCGCTTTTCTTAATTCGCACGAAGTGCGCCGGCATGCTTCCAATATCATGGGTATAATGCAGGTGATCAACCAGGGAGACAAGTATGAAAACTTTGTACAATCCGAGAAATACCTTTTAAGCGAACTGGCGAGCCTGGACGAGGCGATCAAAAATATTTCAACGAAACTGAATAGTTAAAGTCTAACCCGGAAAAATTTAAAGGTCGCTCAACAGCTCCAGCTTTTTGGCATTGTACTCATCCTGCGAGATCAACCCCTGGTCGAACAAGGTTCGTAATTTTTTTAGCTTTTCGGTTAGTTCATCTTTTTGTGGCTGTTCCGCTACAGGGGCAGGAGTTGAAGCGGGCGCAGGGACAACAGCAGGAGTTTCGGCTCCCTGGGCGGGCTCAAAGTTAAACGAACCTGATTCTGCACGTTTTTCTTCCAGGTCGCGCTGGCGGCGTGCTTCGCGTTCCTCCTCTTTACGTTCCTGTGCGTATTGATATAGCTTGCGGGCCTGTACCTTGGGCAGGTAATCGACACCCATTTCAGCCTGGTTGACAGTTTTTATGGTGAAAACGGCACCTATGATCTCTTCCTTGATGTGAACGTCGACAACATCCTTCCACACAAAATCGATAAATTTGATGGATAGCCCAAGGTTTGCCGGAGTGAAGAACAGAACCCTTTTATTGGTCAGGGCAACACAATCGGGCAGTAAATTTACTAATGGCTTCTTTTGGGTCGCAATGTAAATGATCTCCTCGCCACTGGTCAGCAGGTCGACCAAACGGGTATAAACCTTTTCGACAGCTTTAGGGTCCTGCTGATCGGTTAAAAATTTGTCCATCATAGTTTTGTCTGTTTTGGTGCGAACGCAAAAATAACAATATTGTGTTAGTTGCAGGTTAAATTTTAGGCGATGAGCAGGTTGCAGCCCCTGATATCAGAGTTGTCAAAACGCCCCAATACTTCAAATGATCCGCCAGGATAAACTTTCCCCAGGTCCTGCGTGGCGATAAATGAACATGAGTTAATATTAGCAAGGTCGATGACATTGATGCCCCCGGTTTGGCCGCCTGCAAGATTTGATACCGGATCGTTGGTATCGCGAGCCAGTATTTTCGTCCACGGAGGGCAATTGAATATCCCATCGCCTTTGGAATAAGCTTGCGAAAGGAGTTCCGTCATGCCATATTCCGAATGGACAGACGTTATGCCAAATCCCTTGCAGAGTACCCCGTGTAATTCTTCACGGATCATCTCTTTGCGACGACCCTTCATACCGCCGGTTTCCATAACGATGAGTTCGGGAAAATCTAATCGATATTGCGCTACAAAGTCAAGCAGCGCAAATGTTACGCCGATAAGGATGGTCGGCTTTTTCAATTGCTGCTGTTTCTTGAGCTGCCGGTACAGATCATCATGGTTATACAGGTAAAATCCGCTGTCGGGGTTTTCCGAACGCTTTACCAGGTCTTCGGCCATATAGATCAGCGATGAGCCCTCCCGCTCCAGGTAGGATGGAAGCAGCGCCAGGACGCAGTAATTCCGTATGTCGCCGTAAAATAACTCAAATCCCCGTCGAAAACTTTCTTCATACCAGCTCACATCAGTTACCAAATGTTTGCTGCTGATCATGCCGGTTGTTCCCGAACTGGTAAAAGTAACCTCGGCCGGATTTTTCGTACTTAAAATATCATGTGATTTAAAAAAACTGATCGGCAAAAAAGGGATATGTTCAATTCTTTTTATTGTTGCGTGATCGATACGGAGATTGCCGATAAACTCCCGGTATACCGAGCAATTTTCAGCCTGGAACCGGAACGCCTGCAGTGCGGTTTCGGAAAACTCCTGGTCATTGCGGATAGAAAATACCTGTTCTTTGCCGGGTTTGTTCATCGCTGCAAAGATAATCTAATGTGGCATGCGGAGATACGCGAATGTGCCAACCGGTTGGCAACCGCAGTAAAGCAAGTTCCGGGTTTTAAGACTAACAGCGAGACGGGAAATTTGTACATAAATTAAATGTTATGAGCAATTTTAAGATAGTACCGCTAAGCAGGGAATATGCGCGGCGCATCCGCGAAACAGGAACAGACGATTACGGTCACCAGGTGATCGGGCAGACGGCAACAGGATCGGGCCCTTGCCGGGTATCGCTGAAACCTTTTAATAAAGGTATCGACAAACGCCTGCTGTTTACGCACAGCCCGTTTGAGATAGATAATGCTTTCAACCAGCCCGGGCCAATCGTCATTCATGCCGACGATGTAGAAGAATATTCGGATGTCTATCGTTTTCCGCCCGAAATTAAGGCCAGCAAAAAAAGTTTTCCCTTATCGCTTATCGGGTACGACAGTAACCAAATGATGGTATTTACACAGATAGTTGGCGATGCCGATGTGGATGAACTGATAACGGAGATATTCGATAGTCAACATAATGTGGAATATCTGCATGCGCGGAATGCCCGGGCCTGCTGTTACATTTGCCGCATTGATCGTATTTAATCCTCCGAAAAACTATTTAGGCTTTCCGGGGTTAAGCCGATAGAAACATATCAAATAAATAACGATGAAAGTCTTAAAATTTTTAGCCGTACCTTTTTTAATAACATTCTTTATGGTTTTTACGTCTGCTGTTGATGGCGGCAGGGAGACCGAAAAGCTCCATGATGCGACAAATGTGCTGAAGGAGTTTAATAAAATGAAGGAGAGCATCCCGCACGACCTGATATCTGAGTACCAGGGTATCGTTATCATTCCGAATATGATCAATGCCGGCCTGGGCATAGGGGGTAAGCGTGGAAAGGGAGTAGCCCTGGTTAAATTGGCTGACGGCACCTGGAGCGACCCGGTCTTCATCACCTTGACCGGGGGAAGCATAGGTCCCCAGATCGGCGTACAGTCGGTCGACCTGGTGTTGGTATTTCGGCACAAGGGCGTGCTGACAAAGGTTAAAGAAGGCGATTTTACAATTGGAGGCGATATTTCGGCTGCGGCAGGCCCGGTAGGGCGCAGCTCTTCGGCTAATACGGATTATAAGCTAGAGGCCGAAGTTTATTCTTACTCACGCAGTCGGGGCTTATTTGCCGGTATCAGCATTAACGGCTCAAATCTCTCTATCGATAAAACCGCCGATCATAATTACTACGGTGATAGTATGACGTCGCAGGATATTTTTGCCAGTTCAAAAAGTGACACCAAGGCGGTCACACTTTTGAAAAATACGCTTGCAGATTTGGCGAGGGACAATCAATAAATAACAAGAGCGCCGCTAACGGCGCTCTTGTTATTTAATAAAAGCTTTTCGCAGCAATATTCCTGATAAGGCCGACATTCCGCCGACCAAGCCGCCGATAAACGCCGTTACGATCAGTAATACCACCCAATTAGGTAATTGGAAAAGATGCGCAACCCGTGTCGCCAGCGTGTTACTGTTAGGAACGCTTTTTAGTAATGCCATGATCGCCCAGGCTACAAATAAAGCGGCAAAACCCAGCCAGAACGTTCGTCCGGGCTTTTTGCCCAATATAAAAGCGATGATAAATGCAATAACGGCCGCAAACCACCAGGGTAAAAAATAGCCGCTTATAACCGTGAGGATCAATATGAGGATGAATAACATTTTATTTGCTGCTTAAGGTTAGAGTTGATTTAATGCGGCTGGACGTTTCATCCGGTGATTTCAGGAATAACAGCTCATCCAGTTTGCCGTCGCGCCAGGTTGCAAACATATCGTCGTAATAATAGCTTCCGGGGTTGCCCGATTCGCCGCCGGGAAATATCCCGTAACCCTGCACTTGCGGGCCCAATTGTATCACCATACGCCACGAGGGGCCGTTGTCGTCCTTCAATGCGTCGATCACTGAGCTTGTCCCGCCGGCAAAAAATTTGCCTGTGCCAAGGCCCGGTATGTTGGCCAGGTGATTAATGTGTGTATTCTTCACATCGCCCCATTGCCAGTTCTTTCCCGGCGCGCCGTGCTGTTTTATCAACGTATCAACCGCTTCTGTAAACGATCTCATCAAAATGTCGGCGCAGGTTTCTTTGGCCGGTGTGCCTGCTATATCAAACCAGTTGGAGCCCGGTTCCATCAGTAAAAGTTTTTCAGTACGGTCATATGATGGATAGTGCATAGGCAGATCCTTCCTGTTGAATTCGTCCCACACCAGGTGGTAAAAGTCAAGCCACCAGGCATTGAAGATGCTTGCCCCTTCGGAGTTTGCTGCAAAATGCAAGTCCCAGTTTTTGACGATCCGGTATGCCTGGGCTTGTTCTTTATCTAACTTCGTTGGATCGATATAATTCAGCATGGACGGCAATATATCGTGGGCGCGCATGCTGTAGTTATCCATCTGCATCACGCGAAAGCTGTCGACGGTAGCTTTCTTCATCGTTGATAGCAGATCGTTGATTCTTTTTCCGCGGTCATACAGGTCAAAACGCCAGTTCAGGTAGTAAGGATAAGTCTGGTCAGTCGAGGCCTGGTTGGCTGAACTTACAAAACCTCGCGGTGGGTTCTTAACGGTCGGGTTCTGGCCGGCTGGTATCCATCCCTGCCAGTCGTTGGCCGGGTCGCTGCCATCAAGAATATATTTGCCCTGGTCGGGGAATTTAAGCGGAAACTTGCCGTTAGGTGTAATGGCAATGTCGTTATCCTTATCGGCGAAGATAAAATTTTGTGCCGGGGCCGAAAAGTAGGTGAGGGCCTTACGGTAATCGTCATAGTTTTTACCGCGGTTCATAATGTACAAAGCCCGGAATTCGTCCGACTCATCATGCGCTATCCAGCGCAAGGCATCTCCCACGGGAACATCGTCGTGCCCCTCTTTCGGTTTTTGGTTGATTTTATCATATACAACGGGACCTTGATGCGTATAGATAACGGTATCATAAATCGGTTTTTGCCCGCGTACTTTAATTTCTTCGATCTTTTTTGCGGTCTTATTCCAGCGGTTGTTATACCAATATTCGTTCTTGCTATTGTCTTTGAATTTTACCTGGTACCAGTCCAGCACATCAGCGTCGACATTCGTTACACCCCAGGCGATATTTCGATTGAACCCGATAACAACTCCCGGAGCGCCGGGTAACGAAGCCCCGTAAACATTTACCGTTGGCGACGATAACTGCACCAGGTACCATATCGATGGAAAAGTGAGGTTCAGGTGCGGGTCGTTGGCCAGGATGGGGTAGCCGTTAGCTGATTTACTGCCATTGACTGCCCAGTTATTGCTACCAATTCCTGGTATTATTTCCTTTGATTGCATGCCGGACGTTTGGGCGATAAAACTTGGCGAAGGCTTTGGGATGGTCAGCGGAGTGAAATTCCATTTAGTGCCGGCAGGAATAATCGGTTCGCTGTGATAGGGCTGATCGGGGAACAGGTCGTTCATGACGCTGATGCCGAAAACTTTCAGGTCGTTGGTCATCCCAACCGCATCCGAGTTGCCGGCCAGCGTTTGCGACATGTTTTTCAGCAGGTAAGCACAATTGATAGGCTGCCATTCTTCGGGAGCATAATCCAGCAGCTTAAATTCGATAGGATAATCCCTCTTTTTCAGTTGATGGATGTAATTATTAACACCCTGGGTATAAGCCTCGATCAGCAGTTTGCTTTCGGGGTCTTTCAACATTCCTTTCAGGCAATTTTCGGCGCCGTAGGTCATTCCCATTCGGCGTTGATAACGATCAACATTCAGTGCTTTCGGGCCGACAACTTCCGACAGGCGGCCGGCCGCGGCACGGGTTTGGATATCCATTTGCCACAGCCTGTCACGGGCGGTGATATAGCCTTCAGCCAAATACAGGTCGTGATCATTCTCCGCAAAAATGTGTGGTATACGGCGCTCGTCGAACCGGATGGTTACTTTGCCCTGTAGTCCGTCCAGGTGCAGTTCTTCGTCGTTCTGATGTTTGCTCTCTGCATTATTCCAAAAGCCGGTAGCAGGATTTAAAAATTTGCCTACAGGTGGAATGTCGCCGAATTTGGATTGCAGCGCCCAGATGAGCAGTAAAGTGATGGCAATTGAAAAAAAGGCTTTCATGGGTTGATTATACCTGCCAATATAAGCAAAAGCAGATTAATCAACAGGGCAATTTTAAAAACTTGTGCCTGGTCTTTTTTTTAATACTGATGGGCGAATCGAAATTAGTTCTGGCGGATCACCAGCTTAAAGCGGTTGGCGCCGAACGAGGTGGAATCGGAGTTGGCAATGCTGAAAGCATACGATGGCGATTTTCGCAGGTCGACCGAATCTTTTTTGTAGGTGTCCCTCAGCACGATATTGTAATAGTCGGGAACCGAATTGATCGATTTTAGGTTCAGGCTGTAGTTACCATCGTTCCTGGCGCCTACTTTTAGGGCTATCGTAAGGCCTTGCGATGAAAGCGGCATTACGTTGATGGCCAGCGGAACATTGTCGCTCGAAAAGCTCGACAAACTTACCTGTCCAAAACCCTGCATGGAAGGTGCGTCCTCGCCTCTTACATAAATGGTCTTTGAATCGGGGCTAAAACGGATCAAAACCCCGTCGGTATTCACTGAGTCCTTGGCCAGCTTTAGTTGCAGATAACCATTTACTGCCGCAACTGTATCCGTGTTTTGTTTCAGCGACGGCGTTCCAGAATTGATCGGCATCTTTTTCATTACCGTCGGCTCGGTTCCCGGGGCAACCGTGAACTTTTGACATGCTGAAAAACACACGCTTGCGATCAATATAAACACACCGGCTATTTTCTTCATTATGGTTGTAATAAACTTCGTGTTTGGGTATAGTTTGTAGTTTAACAGCCCAGTTATACGGGGATGCATAGAATAGGTTCAGCTATTTAAAGCCAAGCGGAGTTTAAAATAAAACGACCTCCCGTTGAAAAAATCTATAATTATTCTGTAAACCAATGTGTAGTGAAGTATATTTAAACTAACATTTTTTGATAAAAAAGTGATGACCGTACACGAGATCATGGCCGAGCTGGAAGGGCACGGCAGCGAAAGCACCAAAAATATACTGCTAAAGCACGGCGTTAAGGAACCTTTTTTCGGCGTTAAAGTGGAATATCTGAAGCCGATCCAGAAAAAGATCAAAAAGGATTACCAATTGGCCAGGGATTTGTACGCAACGGGTAATGCTGATGCAATGTACCTGGCCGGGCTGATCGCCGATGATGCTCAAATGACCAGGGAGGACCTGCGGCTGTGGGCAAAACAGGCGGTATCGGATAATATCAGCGGCTATACCGTACCCTGGGTGGCCAGTGAAGGAAGATTTGGCCTTGAAATGGCATTGGAATGGATCGATTCGCCCGAGAACTATATTGCAGCGACAGGCTGGTCGACGCTCAGCAACCTGGTGTCGCTTAAGCCTGATAACGAACTCGATTTACCTGCGTTGAAAATCTTACTCGAAAGGGTGGTTGGGACTATTCATACCTCGCTAAACCGGGTCA
This sequence comes from Mucilaginibacter sp., assembly GCA_035545315.1. Lineage (GTDB taxonomy): Bacteria > Bacteroidota > Bacteroidia > Sphingobacteriales > Sphingobacteriaceae > Mucilaginibacter. Next base: position 65,534 of record DASZYQ010000027.1, on the reverse strand, counting down.
GGCAGGTAATGAACGGCTTTATCATAGCAGTTGGCAGCTATGTCGCGCCATTGTCGGATGAGGCGATTACAGCCGCGAAAAAGATCGGCGTGGTTACTATCGACATGCATGGCACGGCCTGTAAAATACCTGATGCGGTAACTTGTATCGATAAAGCCAAAAGCAAAGGTTCACTTGGCAAGAAGAAAAAGACAGTCAAGTGCTGACTATTTGGCTTTAGGCTGGCCTATCCAGCGTTTTTTGTAATCTGATGGATTTTCGCCCACCATCTTATTAAAGAGCTTGTTAAAGTACGACAAACTCTCAAAGCCTACTGCATAGCAGGTTTCGGTAATGTTTTTATCCTGCATCAGCAGGTTTTTGGCCATATCTATACGGTATTGGTTCACAAAATCGGTAAAGGTCATGTGGGTTTGCCGTTTAAAGTAGCGGCAAAAGGCAGGGGTGGTCAGGAAAACTTTTTCGGCCACCACGTTCACATCCGGGTTGCGGTTGTAATTGGCGTCGATGTATTCGTAAATGGCGCCCATGCGTATCTTATCTTTTAAAAAGAATGGCAGGCTTAGCTGATCTTCATTCAGGATGATGTATTCGGCCGAATTCGCAAGAAATTGAAAAATATCGATCAGTTCAAGCAGTTGTTGATAAGCCGCCAGGTTTGGTAATTGTTTTAGCCGTTCGCCAACCAATGCCCTTGTTTCACCATGAAAGGCAATACCCGAGGCTGCTTTTTTAAAGAGCTGGTTAATGGCCGCGAACTCCGGACTTGTGCCGATGGCAGTACCCAAAAAGTTTTCGCGCAATTGTATCACTACCTGGTGATAATCACTACGCAGGCGGTAGTCGAAATTGAGGTGAGGGATATTGCTGCCTATAAAAACAAGGTCGCTTTGTGTATAGCTCGATATATGCGAGCCGACGTGGCGAATGCCCGTATCAGCCTCGACGTATACCAGCTCGATCTCGGGATGGTAATGCCAGAGGAAGGTATTGCGCAGGCGGGGCGAAAAGAGCTTAAATGATTTGCCCGGTTCAAATTCTACTTTTTCGAGCTGTATCTCGTTCATTGTCCTAATAATTCATTTAAATATACAAATCAGGTCAATACAGAGCAAACTTTGGTTATTATAAAGAATCTTTATGGTTTAAGGCCACCATACCTTTGAAGTATTAAAACCAATTATAGAATGAAAACAGAAACCCCAACAATGGCTACCATGACGATGACCATGGCGCCCGAAAATGCACATAAAGAAATACCGGGTAATCCATCGACCGCAAAATCGAGCGTAACAAAACTGAATGACCGCAGCAATGGCGAGCCTTTGCGCGTGCTGAGCGAGGACGACTGGAAATTCTGGATCGAAAACGGGTATGTTGTTATTAAGCAGGCCGTGCCCAGGCAACAAGCCGAACGGCTTGCCGCATATCTATGGGAATACGAGGATAAGGATCCGAATGATATCGAAAGCTGGTATAAACGCCCGAACGTGAAAATGCAGATGACCGAGTTGAACAACACCGGCATGGTTGAGATATATAACCAGCAATACATGTGGGATAACCGCCAATTCCCGAGGGTGCACCAGGCTTTTGCTGATGTTTGGGGGACAGAAAAGCTTTGGGTGACGATAGACCGGGCGAATCTAAATTTCCCGATCAGGCCCGGTTTTGAATACAAAGGCTTTATCCATTGGGATTACGACCCGGAGACCAAACCCGTGAATGTGCAGGGCGTATTGGCGTTGGCCGACCAGACCGACGAAAGCATGGGCGGTTTTCAGTGCGTGCCGGAGCTTTACCGCACTTACGATACCTGGAAACTAACCCAGCCCGCCGACCGCGACCATTACAAACCGGACACGACGGGCTTTAAGATAGAGAAATTAAAATTGGAAGCCGGCGACCTGTTAATTTTTAACAGCCTCGAACCGCACGGCATACGCGCCAATACCAGCGGCAACAAAGTGCGCATCGCACAATATATATCCATGATGCCCGCACAGGAAGACAACGAGGAATTGCGCCAATGGCGCATCAACAGTTGGCAAGGCCGCGAAGCGATGCAGGGCTATGCCTTCCCTGGCGATCCGCTGGAGCGCGAAAAGAAAAATCCCGTTGCTGAATTGAGCTCGTTGGGACGGAAGTTGCTCGGATTGGATAAATGGTGAACACTATTTTATTGATTAACAGGATAGCCACGACGCATGGCCATCCTGTTAATTTCTGAAATCCCGAAAATCGTGTTCAAGCCTGGTGTAAACTCATCCTGTTGCCATCCGGGTCGGTCACTGCGGCAAACCGGCCCCAGGGTGTTTGATCGATCTTACCCACGGTTATACCCTGCGCGGTTAACGTTTCAATTTCCTTGTCCAGATTGTCGGTTGTGATAACGAAACCGTTTATGCTGCCTGGAGTCATGTTCGGAAACCAGGTTACCAATGTTATGGATACTTTTTCCTGGCTGGGCAGTGCTAACTGAACCCACTTATGCGCATCAAAAGGCGCTTCAACCAGCAAATTAAAGCCGAGTTTCAGATAAAATTCTTTTGCAGCCTGCTGGTCGGTAACAGGGATAGAGATAATGGAGATCGCTTTCATTGTTGTATTGTTTGATTGTCCGATTGATTTATTTTTTTGTGGCTCGCTCGTTCAATAAGCTTTCCAAATTTTGCAGCTTTTCCTTCCAGAATTGCTCGAAGAACGTTATCCACTGCTTCACCTCATCGAAACCATGAGGATTCAACTCGCAATAGCGCTCACGGCCTTCTTCGCTGATAGTGATAAAGCCGTTTTCGTGCAGTACCTTAATATGCTTGGACACAGCCGGTCTGCTGATGTCGAAATGGTCGGCCAGCGAATTGATCGGCAGCTTTTTACCTGTCAGTAACATCAATATCTGCCGGCGGTTAGTGTCCGCAATCGCCTGGAAGGGGTCCGTGTTCAGTCGTGCCATGTACGTAATTGTTTAAGATTTTTCCAAAACGGCGCGGGATGCCTTTTTTCCAGCCGTTTTCCATAAATATGCTCGCTATAAAATTTTTCCAGCCTTTAAAGCCTTTGTGTTCGAGCACTAAGCGGGTGCCGGTTCCGTCAGGGCTTAAGGTCCAGATCAACAAGGTGTCCAGGCCGATCACGCCGGGTTCGGGGCCGCCCCGCCAGGTATAAACCAGCTTTTGATTGGGAACCACCTCCAGCACCTCGCAATAAACGATACCGTCCCAACCCATTTTGGGCATGGGTTTACTATGGAACTGAAATTCATGCCCTACTACGGGCAAAAAATCATTCTTCATAAACCATTGGTTTACAAGTTCGGGATCGGTGAGGCATTCCCACACTTTTTCGGGAGGGTGGGCGAAGTGCCATTTAACTACCAGGTCTCTTTGCATAAAAGCGTAACTTTTGAGTTACGCAAATGTATGGGTAACTTTGGGTTACGCAAATTTTTTTGTTCCCGTCCCAAACATTTTCAGTTTTTCTGATAACAATTCATTTTTATTCTAAATTTGGAACGCAGCCGGCAAACGTTTTTTGCATGCCGCTAAAACCTATTTCTGATAAAACCTGGTATGAGAAAATCACTTTTTTTAATGCTGGCCTGTCTTTCGGCTGCATTAAGTGTTTCGGCACAAATTCCTGCCCTGGAGCGCGTGGAGCCCATGTTTTGGTGGGTTGGAATGCACAATCCCGACCTGCAACTGATCGTTCACGGCAATGATATTGCCTCGCGAAATGTGCAACTGAGTTACCCCGGTGTAAAGCTGGTGGCTGTGCATAAAGTTGAAAATTCAAATTATTTATTCATCGATCTGCGCATTTTTTCTTCCGCTGTTCCGGGAACGTTCCCGATAAAATTTACTAAAGCAGGCGAAAAGACGCTCACTTACCTGTATGCGCTTAAGAAAAGAGACCAGTCGCCGAACCGTGCGCAGGGCGTAACCGACAAGGACCTGATCTACCTGATCATGCCCGATCGTTTCTCGAACGGCAACCCGAACAATGACTCGATCCCCGGTATGCGTGAAGAAGGGATCAATCGCGCCAAAATGTTCAGCCGCCACGGTGGAGATATACAGGGTATCATGAATCACCTGGACTATTTGAAGGACTTGGGTGTAACCGCTATCTGGCTCACACCAGCGGTAGAAAATGACGAGCCTTCGGCCTCTTATCACGGTTATGCGGTTACGGACTATTATAAAATCGACCCGCGCTATGGCACCAATGAGCTTTATAAGCAATTTATTGATAAATGCCATTCAATGGGCATTAAAGTGGTAATGGACCTGGTGCATAACCATGCTGGCACCGAAGGCTACACGATACAAGATATGCCGATGAAAAGCTGGGTGCACCAATGGCCTACCTATACCAAATCGAATTTTAAATATGAGGCCATAATGGCGCCTCATGGCTCGGCTGCCGACCGTAAACAGATGCTTGACGGCTGGTTTGACAAGCGCATGGCCGATATGAACGAGAACAATCCGTATGTTCAGCATTTTCTTACGCAAAACCATATCTGGTGGATCGAATACGCCGGCGTAGATGGGTTAAGGCTGGATACTTATCCTTATAACGATCCCCAATATATGGCGCAATGGGCGGTTGACGTAAAGGCTCAGTTTCCTCATTTGTCCATTTTCGGCGAAGTGCTGGCGACAGAACCTGTTGTGGAGGCATATTTCACGGAGGGCAACACGATCAATCGCGGATTCGATACCCATTTGCCCGGAGTTACGGATGCGGCGATAAAAGATGGTATTTACGATGCCGTGATGGGCTGGAACGGCGGTGTGATGCGGCTTTACGAGTTGCTTGCCCAAGACTTTTTATACAAGGACCCCACCAGGAACGTCGTCTTCCTCGATAATCACGATATGAGCCGGGTGCTGTCGATGGTCAAAGAAGATATCACCTCCTACAAGTCGGCATTTGCCATGTTAATGACCATGCGCGGCGTGGCCCAAATGTATTATGGCGACGAGATACTGATGAAGAACTACTCCAATCCGGACGGCCTGGTGCGCTCGGATTTCCCCGGCGGATGGCCCGGCGATAAGGATAATAAATTCGTCGCATCCGGCAGGTCAAATAAGGAAAACGATGCCTTTAATTATGTCCGCACGCTGGCCAACTATCGTAAAAACACGCCGGCTTTACAAACCGGCAAATTGATGCAGTACCTCCCCGAACATGGCATATATGTCTATTTCCGGTACGACAGGCAAAAGACCGTTATGGTGGTTTTCAATAGCCAGGATAAAGAACAGACGATCAATACCGACCGTTACAGCGAAAGAATAAATGGCGCGTTGAAAGCCAGGAACGTAGTAACGGATGAAACCGTAGAATTGTCAAAATTGATGGTGCCAGCTAAGACGGCATTAGTTTTAGAAATATTACCGAATAACACTCATTAATAGATATATTTAGTGTCCGCGTTTAATGGTGTTTTTAACACCCTGAACGCGAAAATTATTAGAATGACTACCATACAAGCGTGCATTTTTGACCTCGACGGGGTGATTGTTGATACTGCGGTTTACCATTACAAAGCGTGGAAACGCCTCGCCAACGAGCTCGGCTTCGACCTGACAGAAGAAGATAACGAAAAATTGAAAGGGGTGAGCCGCACGGCTTCGCTCGACCTGATATTAAAGTGGGGCGGCATAATCAAAACCGAAGCTGAAAAAGAAGTGCTTGCTGCACGGAAAAATGCCTGGTACGTAGAAATGATCAGCAAAATGACGCCCGCTGAAGTATTGCCCGGTGCAAGGGAGTTTGTTGAATTGTGCCGGAACGCAGGTATAAAGACGGCACTTGGGTCGGCCAGCAAGAATTCGGGTACCATATTGGAAAAGGTCGGCATCAATCATTTATTCGATGCGGTGATCGATGGCAACAAGGTGAGCAAACCCAAGCCAGACCCGGAAGTATTTTTAAAGGGCGCCGAAGAATTGCATGTCGCACCTCAAAATTGCGTGGTTTTTGAAGATGCGATTGCCGGGATAGAAGCCGCACATAATGGTGGAATGAAGGCTGTAGCCATCGGCTCACCAACCGTACTAAAGCAAGCCGATCTTGTAGTAAGCGGGCTGGACCAGATGAATTTAGAAAAGTTAAAAGAATTAGAAATAAAACATGTCATTGCGGGGAGAAACGACGAAGGAATATCGTCGCTGTAGATAAAACGAAATAATGACAAACTGAATAATTGCATGAAGAACTATATACAAGCCGACGAGTGGAAGATTATTGAAGAAGGTTTCAAGCCTGAACTGAATAAAATATCCGAAAGTATTTTTAGCCTGGGCAATGGCCGCATGGGCCAGCGCGCCAATTTTGAGGAGGCCTACAGCGGCGATACGCTGCAGGGAAATTATGTAGCCGGGGTTTACTATCCCGACAAAACCCGCGTGGGATGGTGGAAAAACGGCTATCCTGAATACTTTGCCAAAGTGATCAATGCAGCCAACTGGATAGGGATCGATATCGTGATCGGCAATGAACAGCTTGACCTTGCTAAATGCCAGGTAAATGCATTTCGCCGTGAGTTAAATATGAAGGAGGGTTATCTGAAAAGAACCTTCCGCGCAAAAACTGCCGGCGGTGTTGAAGTTGAGGTCGAGGCCGTTCGTTTTTGCAGTATCGCTGACGACGAAACCGGGGCAATAAAATATACCCTCACACCAGTCAATTACTCAGGTCCATTAACCATCACTCCGTTTATTGACGGAGATGTAGTAAACAAAGATTCGAACTACGACGAGAAATTTTGGGACGAAGTTGAAAAGGAATGCTGGAGCGACGGCGGTTATGTACAGCTTCGCACCAAAAAAACCGGCTTTGAAGTAGCAACCGGGCAGAAATTTACGATAAGTGACAAAGGGGAAATTAAAGGCGTAGAAAAAGAAAAATATATCGGTTCGGTTGTTACATTGAATGCCGTTGAGGGTCAGCCCATCACGCTGATCAAATACGCAGCCAACATATCTTCTCAGAATTACCCGGCTGATGCCTTGTCGGAAGTCCTCAGGACTACCTTGAAAACCATCAGCGAAAAGGGGTTTGACAAAATGCTGGCTGAACAGGCCGCCGCTTGGGAGAAGAAATGGCTGCGTAACGATATCATCATTGAGGGCGACGTCGCGGCACAGCAGGGTATCCGCTTCAACATTTTTCAGCTCAATCAGACTTACACCGGCGAAGACGACCGTTTGAATATCGGCCCAAAGGGTTTTACCGGCGAAAAATACGGTGGTTCGACCTATTGGGATACGGAAGCATATTGCGTGCCGTTCTACCTGGCCACTGCCGAACAAAAGGTGACCCGCAACCTGTTGCTATATCGCTATAAACAATTGGGCAAGGCCATTGAAAATGCGCAATTGCTTGGTTTTAAAGACGGTGCTGCGCTGTACCCTATGGTTACCATGGACGGCGCAGAATGCCATAACGAATGGGAGATTACGTTCGAAGAAGTGCACCGCAACGGCGCCATTGCCTATGCGATATTCAATTATGTACGCTACACAGGCGACGAACAATACTTAGCCGATTACGGTTTGGAAGTGCTGATCGCTATAGCACGCTTTTGGGCACAACGCGTAAACTGGTCTGGCGAGAAGCAGCAATATGTTATGCTCGGCGTTACAGGTCCGAACGAATATGAAAACAATGTCAACAACAACTGGTACACCAATACCATAGCCTGCTGGTGCATGCAATATGCGATGGATGTTGCCGAAAAAGTAAAAGCCGGGAACCTGCAGAAATACCAGGTCGTGGTTGACAAGGTCAATTTTGACGAAGCCGGGGAAACAGCTAAGTTCAGGGAGATTGTCGAAAAAATGTATTTCCCGTATAATGAAAAGCTGGACGTATTTATGCAGCAGGATGGCTATATGGACAAGGATCAGATCCTTGTTAAGGATTTGCCAGCCAGCGAACGCCCGCTGAACCAAAAATGGAGTTGGGACAGGATATTGCGATCATGCTATATCAAGCAGGCGGATGTATTGCAGGGGCTTTACTTTTTTGAAGACAAATACGATACGGAAACCATACGCCGCAATTATGACTTTTACGAGCCGCGAACAGTTCACGAATCTTCTTTGTCGCCATGCGTGCATGCCGTGATAGCGGCGAAACTCGGGGATGAGGCAAGGGCTTATGAATTCTACCTGCGCACCTCGCGCCTCGACCTGGACGACTACAACAATGATACCGAGGACGGCTGCCACATTACCTCGATGGCAGGAACCTGGATGGCAGTGGTACAAGGCTTTGGCGGGATGCGCGTTAAGGATGGTAAATTGTCTTTCAACCCGTTTCTTCCGGCCCAATGGCAATCGTTCTCATTCCACATAGGCTTCAGGGGCACCTTGCTGAACATAAAGATAGGCCGGGACGGTGTGCAGATCAAAAACCTTTCGGGTACCGAGATCACTGTATCCGTATATGGAAAGGACCAGTTTGTGGCGGCCAATGATGAATTAATGGTTGAAGTGTGACCTGAGGATGCAGCCCGGAACCGACGATAAAATCATTATCTACCAATTGCTGCCGCGACTGTTTGGCAATACCACGCAATTGAATAAATATTATGGTTCGATAGAGGAGAACGGCTGCGGCAAATTCAACGACATTTCGGATAAAGCCCTGCAGGAAATTAAAAAGATGGGCTTCACGCACGTGTGGTATACCGGCGTAATCGAGCATGCGACGATGACCGACTATTCTCAATTCGGTATCAAACCTGACGACCCGGATGTGGTAAAGGGCCGCGCCGGATCGCCCTATGCAATCAAAGATTACTACGATGTCGACCCCGATTTGGCAATCGATGTGAATAACCGCATGGCTGAGTATGAGTCTCTTATCAACAGGACGCACGACCATGGCATGCAGGTGATCATGGACTTTGTGCCGAACCATGTCGCCCGTACGTATTCCTCTGATTGGAAGCCAGCAGCCATACGCGATTTTGGCGAAGATGATGATAAAAGCAAAGCCTTCGACCCGGGAAATGATTTTTATTATACGCCGGGTCAGCCTTTTGTTGTCCCGAACGGTTACAATCCCGGAGGAGATGCGTTTAGTAGCCCGCTTAAAGATGGCCTATTTGACGAAAATCCGGCTAAAGCCACGGGCAACGATAAATTCACAGCATCGCCCAATATCAACGACTGGTTTGAGACCGTTAAGCTGAATTATGGGATTGATTATCTTAACAATCAGCAAAAATATTTCGACCCGGTGCCGCCGGTTTGGAACAAGATGTATGATATCCTCCGGTTCTGGACAAAAAAGGGCATCGACGGTTTTCGTTGCGATATGGTGGAGATGGTGCCGGTGGAATTCTGGGGCTGGGTTATAGCGAAACTTAAAGCCGAATACCCGAAACTGATTTTTATAGGTGAAGCCTATAAGACAGAGCAGTACAGTAACTACATTATAGCCGGCAAATTTGATTACCTGTATGATAAAGTAGGCTTGTACGATGCCATTCGAAAGCTGACCTTTGGGCATCCCCAGGCCACAACATGGGATATAAACCAGGTTTGGAACCGGGATACTAAAGGGATCGATAACCGGATGCTGAGGTTTATGGAAAACCACGACGAGCAGCGTGTAGCGTCGCGGTACTTCGCGGGCGATCCCTGGAATGCGGTGCCCGGCATGATTATAACGGCTGCCATGAATACAGGCCCGGTGATGGTTTATTTCGGACAGGAAGTAGGAGAGCCGGGCGCCGGTGCCGAGGGCTTCAGCAACGATGATGCCCGTACCACTATATTTGATTATTGGGGTGTGCCTGAGCACCAGAAATGGATGAACAATGGTGCTTTTGACGGCGGCCAATTATCTGAAAGCCAAAAAAGGTTAAGAAGTTTCTACACCAAGTTGCTCAATTTATGCCGAAGCGAGGAAGCCCTGCGTACGGGAAGATTCTGGGAACTGATGTTGGCCAATGAGCGCCAGGATGGGTTTGACGATCACCTTTACCTGTTTTTACGATTTACAGAGAAGCAACGTATATTAGTTGCTGCCAATTTTAAACGTGAAGAACGAACCATACAGGTAAAGCTGCCGGATGATCTGCTTTCGTTGCTGCAATTGAACGGTGAAAAGGAATTAACCGATCTGTTAAGCGGCACTAGATTCAGGACAGACAATATCGCAGACGGTGTACCAATCGTGCTTCAGGCCATGAGTGGCATGATACTGAATTTTGTCTGAATCACAATTTGCGGAATTAAAGAATTAACAGAATCATATTGGAAAAAGACGAGCTCACATACAAGATAATCGGCTGTGCGATGAAAGTGCACAATACGCTTGGAAATGGCTTCCAGGAAGTGATCTATCAAAGATGTTTAGCTATTGAGTTGACAAAAGCCGGGCTCGGTTTTATTCGCGAGCGTGAGCACCCGATATATTATGATGGGTTGGACGTAGGAATGCGAAGAGCGGATTTTGTCGTTGAAGACAAAGTTTTAGTCGAACTAAAGGCATTGATTAATTTAGAGGATGTACACATAGCACAGGCTAAAAATTATACGGTAGCTTATGATTTTAAAATTGGACTATTGATCAATTTTGGCAGCCAGAGTCTTCAATACAAATTAATTTTTAATCCGAAGTATAACGTAAAAATCGACAATTTAAACCAAAATTAAGGCATTCTGAAAATTCAAAAATTCTGTAAATTCTGATTCAGACAACAAACTATTGAACCTATAAATTATGACAACAGTGAGCATGACCCATAAGCCAAGATTGAGCTTCTGGCAGATATGGAATATGAGCTTCGGGTTCCTCGGGATCCAGTTCGGCTGGGCGCTGCAAATGGCCAACATGAGCGCCATTTATGAATACCTGGGAGCTAAGCCGGACAAAATTCCATTTCTGTTTCTGGCAGCTCCGCTTACTGGGCTCATTGTTCAGCCTATCATAGGATATTTTAGCGATCATACCTGGCACAGAACTTTAGGAAGACGGCGTCCTTATTTTTTGGTAGGTGCAATTTTAAGCACCATATGCCTGATCCTTATGCCGCAGTCGTCAACCTTATGGATGGCGGCGGGCATATTGTGGATACTGGATACCTCCATCAATGTTAGCATGGAACCATTCCGCGCCTTTGTAACGGATAAGCTGCCCGACGACCAGCGCACAGCCGGATTTGCCATGCAAAGCGTTTTTATTGGCTTGGGGTCTGTTGTAGCTTCTGCATTACCCTGGATGATGGCAAATTGGTTCCATGTAAGCAACAAACTCCTCAATGGCGAAAGTATCCCGCCTTCGGTACGTTATTCATTTTATATCGGGGCCGCAGCTTTTATCGTTGCAGTTTTATATACGATCATTTCAAGTTCAGAATACCCGCCTGTGGATTTAACCGAGCGCCAGAAAGCGCGCGAGTCAAAAAAAGGCTTTGGCGGCGGCGCCAGCGAGATAATCCACTCGATCAAAACTATGCCTAAAAGAATGCGCAAACTGGCGTTGATGCAGTTTTTTACCTGGCCCGGTTTGTTCCTGATGTGGTTTTATTATTCGCCGGCTGTGGCCCGGAATGTGTTTGGGGCTGTAAGTGAAAAGGACGCACTGTATACCAGGGGCATCGAATTTGCGGGTTTAACCTTGTCTTATTATAATCTTGTAACTTTTGTTTTTGCATTTTTCCTGCCGCTGATCGCTCATAGGATCGGGCGAAAATATACCCATATGCTTTGTTTGCTTTGCGGGGCTGCGGGATTGATATCCGTTGCTTTTATACATCAGCCCAATATGCTCTATGTTTCGATGACGGGCGTTGGTATAGCATGGGCGAGTATATTATCCATGCCATACGCGATGCTGGGCGGCTGCCTGCCCGAAAATAAAATCGGGATTTACATGGGTATATTCAATTTTTTCATTGTACTGCCCGAGATCATCGCATCATTGTTTTTTGGCTGGATCATGGCACACTTGTTGAATAACAACCGTTTACTGGCAGTGGAGATTGGCGGGTGTATGATGATACTGGCTGCATTGCTCGCGCTTCGCATCAACGAGGAGGACGAATAATCACCCCCCGCCGCATTTATTTTAAAAATATAAGTAAACAAGTTTAACCCCCATTGCTTATATTGCGTAAAAGATACACATTGCTGACACGTTAGATTTTGAATGGAAGATAGTAATATAACAAACCCGGAAACTCCTGGTAAGCTGGCTGAAGTAGAGGAAGAGGAGTTTCACCATGTTAATAACCCGGCTACCGGGTTAAAGCCGATTGTTAAAAAATACCTGGGCAAACCAGTTGATTCTGAAAAAAAAGGGAATAAATTTTATTTCTCGGATGGCAATGCCAAGGTCGAAATAACTATTGTTACCGACGAGATCATCCGGGTGAGGCTCGCACCGCACGGCGTCTTTCTCGACGAATTTTCATATGCTGTTCCCAAACTGGAAAAAAAGATTTCTCTTTTTGGAATGACGGAGCACGAAGAGGAATACGTTGTTTCCACCAGCGCGGTAAACTGCCATATCCGTAAAGATGATTTTTTTATTTCCTTTTCGGACAACCAGGGCCATGTAACCAGCACCGATGCTGTTCCGATGCATTGGGAAGAAAATATTAAGTTCGGCGGGTACTATGTTTATTGTACCAAAGCCTGCCATGCCGACGAAAGCTTTTTTGGTATGGGCGATAAACCGACCGAGCTTAACCTGCGCGGCAAAAGGCTGAAGAACTGGAATACTGATGCGTATTCGTTTGCCTGGAACCAGGACCCGCTATACCGCAGCATCCCTTTTTATATCAGTCTGCATAACGACATTGCCCACGGCATTTTCTTCGATAATACCTTCAGGGCCGAATTTGATTTCGGCGCTGAAGATCCAACTAAAACGAGTTTCTGGGCCGAAGGCGGCGAATTGCAATACTATTACATCCACGGTCCGCACATGATGGACGTGGTAAAGCGCTATAACCTGATCACAGGTACCCATCCTATGCCGCCGCTTTGGGCATTAGGTTACCACCAGTGTCGCTGGAGCTACTACCCGGAGTCGAAGGTAAAAATGGTGACCAAAACATTTCGTGAGCAGAAGATACCCTGCGACGGTATTTACCTGGATATCGACTACATGGACGGCTACCGGTGCTTTACATGGAACCGCAAGTATTTCCCCGACCCGAAGCGCATGATCAAAGAGCTTTCGGACCAGGGATTTAAGACCGTTGTGATCATCGATCCGGGTATACGCGTGGATGATAACTATGCCGTGTTCAGGGAAGGTAAGGAGAACCGTTATTTCTGCCGGCGCTGCGACGACTACTTTATGGAAGGCCACGTATGGCCCGGCCGCTGCCAGTTCCCTGATTTTACTAACCCGGAAGTACGGGAATGGTGGGGCAACCTCTTCGATGAGCTCGTGCAGTTAGGCGTGGCCGGCGTATGGAACGACATGAACGAGCCTGCAGTATTTGGTACCGGAACATTCCCCGACGACGTTCGGCATCAGTTTGATGGACACCGTGGTTCGCACCGCAAGGCGCACAACGTGTACGGCATGCAGATGGTAAGGGCGACTTACGAGGGCCTGCGCAAGATCATGAAGAACAAACGGCCGTTTACTATTACCCGTGCGGGATATTCGGGCGTGCAGCGTTTTTCATCCGTTTGGACGGGCGACAACGTGGCCTCGTGGGAGCACCTGCAATTGGGCAATATTATGTGCCAGCGTTTATCGATTTCGGGTATATCCTTCTGCGGAACGGACATCGGCGGTTTCAGCGGCGAACCCGACGGCGAGCTTTTCACCCGCTGGGTTCAAATGGGAGCCTTCTCGCCGTTTATGCGTGCGCATTCGGCCGGCGATACCAAGGAGCGCGAGCCCTGGAGTTTTGGCGAGCCGTACACTTCTATAAACCGTAAGTTTATCGAGCTCCGCTACCGCATGTTGCCCTACCTGTATTCGGCATTCTGGGAGCACCACCGTTATGGTTTCCCGATCATCAGGCCGGTGGTGATGCACGAGCAGGGGGAAACCACGAACCACTACCGCCAGGACGAGTTTACCTTTGGTGACAAGATACTAATATGCCCGGTAATGGTTCCGGGACAAAAAAGCCGAAAGGTGTACCTGCCGAGGGGCAAATGGTATAACTTCTGGACGCACGAGGTGGTTGAAGGGAACAAAGAAGTGGTGGTAGCTACCCCGCTCGAAACCATGCCCATATTTGTAAAAGCCGGATCCATTATACCCGAATACCCGGTGATGCAATACATCGGCGAGAAAGAGATCGAGGAAGTAAAGCTGAACGTTTACTACAGCGATGTCGAAGCTAATTCGTTCATTTTTGAGGATTACGGCGAGACGTTCGCTTATGAGCAGGATATTTACCTGGAGAAGAAATTCGTGGTGAGGGGCAAGGATAATAAGCTGACCATTCAGCAGAGCATGGAAGGCCTGTACACGCCGCGCTACGAGAACTACCATTTAAATATCATCGGTCTGCCGTTTAAACCCACGCGCATTATTGCCGATAACAACGATGTCAAAGAATTTTCGATTAACTCGGATAAAACGGTCCAGCTAAAATTGAGGAAGAACTTCGTACAACTGGTAGTTAGCTGATTGCCGGCTTTGCCGTGAGTGCTTTTTCCATCCGGTCCGGTATGTACCTTCGTGGACTCTTTTGGCGCACTTTAAGGCCGTTTTAGAGCACATCAGAACCATTTCGGAGCGCATTAGATTTTTTTTGATCTAATTATTTGTAAATGAGTATCTTGGGGTAGATGCGCCTCGGATTCCCCTTTAAGCTCCGTGCGGTTTAGTGCGGGACGTTTCTATCAGCCGAGAGTAATAATTTGCGGTAACTTTGGTGCAAGGCATTGGCTGGCGACTCTTCATCCTACTTTTGTACACACCAATTGCAAACAGAAACCATGACGACAACCAAAGAGCAGGACTATAAAAAATTATGGGACAGCCGTTACGGCGAAAAGGAGTATGCTTACGGCAAGGCGCCTAACAAGTTCTTCAAGGAACAAATTGAAAAGCTTAAGCCCGGCTCGATATTGATGCCTGCCGATGGCGAGGGCCGCAATGGCGTATATGCCGCCCAACTGGGATGGGATGTTACCTCGACCGACCTGAGTGCCGAAGGGAAGGAAAAAGCCTTACAATTAGCCGCGGAGCGCGGGGTTACCCTGACTTACTTTGTGGGCGACCTGGAGCAGGCTAATTTCAGGGAAGCATCGTTTGATGCTATAGGCCTGGTCTACGCGCATTTTCTCGCCGAAAAAAAGTCGGCTATCCATAAAAAGCTGTGCACCTACCTTAAACCGGGCGGCCTGGTTATTTTTGAGGCGTTTAGCAAAAGCCACCTGGAACTGGCGCGGAAGAACCCCAGGGTAGGCGGACCAAAAGACATCGCCATGCTGTTTTCCAAAGAGGAAATTATGCACGACTTTGAGAATTTTGATACCCTGCTGCTGGAAGAAATGGAAATTACGGTCGATGAAGGAATTTATCATGCAGGCACCGGTTCGGTTATCCGTTTCGTGGGCAGGAAGCGGACGGAGTAAAATCGCTGGTTGCAAGCTTCGGCCGGCCGGAGGGCTTGGTTTAACGTTCGGCGAGTTTTTTAACAAAGCCCGAGGAAGTTATAACAAAGCCGTGGCTTTGGTAAAACCGGAATGCATCCGCACGCTCATCGCGATTGCCGCTGCTCAATAACAATGTGGCAGCCTCAAGATTAGCGGCCCACATTTCACAAGCCTCGAGTAAAGCAAGTCCGATGCCTTTTTTCCTATATGCGCTGCTGATAATAAAAGCTACGACCCGGACATAAATACCATCGTGTTCATAGTAAATGCCTTTGACCAGGCCGGCCATACCGACTACTTTGCCATCACACTCGGCTACAAGCGTCCGGTAATCTGCATGCCGGTCGATCGCCTGGAAACGGGAAGCCATTTGTTCCCTGGTCACAGGATAACCGAGTTCCGTCATCAGGCCGGCCATAGCAGGCAGGTCGTCTGTTGCAGCATCGCGGATAACAATTTTAAGCTCGGACATTACAACAATTATTTCAGTTTACCGGACGATATGACCGCATAGATCGCCTTTCCCCAGAATACGCCCAGGTCGGCTGCCCCGTCTTTATTCGGATGGAGGTAGAATGTTCCCTGGTGACCATTTTCGGGCTGTAATTTGGTGATATAATGGGCTTTAAAGTGGCCGAACGCCCGGGTGTCTCCTAAAAACACACGATGATGATAGCTATTGACGAGTGCCTTTACCGGTTTAAAGTAGCTTTGAAGCCTGTCTAATCCTTCCTGCAAATATTGGGCGCCGTTATAAGTATTCGGGCTGTACCATATAGGTAGATTGATGATCACGCTGCTTCCGGGGAAATCATTTAATAACCTGTCGATGATCTTTTTCAAATTCTCAGCATAAGCAGCGGGTGCGACCGGGGCGCCGTTGGTACCTCTTATGGCGCTGTCATTGGTGCCCAGCATGATGGAAAAGATCAAAACGCCCGGACCGGTATTTAAATCGGCGGTCGATTTTTCGACGGCAGCAAAGGTTGCGCCGCCGGGTAAAAAATCTACGGTAGTAAATCCGCTGTGCCCCTGGTTTACATAGCGCATGGAACTTATTCCGGCTTGCTGCTGCAGGTAGCTGCTCGCCGCTGCCGGCGGCGCCTGGGCAGCCGCATCATCCAGACCTGCGCCGGCTGTAATACTGTCGCCGATATAGATTAATTTAATAGCCTGTTTTTGCGCCAGTAGAGATAAGTTTGCCAGGACGATGCAAATCAGGAGAGACAATTTTTTCATCAGGCTAATTTAGAAATATCTTCGGTGCCGGCTGTAGCAACCATGCCGGTAGTATAAGGCTAACGCTTTAGTAGTCCGATGGCAAACTTCGGACAGCAGGGGCACACTTTTATAAAAGACCTTTCTTCTTGGCTTTAAAAATATATTTCGACGCGTTTTTGAATAGATTTATTTCATCTATCTTAATAGTTTCACTAATATTTTCATACAATTCATTCGGGTCGGTTTTAAACTGCCCGCCATGAACCACAGATTGAGTTTTTGCGTAGCCAAGAAATTCGGGGGCCTGGCCGGTAACACTGGTAATACTTAACTTAGGGGTACTTAAAGATATCTCATATTTCTCATCGGAGACAACTATCTTGATTACAAAGCTTTCTTCATAATTAACAGGAGCTATATTGCTTTTTTCTGGAGAATCGCCATGATAAGTATATGATCCGGAGAATACTCCGGTTCCAATCAAAATGCAGGCGTTTTCAGTACTATCGGAAGTGTCGGTGATCTGGAATTTGGTATTGAACCATAGTTTCATTAGGGCAAAAAGTTTTTTTTTCTCCGCTCCGGGAACATCGTTTTCTTGCTTTTGATTTTCAAAAAAAGATTGAGGGCCAGACGCGGGATATTTTGAATATACTATGGCTTCTTGGGCAACGCTTGTTAGTGGCAACAGGCAAATAAAAATATATAGGATTTTCATCGTGATTAGGCTGAACGAAAATAAGAAAAATGTTTCCATTTGAAAAAGGGCAATGATGATTTACCTATTATGTCCACGCTGGCTTTCTTTAAAGCAACTCTGCGTACCATGATTCGTTTTGATAGGCAATTACAGATCAAAAGGAAACAATCTTTTCATTAGGCTAATTTAGAAATATCTTCGGTTGGTCGGCTGTGTCAACTACGCCGGTAGCCTGCAGTGAACGATTTTAGAATTTGGATTTACATACTCCGGACAGGGGGAGCAGCAGCAGATGTCCCGGCCAAATCAATTATGCCATTACTGGCCGTGTGGCCGATGAGTCTGATTTTAGTTTTTTGTGATAATAAACGTAAGACGCAACAGCAAACAATACATAGATCAGCATAATTAAGGCTGTTTTGCCTATCGGCTGACCAACCGCACGTTCCGAATAATAAGACGAGTAAGCGGCAGCTGCCAGGTCATACGCAAATCCCGCGTAGGCCCATTCCTTTATACGCGGATACCCCGGTATAAGAATAGCTATAACGCCTAATATTTTAACGAATCCTATAAACGGCGTAAAATAAGCCGGGTAGCCCAATTGTTTATTAATGATAAGCACAGCGTCTGAAGTGCTCATCAGGTCGGGAATGGCCGACCAAAGCATTAATCCGGCAAAAACGATAGTAAGGGCCCAGTAAGTAACGTTAACATTTTTCATCTCAGTAATAATTTAGGGGTTACGTAATTGATTAAAACAGAGTGCCTTTCGTTACCAGAACGGGTAACTTAATTCTAAGTTCGGAAGAATTATTGCTATTATTTTAATGATATTAATCACTTTTTGTTCACGGGAAAAGCGACTCTGTTTGATATTCCACCGGGGACGGGAAAGCCCGCTGACTTCGAACCATTATGCGGTAGCTGAGACTACCAATTTATAAGTACGAAGTTATCCCCAAGGTACCCTACAGGGCAAACTTCGGACAGGGCGGGTTAGTGTTCGGACTTACGAACTTTGGAGATGATTTTCTTTTTGTCCCCGCGGGGTCTCCCGGAGGGGACCCTGCGGTACGGATGTTGAATGAAACGCTATATTTACCGTATGGCGATCAAAACGCAGCATCAGACCTTAGATCAGAATACGTGGTTCATCACCTTTACTGTCCCCGCGGGGTCTCCCGGAGGAGACCCTGCGGTACGGATGTTGAATGAAACGCTATATTTACCGTATGGCGATCAAAACGCAGCATCAGACCGTAGATCAGAATACGTGGTTCATCACCTTTACCTGTTACAGTTGGATATCCCTTTTCGAAATCACCAACTCTTACGACCTTGTTTACAAATGGCTTAAACTGGTTGGCGACAGCCGTGATATTAAAACGCTGGCCTTCGTTATCATGCCGAATCATACCCATTTGCTTTTACAACTGCCCACGGGAAGCACTGTTGATCTGAACAAGTTAATGTCGAACGGCAAGCGATTCATGGCTTATGAGATGGTGCAGCGCTTGGGAAAGATAAACAGGCACGATATCCTAATTAAATTAAGTTCTGCCTGTTCGCCGAGGGAGCGTGCGAAAGGACAAAAGCATAAAATGTTTGAGAAATCATTTGATGCCAAATCGGTTTATAGTTTAGATTTCCTGAATCAAAAGCTTGACTATATCCATCATAATCCGGTAAGGGGTAAATGGAGCTTATGCGATGATTTCGTGGATTATCCGCATAGTAGTGCAGCATTTTATGAATAGAGCGGTCTCATCCTTTCATTACGATCGCCGATTATCGGTTATCCTGGTGATTGTGCGCCGCAGGGTCCTCTGCGAGAGACCCCGCGGGGACGGTAAATATTTCACGCGCCTTATCCGATTTTGCTTTCCCTTTTGAAAATAAGTGAATTTGTTGTATCAGGATTTAATTATGGCAAAAGCATTAGAACGGGAACTAATTCAATATATTCTTCAGCTTGATGAAGCTGAAAAGAAATCCGTATTACATATGCTGAAGACTTTTCTGAGAAGCCGTGAAAAGGACCTCCCGCGTATCAGCATCGAGCAATATAACAAGGAGATCGACGAAGCTATCGCCAGGGTTGAGGCCGGCGACTACTACTCTCACGAGGATGTGGAGCGGATGGCAAAAGAATGGTAATGAAGAAAAGAAAGATTACCTGGGATAAGCAGGCTCTTCATTATTTCCGCGACGCTATTCGTTATATCCGGCAAGACTCTCCTCAAAACGCCGGCAAGGTGAAAATGGAAATTCTCGAAAAGATCAGCGAACTGTCAAAACAACCTGAGGCTCACAACCCCGATTAGTATAAGTTGGATAATGACGGAAGTTACCGGGCTTTTGAGTTGCATCGTCTCAGGGTAAGCTACATGGTTAAAGAGGATGAGATCATTATCGCCAGAGTAAGAAACACCAATCAGAATCCCCTTGATTATTAATCAACCCTTAAACTCGTTTAAGCTTTCCAAAGGGTGACTCAGATCAATCCATTCAATAGAGGTCTTACCGTTTTAGTTCAGTAACCCGTTTGATACCCGGACGGAGTCCTTCATTTACTTTGGGATTTAAGAGCTGCGGTGCCAGCACTTAAACCAAATAGCGGGACTATATGCTATATCCCCCAAAAGAGGTTGCTTTGGGAACGGTAATATTTTTTTGTAAATGGTTATCTGGCCTAAGAATAAATTTTTTCGATAGTTCTTCAATTGAAATTAGATCGCTTATTTCTTCTATACTCCCAATTTTAAATTGAAATATTTCACTTTTAGGATATTCAATAAATAATCTGTATTCCTTCTGCTTCGCAAAAGCAATATCTTTTTGGTAAAAACTCTTATCTCCTGAATATTTGGAAAAATCTAAATATTCGACGAATCCAGCATAATAATTGTAATCAAGCCTTTTTAAGGTTTTATCTATCTTTTCGAAGAACTCGTCTGATTTTATTATTAAGACATGTGTCCCAAGTTTGTCGTCAATTTCAAACTTTTTAATTGGTTGAATGGAAGGTCTTTAAAATTAAGCGTATAGAGGCAAAATAAATTTCCGCAATGGGATATTATTCTCTTATATCTATGTGAACCGCTAATATCAACTGGGATTATTTTACTAATATAGTCGTCATATGGAATAAGATACATTTTAGCATCTTCATAATACTTCATATAAACTACATTTTCTAAGTAATCACCTTTACCTAGCTCGTCTCGGAGATTGGCAAAATATTGAAGTGTCTGACAATAGATCAATCCTTCTAGTTGTAATGATTGCAAATGTTCAAGTTGTCCTATTTTAATGAATAGACCTTTAAATTCATCCATTCTTAAAGGTAAACATTTGACTTGACCGTACTAATTGATTTAGTATTTTTATACCCATGCCCGCACCCGACCAGATCGCCGAAGCTTTCCCGCACGAGCCTACACCGCAGCAAGCCGAATTGTTCGGTCGGCTGAACCGGTTTTTGCTGAGCGATAACGGCGACGAGTGCTTTATTCTGAAGGGTTATGCCGGTACGGGCAAAACCACCGTCATCAGCGCACTGGTGAAGGCGCTCAAATACTACAACTATAAGTCGGTGCTGCTGGCGCCTACCGGCCGTGCAGCCAAAGTGATCGGCGGCTACTCGGGCCGCAAGGCTTTTACCATCCACAAGCGCATTTACCGGAAAAAGTCGGCCATGAACATCGACGACCCTTTCCGGCTGTCCGAAAACCTGGCGAGCGATACGCTATTCATCGTGGACGAAGCTTCCATGATCTCCGACGAAGGCAACGGTCGCGATATGCTGCTTCACGACCTGGTGAGTTACGTGTACAATACCAAAAACTGCAAATTAGTACTGGTTGGCGATACCGCCCAGCTCCCGCCCGTCGGTGCCGACTATAGTCCCGCGCTCGACTTCAATTTTATGAAGCACGAGTTCGCGCTGGATATTTTTAGCTTCGAGCTGACCGATGTGCTGCGCCAGCAGAAGGATTCGGGCATATTGCTCAACGTGACGGCCATGCGAGAGATCATCCGGCAGGGCACGGTGCTGTACCCGCACATCGTCACCAAAGGCTACAGGGACGTTTTCCGCATGACGGGCGAACGCCTGGAGGAGGGCCTCAACTACGCTTACAACAAATACGGGCACGAGGGCACGCTGGTCATCTGCCGCAGCAACAAGAATGCTAACCTGTACAACCGGCAGATACGCAACCGCATCCTGTACCGCGAGGAGGAGATCACCGGCGGCGACCATATCATGGTTGTGCGTAACAACTACTTCTGGCTGCAGGAGCAGGGCGAGGAGAGCAGTACCGGATTTATCGCCAACGGCGACATCGCCCGCATCAAGCGCGTCCGCAGGAGCGAGGACATGTACGGGTTCCGCTTTGCCGACGTCCAGATCGAATTTATCGATTATGCCGAGGACCCGGTACTGGAGTGCAAAATATTGCTGGACACGCTGTATTCCGAGTCGCCTGCCTTGTCGCAGGAAGACCAGAAGCGCTTCTACCTGGAGGTGATGAAAGATTATGAGCACATAGCCAGCCGTAAAGCCAAATTCGACGAAATGAAGCTAAACCCGTACTATAATGCCTTACAGGTAAAGTTTGCCTACGCCATTACCTGCCACAAGGCCCAGGGCGGTCAGTGGGACGCCGTCTTTGTCGACCAGGGCTATCTTACGGACGAGATGGTAAATATGGATTTCCTGAGATGGTTATATACGGCCTGCACCAGGGCGACAAAGGAGTTGTTTTTGGTGAATTTTGATCAGAAGTTCTTTTGAGTCCATAGTCAATGGACCATAGACCATAGCCATTCCTGTTTAAAAATATGGCTATGGCAGAAATACATTCAATCAATTGTATTTTTCGTAACTTCGTATATAATGAAAACATTGAGCGTAAGTATACCCGAAGAAGCCAATGAAAAAGAGGTTAAAATGACCATGGCTGCTATCTTATTTGATAAAGGATTGCTTTCTGCGGGGCAAGCTGCCGATTTTGCTGGTATATCAAAAAAAGACTTCCTCTTAAATGCGGGGATATATGGCGTTTCTATATTCGGAGAAACTTTGTCCGACCTGAACTCCGACCCTTTCAATGAATAAGGTTATTATTTCTGATACGAGTTGCCTTATCGCATTGAGCCGTATAGGTCACCTCGATATCCTAAGATTAACTTTCGGAATAATTTATATCACGCAAATCGTGGCAAATGAGTTTCAGGAAACATTACCTGATTGGATGATTATCGAAGAAATTAAAAATATTGATCGTTTTGGACAATTAAAATTAATACTCGATCCCGGCGAAGCCAGTGCGATAATCCTCGCCCAGGAAACTAAAGACGCGGTTTTAATTATTGACGAGAAAAAAGGAAAAAAAATTGCGACGAATCTAAATATCGCTATTATCGGGACTTTGAAAGTATTGCTCATTGCAAAAGACAAAGGCGTAATTAGTTCTGTTAAAATGATAATATCTGACCTCCAGGCAAACTATTTTAGGTTTAATAAAACCATTGTCGAGGAGGTTTTACGGCTCGCAGGTGAAAGCTGATGGTATTCCATGACCATTGACTATGGACCATGGACAAAATGACAATATCAATCCACCTGAGGCAGTTTAATAACAAACGTCGAACCCTTCCGTTCCTCGCTCATTACCTCGATAGTGCCTTTGTGGTTTTCGATGATCTGTTTAGAAATACTTAAGCCCAGGCCGGTCGACTGCTCGCCGTGTACACCGGGGCGGCGGGCTTTAGAGAAACGTTCGAAGATGTGCGGCAGCATATCGGGCGGAATGCCAAGGCCATAGTCCCTAACCTCGATGATTACCTGCCCATCTTTTTCACTCAGGTAAATATCGATCTTGCCGTTGTCTTTGGAGAATTTGAGCGCGTTGCTGATCAGGTTATCGATCACCCGCTGAAATTTCTCACTGTTTATCTCGGCGAAAACCTGGTTCTTCGACCCGATAAAGATGAGGCTGTTTTTGGCGTTCTTCTGTACCTTCCATTCGTTGATGATCCGCTTCAGAAAATGGTTCATCTCGGTTCGCTGCGTATCGATGATGTTGATATTCTCGTTATTGGCGGCGTCCAGCAGGTCGGCGATAATGCCCCGCGCCTTAACGCACGAGGCTTTGATCATGTCGATATTTTCGCGGGTATCCTTATCCAGGCCCTCATCCATTTCCATCATCATCGAAATAGTTTCGATGGCGCCGATGGGATTGCGCAGGTCGTGCGCTACCATGCCCAGGATCTCGTTTTTAAAGGCATTGCCTTTTTCGATGGCGATATTTTTGTCGCGGATATCCGCCAACTGCACAAAGTAGATCGACTTGTAGGTGTAAAAGTAACGAGATATGAAGTAGAAGCAGAACAGCAGTGTAATGGATATGATCTGGTTGTAAACCATTTCCATCGGTTCGGCGGCGGTGTAGTACAGCATGTATGTAAATGCCACTTCGGTAAAAATTATCAGCAAAAGCGTCTCGATGGTCTCGAACACAAACACCACGCTGATAATGCTCAGAGCCGTCAGGTATAGCGTCAGGGCGTTGCGCGGATCGGCGCTTGCGATGAAGCTGGAGAACATGCCGCAAAAAATGATGAACGCTGCGAACAGGAAAACAAAAATTCCCATCACCATATCCGCTTTTTTTTGTTTATCATACAAGTAGATCAGCACATAGCTGCCGATCAAAAAAATCGGGGTTATGGCCAGGTAAAGCCAGTTGGTATAGTTAAATTCGGGATAGTTTTGGGCCCGGGTCAGGCTTTCAGGGAAGACGTAGTACAGGATACGCAGGACAAGGTTCAGTATCAGGAAGATGATACTCCCGGTCCTTACGGCATTGAGGTTTCTCAGCGTATAATAGTCGCGGTACGACGTTTTATTTTTTACAATGACCCTGTTATTAAGCTGTTTGCTCAAGGCTTTAGTTTAATGGCAAATCAAAAATACTAAAAATTTGCTTGTCAATGTTGATTTGTTTAAGTAAAAGTAGACAAAATGTCCTTTGGAATTAATTTTTGGTGACAAATTTTCATTTATAGATATATGGCAAACGTTTTGAACTAAAAGGAATATGAATTTTAACAACTTTACCATAAAAGCTCAGGAGGCTGTGCAGAAGGCTTCCGAGATTGTAAGCGGCAACCAGCAGCAGGCTATCGAGAATGCTCACTTGCTGAAGGGCTTATTGCTGGTTGATGAGAACGTTATTACTTATTTACTGAAGAAACTGAACGTTAACCTGAACAGGCTGAACCAGACGCTCGACGAGCAGATCGCATCCTACCCCAAGGTTAGCGGAAGCAATGTTTACCTGTCTTCCGATGCCAATTCGGCATTGCAGAAAGCGCAAAACTACGTCAAGGAATTTAAGGACGAATTCGTGTCCGTTGAGCATATATTGCTCGGTATCCTTGCAGCGAACGGTAAAACCGGATCTGCTTTGAAGGATGCCGGAGTGAATGAAAAAGACCTGAAAAAGGCCATCATGGAATTACGCGGCGATAACAAGGTTACCGACCAGAACGCGGAGGCGACCTATAACGCCCTGAATAAATATGCCCGTAACCTGAACGAATATGCCGAATCCGGCAAGCTCGACCCGGTGATCGGTCGCGATGAAGAGATCAGGCGCGTGATACAGATATTATCGCGTCGTACCAAAAACAACCCGATATTGGTAGGCGAGCCCGGCGTAGGTAAAACAGCCATTGCCGAAGGCATAGCCTTCCGTATCATCAAAGGCGATGTGCCCGAAAACCTGAAGACTAAAACCGTTTATTCGCTGGATATGGGCGCGCTGATCGCAGGTGCCAAATATAAGGGCGAATTTGAGGAGAGGCTGAAGGCAGTAATCAAGGAAGTGACCCAGGCTGATGGCGACATCATCCTGTTCATCGACGAGATACATACGCTGGTTGGTGCAGGCGGCGGCGAAGGAGCTATGGATGCTGCAAATATCCTGAAGCCAGCCCTGGCCCGCGGCGAATTGAGGGCCATAGGCGCTACCACGCTGAACGAATACCAAAAATATTTTGAAAAAGATAAGGCGCTTGAACGCCGTTTCCAGATGGTGATGGTTGACGAGCCGGATACTCAGGACGCTATTTCCATCCTTCGCGGTTTGAAGGAGCGTTACGAAACGCACCATAAGGTTCACATCCGCGACGAAGCGATTATAGCCGCTGTGGAAATGTCGCAGCGCTATATTTCCGACCGGTTTTTGCCCGACAAAGCCATCGACCTGATGGACGAGGCTGCTTCCAAGCTGCGTTTGGAAATGGATTCGGTTCCGGAAGAAGTGGATGAGCTCGACCGTAAGATCATGCAACTGGAGATCGAACGTGAAGCCATTAAGCGTGAGAAAGACGAAAAACGTGTAAAGGAATTGAGCGAAGAAATTGCCAACCTTTCCGCACAGCGCGATTCGCTGCGCGCGCAATGGAAGAGCGAAAAAGATGTGGTTGACAGCATCAACCAGAAGGTTGAAAAGATAGAGAATTACAAGCTGGAGGCCGAGCAGGCTGAACGCGCCGGTGATTACGGAAAAGTGGCCGAAATACGCTACGGCCGCATCAAAGAGGCACAGGACGAGGTGGAAAAACTGAAAGCCACCCTGGTCGAGAACCAGAAAGAGCACCGGATGCTGAAGGAAGAAGTTACCGCCGAGGATATTGCTGGTGTGGTATCGCGCTGGACGGGAATCCCGGTTTCCAAAATGATACAAAGCGAGCGCGAAAAGCTGCTTCACCTGGAAGCCGAGCTGCACAAACGTGTGGCAGGGCAGGAGGAAGCCATTGAGGCTATCAGCGACGCCATTCGCCGCAGCCGTGCCGGATTACACGACAAGCGCAAACCTATCGGTTCGTTTATCTTCCTCGGTACTACGGGGGTAGGTAAGACCGAGCTGGCAAAAGCCCTGGCTGAATACCTTTTCAACGACGAGAACGCTCTGGTGCGTATCGATATGTCGGAATACCAGGAGCGTCATGCCGTGTCGCGTTTGATTGGTGCGCCCCCGGGCTATGTGGGTTATGATGAGGGCGGTCAGTTGACTGAAGCCGTGCGCCGCAAGCCGTACAGTGTGATCCTGCTCGACGAGATCGAAAAGGCGCACCCGGATGTATTCAACATCCTGTTGCAGGTGCTCGACGACGGCCGTTTGACCGATAACAAAGGCCGGGTGGTGAACTTTAAGAATACGATCATCATCATGACCTCGAACATCGGTTCGAATATTATCCAGGAAAACTTCCAGGATTATGACGAGGACAACAAGGACGAGGTGATCGCCAAAACGAAGAACCAATTGTTCGAATTGCTGAGGCAAACCATCCGCCCCGAGTTTTTGAACCGTATCGACGAGATCATCATGTTCACCCCGCTGAGCAGGGATGAGATTGCGGATATTGTAAAGCTGCAGTTTGCACAATTGCAGAAAACGCTCGAAGAGATTGGTATCCAGATGGATGCTTCGGAAGAAGCCTTGGATTGGCTGGCCCAGTTGGGTTACGACCCGCAATTTGGCGCCCGCCCGCTCAAAAGGGTGATCCAGAAAAAGATACTCAACGAGCTTTCCAAGCAGATTTTAGCCGGTAAAGTGGATAAAGATAGCAAAATCAGGTTGGATATGTTCGATAATCAGTTCGTTTTCCTGAACCCTAAAGAGACGGAGCACGTATAACAAGCTCCCCCTAATTACTTTATTATACCCTGAAACCCTTCCGTGTAGAGTCGGAGGGGTTTTCTTGTTTGTGCTGAAGAAGACCTCATAATCAAAACCACACTATGATTAAGGTGTTTAGTCCAGTATGAATATTGATAAATTTTACGATCATGTATATGATTGGGTGCTTCGTTTCGGCCCTAAATTTTTGGTAGGACTGGTAGTACTATTCGTCGGCTTATGGCTGATAAGCATGCTGATGCGGTGGTCGCGGTCAGGCATGCAGAAAAGGAAACTCGACGCGTCTGTAAAATCTTTTATCCTGAGTCTGATAGCGGTAGCGCTGCGGGTATTGCTGATATTGAGCGTGATGCAAATCATGGGTATTAAAATGACCCTGTTCACTGCCCTGGTAGGCGCTTTTGGCGTTGCTGCCGGCCTGGCGCTCTCGGGCACTTTGCAAAATTTTGCCAGCGGCGTGCTGATCTTATTATTGAAACCATTTAAAGTGGGCGAAAATATCACTACCGCCGGAATGGAGGGTACCGTCACCTCGATACAGATATTTTATACCATTGTTGAGACATTTGATAACCGGGTACTGATCGTACCCAATGGTCAGCTGTCCAACCAAATGATCATCAACACCAGCAGGAAGGGGACCAGGCGCCTGGACATCAACCTGAAGTTTCCGAACAATATCGATGTTAAGCAAGTAAAATCAGTGATCGAAAAATCACTGGATGAATCGAAACACTGCCTGAAAAGCCCGGAGAAACGCGTCGGGATAGGCGAAATTCAGCCCGATGGCTACATTATGGCCATTAGTGTATGGGTGAACGCCCATGGCTTCCAGGATACCAAACTCGAAGTACAGGAAACTTTGTTCGAGGACATTAAACATTCAGGTATAAAAATTCCCGGGCTTTAGGAGGCGCAATATTTATCCCGGTTCCCGGTGGTATCCTGTAACAGACTTTGTTGAACCGAAGTTGCCTTAGTTCACGATGCCGCCCTTTGATAACGTTAACGATATCTGGCCGGCATGGTGCGAGGTATGAAATAATACATGCGAAAACAGCCGCAGCCGGGTGACTTTACCAAAGAACGGCGTGTCGATTATGCTTAACCAGTCGTCTTCAGGCGTGTTTTTGATAAGCCGCTCTAAAAGCTCATACCCTTTCGCTACCATTTGCCTGCTTTCGTCAATGTTCTTTCCCTGCCCCGTGTCAGTTGCACCCATCGTCGTATTTTGCACATCCGTGGCCAGGCCAAAAAATGTGGTGAATAAGTTCATGGTTTCGCCGACATGGCGATAAATGAAGCCTATGGAAGCCGCCTGCCGGTTTAGCCTGAGATCCGCATTGTCCGTCGTGATCCTGTTGAACGAAAAAGAGCTTGTCATTTTATTCTGCTCCAGTATGTTTTGAAGAAATTCCTTTTCCATAATTCAAAGTTTTGGCCCCTGTTTCAGGAGCGTTTACCATTAACTAATTCGTCTTTTAATTCGTTGACAAGCGAACGATATAAAATTGGACAATAAATTTTTAATGATCTTCGCCGAGTTCCCGGCTCACGAAACCTCCGGCAGCGCATTTTTTTGTAAGTTTAGCGGTATGAAGCGTTATCTACTTTTCGCAATTCTGTTATCCGCAGCATGCCTCGCGAAAGCAGCGGATACTTTATCGGTTTGTTCACCTTCCGGGAAAATATCCGTGAAAGTATGGCTCGACAACGTCCTCAAATATGCCGTATACGAGCATGGCGCCCGTATATTGCAGCCATCGGAGGCTGATATGCTGCTGGATCGGGGGCGCGGCTTTTCTGCCGGCAATCATATCAGGTCATCTTCGAAAAGATCGGTCGACGAAGATATTATCTCACCTGTCCCCGAAAAAAGGAAGCACATCAGGGACCAATACAACCTGCTCTCGATAACCTTCAGCAAGCCTTACAAAGTCGAGTTCCGGGCGTATGATGATGGTGTAGCTTACCGTTTCCTAACGTCTTTCAAAGACTCGGTGACGGTAACAAATGAAGTAGCAAAATTCCGTTTTACGGCTTCTTCGTCTGCCTGGTTCCCGGCCATCCATAAAAGGGACGATGCCGATATTTTTCATACCAGCTACGAAGAGCAATACCCGTTGCGGCATTTGGATTCGCTAAGCCACGATTCGGTCGCGTATACGCCGGTGCTCGTAATGCAGGGTTCGGGACCGAAAATAGCTGTCGTCGAATCTGACCTGGACGATTATCCCGGTATGTTTCTCAAGGGAACAGGCTCGGATGAACTGGATGCAGCGTTTGCGCCGTATCCGCTGGAGGAAAGAATGACCGGCGGCGAATACCCGGAATCTATTGTCACTAAAAGAGCCGGCTATATCGCCCGAACGAAAGGCGCCAGGTCATTTCCCTGGCGGGTGCTGATGATCGCCGATGAGGATAAAGAGCTACCTTCCAACGACCTGGTATACCGGCTGGCATCCCCGTCACGGGTCGGCAACGCCGATTGGGTTAAGCCGGGAAAAGCGACCGACGAATGGATCGTTAACGTCAATCTTTTCAATGTGCCGTTCCGATCGGGCGTAAACACGGCTTCTTATAAGTATTACATCGATTTTGCCAAACGATTTGGTTTCGACCGCATTATGATGGACGCCGGCTGGAGCGAGGCCACCGACCTGTTTAAATTGAACCCGGCCATCAACATGGATACGCTGGTTGCATATGCCAAACAACGGGGGATCAAAATCAGCATGTGGACACTCTCACATACCCTGGACCGGCAACTGGACAGCGCATTGGACCGTTTCAATAAATGGGGTGTGGACTTTATTATGACTGATTTTATTGACCGGGACGATCAAAAAACCGTTAATTTTTATCACCGTATCGCCAAAGCCTGCGCCGATCATCATATCATGATCATGTATCACGGTGCTTATCCGCCCAAGGGATTTAACCGTACCTACCCGAACAATATTACCCGCGAAGGAGTGATGGGGTCGGAATATAATATCTGGAGCGATAAGGTAACGCCCGGGCACGATGTCACCCTGCCCTTTACGCGCATGCTGGCGGGTTCATTTGATTATGAGCCCGGCATCCTGAACAATGCCACTCAAAAAGGTTTTAGGATGATCGAGGGCATGCCGATGAGCCAGGGTACACGTTGCCACCAGCTGGCCATGTTTGTTGTTTACGATAACCCGATGCAAATATTCGGGGGCAATCCGTCACAGGCATGGCTCGAGCCGCGTTTTACCGAGTTATTGGGTAGCCTGCCAACAACCTGGGATCAAACCGATGTGCTGGATGGTAAAGTCGGCCAATATATTGTTACCGCCCGGCAGCACGGCAACAACTGGTATATTGGCGGCATAAGCAACTGGACGCCGAGAGACATTGACTTGAACCTGGATTTCCTCGAAAATAATGCAAGCTACGAAGCCACGATCTGCCGCGACGGCGTCAATGCCGACCGGTATGCCGCGGATTATATACTTGAGCAGCGCATTGTCAAAAAGGGCGATCTGCTTAAAATACATCTTGCGCCGGGTGGCGGCTTTTTAGTCAGGCTGATAAAAAAATAAAAGGTATCAATACTCTTCCTGTTCGCTGGTATAATAAGTTTTTCTCGAGGCGATGGGCTTTTGCAGGACGTCGGCCCCGGTTGACGTTTTCTTCTTTCGTGCATTGTGTACTTCCATGAAATCGCGGTATTCGCCTGTAATGATATCCGGGTGATCGGTCAATATCTGCTTTTCCGCATCTTCCAATACTTTCTTGATCGAGTGGGTTAATTCTTTAACCTTCCCGGCAGGGATCTTATTGGAGGTCGAAAATGGCGACAACCTGGCGTCCCATAGTATTTCATCGGCATACGCATTGCCTATGCCGCGAACGACTTTTTGGTCCATCAGCACGGTTTTTATGGGCGTTTTGGTTCTGCCCAGTTTTTCCTGGAGATAATGTTCGGTCACTTCGAGCGCATCTGGAGTGTTGTTTTCTTTGGGGTCAAGCGTAGGCGTAGCCGCCGCCTGGAAATCGGTTAACGACAAAACCTGCCCGTCGTTAAACCTCAGGGCGATCACCAGGCTCTTATGTTCTTCGTCCTTAGCCAGCTTCAGTTGCCCGTGCAGCATCAGGTGCAGGCCAAGCACGTGTTTGTTGTCAAACATCAGGTGCAGCTCCTTACCGGCGCGCTCCACCTTGGTTAGTCCTGCGCCTTCAAGTGCCTCCTGCAGTTGCTTTACAGGCACGTTCAGTTTTTTGGAGTAGCAAATAACTGTTTCTATTTTTTTCCCTTTAAGGGCCTTGGTCAAGTTTCGGCTAAAAACCTGCAGGTCGGGTAATTCGGGCATGGTTAATATCGATTTATCTTAAATTTCTGTTACTACAACCAACCGGGGCGCCGTTAGTTTGTCCCGCATTGGTGTTCCTTTAAACGGAAGTGCTTATTTCAAAACGCAGACCTGTCGCCTTATAATCCTTCATAAATTTTTCGATAAAATACCGGTGGAATTTGACAGATTCGTCGTTGGTGTATTCATTTTCGCCATTGATCAGGTGCTTTTCAATGGTAGCCAGCGTTCGCGGGCACTCGTAAATGATCACTTTGCCGTTGTCCAGTGCCTGTGCTTTTACCCACGACCCGTTATCGACACATGCGTCCTTCGCTCTATGGTTTATCGCGGTCACCGCTTCCTCCATTTTATCCTTCGATTCGGGCAAAATGATCCTGACTTCCACATCGGCAGTCTCTACTGATGGGATTGACTTATTTTTAAAATCGATGGCCAGCTTTTCGCCGCTTTGCAGCTTGTTGCTGACTACCAGCGCAAACGGGTAAAAGAAGTTGTTGAAATATCCCGTTTCAAGCACTTCGGATACCGCTTTTTCATTGTTGTTAAAGTTTTTATAAAGCTTAAACAGGAATAATAACAGGCATACCACGACTGATGTGGCAACCACCAGGCTTTTGGAGATGTCTACAATTTTTGGCAGGCCATCGTAATACGCATAAGTTGTGGGCAGAATGAAAGCCACGATTTCCTGTAGGTCGAAGTTCTTTTTCAGTGAAGCCGGTGCCAGCCATTTTATCAGGGAGCTCATAGCGCTAAAGGTTGGTTGTAATGGTCCACTAAATTTAACAACCCTGCCTTTTATTGCCAAATCCGAATGTGATGAGCATTGAAAAGGATTAGCTCACCGTTTTGTCGATGATGCGCCTGATCACGTCGTCCAACTCGTCCGTGGCGGCCTTCAGATGCTTCAACACCTGTTTATCAGCCTCGGCGGTTACAGTATTTTCGTTCAATAACTGTATCAATCCCAGGATGGTTGCCACCGGCCGCCTGATCTCGTGCGCATTGATCTGGGCTATTTCCAGCAGCTTTTCATTTTGCTGCATCACGCGCAATTCATTTTCTTTCAAGAGGGTAATGTCCTGCATGGCGCCTATCATACGCAGGCCGATGCCATTTTTGTCCCTGATCACGATGCCTTTATCGAGCACAAATGCATACTCGCCGTTCGCCTTCCTGAAACGATATTCCCGGGTCCAGTTCACCATCGTGCCATACTTCACCTGGTCGGGATAAAGTACTACCCGTTCCCGGTCGTCAGGATGTACGTGCTCAAAATAAAACGGCAGGTTATCACTGTTATAGCCGGACCGATGCCCAAACAAATACTCGATATTGCCCGAGTAATATACCTCGTTCGTCTCCAGGTTCCAGTCCCATATAATGTCAGAAGTGGCCTTGGTGGCGTATTCAAAACGCTCGTTGCTGAGCCTCAATGCCTCTTCGCTTTTTTTTCGCTCGGTTGCATCGCGTGCTATGCCATACCTA
Source organism: Mucilaginibacter sp. (assembly GCA_035545315.1). Taxonomy (GTDB): domain Bacteria; phylum Bacteroidota; class Bacteroidia; order Sphingobacteriales; family Sphingobacteriaceae; genus Mucilaginibacter. The sequence goes on along the minus strand of DASZYQ010000027.1, from coordinate 32,440 downwards.
ATCCTGTCGTTTGGATCCCAACGCGCCGACCACATCAGGGACACAAGTGAGCCGTCTTTTCGTACATAACGGTTTTCATTATTGGTCACGGGATTTCCGGCCATTACGCTCGCAGCCATTTTCATGGTCATTTCAAGGTCTTCCGGGTAAATAAAATCAAACAATCGCCTGCCTATCAATTCCTCCGGTTTGTAACCTAATATCTTTTCCGACGCGGCATTAATGCTTACTATACAGTCGTTTTCGTCAATAGCGCAGATCATGTCCATCGACGAATCCATTATTTTTTCAAGCCGAGCCATCGCACTTTCCAGGGCCTCCAGGTTTAACGTTTCGGAAGTAATGTCTTTTGAATGGCAGGCGACGCCCACGATCGTACCGTCTTCGCCAGTCAGGGGGTTCAGTGATATCAAGCTATATTCCATCGCCTGTTTCGCCGGGTTATAGGCTTGTTCTTTGATAGAAAACTGTTCGCCATTTAAGCCTCTCGCATAAAGCGATACCCATTTGCTCAATTGTTCATTGCCAAATTCGGCGATCAATACACTATCGCCCCGCCTGATTGTTCTGCCCGTAATGTTTCGGATCGCATCGGCGAAAGCACGGTTCGCGATGATGATACGCAGATCCTTGTCAACCGACCAAATCAGGTCGCGGGTACAGTTAATGAGAGCTTCCTGGTGAACAATGGTTTCAGCCAAAGTCTCGTTTCCTGCCTTTTTTTTACCTGGTTTGCCCCGCAGCTCCATTTTAGCCTCAAATAACCTCTTGTAAAAGACTTATTACCTTGTTGACCAGACCGCCCAGGCGAGGGTGATCTATTCCAATGACTCTTTGATAACTGAGACGACTAGCGGGAGGGGAGGGTCGACAGGTTAGTTTATTCGCAGGTTTCATTGGATAACTCGTTCTTTATACGGAAACCGGTGACGCACGTTTAATAAAAAATAACATTCTTCTCATTTTTGTCGGGTTCCGGTATCAATTTGCATTTGAAAAAGTAATGTTAGCAGTTAACCGCACGGCACGCAAAAAGCCACGCCTGGCTGTCAAAGTTAATCATTTGTTCGGGATTTTAATCTTTGATTAACAACAATTAAACTATTGGGAAACCGAAGATTGTGTTATAGACAAGGGTTTTTAATCCGGTCTCAGCGCTTCATTCATATCACCGAAACGTGTAAAACGCCGGTAGCCGGGCCCGGCGGACAGCGCGCTGGGTCGCTAAGAAAAGAATACCGTATTTTCCACTTTTTTCAGAAAAAGGTCTTTTTTTCGGGTCGATACTTCCAGGCTGGTATTATCCGAAAGCACTACGTAGCCGCCTTTGCCCCGGTGATAACTTTTAATGCAGTTTAAATTGATCAGGTGGCTGTTGTGTATCCTGAAAAAATGGTGATCAGCCAGTAATTCTTCAAAGTCTTTAAGCGTTTTTGCCACCATCAGGCTTTGTTTGTCTTTCAGGTAAATGGTGGTGTAATTTACACTGGCCTCGCAGCGGATAATTTCGTCAACCGGAAGAAATACGAGGCCCTTGCTGGTAGGAACGGTAATTTTCCGGGCCGCAAGGCTATTGGATCTCAGGTTGCCGAGCAATGCGCTGAACTTGTCCGACAATTCGTTATGCTGCATCGCCTTTTGCAGCTTGTTCATGGCTTGCAAAAGGTCATCAGGGTCTATGGGTTTCAGCAGGTAATCGATGGCGCTGAACTTGAATGCCTTTATCGCATAGTTATCATAAGCAGTCGTAAAAATCACCTCGAAATTGATGTTAGGAAGCTGTCCCAGCAGATCGAAGCCTGTTTTTTCGTGCAATTGTACGTCCAGGAACAACAGGTCGGGCTTAATTTCCGCGATGCCGGCCAATGCCTTTTCCACCGTATTGAATGTTCCGGCCACTTGCACGGTATGTTTGCAATAGGTGTCAAGCAGGCCCTGCAGGCGGCTGATACAATGCTCTTCGTCATCAACTATTATCGACCTGATCATACGCCAAATTTAAAAATCTGATTCAAACGGAATCTTAATGCTTACCCTCGTGCCTTCATCCAGATCGGTCAGCTCAACCTTCGCTTTGCCATGCCTGCTTTCATTGATCATATTGATGCGGGATTGGATAACCTTGAGCCCAAATGATTTTCGGGCGGGGCCTTTCCGGCCTATTTTTAACATCGAAGACCGTTCCCGCCCAATTCCGTCGTCGTCCACGGTATATTCGATCATATCATCCTGTTTTGCTATCCTGATCACGATAGTTCCGCGGCCTTCCTTTGGCGATATGCCATGCCAGATGCTATTTTCCACAAAAGGTTGTAACAACATCGGCGGCACCATGGTGGTTTCGCAATCTACACCCTTTTCTATCATGATCTGGTACAGAAACTTATTATCCAGCCGCAGGGCCTCCAGTTGCATATAGAGTTCCAGTGTCTCCAGGTCGTTGGCCAGGCTGATCAGCGATTGTTCGGAGTTTTCCAATATTTTGCGCATCAGTTTGGCAAATTTTACCAGGTACACATCAGCCGTAGTTTTGTCGTGCCGGGCGATATAGTCACTAATAGAATTCAATGAATTGAAAATGAAGTGTGGGTTTAGTTGCGACCGCAGCGCTTTCAATTCCGTTTCGGCAACCTGTGTTTTTAGTTCGGCCTCTCGCAATTTTTCCCTGGCATCCTTCCGCCGTTTGTAAAAAACAAAAGTTATGCAACCAAACCCGATCAGCACAAGCCCGATCACAATGGAAGCGTTTTTAATGATCTTCTGCCGCGTGACCTCCGCCGTGGCTTTGGTTTGCGCCGCCGCATTTTTGGCTTTCAGGGCAGCTTCTTTTTTATCATACTCATATTGTATGCTCAACCGCGTTATTTCCTGCCTTTTTTTGTCGTTAAAAATCGAGTCTTTTAGTGTCGTGTAATTGCGATAGCTTTTCAACGCTTCTTTGTAGTTCCCCTCTTGCTCATAGATGTTGCTGAGGTTTTTCGACTGATCGGCCTCGTTATTCAAGTTTTTGGTGTCGCAGGCAAGTTGCAGCGCTTTTTGCTGCAGCTTTAGTGCCGCTGTGTACCTTTTGGTCGGGTCTATACCGTGGCTGGCTAATACGTCCGAAGGAGCGCCCATATATAACGAAGCCATTTGTCCGTACGCGATCGACATATTGTTTTTTGCGCCGATCTTTTCATAGATCGGCATAGCTTTATGCAGGCAGTCAAAAGCGTCGTTATACCGGCCCAGGTGCGCATAGGCAAGGCACATATCGGCCAGGTCGTTGGCTTCGCCTTTGATGATTTTTAATTGCCGGCTGATGACGAGCGCCCTCTGGTTATAGTCGATAGCTTGTGAATAATCGCCCGTTTCGAGGTACACCGCGCCAATATTGTTCAGCGCTATGGACTCGGACGGGCGGTCATTTAATTGTTCAAACACATCCAGGCAGCGGTTATAGTATTTAAGCGCATCAGGATATCTTTTTAAGTAATAATATACCACTCCAAGGTTACCCGCAGTTTTGGCAATGTACGATGTGTCGTGCATGGCTTCTGCCAGCTTTAATTGCTTAAGGTAACAGCTTATCGCTCCCGGGTAATCGGCCACGTAAGTATAACTTATTCCCAGTACGGAAAGACTTTGGGAATAGAGTTTATTATTACCGGTTTGCTCTGCCAGGTTTGAGGCTATGCGGGCATAACCGAGGCCGGTAACATAATTTGCGATCGCATAATAGTCATAAGCGATCTTCATATAACATGTCGCCAGGTCGGGCTTGTAGTTGAGCTTCTGGAAGAGACTCAATGCTTTAAAATATTCTTTAAGCGCTTTTTTAGGCTCGGCGTTATAGTCATAGTTCTTTGCCAGCGCCATATAGCCATTGGCAACCGCATGGTCCAGGTGCAATTGCCCGGCAATCGCAACGGCGGCGCTGGCATATTTTAAACCGGTATTTGGATCTTTTTCAGCCGACCCCAGGGCTTTTTGGGTAAGCTGTTCAACAGTGCCCGCGTTTTTGGGGGAATTGTTCAACTCGATTGACAATGAATCACCTTTGGTTTGGGCGTCCGCATGATTTGTAAGAGCGGAACATACCAAAAGCAGCCCGGAAGCAAAACTGGCGAGATAAGGTATTTTGCATAGCAGGTGCGACCGTGCCATCGATGAACTTTTATCAATCAAAAGGTAACAATTATTAATCACAAATCAACCGGATTATTGCAAATAATAAATAGGTGTCTGCACGGAATAAACGCAGATTGATGGCGCCAGCTTTTGAAGGTAGCTTTAAAACAATAACCAGTGACGGCCCTGCATTGATGGCGTGGATATGGAGCTCTTATATCAAAATATAGTTGTACTGATCATACTGATAATTGCTGCGGTGCTAATTCAGTTGAGCCGGGAAAAAAGACGCAATTTATAACAGATTAAATTAATACCAACATGAAGAAAAATCTCCTTTTGACAGCATTATCGATCATTGCGGCAAGTTCATTCGCTATCGGGCAATCCAAAACCGCATTTAATCAGGGCGACAACCTGCTCAACCTCGGTATCGGCCTTGGAAGCCCTTATTTCGGGGCGGGTTACTCGGCGTCGTTGCCTATTAATCCTACGGTATCTTTTGAGCACGGTTTTACCGATGCGATCAGCGCCGGCGCCGAAGTGTCATATGCCAGCTCAAAATATAATTATTCGGTGCCGGGTGCGGCTTATTCGTTTAAGGAAAGCGCGACTTACCTGGGTGTGCGCGGTTCCTATCATTTTAATGAGCTTTTGCAGATCCCGGATAAGTTTGATGTGTATGGCGGAGCAAGCCTGGGTTACGTTGTTGTAAGCGTAAGCGATAACCAGGGTTATGCTGCAAGCGCCGCCAGCGGCGCCGGTTTTGGCGTGTTCGCCGGCGGCAAATATTATTTTCAGTCAAACCTCGCGATTTATGCTGAGCTGGGATACCAAAGTTTATCGGTACTTAATGCAGGAATAACGTTGAAATTTTAAGGTTAGTAGTTGAGTTGAATTTTGTCAGGAGAATCTCTCCCTCGGGAAGGCATGATCGAAAAGATAAGGGCATAGGGAGGGGTTCTTTGATCTAACACTTTTGTTTTAAAGGCTCAGAACCCCCGCATCGGCAATCATCGTTAAATTAAAGACAGACCATTCCCGTCCGTCGTCAGCACTTCGCTCATATAGTCGAAGAATGGCCGCATAGTTTTGAAAGTGCCGCTCAGCAGGTACACAAAGTCGGGGCTTAGCACCTCAGCATCGGTAAAGGGATGTCTGAGGATAAACTGTTTATGTCGCAAAAGGTCGATAGCAGGATGGGTTACGGGGTATCCTTTTGGCATCAGTTTCAGCCGGGCGCCTTGCAGAGTGCCGAAAGTTTGAACGAATGCTTTGTCCGTCAGCAACGTCCGCCAATCTTCATAATTGACGTCAATATCCTGGCGGATACGTTTCAGGTCCTCCGGCGCTGGCCCGAAAAAACCACCGTCGGCGCTGGAGCCGCCCGGTGCGATATGGAAATAGTAACCTCCCCGGAGCTTTTTTGTCGCCCGGTGCAAATGGCCGTCCCAGCAGGCGTGATAAGGTGATTTGTCTTTGGAAAAGCGGACATCCCGGTATATCCGGTACACGCTTCTTTTGCCGGAAGGATTTTCGATATGGTCGTGCCTGTTCATTTCCGCGATCAGGGCGTCGGCAAAGGCAATGATGTTGTCATTGGCCGCGACGTACTTGTCCTTATGCTTGTTGAACCACTCGCGATTGTTATTCTGTGCCAGGTCCGTTAAAAAGTCGAGGGTATCCTGATGGATTTGTGCAGCCATTTCGTCAAAACTACTCAAAAGCGTTTTTCAAACCCATCACTATAAATTTATTTCATTTAGTGCTGCTTTCGCTATGTACATCGCAGTTACCGGATCGTCGCCATCTTCTATCGCCCAGGCAGCGGAAAGGCCTGCCCAGGCTGCTATCCATTGTAAAAGCCGTTTCGGTTCAATTTTAGCCGCGTCCGATGCGATTAGCACTTGCTGTGCCAGCCTGCCAGGCGCAGTAGCGGTTTCTTTGTCCGGGTTACAGAACAGGTTGGCATAGTCAAAGCCGCGCTCGCCAATCATTCCTTTTGGGTCGATGGCCAGCCAGCCTTTTTCTCCAAAATCAAGGATATTCCCATGGTGAATATCGCCATGCAGTGCGACGATATCCTGCGGTGCTGCAAGCAATTCATCAGCGACTTGATTACAACGCTCAAAAACTCCGCCTTGTCGTGCGTCCGCCAACCCCAGGCTTTTGAATTTAACATCCAGCGGGACCAAATAGGCGGGATAGGGTGTGGGATGGGTATGCAGCCTGGCAATAACCGAACAGATAATGCGGCTGGCATCGTCATCTTTCCCGTTTTTTGCCATTTGGGCGAGCGACTGTTCATTTTTCGCCCTTTCCATCAGTATTGCGTTTTCGTCATGTCGCAGAACCGGGGCTGCGCCGTTGCCGTTCCACCAGGCCATCAGCATGTTGCCATGTTTATCCTTGCGGCGCCGGCTATTTTGAGCATACATTTTGTGCCGTTGTATAAAACCGGCTGCAGCAAACCCGAATAGGAGCTGAAAGCTTCGCCATTGTCTGACAAATGCCAATGCTGTTTATAGTGGGTTAACTGGTCGGTCATTATTCAAGGTCAGGGCTAAGCTATAAACTATTCGCAAAACAACATGGCCTTTTAAGGGTTATTTGATGGAACAGATTTACGAAGTTTTCAAAACTTCGGAAGTCTTAAACACTTTAAACCATGAAAAATTACGAAACTTTAGTAGATGCCACCAACGATCTTATGAAACGCGGCTATACCGCCAACCTGAGTCTCGAAGGCGACACTATTGACGATAAAGAACACGATATACATATGGGGGCGGACGACTTCGAAATTGACGAATTTTACCGTTTCGAGGGGCAAAGCAATCCCTCGGATATGTCGATCGTTTATGCTATCCGCTCGCCAAAATACAACCTGAAAGGCGTATTAGTTAATGCCTATGGTACTTATGCCAATAATAGCGAATCGGCTATACACGCCAAGCTGCATCATTACCACGTAAGTACAAATCTGCACAGCGAGGATAAGCCTACTGCTTAGGCGCAGTTTGCAGTGGGCAGGAAAGACGCAGCAAACTGCACCTGCTACTGCCACTAAAGCGCCGATAGGAGCTTTAGTCCCCTGGTTTGTATCGCCGGGGTGCCGTCGCGCATCAGGAATATAGTTTGCTCCTTCAATTCGTCCGTTATCCAGGTATATCGCCCGCGCAGGTTGAATAAGGCCTCCAGGGAAAAAACCTTCACAGCGATCAGTACTTTTGGGTCGATAACCCAGTCGAATAGTTTCTCCACTATGGGTTCAAGGTCCATTACCTCCAGCTTTTCGCGGATTATCGGGGGTGCCTTTTTTCCGGTAATGTGCATCATGATCTTGGCATAGTGCCGCTGGCAGCTGGGATAGGTAACATTTCTTACACGCGATACCAGGTATTCCAGGTCGGGTGAATAAGCGTCAGGCTTTTTCAGGAAAAGATTTTCCAATATCCAAGCGGCACGGAAGGCGATGTTTTTATCCTCATGAAAAGTAATGTCCACAAAGTCGCGCAAGGCAAACCGCTGCTTATTTAAGATAGCGCTTAGCTTCTCGACCTTAGTTGACGATGGTTTTGCTGATCTCGGAGACAAGTTCTTCCTTAGTGAGCATGGCAAGCTCTAAGATAGGAATTAGTTTTTCTTAGTCCTCGCAGTGCAAAAAGCCCAGGATATAATTACCGCGGGCACGGAACATCGGCGTGGCATTCAGCATCATAGCTTCCAGCTGGCACGACAGTCTTTCGGCGATCCAGGGGTAACGGTGCCGCATGTTGAACAACGCTTCGGCGGCCGATGCGCGTACGCCCGTCAGCATTTTAGGATCATTTATCCAATCGAAACACAATTCAACCACCGGTTCGAGATCGATGCCTTTCATCACGGTGCGGACATCTTTGGCCACTTCCGGCGAAGTAAGGTGCATAATGATCTTTGCATAGTGCTTTTTACAACCCAGCAGCTTAACGTCGGTAACATGTGCAAGCAGGTAGGCAATATCGTCAGTATAATTCTCGGCGAACTTAAAAACGATATATTGCATTATTTTCGACGCTTTTATGGCGATTTGTTTATCGGGATAAAAAGTCAGGTCGACCAGTTCGCTTAAACTAAAGTTTTGCTCCTTCAGTTTGCTGCGCAGTTTTACCATCCGGATACGCTTATCGAATGTCGAAATGTGCTGGATGAGTTGTGATTCGGTCATGATGACTCAAAATTAAGGTAAGGTTTTACGAAAAATGTTAATAACTATTCCACATTGTGTGGATAACTTGTCAAATATAGTGCTATTTCGACAAAACCTAATACAATTCATTGGCTGCATTTGGCGCCTACGTTAAGGCGGCCGGGTCGTTACCTCCAACTGTTATAACCAATACAACAAAACAACTACATTTGCTGTCCGTTTTTATCACATACATGGTTAAATTTAATCGTTTTATACTGGATAACGGCTTAAGGGTGATCGTACACGAAGATCACACTACTCCAATGGCCGTACTGAATATTTTATATGATGTCGGCGCGCGCGACGAGGACCCCGAGCGCACCGGTTTTGCACACTTGTTCGAGCATCTGATGTTTGGCGGTTCGGTCAACATACCGCAGTATGACGAGCCTTTGCAGCGTGTCGGAGGTGAAAATAATGCCTTCACTACCAATGATATAACCAATTATTACATAACGCTTCCGGCCGAAAATATCGAAACCGCGTTCTGGCTGGAAAGCGACCGCATGCTGAGCCTGGCCTTCAGTGAAAAAAGCCTGGAAGTACAGCGTAATGTGGTTATCGAGGAATTTAAGCAGCGTTACCTGAACCAGCCCTACGGCGATGTGTGGCTTAAACTGCGCCCGCTGGTTTATAAGAAGCACCCTTACCAGTGGGCCACTATCGGCAAAAATCTGGAGCAGATAGAAAATGCACGGATAGAGGATGTAAAAGCCTTTTTTAAAAAACATTATAATCCGAGCAATGCCATCCTGGTAGTGGGCGGCAATATTACCGTCGAAAAGGCAAAAGCGTTAGCCGAAAAATGGTTCGGCCCGATACCGGGCGGCGAGAAATATCACCGCGATCTCCCGAAAGAGCCTCAACAAAACGAGGCACGGCGCGAAACGGTCACAGCAAATGTCCCATTGAACGACCTTTACATTGCCTTCCACATGCCCGGCAGGCTGGAGAACGGCTATTATGAGCTCGACCTGGTTTCCGACATTCTTTCACGTGGTAATTCGTCCCGCCTGTACCGCAGGCTGGTTAAGGAAAAGCAGCTTTTCAGCGAAATACATGCTTACAACATAGGCAGTTTTGATAGCGGCATGTTTGTGATCGAAGGCAAACCGCTGGAAAATGTTTCCATTGATGAGGCTGAAGCGGCCGTTTGGGAAGAGCTGGAGCAATTAAAGCAATACCGTGTGCCTGATGAAGAGCTCACCAAGGTCAAGAATAAAACAGAATCGACCATGGTGTTTTCGGAGATGTCGCTGCTTGACAAAGCCATGAACCTGGCACAATTCGAGCTTTTTGGCGACGCCGGTATGCTGAATCACGAAACGGAAAAATACCTGGCCGTAACAGCCGAAGGGATACAAAAAGAAGCGCAGGATATTTTCAGGAAGGAAAATTCATCGACGCTGGTTTACCTTGCGAAAAGTCGTTAAGGCATTTACGTCACTAAGTCATTACGTCATTAAGTCATTTTTAATTATATAATGACCCAATGACCCAATGACTGAAATGACCCAATGACTCAATGACCCAATGACAACAACAATGACACTAAACAGAACATTACCCCCCGATTTCAGATCGGTAGAACATATCAGCCTCATCCGGCCGGAGCATATAAAGCTTAACAACGGCTGCGATATTTTCGTTTTCAACTCCGGCGACCAGGAATTGGTGCGCATCGAATGGATATTTAACAATCTGCGTTTCGATCCGGCAAAACCATTGCTGAATGTAGCGGTCAACACCATGCTGACCGAAGGCACTTCGAGCCGCTCTGCATCGCAGATTGCTGATCAGGTCGACTTTTACGGCGGTTTTTTGCAGGTCGACTATGGCTACGACCATTCGCAGGCTGTGCTGTTTACGCTGAACAAGCACATAGAGAAAACGCTGCCGGTGATGAAGGATCTCATAACGGATTCCATTTTCCCGGAAAAAGAACTCGAAACCTTCATCCGCAACCAGCAGCAGAAGCTGCAGGTGAGCCTGAAAAAGAACGATATCGTGGCTCGGCGTACGTTCAATAAAGCTATATATGGCAATACCGGTTATGGCTTGGGCGCCGAATTTGACGATTATAAAACCTTGCAGCGCGGGGACATGCTGGCGCATTTCAGGCAAATGTACCAGCCGTCGAACTGTACGATCGTGGTTGCGGGAAAAGTGGATGATAAGATCATCGGGCTTATAAAAGAGTCGTTTGGCGATCAGTGGCCCAACTCTTCGCAGAAAGGGGATACGGCACAGCCGGAGCTTCAGCCGGCGGGCGAGCATTTTTATTTTGTTGAAAAGCCCGATGCCCTGCAATCGGCGATACGCATGGGGCTGCCCATGATCACCCGTGTACATCCCGATTTTCCGGCCTTGCAGGTATTGAACACCGTTTTGGGCGGGTATTTTGGGTCGAGGTTGATGGCTAACATCCGCGAGGACAAAGGTTATACCTATGGCATCGGTTCGGGCTTAAGCTCACTGAAACAGGGTGGGGCGATGTTTATCGCATCTGAGGTCGGCGCCGAGGTTTGCCGCGATGCGGTGAGCGAGATCGAAAAAGAGATCAGCATCTTAAAAACGGAACTTATCCCGCATGATGAGCTTGCCCTGGTGCGCAATTATATGATGGGTTCGCTGCTGGGCAGCCTGGAAAACGTGTTCTCTCACGCCGACAAATTCAAGAACATCTATTTCTCGGGATTGGATTACGACTACTACGACCGGTATACCGAAGTGGTAAAGACCGTAACTGCCGGGGAGTTGCTGCAACTGGCCAATAAATACCTCGATCTGGATAAATTTTATCGGGTTATTGTAGGTAAATACTGATTATCATATAAAGCTCACATTTTCGCATCCAACAACAAATCCGAAATCTAAATTCCGAAATCCGAAATAAAAAGCTATCTTTGTCCGGCAAATAATAAATTTATTTGCCATGCAATTAGATCCCTCCAAATTCGTCGCTGAAGGCTTAACTTACGACGACGTCCTTCTCATCCCGGCTTATTCAGAAGTGCTTCCCCGCGAAGTCGACACGCGTTCATACCTGACAAAAAAGATCAGGCTGAACATTCCTTTGGTTTCGGCCGCAATGGATACCGTTACGGAATCAGCACTTGCGATCGCGCTTGCGCAGGCTGGCGGCCTTGGAATGCTGCACAAGAACATGACCATACAGCAGCAGGCCGACGAGGTGCGCAAAGTAAAGCGTTCGGAAAGCGGCATGATACAGGACCCTGTGACGCTAAATGAAGATGCGTTGTTGTCGGATGCCTTCAAGATCATGCGCGAATACCGTATCGGCGGCATACCGATCGTCAATGGCGACCAGCAGCTGAAGGGCATCATTACCAACCGCGACCTGCGTTTTGAGAAGAACGGTAGCAGGCCCGTGCGTGAGGTGATGACCAGCGGCAACCTGGTTACCGCGCCCGAAGGGACAACCTTATTGCAGGCCGAAGAAATATTACAGAACCATAAAATCGAAAAATTACCTGTGGTAAACGGCGGCGGACGCCTGGTAGGACTTATTACTTATAAAGACATTCAGAAATTCAAAAATTTCCCCATAGCCTGTAAGGACGAGCATGGCCGTCTGCGCGTTGGCGCTGCTGTGGGTGTTACGCCCGATACCATGAAGCGTGTCGAGGCGCTGGTAAAAGCCGGTGTCGATGTGGTTGCTATCGATACCGCGCACGGGCATTCCAAAGGGGTTATCAACCAGTTGAAGGAAGTAAAAGCAAAATACCCCGACTTGCAGGTTATCGCCGGTAACATAGCCACACCCGAAGCTGCCAGGGCGTTGGCCGAGGCCGGCGCTGATGCGGTGAAAGTGGGCATCGGTCCGGGTTCTATCTGCACTACACGCATCATTGCGGGCGTGGGTGTTCCGCAGTTGTATGCGGTTTACGAATGTGCCAAAGCATTGGAAGGAACCGGCGTGCCGGTTATAGCCGACGGTGGCATCAAACATACGGGTGATATCGCCAAAGCTATCGCCGCCGGTGCAAGCTCGGTGATGGCGGGCGGCTTGTTTGCGGGAGTGGAAGAGTCGCCCGGCGAAACGATCATCTACGAAGGCCGCCGCTTTAAATCGTATCGCGGCATGGGCTCGATCGAGGCGATGGAGCAGGGGTCGAAGGACCGATATTTCCAGGATGTGGAAGACGATATAAAAAAGCTGGTTCCCGAAGGTATTGTGGGCCGGGTCCCATACAAGGGCACTTTGGCCGAAGTAGCTTACCAATACGTGGGTGGATTAAAGGCCAGCATGGGCTATTGCGGGGCTAAAGATATCCCGGCCCTGCAGAAAGCACGCTTTGTGCGCATCACGGCTGCGGGTATCCGCGAATCGCACCCGCATGATATAACGATTACCAAAGAAGCGCCGAATTATACGAGATAGTCCGGAAGTTCGCATAAGTCGGAAAGTCCGAAAGAAAAAGTTTGCAGGATCAATCTTTCGGACTTACGCGGACTTCCCGACTTCCGGACTAACAATAAAACAATCTGACAATTCAGCAATGAAATCCATCGCCATCTTCTGCGGCGCCAATTTTAATAGCGACCCTGTGCTGAAAGAGGCAGTCGAACTGCTGACCGAGGTAATGACCGACCGCGATATTTCGCTCGTTTTTGGTGGGGGAAGGGTTGGCATGATGGGCCTGCTGGCCGACAATATGCTAAACCGTGGTGGTAGAGCTATAGGCGTGATACCGCGGTTCCTGATGGACAAGGAAGTGGGCCATACCGGGCTTACGGAGCTTCATATTGTTGAGACCATGCATCAGCGTAAGCAGTTGATGAACGATATGTGTGATGGCGTCATCATGCTGCCGGGTGGTTTCGGCACACTGGAAGAATTTTTTGAGGTATTGACCTGGCTGCAGTTAGGACTACACAGCAAGCCCATAGGCATCCTGAATGTGAATGGCTTTTACGACTTCCTGCTCAAACAGATGGATGTGATGGTCGAACAAAAATTTTTAAAACCCGCAAATCGTAATTTGGTGATCACATCCGGCGACCCGGTCGAGTTGATCAGCCTGATGGAAAACTTCACTGCCAAACCCGACGAGGTTTGGTTCCGCGACCGCAACTTGACTTAATGATTGGTGGGCGTGGTTGTAGTCGCGGGTGGCGTTGTGGGTGCGGGCATTGCCGGCGGAGTTCCTGCGCTGTTTGCCAGTCCGCCAATGTCGGCCGTGTTGGGAAATGAAGCCCAATCGCTGTGCGGCGCTGAGTACAGTACATACTTACCATTATAACCAGTAAAGTCGCTTACATCCTCATACGTCTCACCCGGGGGCAGGTCCAAATGTTTAACCACATCCCAGCTACCATTGTTCATTTGCCGGTACAGCGCAAAATCCATCGAAACGCTGTTATTGTTGGTCATTTTATAATGAGTTTGCTGTGTTTTTCCCAACGTGGTTTGGGTTTGCACTATGGCAATCATTCCATTGTCCGGCTGGGCTTTCTTTTGCGCCTTCAGCGATACGGACAGCATTAACAATACTGCCAAAAATGTCAGTGATAAAGTTTTCATGTCATATGGCTTTAACTGTATAAATTTACCTTATTAATAATAAGTTTCCATCGCAGTTTTTCAACTAATTTGAGACGATTTTAATTTAAAATGTAATTTTATGGTCGTTACAACGACAAGCCACTTATTGCGGCTCGCGGCCGGTTTGCTGCTGTTTGCCACCTCGTGCGGAAGAGATGGCGCGGTCGGCCCACAAGGGACTACCGGCGCCACAGGTCTAACCGGGGTGACAGGCCCAACGGGGGTACGGTTAACGTGGTCTACTCCGACTGGATAACGCCTTCAATCTACACCAAGTCGACCGTTTTTGGCGTGACACATTTTGATGCCATTATAACTGCTTCGTCCGTCACGCAGAACATTCTCGACCAGGGTACGGTGCTTGTTTATGCTAAGCTGGATGGGTATAGCACAACCATTTGGCCAGCCAACCAGGTAGGTCAATTACCTGTTGCGCTTACTTATCAGCTTAGTTCGACCACTTACGTGGATAACTGGTCGGCTTCAGCTACGGTTGGAAATATCCAGATCGATTTTACCAATGACCTTAATTATTATAACGGCATTTCTAACTTGCACCAATTTCGTTACATAGTCATACCAGGCGGTGTACATACTTTAGGAAGCATCGATCCTAAGAATTATAACCAGGTAAAACAGGCCCTTCATCTGCCAGATTGAGAGTTTTAGATAACAAAAGCCATCCTGACAAAGGTCGGGATGGCTTTGATATTTTAACGGATGGTACTAAGACAACAATACGCCTTTCACGGTATCCAATATCTTAAAGGCCTCTTTTGATCCGGGCGCTTCTGCGTACACTCGCAGTACCGGCTCTGTTCCTGATGGACGGATCATTACCCAGCTTTCATCCTCGAAATGAAACTTGTACCCGTCCATATCTTCCACTTTGACGACTTTCATGCCGCCAAAATTTTCGTATTTGCCGCTTTTGCAATTGCTTATGATCTGCTGCTTTTTATCTTCGGTCACATGCAGGTCGTAACGTTCAACCGCAAATTTGCCAACGATATCATATATCTCCTGGACAAGTTCGCTTAGCGACCGGCCGGTTTTTGCGATAAATTCCCATACGATCAATCCGATCCAGATACCATCCCGTTCAGGGATGTGCCCCGCAACGGCAATACCGCCCGATTCCTCGCCACCCACCAGGAAGGGCTCGCCCGAGTTAACGATCAGGTCGCAGATATACTTAAAGCCGATTTTGGTAACTGTGTTCTTTAAACCGTATGCATCACATAGTTTTTGTATTTTACTGGTACAACTAAAGGTTGAATAAACGTTACCCGTCATACCTTTTACCTTATGCATATAATGAATGAGCAGCAACAGGATATGATGCGAATCGACAAAATTGCCATCCTGGTCATACAAGCCGATACGGTCGGCGTCACCATCGGTCACCAGGCCTGATGCGATTTCGCCTTCCGACATTTTGATAATGTCTTCAAATTCTTTCAGGTTACGCTGGATAGGCTCCGGCGCCTGCCCTGCAAAACTAGGATTATGGTCGCTGTGAATGCGTGTAATATCCGGGAACAAACGCTCCATTACGTTCATGCCTGCCCCGTACATAGCGTCGTAGGCCCAGCCCAAACCGCTGGTACGGATGCACTCCAGGTCGAAGTTGTTCTCGACATGGGCCACGTACATATCTTCCAGGTTCACAAACTCCACCAGGCCGTCTTTCTGATAGTCAGCAATAGATTTTCGGTTCAGATCGATCGTTTCGGGTATTTGTGACTCAACTTTTTCAATATCGTCCGGTGTGGCCGGGCCGCCGTAACTGGCCTTGATCTTGTAGCCGTTATAAGCCGGCGGATTATGGCTTGCGGTGATAATGATACCTGCGGAAGCATGTTTTCTGACGGTCCCCAGCGAGATCATGGGTGTAGAAACAAAAGCATTTTCGGCCCGGTAAACCTTTACGCCTTGCGAAGCCAATACACGGGTAGTAATGTCGGCAAACATGGGCCCTGCAAACCGCGGGTCGTTGCCCACAACGGCCGAAGCGTCTTTAAATTCTTTCTTCAGCCATAATGCTGTTGCATAGGCTACTCTTTTTACGTTTTCGACGGTGAAATCGTCGGCGATGATGGCACGCCATCCGTCGGTACCGAATTTTATTTTGATCATTTTAGGTATATGGTTGTTAAAATCCTATTTTTAGCGCCTCAAAATCTATACAAGGATATTAATCATTTGTGTTAATCAAAAACAAAAAATGAAAGTTTTAAAATTTGGCGGTACATCGGTGGGAAGTCCCGAGCGGATGAAAAAACTGCTGGATATTATCGATCCTGCCGAGAGGCAGATCGTCGTATTATCGGCTGTGTCGGGGACGACCAACAGCCTGGTTGAGATCGGGCAGGCATATCTTGCCGGTGATAAGGCAAAGGCCGCAGAACTGATCAAAATTCTGAAGGATAAATACGAGACTTTCATTAAGGAACTTTTTGCCAAACCTGAGTACCTGGAACAGGGCAAGGAAGTGATCGATTACCATTTCGACCTGCTTTCAAACCTGTCGAAAGACCTGTTTACGAATATTGAAGAGAAGATCATCCTGGCACAGGGCGAACTGATCTCGACAACGTTATACCATGTTTATCTGAAAGAGATCGGCGTGCCATCGGTATTGTTGCCCGCGCTCGATTTTATGAAGATCGACGAGGATAACGAACCGATGGTGGATTATATCACCGAGCATATCACACCTTTGTTAAATGAACACCCGAATAATAACCTGTTTATTACCCAGGGCTACATCTGCCGTAATTCGTTTGGCGAGATCGACAACCTGCGCCGGGGAGGAAGTGATTATACTGCGTCGCTGATCGGTGCCGCTATTCGCAGCGAGGA
The DNA here is from genome assembly GCA_035545315.1 of Mucilaginibacter sp. Classification (GTDB taxonomy): domain Bacteria; phylum Bacteroidota; class Bacteroidia; order Sphingobacteriales; family Sphingobacteriaceae; genus Mucilaginibacter. The sequence goes on along the minus strand of DASZYQ010000027.1, from coordinate 15,665 downwards.
AGTGCAGATATGGACCGACATAGACGGTATGCACAACAACGATCCCCGCATAGTAAAAGGAACTACGCCAATCGCACAGCTCTCTTTTGATGAAGCTGCGGAACTGGCCTATTTCGGCGCGAAAATTTTGCATCCGCAGAGCGTTTTCCCGGCACAGAAATATAAGATTCCGGTTCGCCTGTTGAATACCATGGATCCGAAAGCGCCGGGTACGCTGATCACCAATGAAAGCGAAAAGGACAAGATCAAATCTATTGCAGCCAAGGACGGCATTACCGCGATCAAAGTACAGTCAAGCCGCATGTTGCTGGCGTACGGTTTTTTAAGGCGGTTGTTCGAGGTATTCGAACGGTACAAAACCTCTATTGATATGGTAACCACATCAGAAGTAGCGGTTTCACTCACAATCGACGATACGTCGCATTTAGCTGAGATTGAAAAGGAGCTGAGCTCATTTGGGACCGTTGACATTGACAGGAACCTGACCATCATATGCGTCGTAGGCGACTTTGGGGCTGAAAAGCATGGGTATGCTGCACGCGTACTGGAGGCTCTAAAGCACATCCCGATCAGGATGATATCGTATGGCGGCAGTGAGAATAATTTGTCGTTACTGCTCAATACGTCCGATAAAACCGAGGCGCTGAGGAGCTTGCATAACAGATTGTTTTAAAAACTACCGTCATGGCGAGTGATAGCGTGGCCTTCTCTGCGCATGCAGATCGATAGTGCTCATCATAGCACAGTTCAGAGATTGCTTCGTTTCTCGCAATGACGCGCTCATTAATAGAAAATGTTTAACATCAATACCATATCACGTTTCCAGCAATTAGAAACACCTTTCTATTATTACGATCTTAACCTGCTGCGCCAAACACTGAGCGCCTGTAAGGAAGCGTCGGACAAATACGGTTTCCACGTGCATTATGCTTTGAAGGCCAATTTCAACCCAAAGGTGTTGCAAGCGATACAGTCATTTGGCTTTGGGGCCGATTGCGTAAGCGGTAACGAAGTATCGAAAGCGATTGAATCGGGTTTTAATAAAAGCCAGGTAGTGTTTGCAGGGGTGGGGAAGTCGGACAAGGAGATCAACACGGCTTTGGATGCGGACATTTTTTGTTTCAATGTAGAATCCATCCAGGAGCTGAATATCATTAACGACCTGGCCAAAGCCAAAAATAAAACGGCGAGGGTAGCCACTCGAATCAATCCTAACGTGGATGCGCATACTCATCATTTTATCACAACAGGACTTGACGAAAACAAATTCGGTATCAACAGCTGGCAGTTAAATGATGTTGCAGAAACACTACGCAAGTGTTCCAATCTTGAATTTGTTGGCATACATTTCCATATCGGCTCCCAGATCACCGACCTGGAGGTTTACAAGAGTTTATGCGTTCGTATCAACGAAATGCAGGATTGGTTTGAAGACAAAGGCTTCCGTGTAAAGGTGCTGAATACCGGTGGTGGCTTAGGCGTAGACTACCATAACCCGGATCAGAACCCGATTCCGAATTTTGAGGGCTATTTTAAAGTATTTAATGACTTCCTCAACATCAGGCCCGGGCAGGAAGTGCATTTTGAGCTGGGGCGGGCGCTGGTGGCACAATCTGCTGCGCTGATTTCGAGAGTGCTCTATGTTAAGAACGGTCAGAAGAAGAATTTCCTCGTGCTGGATGCCGGCATGACCGAGCTGATCCGCCCGATGCTTTACCAGGCTTATATGAAAGTTGAGAATTTGAGTAGGGAGTCCGAAAGTCCGAAAGTCCGAAAGTCCGAAAGCGAGTCTCAAATCTCAAATCTCAAATCTCAAATCTTGAAATACGACGTAGTCGGCCCCATCTGCGAAAGCACCGACTGTTTTCAGAAAGATGTGGAATTGCCCGAATCGTTCCGCGGCGATTTACTTGCTATTCGTACCGCGGGCGCTTATGGCGAGGTAATGGCATCCCGTTATAACCTGCGTGAGCCTATACAAAGTGTCTATTCTGAATCGAAATGATAATTGCTTATATTTGAGTATGGAAACGTTACAAATAGATATACTCAATCCTAAAGCTGTTAAATTGTTAAAAGATCTCGCAGATTTGGAGCTCATTTCTATACGTAACAGTTCTGATGACGAGCTTCTTAATATCATAAATAAACTTCGTGATAAGGCCGATCAAAATCGTCCTGGTTTTGATGAGATTAGCAAAGAAGTGGAGCAAGTTAGGAAGAACCGCTATGCAAGATCAAAAAGATAGGGTCATACTTGACACTAACATCTTGATCAGTTTATTAATAACGCGCGATTTCCTAAAATTTGATAAATTAATAACGCAGGACAAAGTCGTATTTATACTAAGCCAGGAACTTATTGAAGAATTCGTAGAAGTAGCGCAAAGGCCCAAGCTCAAAAAATATTTCGCGTGGACTTCCGTTGAAAAATTTATTCTTGCCATCAAAAATATTTCTGAGTTAATAAACGTCGAAACTAACATATCGGTGTGCCGTGATCCGAAAGACGATTTTCTCTTAGCCCTTGCTATCGATGGTCAAGCAACCCATTTAATAACGGGCGACAAAGATATCCTGGTTTTGAAGAAAATCGGAAAAGCAAGGATTTTGACTATGGCAGAATATTTATCCGATAAATAATTGCATAATCGATCAGAACTCCACACCGGCTCGCAGCATCACCTGTTCGCCTGCTTCTATTGTGGCGAAAAACTGGTGGATCTTCAGGAAGTAGCTGACTTTAAAATATACCGGACCAAAATGTGGCGCTACATCGTCATGTGTCAGGTACTTTTCGTTGAACGTGTCGTTTCCAAATGTTTCGCCTACAAAGAACCTTAGTCCGTTCTGGAAATGTATATCCCCGATATTATGGAAAAGAAACTCCGATGTCAGGCCGACGCTAAACAGGTCCGTCCGCGTGTCGGCATGATAACCGGGCAGGTGGCTCACCGCCTTTCTGAAATCGGAGCATGATCCAAATTCGTGACTGTAAGCGGCCTCAAATCCTATGAAACGGGTATCCATGCGTTCGTATGACGTGAACAGGTTGGCAGAAAGCCTGGCGCCGACTGCGCCAAAAAATTTATCCGACCATTTTTCATCGGGTTTGTCATCACTCGATGTGCCTTTTGAAAAATCGCCCAGTTCGCCGAAGGCGCCGTAAGCCAGGTTAAAATGGTTAAAGACATAGCCCTGGCTTACGTTTACCTGACCGCTTGCAAGCATGGCTTTAGTCCAGGTCGGGTCTAAATAAGTATTCAGACCGCCTGAAAAGTATGTAGCCGATTTTGCCGTATCGAACGATGCAGGCTTGGGCATATACGCAATATCCTGGTGGTAGAGCGCGGGGGCATAGGTATGGTTTGAGCAGGAGTTTAGCGCTAATATTGCCAGGACAGGAAATAAGAACAGGCAGTTTCCAGTTATGCCCGGCAGGGTAGAATTTCTGATCGTAATCATTCGGTTTAGGCAGCTCAATGGTTGAAAATAAAGAAATACTTCGATACAAAAATAGTACGACAGTGATCCCTGTAAGTGCTACAACGATGGCGTAACTTTTTAGTCTTACTCTTACAATTATTATTTAAGTTTACCTCCCGATGGACGCAATTCGGACAGTTATTTTTAACAATTTATAAGAAGATGCCAGCAGATCAATTTGTTATTGGGGTCGATTATGGAACAGATTCTGTCCGTTCGGTGATCGTAGATGCCGGCAACGGGCGCGAGATCGCTTCATCGGTGTTTTATTATCCGCGCTGGCAGCAGGGTTTGTATTGCAATGCTGTACTTAACCAGTTTCGTCAGCATCCGCTGGATTACATAGAAGGGCTGGAGCAAACGATAAAAGATTGTATCACAAAAGCAGGCGCCAATGTTGCTGCAGCTATCAAGGCTATTGCTGTAGACACTACAGGCTCAACGCCCGTGGCTGTTAACAAAGCGGGCGTTCCGCTGGCTCTTACAGCAGGGTTTGAAAGCAATCCCAACGCGATGTTCGTGCTGTGGAAAGATCATACCGCCGTAAAAGAGGCCGCGGAAATCAATGCCCATGCTGAAAAATTCGACATCAATTACCTTCAGTATGTCGGCGGTATTTACTCGTCAGAGTGGTTTTGGGCGAAATTACTGCATGTTTTAAGGGCCGATGAACCGGTTCGCGACGCCTGTTATACCTGGGTGGAGCATTGCGATTGGATCCCTTTTTTGCTGACCGGCGGCATTGATGCGGATCAAATCAAACGCGGACGATGCTCAGCAGGCCACAAGGCAATTTGGTCCGAGGCCTTTGGCGGTTATCCGCCCGATGACTTCTTCTCATCGCTCGACCCATTACTGAAAGGTTATGCCGGCAATCTTCCCAAAGAAACCTATACTTCCGATCAGCCCGCCGGCAAACTGAGCCCTGAATGGGCGCAGCGATTAGGATTGCCGGCCGATGTTGTCGTCGGAGTCGGTGCATTCGACGCGCACATGGGCGCGGTAGGAGGACAGATAGAACCTTATCATTTAAGCAAGGTGATGGGAACATCAACCTGCGATATGCTGGTGGCGCCGAAAGCTGATTTTGAAAACAAACTGATACGCGGTATTTGTGGCCAGGTGGACGGTTCAGTAATTCCCGGCATGATTGGTATGGAAGCCGGGCAATCGGCCTTTGGCGATACCTATGCCTGGTTCAGAAAATTACTGGAATGGCCTTTGCAGTTTGTGGATGATGCAGAGCTTCGTAATAAAATATCTTCTCAAATTATACCCGAGTTAAGCCGGCAGGCCGATGCCTTACCATTAGATGAAGATGCCGAGCTGGCTGTCGACTGGCTGAACGGCCGCCGTACGCCTGATGCGAACCAGTTGCTTAAGGGCGCAATAAGCGGTTTAAGCCTTAGCAGCGACGCTCCGCGTGTTTTTAGGGCATTAGCCGAAGCCACGTGTTTTGGTGCGAGGAACATTGTTGAAAGATTTGTGAGCGAAGGTGTGCCGGTGAAAGGATTGATTGGCATTGGTGGCGTAGCTAAAAAATCGCCTTATATTATGCAAATGATGGCCGATGTGATGCAGATGCCCATCCGCATACACCAGTTTGAACATACCTGCGCGTTGGGTGCCGCGATGTTCGCGGCGACCGCTGCGGGAATCTATTCCAACGTAGAAGACGCGATGCAGGCCATGGGCGGAGGGTTTGACAAAGCGTATTTTCCCGACAAAGCCAAAGCGGCATTGTACAATAAGCGTTATGAACGCTACCTCGGCTTTGGAAAATATATTGAACAGGAAACGAATGAATAAATATCAAAATATACGTGAAGCGGCTTATTATGCCAATATGGAATTGCCCCGGCTGAACCTGGTACTGTTTACTTTTGGTAACGTAAGCGCCGCTAACCGCGAGTTGGGCGTCTTTGCTATAAAGCCGAGCGGTGTGCCTTATGCTGAGCTTTCGCCCGGCAACATGGTGATCGTAGATTTTGACGGAAACGTGATTGAAGGCGAGCTGCGGCCTTCGTCCGACACCAAAACGCATGCGGTCTTATACAAGCATTGGGATATTGGCGGCATTTGCCATACGCATTCCACTTATGCTACCTCGTGGGCGCAGGCCCAGCGCGATATACCGATCTACGGCACGACTCATGCGGATTATAAAACGGTGGACGTGCCTTGCGCCCCCCCGATGGACGACGAGATGATACAGGGCGATTATGAGTATCAAACCGGTTTCCAGATCATGAACTGTCTTGATGACCGGAAACTGGACTACCATGAGGTGGAAATGATACTGGTGGGCAACCATGCACCCTTTGCCTGGGGAAAAACTGCCGAAAAGGCGGTATACAACAGCGCGATACTGGAAACCATTGCACAGATGGCCTACCTTACCGAGCAGATCAATCCTGCTTGCGGGCGTTTAAAGGAGGCGCTGATTAAAAAACATTACGAGCGCAAGCATGGGCCCGGGTCGTATTACGGACAGTGAATCTTTGGTCCATAGTCCATGGTCGATGGTTCATAGTTAGCATTATTGGCTATGGACTATGGTCTATCGACTATCGACAAAAAAAGCACAACAATTGAACGATTTAGCACTACAACAATCCAACAATGATAGATCTAAAGCAATTCGAAGTCTGGTTCATAACAGGCAGTCAGCATTTATATGGCGAGGAAACATTAAAACAGGTAGCTGAGCACTCGCAGCAAATTGCCAGGTCGCTCGATTCGGCAAAGCAAATACCCGTTAAGGTAATTTTTAAGCCGACGGTAAAATCGCCCGAAGAAATATACCAGGTATGCCAGGAAGCGAATACAGCTAAAAACTGCATCGGGATTATTACCTGGATGCATACATTTTCTCCTGCCAAGATGTGGATCGGCGGGCTGAAAATATTGCAAAAACCGGTGTTGCACCTGCATACGCAATTCAACCGCGACATACCCTGGAGCGGGATCGATATGGATTTTATGAACCTGAACCAAAGCGCTCATGGCGACCGCGAGTTCGGCTTTATTATGTCGAGGATGCGCATCGAGCGGAAGGTGGTTGTGGGACATTGGCAGGACGAAACTGTTTTGGAGCAGGTAAATGCCTGGAGCCGCGCGGCTGCCGGCTGGCACGACTGGCAGGGGGCGCGTTTTGTTCGTTTCGGCGATAATATGCGCTATGTGGCCGTTACCGACGGCGATAAAGTTGAAGCCGAACTGAAATTTGGCTATTCGGTGAATACACATGGTGTAGGCGACCTGGTGAAAGTGATCAACGCCATTAGCGATGCAGAAATTGACGAGTTGACCGCTGAATACGAAGATCGTTATGCAGTTGTTCCGGCGTTGAAAAAAGGCGGCGAAAAATATGCCTCGCTTCGCGATGCGGCTAAAATTGAGTTGGGTTTAAGCGCTTTTCTGAAAGATGGTAATTATAAAGGTTTTACCGACACCTTCGAAGATTTGCACGGAATGACGCAACTGCCTGGCATCGCATCGCAGCGGTTAATGGGGCAGGGCTATGGTTTTGGCGGTGAAGGCGACTGGAAGACGATGGCCCTGGTGCGTGCCATGAAAGTGATGGGCAGCGGCCTGGAAGGTGGCAATGCCTTTATGGAAGATTACACCTATCATTTCGACCCTGCAAACCCGCAGGTTTTAGGTTCGCACATGCTGGAAATATGCGAGTCCATCGCCGACGGTAAGCCAAAATGCGAGATACATCCGCTTGGTATCGGCGGCAAGGCCGACCCGGTACGTTTGGTATTCAACGTCGCGCCCGGCCCGGCATTAAATGCCTCCATCGTGGATATGGGTAATCGTTTCAGGCTTTTAGTGAACGAAGTGGAAGCCATTGCTCCTGAACACGATCTGCCCAAATTGCCTGTGGCGCGCGTGCTTTGGAAACCCATGCCGGATATGAAAACTGGCTGCGCTGCCTGGATACTGGCGGGCGGTGCGCACCATACCTGTTACAGCCAAAACCTGACTTCCGAGCATTTGGATGATTTTGCCAATATGGCCGGTATAGAATGCGTGCTGATCGGCAAAAACACCGACCTGCGCCAGCTTAAAAATGAATTGCGCTGGAGTGAAGTCTATTATGGTCTGAACCGTTGATGCTCATAATTGAATGAATTCGCTGATCTGCCTTATTGCGGATCAGCGAATTCAAATCCCGATAACATTTGTCAACGGTTAATCTTGAACGGCGGAGTATAATAGCCTTCCTTGGCACGTTGTTCACCCATTTTGTCGTATAAGGCTTCATCGTCGGGCTGCCAGGTGGCCAGGCCGTCAACATAGCGGTTGTACATGCAAAATGCCGCGGCTATCAGCACTGTGTCGTGTATTTCTATGTCGGTGGCTCCTTCATTTCGGGCATCGCTTATTTCTTTTTCAGATACATTTTGTCCGCCTGATTGCACTTTAGCGGCTATTCTCAGCAAAGCCTTCATTTTATCGCTGATATCAGCAGTTTCAGCGTTGCTGATCACTTGCCGTACCACGTTATCATCGCTTCCTTCATTAATAAACTGGTGCCTTGAAATAGCGCCATGAATGGTTGAGCAATACTTACACTTGTTCAGGCTGGAAACATAGGCGGCAATCAGCTCACGTTCACCGGCGCTCATGGTCGGGTGCGGATCATGTAAAAGCGTTTGAACCAAATAATTCAAGGGTTTAGCAGTTTCGGGCCTGAACATAAACAAGCTTCTTATTCCAGGATATTCTTTAGGGAGATCGATATGGGGCATAAATGGTTTGTTAAAAGGGTTCAGACAAACTTAACGATAAGATACTTAATTCATTTTATTGAATATTATTTCATTTTCGATTATTATCCCTAAATTGCCGCACTAAGTAATCAATAAATAATAATTGTAATGCAACAAGGAACAGTAAAATTTTTCAATGCAACAAAAGGTTTTGGCTTTATCGTGCCTGCTAATGGCGGCCAGGAAATCTTCGTGCATTCTTCAGGCCTGATCGACCAGATTCGTGAAAACGACAAAGTCGAGTACGAAGTTCAGAACGGACGCAAGGGTCTTAATGCAGTTAATGTGAAAGTTATTTAACAATAATATAAGTCATTGCATTGTACAAGTCCCGGCTAAAATCGGGACTTTTGTTTTTTATAAAGTCTAAACATATTCCTTCGGGCGATTGTTACGCATATATCATTTAATCCTTAAAAGACTTAAGACATGAAAGAGAATGCAAAAATTGTTATAGCACTTTTAGCCGGTGCGGCCGTTGGCGCAGCGGTTGCCTTATTGTTAGCACCGAGCAGTGGTGAGGACCTGCGCGAAGACATTGCCGATTATGTAAATGACGTTGTCGGTTCGATGCGCGATAAAGCCGAATCTACGGCAAATGATTTACGAGACTATGGAAATAGCGCCATCGAACGGTCCAAATCAAAATTCAGGAGCACGGTAAATGACCTGGCCGGCCACAAAGATGAATTAGTGGAAAGAGCACGTTCAAAAGCTAACAATATGACCGAACACGTTAAGTCGGCAGTGAAGGGTGCCGCCGATAACGCAAACAACACGATCCAGGACGCCTGACCTGTTGTAACGAGCAAAAAAAGCCCCGGCAGACATGTCGGGGCTTTTTTTTGAATGCTTCGGCTGGTTATTTAGCCGCCCAACTATTGTTGCTTTCATCAGCATCCATAAATATGCCGCCGTCCAGCTTAATAGATTTAATAGCTTTCGCCGTTTTAATGACGATAACCGTTTGTTTCTGGTTTTTCTCCCAGCATGCGGGCGTCTGGTGGAAGCTATCGGTTTTACCATCGGCATAAACCACCTTCACATCAAACGGAACCGCGAATCCGCCGATATTGGTAATATCCAGCTTATAGTCGCCCTGGCCTTTGGTTACTTTGCTCAGGTCCAGGTCGATATAGCCATTTGTGAAGAACCAGTTGTGAAAGAACCAATTGAGATTTCTGCCCGACCCGGTGCTCATCGAGTTAAAATAGTCCCACGGGATAGGGTGTTTGCCGTGCCAGTTATCCATGTAGGTATGCAGCGCTTTTTTGAATAATTCATCGCCGAGCATATCCTTCAAAGCAAAATAGCTTAATGACGGTTTGCCGTATTCGTTATTACCAAGGCCATATTTTAATTCGGTGCCAGGTGTAATGATCGGAAGGTCTTCCGGCGAATTGGTATCATGTATCCAGCCGTTGATTCTGAAATTCTTATACAACGTTTCGGCTTTTTCCTTGCCGACTTCGGATGTGCCGATCAATAGTTCCAGCGTTGTTGCCCAGCCTTCATCCATAAAACCGTATTTGGTTTCGTTAATACCCATGTAGAAAGGAAAGTAAGTATGAGCGATTTCGTGGTCCTGTACAAATTCCGAAAAACGTGCGTCTCCGTTGTGGCTGTCATTTACCATCATAGGGTATTCCATGTCGGCGTATCCCTGGAAGGCCGTCATTTTCGGGAAAGGGTAGGGAACACCCGGCCAGTTGTGTGAGAACCAGCTTAAGGAATTTCGGCCGAACTGAACAGCGTGGTGAAAATCTTCTGCTTTATCGTTAAAAGCAGCCTGCATGCTTGCGCGGCGCCCGGTAGCATCGTCGAGTACAACGCTGGCTGCGTCCCAATCGTAAGTATTGCTTATGCCCAATGCTACGTCGGTTATATCGTTGGCTTTCCAGGTCCAGGTATTTGTGTTGTTCTGTGCAGTTACTTTTTTCGAAGCCATTTCTTCAGCCGTGGCGATGTGAATGGTCGAATCGCTGGTCATTGACCTTTTCAGCCTGTCGGCATATTCGGGCTGCAATACCTGCGATGGATTTTGAAGCGTACCGGTTGCCCAAACAACGTAGTTCTTCGGCACGGTAACATTCAGGGTATAGTCATTAAAGTCGTTATAGAACTCCAGTGCATCAATAAACTCGATCCTGTCCCAGCCGGCATAATCGTCATATACGGCAACACGCGGATAAAAATAGGCGATATAGAACGAAGTGGAATCGATGACCCCTTCACGGCCAGGGCCTGTCACCAGCTCGTAATGCCAGCTTATGTCAAGCTTTACCGAGTCGTGCGGCATCAGGGGTTTCGGTAGCGAAACGCCCTGGTTTGTGCTCACCGCTTTATTGTTCCAATTTTTTTGCTGCCCATTCACCGCCAGCGAATCGACAGTTACGCCATCGCCCAGGTAATTGGCGTTAGTGCCGCCCATCCTGGCTGCACCCGGTTTATGAATATTCATATATACCTTCATATTCAACCGCCTTAGCGTATCCGGGCTGTTATTAATGTAGGTGATATGTTCGACACCTTTTACGGTCCTGGCGGGCGGCGCTACGGCAATGCTGATGTCGTAACGGGCATGGTTCTGCCAGTAGTTTTTTCCAGGACGGCCATCCAGTGAGCGTGTACCCTTTTTGTATGCTGCCTTAATGTCCCGTGGCATATACAATTGCTGTGTGCTTGCCTGTAAGACAATAACGGCCAGCAAGGATGATAATAGCGTAGTTTTTAGCATGTTAAGTTTGTTTTGTGGCAAATTAAAGGTATTTATTGCATACTTAGATGCAGCATACGCACCTTTTGTGACAAAGATCGAAAACTAAATTTTTTGTAAATTAGTAGTTACAAAATTTGCAGAAGAGCCAAGAATTCGTTTAATTTGAAACAGTTATTTTAATAGGGGTATTAAATAACTTTTCTGAAGCCAGACCGTAATGGTCTGGCTTTCTTTTTTGATATTAGCTCACTTTTTCTGACAAGTATTCTTCCGTCATCAATTTGAACAGTTTGTCGTTGTCCAAATTTTCATCACAGCATTCAAGCAGTAATTGGGTTATTCGGTCGTCGCCAATAAACTTATTGATCACCTTTAGCATCCCGAAAGCGGTAAGACAAATATTTTCAATCAATCGCATGTACAATATAATATCCATGTCGTTTATGATCCTCGTCAATCCATTATTTGGGTCGCCGAAATGATATGCTTCTTCAATTATTGCCTTGATCACATCGCAACCCTCGTCCGATGCCTTTGAATTTAACAGATCATAGATTTCAAACACCCGCTCCTGCTGCTTCTTTACATCTTCCAGTGTTTCCAATATGGCCAGCTTAAGATTTTTGAACGTGGCAAGGTCGGCCAGGTCGGGCATATTTTTAATAAGGTAGTTTTTGGTGCAGTGCATCCTGTTCAACTGATGAATAAAAAGCTTTTTTACATCGTCGTAATTATCGGTCGTAAAGGCGCTCATGGTTTGATGATTAAGTCAAGTGATATACAAATAATTTCGGGGTTAGTTTGCAAAAAACTCCGTATGCAGCAGTATCCCGGCGCATGTCTCCGCGTTGCTTTGTAATAATATTTAGCTTAAAATTGGCCCAACGATCTTCCTGGCCCAAATAAAGCGTATTGAAAAATGAAAAAATTTTTAACAGCCTCATTATTAGTTTTCTGTCACTTTTGTTTTGCGCAGCAGCTTAAATATACAGTTGCGAATAATGACTGGGACGCCGATTCACTGGGCAATCATCGTGTAATTGTGGATATAGCCACGAAGGGAAGCGATGTGGTTAAGGCGGTCATCAATTGGCGGCGCAATGATTTTCATCCGGAAGAAAAACAGTTGTTTATTGTCGACGCCGCAACCGGTAACCGAATTTACAACGTCAAGACTGAAAACATAAACCGCGAAAGCGGCACGATCTATTTCGAACCGACGGCGAGTAAAAAGTATTATGTGTATTACATGCCTTACCAGGTAAATCGCAAATCCAACTATCCCAATGCCAAATATTTAAAGCCCGGACAAACCGCAAACGCCGAATGGCTCAAGTTGATAGGAACTGATAAAAATATCCCTTCGGCTAAGGTCGAGTCGATCGAGGCGATCAACGCCTTCAACAGTTTTTATCCTATGGAGGTTATCGCTACCGCGCACGAGGTAAAGGCGCTTGAAAGCAAATACCCGTCAAAACAATATTTTGTTTTCCCCGAAGACAGGATGCACCCGATCAAAATGAAATACGACCTTCCGCAGCGCTGGATACTTGAAGGTTTGAAAACCTCGTTTAATGCTGTGGCAGATAAGGGTGAGAATTTCGCGTATCAATTGGGCGTTTATCCCGTATCGCACGACCTGGCTGATTTGAAGGTTACTTTTTCTGATCTGAAAAGCGTCAGCGGAAAGATCATTTTATCTAAAAATATGTCATGCCTGAACAATGGCGGCATAGATTATAAAGGGCAACCCTTTACCAAGCAGGTTGATGTGCCTAAAGGGCGTGTGCAAGCGATGTGGTGCCTGGTCAATATTCCCGCCGACGTCGCAGCAGGTACATATAGCGGATTAGCAACTATAACCGCCAAAGACGCAGAACCAACCCGGATCAATATCACATTAAAGGTTGGCGACAAAATTGCGAAAAATCGCGGTGTCGACGAGCCCCAGAAAATGACGCGGCTGGTATGGCTTAACTCAACCATGGCGCAAAAGAACGATGTTATAAAGCCATATAAGCCGCTGAAAGTCGACGGCCAAAGCATTTCCCTCCTCGGCCGGAAAGTGATATTGGATAAGACAGGCTTCCCGGCAAAGATAGAAACCTTCTTCACACCTGAAATGACGGGCATGACTGATAAACCCAAACAGGTTATCAATCAGCCCATCAGCTTTATGCTCGAAACTTCGGATGGGGAAAAAAAGCTTTGGAAGTCCCAGGGAATGCAGTTCATTGAACATACTCCCGGCACCGTCAAGTGGACAGCTCAGAACACCGTGCCCGGTTTAAAAATGGACGTTTCAGGTTCAATAGAGTTCGATGGTTTTGTCGCCTATACCGTAAAGATAACCGCCTTACAGGATATTAGCTTTAACGATATTAGGTTGCATATTCCTTACAATAAAAAATCTGCTGCTTACATGATGGGATTGAACCTGAAAGGGGAAAAGCGGCCTGCAACTTATGAATGGAAATGGGATGTGGCCAATAAAAACCAGGATGGCGCCTGGATCGGCGATGTAAATGCAGGACTACAGTTTTCATTGCGCGACGAGCATTACGTTCGGCCATTGAACACCAATTTTTACCTGCAACGACCACTGCTATTACCAACCTCGTGGGGGAATGATAATAAAGGCGGCATCAGGATTACCGAGGCGGATAGTACCGTTTGGGTAAACAATTACAGCGGGTCGAGGACAATGAAGAAGGGTGATGTTTTGTACTACAATTTCAACCTGCTCATAACACCGTTTCATGCCATCAATACCGATTTCCAATGGGCTACGCGTTTTTATCATAAATACGCCGACCTTGACAGCATAAAGGCGACCGGGGCTACGGTGGTGAATATCCATCACGGAACGCCCATAAATCCTTATATCAATTACCCTTTTATTGCACACAACGCGATGAAGGCGTATATCGATAAAGCGCACCAGTTGGGCCTAAAGGTAAAGATATACAACACCATCCGCGAGCTTTCAAACAGCGCCTATGAGCTTTACCCATTGCGCAGTTTGGGGCATGAAGTTTTCTCCGCAGGGAAGGGCGGCGGTTATTCCTGGCTGCAGGAGCATTTGGGGGACGACTATATAGCGGCCTGGTATGTGCCCGAATATAAGGATGCTGCTATCATCAACAGCGGCATGAACCGCTGGCACAACTATTATGTTGAAGGAATGAATTGGCTGGTACAAAACGTGGGTATCGATGGTATTTATCTGGATGACGTGGCGTTTGACAGGGTGACTATGAAACGTATCAAACGAGTGCTGACTGCCGACGGGCATCCCGGTATCATCGACCTGCATTCGGCCAATCAATATGATAAAGCCGACGGTTTTAACAACAGCGCCAACCTGTACATGGAGAATTTTCCATACCTGAACAGGCTTTGGTTCGGTGAATATTTTGATTACGAGCATAACTCGCCGGATTTTTTCCTGACCGAGGTTTCGGGCATCCCGTTCGGCCTGATGGGCGAGATGCTGCAGGGCGGCGGCAATCCCTGGCGGGGCATGGTTTACGGTATGACCAACCGTATGCCCTGGAGCGATAATGCCGACCCGCGTCCGATATGGAAGGTTTGGGACGATTTTGGCATGCAGGGCAGCAAAATGATCGGTTACTGGGTTGAAAATAATCCCGTAAAAACCAGCGATCCGGCGGTATTGGCCACGGTGTACAAAAAAGATAAAAGTGCGCTGGTCGCCATAGGCAGTTGGGCTGACAACGATACCAATATTCGCCTAAGTATCGACTGGAAAGCGTTGGGTATCGACCCTGCCAAGGCGACCATTACAGCGCCCGAAGTAAAGAATTTTCAGCCTGCCGCAGAGTTTAAAGAAGGACAGGATATCCCGGTGACAAAAGGGAAGGGGTGGATGCTGATCATTAAGGAACACGATTAAATGATTGTAATGATTTGCAAGATGAGTCAAATCACAATTTCAAAGAAGGGTGTCACACTGTCGAAGTGTGCGCGGGATGGCCATGCCCGCCAATGCTTCCCTTCGGTAAACTCAGGGCAGGCTCCGCCTCAGCATGACAACGCTCTTATATTTATGGCAAATTATTCAAATCCACATCAGGCTTTCTGCCACTTACCGGCCGCTCAAAATAAGTGTTCCGTGGCGTGTAATTGTTAAAGAAGCCGCAGTTTTTCAGGTAAAAAGAACCATCTTTCGTGCCTCCGGCATAGTCCATCCGGTACCCTTGTACAGCGGTATTATCGCCGGTAAATTTGGCCCTTGTCAGTTCGAGCCATTTATCGGTGCTGTCGCATATCCATTCATTATTAAAACGAACTTCACGTGTATAGATCCCTTGTTCCGGGTCGAAGTTTTCCAGGAACGAGTGCAAATGCTTTAAGTACGTATTGGTTTTTGGCCGGCTGAAGCTGGCGATGAGTTGCCATTTGTTCAATTCAGGAGCGAAGAAGTAAGCTGTATATTCCGTGCGGCCGGTGCCGTTGGGTTTGGCATGAACAAGAAAGCGGTAGGTATTCCCTGCCTTCCATAAATAATTCAGGTAGCTTTGTCCCCCCGAACCCTCATTGCCAAATTCGCCCGTATGCACGTTCTTGCCCTTCTTTAACATGATGATCTTCTGGTCGTCGGGTATCGATTTAGGGTCGTCGGTTTTATAAGGGCTCCAAACCGAAAACAGGATATG
>DASZYQ010000026.1:0-88703 GCA_035545315.1 Mucilaginibacter sp. | reverse complement strand
TGGTTTACGGTATGGTATCTTATCGGTGGGATGGCATTGGTTTGTACACTTTTTGCGTCGGCCGGTGTTTGGGCCGTGGGTGTCCGCACATTTAATTACGAAGGGCACGGGAAAGGGAAAGATAAACGTAAGGAGGGAACTGATTATAACCGCGATGATATGTCGATAAACCAAATATGGCCTGGTTTCGTGGCAGGCGAATGGCATAACAACCACCACTTGTACCCAAAAAGCGCGCGGTCAGGCTTTAAGCCTTACCAGATAGACTTTGCCTGGTATTATATCAGATTTATGAGTCTTATTGGTGCGGTTAGTTCCTACCAGGATTCAAAAAAGCAGTTTTACCGGGAATATTACAGGTCTGAAACCGACACTAAATCGTTTATCGAGCCGGTTGCAGAGTGCCAGGGCCAATCATCGTAACCGCCGGACGGGGAAACAAAGGGCGATTAATATCTGCTGCATCATATGTACAAGGGCCAGCTATTAGCTGCTTGATAATCTTTTCTATCTATTAAATCCTTTTAATCATGTTCAAACTGTCCTTTTGTAAAAATTACATTACCTGTATGCGGCTTTTAAAAATGTAATGTATAAATTAGGGAGCCCCAATTATAGTGTACGCCAAACACCATTCCCAATGAAAAGAAATTACTGCTTCCTGTTAATTTTTACTGTGCTTTGTATAGGTTCTGGCACAAATGCGCGAGCGCAAAACAACGCACTAGGCGTATTCGACGGACAGTCGGATATCGGGGCTGTAAAGCACGCGGGAAACGCAGTTTACGACCCTTCTATGCAGAAGTATAGCATGGAGGGATCGGGCTCCAATATCTGGGGTACGCACGACGAGTTTCATTATTTATGGAAAAAAATGAAGGGCGATTTCATCCTTCGGGCTGATGTTGCCTTTATAGGTAAAGGAGTGGAGGAACACCGTAAGATCGGCTGGATGGTTCGCAGTTCATTAGATACCAACGCCATGCATATAAGCGCCGCGGTACACGGAAGCGGGCTTACTTCGCTGCAGTACCGCAACAAAGTGAGCGGCATAACGCAGGAAAAGCAATTCAAGCTTAGCGGCGCCGATGTTATTCAGCTTGAGCGCAGGGATGGGGTTTATATCATGTCTGTTGCGCATAAAGGTGAAACCTTTGTCACCCAGAAATTGGACAGCGTAAGCCTTGGTGACGACGTTTATGTGGGATTATTTATTTGCTCGCATAATGCCAATGTTGTGGAGAAAGCTACATTTAATAATGTGCGCATCGTGGTGCCTGCCCCCAAAAACCTGGTACCGTATCGCCAGTACCTCGGCAGCAGCATCGAAATACTCGACCTGAAAGATCAGAACGCAAAGATCATTTACCAGATACCATCGTCGCTACAGGCCCCAAACTGGACCAAAGACGGTAAATCGCTTATTTACAACCGCGACGGTACGCTCTATAATTTCGATCTCGCAACCGGAACGCCAACGGCTATCAATACAGGTATTGCCAATAAAAACAATAACGATCATGTAATCTCGTTCGATGGTAAGATGCTGGCAATAAGCAGCGGTAACGGCGAACATGGCGCTTCGCTGGGCTTTACGGTGCCGATTGGCGGCGGCGAAGCGAAGCAAATTACGCCGACCGGCCCTTCATATATGCACGGCTGGTCGCCGGATGGTAAATACATTGTTTTTTGCGGCGACCGCAACGGAGAGTTTGACGTTTACCGAATCCCTTCCGGTGGCGGCCCTGAAGTACGGCTTACCACTGCAAAAGGCCTCGACGACGGCCCTGAATATAGCCCTGATGGCAAATACATCTATTTCAATTCGGTACGCAGCGGGCTGATGCAGGTTTGGCGTATGAATGCCGATGGCAGCCAGCAAACCCAACTGACCAATGACGATTTCGACAATTGGTTCCCGCATGTCTCGCCCGATGGTAAGATGCTGGTGTTTATTACATTTAATAAGGATGAGGTGTCGCCCGGCGACCATCCGTTCTATAAACACGTTTACCTGCGGGTGATGCCTGTGGATGGCGGTCCGATAAAAACGGTAGCCTATTTGTATGGTGGCCAGGGAACGATCAATACGCCCTCGTGGGCGCCCGACAGCAGGCACCTGGCGTTTGTAAGCAATAGCAATTTATTGTTCCCTGCATTCCCGGAAGGAAAATAACCAGTGAGATTTGACAACTTTTTGGAGGCTGTCAAATCTTATGGGAAATAAAACAGCAATCAATTAAAACCTATAATATGAACTCTTCACGCAGAAATTTTATCAAAAATACCGCCCTGGCGGCGGCCGGCGCGACATTGTTGTCCCGGACTGATCTTTTCGAGGCAGCCACTGCTGCGTCGCCTAAAAAGATCGAAAGGCTGGGCGTACAGCTTTATTCGGTGCGCGACGCCATGAGCAAAGATCCCAAAGGCTCGCTCAAGAAGATCGCCGATATGGGGTACCACCATGTGGAACACGCTAACTATGTCAACCGCAAGTTCTACGGATATGACGCCAAAGACTTTAAAAAATTATTAGCTGACCTTGGTTTGCTGATGCCAAGCGGTCACACGGTAATGACGGCCCAGCACTGGGACGACTCGAAGAACGATTTTACCGATGCATGGAAATACACTGTTGAGGATGCCGCTGAAGTGGGCGAGAGGTACGTGATCAGCCCTTGGCTGGATAATAACCTGATCCATGACACCGATAAGCTGAAGAAAATGATGGATATTTTCAATAAGTCCGGCGAACTCTGCAAGCAGCACGGTATGCAATTCGGCTACCACAACCACAACTTCGAATTCAAAAACAAGGTCGGCGACGGTACTTTGTACGATTATATCCTCGCGAACACTGATCCGGAACTGGTCGTTCAGCAAATGGACATCGGCAATATGCTTGGCGCAGGCGGCGTAGCGCTGGATCTGCTGAAAAAATATCCGGGCCGTTTTGTGTCCATGCACGTAAAGGACGAGATCAAAAGCAACACCGGTCAGGGTATGGACGGTTACGACAGTACTATCCTGGGCCAGGGCGTAATGCCCGTGCACGATATTGTAAAAGCTGCCAGGAAGTCGGGCGGTACCTCGTGGTTTGTTATCGAGCAGGAGTCGTACCAGGGCAAGGACCCTTTCGATTGTGTAAAAATTGATTTACAAATGATGAAGAAATGGGGCTTTTGAGCCTTTATAGCTAAATTTCAGCCAGATAAATATCCCATAGGATGTTTTTTATCAGACTATGGGATATATTTTTTCGTTTTTAATTTAATAATGTCAATTATACACTATCTTGTCGGCGGTTTTTCCTCCAATTAGCCCGAAGACAATATAACTAACCATAGCATGAACCGGCGTACGGCTTTAAAAAATCTGGCTTTGGTCATCGGCAGCGCAGCATTGCTGCCCCGGTGTACGGAGCATAATCCAGTAGCGCATTTTACGCACTTTGATGTTACTAACGATCAGCAATCTCTTGTGGCGGATATGGCCGAAGCTATCATTCCCAAGACATCTACACCCGGAGCTAAAGATCTTAACCTGGATCAATTTGTTTGGCTGATGCTTGACGATTGCACAAAAAAGGAAGAGCAGAAAGCGTTCTTTAAGGGCATGGACGAGTTCAACGATCTCACTAAAAAAACTTATAATAAGGGCTTTGCCGACCTGGACAAAAAACAGCAAGAAGATTTGCTGAACACTTTTGAAAAGAAGGACAATGGCTATTCAAAAGAGCTGAACGGTTTCTTTGGCAAGGTTAAGGGATTGACTGTGTTCGGATATACCGAATCGAAATATTTCATGACCAAAGAAATTGTGTACGAACTTGTCCCGGGCAGATACAACGCCTGGTTCCCCGTTAAAAATAATATGGCTGTAAAAAATGGCTAATCTGAATACTGACAGCGCAAAGGACCGCACCTTTGACGCGATTGTGATCGGTTCGGGCATCAGCGGAGGCTGGGCCGCCAAGGAACTGACAGACAAAGGCCTCAAAGTATTAATGCTTGAGCGCGGGCGTGATGTAAAGCACATTAAGGACTATCCAACCACAAATCTGTATCCCTGGGAGTTTAAGCACCGGGGCGAAGTGCCGATGGATATCCAGGAGGCTAACCCGATTATAAACCGCTGCTATGCCTTTAAGGAAGATGCCATGCATTTTTTTGTAAAGGATCATGATCATCCGTATGTGCAGGAAAAACCTTTCGATTGGATTCGCGGCTACCAGGTAGGTGGTAAGTCGCTGATGTGGGCCAGGCAAACACAGCGATGGAGCGACTTCGATTTTGAAGGGCCCGCGCGCGACGGTTTTGCTGTGGATTGGCCGATACGTTACAAAGATATTGCGCCCTGGTATAGCCATGTCGAGAAATTTGCGGGCATATCGGGTAACAGGGACGGATTAGCCGAGTTGCCTGATGGTGAATTTCTGCCGGCATTTCCGCTGAATGCGGTTGAAGATTACTTCAGCAAGCACGTAAAGGCGCATTACAAGAACAGGTATGTCATCAGCGCGCGGTGTGCGCACCTGTCAAAACCTAACCAAATCCACCTGGATCAGGGCAGGGCGCAATGCCAGGAGCGTACGCTTTGTCAGCGCGGATGCCCGTTCGGCGGGTATTTTAGCAGCAACGCGTCAACTATTCCCTGGGCGCTTAAGTCAGGTAACCTGACGCTAAGGCCATTTTCGGTAGTCGAATCCATCATTTACGATGATAACAAAGGCAAAGCTACCGGCGTCCGCATTGTTGATACCAACACCAAACAAACAGAAGAGTATTACTCGAAGATCATATTTGTTAATGCTGCCGCGATTAACACAAATCTTATTTTACTCAACTCGAAGTCGAAACGTTTCCCCAATGGTTTAGGTAACGACAGTGGCGTGCTGGGTAAATATGTGGCTTTCCACAATTATTCGGCACACATCGGCGCTGAGGTTGAAGGCTTTGAAGAATGGGCGACAGATGGCCGTAATCCCGCAGGAGGAGGCTATATCCCGCGCTTCAGGAATGTATTTAAACAGGAAACCGACTTTCTGCGCGGCTATGCCAGCGGATTATATGGATACCGGGGTTACAATCACAAATGGGAAGGTGTGGGAGAAGACTTTAAAGCCGGCTTATCTAAAAAAGAATACGGTCCCTGGCACATAGGCTCGCACTTCATGGGCGAAACCATTCCGAAGGCTACTAATTTTGTTGCGCTGGATCCGAACCTCAAAGATCAATGGGGTGTGCCTCAGCTCAGGATATCAGTCGACTACGACGATAACGATATGAAGATGCAGAAGGATTACGTCGAGCAGCTAACCGAAATGTTCACCGGTGCGGGTTTCAAAAATATCAAAGCGGAAACTAATCACCAGGCTCCGGGGCTGGATATCCACGAGATGGGCGGTGTGCGCATGGGTAACGATCCGAAGACATCAATGCTGAATAAATGGAACCAATTGCACGCATGCAATAACGTATTTGTAACGGACGGGGCATGTATGACGTCTACGTCGTGTCAGAACCCATCGCTTACCTATATGGCCCTTACGGCCAGAGCCGTAGATCATGCGGTAACCGAATCGAAAAAAGGAAATGTCTGAGATCATTTTTTGTCCGGAAAATATTTATATAAAACATACCCAAATAGCGTTTGGGACGCTGCGAAGGCATTATTGTGTTAAAAAAACACAATGAAATTAGCTGAGAGAAATTATTTTTTTACATTAGTCGGGCTAACCGAAAGATAAATCAAAAATTACCAATTATAACATGTCAACAAACACATACGATGCGATCGTTATTGGCTCCGGTATCTCTGGTGGCTGGGCCGCGAAAGAGCTAACGAAAAATGGGTTGAAAACGATCATGCTGGAGCGTGGCAGGGACATAGTACACGTTAAAGACTATGTAAACGCTAATAAGGCCCCCTGGGAATTTCCGCACAGGGGAGGCCGTACGGTACAGATGGAAAAAGATTACCCTGTACTAAAAAGGGACTATCCGTTAAATGAAACAAATCTTGATTATTGGGTAAATGAAAAAGAAAGCCCTTATGTCGAGATCAAACGTTTCGACTGGTTCCGCGGTTACCACGTGGGCGGAAGATCGCTGATGTGGGGCCGTCAAAGCTACCGCTGGCACGATGTGAATTTTGAAGAAAACGCCAAACAGGGTATCGGCGTCGATTGGCCGATACGCTATAAAGACCTGGAACCGTGGTATACTTATGTAGAAGGGTTTGCAGGCATATCGGGCAACAGGGATCACGTAGAGATATTACCCGACGGCAACTTTATGCCGCCCATGGAAATGAATTGTGTTGAAAAGGATGTGGCCGCGCGTATGAATGCGTATTATAAGGACCATGATCGCCACATGATCATCGGCCGTACGGCTAATATCACTAAGCCGCTGCCAGGCCGCACCAATTGCCAGTACCGCAACAAATGCTGGCTCGGCTGTCCCTTTGGCGCTTATTTTAGCACACAATCGTCCACGCTGCCTGCTGCTGTGGCTACAGGTAACCTGACGGTAAGGCCATGGTCTATCGTAACTAAGATTTTGTACGACAAGGACACGAAAAAGGCAAAAGGTGTTGAGGTATTGGATGCACAAAACAACAAGACCTATGAATACTACGCCAAGATCATCTTCCTGAACGCTTCGACGCTGAATAGCGCCTGGGTGCTGATGAATTCTGCTACAGATATCTGGCCCGACGGTTTGGGTTCAAGCAGCGGCGAACTGGGACATAATTTGATGGATCACCACTTAGGCGTTGGAGCGGGAGGCACAGTCGAAGGCTACGAGGACAAATATTATTTTGGCCGCCGTGCCAATGGTATTTACATACCTCGTTACCGCAACCTGCATAACGAAAAGCGCGATTATATACGTGGATTCGGGTATCAGGGCGGCGCAGGCCGCGAAGAGTGGGGACGGTCGATACCGGAAATGCAAATAGGCGGAGCATTTAAAGATGCGCTAAGCGAACCGGGCGAATGGACAATGGGTATCGGTGGTTTCGGCGAAACGTTGCCATATCACGAAAACCGTTGCTACCTTGATAAGAACGTGAAAGACCACTGGGGCCTGCCTGTACTGGCCATCGACGCCACTTGCAAGGATAATGAGATGAAGATGCGCATCGACATGATGAACGACGCCAAGGAAATGCTGGAGAACGCCGGTGTGAAGAATGTTCAAATCTTCAACAGTGAACCTGTATTGGGCCGTGGTATCCACGAAATGGGTACAGCACGCATGGGCCGTGATCCGAAAACTTCCGTATTGAACGAATGGAACCAGGTTTGGGATGCAAAGAATGTATTCGTAACCGATGGCGCCTGCATGACATCAACAGCCTGCCAAAACCCGTCTTTGACGTACATGGCATTAACTGCCCGCGCAGCTAACCACGCGGTTGAGGAATTGAAAAAGGGAAATGTGTAGTTCAATTGATTAGGTTGGAATGAGTTGATTAAGTGAGCGACTGATAAATCAAGCTAACAATATAACAATCGAACAATGCTACAATAAATCAGTAATTCAATAATTAAAATACAGAAGCCAATGACTGAAGAACCTAATGACACGAATCAAAATCCCTCCAGGCGGGATTTTATAAAGCAAAGCGCCCTTGCGGCTGCAGGATTTATGATTGTGCCCCGATTTGTATTGGGCGGCAAAGGTTATCGCGCACCAAGCGATATGCTCAATGTTGCAAGCGTAGGTGCCGGTGGAAAGGGCGAAAGCGATATTTTTATGTTTAACAAAAGCGGTAAGGCAAACATTGCTTATTTGTGCGATGTTGACACCCGCCGCTGCGCAAAAACGGTAAAAAACTTCCCTAAAGCGAAATTTTACTCAGACTGGCGCGAATTGTTTGATAAAGAACACAAGCATTTCGATGCGGTATCGGTATCAACACCCGACCATAACCATGCAATAATTGCACACAGTGCGATGCAGTTGGGCAAAGGCGTTTATGTTCAAAAACCTTTAACACACGACATCTGGGAAGCTCGTTTGCTTACCGAAGCTGCCAAAAAATATAAAGTGGTAACCCAGATGGGTAATCAGGGCGCGTCGAACCCGGGTACCCGTCAAATGGCTGAGTGGTATGATGCCGGGGTGATCGGTGATGTTCATACAATATACTGCTGGACTAACCGCCCGGTATGGCCGCAGGGTATTCCATGGCCGGCACCTGATCCGAATGTTCCTAAAGAACTTTCATGGGATCTTTGGCTGGGCACAGCGCCTTACAAGGATTATGTCGATAAGCTGGTGCCATTCAACTGGCGCGGCTGGTGGGATTACGGTACCGGCGCTTTGGGCGATATGGGTTGTCACCTGGTTGAGGCCCCGTTCCGGGCTCTCGGTCTGCAGTATGTAAAAGACGTGCAGGCCAGCGTGGGAACAGTATTCGTGGATGAGTTTAAAGAAGGTCATTTCCCCGATAGCTGCCCGCCGTCGAGCCACATTACCATGACTTTCCCTAAAACGGATAAAACCCAGGGCGATGTAACCCTGCATTGGATGGATGGCGGTATTCAGCCCGAAAGGCCGGAAGAGCTTGGCCCGAATGAACCGTACGGCGGTGAACCGGGCAACGGGACGTTATTTATCGGCACTAAAGGCAAAATGTACGCAAGCACCTATTCGGACGCGGCTACATTGCTGCCTAAGTCGCGCGACAATGAAGTTAAAGTGCCTGAGAAATTTGCTCGTGTACCCGGGGGCGCCGAAGGGCACTATGCACAATGGGTTGAAGGTTGTATCGCCGGTTATGGTAAAACTGAACTGAGCTCATCCTTTGATAAAGCGGGTCCGTTGACGGAAGCGTTACTGATGGCTAACCTGGCGGTGCGCGGACATAGCCTGAACGGAGGCCAGATCAAGCTCGAGTGGGACAACGAAAACCTGAAGGTGACCAATTTCGATCCGGTTAACCAGTATGTACACCGTAAATACCGGGATGGATTTGTGCTGAAAGGATAGTCGGAAAGTCAGTAAGACCGAAAGTCCGAAAGAACAGGATTTTATTATAAATTTAGTCGTATATTTCTTCCGGACTTTCCGAGTTACGCGGACTTCCGGACAATAAAACCAATAATTCGATAAATCAATAAATTATGAATAGAAGAGAAGCCATCGGAAGAGTGGCCCTGATCATGGGGGGCACGCTTATCGGCGCGGAATATTTACTTTCAGGCTGCAAGCCTCATGCTTCGGCTAACTCGGTATCTGAATTATTTGACCAGGATCACGAAGCGTTCCTGAACGAAGTGGCTGATACCATTTTGCCCGATACGCCAAGCAGCCCTGGTGCTAAAGCAGCCGGCGTAGGGCCCTTTATGGCAGTAATGGTAAGGGATTGCTATGAAACTCCTGACCAGGACGTGTTTCTGAAGGGCATCGGCAAGATCGACGAAGCGGCGCAGAAGAAGTTCAGCAAAGGGTTTATGGACCTGGACGCTACGCAAAAAACCGCCTTGTTGACCGACTTGGACAAAGAGGCAAAGGATTACGCCAAAACACAAAAGCCGAAACAGCCTAACCATTATTTCCGGATGATGAAGGAGCTGACTTTGCTCGGCTATTTTACTTCTGAGGTAGGTTGTACTAAAGCTTTGCGCTATGTACCGGTTCCCGGCAGATATGATGGCTGCATCCCTTACAAAAAAGGCGACAAAGCCTGGGCGCTGTCCTGATCTGTTCAGTTGATTAAGTTGAATAAGTTATCCCGATCGCTGTCGGGATATGGATTGGCTACACCAGCCTTTGACTTATTCAACTTAATCCAACTTTAACTCATTCAACTACTTAACTGATCAATATGAGCAAAAGAAAATTGCGCATGGGCATGGTCGGCGGCGGTAAGGACGCTTTTATCGGCGCCATACATCGCATAGCTGCCAACATGGACGGCCAGATAGAACTGGTTTGCGGTGCCCTGAGCATACACGAGGATCTGGCCAGGGAGAGCGGCAAAATGCTGTTCCTGCCCGAGGACAGAACCTATTTAAATTATGAAGAAATGATCCATGCCGAAAGCAAGATGCCGGCCGATAAGCGCATGGATTTCGTCACGATAGTTACACCTAATTTCGCTCACTTCGCCCCGGCCATGATGGCCCTTGAGCACGGGTTCAACGTGGTGATCGAGAAACCGATTACCTTTACCCTTGACGAAGCCAGGCAATTGAAAAAGAAACTGGACGAAACCGGTCTGATGCTGCTGCTTACACACACCTATTCGGGTTACCCGATGGTAAAGGAAGCCAAACAGTTCATAAAGGCAGGCAAATTAGGTAAAGTAAGAAAGATATATGTTGAATATCACCAGGGCTGGCTGAGCAAATTATCAGAACGCGAGGGTAATGCACAAGCCGCCTGGCGAACGGACCCCAAACGTTCGGGCAAAGCCGGTTGTATGGGTGATATCGGCACACACGCTGCTCACCTGGCCGAATACATTTCAGGATTAAAGATCACCCAAATGTGCGCGTCGCTGAACACGGTGGTTCCAGGGCGTTTGCTTGATGACGACGGGGGCGTACTGCTCCGTTTTGAAGAAGGCGCTACAGGCGTGCTGACTGCGTCCCAGGTCGCAGCGGGTGAAGAAAACGCTTTGAAAATACGCGTCTACGGCGAGAACGGCGGCTTGGAATGGGCCCAGCAGGAGCCAAATACGCTTACTATACGCTGGCTGGATAAACCGGCCGAAACTTTGCGCGCCGGCAACAATTACAAAGCCTGGGAATCGTCCTACGCCACTTCCAACTGTCGTACACCGGGCGGCCATCCAGAAGGTTATCTTGAAGCGTTCGGCAACCTGTACCACAATTTCGCGCTTGCTTTAAGTGCAAAATTGAATGGGGAAGAGCCGCATGCCGAATGGCTGGATTTCCCCGGTATAGAAGATGGTATCAGGGGGATGGCCTTTATCGATAACGTAGTAGCGTCAGCCCAATCGGACAAGAAATGGTTTGACCATGTGGTAAATTGATGTGCAGATGTGCTGAGATGCAAATGTGCAGATAATAAAATGTACAGCGGTCAAATGACTTAATGACCCAATGACTCAATGACATTTAATACCGACTTAGCTTTATGAGAACCATCAAAGGACCCGCCATATTCATCGCCCAATTCATCGGCGATAAGGAACCGTTCAATAATCTGACATCCATTTGTAAATGGGCCAAAGATTTGGGTTATAAAGCAGTACAACTGCCTACCAACGATCCGCGCTTCATCGATCTGCAAAAAGCGGCTGAAAGCAAAACCTACGCCGACGAGCTAAAAGGACAGGTGAATGATTGCGGCGTCGAGATATCGGAGTTGTCGACCCACTTGCAGGGGCAACTGGTAGCCGTGCACCCGGCTT
The DNA here is from genome assembly GCA_035545315.1 of Mucilaginibacter sp. Classification (GTDB taxonomy): domain Bacteria; phylum Bacteroidota; class Bacteroidia; order Sphingobacteriales; family Sphingobacteriaceae; genus Mucilaginibacter. Next base: position 77,306 of record DASZYQ010000026.1, on the reverse strand, counting down.
ATGATGAATTGTTTGATGCATTTGCACCGCAACAGGTAAAAAATAACCCCGCCGAAAGACAAAAATGGGCCGTTCAGCAATTGAAATATGCTGCAGAAGCTTCGCAAAATTTAGGGCTAAATGCCTGCGTTACTTTTAGCGGTGCATTCCTGTGGCCGATGGTTTATCCCTGGCCGCAGCGTCCGGCAGGTATTGTCGAAACCGGTTTTACAGAGTTGGCTAAACGATGGAAGCCCATACTGGACGTTTACGACGAATGCGGTGTCGATCTTTGCTACGAAATACATCCCGGCGAGGACCTGCACGACGGCATTAGCTACGAAATGTTCCTGGACAAGGTAAACCAGCATAAGCGGGCTTGCCTGCTGTACGACCCTTCGCACTTCGTTTTGCAATGCCTCAATTACCTGGAATATATCGACAACTACCACGAACGGATCAAAATGTTCCATGTTAAGGATGCCGAATTTAATCCTACCGGAAAGCAGGGCGTTTATGGCGGATACCAGGGCTGGGTGCAAAGGGCGGGCCGTTTTCGTTCATTAGGCGACGGACAAGTCGACTTTAAATCGATTTTTAGTAAATTAACCGCTTATGATTATCCGGGCTGGGCTGTGCTGGAGTGGGAGTGTGCTTTGAAGAACTCGGAAGACGGTGCAAGAGAAGGCGCCGAATTCATTAAAAATCATATTATAAGGGTAACGGACAAGGCGTTCGACGATTTTGCAGCTTCCGGTTCCGACGAGGCCTTTAACCGGAAAACGATAGGGCTTAAATGAGAAGAAGCCTGATAAAACAGACCAATTAAACCTAAAAATAGATACATGGCAACAATCAATCGCACACAGCTATTCAGGGCAAGTTGCCTTTCGCTGCTGGTAACATCGCTCTCGTTCGGTATTCGTGCGGGAATTTTGAATCAATTAGGAACTGACTTTCATCTCGATACGGCACAACTGGCATTAATTACGTCGACCGCATTCTGGGGCTTCCCTATTGCAGTTGTAATCGGCGGATTAATTGTCGATGCAATCGGAATGAAGAGATTATTAGTCGTGGCATTTTTGCTTCACCTGCTTGGAATCGTACTCACTATTTTTGCGCAGGGGTTCTGGACATTGTATATTTCAACGCTGTTCATCGGCTTGGCAAATGGTACAGTAGAAGCTGCATGTAATCCGTTGGTCACCACCCTTTATCCCGAAAGCAAAGCAACAAAGCTCAATCATTTTCACTTATGGTTTCCTGGGGGCATTTTCATAGGGACGATAATTGTATTGCTATTCAATAAACTTAATCTGAATTGGCAGATACAGGTCGCAATTATGCTTATACCAACCCTGATCTACGGTTATTTATTTTCAAAGCTGGATTTTCCTGTAACCGAAAGGGTGTCGTCGGGTGTAACTACCGCGGGCATGTATAAAGCTGTAGCGTCGCCATTGTTTATCTTTATGTTTATCTGCATGTGTGGCACAGCAGTAACAGAATTGTATACCGAACAATGGGTGCCGGTGTTGCTGAAAAACATTGGGAACCCGATACTCATCGTCACCGCAACATCCGGCATCATGGTGATCGGGCGAGGGCTTGCCAAACCGGTTTTAAAACAGTTTGCGCCGCAAACCGTGTTGCTTATGTCGACAACCATAGCAGCAATAGGTCTTTATCTGTTATATTCTTCAACAGGTAATTCTTTTGTCGACGCTATCGTGTTCGGTATCGGAGTTTGCTTTTTCTGGCCTACTATGCTGGGTTTTGTTAATCAGAATCTTCCCAAAACAGGTGCTTTAGGGCTGAATCTTATGGGCGGCGCAGGAATGTTCTCGGTGTCCATTTATACCATTTACATGGGTAAACATTATGATACGCTGGTAAAACAAGCTAATGGAGACACCTCTTTTGCGGGTCACCAGGTTTTATATATCACCTCATTTATACCTATCGTGCTGATCGTCGCTTTTGCAGGGCTGGTAGTATACATGAAGGCTAAAAATAAAACCAAACCATTGCAGCAGGTGGTTGTATAATATATCTGACCGGATTGTTAAATTGCGCCGAAAAGCTAACAATATATTCAATCAACTCACACACTAAACATTACATGAAAAAAGTATTTATCGTCATCGGGATAAGTTTAACGTTAGCCGCCTGCGGCGGGAAAAAATCTGGAAGCGGCTCGGCCGACAGCACGGATGCGGCCAATAAAACAGCGGTAGCAACCAGTTCAGATGCTGCACAGGACACTGCTGCAAGTCATAACGGCAGCGAAACCGTGGGCACCGCAGCGTCATCTGCCGGAGCACAACTGCTGGCCAAGTACGACTGCCTGACCTGTCATAAAGAACAGGAAAAAGTTGTTGGCCCGGCATATGCCGATGTGGCTGCCAAGTATAAGTCAGCTCCTTCAGGCATAGTGGATACCCTGGCAAACAAGGTGATAAAAGGAGGCAGCGGCAATTGGGGAACCACGCCAATGACCCCACATCCGACTGTGTCGATGGATGACGCCAGAGCCATGGTGAAATATATTTTGTCGATCAAAAAGAAATAAACAAATAATCAATGACGCCGTTCATCAGGTTTAAGCTTTCGACCATGATGTTCCTGGAATTTTTTATCTGGGGCGCATGGTTTGTAACGATGGGAACATACCTGATGACGACACTGCATGCATCAGGGACGCAGAACGCAGATGCTTACCTGACGCAAGCGTTTGGCGCTGTCCTGGCCCCGTTCATCATCGGGCTGATCGCCGACAAATATTTCTCGGCACAAAAAATACTTGGAGTGCTGCACCTGATAGGTGCGGCACTTTTATTTTATGAATCCATTGCGCCTGATTTTGCAAGGTTTTACCCCGGCATTCTGGCATATATGATCGTTTATATGCCCACGCTGGCATTGGTCAATTCGGTTTCATTTAAACAAATGACCGATCCGAGCAAGGAATTTCCGTGGATACGTGTCTTCGGCACACTCGGATGGATGGTTGCTGGCTTTGTCATCGGATGGCTTAACTGGGAACAAAACGGTTCGCTGGCGCTTACTTTTAAAATGGCCGCCGGAGCCTCATTGCTGCTCGGGTTGATTAGCTTTACACTGCCCGATACTCCGCCCGGGAAAAAGGGTCAAAAAACCTCGGTTGGCGATATCATGGGCCTGGAGTCGGTCGGTTTGCTAAAAAACAGGTCATACCTTGTTTTCTTCCTGGCATCTGTCGCAATTTGTATCCCTCTCGCATTCTACTATAACTTTACCAATCCTTTTTTGAATGAGGTGGGCATGAAGCGCGCCGCCGCAGTTCAGGGCCTGGGACAGTTTTCCGAATTATTCTTCATGGCGGCAATGCCTTTTTTCTTCGTCAGGCTTGGCGTTAAAAAAATGCTCGCAGCAGGAATGCTTGCCTGGGGGCTGAGATACCTTTGCTTTGCTTTCGGCGACGCGGGAGCAAATTACTGGATGCTGGTTGCCGGTATCTTGTTGCATGGCATCTGTTATGATTTCTTTTTTGTAACCGGCCAAATTTACACCGACAGGTTTGCCGGCGAGCGTTTTAAGAGCGCAGCACAGGGATTTATCACATTGGCTACTTATGGCTTGGGCATGATGATAGGATATTATATTTCTGGTCCGATTGTGGACCATTGGAAAACCGGGCCCGAAATGCACGACTGGAAAACGATCTGGTTGATACCTGGCGCGATCGCGGTCGGTGTAATGCTGTTATTCCTGTTACTGTTCACGGATAAAAAGAGAATTGAAACGGAACCTGGACTGGATATTGAAGAGCCGTCGCCACAAGTCGAGATTTAATTAATTTGATAATGTGTCGATTTGAAGATTTGAAAATTGTTTTAAAAAGACGCCCAGCTATTTTCAAATTGTCGCATTTTCAAATTTTCAAATAAAAACCATGACTAACCAAAACCGCAGATCGGCCATCAAAAATATGCTTGCAGGTACTGCAGCCATCACCGCATCAGGCATGCTGTCGTCATTTACAAAATCTGGAGAAACAGAAGAGTTTGCGCCATTAAAAGGGAACATCAATCATTCGGTTAGTCCCTGGTGCTATAGCGAACTTACGCTCGACCAGCTTTGCGAAGTTTCCAAAGGCATCGGTATTACCGGGGTCGATCTTTGCGGCCCGAAGGATTGGCCTACGCTGCAAAAACATGGCATGTATTCGTCGATGTGCAATGGCGCCGAGCTTGGTTTATATGATGGTTTCAACGACACTAAATTTCATGGCCAGCTTGTAAAAAACTATGCCGATATGATACCGCTGGTATCTAAGAACGGTTATAAAAACCTGATCTGTTTCAGCGGCGCGCGCCGGGGCATAGATGACGAGACTGGTTGGAAAAACTGCGAAGCGGGTATAAAGAAGATAATATCGCTTGCCGAAAAGAACAATGTGATCCTGTGTATGGAACTGTTGAATAGCAAGATAGACCATAAGGATTACCAATGCGATCGTGTGGAGTGGGGGGTAGAGCTATGCAAACGCATCAGCTCGGATAATTTTAAGCTGCTGTTCGACATCTATCACATGCAGATTATGGAAGGCGATATCATCAGGAACATTACCGATTACCACCAATACCTGGCGCATTTTCATACCGGTGGAATACCCGGCAGGCACGAGATTGACGATACGCAGGAATTATTTTATCCGGCCGTTATGCGGGCCATTGTAGCCACAGGATTTAAGGGTTATGTAGGACAGGAGTTTGTGCCGAAACGGAAGGATAAGATAGCCTCACTGCGGCAAGCAATACAGATTTGCGACGTGTAAAAAACTGAAAATTAACCTATTTGAAAATTTGAAAATGGCTTGTTCCTGTAATTTTCAAATGTTCAAATTGCCAAAAACCAATAAAAAATGACCACCAGGAGAACTTTTTTGGCCCAGGCAGGGCTGGCTACAGCGGCCGTAATGCTGGCGCCCGAATTATTGAAGGCTGAAGGAGCACACAACGTCGGCTTGCAGCTTTATACGTTGCGCGACCAGTTGCCCAACAATGTTAAGACTGTAATACCGAAAGTAGCCAAAGCCGGTTACAAGGAAGTTGAAACTTTTGGCTATGATATGAAAACAGGCTATTGGGGCCTGCAGGCGAAAGAATTTGGCAAATTGCTGAAAGATAATGGCCTGAGAACCCCAAGCGGCCACTACGGCATCGATTCTTTTTTTGATAAGGGCGATACCACCGAACTTAAAAAATACATTGACGTAGCCAATACGCTCGGGCAATCTTTTTTGATAATTCCGTCTGTTAACGGCGAGTTTATTAAAACAGTTGACGAGTGTAAAGCCGTTGCTGCCAAAATGAATAAGGCAGCTGAGATTTGTAAAGCATCCGGCCTTAAGCTCGGTTATCACAACCACAACTTCGAATGGAAACCGCTGGCCGGTGGCGCGACTTTTTATGATACTATATTGGCAGAGACAGACCCTAAGCTTGTTCACATGGAAATGGACATTTTCTGGGTAGTTCGTGCCGGCCAGGATCCGATCAAAATACTGAAAAAACATGCCGGCAGGTATATGTTCGCTCACGTTAAAGATCGGGACAGAAAGAATCCCGATATCTGTACCGAAGTAGGCAAAGGCAGCATCGACTTTAAGGCGATTGTGCCGGTGGCACGTGCGGCCGGTGTGAAACATTTTATTATGGAGCAGGAAAATTTTACCAATATCGACCCTTTTGTGAGCATTACTGAGAGTTGTAACTATATGAAAAACACCCTGCATATATAACTTTTTAACCAACTAACCGATCAATTATGAAATACAGGATCATTTTAACAGCGCTGATGGCTGGCAGCTTATTAATGGCCAAAGCACAGGACAAACCAAAACCTGAAGATACTGAAGTATGGGACCCGATACCGAAGGTAGTTACGCCCGGAGAGCATTGCGGCGATGCACCGTCTGACGCAGTCATTTTATTCGACGGCAAAAACCTGGATGAGTGGGTGCAAAACAGCGACGGTTCGCCGGCCAAGTGGGATGTACACGACGGGATACTGACCGTGAACAAAAACTATGGCAACATTGAAACTAAGCGCAAATTTACCAATTACCAGTTGCACATCGAATGGCGCGAACCTTCCGACCTGGAAGGTGAAGGACAGGGCAGGGGCAACAGCGGCGTTTTCCTGGCTTCAATAGGCAAAGGCGACGCCGGTTATGAATTGCAGGTGCTCGATTCGTACAAAAATAAAACTTACGTAAACGGTATGGCAGGCAGCTTATACAAGCAGGCTATACCGCTCGCTAATCCCGCTAAACCCGATGGTCAATGGCAAACCTATGACGTGATATGGATGGCCCCGGTTTTCAACGAGGACGGTTCATTAAAAACACCAGCTTATGCTACCGTATTTTTTAACGGAGTACTGGTTGAAAACCATTTTGAATTGAGGGGCCCGACGCTGTACATCGGTAAGCCCGAATACAAAGCGCATGGCCCTTCGCCGATTAAATTGCAAGCCCATGGCGATAAAAGCAAACCTCTAAGCTTTAGAAATATCTGGGTACGAGAGCTTTAGTTTTCAACAACTTTATTTGCAAAAATGGCCTTTCTGCACCGGGAAGGCCATTTTTATTTTATCCACATTGAAATTGGCTTTTTTTTGCCGGTGAGCCGGTTGCCGGCCCCTAACCTGTTCGCTCCCTTTTCGTATAAATAACCGATATGTACTATCCCGTGTACTGACCCGCACGGAACACGTATAATAATCTGTGTTTTGCGCTATGTGTGTTAATTTCAAAATATCTGGCTTAGTCAAAAGCCTGTTGTTCGGCATTTGTTTAACAATTCCCTTTTGGGGGCTTGCCCAGCACGGCAGTCTTAACTTTGAGCATTTTGGCACACGCGAAGGGCTTTCGCAGATTAACGTAAATTGCATCATCCAGGACAGCCGCGGCTTTATGTGGATCGGTACCCGCAATGGTTTGAACAGGTACGACGGGTATAAATTTATTGCATACAGGACTGATCCGAAGAACACGAGCAGTATAAGTAACAATATGATCCAGGATATCGCGGAGGACAAGCTCGGCAATATCTGGGTAGCTACTCAAAATGGTCTGGATAGGTACGACCGCGCGCGGGGAACTTTTACCCGTTACATGCACGATGATCACAACCCTAATTCGATATCGAACAACATTCTGGCGCGACTCACCTTTGATCCGGATGGCAGTCTTTGGGTCGCTACGCAAAATGGGGGTCTTGATCGTTTTGACTTTAAGAAAAACGTTTTTATCCATCATATGCATTCGGACGCTAATGCTAATAGCATAGGCGACAACACCGTTCGCACCGTGTTTCAGGATAGCGAGGGCAAGGTCTGGATAGGTACAGCGTCAGCCGGCCTGGAAATGTTCGACAGGAAAAACCATCGTTTCCTGAAGTTTCCATTTAAAGACCCCTTGAACAACAGGATAGCCGGTAATAACGTAATCTGCATCATCGAAAATAATCGGAACCAGCTATGGCTCGGTACGCAGGAAGATGGCCTTTTCCTTTTCGATAAAAGAGATGGGTCGTTTAAACGCTTCAGGCATGACGATCAGGATCCCAACAGCCTATCGAGTAACACGATTTACAGTTTAGATAAAGATGACGAAGGAAATCTGTGGATAGGGACCGAAAATGGCGGCCTGTCCATTATGGACACAAAAACGGGTAAGTTCAGTGTTTACCGGCACGATGAAATACAATCAAACAGTTTATTAGGTAACTCAATATATTCCATTTGCCGGGATAAGGCGGGCAATATGTGGCTTGGTGCGTTCAGTGGAGGGGTAAATCTTTTTAAGAAGACGACGGAAAGTTTTGCGCTGTACAGGCATAATTCTTTCCCCGCAAGCCTGTCGAATGATTTTGTGCTGACCATGTTTGAGGATAACGATAAGGATATCTGGATTGGAACCGACGGGGGTGGCCTGAATAAGTTTGATCCGCGCGACGGTACATTTAAGCATTACCTGCACCAGGATGGGAAAAAAAGCATTTCGGGTAATTATGTGCTGATTGTAAACAAGGATGCTGACAACAACCTTTGGCTGGGTACCTGGGGAAATGGGATTACGATCGTAAACCCCCGAACGGGCAGGTATACTTATCTAAATCATGACCCGGCTAATCCCAACAGCCTTGCAGGCAACAATGTGTATGACATTTTGCATACACGTGATAAGAATACCTGGATCAGTGTTTTTGGGGGCGGGCTTGAACTTTACGATCATACTACAAAAAAACTTACTGATTACAAGCTGGAGTTAAATAATCCGCGAAGCATAGCCAGCAATTATATCTATGCCATGCTTGAAGACAAGCAGGGTAATTTGTGGATAGGCACCTCGGACGCGGGTCTGGACCTGATGGATCGCAGGGCTAAAACGTTTACGCATTTTAAACATTCCGAAACCAGTAACAGCATCAGCAATAATGGCGTAACGGACATATTTGAGGATAGCAGGGGGAACATCTGGCTTTGTACTCTTTCGGGTCTCGACCTGTTCAATCCGGTAACCAAACATTTTACGGCGTATGGCAGAAAAGACGGCCTCGCAAGTGATATTACCTACTCCATAAAGGAAGACGATTACGGCAAACTTTGGATAAGCACTAACAACGGATTGTCCGCATACGACCCTTTTACAAAAAAATTCAGGAATTATACAACAGAGGACGGTGTGCAGGGCGACGAATTTAAGCCGCATTCGGCGCTTAAAGCCAGTGACGGCCGGATGTATTTTGGCGGCATTAATGGTTTTAATGCTTTTTATCCCGACCGGATATTGAGCCCTCCAGCATTTTCGCCGCTTGTAGTAACTTCATTCGCGGTATTTAATAAGCCGCTTTCGATAGCAAAAAGTGCAAATGACCCTTCGCCGTTGAAGCGGGATATAGCCGATACCAGGTCTATAACCTTGTCGTATAAGCAATCGGATATTTCACTGGAGTACGCGGCGCTTGATTTTGGTTCGGCGGATAAAAAGCAATACGCATACAAACTGGAAAACTTTGATAGCGAATGGATCGAGCCGGGCAGCCGCAACTCGGCATCCTATACCAACCTGCCGCCGGGCCGTTATACATTTGAGCTTAAATACAGGAATAACGCAGGATTGTGGTCGCCTGCAAAGGATATGCTGGAGATTACCATTATTCCGCCGTACTGGGCCACCTGGTGGTTCCGGGTATTGGCTGTGCTGGGTTTTGCCGCCATCATTTATGGAATATTTCGTTACCGGCTGCGTGCGGCCCGTTTACGCCAGATCGAGCTGGAAAAAATGGTTGAAGAGCGCACAGAACTGCTGGAGAAAAAAACGATCGAAGAACGCCGCTCGCGCGAAGAAGCGGAAAAGGCACGTGAAGAGGCCGAAAGAGCTAATAAAGCGAAAAGCATTTTCCTGGCTACGATGAGTCACGAGATCAGGACCCCGATGAATGGCGTGATCGGTATGGCGACACTTTTGTCGGGCACGAAGCTTACGCAGGAACAGGAAGAATATACCGAAACCATTAAAAATTCCGGCGACGCATTGCTTACTGTCATTAATGACATTCTTGATTTTTCGAAGATCGAATCGGGCAATATGGAGCTTGACGAACAGGATTTCGACCTGCGGGAGTGTGTAGAAGGCGTGTTAGATGTTTTTGCTGAAAGTGCGTCGCGGCTTAACCTGGACTTGGTTTACGAAATAGAACACGATGTGCCGGCGCAGATTATCGGCGATGGCATGAGGCTAAGACAGGTGCTGATCAACCTGGTGGGCAATGCCGTGAAATTTACCAACTCGGGTGAGATATTTATTAGTGTGCAGGCCGCTAAACAAAAAAACGGTGATCCTGAATTATTGTTCAGCGTGCGCGATACAGGGATCGGCATACCAAAGGATAAGATCGACAGGTTATTTAAACCGTTTTCGCAGGTCGATTCGGGGACAACCAGGAAATACGGCGGCACGGGTTTGGGTCTGGCGATTAGCAGCAAGCTGATCGAGCTGATGGGTGGAAAGATCAGTGTGGAAAGCCAGCCGGGAAAAGGTACCACGTTCTTTTTTAACATCAAATCCAAATTAAGCTCAAAAGCCGCGCGCACTTATGTGCACATCAATGTATCAGGTATCGAAAACAAAAAAATATTGGTCGTTGACGACAATGCTACCAATTGCAATATTATGGTTAGTCAACTAAAGCAGTGGAAGTTCGTGCCTTTGGTAGCCAGGTCGGGCAATGAAGCCCTGCAAATACTGTCCGCAAACAGAGATATTGCCCTCGTAGTATCGGACATGAATATGCCGGGTATGGATGGCGTTCAGCTGGCAAAAAACATAAGAAGCCAGTTTTCCGGAACACATATTATCTTGCTTAGTTCTGTCGGCAACGAGCAAAGCAGAGCGGAAGCGCACTTGTTCAATGTGATATTGAACAAGCCCGCCAAACATCATTTGCTCTACAAGCACATCGTCGACCAGTTGAAAGACGGAAAAATGGTAAAGGAAGCACAGCCCGTAAAAACCGAATTCTCAAATGATTTCGCACGTCATCATCCGCTGGAAATACTAATAGCTGAGGACAATCCCATCAATCAGAAACTTACTGTGCACATTCTTTCAAAAATGGGTTACAGGCCGGATGTAGCATGCAACGGGCACGACGCTATTGAAATGGCGGCAAAAAAGCGTTATGACATGATACTAATGGATGTGCAGATGCCCGAAATGGATGGTCTTGAAGCTACACAGTTTATCCGCGCACATATGAGCGAGCAGCCGGTGATTGTGGCCATGACAGCCAATGCTATGCCCGAGGACCGCGAGATATGCCTTAAAGCCGGTATGAACGATTACCTAAGCAAGCCGATGAAGTTAGCTGATATGATCACGGTATTGCAGAAGTGGTGCAAGCAGTTGCAATAGCTAAAAATAAAATACCCAAATTTCAGTACTAGAGCAGCTCAACATTTTTTTACGGATGAGTTTAGGAAAATGCCTGTTTGCAAACAGCATTTTAAATTATATTTGTCGCAGTTAACCCTGACTGACTGACTCTAAAACCCGTATTTGCGTTCATGAAGAAGCTCTTTTTAGCGACCTGCCTTTTATTTATTTCTCAATTTATTTATGCGCAGGCCTCGAAAGCGCCGGCTTATCCCTTAATCAATCGCAATACCTATTTCAGCATCTGGTCATTCAGCGATACGCTTAATACTTCAACCACAAAGCACTGGACAGGTAAAGACCAGTCATTGCTGGGTTATATCAAAGTCGACAAGGATTATTATCGCTTCCTGGGTAAAGAGGCGAAAAGTTATCGCACAATACTGGCAGCTTCGGACGAAAAGCCTTACCAATGCAGGTATACCAAAACTGCACCTTCGGCAGGCTGGCAAAATATCCAGTTTAACGATAACAACTGGGATACCGGTGCCGCGCCTTTTTCGGACGACAAAACACAGGCAAAAACGGTTTGGACAAGTAAAGATATATGGGTGAGGCGAACGTTCACGCTCGACAATCCGAATGTAAACAAGCTGATACTGAAGCTTTACCACGATGACAACGTGGAAGTGTATTTAAACGGTACAGAGATATTTACCAATGTGGGCTGGACCAGTGATTTTGAGCTGATCCCTTTGAAGGAGGCAGCAAAAACCTTACTGAGAAAAGGAACTAACGTGCTGGCCATTCATTGTGCCAACACTGCAGGCGCAGCCTGGCTCGACGCAGGTTTGCTGGACGAAGTGAAGGAGAAACCGGACAATATTATCAAGATAGCAAAACAGACCGGCATTGAAATGAATGCCACCCAAACTATCTACAAGTTCCGGTGTGGCAAAGCCGACCTGGTACTGACATTTACCTCGCCCTTATTGCTGACCGACAGGGCGATATTTGAGACGCCGGTATCCTATATTACTTACAGGGTCAGGTCGAATGACAACAAAGCCCATGATATAAAGGTAATGCTATCCGCATCTACCAATATAGCAGTAAACAAACCTATGCAGGACGTAGCGGCCGAGGCTTATACGTCGGGTAAATTGTCCATACTTAAAGCAGGAACCATCGATCAGCCTGTGCTGAAGAAAAAAGGCGACGACCTGCGTATTGACTGGGGCTATATGTATGTAGCCGCGCCCACAGCCGGCGGCGTTATCCAATATATCTCCAACGGCAGGGACGAGGTGAGTCCGCTGCTGGCAAAAGCTACCGTTACGGCCGATACCATCAAAGGGAAGGAACTATTCCTTAATACGATAATCCCATTCGGTGAAGTAGGTAAAAATTACATTGAGAGATATATGGAATTGGGTTATGACGAGCTGTTCTCCGTTGAATTTTTTAATGTACCGTTAAAGCCGTGGTGGAAAGCCGATGGCACCCGGACTATGGAGAAAGAATTGGCAAACGCGTCGTCCGATTATCTATCGGTTATGAAGAAATGCGGAGCATTCAATCACCAGATGTACCAGGATGCACTGAAAGCAGGCGGCGAAAAATATGCCAAATTGTGTGTGATCGCTTACCGCCAAAGTATCGCGGCCCATGTATTGGTAAAAAGCCCGCACGGCGACATCTTGTTCCTGTCGAAAGAAAACTTCAGCAATGGGTCGATCAATACCGTTGACGTAACTTATCCTTCAGCTCCGCTGTATCTCGCTTATGGTCCAAAATTCATGGAAGGCATGTTGAATGGTATATTTTATTACAGCGAAAGCGGTAAATGGAAAAAACCCTTCGCCGCTCATGACCTGGGGACTTATCCGCTCGCCAATGGTCAGACCTACGGCGAGGACATGCCGGTGGAGGAATCGGGCAATATGCTGATCCTGACCGCAGCCGTAGCCCGCGCCGAAGGCAACGCCGATTACGCAAAAGAACATTGGCAAACATTGACCACATGGGCCAATTACTTAGTAAAAGCCGGGTTCGATCCGGCTAACCAGCTTTGCACGGATGATTTCGCCGGTCACCTGGCTCATAATGCCAACTTATCTATTAAAGCCATTGTCGGCATAGCCTGCTACGCCCGGCTCGCTGAGCAACTAAAGCAACCCCAGGTGGCATCGAGCTACCGGAATATTGCATTGGCTATGGTCAAAAACTGGGTAAAAAAGGCCGATGCAGGCAACCATTATTCGCTGGTATTCGGCGACAGGAATACCTGGAGCCAGAAATACAACCTGGTGTGGGATAAAGTGCTGAATTTGCATTTGTTCCCGCAATCGGTTTATGATAAGGAGATAAGGTATTATTTGACCAAACAGAACAAATTCGGACTGCCGCTTGACAGCAGGAAAACATATACCAAGTCGGATTGGATCATGTGGACGGCGACGTTAAGTAACAATATGGCTAACTTTAAGGCTTTAACCGACCCTGTTTATAAATTCGCTACCGAAACGCCAACAAGGGTGCCGTTAAGCGATTGGCACGAAACGACGAATGGCAAGCAGGTTGGTTTCCAGGCCCGTAGCGTTGTAGGCGGGTACTTCATGAAAGTGCTTGCCTCAAAATGGGGTATTAAATAAATTTGAACTATGAAAATAAGACTAATCAATTTATTGGGGCTATGCAGCCTTTTTTTGCTATTGTCTTTTCAAAATGTGGACGCACAGCAATATTATTACCGCATCAGGATATACCATTATAAGACGCAGGCGCAGGAAGACAGGCTGGATTATTACTTTAAAAATGCATTGCTGCCGGCTTTGCACCGCGCGCATATTTCGAAAGTTGGCGTTTTTAAGCCCGTCGAGCAAGATACTGCTGACCGGAAAATTTATGTTTTTGTCCCATTCAAAAACGACGATGAACGTAATAACACACATGAGCGCGTTTGGAGCGACCGGCAATTCCTCGAAGCGGGAAAAGATTTTATCGATGCGGCCTATAATGACTTGCTGTATTCCAGGATCGAGGTAATAGACCTAAAGGCGTTCCCTAAATGGCCGTCGCCAACCGAACCGCATCTGTCGGCGCCAAAATCCGAACGCGTTTACGAATTGCGGAGCTACGAAAGTCCATCGGAAAAACTAAATATTAATAAAGTAAAAATGTTCAACGACGGCGGCGAAACGGTGCTGTTCAAGCGCCTTAATTTTAACGCTGTATTTTATGCCGAGGTGCTGGCGGGCAGCCATATGCCTAACCTGATGTACATGACGACGTTTGAGAATAAAGCCGACCGGGAGAAGCACTGGGAGGCGTTCAATAATGACCCTGAGTGGAAAACGCTGGTAGCCAAACCTGAGTACGCGCATAACGTATCGAAGGCAGATATAACATTTTTGCATCCCACAGAATATTCCGACTTTTAACGGTATCGTTAAACAGTCCGGATAATGAATCTTGAAAGACGAGATTTTGATGCGGTAATCGTTGGGTCAGGGCCGAATGGCCTGGCGGCAGGTATACTTTTGCAGCAAAACGGGCTTTCGGTTTTGGTGGTTGAAGGGAAAGACACAGTAGGCGGGGGCATGCGCTCTGCGGAGCTGACCTTACCCGGCTTTATCCATGATGTTTGCTCCGCTATCCACCCGCTTGCGGCGGGTTCTCCCTTTTTTGAAACGTTACCTCTTGCGGATCACGGCCTGGATTATATCTATCCCGAAATAGCTGCTTCCCACCCCTTCGACAGCGGAAAAGCGGCTGTTTTAAAGCAATCGCTCGATGAAACTGCCGCTTTATTTGGGAACGACGAAAATACTTACAAGAGGTTTATAAAACCGATAGTAAAGAGCTGGCCGGGTTTGGCCCCCGATCTGCTTGGGCCGCTGCATTTCCCGAAACATCCCCTGGAGATGGCGGCATTCGGCATGGTGGCATTAAGACCGGCGCTGGCTGTAGCGAAAAGATTTAAAACGGAGGAAGCGAGAGGCCTGTTTGCCGGTATGGGCGCACACTCCATGCTGCCATTGAATAGATTAAGTTCAGCCGCAATTCCGCTGGTTCTAATGGCCAATGCCCATTTAAAAGGCTGGCCCATGGCTAAAGGAGGTTCGCAAAGTATAGCGAACGCATTAGCATCGTACTTCATTTCGCTGGGCGGGAAGATAGAAACCAATACTTATGTGATGTCGATGAACCAGTTGCCGTCCTCACACGCGATTTTGTTCGATATCGGGCCGAGGCAGCTTTTACAGATCGCCGGCCATCATTTTTCCGTTGATTACAAGCGTTCGCTAGAAAAATACCGTTACGGTATGGGAGTTTTTAAAGTCGATTGGGCGCTTGACGGGCCGGTACCGTTCACAGCCGAAGAATGCCGGCATGCCGGAACGGTGCATATTGGTAATACGATGGACGAGATCGCAGCCTCAGAGCAGCAAGCCTGGAATGGAAAGATCGCTGAAAAACCATTTGTTCTGTTCGCGCAACAAAGCCTGTTCGATCCCTCACGCGCACCTGCCGGAAAGCACACGGCCTGGGCCTACTGTCACACGCCAAATGGCTCGGCTGTTGACATGACCGATGCTATCGAAAGCCAGGTTGAACGTTTCGCGCCGGGCTTCAGAGAACGTATACTGGCTAAACATACGATGAATTCAGTACAGGTCGAAGAGTATAATCCCAATTATGTAGGCGGCGACATTAACGGCGGCGCCATCGACCTGGGGCAGTTGTTTACCAGGCCGGCCCTGCGCTGGTCGCCGTACAGGACATCAGCAACGGGCTTATATATCTGCTCCTCATCCACACCGCCCGGCGGTGGCGTTCACGGCATGTGCGGCTATTATGCGGCCAAAAGGGCGCTGAAGGACGTGTTTGGAATAAACATAAGACATCTATAGGCAAGAGCCTGCACTACCATGCGGCCTGCAGTTAGGGCTTTATTTCAATTATTTTGGTTCGGGCCGAAATGCCGTTGTCATTAAAGGCCTCGATCTGGAAATAGTAGGGCAGATCCTTATCCATCCCATTAAAGAAGTACTCGTTTTTGCCGTAAACCATGATGTTGTTGTACAACTTATCAGGTGCAATGCCTGTGTAAATGGTATAACCGATGGCATTGTCTACCGGCTGCCAGCGAAGCCAGGCGTTGTGAGGCTCGCTGCTGCCGCGAAGGATAATGAGATCTTTCACCGAATCTGGTTTTGCGCCCGCGCCTTTACCGAAAGCCCGAAACCCCGATAAAGCGAATTTACCCGTGGGCATGTGGATATTAACGATCTTCAGATAGCGGGTTTTAATGGGCTTATCCAGTTGGATATAGTCGTGCGGTACATCGGTTTTGTTCTTACTTTTATTGATCAGCACTTTCCAGTTTTTTCCATCCATTGATGAATAGATGATGTACTGCGTGTAAACACCCATTGATTTACCCATGAACTGTGCGTCTTGGTCGGCATAGTTTACCTGTATCGCGTTAACGGTACTAATCTCCCCTAAGTCGGACATCAGCCATTCGCCCTTGTTGGCCGTTTTGGCGCACCAGTAGGTCTTAATGTCCTCGTCGACAGCGTTATTAGGCTCATATCCGCCGAGTGTTGACGATACCTGTACCGGCTTGTTGTAATTTAGTATCATCCAGCCGGTAAAATTGCCCTTGATATGATCTTCCTTGCCGGTAGGCAAATACTGCGGGTAATCGCCGTAAGCCGTGTTGCAATACAGTACCCCATCCTGATCAAACCCGGCCGGCCAAAACCCGATCCGCCGCTCGAAGTTGTTCTTCACATTGACCACCATGGTTGATATATGCCAGTAATTCCCATATTTATCCTTCCACGTAGCGCCGTGACCTGCCCCTTTGGCAAATCCGCCGGGTTTATAAGAAAATGGATTGTGTTTTTGGTAAGTGAACGGCCCCAGCGGTTTGTCGCCCACCAGCACGCCGTCGCAGTAGCCTTTGCCTTCCGTTCCCGATCCGCCGAATTGCAGGTAATATTTGCCGTTGTATTTATTCATCCATGATCCTTCCATAAAGCCGGTAAGGAATACATTATCATTATTCTCGCCAAAACGTTCCCAGCCGTATTTTTGCCAGTCGAGCCTTGCGGTTTCCACTTTCGGACCGATGGGGTCGAAGGTTTTCCGGTCGATCTCCTGCCCGTAAAGCGGCAGCGTGTTGCTCGATCCGTGGTAGATATAAACCCGGCCGTCATCGTCCAGGAACATTCCCGGATCCCAGGCGCCTACCTGGAAATAGTCCTTCGCCGCCTTCCAGACATTATGCACCGGGTCAGTGCTCATCCAAAGCGTGAAATCTTTATTGTAGGTCGAACCGATAACCAACAAGGTGTCGCCTAAAACCAGGGTGGCAGGCGCGCAAAGGTTATCGCCCGGATTCTCATTGTACGGCCGCAGGAAGCTGCGGTAATTAAAGCGCCAGTGCAGCATATCGTCGCTATACCAGTAGCCCCACTGATTAGTGGAAAACAGGTAATATTTGCCTTTGTATAAGGTAACCGTCGGGTCGGCCGTAGCACGATGTTTACCCCATTTGGAAAAGTTTTTAAATGGCGTGTAGCCGTAATCTAAATTAAGCGGATTGCAATAGGTTTGACGCTTTTGCTGTGCATTGGCCTGGACGAAAAATGACAGCAATAGGCACAGCAGGAAATATTTTGAGCACTTCATTGTAGCCGGTTATAATTCGGCTAATATAGGGCTTACCACACGATATTCTTTCGGACTTATGCGGACTTTCCGACTTCCTGACTAACTAAGGTACTTTTCAACTTCTTTCGCAAAATCGATGTCGTTTTGCGTTACACCCCCGGCATCATGCGTATTTAGTTTCAGCGTTACCTTGTTGTATACGCCGGACCAATCGGGGTGATGATTCATTTTCTCGGCTATAAACGCAGCCTTGCATAAAAGCGCAAAGGCATCGAAGAAAGTGGGCAGGGAAAAGTCTTTTAAAATCGCATTGTCCTTATATTCCCAGCCTTTCAGATCCTGTAGTGCCGAGTTTATTTCCTGTTCCGATAGCTTTTTCATGCTGGTAGTTTTAACAGTTCAACAATTGAGATGCATCGTGGTTTGAATTTAGAGCCTCACCGTCGCCCGTACGCCGGCGCACTTTTGGTAGGTAGTCTGATCGAAAAAAACCGCGAAACGCACCACGTGTTTCTGGTAATCCATTTGGTAACCTACATTGAAGGAGTCGGCCAGCTCGGTATTGTTAAACCCCGGCTCGGCGGCGAAGCCTACACCCAGGTCGACACCCACAAATACATTTTGTGGCAAAAGGTAGCTACCCGTCGCCATCACATCAAAAATGCGGCTGCCCGCATTGCTGACACCGTACTGTGTTTTGCCAAAGAAATAAGATGCGCTTACACGTCCGCCAACATCGAGGTTTTCTATAACCGGCGTTGTGACAGAACCGTAAGCGCCCACGCCAAACAGGCTGACGTAATTCAAATACCGGATAGGCAACGCCAGCGTTGGGCCTACATCGATCTTCAGGTTACTGGTGTTAATGCTTTGTGCGCGGGAGGTAGAAGGAAACAGGAACGAAAGCAGCAGCAGGGAGAATAACAGTTTTTTCATGAGGGGGCTAATTTAGGGCTGAGGGAAACCGGGTCAAAATTACTTATCGTGTCAGAAAAAACAAACATTGCTGGCCGGAGGTTTCGGCGGCAAAAAAGAAATATCCCGGATTTTTCCTGCTCATTTTATATCTTGGTCTATCCGCGATTACGCCATTTGTGCCCTTATGAAAAAAGTCTTACTGCTGATATCGTTTTTAGTGATTTGCCTGGGCCCGCATTTTTCGGCAGGACAGGAGACCAGGACAAGTTCATTCAAGGTCCGTGGTTTTCATCTCGACCTGCGGATACAGGTAATGCCCATGCCCGCGTTAAAGCAGTTTGCCAAAAAGCTGAGCGGCTACGGTATTAATACGCTGATTATGGAATGGGAGGGAACCTATCCCTTCGAGAAGCATCCGCTTATTCCTAATCGTTTTGCTTATAGCAAAGCCGAGATAGTCGATTTTATCAAATACTGTAATGGGCTGGGTATCGATGTGATACCGCTGCAGCAAAGCTTTGGGCATGTGGAGTACATATTGCGGAATGAACGCTACAAGGATTTGCGCGAGGACCAGAAAGATTATTCACAGGTTTGCCCGCTGCAGGTTCGGCAGGACAGTATGCTTTTCAGCGATCTGTATAAGGAATTGGAGTCAACGCACACGTCGAAATATATCCATATCGGCGGCGACGAGACTTATTTGCTGGGGCATGATGAACGCTGCCGGAAGAAGGTGGCTGAGGAAGGCAAATCAAAGCTGTATATCGACTACATCCGGATGCTATGCAATATTGTGATCAAAATGGGCAAAGTACCGGTCATGTGGGCCGATATCGCCATGAAATACCCGGAAGCGATCAAACTATTGCCAAAGCAAACCATTTTGGTCGACTGGAATTACGGCTGGAGCATGAACAATTTCGGCGATCATCAAAAGCTGATGCAAAGCGGACTGGAGATATGGGGTGCGCCTTCGCTGCGCTCGCATCCGGACAATTACTTCCTTACGCAATGGGAAAAGCATTTTAATAATATTAAAAATTTTATTCCCGCTTGCCGCCAGTTGGGTTATAAGGGAATTGTGATGACCTCGTGGTCAACCTCGGGCGCGTACTCGCCGATTTGGGAAACGAGCGAAAATATCCTCGATCTTTACGCTATCCGGCACGATTATCCTATCAGCGGGTTTAATATGCTGCTGGCCGCTTACACCGAAGCCATTCATGCTGATCAGCCGCTGGACGTTGATAAATTCATTGCGGACTATTGCCAAAAAGAATATGGATTTGATCAGGGGCAATCGGAAAAGTTTTGGAGCGCCCTGAAGGCCGCACCTTACGAGGTAATGCAGGGCGAAGTAATGTCGCCCAGGCCAATGTCTGTGAAACAATTACGTGATAGCGCCTTGTATGTAAAGGGCGTACTTGACTCGCTTAAGCCTGCAATAAACCAGTCCGAATTTGACCATTACAAGCTTATGGCTAATATCCGGGCGTATTATTTATCGTATGAAGAAATACAAAGCAGGGTAAACTCGGCGGATTTTTCGACCGACCAAATTCCCGGAGTGCTCGACGAACTGAAGGGCTTGATAAGCAACAGCAGGGAATTGGATGCCAGCTTTATTGCATTGAATAAGGATTATTTATACTCGGCTGAACTGGCACAAGAGAACGACCTGCGTGACGCCAAAGCCCGTTTATTGTACCAGCGTTTATCGCGGAGAAAGTAGCCTCATGCAGCTCAAAATTTATAACGGACAGGTCATAACTTCAGATGGTATACTGAAAGGAGGCAGCGTATTCATCAGCGATGGAAAGATCACCGAAATTTCCGCCGGTAACATCGATGTGCCAGATGCCGAAGCGATAGATGCCAAAGGAAGATACATTTCTCCCGGCTTTATCGATGTCCATGTGCACGGCGGCGGTGGCCACGATTTTATGGATAATACCATCGGGGCGTTTTTAGGCATTGCAGAATTGCATGCCCGGCATGGCACTACGGCCATGCTGCCGACCACGCTGAGCTGCGAAAAAGCTGATCTGCTGGAGACACTCAGGATTTACGAGGAGGCCGATAAACAAAACACATTCGGTTCGCAATTCATCGGTATCCACATTGAAGGTCCGTACTTTGCCATGAACCAGCGAGGCGCGCAGGACCCGCGCTATATCCGCGATCCTGACGCCGAAGAGTATAAGGAAATACTTTCTGCGTCAAAACAGATCAAGCGATGGAGCGCCGCACCAGAACTGCCGGGGGCCGTTGAGTTTGGGAAGTACATGGTCGCAAATGGTGTATTGCCGGCCATTGCCCATACAGATGCGGTATATGAGGATGTGATCAAAGCCTTTGACAATGGCTACATGCTGGCTACGCATTTTTATTCGGCGATGTCGGGCGTAACGCGGCGTAATGCGTTCCGCTATGCCGGGGTGATCGAAAGCGCTTACCTGATCGATGATATGTTCGTGGAGATCATTGCCGACGGTGTGCATTTACCAGAACCTTTACTTAGGCTGATCTATAAAATAAAGGGCTCAAATCACACCGCCCTCATTACCGATGCCATGCGGGCTGCCGGCATGCCGCCGGGTGAAAGTATTTTAGGCAGCCTGAAGGATGGCATCAGAGTGGTCGTAGAAGATGGAGTAGCCAAAATGCCCGACCGCACAGCCTTTGCCGGTAGTGTGGCTACATTCGATCGATTGGTAAAGACGATGGTCGATGTTGCAGATGTACCAATGACAGAGGTTGTGAAAATGGCTTCGGCTATTCCTGCCCGGATCATGAGAATAGATGACAGGAAAGGTACTTTGGAAAAAGGAAAAGATGCCGATATCGTAATCTTTGATGGTGATATTAATATCGATAAGACCATTATCGGCGGTAAAATAGTTTATGAAAGAATTTAACGTTGACCGGTTGGACGTCAGAATTTATGATACCCGGTTAAATATGGGCGTGAATGCAGCTGGAATTGTTGCCCGCAAGATAGTTGAGCTGCTCACACAAAAGCCCTTCATCAATATCATCTTCGCTGCCGCTCCGTCGCAAAATGAATTCCTGGCTGCATTAGTTGAAAAAGCATCGGTGGATTGGACGCGTGTAAATGCTTTTCACATGGATGAATATATTGGTCTGCCTGAAAATGCAACTCAGCGGTTTGGCTCGTTTTTGAAAGAAAAGATATTTAGCCATTTACCCTTCCATTCGGTGGGTTATATTAACGGCAATGCCGCTCCGGAGGCCGAATGCATGCGATATGCAAAGCTTTTGGAGCAATTCCCGCCTGATATTGTTTGCATGGGCATAGGCGAGAATGCGCATATAGCGTTTAATGACCCCCATGTGGCTGATTTTAACGATCCCTTTATGGTTAAGAAGGTCGAGCTTGATCGGGCCTGCCGGCAGCAGCAGGTGAATGACGGCTGTTTTGCCCGACTGAGTGATGTGCCGGATCACGCTATTACACTAACTGTTCCGGCGCTGATGTTGGGTAAATACATTTATTGCATGGTTCCCGGAAAAAACAAGGCAAAGGCCGTGCATGAAACACTTTATGGAGACATCGGCGAGCGATGCCCGGCGTCCGTATTAAGAAAACACCCGAACGCGGTTCTGTTTTTGGATGAAGACAGTGCCGATCAGTTAAATTTCTAAGATAAAAAGATTAAACCATGACAAATCAACACGAACAATCCGAAGGGCTAACACGACGGAAATTTATTCAAAACGCGGGTATCGCAGCGGGCGCGGGTATGGTATTATCGATGCCATTTGCAGCGAAAGCAGCCAGTTTTTTGAAAACGGATGACCCTGTGACCGTAAAGCAGATCATGGATAAATTTATTGCAGAAGTAGGCGTAGGCAATATTCCCAACACAGTTGATACCTTGAAATCGGGCAGCCCGGATATGGTCGTAACCGGCGTTTTGACAACTATGTTCGCTACGATCGAGATGATCCGTAAGGCTATCGGTCTCGGCGCTAATTTTATCATAGCCCACGAGCCGACTTTTTATAATCATGAAGATAAGACCGACTGGCTGAAAGACGACGACGTTTATCAATACAAGGTCGATCTGCTGAAACAGCATAACATCGCTGTCTGGCGAAACCACGATTACATCCATACGCATAAACCCGACGGAGTAACCAAGGCACAATTGGAGCAATTAGAATGGACGCAATATTCCGACAAGGATATGCCTAACCTGCTCACGATGCAAAGTACTGAACTGAGAGACCTGGTCCACCATGTCAAAATAAAGCTCAACATCGACCAGGTGAGGTATGTGGGGGATATGAGCGAAATATGCCGGCGAGTATTATTTATGCCGGGCGCGCCGGGCGGAACGCGGCAGATAGAGGCTATTATGAAATACAAGCCGAACGCGATCTTTTGCGGCGAAATATCCGAATGGGAAACAGCCGAATACGTGCGCGATGCCCGTTCCAAAGGCGATAATATATCGCTGGTGGTTATGGGTCATATCGCCAGCGAGGAATGGGGTTCGCAATTTATGCTCGAATGGCTGAATAAAAATTTCCCCGGTATCAAAGCGAAACATATTTCTCCGGGAAATTCGCTGAAGTTTTTGTAAATGGGCATATTATGAGAAAATATATAGCTATCGTATTGCTGCTCTTTTTTGCCAATGTTTCAATTGCGCAAAAGGATCATTTCAAGCCGGAGCACAGCGCGGCTTTAGATACTGCCCATGGGAAAAAATTGCTGCACCAATGTTCAAGGGAAACGCCCGAAAATGTGAGCGGGTTTTTTGTCGTTTCAGTAACGCAGGTTAAGTCGGTAGAAGATAATTTCAAAAAGATATTAAAGCTGAAAAGTAAAGTTTATGCTTCAGGGTCGGACCTTGCAGACTTAGGCCAATATGGGTACCAGTATATTGGGCTTATCATACACCGTAAAAAGTATATTTATATCAATGCCTTTAATTATTATCCTAATGAGTTTAAACGCATGCACCTGGATTGGGAAAAGGATGCAGTAAATACTTGCGGCGGTGGAAACGGCTGGTGGGGCGTGTTATATAATATAGAGGATCAGTCGTTTAGCCAATTGCGTACCAATGGTTCTTTGTAAGATGATCATATGTCAATAAACTACCGCGTTGCAACCGAATCCGATATTTCTTCCCTCGCCCGACTGCGCGCATTATTGCGCGGTACAGTTGAGGGCTGGGCGCCATATATCAAAGGTTATATGGACGGTATAACCAATCCGCAAAAAGCGATGGCCCAGCGTACGGTTTACGTGGCAACCGATGGTGACCGGATCGTCGGTTGGATAGCCGGGCATCTCACTAAACGCCTTGGCTGCGATGGCGAATTGCAATGGATCGATGTCGATCCCGAATATCGACGGAAAGGAATAGCTTCAGAATTGATAAAAATGCTTGCCGGCTGGTTTGTTAGGCAAGGTGCGAAAAAGATATGTGTCGACCCGGGAAATGATAATTCAAGGAGCGTTTATGCTGTTAATGGCGCCGCAAACCTGAACCAGCACTGGATGTACTGGGAAGATATAACGACCTTGATTGCATAATTTCATAAAACCCATAGTTATTCAGGTTATTTTCCAAAAAATTAGCGATTTAGCGTTGATTTTCCGATTATTGCATTCCTGCTAAAATTATTAAACAATTGTTCAAATAATTTTAACAGAAATTATTTAGCAGTATCAATTTTAAAATGACCGGATCGCGACGCCATATTGAAATCATGGATACCACGCTGAGGGATGGTGAGCAAACCAGCGGTGTGTCCTTCTCGGCTTCTGAGAAGCTGACTATAGCTCAATTATTGTTAACCGAAGTGAAGGTTGACCGGATTGAGATCGCGTCGGCCAAAGTTTCGGAGGGCGAGTTTCAGGCGGTAAAAAAGATCACCGAATGGGCTGAGGCGAATGGCTTTATTGACAGGATAGAGGTGCTGACCTTTGTCGACGGTAAAGTTTCGGTCGACTGGATGCTGAAGGCAGGAGCAAAGGTGATGAACTTGCTTACCAAGGGCTCGCTGAATCATTTGACCCACCAGCTTAAGAAAACGCCGGAACAACACTTTAAAGAAGTGGCTGAAGTGATTGCCTACGCGCGCAAGCACGGCATTGAGTGCAATGTATACCTGGAGGACTGGAGCAATGGTATGCGTCATTCAAAAGAGTATGTTTACCAGTATCTTGATTTTCTGGCAACTCGGCCCATTAAAAGAATATTATTGCCCGATACATTGGGTGTTTTGATACCTTCGGAGGTTCGGGAATTTCTAACGCCGATCATCCAAAAATACCCTCATATCCATTTTGATTTCCACGCGCATAACGATTACGACCTAAGCGTCGCTAACGTGCTGGAAGCGGTGAATGCAGGCGCTAAAGGACTGCACCTCACCATTAATGGCATGGGCGAGCGTGCCGGCAATGCACCGCTAGCAAGCACTATAGCAGTTTTAAATGACTATGTGAAGGACGTTAAAACTTCGGTCGACGAAAAGTCACTATACTCGGTAAGCAAGCTGGTGGAAACCTTTTCGGGTTTCCGCATACCGGCGAATAAACCGGTCGTTGGCGAGAATGTGTTTACCCAAACCGCGGGTATACATGCCGACGGCGACAAAAAGAACAACTTGTATTTTAACGACCTGATGCCCGAACGTTTCGGTCGTCAGCGTAAGTATGCACTGGGCAAAACCAGCGGCAAGGCCAATATTGAAAATAACCTGGCGCAGTTAGGTATTCGCCTGTCTGATACCGACCTCAAAAAAGTAACCCAAAAGATCATCGAGCTTGGCGACAGGAAAGAAGTAGTTACCCAATCCGATCTGCCTTACATCATATCCGATGTATTGGACAGTAATGCTATCGAGGAAAAGGTACAAATCGAGAATTATGTGCTCACGCATTCCAAAAACCTGCGGCCATCGGCCACCATCAAGATCAACGTGAACGGCGAAGTGTTCGAAGAACATGCGCAGGGCGATGGCCAGTACGATGCATTCATGAACGCGCTTCGGTCTGCTTATCAGAAAAAGAAACTAACGTTGCCATTGCTGACCGACTACGCGGTTCGTATCCCACCCGGCGGTAAGACCGACGCCCTGTGCGAAACCATTATTACATGGGAGTGCGACGGGAAGGAATTCAAAACCCGCGGACTCGACAGCGACCAGACGGTTTCGGCCATTAAAGCTACTCAAAAAATGTTGAATCTTATTTAGGTATGGCCTAAATTCAAGACCAGGCGCTTCGTGCTTATCAATTTGTTACATGATTGAAGGTGAAGAGCTTACAAATACTTCCTAAATTGTACCTGTTAAACGCCAATTATTACAATTATGAACAGGTACAGTTATGTATTGCTACTGCTTCTCAGCAGCATCTCATGCCATGTGTTCGCGCAAAAGACACCGGACAGCGCCTTTATGGTGCGCGGTTTTGTTATTGCCGCGCCCAAGCCCAGCGGGGTAGATGATTTCATCAAATTCATCAACGAGGAACTTGCACCGCGTAAAGTAAATACGCTTATATTACGAGTCGATTACAATTACGAGTATAAAAGTCACCCTGAACTACGCGATTCGGCTGCGCTGTCGAAACATGATGCGAAGAAAATATTGGAAGCCTGTAAAAAGAATGGGATTTCCATTATTCCCCAGATCAACCTGCTGGGGCATCAGTCGTGGGCAGCAAAGAATAATAAATTGCTGCAGGTTTACCCCGAATTTGATGAAACGCCCTGGGTGCCGATGCCGGCTCCTAAAGATTACAAGTGGCCCAACGCCGACAACCTGTATTGCCGTAGCTATTGCCCCTTGCACCCGGGAGTGCACAAAGTGATATTTGACCTGGTGGACGAGATCATGGATGTATTCGAGGCCAAAGCTTTTCATGCAGGAATGGACGAGGTGTTTTACCTGGGCGAGGACAAATGCCCCCGCTGCGCCGGGCGCGACAAAGCTGTGCTGTTCGCCAATGAAGTACAACTGATACGCGACCATTTGGCCGGAAAAGGCGAGGAGCTTTGGATATGGGGAGACCGGCTGATCGACGGGCGCGCCACAGGAATAGGTGAGTGGGCGGCAAGCTATAACGACACCTACCGTGCCGTGGATATGATACCGCGTGATGTGGTGATTTGCGACTGGCAGTACGATGAAGACAATCAGACGGCCGTTTATTTTGCAATGAAAGGCTTGCGCGTAGTAACCTGCACCTGGAACCAGCCGAAAGTGGCCGTTGAGCAGGTGGAGGATCTTTACCGCTCCAGGGCGACAACAGGTAAAACGATGAGGCCCCGGTTTTACGGCATAGCTGAAACGATATGGTCGCTTCCGCCCCAATTTTTAAATGGCTATTATGGCAAAGCGCCCAATTCGGCCGGCGAAGACACGCCCTGGAATACCTTTCGGGTGATGTATGATAAAATGGCGCAGTTGGATCAATTGGCTTCAACAAAATAAATTCTAAAATCTTAGCTTTGGAACTGGTTTGCAGTTGCCCGTTTGCGGTCTGCAGACAATCTGATAGCAATGATTCACGATTTAAGAAGTAACGGCCAACCGTAAACTCCAAACTGCCAACTGAAAAAAATGGAAGTACATCACCATCCCCGTTTAGACCATAACGAGCCAAGACCCTGGAAAGAATACCTGCTGGAAGGTTTAATGATATTTATCGCGGTGATGCTTGGTTTTCTTGCCGAGAACGTAAGGGAGGTGATCACCAACAACGAGCATGCGCGCGAGCTGACCGGGCAATTAGTACGCGACCTGAAGGTTGACACGGCCCAGTTAAATGCGGTATACAAAGGCGAAACTGCAATCGTTCAAACCAACGATAGCTTATTCAGGCTTTTACAACAGCCAATGAATAAGATCGACATGAAAAAACTCCAGCAACTGGTTGTCGATTCGCACAGCTTGTGGATATTTCACCCGTCGATGGGAGCCATTGGCGCTATCAAAAACGAGCTGCACCTCAAACAATTCGCTAATTCGAAGATCATCAGCTTCATCGCCAATTACGAAAGGCATGCCGAGCTGTTACGCACTATACAGGATATTACGCTGCAATACCAGCGCAATTACTTCGATCCTTTTATGGCCCAGCATTTTACGCCGGCTAATATGGATAGCGCTTTTGGCGATAAACCCGCCTTAACCGCGCAGATGCGTAACCTGACCCAGGCCGACCTGACGCAGCTTGCTGCTCAAATGGTGCTGATCAGGATCAACACCCGGGAGTTGTTGCGCGATAATAAATATGTAAGGGATGATGCCGTGAATATGCTTAAATATGTAAAAGAACGTTATCATCCGAAAGAAGAGTAAAATTCCGGGCGATTATTTGATGATTGCGAACAGAATGCGCCGGATTCGCGTTCTTCAGTTGTATGGCAAAGCTCATCGGTATTTTAATTTGCAGCCTCATCACATGTAGTGCGTTTTCACAACCCAAACGCCCGCTTATTGCATTTACCAGCGACACCCAGGCGCCCATGTGGGTGGAAAGGATACGGCTTAAATCGAATCATAACCAAAAAGCCACGGAGATGATATTTGAGGATGTCGACAAGGAACACCCGTCAGGGTTTTTCATTCTGGGGGATGTAGTCTCTTTAGGGTACCAAAATAAAGCATGGGCAGCCGTAGATAGTTATATTAAACAATGCGCCAAAGACTCCATACCTGTTTACGCAACCCTCGGTAACCACGAAGTAATGTTTAATGCCAAACGGGGTACGGCCAATTTTAAGCAAAGGTTCCCGATGTATAACCCCGCTGGTTATACCGAGATCATCGATTCGGTTGCGGTAATACTTGTTAATTCCAATTTTACGAAAATGACAACCGCCCAGATCCTCGCGCAGGATAACTGGTACAACGAGATGGTTAGGAAACTTGACGATGACCCGGCCGTCAAATTTGTCATCGTAGGCTGTCATCATTCGCCTTATACCAACAGCCGCATTGTCAAGCCATCCATGGCCGTGCGGCAGAACTTTGTACCGGCGTTTATCAATTCTAAGAAATGCGTGCTTTTTCTTTCAGGACACTCGCATAATTTCGAGCGGTTTTATATGCAGAATAAATGCTTTCTTGTCATCGGCGGCGGTGGCGGCCTGCACCAGCCTTTGTATGCGAAGGAAGTGACGCAGGATGTCGCTGCTGATTATAAACCCGCGTTCCACTATCTGTTGATCCGGCGCTTCCAGGATAGCCTGCAAGTGGTATCAAGGCGGCTTAAGCCCGATTTCTCGGGATTTAGTAACGGACTGTCGTTCAGCGTCCGATAAAATTAAATTCTTGCTGAAATTGCCGGGCAGATGAAATTGTGATATTAAAAAAATAAATGATATCACCCCCGCTCGGGCTATAAACCACGCATAGGGCTCGAAACAATAAATCGATAAGTATTTGATTTAAAAACCAACGGGGGAAAAATTAAAAGAATCCAAAACAAATGATCTTATGAAGTGTTGTGCATTTAGCTTCTGCCGATAACCTTTTGAGATTCCTAACAGATGTTTAATTTGATTAGCCCAGAGTTAAAAGCTGGTGTTGCGCTTGATCAATTACCTATACCCGTATACAAATGCGATACGGAGGGTTACGTCATATCCTATAATAAAGCTGCGCTCGAGTTATGGGGCAAGGAACCGGAACCGGGTGTGTCGAAATTTGGCGGCGCCTGGAAAGTATTCGACACTGACGGACAGGCCCTGATGCCTGAAAATTGTCCGATGGCGCGCTGCCTGGCGGAAAAAATACCAGTCAAAGGGGGGCAGGTTATTATTCAGCGACCTGACGGAAGCAAGCGGCGTGTACAATCGCATCCGGTTCCAATCCTAAACGAAAACGGTGTACTGACGGGTGCAATTAATACGTTGGTGGACATTACTGAAACTGTGCAGGGCGAGGAAAAACAGGCCATGCTGGCGACGATAGTGGATACATCGGACGATGCGATTGTTAGCAAAACCTTGCAGGGGATAATCACCAGTTGGAACAAATCGGCTGAAAGAATGTTCGGCTACACCGAAAGCGAAGCGATAGGCAGGCATATTTCAATGATCATCCCGCCCGAGCGCCTGGCTGAGGAAGACTATATTATCGGGGAGATCATAAGCGGTAAAAAGGTCGATCATTTTGAAACTATCCGTATGACGAAGGCGGGGGCAAGAATACCCCTTTCCATTTCCATTTCACCGGTAATAAACAAAAATGGCGTTATTATAGGTGCCTCTAAGATAGCACGTGATATCAGCGACAGGAAAAGAGCCGAAGAGCAAAAAAGTGAATTCCTGAGCCTGGCCAGCCACGAGCTAAAAACACCGCTGACCAGCATTGCGGGTTACCTGCAAATCCTGGATAAAGTGACCAGCGAGGAAAAACCCAGAAAATTTATTTACAAAACACGCGAGCAGGTACAACGGTTAACACAACTTGTATCGGATCTGCTCGATGTGTCAAAGATCGACGCGGGAAAACTTCATCTTCCCAAAGAAATATTTGATATCAGTAAGGTATTAAAGGAAACGATAGAGCTTATTCAATATTCGCAGCAAACTCATCGAATAAACGTTTCGGTCAAAGAGGAGCCAACTTTTATTTATGGTAATCCGCAGCGAATTGAACAAGTATTTATTAACTTGCTTACTAATGCGGTAAAATACTCCGCCGATTCAAATGAAATAATTGTTTCGCTGGAGTGCCGCAATAATTATGTCTATATCCGCGTCATAGACTTTGGGGTAGGTATCCCGGCGAGTAAGCTGGATGAAATATTTACCCGTTTTTATAGAGTCGATGAATTTAACCAGAACTTGTCTGGTTTAGGAATAGGGCTTTATATTTCAGGTCAGATCATAGAAAAACATAACGGAAAGATCTGGGCCGAGAGCGAAGTCGGCCGTGGAAGCATCTTTTATGTTAAACTTCCTGTAGCAACACAGGACATGCCACTTGAAAACACAGCAATCGATATAATCAACAAAGAAAAAACTGAGCTCAATGAAAGACACGATCTTAGATGAACTTTTGGAGGAAACCGAGGTTTCCAGGGGGCAAGACGGCGATCCGCTTGATCTGAAAGAGTTGTTACGGGTGCTGTCCCTTGTGAAGAACGGCAGGTTAAATACACGTATGCCCGTCAGGCAGGCAGGCATCAACGGCCGCATATGCGAGGTGCTTAACGACATCATCGACATGAATGAACGGCTTGTGGCCGAAATATCGCAGGCTGAAAAGACTATCGGTAAAAAAGGAGATTTAGCTAAGCGGATTGAACTGGCAGATGCCAGGGGCGATTGGGCCGCAGGCGTGTCATCACTCAATAACCTGATATCCGATCTGACCTCGCCAACCCTTGAGATCGCCGGGATGATTAACTCGGTGGCCAACGGAGATTTGTCCAAGCAGATACCGCTCGAGATCAGCGGGCACCCGCTCAAAGGCGAGTTCCTGCGTATTGCTAAAGAATCCAACCAGATGCTTTCCAAACTGCGGCTATTCTCAATGGAGGTAACCCGGGTCGCACGACAGGTGGGGTCGGAAGGCAAGCTCGGCGAGCAAGCCAAGATTAAGGGTGTTGCCGGTGTGTGGGCGGAATTAACCGACTCGGTAAACCAGATGGCCGGCAACCTGACCGACCAGGTGCGTAACGTCGCCGCGGTAACCACGGCGGTAGCGAAAGGCGACCTTTCCCGAAAGATCACCGTGGAAGCCAAAGGCGAGATTTTGGAGCTTAAGAACACCATCAACACCATGGTGGACCAGTTGAACTCCTTCTCGTCGGAAGTAACCCGCGTGGCGCTGGAAGTTGGTACCGAGGGTAAACTTGGAGGCCAGGCGAAAGTGCCGGGTGTTGCAGGTACGTGGAAGGACTTAACTGACTCAGTAAATCGCATGGCTGGTAACCTCACGTCGCAGGTGCGTAATAT
This sequence comes from Mucilaginibacter sp., assembly GCA_035545315.1. GTDB lineage: Bacteria > Bacteroidota > Bacteroidia > Sphingobacteriales > Sphingobacteriaceae > Mucilaginibacter. Next base: position 45,824 of record DASZYQ010000026.1, on the reverse strand, counting down.
AGCCGGTGTAACAACGGCGGTGGCCAACGGCGACTTGTCCAAAAAAATTACGGTGGACGTAAAGGGCGAGATGCTCGAGCTGAAAAAGACCATCAATACCATGGTTGACCAGTTGAACTCGTTCGCATCCGAAGTAACCCGTGTGGCGCTGGAAGTAGGTACCGAAGGTAAGCTCGGCGGCCAGGCGCGTGTTAAAGGCGTCGGCGGTGTTTGGAAGGACCTCACCGACTCGGTGAACCAAATGGGTAGTAACCTGACCGACCAGGTGCGTAATATAGCCGGTGTGACGACGGCGGTGGCTAAAGGCGACCTTTCGCGCAAGATCACGGTTGATGCCAAGGGCGAGCTCCTAGAGCTAAAGAATACGATCAATACCATGGTTGACCAGCTAAACTCGTTCTCGTCGGAAGTAACCCGTGTGGCGAGGGAAGTGGGGTCGGAAGGCCAGTTGGGAGGCCAGGCCAATGTGCCCGGTGTCGGCGGTACCTGGAAAGACTTGACAGACTCGGTGAACCAGATGGCCGGTAACTTAACGGGCCAGGTACGTAATATAGCCGAAGTAACAACGGCTGTGGCAAAGGGTGACTTGTCTAAGAAGATCACGGTTGACGTACAGGGTGAGATGCTCGAGCTGAAGGTGACGATCAACACCATGGTGGACCAGTTGAACTCTTTTGGTTCGGAAGTAACCCGTGTGGCGAGGGAAGTAGGCTCGGAAGGGCAACTTGGCGGCCAGGCGAATGTGCCCGGTGTAGCAGGTACCTGGAAGGACTTGACCGACTCGGTAAATAAAATGGCCGACAACTTAACCTCCCAGGTGCGTAACATCGCCGAGGTGACCACTGCCGTCGCTAAAGGCGACTTGTCGCGTAAGATCACGGTAAATGCCAAAGGCGAGCTCCTCGAGCTGAAGGATACGATCAATACAATGGTGGATCAGCTTCGCGGTTTCGCATCCGAAGTAACGCGTGTTGCCCGTGAGGTAGGTTCTGAAGGTCAGCTTGGCGGCCAGGCTAATGTGCCTGGTGTTGACGGTACCTGGAAAGACTTGACCGACTCTGTGAATAAAATGGCCGGTAACCTTACGGCCCAATTACGAAATATAGCCGACGTATCTATCGCTATCGCCAACGGCGACTTGTCAAAGAAGATCACGGTTGACGTACGCGGCGAAATCCTGCAGCTAAAGGAAACGATCAACACGATGGTTGACCAGCTCCGCGGTTTCGCATCCGAAGTAACGCGTGTTGCGCGTGAGGTAGGTACAGACGGTAACCTTGGCGGTCAGGCCTTCGTGCCGGGTGTTGCAGGTACATGGAAGGACTTGACCGACTCGGTAAACCAGATGTCCAGTAACCTTACGGCGCAGGTGCGTAACATTGCCGAAGTGACCAAGGCGGTGGCCAGCGGCGACTTGTCCAAGACGGTAATCATCGACGTAAAAGGCGAGATCCTTGAGCTGAAGAATACGATCAACACCATGGTGGACCAGCTAAACTCGTTCGCATCCGAAGTAACGCGTGTTGCGCGTGAGGTAGGTACGGAAGGTAAGCTGGGCGGCCAGGCGCACGTAAAAGGTGTTGCCGGTACCTGGAAGGACTTAACGGACTCGGTAAACCAGATGGCATCCAACCTTACCGGCCAGATACGCGGTATCGCCAAAGTGGCCACCGGTATTGCCAAAGGAAACTTGAAACAGCGGCTTTCGATCAATGCGCTCGGCGAGGTGGCCCAGCTGACGGATACCATCAACGAGATGATCGATACGCTGGCTGTGTTCGCCGATGAGGTGACCACCGTAGCACGTGAAGTGGGTGTGCAGGGCCGTTTGGGCGGGCAGGCCAGTGTACCTGGTGCATCCGGTACCTGGAAGGACCTGACCGAAAACGTGAACCAGTTGGCGCAGAACCTGACCGTACAGGTGCGTTCCATATCCGAAGTTGCCTCCGCGGTAACCAAAGGTGACCTGACCCGTACCATCCGTGTGGACGCTAAAGGCGAGCTGGAAGCCCTGAAGGATACGATCAACCAGATGATCGCGAACCTGAAAGACACCACGCTCCGTAACCATGAGCAGGACTGGCTGAAATCAAACCTGGCGAAATTCGCGCAGATGCTGCAGGGCCAGCGCGACAGGAACGCGGTTGCCAACAAGATACTCTCGGAATTGGCCGAACTGGTGAGCGCCCGTTACGGTGCATTCTATATTTTGGAACAGCGCGATGCATCCGACGAAGGTGTATTGAAACTGTTTGCCGGTTATGCGCAAAAGAACCGGAACAACATCAGCCAGGAAATTGCGCTTAGCGAAGGCTTGGTAGGGCAATGCGCTACCGAAAAAGAACGCATCCGGTTGACCAATGTACCAAGCGAGTACCTGCAGATCAGCTCAGGTATCGGCAGCGCCGCTCCGCTCGACCTGGTGATCCTGCCGGTGTTGTTCGAAAATAATGTGAAAGCTGTTATCGAGCTGGCTTCGTTTGAGAAATTCAGCGATACACACATTGACTTCCTCGATCAGCTGACCGAAAGTATCGGTATCGTGTTAAACAACATCGAGACTAATACCCGTACTGAGGAACTGTTGAAGCAGTCGCAATCGCTGGCGTCGGAACTCTCGGCGCAACAGGAAGAGTTAAGGCGTGCCAACGACGAGCTGCACGACAAGGGCCGTTCGCTGGAAGAAAAAGCTGAACAGCTGACGCTTACGTCGAAATATAAGTCGGAATTCCTTGCCAACATGTCGCACGAGTTGCGCACTCCGCTGAACAGCTTGTTGATCCTGGCACAGCAGCTCTTTGAAAACCCTGAAGGTAACCTGACGGAGAAACAAAAGATGTTTGCCAAGACCATCCACTCCTGCGGTGATGACCTGATACAGTTGATTAACGACATCCTCGACCTGTCGAAGATTGAATCGGGTGTGATCGCAGCCGATGTGATGCCGGTAAGCTTTAAGGAAATTGCGTCGTTCGCTGAGTCAACATTCAGGCCGATATCAGAAGCCAAGAACCTGAAGTTTGAAATAGACATTCAGGATATGCTGCCTGAGGTAATGGAAACCGATATGCAGCGTCTGAATCAGATCCTGAAGAATTTGCTTTCGAACGCCTTCAAATTTACCGAAAAGGGCCGCGTGAAGCTGGGTATATACAGGCCGGGGCCAAACGATGCGAATCCGTTGACCAATATGGATTCCGTGATCGCGTTTTCGATAGAGGATTCGGGTATTGGTATTTCGAAGAATACGCAGGGGATTATTTTCGAAGCATTCCAGCAGGCCGAAGGTTCGACAAGCCGCAAATACGGCGGCACCGGCCTGGGCCTTTCGATAAGCAAGGGTTTTGCCGAATTGCTGGGTGGCACCATTACGGTAACCAGCGAGCTCGGAAAAGGAAGCACATTCACGCTTTACCTGCCGCTGAAGTATAAGGAAGAGAAAACCGGGCAGCCGGCTGTGGTTAAAGATAACTTCCCTGCCACTCAGCATGCGCGTACCAATTTGGTCGAAACTGAGCAGGTAATCGATGACGACCGCCACAGCATCGTCGCAGAGGATAAAGTACTGCTGGTTATTGAAGACGATGTGAGATTTATGAAGATACTTATGGACAAGGCCCACGATCATAATCTAAAGGTAGTGGTGGCCATGAGTTACCTGGAAATATTCGACAGTATCATCAAATACAATCCTATCGCTATAACCCTCGATGTAAATATGCCTGAATCCAATGGCTGGAAGATACTGAAGTTGCTGAAAAGCGACGTCAACCTAAGGCATATACCGGTGCATGTAATATCGGGTGAGGATAACAAGATAGCGGCAATGCGTTTCGGAGCCAAGTCGTTCAGCCTGAAACCGCTGTCGAACACTTACCTGGCAGATCTTATGACAGGTATCGTAAGTTTCCATGAGCATACCAAAAAGCGCGTGCTGATCATCGAAGATAACGTAGAAGAATTACAGAAACTGTCAGACCTGATCGCCAACGAAGCTATTGATGTGTTTACGGCCACTACGGCTAAGAAGGGCCTTACCATATTGAAAAAGGATGCATTCGATTGCATTGTACTGGATTTTGTGCTGCCCGACGCTAATGGTATTGACCTGCTAAACAAGATAAACCTGCTGAAACAGCAGCAAACGACCATTATTCTTCACTCGGCAAGGGACTTTACCCAGGAAGAGCTGATACAACTGAAGCGGCTGAACCATAAGATCATCACCAAAACGCCAACGTCGCCGGTGCAATTGTTCGAGGAGATACTAATATTGCTGCATACCAATAAAAAGTATGTAAGCGATACCAAGCTAAGAATGATCGATGGCGTCAGGCCCAATACTGATGTGCTTGACGGCAAAAAGGTCTTAGTTGTAGATGATGACGTTCGAAACCTGTTCGCGCTAACTGCCGTTTTTGAACGTTCAAAGATAGAGGTGATCACGGCGGAAAGCGGTCGCGAGGCGCTTGAAATATTGAACAAGGATAAAAACATCGATATTGTACTGATGGACATTATGATGCCCGAAATGGACGGTTACGAAACGATCCAGATCATCCGTAAGGAACCGCGCAATAAGACCTTGCCGATTATTGCAGTGACGGCCAAGGCCATGATAGGCGACAGGCAAAAATGTATTGCTTCAGGCGCCTCCGACTATATTACCAAGCCTGTAAAAACCGATCAGTTGCTATCCTTAATGAGGGTTTGGCTGATCAAATAAACAATAACTTGAGAGCATGAGTTCAGGTGGTGAAATAAAAATATTATTGGTTGACGATACCGAGAATAACCTCCTTTCCATGGAGGCTATTCTCGAAAGGGAAGGGTACGAGATTTATAAAGCGATATCCGGGCGCGAGGCGCTCAGGGTGTTGCTAAAGGATGAGGATTTCTCGTTGATATTGCTCGACGTGCGGATGCCGATAATGGACGGCTACGAAACGGCTGAACTTATCCAGCAACGTGATAAGCTTAAGCATATCCCCATAATTTTTATAACCGCGCAGGACTATGAAGATGAGTCGGCATATAAGGGCTACGAATCTGGTGGGGTTGATTTTATATTAAAGCCGATAAACCCCGAAATTCTGCGTGCCAAAGTGCGGGTATTCGCCGAAATGCAGCGGAAAAACTGGTTGTTGCGCATGCAGGAGGAGAAAGTGAGGGCTATAAACAACGACCTGAAAAAACTAAACAGGGAACTGGAGCAGCGTGTGAGCGAACGGACGATGGAATTGGAAAACCTGAACGACGAATTAAGGGAGTTAAACCTGTCCAAAGATAAATTTCTCTCCGTTATTTCACACGATCTGAGGAACCCGCTTACTTCACTGCTGCTTGCGTCCAAAAATCTAAATGACAAAGTAGGGGAAATATCCGTGAAAGAGACGCAAATGTTTGCCAGCATAATTCATCGTACCTCGAACAAAATATTACAGCAATTAAATGAACTGGTGGACTGGGCCAAGGAGCAGCGTGAAAAAACCAAATTCAGCCCTGAAAGGATACAGTTGCATTCAAGGATAACCGAATCGCTTGAGCTATTGAGGGTCAACGCTATCCAGAAGTCGGTAAAACTGGAAAACAACACGGCCCACGATGTTTATGTCTATGCCGATTCGCTGATGCTTCGGTCGATACTGCAGAATATCGTCACTAATGCGATCAAGTTTACGCCGAACGGCAATGGCGTGGTGAGCGTATCCGCTCAGCCGGTAAATTCAATGATCGAGGTATGCATACAGGATTCAGGGGTAGGCATGTCACCCGAAATCCGGGACCAGCTTATGGGAAGTTTCGATGTATCGATCCCTGGTACCAACCAGGAAAAAGGTTCAGGGCTCGGCCTGTTGCTGGTGAAGGATTTTGTTGCGCAGCATGGTGGTTCGATCGCGATAGATAGCGAACCCGGGAAGGGGACCTGTTTCAGGTTTACGGTGCCTAAATATGAATATTCCGGCGATAACGATTAAGGTCGCGACATCGTCCAAATACAGGCTCGCAGTTGAGACTTTCCGGGCTGGGACTACCTTTATAGTAGCGCTTTGGTATAATAGCGCCTCCTTATCCATTCTTTGGCATTCTTGATGCCCGTAGCAATAGCTATGCCTTCATCTACATTCCTTTCGAGTAAAGCATTGGCTATTTCGATTGCTTTTTCGCGGGTTCGTACCGGCAGGTTCTTCATTGATACCGGGTAATTCTTGTTCGTCCAGGGCATGTTGAATATCTTCTTTTTATACCTCAAAAATATTGCGGCTCACCGGCCGGAAAAATGACGCTTATCAATTGACGATGTGATATAGATACACAATCAGGCTGAATTGCTATTAGCCGGCGTTCCGTTCCCGATTTTTCTCAGGTGATTCGCGACATATTCCAATATTACACGGGGCATCTCTTCCGGCAATAGTACATGGTCGAAATTGCCGGACTCAATTATTTTCAGCGGTAACGTACTAGCTTCAGATGAGAATGGGTCCTGGACCAGTACCATACCTCCGGCCTCCTTTATATCGGCGGCGCCTTTCAGCCCATTTTTGCCGAGCCCCGATAAAATAACGCCGATCGAGCGGCCCTTAAAATCAGCGGCGAGCGATTCCATAAACACATCGATTGCGCAGTTTATCTTGCCTGATCGTTCCTGTAAACGCAGTATTCCATGTTTTATCGTCAGATAATACCCCGGGGGTAGTACGTAGACTTTATTATTTTCGACAGGCATGTTATCGGTTGCTTCTATTACTTTAAGTTTAGAATGCAGTTGCAAGATTTGCTGCAAATGACTCTGGGCGTTGGGATTTATATGCCGGAGGATGATATAGCTAACCTTGTCAATAAGCGTCTGGTCAAAAAATTTAAATAGGGGAGACAAGTAACCTGCTGACCCTCCGATAGCAATGATAAATTCTGGTTTTGACGTGTTCATAGCATGCCTTGTTTGGATTCATAAATGTACCCGTTCCATGAAGGCGCAAAAATGATTTCACCGAACTGTAAATCTGACGTAGATCACTAATACCATAGTATTTATCCGCTGTGCCTGGTTTCATATTCTTCAAGATAAAGTATAAGAAGGGGGAGCGTAATTATTTCCGGGCTTGCGTTGCGTTAAAAACCGGCGCAATCCAAATATGATAGTCGCACGGTTAAACCCCAAAAGGATAGGTCTCCGGCACTTCCCTGGCTTCGGGTACCACGTGGAGCGGATGCAGAGCTTTCGTCTGGCCAATAAAAATAAAGGCATCATATCTTAAGGGTATGAGGGTAGGTACATAGTTGCCATAGCTCTCGTATTCAGGATTATAAACTACGCCGATAGCCCGATGCCCGATATGGTGTTCCAAAAAAAGATCATCCATCAGGTCTTCGGTAATCAATAACTGGTTTCCTTTTGCCGCCTGATGAAGCAGGTGTTCCCAACTGCCCTTTCGCGCAGCCGGAACCTGGATCCGCTGCAAACGGGCTCCCCAATGCCGCCCGGCAATTACGCTCCCTTCGTACGTGCCAAAGCCAACAAGCACCACTCCTTTTTCGTGGTGATTTACGCGGGCAAGCTCGCCGATATTAAACATGCCTTCGGCGGCCATATCCGTCGCCCTTGCATCTCCCACGTGTGTGTTATGTGCCCATATTATGGCTTTCGAATTCTTGCCATGAAATTTCAATAGTCTTTCCAGTGTGTCGGCCATGTGTTCGTCACGTATGTTCCAGGTATGCGGTCCGCCTAACAGCATGGCGTTATAATATTTTTCCGCATTTACCGCTATGAGCGCATTTTGTTCGGTGCTGAATACATTTTCATGATCGGTATTGTATTGCGGCAGTCTGTTCCTGATCTGTGTTAGCAACTTCACAACTTCGGGCTGGCATAGTTCAGGCACGAACATGCAGGCACGGGCATATTCCTGGCCTTCTCCTTTTTTATACGGCTCGAAGCAATTCAGCGCTTGCTGCACTATTTTTAACGATGAAGGGTCCACACGCTTCAAATATTCCTGTATCGCCTCCATCGATTCCCACAGGCTGTAAACATCAAGGCCGTAAAAACCGGCTTTTTTATTGTTTGGCAGGTGCTGATTATGTTCACGCAGCCATTCACTGAAAGCCACCATTTCCCAGTTGGCCCACATCCAGGTCGGCCAGCGTTTAAACGCCCGCAACACATCCAGCGCGTTATTGCCGGCGTCAGCATAACTCTTAATATAACGGTTAACCTGGTAACAGTCGGGCCAGTCGCCCTCTACCGCTATGAAATTAAAGCCTTTCTCGGCCAGGAGCCGTTTTGAAATAGCGGCCCGCCAGCTATAAAATTCGTGTGTGCCGTGTGATGCTTCGCCAAGCATAACGATGCGGGCGTCGCCTATCCGGTCCAGTAAAGGCTGGAGGCTGCCTGAATCCGTCAGCGGATGAAATCGCTTTTCTATAATGCCGACCGCCCGGTTTTCATCCATTAATATCTGATCATTGACGTAGGGTTTCATAGCGCATTTTTATCAATGAAATAACAAAATGAAAAAGAATTGTGTGATGATCATAATCACGCGCAGGGATGATTTACGTCATTAGCCGTGTAAAGAAATTCACTTAGCTTTAATTGATATGAAAAAGTCAGGTTACGAAGAAGTTTCGATTCCCGCTGGTAATGTGTGGCTAAAAGGCGATTTGTTTATTCCGGAAGGCGCGCATGCATTGGTTATATTCTCTCATGGAAGCGGAAGCAGCCGTAAAAGTCAGCGAAACCGGTTGGTCGCTGAACACCTCAATGAACATGGTGTCGGCACCCTGCTGTTCGATCTGCTTACTGAAGAAGAGGATCAGCACTATTCCAAAAGGTTTGATATAGACTTGCTGACCGAAAGGTTAGTTCAGGCAGCACAATGGCTTGAAAGAACACTCGGTAAAAACAAGTATTTTATAGGTTTTTTCGGAGCCAGTACAGGCGCCGCGTCCGCTATAAAAGCCGCTGATGCGTTGCCGGGTATAAGGGCCGTGGTATCGCGTGGCGGACGACCGGATATGGCCCGTGAGGCATTGGTACGCGTGAAAGCGCCGGTATTGCTCATTGTTGGCAGCCTTGATCGTGATGTGTTAAAGCTGAACCAATATGCTTATGAACAGATCCGCAGCCAAAAGAAACTCGTGATCATAGAGGGAGCCACTCATTTATTCGAAGAACCGGGTACCCTCGAACAGGTTGCCGATGAGGCGGCATCGTGGTTTAAAAAGTATCTATTAACTAATCATCTCACAAATGTTCAAAGACAGAATTGACGCGGGCCACGCGCTTGCTGAACGACTTTTGAAATATAAGGGTACCGATGGTATAGTATTGGCAATACCGAAAGGTGGTGTACCCATAGGTTACATCGTCGCAAACGAACTGGGGTTGCCTCTTGAGCCGATATTCGCCAAAAAAATAGGCCACCCGGGACATAAAGAATATGCAATCGGCGCCGTCAGTACCTGGGGCAGCTTTGTGTTGCCGCATAGCGGCGTGCCCGAATCGTATATCAGCGAAGAAACGACCCGGATAGGGGCATATTTAAAGCAGATGCAAAATACCTACATGGCTGGCCATGTTCCCGCTCAACTGAAAGGTAAAACGGTAATCGTTATTGACGATGGTATAGCGACGGGTAACACCCTGCTGGCGACGATCAACACGCTTAAACAGCAGGAGCCTGCAAAAATTATCGTTGCCGTGCCGGTATCTACTGCGTCAGGCTATGATCTGTTAGTTGGGCATTGCGACGAATTGATATCGGCGATTATTGAAAAACAGCATTTCTACGGTGTGGGGGCGTATTATCGTAATTTCAGTGATGTGAGCGAAGAAGAGGTAGTATACTACCTCGACAAAAACCGAAAAAAGTACGACCGTCTCCATAACAACCAGCCAGTTTAGGATTAATTTCGTTTATGAGCAGCGTCAAGGTAACGAGTGATGAGTGTCATTCTTTCCGCTCATGATTAAAAATAGATTTGATCATCAAATAATACCATCCATGGCATCAGCAATTAATGTATCCGAAGAAGAAAGAAAATTAATAAGCGCCGCGAAGCAGCGGCCGTCAGTATCTATTGTAACGAGTTTCGAGCCGGTTATCGCCTCGAAGGAGGAAATGGCGCACCGGCTGAAGACCACCGTGGAGCGCGTAAAACGCGAACTCCTTTCCACCTACCCGGAAACCAAAGCTATGTCAGTTGTTCTTAAACTGCAGAACCTGGTAAAAAATATAAATTACAACACCGGCAAACGGGCCATAGCTTTGTTCGTGTCGCCGCAATCCGAAAATATATTTTACCTCGATACCCCCGTCGACGATCACCTGATCATCGATAACGGCTTCAGTATACGCGACCTGGTATACAGCCGTAAAAAGCATATCGAATACCTGATCCTGCTTCTTAGCGCATCGTCTTCTAAAATGTTCCTCGGGAACAGCTTTAAGATCATCCCGGTCCAGTTCAATGTGCCGGACAAGGCAATTGCCTACAGGAATGATATTGCTGAACGGGTTGGTAATTTTTCAGACCCGGATAAACGCAAGGAAGAATTGCTGGACAAATTTCTTCATCATATCGACCAGGGACTCACAATAGCGCTCAAGAGCTACTCTTTCCCTGTATTTGTTGCAGGCACAGAAAGGGTTCTTGGACATTTCAGGCAAATAACCAAAAACGGCAGACACCTGGCACAATTCATACACGGTAACTATATTGATGCTACGGAGGCTCAGGTTGCAGAGCTGATGCAGCCCTATGTGGTCAACTGGATCAATATTAAACAACGGGAGCTGCTGAACAAGCTGCAAAATATTGATGGCGAAGGCAAACTGATCTACGGTATACGTGACGTTTGGGCTTCTGTGAATGATGGGAATACCAGGTTATTGGTAGTCGAAAAAAATTACCGTCAGCAACTTAATAACCAGGTTCAAAAGTCTTTTTATGTAAGAGACGCGGTCGATAAGATCATCGAAAAAGTGCTCCAATCCGGCGGCGACGTGGAATTTGTTGACGATGATCTGTTAAAAGCATATAAGCATATAGCGCTGATACCATTTTATTGAATACGCTGTTAACTAAGGGGAAAAGCGAAAAATGAGCACAAAAAAATTTCTGGCAGTATTTGACGGCTTGAAGTATTCATCCGGTACGGCAAAATATGCAGTTCAACTGGCAGGCGCATCGGATGCGTACCTGGTAGGCGTATTCCTGGACGATTTTACCTACCACAGCTATTCCCTTACGGGGCGCGGCGGTTACGAAAAATTACTGGCGGAGCGGAAGGAACTGCAGGAGGCTGATGCGCAAACCAGGCACGACTCTGCGAAGGAATTTGACAAGGTTTGCGATGCCGTCGGCGTCAACCATGTTATTCACCACGACCATAGCCTGGCCAGCCAGGAGATACTAATAGAAAGCGCATACGCGGACCTGCTTATAGCCAGCAAAGAAGAAACGTTTACCCAATACGAGCAGGATGTTCCCGCATCGTTTATCCGGGACCTCCTGGCCGGCGCTGAATGCCCGGTAATACTTGTGCCGGACGAATTCAAGCCGATCAATAAAATTATTATGCTTTATGATGGCGCGCCGTCGTCCGTATACGCCATCAAATTATTCAGTTACCTGTTTCCCAACCTAAGGCAATTACCGGTTGAAGTGATCACGGTGAAATCTTATGGGTCCAACCGTCATGTGCCTGAAAACCGGCGCTTGAAAGAGTTGATGGAGCGTCACTTCGCCGAGGTGGTGTATACGGTAGTAGAAGGCGATCCTGAAAGGGAAATCATCGAACAACTCAAATACAGGCAGCAGGACGAACTTATAGTGTTAGGCGCATATCAACGAACCGGTATTTCACGTTGGTTCAAGCCGAGCATGGCCGACCTTTTGTTAGCCGGGCTAAAAGCGCCGTTGTTTGTAGCCCACCGTTGACAGTTACTATGATGAAGTGCACAAACAGGGTATTGTTGAAGCTTTCCTTTTAGGCCGCCGGCGTTAAACGCCCGGTCTTCCTTTTTATCCATTTCACAACCTCGTACCAAATAACCGACAAAACCCCTGTGGCAATGCTCAGGGCTAGTCCAGGAAGGCCCGGGATATGAAACCCGAAAAATAAAGAAAGCTTATTAAAAGCAAACAATGAAACGGTGATGGTTACCGTAAGCGCAATAACAAGCGGTATCATGTAATTCCGGTTTCTGAGCATGGTGCCAATAGAATAATAGAAGGACCTGTTAACCAGTGTCAGGAATATATTCGCTGTAATGAGAGCGATAAATACCATTGAGCGTGTGATCGTTTCATCAAAACCGCGACCCACCGCATACCGGTAAACCGCCAGCGCGCCAATTGTTATCATCAGCCCCTGGATTACACTGGTGGTAAGCTCCTTCCATTTAAAAAATGTTGTTGTAAATGGTCGCGGACCTTTTTGCATGGCGTTTTTTTCCATTGGTTCGTTTTCGTAAACGATGGAACATGTGGGCCCCATAATTAACTCCATGAAAATAACATGTACCGGGCTGAAAATATAGGGGTACTCCCAACCCAAAACCAGCGGTATAAAGACTATAAGAAGTATCGGGATGTGGATGGAAATAATGTACTGAATAGCTTTTTTCAGGTTTTCATATATTTTTCTGCCCATCGCAACCGCATCCACCATTTTCGACAGATCGTCCTCCACTAAAATCAGTGATGCTGCTGCTTTGGCTATTTCAGTGCCTTTTTTTCCCATGGCTATACCGATGTGGGCGGCTTTTAACGCCGGCCCATCGTTAATGCCGTCGCCTGTCATCGCTACTACTTCGTTGTTTGATTTTAAGATTTTTATTATGCTAAGCTTGGCATCAGGGAACATCCTCGAGAAAATCTTGCAGGAAGTTACCGCAGCCCTGCGCTCCTCGTCCGGCATACTCATTAATTTTTCGCCGGTTACATGGGTTTCGTAACCTTCAAATCCTATTTCTTTAGCGATAGCCTCTGTGGTAAGCGCATTGTCACCTGTTATAATACGTACTCCGATTCCTGCTGTATAGAAATTCCGCAGCACATTTGTGATATTTTCCTTGGGCGGATCGTAGAACGCTACAAGCCCCTTAAACCGGAAGGGAAGCTGTTGCTGCCGCGCAGGGAAATCTTTTCCGCTGAACGACGATTCCGCAACGCCCAATACCCGGTAACCCCGGATCGTCAGTTCCCTGATATGTTGATCGATCTTGTCTTTTTCGTGCTGATTCAAGCCCGACAAGTTTAATAGTGCTTCCGGCGCTCCCTTTGCAGCTATGATCCGGTCATGGCGCCGATTCTCAAATACATGTGTCATCATGGGTGGTGTTCCATCCAGCGGATATTCATGAACCATTTTATATTTCTGTCTGTCGTCGGCTGACGATATAGATTCGTAAACTTTGTGCAACGAGATTTCCATCGGATCGAACGGAATCGGCTCGCTTGCCCACATCGCTGTTTTGATCAGCTCTTTCTCGTCGGCTGAAAGACCTGCGGTTATGTCTGTAATAAGCCCGGATGGCCATGCAAAAACCTTTGCCAGGGTCATACGATTTTCTGTTATAGTTCCGGTCTTATCGATGCAGATCACCGTTGCGCTACCGAGCGTTTCGACCGTTTTCATTTGTTTGACCACTACACCGATTTTCATCAGCCTCCATGCGCCCAGGGCCATAAAAGTGGTGAAAGCAACAGGGATCTCTTCAGGCAAAATGCTCATGGCCAATGTGAGCGACTTGAGCAGGCTATCTGCAAAGTGACGGGAATGCCAAAAATTGAAGATCCATACCAGCGCAAATACTACGATGCCGGCAATAACCATCTTCCTCACAAAATCGCCTATTTGTAATTCAAGAGGCGTTTTTTCTTCCTTCACATCCTCAAGGCTTTTGCCGATCCGCCCCCAGCGCGTATTATTACCAACTGCCGTTACTGTGGCGATCGCCAGGCCGCTGACCACTATCGTCCCACGATAAATATTGTTATCACCCCTGCTGGCGTTTTTATAAACCGGCAACGATTCGCCGGTCAACGCTGATTCATTGACAAAAAAATCGTTACAACGAATTATTTTCCCATCGGCGGGAATCATAACGCCTTCTTCGGCAATGAAGCAATCGCCGATAACCAGTTCTTCGGTTCCTATGAGTTGCGTTGATCCTTCGCGTATGACCTTACACAAAGGCTGGTTAAATTCTTCGAGCTTTTTAAGCGCTTTCCTGCTTTTCTTATCCTGGTATAAAGAAATGGCCGAGACTAAAATGATCGACGCGGCCATAAAGATCGCATCCCCGGTTTCACCATTAATAAAATAAATGACGGCGGCAATTAAAAGCAGGATAACCATCGGTTCACCGGCCAGGCTTTTGATAATATTCCAAATACCCGACTGTTTTTTATAGACCAATTTATTGCCGCCGAACTTGTCGCGGGATCGGGTGATCTCTGTGGCAGTTAGGCCCGTTATTCCCCAATTTTCAGGGGCAAACGCCGTGGTTGCAGCTGACATAAATCTTTTACATACAAAGCTACCGTACCGGTTGATACGCATCGTGATGATTATCACTTGTTCAAGTGAGGTTCATCATATGAATAGCGATGGAATAGTGAACATCTTATAACTCGAGCTTGTAACTGATTGCAAGCTTTAGGTATGGGTAGGTTTTGTTCACGGGGGGAAAATCGCGATACGTGCCGTGGAGATTAAAATAGCCCTCCTGCGCGGTAACAGCGAACCCGTCTATTATATTCAGCCACAAGTTGTTGGTTAGTACGTGCAGCAAATAATCTGAAGGGTTGCCATTTACCGTTGCCATCCATCCGCCGTGATAGCTAATGTTGTAAAAGAACCTGTTTGCCAGGCTTATTTTAACAGAGCCATAGTACGAAAGGCCTGGGCCGTAATCGTAATTCCGGCTGTTGAAAATGTAATGGTCGGGTATCGCCGCAAGGATAAGTGCGCCTGCCCCCACAGATGTATTGATCTTAAACTTACCCGGGAGTTGAAATTCCGAGTACAAGTTCATCCGGACGCCCTCTGCGCTATAGAAAAAAGCAGCATTATTAATATAGTCGTAGTCGGCTGAAAGCACTGCCAGATGCGTGTTGTTTTGTGCATATATCTTCCAGCCGGTCAATGATCCGTAAACATTCACCATATTGAGTTTTGAACTATCGTCCTTTCCGGCCTCGATAATGATAGAAATATTACTGAATGGATCTTTCATGTGCTCATCGGGCGAACCATATGATAATAGCAGGCGCCCGTATGGTCCAAAATGACCGTCGCGGAAGACGTCCTTATTATTTACATTGTATTTACGCAGTCCCAGGTCCAATTCGGCTTCCATTTTGGTGGAATCGATCAGCGAGAGATTATCGGGTGGTCTTCCCCACTTACCGTCCAACAGCCTTGTAAGGCCATTTGACGGATTGATAAGCATTGCAAAGACTTCACCTGCCTGCCGTTTGAATCCGTGGGTGCGGTTATTGGTGAGTTTATTGGCCATGCGATGGCTAACCTCGCCGAGCATTACGCCTCCGAACCCTGTGGTTATGAAATCGTTGATAGAGGGCGCCTGGGTTTCCCCAAAGGTCTCCCATAGATAGCTGCCCGCAAACGCCGCCGGTACCGATTGCCAGAAACTGTAGCCGTTTGACCGGAAGGCGTTGTAAAATATGCTGCCATGAAAAGGATGGCCGATCTCGTTAGTCTGAAATTGATCATTGTCCCACGCCCAACTTGAAGGTCGCAGATTATCTCCCATAGTTTTAAAGGAAATATTGGCCCAATCCTGCCGGGTGACGTAATCATCTATCACCCAGGGCACAACTTCTCCTAACCCTAATTCCATTGCTGCCCGGCCAAATCGTTTTTGGGGCTTCGCGCCGGACAAGGTGTCTGCAGATTGATGTTTAATATTCGTATCCTGTCCGTTAGCCGCAAAAGGGAAACCAATTGCAAGACATGCCAGCAGGATAAAAACTAATATCCGCCGCGTTTGTCCGGGTATCATCCAAAACACGGCCCGCAACATGATTCATTCTATTTGCCGAACCAGTAACTGTACCCGATGGTTGCCACCGCAGCGCCGGTTTCGTTTTTGCCGTCAACAGCATTCTTCTGGATGTTCAGAAATCCGTAGTTACCGCCACCTTCGATGAAGATAGCGCTGCGGGCGATCTTATAACTAAGTCCGAGGTTGCCCTCGATACCAGCATTGAACTTATGCAGCGAACTGCGAACATTGGTATTGGCATCAAATGATTGTGGGCCGCCGGGCAGTGGCTGCGTACCTGCCGCATCGGTATAGAACTGGCTTTGACCGCTTGTTACCTGGTGGGCTGAAATCAATAAGCCGACGAATGGCCCCGCGTCAACGTACACAGTAAAACGCGAATCGGTTATCGGCCGGCTGAATTTTGCCAGCACAGGCAGCAGGATATAGTTCATTTTAGCCTCGCTTTTGTAGTTGGCATATAAATATTGAGGCGCCTGTCCTTCAGGAAACATGGCTTTCAACTCATCCGGTGTGGTAAAAGCCTGTAAGCCGTTTTTCTTGCCGCCCTGCGACGAATATTCGATCATTGGCTGTAAAGAAAATAGCTCCGAGAACTTAAAATCAGCGAAAACCGAGGCCTCCGGCCCGAGCCTGGAACTGTAGCCGGTATTTAAAGGGTTTTGGTTGCCGCTCCCTGCTGTAAGGTTTGGTATGCTGACGCCGCCGCGAAAGCCGAGCGCAATATTCTGCGCACTAGCATGAATTTGGTAAATGGAAAAAATAAGCAACGCGTAAATTATCTTTTTCATGATCCTTAAAGTTTGGATCAAAATTTCCCATTTTGTGCGATAGAAAACATGACATAAATCAACAATTCGGCTGATATTTAGCATTCTGTATGCACTGGTTACTTAAAAGAAATTCAAATCACACTTGACAAACGAAAAAAATTGCTCTATATTTAATAATCTAAACGTTAATTACGCGCGTATATATACGGTCGCCCTAACGCCGTGGAACTCAGAATGATCAAAAAAATGAAGCCATGGTAACTACGCTATCCATAAGCCCTTACGATCATCTGCCAATCGGCGTTTACACCTGCGACGAAAAAGGCTTTCTTACTTCATGCAATGGATCGGCTATTGCATTATGGGGTCGCAACCCTAACCTTGGAACCGAGCAATGGTCGGGCGCATGGAAAATTTTTGATGATGGCGATCGCCTGCTGCCTGTCGAGGAATACCCGGTATCGATAGTGGTAAGGGAAAAAAAAGTAATACCCAACGCAGAATATATTATAGAGCGGCCCGATGGCGAAAGGCGGAATGTGTTGCTATCGTCGGTACCAACCTTCGACGAAATTGGCAAATTCACAGGTACCATTAATACTTTGCTGGATATAACAGAGCAAAAGGCCAGCGAGGTCCGTCAGGCCATGTTGGTATCCATCATTGAGTCGTCCGACGACGCTATTATCAGTAAATCGCTGGATGGAATAATTTTAAGCTGGAACCAGGCCGCCGAAACCATGTTTGGTTATCCCGAGCACGAGGCGTTGGGCAAGCACATCAGTCTGATCATCCCATACGAAAAATTCGAAGAGGAGGCGTTTATTATGGACAGAATCAGGCGCGGTGAGACGGTGGAGCATTTTGAAACTCTCAGGATGCGCAGGGACGGTACACAATTGCCTATTTCGCTCACTATTTCACCAATCCGCAATTCAAAGGGTGTGGTTGTGGGTGCCTCTAAAATCGCCCGCGACATTACGAGACAAAAGTCTGCAGACGATCAGTTAAAAAATTATGCTTCCCAACTTGAAGAACAGGTGCAGGAGAGAACGCAGATGCTGGAGGAAACCATTGTAACCCTGGAGGAAACCCAGGAAAATTTGAATGAAGCGCTCGCCAATGAAAAACACCTGGGGCAGATGAAAAGCCGTTTTGTATCGATGGCTTCGCACGAGTTTCGAACGCCCTTGAGCACCATTAAACTATCCAGTTCGCTTGTGGAAAAATATGCTGAAACATCGGACATAGCCAATATAAACAAGCATGTAAACAAAATAAAGAATGCAGTCAGCAACTTAACTAACATCCTTAACGACTTTTTGTCGCTTGAAAAGCTCGAAGCAGGAAAAGTTAACCTGGATATGTCGGAATTCGACCTCATGAAATTTTCGGAAGAGATTAGGGACGAGATGCAAATGGTAGCCAAACCGGGGCAACAAATAGTTTACCAGCATACCGGCATAACGGCTTCGGCCATACTCGACCGGAATTTACTGCACAACTGTGTTATCAACCTTCTGTCAAACGCGATAAAGTATTCACCCGAGGATTCAATTATAGAACTGGATACTGAAGTAACTCCCGGCGAGTATGTGGTAGCCGTTAGTGACCACGGCATTGGAATTCCGGCCGACGATCAAATACATCTTTTTGAGGCGTTTTTCAGGGCCAACAACACGGGTGGTATTCCCGGAACCGGCCTCGGTCTGAATATCGTAGCCCGCTATACTTCGCTTATGAAAGGTAAGATCGCTTTTAAAAGTGAAGTTGGCAAAGGCACGCGTTTTACGTTAACGTTCCCAGCGTTTAAATAAAATCATCCAGCGAATATTCTTTTCCCGTGCCTGATCAGCCTTAAAGGTGACCGTTATCATTTTGGGCCGATGGCCAGCAGCTTATTTTAGTGTTGAATGGCTTCGGACATGTTCTGCAAGGACGATCAACTGAAAAATTGCGAATATTCAACTTAAGATTTGATAAAGATGCGTACAACCATCATTTCATTACAGAGCGGAGCGGGTTTTGAAGCGCTTTATAAACATGCGCCTGTTGGTATATTAGCCATTGGCGAAAATGGGTTGATCGAATTTGCAAATCCACGCGCCGAAAAAATATTTGGTTATCGTCCGGGCGAACTTATCGGTAAAAATCACGAGATTCTTTTGTCATCGGGCTTAAGGGAAAAACATCGGGCTCATGTACATAATTATTTTGAAAGCCCTTCGGACCGGATGATGGCCGCCGGCTTAAAATTAAACGGCTATAAAAAAAATGGCGGGGTGTTCCCGGTCGAGATCGGGCTTGCACACTACGAATACAACGGACGGAAGATCGCCCTGGCATTTGTAAACGACATAACTGAACATGAGCTCGCCAAAGATGAGTTACGAGCCAGTGAACAAAACCTGCATTTTCTTATCGAACACACGCCGGCCGCAATTGCGATGTTTGACAGGCAAATGCGGTATATTGCCGTAAGCAGACGGTTTTTGAAGGATTACCAGCTTACGGACCGAAATATTATCGGTATGAGCCACTACGACGTGTTTCCTGAACTTCCGGAAAGATGGCGCGAGCTGCATCAGCGATGCCTTGCCGGAGAAGGCTCCCGATGCAGCGATGACCCATTTCCCCGTGCAGATGGAAGCATAGACTGGGTTCAGTGGGAGTTGTGCCCGTGGTATGCTGCGAATGGCGCTGTTGGCGGAGTCGTGCTTTTTTCGGAAGTAATTACCGGTCAAAAGCTTCTTGAGGAGCGCTTGCGCAACTATGCGATCGATCTCGAACGGACGGTAAAACTGCGTACAAAATCCCTTCAGCAGGTAGTTAGACAATTGCAGATCGCAAAGAAAAGCTTGACTGAGTCGCTCGAAAAAGAAAAAGAGCTTAACCAGCTTAAAAGTACGTTTGTTTCCATGGCATCGCATGAGTTTCGTACACCGCTTACCACAATTTTGCTGTCTGCGAATCTTATCGATAAATATTCGAACCTGCGTAACGATCCGAGTATTATACCGCACATTGGCAAGATCAAAAAGGCGACTTTTAACCTGACAAGTATATTAGACGATTTTCTTTCGTTGGAGAAACTGGAAAGGGGCCACGTAAAAGTATCCATGACAGACTTTGATATTGTAAAATTTGCTCAGGAAATTACTGAAGATATGCAGTTAGCGGCAAAAAAGGATCAGCGTATTATCTATAGCCATGTTGGCAACCAAAAGTCTGTTCACCTGGACAGCGGCCTGTTAAAGAATTGCATCATCAACCTGGTGTCTAACGCGATAAAATATTCGGGTGAACGAACGGTGATTGAATTAGAAACAGAGATAACCGATCACGAATGCAAAATAATCGTTAGGGATAATGGTATTGGCGTACCTGACAATGAACAAGAGCATTTGTTCGAAGCTTTTTTTCGGGCGCACAACACCGGAACAATTCCGGGCACAGGCCTCGGTTTAAATATCGTTGCACGGTACGTTAAACTTATGAACGGTAATATTGAATTTAAGAGTAAAATAAATGCGGGGACCCGTTTTGTTTTGACTTTCCCCCAGGCGGCCTAACCCGACTGACCCTGTCCCTTTCCTTTCCTGTGCAATATCCAATATAGTCCTTTTACATTAGTCCTGTAATCGGGCAGTATCAGTATAAGTATGATCTCTTCCAAAAGATCAAGCGCCGTTAACGAGACCATAACGAAGAACAGCCAGTAAACCGGGTACGGTAAAAAGAAAAACGCGAGAAGAAACGCTCCTTGTGATACCGCAGCCGCCTTAGCCAGGTAGGTATGGAAACTGGTAGTACGCTTGTAGCGCCGAAAAGCAAGTACATTTTCCGCAACATAAAATACGAATAAAATGCCCACAGGGATAACCTCGTATAAAAAGAACAGGCCATGAAGCACTACCATTCCGATAATCGCCGCCAATATGGTAGTGTCGTCGGCTATCGAATCAAGGCGGGCGCCAAAAATACTGGTGATCTTGTATTTCCTCGCCAGGAAACCATCTATCGCATCTGTCAGAAAACTAATAAGCAGTAACCATTTAAAAAGATTTAAATGACCGAAAAACACTAACGCTACAAGAAACGGTGCCGCAGCGAGCCTATACATCGTTATGCTGTTAATGATATAAAACCTGGTGCTTCGCCTGATCATTGATTGCCTCCTATTCGTTTTATATAAGCTTTCACAGCATCTGCGTTCCAGGCTGCCAGCCGGTTTTTCTGTAGAGACCCAACATGAAAGTTGTTGCTGACAAGCGGGCAGCTTAAAACAAAGGGCGCATCTTTCTTGCTCCACCCCTGGATCTGCCCGAACCTCAGGATATTGATGTATGGATCGCCAATTGAGCCTGAAATGGTGTAATAACCGTTTCCAAAACTGCGTAAGTTCTGGACTGAGTTTTTGCCGCGTACAGAATCCAGCAAAGCGTAACTCTTCTCATGCATTTCCAGTTCAATCATCCTCGTATTGCGGTCAAAAACCGAACTATAACCAGTGTAATAACCACTGTCTGTTTCAATAACGATATACCATAACATGCTGTTCAACGGCGCAGGCGTGGTAAAAAACTTTTTGTCGTCTATGTGACGCGATTCAAGTGTGCCCGATACCCGGTAATCGATAATAGCCTTGTTAATACCGGCGTAAGCAACATAGCAGCATGAGAAAAGCAACGCCGCCCACGCCCATCTTAACCTGTGGAAATATGAATTGCCGTTTATTATTAAGACAAGCGCTGCAACTATTAAACCCAGGCTGAATAAAGGATCGGCAACAAAAAGCAAATTTATGGAAAATCGCGAGTGGCTGAACGGTTCCAGCAGGCCGGTGCCGTACGCATTGCAAACATCCAGCAGGTCGTGCAAAGCTAATTGGAACAACATGAATAAAAACAATGGAAGAAACGGGCGGGCGCTCCGTTTACAGGGCCGGGAAACAATTAATGAGAGGACTAAACTTCCGGCCACCGCAAAAAATAGGGAATGTGTGATACCGCGATGGATCATTAGCGCTCGGTCGGCCGGCAGGAATAGCTGAGCAATGGTGTCTGCATCGGGCAGGCACTGAACGAAGGCGCCCAAAAAAAGAATACCTTTTCCCTCATTCTTTTCCCTGAAAGGTTCTGCCGAGCAAACGCCCAATGCAAAATGTGTAACGATGT
This sequence comes from Mucilaginibacter sp., assembly GCA_035545315.1. Taxonomy (GTDB): domain Bacteria; phylum Bacteroidota; class Bacteroidia; order Sphingobacteriales; family Sphingobacteriaceae; genus Mucilaginibacter. Next base: position 23,825 of record DASZYQ010000026.1, on the reverse strand, counting down.
CCATAAACTATCGCCGTGACCAGCCCCTTGGTTTTGGATATTAACGCGGCAACCGTTTCACTAAACGATCGCCGCATTCACAATTGTATTTTTTTATTTGGCAGTGGCGTTGGTAACCCGTGAAACCTCTTGCAACTCGTCGTCTTCAATTTTGGTCAGCACGTAGTCCTTCTTGTATTCAACGTTTACAAGCCAAAGAGATCTTTTGTTCTGTTCAATGTGGATTGCCGTTACGACCTTGCAGCCAGGATATTCGGTATTCACCATATCAAGATAATTTTGAGGCAGGTGTTTTGCCTCGCCATAGCTCACATGATAGATCAGGTTCCCTTCCTTATCGTAAAGAGCTGAGTTTTTCTGATCCACCATCATGAATTTGATGAGGTAATTCTTGTCCATCTTGTACCATCTCGGGTTAACTGCATTTTGAAATTTCCCTTTAAAAGCGTCTGCTACTTTCACGTTAACTGCCGAAGTTGCCCTGATTATAACATTAGGCAGATCAATTTGTGCGAAAACGGTGCGGGAACTGATCATAAATGTGAGCACGAGCCCGATCTTGATGAATGTTTTAGTTTTCATGACGAATAAAATTTAATTGGAACTGAATATTTGAACATCGTAAAAATCAGCACTTTACGTCTTTCCGGAAATGACGCCCGTCAGGGCAAAAGCTGACATTGGTCAGGATCATCCGGCAAATCATAAATAAGCCGGAAACTGCACCGTTGCCACACAAAAAGTCTTCCGGGTCATAGGACCATTTATATGACTAAGATCACTATTGCGGTCATTAGGGGTCATTTTTTTGGCGACATTCGCGGGCTATTTTAGATAATTATTTGATTGATAGGTATTTATCATCGGATTGAAATTTTGTAGCTGCTATTTCAATGGATTTGATCGCACAAACAAAGAATTTTATCAACCAGGCCGGCCAAATGACGCGCTTTGCCGGCCAACTGTTCGCGCTGGGCTTCAAACCGCCGTACGAGGTAAGGGAACTTTTAGCACAATGCTATTTTATCGGCTACAGGTCGTTACCGCTTGTAGGCCTTACCGGCTTTATCATGGGTTTGGTACTCACCATGCAGCTCAGGCCATCGCTCGTGTATTATGGTGTTCAGTCGCAGTTGCCGGCAATGGTTGGGATAGCCATCGTCCGTGAGATCGGGCCGGTAATAACCGCACTGATCTTTGCGGGCAAAATAGGGAGCAGTATTGGGGCTGAGCTGGGCTCGATGAAAGTTACCGAGCAGATCGATGCTATGGAGGTAAGCGGCACTAACCCCTATAAGTATTTGGTAGCGACCAGGGTAACTGCCGGCACACTGATGCTGCCTGTTCTCACTTTACTGGCCGACGCTATTTCGCTTTTTGGTGCCTATATAGGCGTCAATATCAGCGCGGTAACAAGCTTTAAGTTATTCTTTGTGCAAATATTCCACACCCTGCAGTTTGGTGACATGCTCCCTGCCTTTATCAAGACATTCTTTTTCGGCTTCGCGGTAAGTATAGTAGGTTGCTACAAAGGCTATAATTCGAGCCGGGGAACGCGCGGGGTTGGCAATTCGGCAAATACCGCCGTTGTCATAGCATCGGTCTTCATTTTCATCATCGACCTGCTTGCAGTCCAGGTCACCGCAATTTTAGGGTTAAATTAAAGAGCGATGCAACACGAACAGACGGCAGAGACAAAAAGAATCAATAGCGACATAATGATCGCTATCGACGGACTCTACAAATCGTTTGGGAGCAATCACGTTTTAAAAAATTTTAGTCTAAAGCTGAGAAGCGAGGAAAACCTGGTGGTACTTGGCCGATCGGGCTCCGGAAAATCTGTTCTGATCAAATGTATTATAGGCTTGCTTAAGCCCGATGACGGCAAGATCATTGTTTTCGGGAATGATGTTGGCCAACTCAGTCATCATGAATTGGACATGCTGCGCACGCAGATCGGGTTCCTGTTCCAGAGTAATGCGCTATACGATTCAATGACAGTACGCGAAAACCTGGAATTTCCATTGCGCCGCCATTGGTTCGAGCTGTCACAACAGGAAGTCGACTATATGGTCATGGAAGCGCTCGAGAATGTGAACCTCGGTCACACCGCTGAAATGATGCCTGCCGAATTATCGGGAGGTATGGCCAAACGCATTGCCCTGGCGCGGACCATGATATTACGGCCAAAGATCATTTTATATGACGAACCGACCTCGGGCCTCGACCCGATAACGGCCCGCGAAATTGAAAACCTGATCCTGAAGCTGCATGATAAATACAAAACCTCATCTATTATTATCTCGCACGATATGAATTGCGTGAGGACTACAGGCGACAGGATCGTTTTGCTGCTCGACGGCCAATGTTACACGGAAGGAACTTTTAATGATCTTAAGAAGTCGGAAGATAAAAATGTAAAACAATTTTTTGAGTAAAAAATGGCAAACCAGGGAGAAAACAATATCAAATTAGGCGCATTTGTGCTGGCGGGATTGCTGGCTTTGATATTTGCGCTCTATATGATCGGGCAGAATCGCAGTCTTTTTGGTTCGAATTTCGAACTCAGGGCGCGATTTTCAAACGTAAACGGTCTCATCGAAGGCGATAATGTGCTGTTTTCAGGAATACAGGCCGGTACGGTTAAAAACATCGAAATCCTCAACGACACTTCCATTGAAGTGGTTATGCGCATCAGCAATAAAATAAAACCGTATATCCGAAAAAACGCTCATGCTTCTATCGGAACCCAGGGCCTAATGGGTGATAAGGTTATTAATATCGTTCCAGGCAGCGGCACAAGCGCGATGGTTGAGGACCGCGATATGATAGCGACAAAAAAGATGGTCAACACCGATGAGATGCTGGAAACGCTTTCGAAAACCAATAACAATATCGCCGATATATCAGAGTCACTTAAAGCCAGCATTTTACAGCTTAATAAAAGCGCGGTCTGGAGCCTGATCAATGACGGGGGCCTGAAGCAAAGCATCAGGTCGACGTTGAAAAATATCGAACGAACCAGTCTAAATGCTCGTGAAATGACACACGGCTTAAACGACTTGGTGGTACGCGTAAAACAAGGCAAGGGTAATGCCGGCTTGCTGCTGAAAGATAGCGTGCTTGCCGACAATTTAAACGACGCCGTAAGCAAGATCAGGCAGGCAAGCGACAATGCCAACCAGGTGACGCTTCAGTTGAATAAAATGGTAAGTGAAATAAATGCCGACCTGCACAAGGGCAGGGGCGTTGTTAAGCTTTTGCTGAACGACTCGCTGACGGCGAAAAACCTGAGCGTTAGTATGGAAAATATCAGGAAAGGGACCGATGGATTTAACCAGAATATGGAAGCTCTTAAGCATAATTTCCTATTGAGGGGCTATTTTAAAAAGCTCGAAAAACAGCAGCGGAAGAAAGCTGATACTGCGTCAAAAAAATAGCGAAGGGTCATGTAATTTAATGATCGCAATCATTTGTTTGAAAACCGGTTAACAGGAAATTTGATACATATATCCTGTAATAATCCTGTTAGCTTATTTTGTAACCAACATAAAAACCCAGGTCATGAAAAATATTTTAATGCTGACCGACTTTTCGAAAAATGGCAGGGCTGCAGCCGAGGCTGCGTTGATCCTTAGCCAAAAGCTGCATACCAACCTCTTGCTGGTAAACACTTTTGTGTTTTACCCGGTTACGGAAAACTATGTCGGCGGCCAATGGTATCCGGATTGGTTTAAAGAAAAAGAGGAAGAAAGCCAGGAACGGCTTTATCAATTGAGACGGCAGTTGGAAGAATTTGGTACTAAAACAATTGAGCCGGGTGACCGGCAGCCGGTCATTAGCACCCAGGTTGAGGACATGGGACTGGGCGTAAGCATTGCCGATGTAACGGAAAAAAATAATATCGACCTGATCGTTATGGGAAGTCATGACGACGAAGTGTTTTGGCAGAATCACGTAAATGAGGTAATACGGAGCGCCAAATTGCCCGTACTGGTGGTGCCGCCGCATACTGATTTAAAAAGAATAAATAAGGCCGTTTATGCCACGGACTATAATTTGCAGGATATCGGTGCTATTACATTCCTGGCAAAGATCGCCAGGGGCCTCAATTTGAAAATCGAAGTCGTGCACGTGAGCGAAGGGGAGGAAGGATATAAAGAACAGAGAGACAGGGGGGCATTTGAGGATCATTTTAAGAAAATTCATAACGGCCATATTTCATATACGGTCAATACCGGTCATGGCCTGGCGCAGGAGCTGGCAAAAATGGCCAAAGCCGGGCACGCGGGTTTACTGGCCGTCTTGCACCACCACCATTCATTTTTCGGCAGGTTGATTACACACAGTGATACCAGGGAACTATTGGATGAGCAAAAGATACCTTTGTTAATTTTCCCAGCCAAAGAATGATAAGCAATAACGGGAGACGCTTTTGTGAGTTAAAACACGAAAAATTTAAAGAACAGAAAAATGGAAACAGCAGCAATTGGTGAAGAAGTAGCGTATTCCGAAACGCTAAAAACGATATATGAGCGGCGGGCGGTAAGAAAGTACAAGGAAATTCCGGTAGATCATGAATTGATCACAAAAGTGCTCGACGCGGGGCGTATGGCGCCTTCGGCCATTAACAGACAACCCTGGAAGTTTTATATCCTTACCGGAAAAGAAACTATCAAAACATTTTCAAAGGAAATAGCAAAGGTAACGGCACGAACGTTTGTGAAAACCCATTCGGGTACTGATGTTTTAAAAACGGCCATTCACGTTTTTCATATGCTCAAAGAGGGCGACCTGTTTAAACGGCCCGATCCTATTTTCCACGGTGCGCCGGTGGTTGTATTTATCGCTGCTCCAAGAGACAATGAATGGGCGCCGATAGACATCGGTATGTGCGCCCAAAACATGATGCTGGCCGCAAAAGCACTGGGGCTGGACAGTTGCCCCGTGGGACTCGCCAAATATGTCGAACAAACCAGGATATTCTCGCGGCTGCAGGTACCTCTTTCGGAGCAGGTACATATGGCCATAATATTAGGTTACGGGGATGAAACGCCCGAAGCTCATCAACGGATCAGGAACAACGCTTTCTTTATTGAATAGCAACAGACCAAAAAGCCGGCAGATCCGGTTTTTTTTTGGGGTCCTATTTCTCATGTAGTGATGAGCTTCTTTTTATGCCGGGCGCTCTCGACCAATGCAAACATCTCTTTCTTCACCTCCCTATATTCGTTAATTAGCTTAAAAAGCACTACCTCAAGCTCTTCCTGCTCATTGGCCAATTTTTCGTTATCTTCCTGCACAACATTCTCGGCAGCAAGTTCTAATTCCTTCATGTGAGCGGTCAGTTGCTGGTGGAGGCGGTTCTCATCTTTTTCAAGCTTAAATAACTTTTGGCTGGTTTTCTTCAGGTTGTCAAAAAACTCGGGGCTTAACAACTGAACGAAATAATCGTCAAGCAAGCGATGTAAAAAAGCTGCTTCGATCCTGAAAAATTCAAGGTCAGATTTCCAATGCCGGCACAGCACGTAAAATTGCTGCGAACGCGCAGATAAACTAAATGCAGTTTCCATAATGCTTTTTTAAATGGCAATCCCATCGGCTGAACCAATGGGATTGCCTGGTGGTTGGTCAATCAACTTTGATCTCTTTTTTGGCAGCAATCGCTTTGGCCGACTTTTTCAGGTCGACGGTAAGCACGCCGTTTTCATAGTGCGCATTTACCTTATCATCTTCCGCATCTTCAGGCAGGCTAAAGGTGCGTGTGAACGAGGACCGCGAGAACTCCTGGCGCAGGTAATCTTCTTTTTCCTCTTTCTTTTCGCTGCTGGTTTCGGCGCTGATAGTAATCAGCCCGTTTTCGATGCTGATCTTAAAATCCTCCTTTTTGTAACCTGGAGCAGCTACCTCCAGTTGATAGTGGTTTTTCTTGTCGCTTACGTTTACCGATGGTACCAGTTCGCTGCTGAAGAAAGGCGTATTGAAAAACTTGTCGCCGTTCCAGAAATCTTCCATCATCGACCGCAATGATGGAAATCCATTTGATTTTTTTACTAAAGTTGACATAACAGGAATGATTAAAATTTGTACCTAAATGTCATAATGACCGGGCAACAAACCCATGACGTTCCTCATCCTTATTCATGATATTGGTCACGTTATCAATTATGCCACAGGTGTTTAAATTAATCAGAATATTTTCCTGCCGGCAGCGGCCGTTCTTTCTCTGGCCTTTTGCCCAATATGTCCTCCAGGTCTTCTTTATATAATACCTCTTTGGTTTGAAGCGCTTTCGCCAGACGTTCCAGCAGCGAACTGTTTTGCATCAATATTTCTTTAGCATGGACATAAGCGCCATTTACCAGTTTGCGTACTTCTTCGTCTATCAGACGGCCAGTTTCTTCACTGTAAGGTTTCTGAATGCTTACATCGCGCTGACCGGTCGAGTCGTAATAGCTCGTATTTCCCAGCTTTTTATCAAAGCCGAAATAAGCCACCATCATGTATGCTTCGTTAGTTGCCTTTTCAAGATCATCGAGCGCGCCCGACGACACTTCGCCAAAAGTTACCTCTTCGGCCGCCCGGCCGCCGAGCGTTGCACATAAGTGCTCGCGGAAAGCAGATTCAGTACGCAGTTGCTTTTCTTCCGGCAAGTACCAGGCTGCTCCCAGGGATTTTCCTCTTGGGATGATCGACACCTTCACCAGCGGGTCGACGTTTTTCAGCAGCCAGCTTACTACAGCATGACCGGCTTCGTGAAAGGCTATCCGCTTTTTTTCTTCAGGTAAAATGATTTTGCTTTTCTTTTCGAGGCCGGCAATAACGCGATCGATCGCGTCCATAAAATCCTGCCTGTTTATTTTATTTTCCTTCTTACGCGCCGCAAAAAGCGCCGCTTCGTTACAGATGTTTGCGATGTCGGCGCCCGAGAAACCCGGAGTTTGCGCTGCAAGAAAATGAGTGTCAATCGAATTATCTGTAACCAACGGCCTCATGTGCACTTTAAATATCGCTTCCCGCTCATTTATATTAGGCAACTCCAGGTAAATGTGCCTGTCGAAACGACCCGGCCTCAGCAAAGCGGGATCAAGCATATCAGCCCGGTTTGATGCTGCAAGAACGATGACCCCGCTATTGGTGCCGAAGCCATCCATCTCGGTCAGCAATTGGTTTAGCGTACTTTCACGCTCGTCGTTGCCGCCCGACAGAAACGCACCCTTACCTCTTGATCTGCCGATGGCGTCTATCTCGTCAATAAAGATGATACATGGGGCTTTCTCTTTAGCCTGCCTGAACAAGTCACGCACCCGCGAAGCGCCGACACCCACAAACATTTCAACGAATTCCGATCCAGAAATGGAAAAGAACGGCACCCGCGCTTCACCCGCCACCGCTTTGGCTAAAAGAGTTTTGCCGGTTCCGGGCGGACCGACCAGGATAACGCCCTTTGGTATTTTGGCCCCCAGTTTGGTAAAAGTGTCGGGATTTTTTAAAAAGTCGACAATCTCGCGTACTTCGATCTGCGCTTCTTCCAGGCCGGCCACTTCATTAAAAGTAACATCGCTTTTATTCTTTTCAATGAGTGTTGCGGTCGATTTGCCAAAGTTGAATATCGAGGTTCCGCCGCCGCCCAGCATCCCGCCGCCCGCGGCCCTTCTCATAAAATAATTCCAGGCCAGGAACAGCAGCGCGAAGGGTACGATCCAACTGAGAATACTGATAACCCAGTTCGATCTTCTTACATAGCTCACCGGTATTTTTTCGTTCAATGGCGTATTTTTTTCCGCATCGCCCAATTCCTTGTCGAAAGAGTCCGACGAGCCAATGCTAAAAAAGTAGTGCGGGCCATCGTTGCTGCCCCATGTTGATCTGAAGGCCTCTTTAAATTGTTTGTCGTTTGCAAACGACGGCTTTAAAAAAACCTCAACGGTTTCGCCGTTGACCACCTCGAGCCGCTCCACCGCTTTTCGGCTCAATATGTCTTTTTGAAATTGCTGCCACGTAATTTCGGTGAGAGACTTGCGTCCCAATTGCGGAACAAGCACAACGGCGAGTACTAATAGGTATACCCAAATAGCACGCCATTTAATTTTATTCGGTTTCGGTGGTAAAGAGTTCTTTATCTTGCCGTTTGCTTTTTTCATTAATATAAAGGTTGCAAGCGCCGATCGCTAACCGAATGATAATGCTCATTGCAAAAAGTGACCTGCCTCATTTGTCGCCTTATTAAATCAATATACATTTGCATTAACCGGTAGATGGAATTCAATTCCGGAACCGACGTAAAGAGGTAGGCATAATTTCTGGACAAGAAATTCAGCTACCCAAACGGGAGCGGTAAGCCGACTCCCGTTTTTTTTTTGCGGTAACATATTTGCAGCGAATATGACTTAGATCACATTCGCTCATGATACGTGTCATGTGGCTCGGGGCGGGCCCGGGATAGCTTTGTATAGACACTTAAAAAAACAGGATATGTTGGGAAAACTGAACGAACGAGAAATAGAAGAGGTGCTGACACAGCAGATAACCGGCCGTTTGGGTTGTCATTTTAAGGGCGAAACCTACGTAGTGCCTCTCAATTATGTTTACAAAAACGGAGCGATATACGCCCATTCGGGACCCGGGAAAAAAATTGACATGATGCGCAAAAATCCGAGCGTGTGTTTCGAGGTAGAAGACGTTGAAAGTATTTTTCAATGGCGCTGCGTGATTGTCACGGGAACATTTGAAGAAATAACCGATGCAGACGAAAAGCAGCAGGCGCGCCAGCTTTTAACTCATCGTTTTATGCCCCTGGTTTCCATGCCGCAACAGCATCCTTCGCACGGTATAACCGCTGACGAGGCCGATATCGACACGCGAGTCGAGCCGATCGTTTACCGGATCAGGCTCGACAAAGCGACCGGCCGGTTTGAAAAGGCGTAAAGTTCTATCGCCCATTCAGCCGCTACCAAATAAGATCAGCGATTTAAAACAACGAAAGTTTGTTTGCTATGAAAGATCAGGTTAAAAAAGTTGGTAACCAGGGATCGGTCCTTTATGGAATGGGCTTTTTGGGTGCATTGGTCTATTTTATCGGCCACGCCGTAAGCTTTTGGATGGGCGTGTTAGGCTTTGTAAAAGCCATATTCTGGCCCGCGTTTGTGATTTATAAAGTACTGGAATTGCTGAAGCTGTAGGAGTGAACTGACTAAAACAACCATTATTGCCGCTTGTTGTAAATAAAAGACTTGTTATGGCTAAGAAAACATTTCCGGGCGAGCAGGAAGAGATGCCGGTAACTCCGCAGCGACCTGAGATCGAAAAGCCGGGCGACCCGGGCAAACCTGATATACCACAGGAAGACCCTCAGCGTGAGCCGGCTGAAATTCCACCTTCGCCGACCCCGTCACCATCGCCCACTACGCCCGGTCCAACTATTCAACCCTCACCGCAAGGTTGATTAATAGAGGATGAAAAAACTACCTTTAGAGGCAGCTTCAGGGTGCTGCCTGAGCCATTTCCCTGATGGAGGCCCAGCCGGTGGGACTTGGTTTATATTTGACATAGACGACCATGGAGCGGCCTTTGGAAAAGGTAGCTTTTCCGCCGCTTTTGGGGATCACCTTAAAGGTGAAGATGCTGGTTTCGATGGCAGTTGAGCCGTTGAAGACGGTACTTTCGACGGTGTTTCCAACAAACTCCATTTTTACGTTTCGAAACGTGGCGACGAGGCCTTTACGCAGTTCGTCTCGGCCCTTCACAACGTTTTTGCCGCCGAAATATTTGATGACGTCGGGATGATGCAAAGCGACGATTGCGTCGACGTCGCCGCGGGCAAAGGCATCGCGGATTGCCTTGGTGGTACGTGCAAGCGATAATCGATCTCCCTTGCTTTGCGCCATGCAAACACTCGCGGTTAGTAGTAGAAGGGCCGCGTAACATGCAATTTTCATAGAGCTAATTTATAGATTTAATCTCCAGCGCTGGCACACGGCACCCGTGCGGCAAAGGGAGCAACTGGGACTATTGTAAATGGGTCAACTATTTCACGGACTGGTCATGTATGTTGTCGAATAATCAAAACCGCACGGTCTGGTGTTCGATTTTGTTACAGAAGTCAATCTAAGCAAGGTATGATCTGCTCTAAATCAAGCCGTTGCGACTTTGGAACAAGAATTGAAACGGCCACCGCTATTACCAGGCTAAATTTCACCAAACGTTACTTAGATAAATCTAATGAAAAAGAAACAATTGTTATTCGGCTTGCTGCTTTTTGTAAGCACAGCTGTATTTGCTCAACGCCAGCAAGCTATGCTTTATAGTAAAGATCCTATACTGGCTAAAAACAAAAAGTTGGTATTCGACTTCTGGCGTACGGTAATTGAGGCAGGCCATTTAGAAATGGCGCCTCAGTACATGGCGGAAGGCTATATTCAGCATAATCCGAACGTACCCACCGGCAGGCAGGGTTTTCTGGATTACTTTGGAAAAGTTGCAAGGCGCGGCCCCATTGTGGATACTATCCGCGAAGTGCTCGTTTCTATTACTGCAGAAGGTGACCGGGTGATTCTTGTTTTCTTGCAAAGATACCCTGACCCCGACGACCCGTCAAAACATTATTTCACCGACTCTTTTGATATGCTTCGGATAGAAGACGGAAAAATTGCCGAGCATTGGGATTCAGCGCTTAAGGATAAATAAAACCTGCTGGCTATGGTATATCTGCGATAGCACGGCAGTTCCATGATGTAGCTAAGTCTCAAAAGATACCGATTTAAGCTTTACCGATCCTGTTTATTCTTTCTTATTAAAGTTGCCATTTTTGGAAAATATTTGGAATACAAAATCCCAAAAAGAGAAAAACAAGCATATACGATTAGAAACAAAAAAGCCACTCTTTTTAAAAAGCGGCTTTTTTACGTGTATCAGGCTGTTTTTCTATGTGACCCCGGAGAGATTCGAACTCTCGACCCAATGATTAAGAGTCATTTGCTCTACCAGCTGAGCTACGGAGTCGGGTCGTTTTAGGGTTGCAAATAAACGAATTATTTTTTGAAGTCCGAAAGTCGGAAAGTCCGCATAAGTCCGAAAGATTAAATTTTTGCGAAAAACATTCTTTCGGACTTCGGTCCTCCTGACTTCCCGACTAAACCAGCGCGTACATCTCATCCCTTTGTTTCTGCACCGCGTCGCTGTTGATGTATTCGTCATAGCTCATTAGCTTGTCGATGAGGCCTCCTGGCGTCAGCTCGATAACGCGGTTGGCTACGGTTTCGGTTAGTTCATGGTCGCGCGAGGTGAACAGGATAATACCGCGAAAATCTTTCATCCCGTTGTTCAGGGCGGTGATCGATTCCAGGTCGAGGTGGTTGGTCGGCTCGTCGAAAAGCAATACGTTGGGTTGCTGCAGCATCACCCGGCTAAACATGCAGCGCATTTTTTCACCGCCGGAAAGCACAGTTGCCTTTTTCAATACCTCTTCGCCCGAAAACAGCATACGGCCAAGAAAACCGCGGATAAACTGGTCATCCTTTTCACCGGGTGAATATTCGCGCAGCCAGTCGATCAGGTTCTCGTCCTTGCCGGCAAAGTATTCGGCATTTTCGATAGGCATATCGGCCGGATTGATCGTTACGCCCCATTTGAAGCTGCCTTTGTAATCCTTGTCGCGGCCCATCAAAATGTTATAGAAAGCAGTTGTGGCCAAGCTGTTCTGCGACAATACCGCGATCTTGTCGCCTTTATTTACCATCAGGCTGATATCGCTGAACAGCAATTCGCCATTTAATTTCTTTTCCAGTTTTTCTATCTGCAATACCTGGTCGCCGGCATCGCGACCGTTATTATTGAACAGGATAGCGGGGTATTTACGGTTGGACGGCTTGATCTCGTCGAGGTTGATCTTTTCCAAAGCCTTTTTACGGCTAGTTGCCTGTTTCGACTTGGAGGCATTGGCGCTGAAGCGGCGGATGAACTCCTGCAGTTCCTTTACCTTATCTTCCATCTTCTTATTCTGGTCGGCGCGCTGCCTTAACGCCAGCTGGCTCGACTCGTACCAGAAGCTATAGTTACCGGTGTAGATGGTCATCTTGCCAAAGTCGATGTCAACCACATGGGTACAAACCGTATCCAGGAAGTGCCTGTCGTGCGATACCACCAGCACAATGGCTTCGTATCCCGCCAGGAAATCCTCCAGCCAGCCAATAGTATGGATGTCCAGGTCGTTGGTGGGCTCGTCGAGCAGCAATATATCCGGGTTGCCAAAAAGCGCCTGGGCCAGCAGCACGCGTACTTTTTGGTTACCGTCAAGTTCTTTCAGTAGCTTATAATGCAGATCTTCCTTAATGCCCAGGTTGCTCAGCAAGGTTGCCGCATTGCTTTCAGCGTTCCAGCCATCCATTTCGGCAAAGAGATTTTCCAATTCCCCGGCCCGTTCGCCATCGGCATCGGTAAAGTCTTCCTTCATGTAGATGGCGTCCTTTTCTTTCATTACCGAGTACAACTCCTTATGGCCCATCATTACCGTCTCGATAACCGTGAATTCATCAAACTCGTAATGGTTCTGTTTTAAAACGGCCATGCGTTCGCCGGGCGTGAAGCTTACCGACCCCGTTGTAGGATCGATCTCGCCCGACAGTATTTTCAGGAATGTAGACTTACCCGAGCCGTTCGCACCTATTATACCATAGCAGTTGCCTTGGGTGAATTTTAAGTTAACCTCTTCGAACAGTGTCCGTTTGCCGTAGCGTAAGGAAAGATTGGATACCGTGATCATGCTGCACCTTGAATTTTGGCGCAAAGGTACGCTTATTCGGGCAGAGTTTTAAGATCGCGGCCAAAATAAAAGCGCTAGCAGCAGTCGCCGCCGCCGCAGTCAGCGTTTGCGACCGTCGCCGGGCGTGCCGGTACATCGTCGCTCACTTCATCAATGATAACATCGACGAAAAGATCCTCGAACAGCCCGGGCTGTTCAGCTTTCAGCAAGGTAAATGATTTTTGATCGCCGGGTTCCAAACCCCGGATATTCTGTTCGAGCGCCGGTAAAATGCCGCCGCTGCCGCAGACGTATCGGAACGGCTGGTCGTTCATGATGTCGGCTATCATGCTTCCCCGCGTCGTTGTAATGCAGTACCTGAGGCCTACCATTTTATTGTCTTCAACTTTCATATCGTGACCTCCTTTCCCGAGATATAGGCTTTTTTTACATCGATCTTTCCGTATACTACGTTCAGCGAGGGGCGTCCGTCTTTGAGACTCACATTGCCGAAACCGGTGTCGGTTGACAGGAAGCTGGTAAAGTTGCCGATTTTTGAATCGATGTGCAGGCTTTTGGTAACGGCGTCATAACGTACGCCGGTAAGCGCTTGCAGGTAACCATAGCTCGACATAGCCCTGGCATACCAATGCCCGCATTCGTATTCGTTGAAGGGGTTCCGGATGCGACCATCGTAACGGTCGCGCGAAGCGCGTAATATGGCAAGCCCTTCGTTGACATTGCCGGTAAGCATCAGGTGCGACGCTACCTGGTGCTCTATCCCGGTCCACACTTCATCGCTGTATACAAAAGGCAGCGACAATTTGCCCCCTTTCGGCCAGGTACATAACAATAGACCTGCCTCGTTGCCCAGTGCGTACGAAGGGCGCTGCGGATTGGCGTGTTCGCTCAGGTCAGCCTTAAAATTGTATTTGAATACCGCGCGTAAGTGGCTTTTGATATAAGCGCTGTCAATCGGGTCAGGTACCATACACATTTGTGCTATCCATGCACCCAATATGCCGTCGGATAAACAGCCCTTGCCGTACTGGTATTTGGGGCCTTCCTTTTCAAGCAACTTTTTGGCCTCGTCGGAATAATCACCGCCATACGACTTGGCTGTCGCCGGGTTATGGGCATTAAGCCCGTCGACGGTAATTTTTTGTATAAAATATTCGCCGTCATACAAATAGCTTTCCAGCGCCTGTTTTGCCTTCAGTTGCAGGTCTTTATAAATACTTGCGTCCTTGCCTAAATGTTCGGACATGATAATAAATGCGGTGAGGGCTCCGATATAAAAGCTGGTATGCATGCCATCCGGCCCCCAGAATTCAATATCATAGGTATTGTGGTGCGGTTCTTCGATCACACCCTTGCTGCGCGGGTCCCAGGTACGAATGCAATAGTCGAGGCTTGCTTTGACCATCGGGTACATTTTTTGCAGCCAGTTATCGTCGCCCAGGATACGCCATTCGCGGTACACCTTCATAATGCCACCCAACTGGCCGTCGGCTGCAGCATGAAAATCGTGCGTTGTAGGACCGATAGGCAGATTTGACCTGAAATTTTGGTGTCCTTTTTCGTCCTGGCTTTCGCAGAACTCCGTATGGCGCAAACTCCGCTCCAAAGCGGGAAACAAATGGGATATGGCCTGTGCATAGTTCCACACGTGTGTGCACGATCCGTGGCAGCAGCCTGAGTCGTCGCCGCATCCTTCAAAGCTCCACAAACGGCCATCGTATTGGCGCATGACCGTCGGCGATTTCAATATCGAGAGATTGCATGCCACCGCCTCGATTACTTCAGGCGGAAGCGTGCCATTATAAAAGGCTTTACTGAACAGTGCGCTGTTCTTTTTGAGCGCTTCGTAATTATCCTTCCAGTAGCTTACAACGGCATTTATGCTATCAAAACGGCTGCTGTACCAGGGTTTATAATATTTACCGTCAAAGTGCTTATCGTATTTATCCAACTGCAGGTCGGCAGGAGTGTTGCAGCATCCGCTCGAAGGATCGCAATCTTTTCTGCGGCCCATCTGGCCAAAAGTCAATTCGGAATCAGGCGTATACCAGCACATCATAAGCCGGACAGTTTTCTTTTTGCCGGGCCCGAGGTTAAAGGGAACATAGATGCTTGCACCCGGTGAATCCCTGGAGACAGCCGGATTTTGCAATACCTCTGCATTTTTTACAGCATTCCAGGCCATGGTCATGGGATCCCACCAGCCACCTCTGAACCAGCAGTAATCAACTGTGGTTTTATCGTTGTCCGTAAATACAGCAAATTCCGACGGAAAGGGTTTTTCTTTGGTGCCCGCTTCGGATAAAATGAAACCGTTTTTTGTTTCGCGGATTGCGTTGGTCCCATTATCCACCTGGAGGAAATTTTTGGAATTGAATGAGAACACAGCGTCGACTGCGGTTTTGCCGGTATTGGTAAAGGTATATTCTATGGCCCCCACTGGCAGGCTCGAATTGTCATCATCGGTCGGAATAAAAGGGCTCCAGCCGGTTAGTTCTACATCCAGCGGCAGATCTTTATCCTGTAATTTGATGTGTGCGAAAGGAAACCCGGTCTTGAAACTGGCTGTATGAAAATGGGGCAGACCTGTGGTAGAGCCGGCAAGGCCATTGCCTGCATCGTGCAGACCGAATTTTTTCCAGTTCGGAACCGGACCCTCAAGCAATTTTGCACCATTGGCAATTCCCTTAACCGCTATAGCTGCAAATACGCCGGGATCACTGAACATTTCCGGCCGGTTGCGTACCGAAACCTGCGAAATGCTGCCTGTACCTTCCAGGCAGAACATGCCGGCCCCTACACCCCCAATGGGAAACGCTATACGGTCGAGGTATTCGCCTGTGTAAACAGAGTTATAACTGCGTTTTGCGGGTTGTTTTGTTTCATTCTTACCATCGGTGGTCTTCCCGTCGTCGACCATTTTAACGAGCGGCGATGGCATCAAAGCCACAGCGCTTCCCAGGGTGACGTTTTTTAAAAAATCCCTTCTTCCGGAGTTTTTTTTCATACCAGCACTATTATTAACGGTTATAATTGATCTTCAATGAAAAGGCAGGCAGATAAATATACGATGACTGCTATTTACCCGCGAATTTTTTATTGGATTTTGTCTGGTTGGAAGAATGCAGCGATAGGACCGGTTTAATCGAGCGCTAAAGCGATAAAACAGGGGAAAGACTTGCTCAATTTTGCCTTGAAATATCCTGAAAGGCGATCGAATATTCGCTCAATAATCAAATAGAAGCTTTGGAACAGCTTTTGACGGATAACAGATACCTGATTAATTCAAACTATTGAAGATGACCCTGGTAATCACCATATTATTCATCATTGCGTTTGCAGCGATCTTGCTGCATCTGAGCATCGAAAAGGAATATTAAGCACGTTTAACGCGCCCAGGTTTCAGGCGATTTCCGCCATTGCCTTAGTAATTCGATGTTGTCGGCCGAGATATAGTTGTGCTGTTCGGCATATTTTAACAATGCGGTATAATTGGATAAGGTAAAGAACTTGCATTTGGCTTTTTTAAAGTTTTCATCAGCTGCGTCAAAACCATAGCTGAATATAGCTGCCAGCCCGGCAACGTCATAACCCGCTTCGCGCAGGGCATCGACAGCCTGCAGGCTGCTTTTGCCTGTCGAGATCAGGTCCTCTATCACCACAACGCGTTTCCCGGGTATTACTTCGCCTTCTATCAGGCTGCCTGTGCCGTGATCTTTCGGTTTGGAGCGCACATAGATAAAGGGCAGTCCCAACTCCTGCGCCACCAGCGCCCCCTGCGGGATGCCTGCTGTTGCCACGCCCGCAACACAACCCACCGAGCCAAACTCTTCCTGGATAAGCTGCGTTAATTTTTGACGGATGTAAGTGCGAATAGTTGGATGAGACAGCGTGATGCGGTTATCGCAATAAATCGGTGACTTCCAGCCCGAAGCCCAGGTAAAAGGTTTGTCAGGTTGCAGTTTTATTGCTTTAATTTGCAGGAGGAACTCTGCCACCTGCTGCTCTATCTCACTTTTATTGAACATGGCTCAAAAGTACAGAATTTATATTAACGAAAAAGTTATCCTCATAACGCAAGCCGTACCCCGGCAAGTACAGCGGTATCAAAGAATTGATGCCCAAACTTTTGACCTTAAAACATTTTATAACGAGTACAACGGGAGGCCCGGCGGCCGGCTTTATTTTGTACTTTGCGCCAATGCCAAAGATTATCTGAAAAAAGTAGTCAAAAGCATTACATTGATAGAGGCAGCGGGCGGTATGGTGCAAAACACGAAGGGACGGTACCTGTTCATTTACCGAAACGGTAAGTGGGACCTGCCTAAAGGCAAATTGGAAAAGAACGAGACCAAAAGGGGTGGGGCCGTGCGCGAAGTGGAAGAGGAATGCGGCATAAAAGTGAGCAACGTAGGAAAAAGGATATGCAAAACTTATCATACCTATACCGTAAAAGGAGAGGTGGTGCTAAAAAGAACTTATTGGTACCAGATGGGATATACCGGCTCGGGTAAACTGAAGCCGCAAAAGGAAGAAGGGATAACCCAAGTGCGCTGGTTTAAACGCGAGGAAACCGGTACGATCATTCGTAATACGTTTCCGTCCATTATGGACGTGATGCTGAAACTGGATTTTATTACAGAAACGGCAGCGCCTCTTTAGGGATAAACTGGCTCACGTCGCCATGATGACGCATGATCTCGCGCACGATGGTTGAGCTTATGGACGAATAGCCCGGCTTGCTGACGATGAAGATGCTTTCAATTTCCGGCGCCAGCGCATGGTTCATTTGTGCAATGGCTTTTTCATATTCAAAGTCCGATACGGTGCGTATACCTCTTATCATATAAGCCGCGCCGATGCTCCGGCAAAACTCCACCGTAAGCCCTTCATAGGCGACGATATGTATCCTCGGGTCGCTGCCAAACACGGCCCTGATCATCTGCTCCCGTTTTTCGACGCTCAGCAAACCCTTTTTCGAGCTGTTATCGCCTATGCCGATGTAGAACTTGTCGAAAAGATCCACCGAACGTTTGATAATGTCGACATGGGCTTTGGTTAGAGGATCAAATGAACCCGGGAATAGGGCTACTTTCATAATGTTATAAAGCTTATAGCATCAAAAGTAAGATTAATCCGGAATATTAGAGGCCTTCAAAATTTTGTTAGTTTATGCGGATATCAATAGAAAAACGACTAAGCTGAGTACAATTCCCGATGCGAAAATCAACCATGTGGGAATTGGGATATTAAAGAGATAGAGTATTAGTTTGATAACGAAACCTAAAATAATACCTATCATAATTATGATTACAGAAGAAACAGCATACAAGCCTCTATCAGCGTCCGCATAACATGGTGTAATGAAAAAAAGACAACTTATAATTGACAGTAAAGAAGCTTTTGCTTTCATTTATGCAAAATAATGATCAAACTATAATTAACCTAATAAGTGCTTGATCTGCCATAGTAAACAACTCTGTAGGCTTAATTGCGCAATATTTCTTCGAGGCTATAACACACCCTTATTCCCAGCCGGCGGGCTACTTCAATATCCTGGTCAGCGCCTTTCGACTCGCCCGGTATCCGTAATATGGCATCGCATTTGGCAATGACGCGGTGGGCTACCGGGTAGGATATTTCCTGGTAGATTTCGTCGCCTGCCGATTTGGAGCCCGCAGCTTCCAGCAGCGGTAAGGCCAGCCATTCACCGATCAGGGGGATGTGACCGGCCCTGAATATCTGTAGCGCCACCTCATTCAGGCGGTCGAGGTTTTGCTGCATTAACACGGGATCATCGTTTGTGCCCGAACGATATGGCCCGGCTATTAAAATAGTCATTGGGCTCTGCAAGGTCATAATAGCTGGTTGAGTTGTGCGTACTGCAAAAGAATGATAGTTTTCCCGTCCCTGATCTCGCCGCTTTTAACCATTTGCAATGCGCGCGAAAATGGTATTTCCATTACTTCGATATTCTCGTTTTCGTCTTCCACGCCGCCACCCTCGCTCACCTTCATGTCTTTGGAATATTCCGCAACAAAAAAATATAGCAGTTCGGTAACCGACCCCGGCGACATATAGGCTTCAAACACCTTTTGTACATGCGATATTTTATAACCGGTTTCTTCTTCTGTCTCGCGCCTGATGCAATCTTCCGGATTATCCTCGTCCAGCAGGCCGGCGCAAGTTTCAATAAGATACCCGTCCGGGTTGCCGTTGACAAAGGTCGGCATGCGAAACTGGCGCGTGAGTATAATCGATTGATTGTCTTTGTTGTACAGCAAAATTGTAGCGCCGTTGCCCCGGTCATACGCCTCGCGGCTTTGGATAGTCAGCTCTCCTCCGACATCGGTGTATTGGTAGGTTATTTTCCGCAGGATATACCAGTTATCGGACAAAATTTCGTCTTTTAGGATACTCAGATCTTTCAATGTGATTGTTTTTGATTGAATTTGATTATTTTTGAACAAATTAAAGTATTTGAAATGAACTTTCAAAAAAGAAAGCGGCTGATATTGGAAAAACTTGATGCCCACGGCGATATTGATGTTAAGCAGGCGGCGGCCGAGTTTAATATATCGGAGATCACCATCCGGCGGGATCTTAACCGCCTTGCGGCCGATGGTCTGCTTTATCGCACCCATGGCGGCGCCATGAAGGTGAACCCGCTGGAAGTGCCCCATGAGTTTGTAAACAAGGCGGCCAAAAATGTCGAAGCAAAAGACAAAATATGCCATGCAGCCGCTGATCGGATTGTTGACGGCGACATCATTTTCATGGATTGCGGCAGCACGGTTTACCGTTTGTGCCAGTTCATTAAAAACAAAAAGATCAAAGTGATCACCAATTCGCTGCCGGTTGTTTATGAATTGCAGAACAGCCTGGTGTCGTTAAACATTATCGGCGGGGAGTTCAACGCCGAGCGCCAGGCCGTGCATGGCCGCATGGCGGATGAACATATCTCGCATTATAAGGCGACCAAAGCCTTTTTAGGGGTTGACGGCATTTCGCGGAACGGGCTGTTTGCCAATAGTGAACTGGAAGCGGATATTACCCAGGCCTTTGCGGCTCATAGCTCAAAAACTTACCTGCTTTGCGATGAAAGCAAGATCGGGAGGGAAACTTATCTCAAGTTTGGGAAGTTGGAGATGATCAGTGCAATCATAACCAATTCGCGCTCCACAGAATTGGAATATTTTAAGAAGAAAGCTATCGAAATAATCGAAGTTTAGCGTCTTGCGGACTTTCGGACCATCTATCTGAAAAACGAAAACGACGAATGCCCGTATTTCCGTTGTTCTACAAAAGCCGGGTGATTGCTTAAATTCTGCATCGATTGGTGTTCCACTATCAGTAAACCGCCGGGATTTAGCAGGCTCTTTTCAAAAACGTTCTTTGGTAATTCGGGAATGCGGTTAAGGTCGTAAGGCGGGTCAGCAAAAATAAGGTCGAATTTTTCAGTCTCCATTTCCAGGAATTTGAAGACATCGGCTTTGTAGGTTTTGATATGGTCAAGATGGTGCTGCCGTGCGAGATCCTTAACATAGTTTACGCAGTGAACGCTTCGGTCGACCGAAATTACCTGTGCTGCTTCCCGTGAAGCAAATTCCAGGGAAATATTTCCCGTACCGCAAAACAGGTCGAGCACTTTTAAGCCTTCAAACTCAATTTGATTTTGCAGTATGTTGAACAGGGCCTCTTTGGCCAGATCGGTAGTCGGGCGTACCGGGAGGTTTTTAGGCGGGTTGAGCCTTAGCCCCCTTAGTGTGCCACCGATGATGCGCATAGGGCCAGTGCGGTGAGCGATAATACCGAATTCGCGTCGACCTGCTCCGGCAGGCTGGTGACATGCAGGTCGTTGATTTCGACCCTCCCAAAAAAATCGGACAGGCGGCTGATATTGTGATCATCCGATGTTACATTGCCGCTAATGGACAACGACATTTCCTGGGGCTGAAGTTGTAATTCCTGGGCCGCAAGGGAGATAAAATAAGCGAGTTCGTCGGCATTGCCAAACCCGAACCGGTTATAAAAACGCAGCTTGCCGTCATTGAAATTCAGTACGTCAACCTTGTTGCTCATAAGGTTCAAATACAGGCTCGTGTGCGATGGATTAGTCTCGGTAATGGCCGCTATCCAGCCCCGGGCTGCAAAAACGACATTCCTTATGCTGAACTTACCGGCAATGGCTGAAACCAATTTTTCGTCAGCCTTGAAGATCACCTGGTTGGCATCGTCCAGGGGCTGCGAGAAAACCTTCTCGCTGGGCTTCACATCCAGGAACCGCGCAAAATCGGCTGTCTTTTCAGGGTTGAACAGGCTCAGGGGTATAATAGTAAACCCGGTGAACGACAACCCGGCTATACGTTGTCCGTAATCCCGGAAAAGTAACTCGCTACCCTCACCCGAACCGGATAATGCCCCGGTACTAATGGGGTTCGACAACAATAATAGCTTGTGTTGATCGGTAACAGCTACCGTAAATTGAACCTCGTCCGCCTGCATCAGCAAAGTATAGTCCCCGGAGTGTTCGGGATCAAAATCGTGATCGAGATATTGGTAGCTTAGTTTGTCCATGCGGTTAGGGCAAAAGTAATATTTTTTGCATTAGTTAGTCATTTATCCGCATTTTTGTCGCCTGCAAATACCTAAGAAACATCGTTATGGATAGCCAAAATACCGCCCTTTTAGTGATGGACATGCAATCGGTTATGGTAGGCATGGTACCCGATACTGCAATTGTCGGCAAAGTTGCCAAAGCCATCAGCCATGCACGCAGCCACAGCATTCCGGTTATTTATATTGTTGTCGGTTTCAGGCAGGGGACACCCGAGATCAGCATGAATAATAAAGGCTTTATGGCGGCCAAAGAACGGTTTGCTAATGCCGACATGACTGCATTTCTGACGATACATCCCGGTGTGGCGCCGCAGGGCGATGAGATCACCGTAATAAAGCGCCGGGTAAGTGCCTTTACCGGCAGCGACCTGGAAGTAGTACTGCGTGCAAAGGAGATCAAACACCTGGTATTGACCGGCATTGCCACCAGCGGGGTAGTGCTGTCCACCGTACGCGAGGCCGCTGATAAAGATTACCGCCTGACCGTGTTATCCGACTGCTGCGCCGACAGGGATGAGGAAGTGCATCGTGTGTTGACTACCAAGGTTTTCCAGAACCAGGCCGATGTGGTGACGGTGGACGAGTGGGTTGCGCAATAACTTAACAAACGGATTAAGGGTTATACCGCCTCCTGCTGCCGGCTGCATCGTTCTGGCGCCCTGCAACGCGGCAGAGATTTACAAACCTTGATCAAAATTGCTGCAAATAACTCATCTTAAAGATGATATGATCCTCTGTTTGCGCTATGGCCGGCGGGGTTGCCAGTTCGCTGTTCACGCCCCGGTTATAGATAAAGTAAATATAGCTGAGCGGCGAAAACTCCCACGAAAAGCGCAGGTTGTACGCATCGGAATTGTTCAGCGAGTTTTTCTGGTAAATGCCTGTAAACTGCAGGCGAGGGTTAAGGGCAAAACGGCCCTGGAGGATATACAAATTGACGGTAGTGGTCGTATGATTCAAACCGACGTTTTCGAAATGATTACGGTTGAATTCGCCCAATAGCGATATGTAGGGGATAGGTGCAAACTGCAATTTATAATCACCGCTTATGAGCCGGCCGTTAAAGTAGCTGCCTGCCGTAAACGAGATCAGCGTGTTCAGCATTTTGGAAGGGTCGGTCGAAAAATAGATCTGCTGGTTGAAATAATGATAGTCGCCGGGTGCGATATCCACGTTCAGCGGCGAAAAAGTAGTAGCCAGGTGCTGCCATACCGCCGAAAAGCCGTAACCTAGGTAACCTCCGTCCCTAAAATTTAACCAAATGGGGTAAAAGGGCAGATCGGCCTCCGAAAATCTGCCTGTGGACGCGGTGTAATAGATCTCCGGCAAAATGCCCGGTGAATACGCCAGTAAAAAACTTTTAAATGGCAACAATTTGCCCCGGTAGAAGTAATTGATTCCAGGAGTAGTGGCTATCACATCGCTGCGCGAGATAAAACCCATTTGCGGGTCGAAATCTTTGGTTATAAGCGATTCGGTCCACCAAATTTCGTGGTTGTTGGTGTTATTGAAATACTGTACGATACCTCCAAAGCCCCGGGCACCGGTGTTAGTTGTGGTCGTCTGCGTAAAAATGGCGTTTATCGAGTTGGATTCATTTAAGCGAAAAAAGCCATCGAGCGTTGATTCGACATTTGCCGCGCCGGGCTGCTCCTTTAGCGTTACGAGCCCGCCGATACGGTCCTGGCTGCCGAAATTCTGCGAGAACCTACCAACAAAAAAATTCGTGGCCGGCCCGCCGTTATAGCCCTGCTGCCGGATAGCCATAGCCCCATAGTTCATAGCCGATGAACGGTAAACAAACCGTCCGCCGCCGACTATGGGAATGGGGTTTCCGCTGGTGTCCAAACCTATCGTCCGGCTATTGAAAGGCTGGTAGTGCATCGAACCGCCGGCCTGGTCGCCATTCATGGTTACCTGGACGCCGAATAGCGAGGCGTTTTCCAGGAAGAATTGTCGTTTTTCAGGAAAGAAAACGCTGAAGCGTGTCGTGTTATTCACCTGCTGGTCCACATCGGCCTGCGCGAAATCGGTATTTGCTGTAAGATCGAGCACGGCATTAGGCGTGATAGCCCATTTCAGGTCACCGCCGTATTTAATGCTGGCGTTGTGCGGTGGTTGCGTAGTGCCAAAATTGGTATAACGGTTATCAGATGTCAGTATGTAGGGATCGACAGTAATGTTAGGCGACGGGGGCGGAGGCTGTAAGTTGGTGAGTACACCGGCATAATCCATGTGCTGTGCCGAAAATATGCGTGGAAAGGGCGAAAAAGCGCTGATTTCGTTGCTGTAACGCCGGTTACGATACATATTAAAGCCCCAGCTTTGTACGGTATCCCTGCTCTTAGGGTAGCGGAGCGTTTTCCATGGAATGGCGATCTCGGCCACCCAGCCCGAATCGCCGCGCGTGGTGCGCACGTTCCACAGGCCGTTCCAGTCGATGTCA
>DASZYQ010000025.1:0-140450 GCA_035545315.1 Mucilaginibacter sp. | reverse complement strand
GATCGAAGCGGCCGGACTCCGCTGGTCGGTTGTGGAAAGCGTTAATGTACATGAAAGTATAAAAACTGCATCGGCCGATCGCGAACAATACGCCGAAAAATACATATCCACGCTTAAAAACCTGGCCGTAACCGGCATTAAAACCGTTTGCTACAATTTTATGCCGGTGCTCGACTGGACGCGCACCGATATCGATTACCGGTTGCCCAATGGTGCGTCGGCATTGCGGTTCCAGGCGCCTGCATTAGCGGCCTTCGACCTGTACATATTAGAACGCGAAAGGGCTTATAAAGAATTCTCCGAGCAGCAGCAACAGGAAGCCAAACATTACCTGGACAGCCTCGATGAAGAACAGAAAAAGGTCCTTATTAAGAATATTATGGCCGGGCTGCCGGGTACAAAGGATGTACTGACCGTCGACCAGTTCAGGGGCCATCTTGGAAAATACAAGGGCATTGATGCCGGCCACCTTAAGAAAAACCTGCAATGGTTCTTACGTACCGTTATTCCTGAGGCTGAAAAAATCGGCGTAAAAATGTGCATCCACCCGGATGATCCGCCCTTCCCGATACTGGGCCTGCCAAGGGTAGTTTCAACCGAAAATGATTTGAACGATGTGGTGAATGCGAGTCCTTCAACAAGCAACGGATTGACTTTTTGTACCGGTTCGCTGGGCGCACGGGGGGATAACGACCTGCCCGGTATGATCCAAAGATTAGGCGCGCATATACACTTCCTGCATCTGCGCAACGTAAAACGCGAGGCTGACGGCAGCTTTTACGAGGCCGACCATTTGGCCGGCAGCTCGGACATGTACGCCATAATGAAAAGTGTTGTACAAGAGCAGAAGCGCCGCCGGGATAGCGGCAGAGACGATATTGCCATCCCTATGCGGCCCGATCACGGCCATAAACTTTTGGATGATTTTAATTATGATACCTTTCCGGGTTATTCGGCAATCGGCCGCTTAAAGGGCCTGGCTGAATTGCGCGGATTGGAAATGGGCATAAAGAATACTTTGTACCCGTAAATTGCGATTCAGGCTTTTGTAACTAACGCTAAATACCATTTCGGTTTTAATCGATGAACGAACCGATTAAAATATTACCCAGTAGCAAAGTGCTCACCTTCGGTGAGCTGTTGCTGCGCATATCGCCGGATGAAGGCGGTCAGTGGCTGTACGATAACTCGTTTCCATTTTATATTGCCGGCGCCGAGCTTAATGCTGCTACCGCTTTAGCGCTTTGGGGTGTGCCTGTAAAATATATGACCGCTTTGCCCGACAACGGCATGGCCAGGCAGATAGCGGAATTTTTGGAAAAACAGCACATCGATATATCGTCCATCCTCTATCGCGAAGGGCGGCTCGGGCTGTATTTTCTAACCAAAGGCCGCGACCTGAAGAATGATGCTTTGATCTACGACAGGGCGCATTCAGCATTTTCACTGCTTAAACCGGGCATGATCGATTGGGATACATTATTTGAAGGCATAGGCTGGTTCCATTTCAGCGCCATCTGCCCGGCGATCAATCAAAATATTGCCGAGGTTTGTAAGGAAGCGCTTGAAGCGGCTTCGAAAAAAGGCGTGGTTGTTTCCGTTGATCTGAACTACCGCTCGAAGCTATGGAAATATGGCAAAGCACCGATTGATATAATGCCCGGCCTGGTGCAGTACTGCGATTTGGTGATGGGGAATGTATGGGCCATCGAGGCGATGCTGGGCATACCGGTCGTACCTGGCATTCACGAGTCAGGCCAGAGGAGCATTTACCTCAAAGAAGCGCTGAAAACATCGCAAGAACTGGTGCGGCAATACCCCAGGTGTAAGGCGGTCGCCAATACGTTCCGGTTTGACGGCTCTGGAGAGATCGACTATTACGCCTCCCTTTATACGGCGGGCGAATTTTATGCCTCGAACGAATACAGCGCGTCGCATATCATCAACAAGGTCGGCAGCGGCGATTGCTTTATGGCAGGACTGATCTACGGTTATTACCAGGGTTTCGATCCGGAAAAAACCCTGGAATTTGCCACAGCTGCGGCCTTCGAGAAATTATTTGTCGAAAGCGACGTGATCGATAAGAAGGCTGATGAGATATTAACCAGGCTAAGTGGTTAGCCCGGGATTCGGAAAGTCGGCATAAGTCCGAAAGAAACATCCACCAATTTGCCCAATCCAAAATGAAGAATAAAAAAGAAGTACTGGACGAGATCATCAAACAAGGTATGCTGCCGCTTTTCTTTAACGAAGACGCGGAAGTAAGCCTCGAAGTGGTTAGAACACTTTACCGCGCCGGCGTCCGCGTGATGGAATATACCAACCGGGCGAAAGAAGCTTTTGAGAACTTTAAAATATTGAGGACTGCGGTCGAAAAGGAAATGCCGGGGTTTTTCTTCGGCGCCGGAACAATAAAAACTAAAGCAGACGTGACCAGGTACACCGATGCCGGCGCCGATTTTATAGTAGCACCAACCATAAACCCCGAAGTTGCGGAAGTCGTTAACCAGCATAACGGCCTTTGGATCCCGGGATGTATGACCCCGACGGAAATTCACCTGGCGCAGGAACATGGCGCGGCCTTGATCAAGATATTTCCCGCCAATGTACTCGGACCGGGTTTTATTTCGGCGGTGTCGGATGTGTTCAGGGGGCAGTTATTTATGCCGACCGGCGGTGTTGAAATGAACACGGAGAATCTATCCGGCTGGTTTAAAGCAGGTGTGGCCGCGGTGGGTGTAGGCAGCAAGCTGATCACCAAACAGGTATTGCAAAATAAGGCTTACGAGCAGCTTTATAACGATACCGTAAACGCGCTGGCATTGGTTAAGGCGTCGAGGTAATAGAGCCGCTGACAAATCCGCACGCTTTATTGGACTTGCAGTCAAAATGCGACGGATACCACTATCAACCCGGTAAAACCTCCAGAAATAGCTGTCACTACGTAATCGCCAATCATTAACCCCGTACCCGTCGTGATCCTAATAAAAAGGATAACTCCCGCAACCCCTGCTGCCAAAAGCCAGTACCGTGCTACGTTTTTACCAGCTGCCACCCCAGCAACAGGCATGTTTTTGATCGCAAAAAAGATGATCAAGCCACCGATCACGGTACTTATATGTTGTAAAAGATTATAGCCTACAAGAAAATAATGCCCAAGACGGAAGCTGTGGTTCAGGACATTGAGGTGGTTTACAAAATAACCGGTCGGGTGTGTGAAGCTGTCCCAAAGCAGGTGTGTAGCTGCACCAATGACAAGGCAAATCAGTATAATGATTATATTGTTGCCCAGCCAGGTTTTCTCCGGACTTTTTAAGATGTAAAAACGCTTCTTCAAAAAGACCGGTAAATGATCAATGAGCTTGTTTTTGACCAGCCGGTTGTAAATGACGAGCAATAAAAGTCCCAATAGTGGATCGAACCAAATTAGCCCGGAAATTTTATGACCATATGGCGACGACATTTTCATATGAATAAAATAGTCGAAATCGGGTACCATACTGCCTATTACCAAAGATGTGAGCGAGAGCCGCTTAAAATGACTAAATGGTAATACCGCGGCCGGATGGGATAAAGTAAAGGCATACAAAAATGGCTAAATATCCAACTCCAGCAACACCGGGCAATGATCCGAATGCCTGGCTTCAGGCAAAATCATCGCTCTTTTAATATGGGCTTCCAGCGGATGCGTTACCATGATATAATCGATACGCCAGCCCAGGTTCTTGGCGCGCGAGTTGGCCCGGAAACTCCACCACGTATAGTTATGCGGTTCTTTGTTTTTATGGCGAAAAGTATCGATGAAGCCCGAATTGATAAAGTTTTCCATCCATTCCCTTTCTTCGGGTAAAAAGCCCGAGGAATTGGCATTGGATTTTGGATTGTGAATATCGATCGGCCGGTGGCAGATATTATAGTCGCCGCAAACCACCAGGTTGGGATAGGCCCATTTCAATTGGTTGATATATTCGCCGAATTCGTCCAGGAATTTGTATTTGAATCCCTGCCTTTCATCGCCGCTTGAACCCGAGGGGAAATAAACGCTCATCACCGATATGTTTTCAAAATCAACCCGGATATTGCGCCCTTCGCGGTCGTAATGCGGTATTCCGCAGCCATACTCCACGTGTTTCGGCGTGTGCTTGGTAAAGATAGCCGTTCCGCTGTAGCCTTTCTTTTCGGCCGGGAACCAATAATGTTCGTAACCCAACTGCTCTACAAGGATCAACTCGGTCAGCACATCGGGCGTAGCCTTGATCTCCTGCAAACAAACCACATCGGCATCCGTAGCCTGGAGCCAGGACAGCCAGTTTTTGTTGATGGCAGAGCGGATGCCGTTAACGTTATAAGTGATGATCTTCATTTCGGATTTCGAATGTTCAATTTCGAATTTATTCAGCCAGTTCTAATATTTTATCGAGCTGTTTGCACTCTTTTTTGCTTAGCAACTCCATCACCATCGGCACATCAACCACCGGCCGGTCGCGTTCATCCTTTTTTACCGCAGCGATACGGTCGACCATGTCTAAGCCAAAAACCACCTCACCGTAAACCGTATAATTTTGGTCCAGGAAAGGTGCTCCGCCGGTAGTTGTATACCACTCCTTTTGCCATGCCGGGAATTTATGACCGTTCATCCTTGGTTTTTTCTCCAGGCTATCCAATGCACCGTCGGTATAACGTTTGCCCTCCACAATATAAAACTGGCAGCCGCTGGATGCCTTTTGCGGATTATCGTCACGCGCAGCAGCCAATACGCCCCGCTTATGGAACAGGCTGTCCCTGAACTCGGCGGGAATCGTATAGCCCACGTCACCGTTGCCCAATTCAGCGCCGGGCGTAGCTTTTTTCGGATCTTTTGAGTCCGGGTCGCCGCCCTGAATCATAAAATTTTGTATCACCCGGTGAAACAAGGTGCCATTGTAAAAACCCTGCTTAACCAGCTTAATAAAATTGTCGCGGTGCTTCGGGGTTTCGTTATACAGCCGGATAATACATTGCCCGTAGCTGGTTTTGATGCGGACGTATTGATTTTTTGGTACGCCGGCCAGGGCAGTTGTGGTTAGGAATAATAGCGCAAGGGTAAGCAGTTTCTTCATGTCGGTTGTTGCAAAGTTCGAATACTGTAAAGTTGTAAAGTTTTTTTGCCGCTCTGATTTATTAATAGATTGCAAGGTTGTAACCTTTCAACATTCAAACTTTACACCTTACAACAAATCTTCGAAATAATCCACGATCAGCGATTTCATGATCATTTCCTGCTCCAGCAGGGCATAATTCGGAATCCTGTCAACCAGCTTCCAGTGCGGCCAGCCATCCTGGTCGGTGCCTTCCAGCTCGTAAAATCCCATCTTGCTGAACAGCTTACAAGTCGCGATATGCATCAGTTCTTCCTTTTGCCTTTTGCTGAACTTCCGCGGCCCCTGGCCCAGCTCCTGTACGCCGATCAGGAACAGCATCACTTTAATATCCGGCTTATCCGTATCAAAATCTGTCGCTATCCTTTGCTGCAGCTCTGCCCATTTTAGATTGATATCGGAGGGTTTCATGCTGCAAAGATAACTGTGCCGGGCGCATTAAAAAATCGCGGCCGGGTAGTTTACAACGACATTGTTACGCTGCAATGACGTAATACACTCCCTTTTACGTATTTTTGCGGCCAAGCCTCTGCATCGTACTACCGTGAAAAGGGACAAGCGCAATATCGTCATCGCCTGGATCGTTATGGTCTGCTTTTTTGCGGGCCAATGGGCGGTATATGCCCATCAGCATAAAACCTTTCCGGCTATCGCCAAGGCCTCCCACCATCGCACCTCGCTTACCGAAAAGTGCCAGTTGTGCGATGCCATGCATCATACCAGCGCTGTACAAAATGTTTTTCACTACACCGCTGTAGTTACTGTTACCGACCGGATTTTTATACAGGACCTACACAGTTTTGTAAGCATTTCGCTAATTCATACTCCTGGCCGGGCACCTCCCGTTTCATAATGATACCTACGCTTTAATTACCGCCGCCTCTGGCAAAATTATTGAACACACGAATTTGTTATTATGAAACTAAAGCTCGTTTACAGCTTTTTGATATTGTTCACAAGCCTTTCGGCCTTCGCCCGGGCTAAAATGGCAGACACCGTCTATGACACGGGCGGCGATGGAACGCTTTCGGGCACTGTGACCGATAAAGCCGATGGGAAACCGATACCCGGTGCCACTATATCCATTCCCGACCTGCGTACCGGCACGGTTACAGACGTCAATGGAAAATATTTGCTAACCAAACTGCCTAAAGGCGTGTACCTGGTACAGGTGAGCTTTATCGGGTATGCCAACGTTGACAAAAACATAGACTTTACCCGGACGTCGACATGGGACGTGCAATTACAGGCATCGGCAATCGAAGCGGGAGAAGTTGTGATAACGGGCGTTAGTAAAGCCACAGAGATCAAGCGCGACCCGGTACCGATGGCGGCGGTAAGTAAATCGTATATCGACCAGCATTCGGCCTCCACCAACGTAATCGACGAGATCGCCAATATACCCGGCGTAAGTGCCGTGACCACCGGCCCTAACGTTTCCAAACCTTTTATTCATGGCCTCGGATATAACCGCGTGGTTACGCTGGAAGACGGCATGCGGCAGGAAGGGCAGCAATGGGGGGATGAACACGGTATCGAGGTGGATCAAAATTCAATTGACCGTATAGAAGTGATCAAGGGGCCGGCCAGTTTAAGCTACGGTTCGGATGCCATAGCCGGCGTGGTAAATATGCTTACTCCTCCGCCGGTAGATAACGGCAAAATCCTGGGTTCGTTTACCGGCGATTACGGCACCAACCAGGGATTGCTTGAAAGTTCATTCAGGCTGTACGGCAACCAAAACGGCCTGGTATGGGGTACGATCCTGTCGGACAAGGAAGCCAAAGATTACCAAAACCAGCACGATGGGCGCGTTTACGGAACCGGTTATAAGGAAAAAGACGGCCGCATCATGGTCGGCCTGAATAAAAACTGGGGTTATTCGTACCTGAACGCTTCTGTATATGACGACGAGCAGGAAATACCCGATGGCAGCCGCGACCCGTTTACCCGGCAATTCACGCGACAAGTTACGGACGCCGATACCTTCAGGCCGATCGTTCCTCAGTCGGTACTGAATTCCTATGCAATAACCCCGCTGCATCAGCATGTGCAGCTTTACCGTATTTACGACAATAGCAGCATCGCATTGGGCAGCGGCAACCTGCTCATCAACCTGGGTTACGAATACAGCCACAGGCGCGAATATACCCATCCGGGTGAACCCGATATTGCTGGTCTGAACCTGCACCTGAGCAGCTACACCTACGATGTAAAATATAATTTCAGCCTGGGTAACGATTATCAGACCACTGTGGGTATCAATGGCCAGTACCAAAACAATGCGATTGGCGATGCCACCGACTTCCCGATACCGGCCTATCACCAGTTTGATATCGGTCCCTTCTTTATCCTGAAGAAAAGCTTCGGGAAACTTGATTTGGAAGGTGGTGCCAGGTACGACAGCCGTACGATTACCAGCCAGGATGCCTATATCGACACCGCGGTCGCCTTTTATCCCAGCCTGTATACCGGCCCCAACCCCGCAACTACGCCTAACGTAATGCAGCAGTTTTCAGGTTTCAGCAAAACCTTTACGGGTGCGACAGGCAGTTTTGGCGCAACCTATAATTTTTCAAATGCCTTTCTTATCAAGGCTAACATCGCGCGCGGATTCAGGGCGCCGAACATTGCCGAGCTGTCGGCCAATGGCCCCGATCCGGGATCACAGGAATACCATGTGGGCAACACCAATTTTAAGCCTGAGTTTGCCGTCCAGGAGGATTTCGGTGTGTTCCTTACGCTGCCCAACGTGTCGGCCAGCGTCGAACTGTTTAACAATGACATCAAGAACTATATTTTCCAGGAACAGGAGCTGAACCCGGACGGCACGCCGGTTCGAAACTCGTTATTCCCATTGTATACGGTATTTACTTACACCCAAACCAAAGCGCGCATAAACGGCGGCGAGTTCAACCTCGACCTCCACCCTGTAAAATGGCTGCATTTTGAGAACTCACTGGCGCTTACCAACGGCACCAACCTGGGTAACGGCAGCCCTGTGCCCGACAGCCTGAAATACCTGCCGTTCATCCCGCCGCTGCATACGCATTCAGAATTGCGCGGAACTTTTGCCAAAGGCTTCGGCAGTTTCCGGAATGTGTATGTCTATGCAGGGTTCGACCACTATAATGCCCAGGACAGATTTTTTGCTGCTTACGGAACGGAAACCTACACCTCGGGTTACAATTTGCTAAGTGCGGGTGTTGGCGGTAACATCGTGAATGCGCAGGGCAACACCGTATTGAAAATATTTATCGAAGGCACTAACCTGGCGAATACAAATTACCAGTCGAATATGAGCCGCCTGAAGTATTTTGACAATCGCGCAGTACCGCCGGGGGTACAGCCGGGTATATTTAATATGGGACGGAATATCAGCTTTAAGGTAGTGGTACCGTTCGACCTGTCGCCGAAACAGAAAAGCATTTAAGCCGGATTAAAACAATATCATTTCGAGCGCAAGCGAGAAATCTTTCCCGATATGTATATATGCACGGTGTATAAGATTTCTCCCGCTTTCAGCGGTTCGAAATGACATTTTTTATTTTAATCGCCCTATAATTTCCTCAGCCGATAATTTCTCCTGCACACCGCTGTTCATATCCTTAAAAGCAAGCAGCCCACTTTGCATTTCGTCGCTGCCGATAACGATGGTGTATGGGATATGCTTACCGTTAGCATAGTCCAGTTGCTTTTTGATCTTGGCCCCGGCGGGATAAAGTTCCGAACTGATATTGTTATCGCGCAGTTGCTTTAACAAGGGCAATGCGTACTTCTCGCCTTCTGCGTCAAAGCAGCAGATCAGCACACGGGTAGTTTCGCTTGCAGTCTCGGGGAAAAGTTTCAATTCTTCCATCACATCATAGATCCGGTCGGCGCCAAAGGAGATACCGACACCGGTCAGGCCTTTGAGCCCAAACATGCCCGTGAGATCGTCATAACGGCCGCCGCCGCCTATGCTGCCCATAGCAACTTCATTAGTTTTTATCTCGAAGATAGCGCCGGTGTAATAATTTAATCCGCGTGCAAGGGTAATGTCCAACTCCAACGTGGCAGTTTGCAGCGGGCAATTAGCTATATAGTTAAGCACGGTTTCTACCTCATCGCAGCCTTTTAGCCCGATTTCCGAATTGGCTAAGGCTGCACGCAGATTGGCCAGCTTTGCCTCATTGCTTCCCTGCAATAGGATGATAGGCTTCAACTGTTCGATATCGTGGTTGGTGAAGCCTTTTTGCAGCAATTCGCCAATGACGCCATCCAACCCGATTTTATCCAATTTATCTATGGCGACAGTCAGGTCGATAATGTTATCGTTTTTATCTATAACTTGTGCTATGCCCGATAGAATTTTTCTATTATTAATCTTAACAGTGAAATCTTTCAAGCCCAACTTGCTTAAAGCTTCGTCGTAGATCATCACAAATTCCGCCTCATTCAACAACGAATCCGACCCCACAACGTCGGCATCGCACTGGTAAAACTCGCGGTAACGGCCTTTTTGGGGTCTATCGGCGCGCCAAACCGGCTGCACCTGGAAACGCCTGAATGGGAACGTTATCTCGTTCTGATGCATTACCACGTAACGTGCAAAGGGAACGGTGAGGTCGTAGCGAAGGGCTTTTTCGGTCTCGACCGTTTCTCTCATTTTCGCTTTTACCAGTTCAACTTCCGGAGTACTAAAACCTTTTTGTACTTCATCTAAGGTCGTCAAATTATTAACAAGCCTTGACATCTCGAATGCTAATGAAATGAATTCTTTCTTGTCAATAAAGTCGCCATTATTTAATATCTTAAATATCAGCTTATCTCCCTCTTCTCCATACTTACCCATCAATGTACTTAAATTTTCCATCGCCGGCGTTTCGATCTGCTGGTAGCCGTATTTACGGAAAACGCTTTTGATGGTATCAAAAATGAAATTGCGTTTGGCCATTTCGGCAGGTGAAAAGTCGCGGGTGCCTTTGGGGACAGATGGTTTGATGGATGCCATAAGCGGCAAAGTTAACACGATTTCAGGATTTTTACTGTTCAGGCCGACAGTAATATCAAGGTAATCTTTGAATCTTGCAAATCCTGGTTCAGACAAATAGCCTACTTTTGAATTATGCCGCTTTTTATCCAAACCCCGCGTTTTGTCATCCGCGAGTTCAAACCTGAAGAAGAAAAGGATTTCGTCGATTTTTTTAACGACGAGCGTGTATTGGTTCACATACCGAAAAGAACAAGGTTGGAAAATACCAATATTTTCCACACCACTCTTGCCGATTATAAAGCTTGCAAAGCGCTTGGCCGCTGGGGCATATTCCATAACGGCGACGGCGATTATATGGGAAGCTGCCTGCTGCGGGATTTTTACGATTATAACGGAAAGATCGAACTGGGCTATTCATTTCATGTGAAATATTGGGGACAGGGCTTCGCAACCGAAATGGCGCACATCCTGATCAATTACGGGTTTATGAATACCAATGCGGATGAGATCGTGGCAGTAACGACGCTTGAAAATATCGCCTCGCAAAAAGTGCTGCTCAAAGCCGGCATGACCCGCGGCGAGAATTTTAAAAGAGACGCAGAAGAACTGGCTTATTTTAGTATAAAACGGAACAATCGTTAATCTTTTTTCATATTGAGGGTGTCATGCTGAGCCAGTCGAAGCATGAGCGATGGCCATTACGCACGATCCTTCGACAAGTTCAGGATGACAGCGCGCTTTTAGTCTATCTCTTTGGTTGCTTTCTTGATTATATCCTTGCATCCCTGCTCGATCAGCTCAAAAACAGGTTCGAACTGGGTATCATCATAGTACGGGTCCGGAACTTCATGAACCTCCAGCAATAACTTCACCTTTGCCGCGGCCTCATCGTGCGGAGCCATTGCCAATATGTCGGCCAGGTTATGTCGGTCCATCACAAAAATGTGATCGAATTCTTCAAAATCACGCACGTCAAAAAGCCTGCAAACCTGCTTGCTGATGTCGATGCCGTGGTTACGGGCTACGCGGGTTGAACGCTTGTCGGGGCCTTCGCCTACGTGCCAGTTTCCGGTACCGGCCGAGTCGACTTTCCAGCCCAGGCCCTGTTCGTCGGACAAATGCTGCATAATGCCTTCAGCGAGCGGCGAACGGCAGATATTGCCGAGACAAACCATAAGTAATTTCATGTTGGAAGGTTTTAAGGTTGGAAAGTTGTAATGTTGCTAAAAATGGTCGTGAAGTAACTTTTCAACCTTACAACATTTCAACTTTACAACAAAAATTAACCAAAGATCTCATTCAAAACGCCGGCCAGCCGAACACCTGCTTTTAGCAATTGACGGTTTACTATGGTGATATGATTGTAATTGTATTTAAAGGGGTTCAGCGTATCGCCTGATTTTACTTCGTCGTACAGCTTATCCGCGATCTCGTTCGATTCAAATAACCACTGGCTTACGGGCGCTTTTTGCCATTGCGCGCGCTGGGCAGCCGTAGTAAAATTAATAGTCATGGCGTATTCGGTATATCCTAACTGCTGGAAATCGATCAGCCCCGAATCCCAAACGGAATGCAGATTGCTCGGGTTTCCCATCCAGGTTACCTTGATATCGTTACCGCCGCGGTCGGCGGTATGGCCTACGTGCATAGGTTGGTGCACATCCTCCACGATATGGATAAGCATACGCAGGTAAAGCAATTTTTTATCCTGGGCGAGGTCTTTCTTTTTCAGCTCAGCGATCAGGAAATTCAGTTTGGTATAAGCATCGGTGGTGGTATCCTGTTTTAAATGCTCCACCAATTCGGGATAAGTATAAGCCTTATCCATGTCGATATAATGCCATGAGCTGAGGTAGCTGTATTTGGGGTCGGACTTAATAAAATCGGCCCAATTGCTGGCTATGGCAATGCTGGTGTCGCCCAAAATGGCCTTAACGGCTGTCCTTGCTTTAGGGGTTAAATAACTTTCGGCAATAAAACCGGCGATGCGGTGCCCTTCGGTTCCCCAGGCAAAGGAACTTAACGGCGCATACAGGATAGCCAGGCCCAGTATCAGTTTCTTTAGGAAATTCAATCGCATGTTATAAAGGTTTTGGGTTACAGGTAATACGTTTTATTAAACGGATCGCTATCGGGATATCGCTCGTAGCTGAAGAGAATTCCATAAGCGAATCGTTTTTCTTCGTCACTATGAAATCCTCGTCATAATCGCCCGACCGAAAACAGCCCCCTTCTTCTTTTAAACTATGATCTGCATTGCAAAACTGCCCCCGCAGCCGTAACGTATCGTGGCTTTGATGGTATGTTCCCTTTGAATACTCAGTCCAATGGCCGGAAGCTGTACAGTTATCCGCGCCGTTATTGACCTTGCTGAACGAGCTGATCTTCATATAAAACGAATCGCAACTAAACGTCATTTCATAGAGTGCATATTCGGTCAGCTTTTTTTGCATCGGGACGGAATCCTGCCGCCATACGCCCTGTAAATACACTTCACCTTTGCCCTGCAAATTCGCGTTAAACGAGCACGATGCAAAGGTAAGAGCGATGAGCAGAAAGGCGAAAGGTAACTGGAGAAAGGCAAATGTTTTTTGCATTCTATAACAATCATTTTACAGTCCCTCTCCGCCTGGAGAGGGACATAGGGTGAGGCGGGCTGATTTTATTTCAAGCTGCCGATCATATCTTCCGGGCGCACCCATTGGTCGAACTGCTCGTTGGTCAGCAAACCGAGACCGATAGCGGCTTCGCGCAGCGATTTGTTTTCCTTCAGCGCCGTTTTGGCGATCTTAGCCGCATTTTCATAACCGATATGCGTATTGAGCGCGGTGACCAGCATCAGCGAGTTTTCAACGTGTTTTTTTATTCCGTCGTAGTTGGGCTCGATACCCACAGCACAGTGGTCGTTAAAAGACACGCAGGCATCTCCGATCAATCGTGCCGACTGCAGGAAATTGGACGCCATCAGGGGTTTGAATACGTTCAGTTCGTAATGCCCGTTCGAGCCGCCTACGGATACAGCCACGTCGTTACCCATTACTTGCGCGGCTACCATGGTAACAGCTTCATTCTGCGTTGGGTTGACTTTGCCCGGCATAATGGATGATCCCGGTTCATTATCCGGGATATGGATCTCGCCGATACCCGAGCGCGGGCCCGAGGCCATCAGGCGGATATCGTTAGCGATCTTCATCAGCGATACGGCGATCTGTTTTAAAGCTCCGTGGCTTTCCACAATGGCATCATGCGCAGCTAAAGCCTCGAATTTATTTTCCGCGGTGCGGAAAGGCAAACCGGTAAATTTGGCGATATATTCCGCCACCTTTACATCATATCCCTTTGGCGTATTGATGCCTGTGCCTACTGCTGTCCCGCCTAAAGCCAGCTCTGACAAGTGGTCGAGCGTATTTCTCAATGCTTTTATACCATGATCCAATTGCGATACATAACCCGAAAATTCCTGTCCCAAAGTTAGCGGCGTAGCATCCATCAGGTGCGTACGGCCGATCTTTACCACGTTTTTAAAAGATTCGGATTTGGTGCGAAGCGTATCGCGCAGCTTTTCGATACCCGGAATAGTTACTTCAACCACCATTTTATAAGCGGCGATATGCATAGCGGTGGGATAGGTATCATTGGACGATTGCGATTTATTTACATCATCGTTCGGGTGGATCATCGTCTTTCCCTCGCCCAGTTTGTTGCCTAAAAGAACGTGCGCGCGATTGGAGATCACCTCGTTCACGTTCATATTCGACTGCGTACCCGAACCCGTTTGCCAGATAACCAGCGGGAACTCGCTGTCCAGCTTCCCTTCCAGTATCTCGTCGCAAACTTTAGCGATCATATCCCGCTTTTCAGCCGAAAGTACGCCCAGGTCGGCATTGGTATAGGCGGCAGCTTTTTTCAGGTAAGCGAAAGCGTTAATGATCTCCTTCGGCATGGAAGCCGGCGGGCCTATCCTGAAATTATTGCGTGAACGTTCGGTTTGTGCGCCCCAGTATTTATCGGCGGGTACCAATACCTCGCCCATGGTGTCGTGTTCGGTTCTGAAACTCATGGTATTTGTCATTATGTGCGCGGCAAATTTAGGGTTTTATATAATGCGGGAGAGAAAGACTTACGAAGTTTTAAAAACTTCGTAAGTCTGAATATCTTTGGTCGTGGAACCGATAACTTATCGTTATAACAAAGCAGGTAGCGTAGTAATTTTATTGATCTGCCTCGGACTAGTAACAGGTTCTTTAGTTCAGTTAATAAAATTTATTCATGCCGAAGATACTGTCAACTGGCTATTGATCATTTGCTTTGACTGTTTGCTCGCAGCATTTACTTTTTACATCGTTATTAAATTCCTGGTTCCTTCAATAAAAGACAAGCCAGCCCTTGAAATAAACTCAAAAGGAATAACAGTATGGATTAGAAATATTTCCGTCGAATGGACTGAAATCGCTGAGATTGAAAAAAGCGGGACTACAATTTCCGCTTCACTTCTGATAAAATTTCGATATAAAACCCATTACGGAAATTATATTCGGATCGCTTTGGGGCCGATTGATTGCAATAACCAGGAAATCTATGATGCAATGATCAGATTCTTTAATTATTACAAAAGATAGTAAGACTGTTTTATTTAATGCCATCGATGGATTTTAGAAACTTCGTAACTCTGAATATTACATCCATCCGAATATTAATTGGCTAATTACTATTAGTTTTGCGGATTATAATTTTTGATGAAGACTTATTTCAGGCTATTATCCTTTGCCAAACCCATAGAGAAATTCGCTATTCCCTATATACTTTTTACCCTGCTTTATGTTCTTTTCAGTTCGATGGTGTATATCCTGCTCCCATCGCTGCTCAATACCCTCTTTGGTACAAACGGAACCGCCACCGCAATGGGCCTTTCGCATAGTGCCCACCAGTTAGCTGCAACAAGGCCGGCAAGCTGGCTCGATCTGAGCGCATGGTTCAAGTACCTGATGAACTACTTTATAAACACGCACGGCCAGTGGGGCGCCCTGCAATTTGTATGCGGACTGATCATCGTCACTATCCTGGTTGGAAATTTTTTCCGCTATCTCTC
Source organism: Mucilaginibacter sp. (assembly GCA_035545315.1). GTDB lineage: Bacteria > Bacteroidota > Bacteroidia > Sphingobacteriales > Sphingobacteriaceae > Mucilaginibacter. The sequence continues at coordinate 125,248 of DASZYQ010000025.1, read as the reverse complement.
CGCCCGCACGATGGAGAACCTGAGAATACACACCTTGCTGAACCTTCGCCGGTCGGTGTTCAATAATGTGATGGACCTTCACCTGGGTTATTTCAATAATGAACGTAAGGGTGATATTATTTCCAAAGTGGCATCGGACGTGCAGGTGGTACAGTTTTCGGTTACAGCTACCCTGCAGGTTATTTTTAAAGAGCCCGCAACCATGATCGCCTTCCTGGTGATCCTCTTTTCGTATTCCTTTAAGCTAACGTTATATTCATTGCTGGTAGTACCGGTATCTGCTTTCGTTATCTCCAAAATCGTAAAACGACTCAGGTCGCAGGCCAAATCCGCCCAGCAAACCTATGCTAATATGATCAGCTACCTTGATGAGGCCGTGTCCGGCATCAGGATCATCAAGGCATTCAATGCCACGGATTTTATAAAAAACCGCTTCGATTACGAAAACAAACGGTATTCCAAAATATTGCGTTCGATGGCAAAACGGCAGCAGTCGGCATCGCCTGTATCCGAAACACTATCGGTTACCATGATCGCCTGCATCGTTTTGTATGGCGGCTACCTGATACTAAATAACAGTTCGTCGTTGGACGGCGGTCATTTTATCGCCTATATCGCGGTGTTTTCTCAATTAATGCGCCCCGCCAAAGCTATATCCGACTCGTTCAGCAATATTCATCAGGGCATTGCAGCCGGCGAGCGCGTTCTGGCGCTGATCGACGAAAAACCAAAGATCAACGATGCTCCGAATGCAACCGAATTAACCGGCTTTAACGAAGGCATTCATTTTAATAATGTTTCGTTTGCATACCAGGAAAAGCAGGTTCTGAAAAATATCAACCTTACCGTTCCGAAAGGCAAAACGGTAGCGCTGGTCGGACCCTCGGGCGGCGGCAAATCGACGATGATGGACCTGATACCACGATTTATCGAGCCTCAGTCCGGGCAGGTGCTGATCGACGATCGCGATATCCAGGGCGTTACAATGCACTCGCTCCGCGCGCTGATGGGTATTGTAAACCAGGAGACGATCCTTTTCAACGATACCATTTTTAACAATATCGCATTCGCCAAGCCCAATGCTACAAGGGAACAGGTTGAAGCCGCCGCGCGTATCGCAAACGCCCACGACTTTATTATGGCGACCGAGAACGGCTACGAAACCAATATCGGCGACCGGGGCGCCAAGCTATCAGGCGGTCAGCGGCAGCGCATTTGCATTGCCAGGGCCGTATTGAGCAATCCGCCGATCATGCTGCTGGATGAAGCAACTTCGGCATTGGATACCGAGTCGGAAAAATTGGTACAGGAGGCTTTAAACAACCTGATGAAGAACCGCACTTCGCTTATAATTGCGCACCGTTTGAGCACTATTCAAAATGCGGACATTATTGTAGTGCTGGAAGAAGGGCAGATCGTAGAGCAGGGCAGGCACCTGGAACTGATAGCAAAAAACGGCCTGTACAAACGGCTGATCGATATGCAGGCTTTTAATGCGGATTGATACATGTCAATGTTAAGTCGTGGCAGTAAGGCGCCGTATCGACTCACCCCTGCCCCTCTCTCCTTCGGAAAGAAAGGTTCTAAAATTATAACCAGACAGTTCACTCTTTACGCTTGCTTGGAGCGGGATGTCGAGCGTAGCGACGACAGGTTCGAAGTACTCCTTTAGAGGTGTCAAAAAAACGCCGCTTCCACACACTGAAGCGACGCCCTCAACTAAACCTAAAACTATTATCTCAATTATTGTATAAACAGGTACGATTTGGCCTGTCCATCGTCGTACACATGCATTTTTTTGCTTGCACTGCCGTTTTCCGTTTTCACTTCGACGGTGTAGTCGCCGTTCTCCAGCCCGGTTACGATATAACCTTTTTCGGCAGGAAGGCCTTTGGATACCTGGTCCTTATAAATGACGTTGCCGGCAGCGTCGTAAAAAATTACGACCGATTTTTCGCCGCCTACTTTTACGCCGAACCCCTGGTCACTCTTCAGGGCGGTAAACTTTACGCTTTCGTCGGCCTTTGGCTTTGGCGCGGCAAATACGCTGGTACCCAACCCTAATACCAGTGACAAGATTGCGATTGATTTTTTCATGATCTTTTTAAATTTATTGTAAAACCTAATGTGCTTTGTTGTTTCAATGACCAAAGCAACTGCAAAACCAGGTATTAAAAAAATATATTAGACCAGCAGCCAAAAGCCATAGACAAACGGCATTTTACGGCATTTTTTTACATGTAAATGCTTAGTAGATAAGCAAATGTAGTGTTGATAGGCGAATCGGGGCATTTGGTAGAGCCATCAGGCAGGTTCATCGATCAAAAAGCGTTGTAAAACGAAAAAAGTACCAGCCCGTGACGACTGATACTTTTTAAAGGCAGGAATGGCCCGTGTTCTGCCAGGTGTTAGCTTACAAATATTACTTTGCCACGTTTTTTGTCGTACACATAAAAGTGGGTTTTAACATCATGCCCTTTTGAAAAGACCTCGATGGTATAATTGCCGGCGCCAAGCTGAGATAGGTTATATTTCTTTTCGTTGTTCGGCCCGTAGGTCAGGCAGTCTTTGAAAATGGGATTACCATAATTATCGTAAAATATCACCATGGATGTTTCCGGCATCGATTTGTCGACGCGGACGGCGATACCCGGCTCGTCGCGCAAAGGTATCAGGCTTACCATCTGTTTGTTCATGCTCATATCCATGTTGTGATGACGGGTTTCGTGAGGGGCGGCGTAAACGCCCGTGCCCAATAAAAGACCCGCAGCGCTTAAAAGGATCGACTTTTTCATGACCTTAACGTTTAATTACTATCAAATCATAGTAAGTCTTCGTCTCGCATGGGATCTGTTTTTACATGCAAAACAGGAGTTCGCCGAAATTGTTTGCTAAATTATTCATTTTTAGACCGATAGGCTCCTTAAAAACATTTTAAACAATTATGGAAAATGCGGCCGAAATGCGGTTAATTTGTATCCTCATGGCGCTTTTCACCGCATCACTCAATTCGGGCAGCAACGGCAACTGCTACTATATCGGAAACGATACGGAAGCCGTGCTGATCGATGCCGGCATATCGTGCCGCGAGACCGAAAGGCGTATGAAAAGGCTGGGCCTTTCCATGCAGAAAGTTAAGGCGATCTTTGTTTCGCACGAACATAGCGACCATATCAACGGTATCACCGTCCTTTCCAAAAAATACAATCTGCCTGTCTACATTACCCCCGCTACTTTACAAAACAGCAGCCTGCAGCTGGAGCATCATTTGGTACTGTCCTTTAAGGCTTACGAAGCTATCGGGATCGGTGGTATTTCTGTAACTGCATTTCCTAAATTCCACGATGCCGCACACGCGCACAGCTTTATGCTGAGCTGCCAAAACGTTAACATCGGCGTATTTACCGATATCGGTATGGCCTGCAAGCATGTTACCGACCACTTCGCCAAATGTCATGCAGCCTTCCTCGAAACCAATTACGACGAGGAGATGCTGCAGAACGGCCGTTATCCCTATCACCTGAAAAGGCGCATCAGCGGCGGCCTGGGGCATTTGTCCAACCGGCAGGCGCTGGATGTTTTTAATACCTATCGTTCACCCTTCCTGAGCCACTTGTTTTTGTCGCACCTGTCGCAGGACAATAACCGGCCCGAACTGGTGCATGAGCTTTTTACCAAACATGCCAACGGTGTCGAGGTTATCGTAGCGTCACGTTATGCCGAAACGCCGGTTTACTTTATCGATGGTGCGAGAATAGCTTCTGAAACTCCTCTGAAAACCCACGTCGAACACGGACAGGTGCAGTACAGCTTGTTTTAAGCCAGCCACTGACACGATCATGCCAGTGTAGCAGGCGTAGCAGGTGTAGCGCGCTCTGCTGATACGCTACACCGGTATTGATCTTGAAATTCAACAAATCAAATGGCGCCAGGCGCCTCCTGCCATACCACCAATTTAACAATAGAACAATCCGGCAATTATCTCTATCTTCATACAGCCGTACCACAGTAAATAGCTCATGACGATACATTGGAAGAAGATCCTGTTCAAAACGCTGAAAATTACGGGCATTATTATCGGAAGCATCCTGGTGTTCATGTTCCTGCTGCCCCTGCTTTTCCCCAAAACCATCACCGAAAAGATCAAACAGGTGATGAACCAGAAGATCAACGGCCAGGTTAACTTTTCATCAACGAGCCTTTCCTTCTTCAAACGCTTCCCCGAACTGACGCTCACTTTAGAAGATTTTTCGCTCAAGGGCAGCACGCCTTTCGACCAGGACACGCTGGTATCGGCAAAGGACATTTCATTCGCCGTCGATCTGACCTCGCTGCTTGGCTCAAAGATCAACATCAGCAAGGTTTACCTTAACAACGCCTTCATTAATATCGAAGTGGATAGTGCCGGTCATCCCAATTACAACGTTTACCGGTCGCAGCCGGCAAACCCGAACGCTAAGACCGATACGTCCAGCGCGTCGCTGGGCATACAGTTGATCGACATCGAAAAAAGTCATTTGGTTTATGACGATGCATCTATCCCCATGCTGATCGACGCGCGGAATTTCAATTACAAAGGCAGCGGCGACTTTACCAAAAATGTATTCGACCTGCAATCTCACCTGGAAATAGCCTCGACCGACTTTGTCTACGACAAACAGGATTATGTGAGCAACAAGACCATCAATGCCGACCTGGTAACGAGTATCAACACGAAATCGCTGGCCTTCTCCTTCCGCAAAAACAATATGATGATCAATAAGCTGCCGGTGAACTTCGTCGGCCGGTTCGGCTTTTTGACGGACGGATATGATATGGATTTTCAGTTCACATCGCACCAGAGCGACCTGAGCGATATCTTCACGGCACTGCCGCCGGCGTATACCAGGTGGGTAGAAAATACCGAGGTGAACGGAACCGGGGTGATCAAGGTAGGTCTGACCGGGCAGTACATCGCCTCGAAGAATAGAATGCCCGATTTTACCTTCAGCATGCAGGCCCGGAACGGCACCATAGCCAGCAACAAAACACCATCGCCGGTGCGCGACCTGTATTTGGACATGAGCGCCAAGGTGCCGGGTTTCAATCCCGATAGCATGGTGCTGAAGATCGACTCGCTGCATTTCAGGATCGATCAGGATCGGTTCGATTCCAGGTTCAGCGTACGCGGCGTTAAGTCGCCGGAGATATTGGCCCGGGTGAATACCGATATCGACCTGGGAAAATGGAACCGGGCATTCGGCGTAAAGACGGTCGACCTGAAAGGACGTTATTCCCTCCATTTGCTGGCGCAGGGCAAATACGCGACCGGCTTACAGAAGCGCGGACTGCGCCACGTGGACACCGTGATCACCAGTATACCGAAATTTAGGCTCAGTTCGTCGTTCAGGAATGGTTACATCAAATACGCCAGCGTTACCGAAGCAGTGAAGAATATCAGTTTCGACTTGGATGCTTCGTGCCCTGACAATAACATAAAGCATTTTACGATGCAGTTGACCAACCTGAACGTAAATGCGCTGACCAACTACCTGAAAGGTCATCTTAAGCTGAGCAATGCCGACGGCCTGGCGGTTGATGGCGCGCTGCAGTCCAAATTTCACCTGGACGACCTGAAGCAGATATACCCAATAGAAGGCTCCGATGTGCGCGGCAACCTGAGCTTTAACATTCAAACCAAAGGCCGCTATATTCCCGAGCGCAAAATATACCCGGTTACAAAAGCCGAAATAGACCTGCAAAACGGTTATATCAAAACCAAATACTATCCCGATCCCATACAAAACCTGCAGGTCAGCGCCAATTTAACAGATCACACAGGGTCATTAGGCGGACTCGGCATTAACATCAAGCCCATATCGCTGAGTTTTGAAGGAAAACCATTCGTATTAATGGCCGGCCTGAAAAATTTTAACGATCTGCAATACAATATTCATTCGCATGGCACGCTGGACATCGGAAAAATATACCAGGTGTTCGCGCTGAAAGGTTACGGTGCAAGCGGTCTGATCACCACCAATTTTACGCTAAAGGGTAAGCAAAGCGATGCGGCGGCGGGGCGGTATGACCAGCTTTTCAATAAGGGAACGATGAATGTGAAAGACCTGGCCCTTAGTTCCGATCTGTTCCCGAAACCATTCGTCATTAAAACGGGCAAGTTCAGCTTCAAACAGGATAAGATGAATTTCGACGCTTTCACGGCGAACTATGGTAAATCAGTGATCGTTATGAACGGTGCTTTATCCAATGTCATCGATTATGCGGTTAAGCCGGGATCGGTGCTAACCGGCACCTTCAACCTGAAAAGCAACTCCATCACCGCCGATGATTTCATGGCTTTTGCGGAGGGGCCGGCGGCTAATGGCAGCCCGGTTAATCCTTCAGCGACCACCGGCGTTGTCCTCGTGCCTTCCAACCTCAATCTCACTTTCAACGCCGACGTGAAAAAGGTAATTTACCAGGGGCTGGATATCGACAGCATCAAAGGGCAGATGACGATCGCCAACGGGCAGATCCAACTGAAAGGCGCGGGTTTTACCATCGTCGACGCTCCTGTGCTAATGGACGCCACCTACGGAAGTATCAGCCCGCAAAAGGCATTCTTTGACTACCATATCACCGCAAAACAGTTTGACATACAAAAGGCCTATCAGCGCATCAAGTTGTTCCATGATATGGCCTCCTCGGCAAAAAGCGCCGCCGGAATCGTTTCCCTGGACTATAAGCTAAGCGGCAAGCTGGATAAAAATATGCACCCGATCTATCCCTCGCTAAAAGGCGGCGGAACATTAACCCTGAAACAAATAAAGGTGAAAGGCTTTAAGCTGTTCGGCTCGGTGGCCAAAGCAACGGGCAAAGACAGCCTTGCGCGCCCGAACGACGCTTCCAAAGTGGATATCAAAACCACCATCGCTAACAACATCATTACTATCGAGCGTACCAAGATGCGCTTCGCCGGTTTCAGGCCGAGGTTTGAGGGCCAGGTAGACTTTAAGGGCAACCTGAATATGAAATTTCGGTTAGGCCTGCCGCCGCTGGGTATCTTCGGTATCCCGATGACCATAACCGGCACGCAGGATAAGCCGATCATCAAGCTCGGCAAGCAGGGGCAGGAGTTGAAGGAAGAAGCGGATAGCACGGTCACAAGGTAAACTTGCCGCTTTTTTTAATATCTTTATAAACAGCGCCTTGCTGAATTACTGAGGGGGGCTGTTAATTTATCGATCAACTTAAACTGTGTGAAATACCTACTTAAGCTCTTTTTGCTTTTATTACCCGCTGCTTCCTTTTCCCAGGACCTGCTATTTAACCTGCCCAGCCCTAAAGAAGCGGACAGCCTTCTGGCGGTTTTAAAACATACCACTAACGACACTTTGAAAATGTCGGCTGCCGACCACCTGTCCAATTACTATATTGAAACCAACACTTCACTTGCCTACCAATACTTCACACAGGCATTGACGCTCGCCCGCAAACTCGATCAGAAGCTCACTCAAGCAAGCGCTCTCGACGGCCTGAGTTATGTGGCCTATAAAACGGGCGACTTTGCTGAATCGTTACAGTTTGCACAAGCGGGCATAGCCATAGCTGAAAATGCAAATTGCGAGCAAAATGTATGGCGGGTAACTCAATACGCCAAAGATGGCAATGCGCACAAAGCCAGGTTATATATCTTAGCGAATCTTTATGAAAAACTGGCCTACTTAAATACCATGTCAGGCAATAATCATAAAGCATTGTCTGGTTTATTCAAGGCGCTTGCTATTGCTGAAAGCGTAGACGATAAGGTAGGTATGTCCTTTTATTACGGCAACCTGGCGAGACTATATATTCACATTGGCAAACCTGACTCGGCGATTTTATTTGCGAAAAAGGCGATCTTTTATTGTGATCAGTCTGGTTACGAACTCTATAAGGGTTATGATATTCAACTTCTCGGTTCGGCTAATGTTCAGAAAGGGGATCATTCAACCGGAAAGAAGCTCTTTTTAGAAGCGTTGAAAGTGGATAAGGAACAGAATAACCTGCTCAACCTGCCATTTGCTGCATTGGCGCTTGGAGAAGCTTATAGTGCTTTAGGAAAGACTGATTCTGGAATCTATTATGAAAAGTCAGCACTCAAAGATTTTAAGGATCATCGCGATAACGAGGGCATCAATCTGGCATATAATGCTCTTTATCGAACCTATAAATCAGCAGGTTCCAGCGACAGTGCGTATATATATTTGCAATATGCCAAAACATTCGGTGATAGTTTGAATGAAGTCAAAACATCCAAGTTCGGCCAATACCTGAATGCCGGTTTCGACAATCAATTGAAAGTGCAGCAACTGGAAAAAGAAAAAATAGCAACCCAATCCCGTAACAGGATATATGTGCTCTTGGCCGGCATAGCTGTCCTTGTGCTGATATCGTTAATATTTTACCGGAACAACCGTCAAAAACAAAAAGCCAACATCTTGCTGAACCAGCAAAAAGAAGAAGTTCAAAATGCACTGGCGCAATTAAAAGCCGCTCAAACGCAATTGATCCAGTCAGAAAAGATGGCCTCGCTGGGTGAGCTGACGGCTGGGATAGCTCACGAAATACAAAACCCACTCAACTTCGTCAATAACTTTTCGGACCTAAGTACCGAACTGGTGGATGAAATGCAGGCCGAACTGAAAAATGGTGACAAAGATGAGGCCATCGCAATTTCGGAGGACATTAAACAAAACCTCGAAAAAATTCGCCACCATGGCAAACGCGCCGATTTCATTGTCAAGGGCATGCTCGAACATAGCCGCACCGGCACCGGACAAAGGCAGGAGACTAATATCAATGTGCTGGCTGATGAATTCCTGAAACTTTCCCATCATGGTTTACAGGCGAAGGATAAAAACTTCAATGCAGACATGGTTACGAATTTCGACGCTGCGCTGCCAAGGATCAATATCGTTCAGCAGGACATCGGACGGGTACTGGTGAACCTTTACAACAACGCATTTTACGCGGTCAATCAAAAAGCAAAAGGTGCGACAGAAAACTACAAACCGACGGTTGAAGTTAGCACCAGGCAGCAAAATGGTTCTGTAATTATCTCGGTGAAGGATAACGGCAATGGCATTCCTAATGCAATTAAAGACAAGATCATGCAGCCATTTTTCACGACCAAGCCTACGGGCGAGGGCACGGGATTAGGATTATCCTTAAGCTATGATATTATAGTGAAAGGCCACGGGGGCAAGATCAATGTGGAAAGTAAAGAAGGTGAGGGATCTGAATTTACAATAGTGTTACCGGCTGACATCAGGCAACTATAGTAAGCGTGCGGCAGCAATTAATTACAAAAAATTGATATAGCACGGTTTTAAAAATTCTAATTTGGCTACGATGGCTGCTGCAAGAGAAGAACTTTTAATGCCGTTAAACGATCCCGGTAAAACCTGGGACATCATCATCGTCGGCGGCGGCGCTACTGGCTTGGGCACGGCCGTGGATGCCGCTTCACGCGGCTATCAAACCCTGCTGTTAGAACAATCGGATTTTGCCAAGGGCACCTCCAGCCGCAGCACAAAGCTGGTGCACGGCGGGGTGCGCTACCTGGCACAGGGAAACGTCGGGCTGGTGCGCGAGGCTCTGCGCGAACGAGGCTTCTTACTCAAAAACGCACCGCACCTGGTTAAAAATCTGCCTTTCATTATCCCGGTTTACAGTTGGTTCGATAAACTGTTTTACGGCATAGGGCTGCGCATATACGACCTGCTCTCGGGCAAATTAAGTTTTGGGAAAACGCGCAGTATGTCAAAAAGCGAGGTGTTAAAACTGTTGCCCGGTATCCGGCAGAAAGGATTGCGCGGCGGCGTTATATACTACGACGGTCAGTTTGACGACGCCCGGCTGGCCATCAACCTCGCCCAAACCTGCCTTGAACAGGGCGCAACCGTACTTAATTATTTTCGCGTTACCGGCCTGGAGAAGAAAGGGCAAAAAATATCGGGCGTTGTTGCAGAAGATGTAGAAACCGCTAAGGTATACCGCCTTAAAGCCAAGGCAGTTATCAATGCAACCGGTGTTTTTGTTGACGATCTGCTGCAAATGGACTCGCCCGGCGCGAAGCCATTGGTTAAGCCCAGCCAGGGAGTACATTTGGTTTTTGACCGGTCGTTCATGCCGACCAACAATGCATTGATGATCCCCAAAACGGAGGACGGGCGGGTGCTTTTTGCCGTGCCGTGGCATGACAAACTGGTTGTAGGTACCACGGACACGCCATTAAATGAGCATCGCATTGAACCCGTTGCCTTAGAACCAGAAATAGAATTTATCCTAAAAACCGCCGGAAAATACTTAAAGGAGCCGCCTGGAAGAGAGGACGTGTTAAGCGTTTTTGCCGGCCTCAGGCCACTCGCAGCTCCCGAACACGGATCAGCTAAAACTAAGGAAATATCGCGGGGCCATAGGATCGTTGTCTCAGAGTCGGGATTGATAACCGTCGCAGGCGGCAAATGGACCACCTACCGCAAAATGGCCGAAGATATCGTAGATAAAGCTATTGAAATTGCGCATTTGATACCGGCCAAATGCCACACCCAAGTGTTGCCTGTACATGGCAGCCGCCAAACCACCGACTGGCACGATCACCTGTATATCTATGGCAGTGACCGGGAAAATGTACTGGCCCTTGCCGACGAAAACCCGGAATGGGGTAAAAAACTTCATCCAAAATATGATTACTTGCAGGCCGAAGTGGTATGGGCTGTTCGCAAGGAAATGGCGCGAACCGTTGAAGACGTACTTGCCAGGCGGCTACGGTTGCTATTTCTTGATGCCGGGGCGGCGATAGACGCCGCGCCGGTCGTCGCAAAATTAATTGCGGTTGAACTTGGAAAAGACGACGAATGGCGGGAACAGCACGTGGGATCATTTCATCAGCTCGCCCGCAATTATTTGTTGCAGTCTTAATGTTTATCGTTAGTTTTATACACCAATTATTTTAAATCCTAAATGGAACAATATATTCTGGCCCTTGACCAGGGCACGACCAGTTCGCGCGCTATCGTGTTCGATCACCGGGGGCAGATCAGGTCCGTCGCACAAAAGGAATTTAAACAGATCTTTCCGCAGCCGGGATGGGTAGAGCACGATCCGAACGAAATATGGTCGTCTCAGGCCAGTGTTGCCGCCGAGGCAACGGTTAAAATGGGTATCAATGGCACGAATATTAAGGCCATCGGGATAACCAACCAGCGTGAGACCACTATCGTATGGGACAGGGCTACCGGCGAACCGGTTTGCAACGCCATTGTTTGGCAGGACAGGCGCACCGCAGGCTTTTGTGACCAGTTAAAGCAAGCAGGGCATTCGGCCCTGATACAGTCTAAAACCGGTTTAGTGATCGACGCCTACTTTTCGGGTTCCAAGATCCGCTGGATACTGGACAATGTGCCCGGAGCAAGACAAAAAGCCGAAGCAGGCGAATTGGCATTTGGCACGGTAGACAGCTGGCTGGTTTGGAAATTTACACGCGGCAAGGTACATGCAACCGATGTCACCAATGCCAGTCGCACCATGTTATTCAATATCTGTACCTTGCAGTGGGATGATGAGCTACTAAAGATATTTGATATTCCGCGAAGCATGCTGCCCTATGTAAAGCAAAGCAGTGAGCTTTACGGCGAAACCGCTACGACCATTTTCGCCTCCAAAATTCCTATCGCAGGCATTGCCGGTGACCAGCACGCGGCATTGTTTGGGCAGATGTGTACCGGTAACGGCATGGTGAAGAACACCTATGGAACAGGCTGCTTTATGCTGATGAATATCGGTGAGCATTTTATACCATCAAAGAACAACTTGCTGACTACCATAGCGTGGAAGATCAACAACAAAACTTATTACGCTTTCGAGGGAAGTATATTCATCGGCGGCGCCGTGGTACAGTGGCTGCGCGATGGGCTCGGCGTGATCAAAACTTCGGCCGGGGTTGAAAAGCTGGCGCTTAGCGAACCCGATACCGGTGGGGTTTATTTCGTTCCTGCATTTGCGGGATTGGGGGCACCTTATTGGGACCCTGAAGCGAGAGGAACCATCGTGGGCATTAGCCGTGGCACCACGGCCGGACATATTGCCAGGGCCGCATTGCAGTCCATAGCCTACCAGACGATGGATGTACTGAAGGCAATGGAAGCCGATGCCGGCATGCCGATCAGTGAATTGCGCGTCGATGGCGGCGCCACGGCCAACGATCTGCTGATGCAGTTCCAGGCGAATTTGCTGAATTGTAAAGTTATCCGGCCCACGATTGTGGAGACCACCGCCTTAGGCGCTGCTTACCTGGCCGGCCTGGCTGTCGGCTACTGGAAAAGCGAAGAAGAAATAAAGGAATTATGGCAGGCCGAGCGGGAGTTTTCCCCCGCTACTGACTCGCCTGATGTTAAGAAGGGAATTACTGAATGGAAAAGGGCTGTACACGCCGCGCAGGCATGGAGCGGAGGATGATGAGAACCAGGAACCAAGGATCAAGAGCCACGGCGCGCGCGCCAACGCCAACCATATTTGAGAAAAAATCTTGGTTCTTGATTCTTGACTCATGGTTCTAAAAACATATATTTAAAACCATAAACCCTAATTGCAATGTCTCCATTGATGGCTGAATTTCTCGGTACCATGCTGCTCATCCTGCTGGGCGACGGCGTGGTGGCCAACGTAGTTTTAAACGATACCAAAGGCAATAACAGCGGCTGGATAGTGATCACAACCGCTTGGGGCTTAGCGGTATTCGTTGGCGTAACGGTAGCCGGTCCATACAGCGGGGCGCACCTTAACCCGGCGGTCACCATCGGCTTAGCTATCGCCGGAAAGTTCCCATGGGCGAGCGCCTTATCGTACATTGTTGCGCAGTTGCTTGGCGCCATGGTGGGCAGTTTCCTGGTTTGGGTAATGTATTACAACCACTTTCAGCGAACGAACGATCCCGGCCTGGTCCTGGCTGTATTCTGCACCGGTCCGGCTGTGCGTAACTATCTTTCCAATATCGCCAGCGAAATCATCGGCGCTTTTGTGCTGATCGTTGGGGTGCTTTATATCACCGGCGCACAGATAACGCCCACCCAAACGCCTGTGGGCCTGGGCTCGGTCGGCGCTTTACCGATCGCACTTTTTGTATGGGTTATTGGCCTGTCGCTGGGAGGCACAACAGGCTATGCCATTAACCCGGCGCGCGACCTCGGACCCCGTATTATGCATGCCATATTGCCCATTAAAAGCAAAGGCACCAGCGACTGGGCTTACGCCTGGATACCCGTTCTCGGCCCGGTAATTGGATCGGCAGTCGCCGCCTTGGTATACCTGCAGCTTCATTAAACCGGTAAGCGCCCGGGGTACACCGTTTTTTGACCCTCTGACACCACGTGCCATTACTGTTTCCGTTGCGTAAAACTACGCAATATGATTGTCGTCGAGGCGCTTATACCGTCAAGACATCACTGACAATCAAGCGCTTACGATCTACCGGTTGTTTTTTGCCCCGGGACGGGTTTTTTGCTTTGGCAACCAATAAGTTATTAATTTAGTACAAAAAACCCTAACAATTATCCTAAACATGGAAACAAAAGAAAGAACAGCCCCTATTACCGGGAAAGAAGGCGCCGAGATTGATATTAAGACAGCTGCCGAATGGACTAAAAATTACCGCGACCGGCATCCGGGCCAAACCATATCACAGTTTTTTGGTATCGAACTGCTGCAGAAATTACTTCAGCAGCCGGGCTGCATGGGCATTCGTATCTATTACGCCAACAGCGAGCCGGTTAACGACTGGCATTGCAAAATGATGACCGAACCGGCGTTTGCAAAAAATATGACCGACGCCCACGGGCAGGACCACCTGATCCTGGCCGGGGTCACCAAAGAAGGGCTCGACCTGTTGCCGGGCGGCCACAATGTCCCTGAGATTAAAACCATGGCTGTTACCGCAGGCTCGTCATCTTCGACGTCGGACAGCGGCGGTTTACTGGTGGAGCAGGCACACCCTTGTCCCGGTTCTGTGGGCTGTCCCCAAAATGCGCTTACCGGTAATTAATACCAGGCATTATGTCGTACGGGGCTGTGCTGGATTTGATCGCGACTTATTCGGGCTTATTGCCGGTAATTGCATTTTTGTACAACTACCGGCATCTCGACAGCCTGATGAAGTTGATTTCGGCATTCCTTATCGTCTCGGCCCTGTTCGATATACTTTTAAGCCTCTCGTCAGACTGGGGTGTGGCCAATAATATGCCGGCCATACATGTTTATATCATCATCAATATCGTTTTCTTTGGTTTTATTTATTATAAGGCTTTTTTTGATGAGCGGCTAAAGAAAATAACCCTGGCGCTAACCGGTGCTGCACTGCTAGTATGCCTGTATTTCGCCCAGCGGCTGCTGGAATATCCGTCCATATCCAACACGGCATCGGGTATCGCGTTTATCATTTTGGCGCTGCTTTATTTCTATCAATTGCTGACAAGGCAGGAATTTGTGCACATCGAAAAACAGGGCTTGTTCTGGTTCAACGCGGCGGTGTTGTTTTATTTTTCCATTAATATTTTCCTGTTCATGCTCTTCCCGCTCCTGCCTTTGGCCGACAGGCCCTCCTATTATATCATCAACAACATAACCAATATTATTGCTAACTTGCTTTATACAACCGCATTGCTTTGCCAGCCCCAGAAAACAGCGTAATACCCGTCCTTATCATAGGCACACTGGTAGTAGTCGTATTGATTACAGGGCTGTTTTTTTTCGTGATCATTTACCAGCGGAAAATGATAAAGAACCAGGTCGAGTTGCGCAGGATGCAGGATGTGCAGCAGCAGGAATTGCTGCAGGCGGTGATCGAAACCCAGGAAACCGAACGTAAGCGCCTCGCTGAGGACCTGCATGACAGCGTCGGCCAGGTGCTGTCGGCTATTAAGCTTAAACTGCATCGGCTTGACAAGATCAACAACGACGAAAACACCAACGAATTGCTGGCTGATACGCGCAAGCTGACCGACGAATGTATCCAGGAAATACGAAATATCATTCATAATGTACTTCCGCCTGTGCTAACAGATTTCGGAGTAATCGACGCACTGCAGGCCCTGTGCGTAAAAATGGATCAAAACACGCCGATGCAGGTTGTGTTTACCAGGAAACTGGCCGACGAGCGCTTTCCGGCCGAAGTGGAGCTGACGCTTTACAGGATAGCACAGGAGCTTTTCGGCAACGCCGTAAAACATTCAGAGGCTACGTCCATCCACGTGGACCTGACCAAAGAAAAGCATGCGCTGACCATGACCTTTCGCGATAATGGCAAGGGCTTTAACCTTGACAATGTAAACCATGGTTTCGGCCTAAAAAATTTACAGAGCCGCGCGCAACTGGTCAATGGAAAAATCCACATTTACACGAAGCCTTTAAGCGGCACTCTTACTACCATTAACGTACCGTTAACATAGTTTGCGCATTATTCCTTTATATTTATCTCAAATTCAATGCATATGAAGCCGATAAATCTTGCCATAGCCGACGACCATAAAATATTCAGAAACGGCCTTAAGGCCACGCTCGAAGACTATCCCGACCTCAAACTGGTCATCGAAGCATCGAACGGTAAGGAGTTGATCGGGCAGATGGCTACCCAGGTTCCCGATGTGGTTCTGATGGACATCAAAATGCCCGAAATGGACGGTATGCAAACCACGGCTTACCTTCGTGAACATTTTGGGCAGGTTAAAGTGCTGACGCTTTCCATGCACAACGAGGATAAATATATCGTCGATATGATGAAGGCGGGCGCATCAGGGTATCTGCTCAAAAACGCCGAGCCGGAAGAGATCATCGAGGCCATATCGACCGTTTATAATAAAGGATTTTATTTTAACGAACATCTGTCGGTAACGCTGATCAAGCAATTGGTCGGGCCCGGCAGCTATACCGAGCATACGGGTCAGCAGAGCGTAGAGCTGAACGACCGCGAGATCGAGATCCTGCGGCTGGTTTGCCAGGAGTATTCCAACCAGGAGATCGCCGACAAAATATTCCTCAGTGTTCGGACGGTAGAGGGTTACCGCGCCCGATTGTTCGAAAAAACCGGCTCCAAGAACCTGGTAGGATTAGTAATATTTGCTATAAAACGGGGAATAATTAGTGTTTAGCTGAGTTCGGAAGTCGGAAGGCCGAAGTCGGATTTTGATTTGCATTTCGAATTTGGCATTTCGCAATTCGCATTACCTTTGTCTTATGGAACTTATCACCTGGATCGATTTTGAAAAGGTCGAGCTGCGCGTGGGCACAGTGCTCGAAGTAGCCGACTTCCCTGAAGCCCGCAAGCCTGCTTACAAGGTGAAGGCCGACTTTGGCCCCTTTGGCATTAAATGGTCGAGCGCACAGATCACCAAATATTATTCAAAGCACGAACTTATCGGACGCCAGATCGTCGGGGTGATCAATTTTCCAAAAAAGCAGATCGCCACTTTTATGTCGGAGTTTTTGATAACCGGCTTTGCCGACCATAACGGCGATATTGTTTTGACTTCGGTAGATCGAAAAGTTCCGAACGGCAGTAAATTGGTGTAATGCAGCCTCACCCAACCCCCTCTCCAGGCGGAGAGGGGCTTAAATAAAAATCTATTAAAAATATGTTATAAAAAGTTCTCTCTTTTGGAGAGGATTATTCGCAAATGATTTAATTAAAGCGAAGCTCATGAGGGCTTCGCCGTTTAGGTGAGGCAAAACATGCGTTATTATACTTTCGGCGACGAGCCGTCCAATATTTCGCCCGACGATTTTTTTATGAACGAGGCGCTGAAGGAAGCTAAACTGGCTTTGGCCGAAGATGAAATACCAATCGGCGCGGTGGTAGTTTGTAAAGGGCAGATCATCGGCCGCGGGCATAACCTTACCGAGCGCCTGAACGACGTTTCGGCCCATGCCGAGATGCAGGCCCTAACCGCTGCGGCAAATTTCCTCGGCGGAAAATACCTGAGAGACTGCACGCTGTATGTAACGCTCGAACCCTGTGTTATGTGCGCCGGGGCATGTTACTGGTTCCAGCTCAGCCGGATCGTTTTTGGGGCGTACGATACTAAGCTCGGCTTCGGCCGTGTCAACCAAAAAATAACCCATCCAAAAACGCTGATCACGGGTGGCATCCGCGAAAATGAATGCGCTGAGCTGGTACGTTCGTTTTTTAAGAGCAAGAGGCAAAAGTAGCCGATGGTCAATAGTCCATAGACCATAGCCAATTTTTGTATAAAACAGTGGCTATGGACTATCGGCCATGGTCTATCGACTGATAACAAAAAGTTGACATTAATTAGAACAAATGTCATTCCCATGCCTTTATATTTGTGTCGATAACGATTCTTAACCTTTTAAAATAGTTCATTATGGCATTTACACTACCGGCATTGGCCTATGCGACCGATGCTTTGGAGCCTCACATCGACAAGATGACGATGGAGATCCACCACGGAAAACACCACCAGGCTTATGTTACCAACCTGAACAAGGCACTCGAGGGCAAGCCTGAAGCCGACGGCAGCATCGACGACATCATTAAAAATATTTCCAAATTCCCTATGGCGGTGCGTAACAACGGCGGCGGCCACTACAACCACTCACTGTTCTGGACCTGGCTTTCGCCAAGCGGCGGCGGCGAACCTTCGGGCGATTTGGCTAAAGCTATAAACAGTACTTTCGGCTCCTTTGCCGACTTTAAAACCAAGCTGAACGACGCTGGCGCTACCCGTTTCGGTTCAGGCTGGGCGTGGCTGATCGTTACCCCCGATAAAAAACTGGCGGTATGCTCAACCCCTAATCAGGACAACCCGCTGATGGATATCGCTGAAGTAAAAGGAACGCCGATATTTGGTGTCGACGTTTGGGAACACGCTTATTACCTGAAATACCAGAACCGCCGCCCGGAATACCTGGCAGCCATTTGGAATGTGGTTAACTGGAACCACGTTGCCGAACTGTATAGCAAAGCAACATCCTAATAATAGGATGCAAGAATATAAACGGCAGGCTTTCCTGCCGTTTTTTGTTTCGATACATATCATTATCCTTGTCATGCTGAACGATGTGAAGCATCTATTTGCTGATTAGATTCTTCGCTATCGCTAAGAATGACAATTTAGGTTTCGTATAATATGAAAGCAGTTGTTTTAGAAGCCGCAAACCAGCCGCTAGCGTTGAAAGAAGTTGACAAGCCTGTCCTCGCCGAGGACGAGGTATTTGTACAGATCAAAGCCGCGGCGCTGAACCGCCGCGATTACTGGATAACCGTAGGTCAGTACGCCGGTATCAAATACCCGTCAATCTTAGGCTCGGATGGCGCAGGCATTGTGGCCGAAGCCGGAAGCAAGGCTAGCCAAAACTGGCTTGGCAAAGAAGTGATCATCAACCCTTGCCTTAACTGGGGTAACCATGAAGAATATCAAAACCGTGACTTCAGCATACTTGGCTTGCCCGAAGACGGCACTTTTGCCGAATACGTAAAAGTAAAAGTGGACTATTTATACCCCAAGCCCCCCCACTTAAGCTGGGAGCAAGCCGCTGCCTTGCCTTTAGCAGGGCTAACTTCTTTCCGCGCTTTGTTCAGCAAGGGCCATGCGAAGAAGGGCGATAAAGTGCTGGTCATCGGCGTGGGAGCAGGCACAGGCGTTTTCACGCTGCAATGGGCTGTCGCCGCCGGCTGCCAGGTGTTTGTAACATCGGGTTCGGGCGAAAAGATTGAGCGGGCCAAACAAACTGGCGCGTGTGCTGGCGTAAATTACAAGGCGCAGGATTGGGCCGAACAGTTGAAGCTGATGGCCGGCGGGTTCGATGTGGTGATCGACAGCGCTTTGGGCAAAGATTTTGATAAGCTCCTTGACCTTTGCAATCCAGGTGCGCGGATCGTTATTTTTGGCGGAACAGCGGGTAACATCCCTCCGCTAAACGGGCGGAAGATTTTCTGGAAGCAACTGCAGATACTCGGAACAACCATGGGTTCGCCGGCGGATTTTAAGGCGATGACCGATTTTGTAAATGAGCATAAGATCGTTCCTGTTGTCGACGAAGTATTCCCGCTTGCACAGGCTCAGAAAGCCATCGATAAAATGGCAAATTCCTCGCAGTTTGGCAAGATCGTATTAAAGACCTGAACGGCATATGCTTCAATTGAGGATTGAGGATATTAAATGGGAAACGCCCGACACCGCTACTTTCTTCTTAAGCGAAATATCGGGTAAGTATATCTCCTACAAAGCCGGGCAGTTTCTTACGTTCGTATTTTCACATCACGACGAGGAAATTCGCCGCGCCTACTCATTAAGCTCTTCGCCGGACGAACAATTATTAGCCGTAACGGTTAAACGAATTCCAAACGGTGAGATATCCCGCTTTATGCTCACTAAGCTAAAACCGGGCGATGTGTTGAACGCGGTCGAACCGGCCGGCAAATTCACCGTAGCAGATTTCAAAACCCAAAAAGATATTTTCTTTTTCACCGCGGGCAGCGGTATCACGCCCGTCATCTCACAGTTGAAATATATTTTAAAAAGAGAGGGGCATAGCAGGTTAACCCTTATTTACAGCGTTAAAAACGACCCTGTTATCTTCCGGCCGGAACTGAACGGCCTTGCACTTGCCCATGCCCATAGATTGCAGATCGTTTATCTTTTGAATGCCGAAGGGCGCAGGTTAAACAATACCATGGTGGAACGATTGGTAAAAGCAAATAACGCTTTCTGCCTGGACAAAGCCGAATTCTACCTCTGCGGCCCATTCGATTACATGCGTATGGTCAGGCTGACGCTCCTGTATATGGGTATCGGAAACAAGCAAATTCGGAGGGAAAATTTTGTGATCGATACGGTAAAAGTGAGCGGCAACTTGGTAACTTATCCGCCGGGAAACGTAAGGATACATTTCGGCAAAGAAATATACGACATTACCACCGGCGAGAACCAGTCGATCTTGCAGGCGGCCCTACAGAACAATATCCCGCTGCCGTATAGCTGCCGCACCGGGTCGTGCTCAACCTGCTCGGCGATATGCACCGTCGGAAAAGTTGTTATGTCTGCCAATGAGGTTTTAACAGAAGACGACCTGGCAAAAGGCTGGATATTGACCTGTACGGGGCACGCTATGGGCGAAGATATTACTATAAAATTCGTAGGTAATAGTGATTAAATAATGCTAAATTAGATCCACCTTAATTTATCGCTTATCGCCCATATAATGCGCAGACCGTTTTTATTACTTCTATTTATTTGCGTTTCAAGAGTTGCAAATGCTCAAAATACTATCAACCACAAAAACGCCGGGGACTCGTTAGTTAATACCGGGTCGTTTACGTCAGCTATTGAATCGTATACTAAAGCCATTTCCGATAACCTTAATGACAAGTCCAAATTGTCAGAATTGTATTCGAAAAGATCACTCGCGGAAAGTGCTGTTGGCCAATATTTAAAAGCAGCAGATGACGGCTCACTTTCAATTGCGGCGAATCCGCGATATGCAAATGCCTACTGGAGCAGGGGTTCAGCATTTTACTATCAAAAGTTCTACAATAAGGCGATCGAGGATTATCAAAAAGCAATCGATCTATATAAAGATGTTCCGAGTGCACAAGCAATATTGTATTCCAAACTCGCCCAATGTAATTATGGATTAAAGCTTTATCAAAAAGCATTAGATTACACTGATAAAGCCTTGGAACTTGACTCTGCTTCTGGAGATGCTTATGAACAACGAGGATTAATATACTACCGTATTGGAAGTTTTCAGCTTGCTGTAACAGCATTTTCGAGGGCTGCTAAGCTACTTAAAGATAGCCCGGTACTTTCTTCAACTCTTTATCAACTGTCCGCTTTAAGCAGAAAAAAAATAATGCAATATCAAGACGCCATAGCCGATTGTGATAGCTCTTTAAATTTAAATCAAAAAAATATTGGTGCGTTACTCGTAAGAGCAACAATTTACACCGATATTGGGGAATTTCAACTTGCCGAAAATGATTACAAAGACTGTATTTCGAAACTCAACACCCCCAAAGCTCGTGCATTCGCCACCGACGTGTTCGAGGGAAAAGCTATGAGCGACTTCTGTTTAAACCTGTATAAAGACGCAATTGACAACTGTAAGAAAGCCATCAATATTGATTCGAATCGGTACTACGCTTATTATGTTATGGCTAAATCACAATTAAAACTTAGTTTGCGGGATTCTGCAATTAGCAACTTTAAAAAAGTCCTACAACTTGACACATCAAAAAAATCTACCAGCTACATATTTTCTCTATTTTACACAGGAGACCCTGAAGCTGCATTAAAAGTCCTTGGGGATCAAATAAAAGCTCCGAAAAATCCCTACGATTTGACTGTGTCCAATTACAATATGGCTTGTTTGTGTGCTCTTTTAAATAATGAAGAGCAAACAATTAGTTACTTAAAAAAGGCGCTCGGTTCCGGCTATCCTGTTAAATATGCCATTTTTGACGAAGACTTTAATAACATTAAGAATACACAACAATTCAAAGAGATCACAAAGAATTAAACGACCGATACCTCACATTACTATTATCTCTTTCTTCTTCCTGTTCTTCATGCGTTTGGGTACCAGCTCCAGTATTTCATTTTTAAGCGCCTCGATTATACGGCGTTTCAGAAAATTCTTCCGGATAACGATGCTTATTTCGCGTGCGGGCTCGGGGCTTTTAAAGTAGTGTACCTTGCCTGATTGTTTGTCGCTCAGGTCGATCAGGGCAAGCTCTGGCAGCAGGGTTGCCCCGCCATTCTGGTCGACCATGCGCTTCAACGTCTCCAAACTATCCGGGCTATATTTAAAATGCTGTGGGCCTTTGGCCGAATGCCTTCCTTTACAAATATTCAGCACCTGGCCGCGCATGCAATGCGCCTCGTTCAGCAAGTATAGCTCATCCGTGTCGATATCTTCGGGTCCTATGCTTTTCTTTTTGGCTAACTTGCTGTGCTTGGAGGCATAGACAACAAAGTTCTCGTAGAAAACGGGTATTTCGGTCAATAAAGGTTCATGCAGCGGCCCCGACATGATACCACAATCCAGGGTGCCTGATTTTAGCTGCTGAGCGATCTCGTTAGCCGTTTGCTCCAGGATAACCAGCTTTACCAACGGGTATTTGTTCACAAATACCGATATGAGCTTCGGCAAGACATACGGCGCTAACGTTGAAATAATGCCCATTTTCAATTCACCCGAAAGCTCTTTGTCTTTATCGGAAATGATCTCGCGTATCTTCTCACTTTCGGCCAGCATAACCCGCGCCTGGGCTATGATCTCGATGCCAATGTCGGTTGGCGTAACGGGCTGTGTGCTGCGATCGAATATTTTAACGCATAGGGTTTCCTCCAGCTTCTGCACCTGCATGCTCAGCGTGGGCTGAGTAACAGAACACTTTTGGGCCGCCATCACAAAGCTGCGGTAAGTATCCACCGCCACGATGTATTCGAGTTGCGTAATGGTCATATAGATAAAATCTATTCAAATATAACAATATTATTGATTCTAATTATTTATATGAATAGTCAGTAGTGAATGGTGAACTTTTATCCGTTAATTGACAATTGACCATTCACCATTGACTATCGGGTGGCTAAGCGCTCGTCCGACCGAAAATCAAGCATTTAACCATCCAACTTAATCATTCAAACGATTACCTTTGCCATCGAATGAGAAAATTATTCGGTTATATTTTAACGCCCGCTCACTATCTCTTTTTTGGATTAGTACTGGTCATCTTTCACCCCATCCAATGGGCCTGCTTCAACCTTTCGGGCTACCGGGCGCATAAACGGGTTGTGGATATCATGAACTGGTGCCTTGTGACTACATATTACCTGCTGGGCGATACCGTCACTTTTATTAATAAACAAAACCTTCCCGCAGGCAGGCCAATGATCTTTGTCGCCAATCATCAAAGCTTGTACGATATACCGGTAATGATCTGGTTCCTGCGAAAATATCACGCCAAATTTGTTTCGAAGATCGAGCTCACCAAAGGCATACCATCGGTTTCCTATAACCTGCGTCACGGCGGCGGCGCCAATATCGACCGCAAGGACCCGCGCCAATCTATAACCGAACTTGGCAAACTGGGTACGCGGATGAAGGAAAAGCGCTGGTCGTGCGTGATATTTCCGGAAGGTACGCGTTCAAAGGACGGCGCCGTGCGCACGTTTCAGCCGGCGGGCATTGGCGCCATACTAAAAAAATGTCCCGAAGCGCTGATCGTTCCGGTAGCGATCAAGAACTCGTGGAAGATCAGGCAATATGGCGTATTCCCCATGGGTACATTCATTGCCATGAAATGGGAAGTGCTGCCTCCTGTCGACCCGGCGGGAAAAGCGCTGGACGAAGCTGTAAAAGAGGCGGAAGCCGCTATCAGGCAAAAATTAACGCATTGACCCGGCAATTTACTGCGGGCAGTTTGCGCAATATCTCGCTAACCACGAATCAAATATTCTTCCCGTCCACCACCTTAAAGAAATCATCGCGGTAGGTGTCCCCCACCGGGATGATCTTATCCGCGATAAAAATACGGCTGCGCTCAATGCTGTCGATCTTATTGATGGAAACGATATAGGATTTATGCACTCTTATGAAATGCTTTTCGGGCAGGGCATCCTCCATTTTCTTCATGTTCTGGAGCGTAATGATCCGCTCGGCGGGAGTAAATATGGATATGTAGTCCTTTAATCCTTCGATAAACAAGATATCGTTCAGGTACACTTTTTGTATCTTATGCTCTGTTTTTACGAAGATAAAATCGCTTAAAAAATCGTGCTGCGGGGTCGTTTCAACCCTGGTCTCTGTTTTAGCTGAAGGCTGAATAATGGCCTGCGCTTTTTGTGCAGCTTTGAAAAATCTGTCGAAGGCGATTGGCTTCAGCAAATAATCAATTACATCCAATTCATAGCCTTCCAGCGCATATTGCGGGTAGGCGGTAGTCAGTATCACCTTGGTTTTTCCATTGGCTATACGCAGGAATTGAATACCGGTTAACTCCGGCATCTGAACATCCAGGAATACCAGGTCGATGCCGCCTTCCTGAACCAATTGCAGTGCTTCGATAGGGTTTGTAGTAACCTTCACCAATTGCAAAAAGGGCATCTTGGAAATGTAATCTTCCAGTATATGGAGCGCAAGCGGCTCATCGTCAACTACAAGGCACCTTATCATATTATAAAACTAAGGATAATTCGCAGATATAGAAATCGGGCTTGTCCTGTATATCCAGTTTGTATTTGTTCGGGTAAAGCAGGTCGAGCCTGCGCTGCACATTTTGCAACCCAACTCCGCCTTCTAAATCCCGGTTATTCATGTGTTTTTTATTCTCGGTATAAAAATGCAGGTTCTCGCCGTCAAGATTGATAAGTAAACGTATCGGCACGTTACGGTCGTTTGCCACGCCATGTTTAAACGCATTCTCGATAAAGGCAATCAGCAACAAAGGTACGATCTTCTGTGACCCCACTTCCCCGGTAACCTTAAAATCGACAAACGCTTTATTACCAAAGCGTATTTTCTGCAGATCGATATAATTGTGGAGGTATTGAAGTTCCTTAGCCAGGTCGACCTTGTTATCGTTGCTTTCGTAAAGCATATAACGCATGATCTCTGACAGTTTCAGGATAGCTTCGGGTGCCGTATCCGATTTTTGATAGGCAAGCGAATAAATACTGTTAAGGGAATTGAATAAAAAATGCGGATTGATCTGCGATTTCAGGAAGGCCAGCTCGGCGGAGAGGCGCTGGTTCTCCAAATCTTTCTGAATACGCGCGTTCAAAAACCAGTCAACCGCGAATTTGAGCGCCGTGCTCAGGAAAAGAAAAAATATATTGGTTAGCGCCGAACTGATGAAATAGGTCCAAAAGGGAAGCATCTTCCCTTCGTGCAACAAAATATAGGATTTAAAATTGGTGGCCAGCCAATATTTGCCTAAGGCAAACACGATTATGGCCAAAACAAGCGAAATGGCGTAGTAGCGGTATTTCTTTTTATCGAGGAATTTAGGGATAAGTACCAGGTAATTGAGGTAGAACAGTCCGATATTGACAATGCTGAACACGCCGAATATCACCACGAGCGCTTCCGTGCTGATCTTGCTGTTTTGCACCGTCAGGTAAACAAAATAAGAGACTATGCTTACCCAAAAAACGATGTGCCAGAATATCTGCCAATTTTTTTTCATCAATATAAATTATTCCTACATGGCGATGAAGCTATTATGAGCCCGGGTTTTGGCGTTTTTTTGCCGCGGCTCATAATGTTTTCACTCACCTAATGTAACATTTTGTGATTGTTAATATCCAATATTTATATATAGATGGGCTTTTTTCCGATGAACTGCCTTTTTTAACCGATAAACGCTTTGTTATCATAAATTGCCCGTTCATCTACAAATCCCGTCAGTTGGTCTAATACTTTTTAGCAGGAAAAAAAATAGCTATTCCTTTGTTTCATCAAATTCACTCACGATGAAAAGGCTGATCAAAAATTCGAATCCGTTTATCTTGCTGCTGTTACCTGTGGTATTTGCTTTAGTGATGGGGATTAGTTACCAGTCTCAGCAAAAAAAGGATTATTCCGACGGTAGCTCGTCTGTACAGGCTACTTCGCTGTTCTACAAAGGAGTAAGTTTAGTAAAAACCGTTTGCTCAATTGCCAAAGAAAAACTATGGTAATTGATACGCAGGGATTAAGCTTCAATTTCGGCAACCAGCAAGTTGTCAAGTCGCTGTCCCTGCAGGTGCCCGAAGGCAGCATATATGGCTTCCTTGGGCCCAACGGCGCCGGAAAGACCACTACTATAAAGCTGCTGCTCAATCTGTTAAAAACAGACCAGGGCAGCATTCTTATTTTTGGTAAGGACCTGGTTGCCAACCGAATTTCCATTCTCTCACAAATCGGTTCGCTTATCGAGCAACCGGCCATCTACAGCCACCTGTCGGGCAGAGAAAACCTGGTAAATAGGGCGCTGCTGCTCCAGGTGCCAGAGAGCAGGGTAGACGAAATGCTCACACTTGTTCGCCTCAAAGAGGCGGCAAATAAAAAGGCCGGGAAATATTCGCTCGGAATGAAACAACGCCTCGGTATCGCCCTGGCCTTATTACCCGATCCCCAACTGCTGATACTGGATGAGCCGACCAATGGTCTTGACCCAAACGGGATCATCGAGGTGCGCGAATTGCTGATCCGGTTGGTTTCACAACATAAAAAAACGGTGTTTATATCCAGCCACCTGCTGGCCGAGGTTGAGCGCATGGCAACCCATGTGGGCATTATTGATAAAGGCGAATTGCTTTTCCAGGGAAGTATTAAGGATTTGGAAGCTATCAGCCAGCCCCAGGTACAGCTTGAGGTAAATAATACAGTCGACGTAGCTAATTTCCTTAAGAAACACGGTTTTACCGTTACCGACATCAACGAGGATCACCTGTCTGTACCCTTTTCCTCCAAAGAACAAATGGGCGAAATTAATACGCTGCTCAATCATAATAATTACCAGGTCTACAGTATTCATAAAATACAAAAGGACCTGGAAAAGCTGTTTCTTGATATCACTCAAAAAGCCTGAACACGATGAAAGGATTTATACTGTCGTTCCGGTCGGAGTTTTACAAAACGCGTAAAACCATGGCTTTTTGGAGTACGGTTTTGCTGCCGCTTGCCATTTGTCTCTTGCTTTTCTTTGGCTTTTTAAATCACAGTGACCGTTTGGTCCATCAGCCGGGTTTCATGCTATGGCTCCAGTTTGCGGGGGCCATTTTGGGTGTCATGGGGTCACTGATACTACCTATGCTGATCGTTTTCCTGGCCTATTCGGTGAACAATATTGAACATAAGGCCGAGACCTGGAAAACCCTGTTCAGCCTTCCCATATCCAAATGGGCGGTTTATTCTGCGAAATATTTTTATGCCCTATTCCTGACGATTGTTTGCCTGGTGCTGTTCCTGTTGTTTACGCTGGGGTTTGGCAACCTGTTGAGTATATTGAACCCGGCGCTTAAATTCTCCGAATACCACGTTGAAGGAACGCTGGCCAGGATATACCTCAAATTACTATTGTCGTCGCTTGGCATATTATCGATACAGTTCCTGCTCAGCCTTTTATTCCGCGACTTCCTGAAGCCTATGGGCATCGGTTTCGCAGCTACTATTGCCGGCATTATCATGGCCAATGTTGGCTGGACCTATGCATACACCTTTCCTTATGCCCATCCATTGCTGACGATCAAAAGTATTTTTCCGAGCCGGATGGGAGAAAACAGCCCGCCAATTCCGCAGATCACTGTCGACTTTTTTACTAAGGATATTGTTGTAAGCCTTATCGTAGCCGCCGGCGTTTTTATACTGGGCTACTTTATCGTGCTGAAAAAGAGCGTCAAGTAAGTCTCCAATTGCTAATGGCTATCTTGGGGAACTAAGGCTTTTTATTATGTCTGCAATGCTCTTGTTACAGGAGTCAATTGACTTATCGTATTGCAAAGTATTTTCCTTAACTGCATTATAAAGCAGCCTGTATTTTGTTATTTGAAGTAAACAGTACTGTCTGATAATATTATTCCGGTCTTTCAATTGTTGTGGAATATTAAGGTTATCAACTCCGTTTGATATTTTTAACGCTTCGTTCCAATTGGTCAGGCCTTTATCTTTAATATCGGATAGCAATTGCGTATTCGATCTATTCCGCCCGTTAAAGACGTCAAGAGCAATACGCTCTTTTGCTGCGAAATCTTTCATTTTTGTTTCATATACTCCAATATCATCATGCGGTATATGATAATATATAACAAATGATGTTGTTAATGTAGCTACAAGTAGTATGGTTACAGTGACATATTTAAGATTTAGTGATCCCGGATTTTTTAAGCTTGGATAATAACCATAGCCTATTATCAATCCGCTTATCAACCCACCGATGTGAGCGGCACTATCGATTCCGGCTTTTGCCCCATTTATCAAGTTAAATACGACAAAAACCCCTATGCTGGCAAATAATGCTGATCGTGTTTTTTTATCAATAATATTTGTAGTTAGCATGGCCAGAAAAATACCATACATACCAAAGATCGCACCTGATGCCCCTGCGCTTATAGTAAATGGATGCCAATAAATACTGGTTAAACTCGAGATAAGGCCGGTAAATAAATAAGCCGTAACAAATCGCAGCTTACCCAAATAAGGTTCCAGTAATAACCCTATGTAGAGCAATGCATACATGTTAAACAGTATATGGAAAATGCCAATATGAAGAAAGATACTTGTAAGTAATCTCCACCATTGGCCGTCCAAAGTAACCGGCCTAAAATCCGCGCCCCATTTTAGCAAATCATTAGTATTTGGTTCAAATAAACTTACACCAGATACTGCCATCAGAATAAAAATGAGGATATTGATATCAATTATAATCGGGGTGACATAATACCCTTCCCTGGGAGTAAACAATGAAAAAAATCCTTGTACTTTTCCTAATGAGGCGGCAGGTGTTTGATCCGTACCGTTGGCGTTTAGTGGCTGAATATCAATTGCCTTTGAATTTAGCTTTTCATTTATGTGCTCGTCCGTCCAAGCCGATTGTATCTTGTTGAATTCTTCAATAAAGCTCTCGACATTATCCTTATTCTTTCCCCAATCTATAAGTTGATTTCCCAAACATTTACTCTGAAGATTTACAGTTTCGTCATCGATATTTACACTGAATTCTTCGTTCCAGGACCGCATTGAAAAGCCTGTATAAGCTGTAAACCCAGATTTATTAATATTGGTAGTATTCCATCCTAGCTGTTTTGCCGCATCAATAGCGATTGCAAGGTAGTGTTCGGGGTTTAGACCATTCAGATATAGCGATTGTTCGAATTTAGGGGTAAAGCCAAATGCCATGTGATATCGTTAGGTTTTTAAAAATAATAAAAAGATATATAAGAGGTTATCTATCTGAATTGGATAAACTGACCAAAGATAAAAGAGTTCGCGGGTAACCGCTCAAATTCTATCTCACCGGCCTCGGCACTACCGGCAAACTCTCATGGCCATCGGCGTCTACCGATTGCACCGCAAAAAGATAGTTGTCCTTGGAATAATCCAAATCGGCTTTAGTATCGGTCACAAAAAATTTCTTCTCCCAGTAGGGGCTTGTCGTTTCGCGCATCAGCACATAATAACCGGCAGGTTTTTTACCCGTTGCCGTTACTTCCCATTTTAATTGGGTGCTATTGGTAAGTCCGCTGGTAACTATACCCACATTCTGCGGTTCAGCCGGGGCCGATGCCAGGTTGGCCAGTACCGAAAGGTTCATTCGTGCGACCTTTTGCACATAGTTAAAGTCGACGAAATCAGGCAGATCGCCGTAATCCACCCCGTTTTCGGTACGTATGGTTTGATGCTGGCGCGTATAATCTTCGTTCATCTCCGTTATACGTACTGCTGTATAGCCTTCCTGCTGGAAAGGGATATGATCGCCGCCGCGCAGGTAACGGTCTCGACGATAGATCAGTTTCACATCAAGCTGGTCGACATAACGCTCACCTGTTTCCTTGATGTAACGGGAAAGCTCGCGCGAAGGGCTATCATTTTCCCCGCCAAGCGAGATCAGGCTTGCTATCGCCTTCGCGTTACCCGCATCCACTGTCGGCACACCCTCGCTGAAAATCCGCACGTGCGTATTGTCCTTCAGGTCGTTATCCAGGCCATGGGTATTGCCTACGATATCATTGTTGAGCATCGCATCGATGTTCCATTTCTCCGCCTTCGCCCGTTTGGCCACATGGCCGGAACCATCCATCCCCTGTTCTTCGCCTGCTACAGCCATAAAAATAATAGTCGCCGGGAACGAGTGTTTGGCCATTACGCGGGCCAATTCCATGGACACTGCCGTACCGGAAGCGTCGTCGTTGGCGCCGGGTTCATCACCGTTCGGATCCATAATATCGCTCATCCGCGAATCGTAATGGCCAGATACGATGTAAACACGCGTATCCTTCGGATCGGTACCCTTTAAAATCGCCAGCACATTCTTTAAAACAACCGGCCTGTTTACGCGCTCTTTCGGCGGCTGTGTTAGTGTGTCGAACTGAACCGTCATTCTCCCGTGCGATTCGGCCGCATATTTTTCATATTCCGATCTGATCCAGTTTCGCGCGGCGCCAATACCGGTTGTTTTGCTGCTAGTATCGCTCAGCGTGTGCCGGGTTTTAAAGCTTACCAGTTTACGGATTGTCGCCTGAATGTTCTTTGACGACACCTCATCGCACATTTCTTTGATAGCGGGGTCCTGCCGTACAGTGGTTTGTGCGCCTGCTGAAGCAGCGATTAATAGCAACAGGGTAATTTTTAAATATTTCATATTTATCAAATTCGACATTGAACATTCGAAATTCGAAATCCGCGCTATTCTTCCGCGCCGCCCATCAGTTCCAAAATATTGCCCGGCTGGGTAAAGTTGCTGCGCACAAAGTGACACCATTCGCAATCGTCCTTGCCGCAGCCGGTGTTAAAATCATGCGCCATGATTTTCCGGTAAACAGTGCTGATCTGTTCTGTAACCGAAGCCACATCTTCGCCGGTAATATTCACATGCTCTTTATGGTACTCACCCGGGTTTACCGGTTCCACAAAATCAAAAACCGTATCGGTCACATGCCAATCTTTCGTACGGTCGTTATCGATCAATAATTTATAAAAAACAGCCTGCCGCCAATAATCGCCGCCGTTAGGATTGTTATCGTTGGGCCTCAGGAATTTGTCTTTGGCATATTTTAGGTTGCCGGTCTTATAATCCACTATCGTCACATTTTTACCCGTAAACTCAACCTTATCCAGGTTACCTTTAACTGGTACGCCTGCTACTTCGATATTCCTGATCGGCAACTCGACCGATGTGATTTTGTTCCACAATGGCACATTGAGTTCATAATAAGCCGGCAATATTTTCTCCCCGTAAGCCAGGCGGCGTTTCAGACCGTCCTTAGTAAATGAATCACGGTTACGCCACATGTAGGCGTTAAAATCGCGCATAAAAGTCTCGGTCGGCATAAACTCGTCGCCGTTGTCCTTCAAATTGCGAAATGCCTTTTTCAAAGCTTCGTGGACAGCCAGGCCAAAGGTGGCCGCAGGATTTTTTCCTGACGGCACCCTGATGAGGCATTGAAAATAAAACCGTAACGGGCAATCAAGGTAATTACTTAAGTGGGTAGCGGAAAGCGTATAATTTTGCAAAAGCTGGTCGATGTAATTTTTATCCAGCAGTTCAACCTTTGGCTTATCCTGTTCGGTTAGCTGGGTAGCATAAAAATCAACCATATCCTCCACATCAACCTTCGGCTGTTCGGCCTGCAAACGGGCAGAGGCCAGTATCTCGCTAACAAACTGCGACGCTTCCTGCTCTTTTCCGTTCTTATCCCTGCGCGGGTACGAGATCGCCAG
Source organism: Mucilaginibacter sp. (assembly GCA_035545315.1). Lineage (GTDB taxonomy): Bacteria > Bacteroidota > Bacteroidia > Sphingobacteriales > Sphingobacteriaceae > Mucilaginibacter. The sequence continues at coordinate 93,790 of DASZYQ010000025.1, read as the reverse complement.
GTATTGCTTTGCCCTGGTCAATGCCACATAAAACAAACGCCGCGATTCTTCGGTGTGCGAGCTATCGTCTGCCGAGCCGTGGGTGAGTGTATCGGGCAGGCTAAATCCATGATTGCGGCCTTTGCCATCCCAGGTACGTTTGTCGCACCCGATAAGGAACACATGCTCAAACTCCAGTCCCTTCGATCCGTGCGCTGTCAAAAAGTTGACGCCATTGTCCGAATAGATCACCTGGTTCAGGTCGAGCCTGATTTCGTGCTTCCGCATCAGCTCGATCGTATTGACTAAGCCGGCTAACCTGATATCCGGGCTTTTCCGGCTTTCTTCCTTGAGGAAATCAAAGAAATTGGTCAGCACTTGCATATACCAGCCTTTGTCGGGCTGCTCCATGATGTATTTCAGGATACCCATGCGGGTGATGATCTGCTGAAAAAGCTGCTGCAGCGTAACGCTTACCGAGGCCTTGAGCAGGTCTTCAATGCGGCTCATTAGGTCCTTCATCTCGACATTCTGTACCACATCGAACAACCCCGGCTGTGCCGGAGGCCTAAGTTCGCTCACATAGCGGCGAAGGGAACTCTTCGGCGCATCGTCATTGAATGTCCGGTAATTTTCCTTACTTACCGCAACGCTGGCCTTGGCAATGTCAATAGGCGGAATGCCAAAGAAATCGTAATGCATGATCTCAAACAGCAAATCGTCGCCGCTGTACGGCGAATCCATTTCCATAGCCAGGTAGCGCAGGATATTGATGATCTTTTCGCCGAAAGGCAAGGCCAGTATATCGATCTTGCGTTTAATGTTAACCGCTATCTTTTGCGCGTCCAGGTACGTAACTAATTGTTCGGCCTGGTTGTGGTTGCGATAAATAACCGCTATCTCGCGGGCGTCAACGCCATTTTCAACCAGTTGCTTTATCTGCCGCGCCACATCCACCAGTTCCTGGTCGGGGTTTTCGTATTCGCGGATCGACGGCCCCACGGTTAAACTTTCAAATCTCGGGTGGGCGGCCTTAATATTCTTATCCAGCTTGAGCTGTTGCGTTAAACGCTCGCGGTTGTTCTCGATCAGCGTCCGGGACACATCCAAAATACTTTGGTTGGAACGATAGTTATCCTTCAGTACTATGATCTTTAGGTTTTTGGAATACCCGGCGGCAAAATCGAGTATATTTTTCATGTTTGCGCCCTGGAATTTGAAGATCGACTGGTCGTCGTCGCCCACCACAAACACATTCGGGGTATCCCAATAATTCAGCAGAAATTTAAGCAGATCGTTCTGAGAGCCGCTCGTATCCTGGAATTCGTCGACCAGGATATATTGGTATCTTTCCTGGTACCGGCGCAGGATATCCTCATTCTGGCGGAAAGCCTTCAGCACCCAGGTGATCATGTCGTCATAATCATACCAGCCTTTGCTTTTCATTTTGGCATCGTAACGCTGGTATTCGCCCACGGCTGCTATCAGCTTGGTCATTACTTCTTTGGCCGCATCGATGTCTTTTTGTTTCAGATCGCCGGGTTTGATGCCTTTGGCGGCATTGCCTTTTTTATAAATAAATTCTTCCCGGTTGGGCAGATCGTCCAAATATTCGGTTACTGCCACACTGATCATATCCTCATTCCAGTTCTCGCGCTTCATCAGCGAGAACAGGTTTTTCAACCGGGGAATGTCGTAGTAAATCTCTCCTGTAAACCGCTTCAGCAAATGATCGTTCGGCAATTCATCCACCAATTCCCTGAAAAGCATCGCCGAGTCAAGGTCGGATATAGGGTCGAGGTTCAGTTTGCCGAAATATTCCAGGTTTTCCTGTATGATATCGTTGCAAAAGGCGTGAAAGGTGTAAATGTTAACCCGGTACGCATCCGGACCGATAAAATCGAATAAACGCTTGCGCATGGCAACCGCACCAGCGTCGGTATAGGTGAGGCAAAGTATTTCATGCGCGTTCGCATCGGTTTCAAGCAATATCTTGCCGATGCGTGCAGCTAATATCTGTGTTTTGCCCGTACCCGGCCCGGCGATCACCAGCACCGGCCCGTCCACTTGTTCAACAGCGGCCAACTGCTCTGTATTCAGTCGGGACAAAGCTTCAAGGAATTTCTCGTTGTATATGTTGGGGGATTGCATAAAATTAGAGTAAATATAACAAATGCAGGCCGTATTAACCGGCGGGTTTATTTCAAATACACCCCGCTTCCCGAAGGAAAATATTGATTGATCCTTACCGGCGACCGGCCCTGCGGGTCGATCTGACGAGTTAAGACTTTTACCGCTGCACGCTGCATCTCGTCGCTCATCTGATAACAGGCTATCAAAGCGCCGCATTTTTCAATTCCCCGCAAGCCGGCAATGGTGTAGGGGTTGGCAAAAACGCAGATCGCCGTGTTCGGTCGGGCAGCCAGTTCTTCAATGAAAAGCTTCACACCCTGGCTGTAATCCAGCTTACTGGCCGGCCGCGGGCGCGTATCATTGATGCTGACGTAAACCTGGTCGTAACCTCTTAGTTTTTCGAGTAGTTCAAGCAGTTGATCGGCGGGGGCGCCTTTGCCTACGCTAAAAGTGTCATTGTTCAGGTACCATTGCGAAAGCTCGTCCTGGAATATAGTCTTTTGTTCGGTTCCTATGCTTACAATAGCGGTTTTAGCTATCGGGTTCATTTGGATAGTCCCCGCATCGCCTTTCAGCAAGGTCACTGCGGCGTCGCTTAGTTGCTGCACCAGCGCTTTGGCTTCAGGCCGGTTCAGGTCTTCGATAAGATGATCGGGCGTTGCCGGCTTATAATGGTTCAGCCCGGCCCAGTATTTGGCTGCCAAAACCTTTTTTACCTTCGCCTCAAATTCCTGTTTGGATATTTTTTTCTGACGAACGGCTTTTTTGATCACATCGATTGCCTGCTGTGAATTTTCCGACAGCTCAATAATATCGTTTCCTGCCAGGAAAGCCCGCAGGTCGGCTTCGCCGTTGGGGAAGTATTTGGTTACGGCCTGCATCTCCATCGCGTCCGAAACTACGAGGCCCTTAAAACCCAGTGAATCCTTCAGATCGCTGGTAATGATGGGGCGCGACAGGGTTGACGGCAGATCCTTAGTGGAATCCAATGCCGGAATATCCATGTGCGCGACCATTATGCCGCTTATACCCGCTTTGATGGCCTGCCTGAAAGGATATTCCTCCAGGGTATCCAGCCGCTGCCGGGTAAAAGGCAGCAGGGGCAGGTCGAGGTGCGAATCCACATTCGTGTCGCCGTGACCCGGAAAATGCTTGGCAGTCGTTAATATGCCTTCATCCTGCATGCCCTTCATATAGGCTATGCCCTTAGCGGCCACGTTATACTTGTTATCGCCGAATGACCGGTAATTGATCACAGGGTTATCCGGGTTGTTGTTCACATCCATATCGGGCGCCAGGTTCATCTGCATGCCCATTCGTTTAAAATCCCACGCAACAAACCAGCCCATTTTGTAGATGAGCGAGTTATCCTGTATGGCGCCGAGCGTCATTTGGTAAGGATATGAAATGGCAGAATCCAGCCGCATGCCCAAACCCCACTCGCCATCCTGGGCTATCAATAAAGGCACCCTGACCAGCTTTTGATATTTGTTTATCAGTTGCAGTTGCTGCACCGGCCCGCCCTGGAAAAAAACCAGTCCGCCAACCTGCTGATCCTTTATCACATTCCCGACCGAGTCTTCGTAAGCCTGCCCCCGGTTGGTATGTGCCCGGACAAAAAACAATTGTGCTATGCGCTGTTTTTTATTCATTTTCTTATAAACGGAATCAACCCAGTGGTTTTTGCGGCCAAGCAGAGCTATATAGCTGATTTTTGATTGTCCGGCGGCATTTATACAAGCCAGTATCGCGGCAAAAAGTAACGTGGCAATAAGGCCCGGACGAAGTTTGTTCATAACGTTCAAATGTAATAAAGTTGTCGCTGCAAACTGAATGCGGGCAGTACGGATGTCCGAAATTGTCATCAAACGAAAAAATATTTTACAAACAACTAAACCAGCGGCTTGTCTTTTACTCTAAAAAGGGATAAAACATTAAACTATTTAAAACTTATTGTGATGAAAAAGATCTTCTTTTTAGCGACATGTCTTGTTATTATGGGCGGTTCGGCATTCGCGCAAGCTTATTATTATCCGCGCCGTGTGCACCGCCCCGTGCACCGTCGTGACGACGATTTTTACCGCCCGCGCGTAGGTATTGAGGGCGGCCTGAGCGTAGCCAATACGGTCGACTCGTATAACAATAGTTACAGCACCGCTGGTATACTCGGTTTTAATGCCGGTATTACAGCAGATATTCCTTTAGCTTATCCGTTATCATTTGAACCCGAAGTGCTGTTCTCGCAAAAGGGCTACCAGGCGAACACCACCGACGGTACCTTTACTCAAAGGAATGATTATATCGATATCCCGCTGCTGGCGAAATTCAGGCTGGTACGAGGGTTCAATTTCCTCATTGGTCCGCAGATCAATATCCCGGTGTACAGCACTACCACTTTTGATAATGGTTTTAACACCTCTTCGGAATCTTATTACACCGACAGCAGCAACAAAAGTTATATCGCCGGTGCAGTAGGCTTTAGCGTCGACCTTAATCCGAATGTCGACATCCATGCAAGATATGTGATCGACCTTACATCAAACACCCAAGACCCCAATTCGCCTTTATACGACTACCGGAACCAGGTTTGGCAGTTTGGTATCGGCATTAAATTCCAATAATAATTCAACAATTATTTTAAAAGCCATTCCTGCCGAAGCGGGGATGGCCTTTTTATTTAATAAAGCTCTACTATTTTGCGTTTGTCGGCCTTAATAAAGCCATACCAGAAATTTCGCGCCTTTAATCCCCACATATATCTTTTGATACGCCGCAGATCATTTTGGCGTTCTTTTTTAGAAAGATAGAAAAGCAAGTCGGCGTTTTTGGCCATAAATTTTTCGAGCCCGATCGAAAAGTAGGAGTTGACCCGCTGTGAGTATAAACGGAATAAAGTTTTAACAAATGCAGGATTCTTATTTTCCTTATAGTTGGCACAAGCCTCCAGCCATTTATATTGCCGTTTAAACAGTTCCGACTCCTGGGTAAACGAAACTTTCTTTGCCAAAACATCCGTGCAATTCTTATCATGCTGCCGGTATTTTACCAGCGACCGCGACATATAGTTAATACTTCCATGGTTCGCCGCTACATAAGCTATCCACCAGTCGTGAAAATGACCTTGCAACGGCAGCGCATGGCTGAGTAATTCGCGTTTTATCAGCATCGTATGGCCCGAAATGCAATTCAACATTAAAAAAACCTCAGGCTGGTCGCCGCTGTAAAAGTTAAAAAGATCGGACATTCTTTTGCCCAGCGGCTTACCGTTATCGCCGATAAGCTCGGAATCATGATAGTTTATCAGGTTATCGCCGATAGCATGCACCTGCAATTCGATCTTGCAGGGATCCCAGATATCGTCCTGGTCGCAAAGGGCTATCAGGTCGCCTTTGCAAAAGCTTAGCGCTTTTGCAAAATTACCGAGCAATCCAAGGTTGAATTCGTTCCGGAATATCTTAATACGATCATCCTTTTGGGCAAATTTGAGCAGGATATGATGGGTATTGTCGGATGAGCAGTCGTCCACAATAATGATCTCGATGTTTTTATACGTCTGTTGGACAACACTTTGCAGCAGTGAAGCCAGGTATCGTTCGCCGTTATAGGTACACAGGGCTACAGATACAAGCGGGGTATCGTTCATTGGCAGATGAATTGTTAACTGTAACAACAAACAATACGCACTTTGTTATCGAAATATTACAAAATTTTTTTCATGGTTAAAAGATTTATCAGTATGACAAAAATTAGCCCTCAAAATCACCGTTATCAAAAAAATATCCGGGTGAGCACCAACAGATTTTTTGTTTTTCGCAATCAGGCTTGCTGTTTTTATCTTTAGCGCATGGATCAATTACCGCAATTAGACGATGCCGAACTGCGCGTGCTCGGTTCGATGATGGAAAAAAGCCGCACCACGCCCGATTATTATCCCATGACGATCAACAGCCTGCTGGCGGCCTGCAACCAAAAGACCTCGCGCAACCCGGTGGTCCAGTATGATAACGAAACTGTCGTAAATGCTATCAATACACTGAAGCGCCGGGGCTTGGTATCGACCGCAACCGGCGGAACGGACAGGGTAGTAAAATACAAACACAACTTCGCCATTGTATTCCCGCTCATCCCTTCGGAACTGGCTATTATTTGCCTGCTGATCCTGCGCGGACCGCAAACACCCGGAGAACTGAATACCAATTCCGGCAGGCTGTATGAGTTCGAATCGATAGAAGAAGTACAGGAGATGCTGGATAAATTGGCGTCGGGAGACAAACCGTACATCAAACTGCTGCCACGCCGACCCGGTCAAAAAGAGGCGCGTTATATCCATTTGCTAGGCGGATCGACCGACTGGAGCGAAGAAAACTTTGCGGCGGAAACCCCGTCACGCTCCCCGGGCGACCTGGAAGCGCGTTTAGCCAAAGTGGAGACTGAACTGGCTGAGTTGAAGGAAGCGTTTGAGAAATTGATGAAGGAATTGATGTGATTTTGGACAAAAATTTTCTTCAGTATTACCCTTTAGCTTTTACAAAAGCTGAAGCGGAAGAATTTTTTAAAAGACTAACAAATAACATACACTGGGGACAGGAATCGATCATTATCTTTGGTCGAAAAGTGCTTACCCCGCGACTAACTGCCTGGTATGGCGACGCGGGAGCAATCTATAAATATTCGGGTGTTTCATTTGATCCTTTGCCGTGGACCGAGGAGCTGTTGCTAATCAAATCCAGAGCCGAACAATTTTCCGGAACCCGTTTCAATAGCGTATTGCTTAACTTTTATCGCAACGGCAATGACTCGATGGGCTGGCATAGCGACGATGAACCCGAGTTAGGCCGAAATCCAGTCATCGCATCCATAAATTTTGGTGAAGCGCGGCGCTTTGATCTCAGATCGAGGGCCGACAACAGACGAAAAGAACACATTGTACTTGAAAACGGTTCAATACTGGTTATGAGAGGTGACTTGCAGCATCATTGGCAGCATGCTATAGCCAAATCGGCCAAAGTAAAAGAGCCCAGGATCAATCTAACATTCAGGATGATAAATAAATAAGAATTGCACTTCGACTAACTGACTATCGCGTTTGCCGAAGTGCATTCCTTTTGCTTCTTAATTCTCTGCAAATCCGGAGCTTTTATCCGGATATCCGCCAACATCACCCACCTGGCTGGCGCCTATATCCAGGTTCCATGCCGATACCTGGAAATACGGCCCTTTGTCATCCGCGTCTTTCCGTTCATAGCTGCAGTCGATCACGCGGCTTTCTCCCGGCGCCAGCTCGATATAATTATCGCTGAAAATAACCGGTAATACATCATCGCCACCCTTTCCTTTCAACGCTCGCAGGTGCACCTGGAACGCCACTGTTTTACCGGTATTGGTGATCCTTACGTGGTCGTATGCTGTGCCCTTGCTTTTATCGGTGAACCAGCTGATTTTCAAGCTGGTTTTGCCGAGACTTCTCAGAGCCGTAAAATCGGTGTAAGAACTTTGCGGCGTCATGTACCATTTGGATTTTTTCCAGTTCAGCACATCCGGTTTTTTCGAAAGCCAGTACCAGTTGATGCTTTTCAAATCGCCTTCTTTATCAAACAATTGCAGCTTCAGGAAATAGGTGTCGGAAAACTTATCCGCCGAAGGCAGCACAAAACATTTGGCTGTGCCGTCGGGATTGACATTCACCGTTGCGGAATGATCGTATTGCTGGCTGCCGTCCAGGTTATAGATGGTTGCCTGTGCTTTTAAACCGGTGAATTTTTTCAGCAGAGAATTGATAATGTCTACTTCATTATTAGCGTACGAGTACATCACATGCAGTGTTTCCATCGACTTTTTCATACCGAAATAAGTTCCGGCCGGGTAGAGGTAATAGTCATAAGTATGCCAGATCAGGCCCGGCCATGGATTGCTGCCCATCCATTGCACTACGCCGGTCGCCGTGTGGTATTTATGCAGACCGTAAGCCTCCATCATCGCACGGTGAGCTTCATAATTCTGTGCCTGCGCTTCGGCAACATATTGCTTAATGTCTGACGGCTGACCATACCTGCCGATCAGCGCTGCATTGAAAACCTTGGTATTGCCGAAGGTCATGGTACCGCAATGGTAATCCCAGTCGGCTGTATTGTACCAAAGCGAATCTTTGGGTATAAACTTGATCAAACTTTCATACGGAGGTATTGACGGACCCGGTGAAATTTCTGTCGCGAAACTCCAGGCTCCGCCATGTTTTTCGGTCGAATCCGTTTCCCAGTAAATGGGCGGCACCCACTCGTATGGGCCATCCATTTTTACGCCGCTGAATCCGGAAACTTTGGATTTGCTGGCATCGGCAGTCGATATTGTTGGGTTGGGCCATTTCAAAGCGGCTTCGATGTTCAGGTATCCGCGTTCAACGCTGGTATCGCGCGGGGGCATATCGCTGCCGTTCAGCCAAACCATAATGCTGGGCTTGTTACGCAGCCAGTACATTACGCTGCTGTCCGACTGCATGGCCACCATGCGTTTGGCCTTGTCCCAATTTTCGGGATATTGCCAGGCGCCGCAGCACATCCAGCCCGTCATGACCAGCAGGCCGTACTTATCGCATAGCGCATAAAAATGATCGTCCTCCAATTTGCCTTCCGAGCGGACAATATTCATGTTCATATCACGGTAAAGTTTGAGCTCCTGCTCCTGCCTTTCAGGTGAACGGCGCTGGAATATATCCGGCGACCAGGCTGCACCCCGCAGCAAAATGGGCTTGCCGTTGACGATGAACTCGCGCGATTTATCATTGATCAGCTTCGAAACGATCTCCCTTATGCCAAAATCTTCGGCTATGGAATTGCTCAGTGCGGCACCGTTTACTACCGACAACTCGATACGGTTCAGTTGCGGCTTGCCATATTGCCAGGGCCACCATATCCTGGGGTTCTTCACATTTAATTGTGAATACTTAGCAGGCCTAAAGGTCACGTTTTTGATCTCGTTCGGGCCGAGGTGTACTTTCTGCTCGAAGGTAATGTCGTTGTTGATCCTGCCTTTAACCAGCACGTCCTGCGCCGTCTTGGAATAATTGGTTACCAGGGCGTCTACAGTTAGATGTGCTACGACTAGCGAGTGCAAGTCAAAATGGGTAGTTACCAGCGGATATTGGATGCCTACTTTATCATAGGTTTTAATTTCGATGTCGTTCACTATGCCGCCATTGTAATCCGGCGGATAATGTATCCAGTCGGCATAGTCGATGGCCAAATCGCCTCCGCGTTTTTGAGGGTTTACAGGGCGTTTGATCTCCAGCGCCAGAACATTTCCTTCCGGTTTGACGTGCCTGGTCACATCCAGTTCGATGATACGGAAGGGCCCCATGGTTTGGGTCGAGTCGGCGACCTTTACGCCATTGAGCCACACGTTTGCCTTATAATTGATACCGTGCAGCCTAAGCACAACATTTTTTCCCTTCTCCGAAGCAGGCAGCGAAAATTCTTTGCGGAACCACCAGGGCTTATCCAATGCCGGGTCATCCAGCTTTTTAAAATTCATGCCCATAAAAGGGTCGAAATCATAAACCTTGTTAGCCAGCAGGCCGGCAATAATCGTGGTCGGCACGCTCACCTTATACCATTGCTGCGGCTGAAATTTAGTTTGCGAAATAATGCCGCCATCTTCAGTAACTTTGGTTGCCGACTGCATTTGCCAGTCGTCCTTCAATATCATCCTGAAATTTTCGCTGTCCTGCGCGAATGCCTGGGAAAGAAATAGCGATAACATGACCGCCAAACCGAGCCTTTTCATATTAGGTTATATTAGTTTAATGCAATTGACCATCCTTCCAGGGGAAGAAGGATAAGATTATTGTGCGTCGTAATACAATGCAGCAGCGCCTAAAATACCGCTGTTTTGCAGCGCCGATGTTTCGATCCGTAATCCTTCAATACTTTTAGGGAAACCGAAGGTCCTGATCCGCTCCCACATGGTCTTCTTAAAGAAATCAAATGCCAGTTGTACCGATCCACCCAAAATGATCAGCCCGGTATCATAGGTATACATGATCATCTTAATGGCGTTACCGAGGTGTACACCTAATTCTTCATATAGTTTTATTGCGCCCGCATCACCGCCCTTTGCTTTTTTAAAGACTTCCTCGCCGTTCAATCCGTGAACATTCTTGAAAAAGGAGCCGCTGGCATAGAACTCATAGTTATTCTCCAGGTAGTCCACCATACCGAACTCGCCCGCTCCACAGTTTTTGCCCGCGTATAAATGCCCGTTTACAATAACCCCCGCGCCCAGGCCGGTGCCGATGGTCAGCCCGATCATATCCGGCACATCCTTGCCCTTGCCGAAATAATGCTCGCCCAGGGCAAAACAGTTCGCATCGTTATTGACAAACACAGGTACGCGATACCTGTTTTCCAACAGCTCCTTCAGGTGCACCTCTTTCCACGAAGGTATATGAATCACATCATAAACAATGCCCCTTTGCACATCAACAACGCTGGGCACACCGATGCCGATTGCTTTAACGTCCTTACCGATCAATGAATCGATCAGCGAGTAAACGTCCTGTAATACTTCTTCCTTAGTGCCTTTGACATGGATCCGGCGGGAAATGATATCAGATATATGATTATCGCCCACCACCGCGCCGCGGATATTCGTCGCACCCAAATCGATTCCTATAACTCCAGTGCTCATGCAACCGCTTCCTTTTTGTCGAAAATAGTTTGATTTTTGATCAACGGCTTAGCCCAAAAACCGATGCTGAGCATATAGCCGAATGTGAGGTACAGGAACATCATTCCCTCCCGCAGGCCAATCATATTACCGAGCGCACCGATAAGCAGCTGCACTACGGCCCCGCCGATGATACCGGTAACAAGGATGCCCGCAAACGAACCATGATCTTCGCTAACCGAGCTTAGCGCCAGCGAGAAAATGATCGGATACATTACCGACATGAAAAACCCGGTAATCGAAAAGGCATATAATGAGACTTGTGCGCTGCCAAACAGGCCAAGTGTAAGGCAGATCATCGCAGGTATGGTAAACAGGATCAGCAATTTACGGCTGTCCATTAGCTTCAGCAATACGAGCCCTAAAATACCGCCTACCATCATCAGGCCCCAGAAGTATGCCACAGCGTCGGCCCCTTTCGTCTGCGGGTCGAACTGATGATAACGATGTAAAAACTCCGACATCCAGTAGGACACGCCCTGCTCGGTGCCAACATAGCAAAACAGTGCGATGAAGTAAGCGACAACAACAGGTTTTTTAAACAGGTCAATATGTGTTTTCCACGGCCCGGCCTTTTCGTCGCTCTGAAGCTCAACTTTTGGAAATCTTGACAGGAGAATTACCACGAACATCAGCAGGCTGATGATTGTAAACAGCCAATAAAGCGATATCCAGGGCATCCCTGAAGGAACCAGCGGCTGCAATACAGAGATTATACCACCACCATTGTGCTGCAGGTGCAGTACCATATACGAATAAACCAGCGGGCTTACGAAAGATGCCCCGCCAAATATCAATTGTGCTAAAACCGAGGTAAAGGCGTAGTTTTCCGCTCCGCCTGCTACCCTGAGCAAAGGGTTTATCACCACCTGCAGCATCGCCATACCGCAGCCGATCAGGAAAAGAGACAATATCGCCGTCAGGTAATTCGGTTCGGCAGCGAGAAGAAGCGACCCGGCAAAAGCCACGACAAAAGCCGCAACCATTATCCTTTTCTCATTGTACTTCTGCACCAGCATGCTCGTGGGAATTGACATAATACCATAAGCAATAAAAAACGCGAAAGGCAGCGCCCCGGCCAGGAAGTCGCTCAGTTTAAAGTCTTTAATGAATTCAGGCGATAACGGCCCTATGACGTTCGTGAGGAATGAGATCACGAAAAACGTGAGCAGTATCAATACTACAATGTAGTAGTTGGGTTTACTTTGCATTAGCTTAATTTAGGCATCCGAATTGGTATCCTAATATCGCTAAAATTCCTGCATATCCTAACTTTATGAAATAATTTAAAAAGTTCTCATGTAACTTTTATGATAGATAAAATCAGCGCCTGTTAATTGGCGGCCACGCTGTCCTTTCCGGTCGTAACGGGGCAACCCTTCTTTGCAAGTAGTTTATTTAAGTCGGCGTCAAATTGCTTCCGGGCCTGTTTGTCCGTGTATGGCGTAAGCGAATCTAATTGGCGTTGAATAGTATCGGCCAAAGCAAGGCTTACCTTAAGCAAAGAGTCCTTCTGTTTCAAATACTTGTTCATGCTGTTCTGCAGGCGCGCCTTGGTCTTTTCGTTTTTGGTAGCGCCTAGGGTATCCTCGGCAAAACGAATTTTATCAGCAAGCACGTACCGCTGTTGCCGGATTCGTATAGCCCGGCATGAACGGTCGGCCAATTGATTTAATTTTGAATTTTTATCGGCAGACACAGGTTTATTGCATGCGACAATAGCCGCAAGCAAGAGGCAGCAAAATATAAAACGCATAACAGATTATTTAATATTAGATGGCCATTGAAGCAGTTTATTCACGTTATCGCCTATCTCGCGGCCCATCTTTAAACCTTCCTGGTTATCTTCATTGTAATGTATTCCACCGTAAAAACGTGAGTTGGCGCATTCCTGTGCCATATCGTTAAAGTTGGAATAATGTCTTGCTGCATAACCATACTGAAGCTGGCTGTCATCGGTAAAGTCGTAATTGCCGTTTGCATCGGCAAACATATTGATGAAAACCATGCTGGCGGCGCCTGATTCATAAGCGTGCCCGCTGGAATACGATGGAAAGGCAGGGGTGCCTATAACCGTTGAAAAACCGGCGTCGATATATTTTTTTATGAAGCTTACCGGCCGGATCAGGTTGTATTGGTATTTACATTTCCAGCAACTGATAAAAGCATCATTCTCGGCAATGGATAGTTTGGCAAAAGCGACCGAAGCTTTTTCAAGCGTGGCATTATTTTCCTTCAGCAGCTGCACCATAATATTAAACGTATGACCGGCAGGTGTACAGGTTTTAAACGGATCGTCGGCCCAAAACTGTGTTATAGCCACCTGCTCAGCAGTGTTATTTTTTACCTGATTGTAAACTCCCATTGCATTAGCATAGAACTTCGAAGCCGGGTCCGTAGAGAAAGGCGTATGCTGATCGAACGTAACATTACTGATATTAGCCGTCATAAAAGGCCGGAGGCTGCCCCATTCCGGGCTGATCGGCATAGGGGTTGACGGGCTGGTAGCAACCCAGCACGAATCGCAAACAGCTAAAGTATACGGCAGGTGAAATGGATTCATGTAGGACTGGTCGCCGCCGTCAGATACCGATGCCTGGTATACTGCATCGGCGACTTCTTTACCGTATTTCACCGACCTGTCTACAATAGCGTGGTCCACACCGTTTGACAGGGTGGCAAGGTTAGCGTTTTCGCTACTGTCTATCGTAGTCGAATTGGCTTGAGACAATTTGGAGCCAAACATTTTATGCATCATTTCAGGTATCGCAGCGTTAGAACTGATGGCCCAGTTATACGCAACGCCCGCATCGGGTGACGGCAATACAGGTAAACCGTTTAATTGTCCGCCCAAACTTTTGGCGCCCGGTATGCCATTCACCACCGCTTCGTAAGCGGCCACACCAACATATGCATATGCCCTTGCCGCGTGTGTTGGAAAAAAGCCCTGTGTATTTTTAGTAACGGTACACATCAGGGTGAAATAATTCCTTATCTGTTCGCTGGAGTACGTGCGGGCGGCCGGCGAAAGGTTTGCAGGACTTTCGTTTTTGTCTTTGCGACAGGAAACAACAAGAATGGTTGATGCAAAAACAGTTGCATACAGATAGCGGGAGTAAACTTTCTTCATGGGTAATGAGCTTAAACAATAAAACCTTTAACTAATCAGTGGATATTCCTTATCAATAATTCATCCGAAATTGTCAATATCGATAAAGAAGATGCCTTTAAAGCTGGGGAGGGGCAAGTTTGGATGGTAAAATATTTTGGGCGGCTGAAAAACGTGATTTAAGTATACTATTCTATTATTAATATTTATGATGATAAATATGCACAAAGTTCCCCAAATATCAAAGAAAATCTTTCGTCTAATTTAAATTATTATATAATATTTAATGTTTAAACACTAAATATTATATAATTTCCCCACACGAAATATATCCGTCACGCAATGTTTTTCAAACAACCTTATCGACGCACCTAAAAATCATTTGAGGAGATCTCTTATCTCATACCTGTCTACGGATCTGTCGTACCGCGGCCATTCGTTATAGATATAGTAGTAAATGTATTTTTTATCCTTGTCTATACCGGGTACCTGTTTGCCGATCACCCTTTTTATGTTCTCGTTTTCCTTTTTAAGTGCAATGGTGTCCTGCAATTTAATGGTCGATTTATAGGCAACGACGGGGAAGACACCCTCTGGTTTGGTCTCGGTATAAATAGCGAACACCCTTGGTTTGGTGGCAACCTGGCCGATCGTATAAGGGAACACATACTTTCTATTTGCGATATTGACTAACTTGTTATACACGCTTTCGATGCGGGCCGAATCAGGATAGTGCCAGTCGACATACGGAGTCAGGCAGCTTCTTGCCTCGGCCATGGCGTTTACTGCATTTACCAGGTAATGTTTCGCAAGCTCCTGTTTGGCATATTCGTACAACTCGGGCGCGGTTTTGCCATTGGCCATATACTGGCTCAAACCCAGCCGGTCCAGTTTCCATCCGTAGTCAAATTTTCGATAAATAGCGGATGCCATCCAGCGGTTAGCGTTGGTTTTGGGAACGAAGAAAACAATATACATTTCGCGGGTGTCGGCATCGTAGTTTATGGTATAACTGTTAATGCCTTTGTTATGCATACCGATGCTGTGCGGCCCCTTTTTCTCGCTAACGATATAAAACTCATCCAAAATATCGAACGGGGCCTCCTTCATCCGGTTACCAATAAGCTCGACCGTACGGAGCCTGCCCGGGTTGTCGATCATTCTCTTCGACCAGATACCGGCGAGCATCTTATCGTTATTGGCCTGGAGACCCGCGAAAAGTATTTTGTTCAGCGCATGGAGCTGGTCGCGCATATCATGTTCAATATCATTATTTACCCAAAGACCGGGTTTATGAGGCTGGCAACTGCAAAGCAATAAAAAGGTGATTAATGTAAAAAATGCTGTAACAGCGCGAAAAGGTTTCATAATTCAAATGAATAAGGGTCTGGTTGTTTCTGGCACGATTATACCATTTTATTTGCCTTTGTACAAAAAAAGGTGGGCATGTTAAGAATTCCGCTATATTCATGACCGATTATACCTGCTGATCATGCCAAACCGAAGAGAATTTTTGAAAGACACCGGGCTAATGGCCGCGGCGTTGGGATTGTACCCGCAAATGTTCAAACAAATCGCGTGGGCCGATGGTAAAAGACCATTCAACCTGCCCCGGAGCACGCCCGAAAAACAAGGGATATCATCGGCGGGTATAAGCAGGTTTCTTGCGGCAGTGTCGCAGAGCGGGCAGCAATTTCACAGCCTGATGATCGTGCGGCATGGCTACGTGGTCGCCGGAGGCTGGTGGGCGCCTTACTCGGCCGAGCATCGCCAGCAATTGTATTCGCTCAGCAAAAGTTTTACGGGCACTGCTATTGGTTTGGCCCAATCCGAAGGCCTGCTCAGTGTAGATGATCCGGTCATAAAGTTCTTCCCCGATATGCTGCCCGACCAAGTAAGCGACAACCTGGCGTCGCTGAAGATCAGGCACTTACTTTCCATGTCGGTTGGCCACGCCAAAGACTCGATAATGATACTGGAAGCTTCGCCCGCCGGGGTGCCCTGGGAAAAAACATTTTTAAGCATCCCGGTAGTTTTTAAGCCCGGCAGCCAGTTTATGTACAACTCCGGTGCCAGCTTTATGCTAAGCGCCATCATCAGGAAAGTAACGGGCAAAACCGCCCACGAATTCCTTAAACCACGGTTGTATGAGCCGCTGAATATTGTAAATACTACCTGGGGCGAAAACTGGGAGGGTATTAATATGGGTGCTTCGCACCTGCGCATGCCCACCGAGGATATCGCCAAATTCGGCCAGCTTTATTTGCAGAAGGGCCTATGGAACGGCAAACAGGTGATCAGCAAAGAATGGGTGGAAGCCGCGTCGGCCAAACAGATCGAAAACGGAAAAAATGACAGCAGCTGGGGCTACGGGTACGGATACCAGTTCTGGCTTAATCCTCCGGGGGGCTTCAGGGCCGACGGGGCATTCGGGCAATACAGCATGATCCTCCCTGAATTGGATGCCGTAGTGGCCATTACCAGCGAAAGCATCGATACCAAAAAAACCATGCAGATGGTATGGGACATTCTGCTGCCCGAAATGAAGGACGCGCCCCTTAGCAACGACCCCGCTGCGCACAGCGAATTAGTAAAAGAATTAAAAGTGCTGAAATACGATCCGCCGAAACTGGCAGCCACATCATCCCTGGCGCAGGTTATTTCGGGGAAGGAATTCGTACTCGATCAGAACCCGTTCAATGTTAAATCCGTTTCGTTCCGTTTTTCGGATGATACATGCGTTTTCACTTTGAAAGAGGAAGGGAAGCCAGATATTATGATTGCCAATGGCCTGAATTACTGGATCAGGAAAGGGAACCTCAAACCGTCGGCCCATTCATTATTTTCACTCAGGCGCATCGACTTCGATTCGATAGTTGCGGCAAGCGCCACCTGGCAAAGCGAAAACACACTATTGCTTACCTGGCGGTATATCGAAACGGTGCATAGCGACAGCCTTGCCTGTACGTTTGACGGCGATAAACTGACGATCAAATTCCTGTTCAGCGTTAACCGGCTGCAGAACAAGCCCGACGACCGCAGCGATATTTCGGGAAGGGCGACCGCCTGATTACAGTACTACGTTGAAGGGGCGAGGCAAGCACCTATTCAAGCCATCCAGGCTCAATGCCTTGTCGGATCAAACGGGAACGCATCCTGGCTGTCGGGATATCCATCGCCGTCCGAGTCCTGTTCGCCGTCATCCTTGTAAAGCAGCTGGTAATCTATCGGCAGGAACGTATGCAAGATTTCGTTGCTGAACTGGGTGGTGGGCGCCGCTGTGGTGACAATATTGATCTGCTCGGCGCCTAAGCCCGACTCGCTGGTAATGGTTACGTTCAGCGCAGCCGAAAAATTATCGAACCGGATAAACGCTGCAGCGGTGGTGGATGTGATCCCTGCCGCCCTGGGCAGCGACCCCTGCTGCGAGCAGATCGTCTCTACATTGCCATTGCTTTTTAGAAAAGCGCGCAACTGTGCCACCTCGTTATTCAAAACTACCTGGGCGGAAGCGTCTCCCGAGTAAAAAATGCTGGTGTAACGCCAGATCGCCTGGTTATCGTTCCGGATCAGGTTTACGCCCACAGCGCCCGAGGTTTGGTCTGTTTCCGGTGTATACCCCGAAGGATAAATAAAGGTAAGCAACGGGAACGAGGGGTGTATGTAAGTTCCTCCGGGGTTGGTGACAGTTGGCACGCCATTGGGCAGATCCGTACGCGGTATGCCGTTCATCAGGTCCCAATATATGGCTTCCACGCCCGTTACCTGTCCGCATATATGCGACGTTGCAGTGTTTGCGTTATTATTCTTATTTGCGTTAGCCCCCTTTTTGCATTGAAAAAAGAGCAGGCCCAGGGCCATGCATGTAAATATAAAAATCCTGCTGTTTAGGTGGTTGGCATAAGCTTTCATGGCTGTTACGTTTAAAAAACTAATGGGTAAGGCAGTATTACGGTCAAATAATCCATTGCCGGCGCTCGGTCCGGCAGTTATCAAAACGGGGTTGTATTGGTTATACCAAATTAATTCTATGGCGATTTTTCATCAATAATCCATTTGGATAGTTTTTTTTTCGATAAATTCTGTTGAACTTTCTACTGCATTACAACAATGCGGAATCGACGAGATTTAAGGTCGTAACCGGAATTTTTGTATTTTAAAACGTTAAGCAAGCCCCGCAACCTGACTGCATGACACGGGTAAAACACACGCTGTGCTTTTTACTCCTCTTTGCTGCTGTTTTTTCGTTAAAAGCGCAGGTAAAACCCGTATTGCCGTTGAAAAAGGTAGTGGTTAACACCATCAATTACGAGCAGGGGCTGATGAACAACGAAACATCGGCCATTATTACCGACGACCTGGGCTTTACCTGGATAGGTACATTATCGGGCCTGCAGCGTTACAATGGTTACTCATTGGAAACCATCAACCCGGTTATTGGTAACGATACGCTGAAGATCCGGTCGCAGGTATTTCTTTACAAGCTAAAAAACGGTAATTTATGGATCAGCACGCGTTTTGGGATCCTGCAATACAATCCGTATACCAACATTTTTAAACGCCTGATCGCTGGTCGGGGTCCCTCTGATTTCTTTTTTACGATCGTGCCTGTTGCCGAAACCGATGAAGGCGTATGGTGCCTAAAAAGGGGCGAAGGAATAGTTATTTACATGAGTGACGGACGGCTGAAACGAAAGGTACCATCCATCAGTACGACTACATTAGACAATGTCATCCGCAACGATTTCCTGGCTACCAACCGGATCATCGCCGGCAATACCAACCAGTTTTTTATCTGTACGCGGCCGCATGGATTGTTACGCGTTAATACAGCCAACCACCATTTTAGCGAAGTAGCCGTTGCCGGAGATATCACGGGAGTCAGCTGCAATAAAAACTTCTTTTATGTATCGACGAACCATGGCATCAGCCAATTTCCGGTTGCGGGCGGTAAACCGGCCGACAGCGTTTTGTTCGCGGGTATCTTTCCCGGACAAGTTTCGCAAAGCCTGGTATATTGCATCGGAGACAACCGGCTGCTGGCAGCCGTAAATGATAAGCTTTTTGAATTCGATGCCGGCCTGGGCCACCCGCGGCAATTATCCACATTTAACGGCGCCCCTTTGCTTGCTGCAGGACGGATTGACCATATTTATCGCGATAGCTACAAACGAATATGGATACTTACCAATGATGACATTAAAAGGATACAAGACCGGGAAATTGCCTTTGCTTACCTTAAGTATCCCGGCGCCAATAACAATTTTGTAAGAAGCCTGTATTTTGACGATCAGTCGCAGGTGTTGCTGGCCGGCTGTTTCAACGGCGGCCTCCAGGCATATGACCGTTCTTCCGACCCTTTATGGCCTGCCCCGCTTCAAACCGACGACGTAAAGGATGTGCTTGGCATAAGCAAATTAAGCGCTAACGTTTACCTTGTTATTACCTGGAGCAAAGGCTGGTTTTTGTTCGACAGCAGTAACCGGAAATTATCGCCCTTCAACTTTACTGCCGATGAGAAGTGGCGAAACTTTTTATACCACAATGCTTTCGCAAATAACCTTCAGCGCCTAAACGACAGTACGCTGTTGATAGCAAGCTCTTCGAATGTTTTCCGTTGCGTTTTCAGGGGGGACCAGCTTATCTCCGTAAAACCCGTGTTGCCGTTCTTCAAGCCTGCGGAAGACTGGATCAACTCTTTCTGCCAGGCGTCAGACGGTACGTTTTGGGCAGGGTCGTACAATGGGTCGCTTTACCGGGTGGATAAATCCGGAAAGGCGACCATCGTCAGGTTGCCCGAGAAATTCGGCATACGTTGTTTTGCGGAAGATGCTCAACATCATATTTGGGTAGGTACAAGTTCGGGCCTGCATGTTTTTGATGCCAGCGGCCGGCTGCTTAAAAGTTTTTATAAGAATTCGGGCCTGCTTAACGACTGTATTTATGGCTTACTTCCCCTGCCCGGCAAGGCATCCGTTTTTGCGAGCAGCAACATGGGCCTGTCGGATATATCGCTTAACGGAAATATCAAAAATTACACGAAAGAGCTTGGACTGCAGGATAACGAATTTAATACTGCGTCAGTGGCCGCCTCGGCATCCGGTAAATTTTATTTTGGAGGTATAAGCGGCATTACCGCCTTTTATCCGTCAGCGCTTAATTCTTTCCGGGATAAACCGGTACTAAACGTGACCAGGCTGACTGTGAACGATTCGAACTATCGTTCGTCAAGCATATGGCGTGGCGATACGGTCAGAGTAAAATATAACCGGAACCACCTGGAATTTGATTTTGCGGCCATGGGGCTTTTGAATGCCGACAGTTATTTCTACAGGTACCGCATGATCGGATTCGGCAAGAACTGGCAAAGCACCCATCGGCCTACCGGCATCAGTTACATTTTGCCGCCAGGTAAATACACCTTGCAGGTAGCCTGCAGCGACGAGCTTTCCGGCCCGGAGGTAAGGACAAATATTGTGGTCATCATCGATCCCCCCTTCTGGTTACGCTGGTGGTTTTTTGCCATTATAGGATTCTGCGCTACAGCCGCGGTAGTGCTTATCGTCTCATTTTACAATAAGCGCAGGTATCAGAAAACCTTGCAGGAAGTGTTGGTAAAACAGCGCCTGCAAAATCAACGCGAGCAGATCAGCCGCGACCTGCACGACAATCTTGGCGCCCAGGCAAACGCCATATTTTATGGCACCGAGCTTTTGATGCAAAAGAGCGGTAATAAGGAAGCGCTTATCGGCAGCCTGCACGACACGGCGGGAGATATGCTGACCGTGTTACGCGAGACACTGTGGGCCATGAAGATAACCCGGGTAGACGCCGCCAACCTTTGGCTGCGGATATTAAATTTTGCCAGGAAGATAGGCAGCTATTATCCCGGACTTAGTATAGTGATCAATGGTTCGCCGCCCGAGGGACTGGTTATTAACGCATCGCTCGCGCTGAACATGATCCTGATCGTGCAGGAAGCCATTAACAATTCGGTAAGGCATTCGGGGGCAAAAGTTATTTCGGTAAGCAGTTACCCGGGCAATAAAACATGGCGAATCGAGATCATTGATGACGGTAAAGGCTTCGACCTGGCCGAAACAAGCAAAAAATCGGAAAGCTACGGGCTGGAAAATATGACCGAACGCGCTGCCGAAAGCAATATCGCCTTTGGCATCAACTCTGTACCATTGCACGGCACCAAAGTATACATGGAGATCGATATAAGCCCAACAGGACCACAATTAAATTGAGAAACATGATCAGAATTGGCATTGTAGACGATAAAAAGAACAACCGTATTATTTTGGCCGACAAGCTGCGCCGCAACAACTTGTTCGATGTTCGGCTGGAAGCTGCAAACGGCGAGCAGTTTTTGCAAAAAATGATGGAGCTGAAATTCGACGAGCGGCCGGAGATTGTGCTAATGGACCTGGAAATGCCCATAATGGACGGCATCGTCACCATCGCCACCGGCTCGTCACTCTATCCCGGTGTGCGGTATGTCGTGTTGACTATTTTCGATGACGACGACCGGATATTCAACGCCATTAAAGCCGGCGCCTGCGGCTACCTGCTGAAGGAAGAAAGCGGCGAGATCATTGCCGACATCCTTGTTAACCTGTGGAAGAACGGTGCCGGGCCCATATCGCCGAGCATCGCATATAAGATATTACAAATGATACAAAATCCCCCTACGGCTAAATTGCCGCTGGCGGGACAAAAAAGCGAAAATCTGTTCCAGCTCAGCGAACGCGAAAAAGAAATATTGCGCTTCTTGTGCCAGGGCCTGGAGTACAAGGAAATAGCGCTGAAACTATCGATCAGCGCAAACACGGTAAAAAAACACGTCATCAACATTTACGATAAACTGCATGTGAACAATAAAGGACACGCGCTTCATATCGCCTATACGAAAAACCTGCTTTAAAACGGCTGCGTCGTCGTTCCTGTTTTGCGCTATGACCCACGTCAGGCTGGTTTATGACTTAAGTCATTTATAATATAGCCCGAAGCCCGGAGGTTTGTATTTGATTTACAACCAAAGGGATGGATCAATCCGAGATCATTTTTCTTGACGGCCCTCACTCACGCTTAAAGGAACTCAAGTTTACGCTTGAAACGGTGGTGGAACTGATACACGGGTTTAGGGCGCTGCACTTTTTAGGGCCCTGTATCACGGTGTTCGGTTCAGCGCGATTTAAAGCAGGCCATCCCTATTATGAGCTTACAAAGAATGCGGCTGCACAGTTTGCTAAACTTGGTTTCACCATACTCACCGGAGGGGGCCCGGGCCTGATGGAAGCGGCAAACAGAGGCGCTAAGGAGGTAGGCGGCCGGTCGGTTGGTTGTAATATTCAATTGCCGGTCGAACAGAAACCCAACCCTTACTTAGATAAATGGGTTTATGTAAAGCATTTCTTTCTCAGGAAAATCCTGTTGGTTAAATATTCTTTCGCCTTTGTGGTAATGCCAGGCGGATATGGCACAATGGACGAATACTTTGAAGCCCTGACCCTGATCCAGACACATAAGATCGAGAACTTTCCCATTATCATTTTTGGAAAAGAATATCATAAAGAACTGCTCGCACACATTAAAGCGATGAAGGCCAACGCTACAATAGGCCAGTATGACGACAGTCTTTTCCTGGTTACCGACGACATTGACGAGGCTAAAGAACTGATAATAGAAAAAAGTATCCGGCAGTATAACCTGAAGCCCAAACGAAAAGTAAAGCCGCTGAAATGGCTTTTTGAACGCGAATAAATTAAATTTAAAAGGATGCTATGAGAACGATCAATAGGGCCGATAAACTCCGCATCGGGCGTGTACCGGCCATAAAAGCAAGCCGCACACACAAGGGCAGGTTATTTGCAGCGCCAAATATTCCTAATCGCGGCTATATATTAAGGCGGCTTGAAACCGCACAAAACCATGATTTCGATAGTGCCCGCCTGGCAGGCTTAAGGGAGAAAGAAGTAAATCTGATCAAAAAACGCTTTCTTACCATGACCTCCCGCGAATTCAGGACGCCGTTGAATGCCATTCTTCTTTCGGCAGACCTGATCGAACAGTATTATGACAGCTTCGACAAGCAAAAAATTTTCAGCGAACTCAATAAGATCAAAACCGCGGCGATGTATATGGCCGATATGACGAACGACTTTATTTCTGTCGAAAAGATCGAGACGGGGAGGCTGCAAGCGGAACCGGCCATTTTTGACATTAAGTCATTAGCCGAATCCGTTATCCATCAAATGAAGAAACAAACCAAGGACTGGCAGGATATCAGATATGTGCACGCGGGACCACAATCCAATGTATCGCTAGATAGAGAACTAATTCAGCATTGCCTGGTAAACCTGATCTCGAACGCCATAAAATACTCCGATGTCGCCGATCATATCGAAGTGGAAACCGAAATAGCCGGCGACTTTTGTATAATACGGGTAAAAGACAGCGGCATCGGCATTCCAAAAGAAGAGCAGCAACGGTTGTTCGAGCCTTTTTTCAGGGCGAGCAATGCCTCACATACCGAAGGTACCGGCCTGGGCTTGAATATAGTAAAACGTTACGCCGAGTTAATGGGCGGATATGTAAACGTGGAAAGCACCGAAAACCAGGGGTCGGTTTTTACATTGGTTTTGCCGGTAACACCATTTCACAGGAAACAGCATGACCAGGATCACGCGAGGTTATGACGGCGATCATTGTATGTGATGTCCGGCATGCTGACCTTAGCATACAAACTATTAAATATTGATCGTTATGTCAACGTTAGTTAAATCAAAAACAAGCGGATTTCCATCATTAAGGTCGATGATGGAAGATTTTTGGAACCCGGACCGGTTTCTCGGCAGGGCGCTATTCAGCGGCGAAACTTTACCGGCTGTAAACATCAAGGATAACAGGAACCATTATGAAGTGGAGGTCGCGGCGCCAGGCTATAACAAGGACGACTTTAAAATAACAACCGAGAACGGCTTGCTGACCATAAGCGCCGAAACCAGCAGCGAGCAAAACGAGGAAAAAGAAAACTATACCCGCCGGGAGTTTTCGCGCACTTCGTTTACCCGGACGTTTACTTTGCCCGATGACGTTCAGGCGGATCACATCGATGCCAAATACCGCGATGGCTTGCTTACTCTTGAGCTGAAGAAATCGGCCAAATCCGTTAGCGCCAAAAAGGAAGTAAAGATAACTTAAACCCTATCTTACTGGTCAAAATCGAAAAGCGCCTCCTCACGGCGCTTTTTGTTTTACACTGTAAACACCTGCGGGTGGCAAAGCTGTTATATTAGTACAAATAACACAATATTAAAATGAGCGGAACAATGAGGGCCATGGTTCTCGAAAACCCGCGGCAGCCGCTAGTCCTTAAAGAGCTATCAATACCGCACCCTGCCGCCGACCAGGTACTGATCAGGGTAATAGCCTGCGGCATTTGCCGCACCGACCTGCATGTGATCGATGGAGAACTAACTCAACCTAAGTTACCGCTTATACCCGGCCACGAGATCATTGGGACCGTCGCGTCGGCGGGAGAATCGGTTAAAGATATCCGCGTTGGCGACCTGGTGGGCGTCCCTTGGCTCGGCTATACCTGCGGCATCTGCAAATATTGCCGGCAGAACAAGGAAAATCTTTGCGAAAACGCGCGTTTTACGGGTTATACCATCGATGGGGGTTATGCCGAATATACGGTGGCTTATTCCAAATACTGCTTTCAGTTATCGGGGCAGTATCATCATCCTTCTTCGGCGCCTTTACTTTGTGCCGGGCTCATCGGCTTCCGGTCGTATCATATGATCGATCCTTCAGCGAAAAATATCGGCATGTATGGCTTCGGCGCTGCCGCGCACATCCTGGTACAAATCGCCCGGGCGCAGGATAAAAAAGTATTTGCATTTACACGGGACGGCGACAAGGTTTCCCAGGAGTTCGCGCGCGGCCTTGGCGCTTACTGGGTTGGCGGAAGCAGCGATATCCCTCCCGAAAAGCTCGACGCCGCTATTATATTCGCGCCCGCCGGCGAACTGATCCCCAAGGCGCTGCAGCACGTAGATAAAGGAGGCTCTGTTATCTGCGGCGGCATCCACATGAGCGAAATACCCGCCTTTTCATACGATCTGCTTTGGGGCGAACGAGTGGTGCGATCGGTAGCTAACCTGACCCGCCAGGACGGGCTCGATTTTTTTGAACTCCTGCGTTCGGTTACTGTTCATACCCAAACCGAATTGTTTCGCCTTGAACAGGCTAATGAAGCCATTGATAAATTGAGAAAAGGAAAGATCGAAGGTGCTGCGGTGCTGGTGATGGACCACAAGTAACCACCATCATCTTTTATCCTGACGGCTATCATTTCATAATAACTTCATTTGAGCTTTATTGCAGCGTGAAACTTGCCTTCGTTTTATGAAACCTGCATTATTAGCATTTATTATAGCCCACGGACTGATCCACTTCACCGGTTTTATCAAGGCATTCAGATTTGCCGATATCGTGCCATTAACCCAGGCTATTTCAAAGCCCGGCGGTATTCTGTGGCTTTTATCGGGGCTGCTGTTTATTTGTTCAGCCGTTTTATTTTTTATGGATAAAGAATGGTGGTGGCTATTTTCAGCAGCAGGCATAACTATTTCTCAGTATCTGATCATTAGTGACTGGCACGATGCCAAATTTGGCACGATTGCAAACGTGATCATTCTGCTTCCAACGCTGATCGGATTTGGCCTTTGGTGGATGATCAAAGACTGATGAACGAAATAAGAAAAAAGCCATTAAGACTTTTCGTTTTTACCCTCCAATCACCGCAGCAAATGCCACGGCTATGGGAATGAAATAACCAGCAGTTATTGTTTAAAATTAGCCGGGAAAATTAATAAAGGCAATGTTTGCGCCGATATTGCTTTCCTGGTTACACTTCGACGGAAAAGCCGTGAGAAAAAAGAATCCTTATAATGCGAGAACGCCAGGAGGTCCGCCTTTGATTCCTGGCAAAGCCTGTTCAAACGCCGGGTTATGTTTTTGCCATATGCCTCTTTGTAAATAATGCCGTCGTTTGGTATTTGGTGCATATGCCTCATAAATTCAAGCTCACGCAGGTTCCTGGTAATATCGTTTTCGTCTAACAGATTGATATGAACGATCTCCAGCGTAAAGTTAAAGATATGGCCAAGTTTAACGAGGTAGCGCACAATGCCGACATCCCCATCCGTATAATTGGTGGCAAACAGTACTTTGCGAATGTTCACCAGGCGCGATTCATGGGGTATAACAAGGACCGGGCGGCTTGATTGATCGATGACCGAAAATGTTTCGCTCCCGGTTAAGAAATGATCGATCCTACCGCCTTCACGGCATCCCATTACGATCATCTCAATATTTTTTTCGCTTTCAATGTCGTCCACCTGGTCTGCAAGGTCTCCTACCCCCTGCTGAAACTGAACTTCAGGCTTCCAACCGGGGCCAGATTGTGCGTGCCTGGTCAATGATTCGGTAAGTTCCTGCAGTTTTTCCAGGTCTTCTTCATCTTCAATGGTGTTCATCAGCATCGGCGGACCGGCATATTCCGGCGCCATAGGCTGCACAATTTCGGTATGGAAGAGCAATATATTGGTATGCATCTTTTTGGCTAACGCAACCGCTGAAAGCGCTGCGTGGGCAGCATTTTCTGTCAGATCAGTCAGGACGAGTAAATTTTTCATAGCACTAATTTTTAAGTCGGTTCACTTTGAAGGAAATATCAATAAAGGCGCCTTCTGATTGGCCAGGGCTTTTTTGACCATACTATGCTGGAACAATTGTATTAAAAATGAATTCTGCACGTGCACCATGGCTAATATGGTCCCGGGTATGTCATCGATGAATTGGTTCAGTTCGTCGATGACGTTCCTGCCTTTGATCCGGTAATATTGCATGCCGAGATATTTTACTTTCGCAAGCCGTGTTTGAAAGTCTTTCTCTTTTTCGTCGCATCCGTTTTTGTCGTTGTCAGACACATGTACTATTTCGACTTTATAATAGAATGATTTTGCGATGCGGGCTATAAAATGAATTGCTTCCATATCAGCGTCTTCAAAATCAGTTGCAAAAACAATTCGGTGCTGGTTCCTTAGTTCGGTGCCGGCAGGCGTTATCAAAACCGGTCTCGTTGCGTATCCGATCACGGCGTTGGTGTCGGCGCCGAACATATAATCGTCGGCAGTATCTGAACGAGCGCCCATAACAATCATTTCAATATTTTTAGTGTTGATCAGGTCAACCATATCCATGGCCAGGTCGTTATCGTCCGACTCGGCGTAAATATCCGGCTTGCGATCGCCGGGGTCAAGTTGGCCGCTCAGGGACTCCAGGCCCTCGATTAACGAGTCGAGGCCAATGCGGCTTTTATTCTTCCGTTCGCTGAATTCATCGACGATCCAGCCGCCGCCACCATAGGACGCGATAGTTTGGTAATCGATGTAAGTGTTGTATAACAAAAGATCGGTATGCATTTTACCCGCCAGCAGCAAACCGGCTTCTGCAGCAGATGCCGCATTCTTTGAAAAATCGGTGAGGACGAGAATATTCTTCATAAACGGTTACATTTAACGTTCAAATATTCTGTTCCTGCCGTTCATTTCGAATGATTTTGATCAGTTAAGTAACTGATATAAAGCATATTTTGATTATGTCAGGATTGATCGCAGAGCACTTGTCCGCTTGCTTGCACTGCCTGGTATATTCTTTCCGCATCGGCTTTGGTACATAATTCCGTACCAAAGTTTAAGGTTGCCGCGCTGCCGCAGGCCACACCAAATTTTACGGCGTCGACAAGGTCTTTTCCAAGCGAAAGATAATATACGATACCGCCGACCAAACTGTCGCCAGCGCCTACGGTGCTTGCTACTTTCACATCCGGCGGACTAATAGTGATCGCGAACTGGCCCGTAACCAGGGCAGCGCCCATAGCGCCAAGCGAAACCACTACTACTTCAACCGGGTATTCGGAGATCACTTGCCGGGCTATTTTCACGGCATCGTCAACGGTCGGTTCGTCTTTACGGGCAAGTGTCCCCAATTCTTTTAAATTGGGCTTTACCAGGTAAACACCCGCCTCTACCGCCTGCCGCAAAGCTTCGCCGGAAGTATCGACGATGAGCCTGGCGTTCTTTTGCAAGGCAATGCGCGCCAGGCGCTGGAAAATATCGGCAGGTAATCCCCCGGGCATGCTGCCGCTTACAACAATATATTGCAGGACGTTAAGTTTTTCCAGGCTGGCCAGGCATTCCCGCCATTCGTTCTCCAAAACCGGCGAACCGGGCATATCAAACAGGTATTGTTTACTGGTCCCCAGATCCGTTACGATCAAGTTTTCACGCGTGCTGGCCTTTCTGGCTATCGCTATCGATGCCACACCGTCCTCGCTAAGCAGCTCGGCGATCATTGCCCCGGCCGATCCGCCGCCCATATACATCGCCACCGCCTCGCCTCCCAGCTTTTTTATGGCCCTTGCGACATTAATTCCCCCGCCGCCCGGTTCGTAAACAGGCACGGAACATTTAAGCTTACGTTCGCTGACCAGTTGGGCGACGCTAACGCTTTTATCAAGCGCAGGATTGAAAGTTATCGTGACTATGGCTGCCATATTCGTCAATTGGTTATTCCGGTTCAATTTCGAACAATAATTCGTCCCGGTCCTGTATCGCGATTTTTGCGTTTATCCCTAGTTCGTCGTATATCTTTACACGCAGGCTATCCATCGCAGACGGTTCGCCATGTACAAGATAAACATGGCCTGGTTTAGGAGTGAACGCCCTAAGCCAGGTTAGCAACCCGGCCTGGTCGGCATGTGCAGACAAGCCGCCAATCTCGTGTACCCGCGCCCTTACGGGATAATACCGGCCGTGGATTTTCAGTTCATACGCGCCGTTGAGCAGCGCTCGTCCGCGCGTTCCGCCTGCCTGGAAACCGATGATCAGGATGGTATTCCTGTCGTCGGTCAAATAGTGCTTCAGGTATTCCAGCACACGCCCGCCGGTAAGCATGCCGCTTGCAGCTAATATTATTTTACTGCGCCGTTGCTTTATGATCCGTTCCGTGCCGTCAAAATCCTGGTTGATAGTGATACCGTTGAACATCTGTACGCACTCGTTTTCGCCTATCGTTATCCAATCAGGGTAACTTAACAGGGCTTCACTGGCCGCGGAAGCCATCGGGCTGTCAAGGTAAACGGGCAGCGTTGCCGGTATGGTTTTTTGTTGTTTTAATTTATATATGAGGTGGATAACCTCCTGTGCCCTGCCTACGGCAAAACACGGCACCAGCAAATCGCCATCGCGCGCAATCGTATCATTTATAACCCGGGCAAGTTCATCGGCTACGCTGCCTTTATCGTGCAGCCGATCGCCATAGGTTGATTCCATGATCACGAAATCTGCTTGAGCGGGATGATCCGGCGGTGGCATTAATTCTGAATAATCACGTCCTATGTCCCCTGAAAACAAAATGCTTTTGCCACAACAGGTTATGTCAACCGAGCAGGCGCCCTGTATATGTCCGGCCTTATAAAACCTGAACCAAATATGGTCGCTCAATCTGAAAGTGGCATCCAATCCTACGGTCCGGAAATAAGGCAATGCCGCTTCCACGTCAGCCGTGTCGTACAGAGGCATTGCCGGGTGGTGCTTAGTATAGTGGTGCTTGTTTGCCTTCCAGGCATCTTCTTCCTGCAGCTTTGCGCTGTCGCGAAGGATCAGTTCGGCCAGGTACCTGGTAGGCTCACTCATAAATATCTTGCCTTTAAACCCCTGCTTAACCAGCAGCGGAATATAACCGCAGTGATCGAGATGTGCGTGGGTCAGTATCATGGCATCGATCGATGAAGCATCGACCGACAATCGTTCCCAATTCTCTTCGCGCAGCTGCTTCAAACCTTGAAACAAGCCGCAATCGATCAGCAAATTGAAGCCTGGCGTTATAAGCAAGTGCTTTGAACCGGTAACCGTACCTGCAGCGCCGAGCGACCGCAGGTAAACTGCCCGCCCGGCTAATTTTTCATTCCTGATCGGCCACCCTGACATGATACTGCGTGTTGAGGGTTACATCCATTTCGCCGCAAAGCGGTTAAACTCGTGGCGCATCTCGTTGAACAGTCTTTCCTCTATAACATACTGTTCGTACATATCTTGGTTGGCTGCAACCGTATTTTCGTCTGCAAATCCGGCCGAGTGCCCGAGCTCATAACCTAGGTCGCGCTGATTTTTTTGAATCTCATGATTTAATTCGTTGATCCGCTCGCCATGAATATAGAACTGGTCCTGAAAATGGCCGATTTGTTTTTCCACTTCTTCGCCCGTATTATCGCCGGCTATTTCCTGGAGGCGTTCCTGCAAAATGCCCAGTTCCTGTTTGTAGAAGGCGAGGCCGCGCAATGCATCGTTGTGCAAATTGCCGATATGTTTGACGTTTATTTTCATAATACAAGATTATTGGCTGTTTCGCAGCATCCGAATGATGCTATACACGATTAATAGTGACATCTGTCACAGACAGCTCTGACCAATATCATAGCCCCGGCCGCCTGCTGCTGGTAGTTTTGAGCTTCAGATCAATACGACGCTATGGAAGCTTTTATCAGAAAATTTAGTGAAACGGGAATAGACGATATCGCAGAAGTTGGCGGCAAAAACGCGTCGCTGGGCGAAATGTACAGCCACTTGACAAGCAAAGGCTTACTGGTTCCTAACGGTTTTGCGATCACGGCCTCGGCATACCGTTACTTTATATATTATAATGAGTTGGCCGAAAAGCTGTCGAAATTGATGAAGGGGCTGAACAGGACAGACTTTTCGAATCTTGCCGAAACCGGCGCCCATGCGCGTAAGCTAATAATGGATGCCCGTATGCCATCTGATCTCAGCTTCGCTATAACCGATGCTTACGACTATCTTTTTGACACCGCCGAGCAACCGGTTGCGGTACGCAGCAGCGCCACCGCCGAAGATTTACCCGACGCCAGTTTTGCCGGACAACACGAATCGTATCTGAACGTACGCGGGCACATGGCCTTGCTTTTTGCGGTAAAAAAATGCTATGTATCGTTGTATACGGACCGCGCGATCAAATACCGCGAAGACAAAGGGTTCGACCATGACAAGGTTTTCCTTTCAGTGGGCGTTCAGCAAATGGTAAGAGCCGACCTTGGCTGTTCGGGCGTTGGTTTTACGCTGGAACCCGAATCGGGCTTCAGGGATGTGGTTCACCTGGCCGGGGTATGGGGCCTTGGTGAGAATATCGTACAAGGCGCCTCCACACCCGACGAATTCCTCGTTTTCAAGCACTCGCTAAGGATCGGGAAAAAGGCTATCCTCCAAAAAATCCTCGGCAGCAAAAATAAAATGATGGTTTATGCTGACGCGGATGACGAGATCCATACCACGATAAACAATGATACGCCCTGGGAATTGCGCGAAAAGTTTGTGCTGAGCGATAAAGAGGTGGAGAAACTGGCTCGCTGGGCCCTGGTAATCGAAGACCATTACCAAAAACCTATGGACTTCGAATGGGCCAAGGACGGTACGGATCACCAGATATACCTGATCCAGGCCAGGCCCGAAACCGTCCACAGCCGCGAACGCTCGCTCGAAGTCACTTCTTACAAGATAAAGGAAAAAGGTGAAGTGATAACCAGCGGTGAAGCTATAGGCAACAAGATAGCCTGCGGGTATGCACGGGTACTGAAGTCGCCCGCCGAGGCGGACAAGCTGCAAAGCGGCGATATCCTGGTTACCGATATTACCAGCCCCGACTGGGACCCGATAATGAAGCGGGTAGCCGGTATAGTGACCAACAAAGGCGGCCGCACCAGTCATGCTGCGATCATCGCCCGCGAATTGGGCGCAGTTGCCATCGTGGGCACGGAAAATGCCACGGATACTATTGCCGACGGAGAATTGATCACCTTAAGCTGCGCCGAAGGGAAGAATGGCATTGTATACAGGGGAAAATCTTTATGGGAACAAACGGTAACGGATGTAAGCCGGATCGAGCTGCCCGAAGCGGTAAAACCGCAATTGATCATCGGTGAACCGGACCAGGCTTTTCAGCTGGCGCGCTACCCCAACTACGGCGTAGGCCTGATGCGTATGGAGTTCATCATCAGCAATTATGTCAAGGTACACCCGCTTGCCCTGGTTAATTTTGATAAGGTTACCGACGACGGTGAGCGGCTCGAAATAACCAACCTGACCAAAAACTATAAGCGCAAAGCCGATTATTTTATCGACAAATTATCGCAGGGAGTAGCTACTATCGCCGCTGCCTTTTTCCCAAAGGAAGTGATCGTTCGGATGAGTGATTTTAAGACGAACGAGTATGCAGGCTTGATAGGCGGTAAGTACTTTGAGCCGAAAGAACAAAACCCGATGATCGGTTTCCGTGGAGCGTCAAGGTACTATAACGACCGTTACCGCGAAGGCTTCCGACTTGAATGCGAAGCGATGAAGGTAGTACGGGACGAAATGGGGCTGACCAATGTGAAGCTGATGATCCCGTTTTGCCGCACGGTCGAAGAAGGGAGGCGGGTAATAGCCCAGATGAAAGAATTCGGGCTGCACAAGGGCAAAAACGGCCTCGAAATATTTGTAATGGCCGAAATACCGAGCAACGTGGTACTGGCCGAAGAATTTGCAGAAATATTTGATGGTTTTTCCATCGGCTCGAACGACCTGACCCAGCTTACATTGGGCATTGACCGCGATTCGTCGCTGATAGCAGAATTGTTCGACGAGCAAAACGAAGCCAGTAAAAGGCTGATCGTATCCATGATCGAAAAAGCCAAACACATGCACAGGAAAGTTGGATTGTGCGGGCAGGCGCCGAGTGATTCGGCAGAATTCACCAAAATACTGGTGGAAGCAGGTATCGACAGCATTGCTTTTAACCCGGATGCGCTGATAGCCGGAATACATAATATCAACCATGTGCTGGGTACGGAGAAAGAACGGGAAAGCACAACTGAAGTAAACAGCCTGAAGAGCCTGGTGATGTAACATTAAATTTTTTGAGCGATGAAAGGAATGGTGATATACAAGGGTAAGTACGGGGCCACTGCCCAATATGCCGAATGGATCGCCGAAGCGCTATACCTGCCGGTTTACGACTTGGACAAGCAATTTATAGAGCAACCGGAAAGCCGCGATACAGTGATCATTGGCAGCCCGGTGTATATCGGCAAGCTGCTGATCAAGAATTGGCTTGTAAAGAACAAGGGGCTTTTAAAGGACAAAAAGATACTGCTGTTTGTCGTCTGCGGTTCGGCAGGCGATAAGCACCAGCAGGACCAGGTCATCAAACAAAACTTACCGGAATGGCTTGCTAAATCTGCCGAGATCTATTTCTTGCCGGGCAAGGTTGATATGCGAAAATTGTCATGGTGGGACCGCTTCCTGATAAAAATGGCGGCTTTAGTACAAAAAGACCCAACAAAACGCCAGGCGATGCGGCGTGGCTACGATGCAGTAAAAAGGGAACATATTAACGACCTGATCAAAAATGTATTACATTATGCCAATACCGAAAAGGTGATGTAAGAGCACTATCTGAATTGATATATATATATATATATAATGAAAACACTATCAAATAAAGTTACACTGGTAACCGGGGCCGGATCAGGTATAGGCAAAGCAATTGCCACATTATTTGCCGAAAATGGCGCCAGCGTTGTCCTTGCGGAT
Source organism: Mucilaginibacter sp. (assembly GCA_035545315.1). Taxonomy (GTDB): domain Bacteria; phylum Bacteroidota; class Bacteroidia; order Sphingobacteriales; family Sphingobacteriaceae; genus Mucilaginibacter. The sequence goes on along the minus strand of DASZYQ010000025.1, from coordinate 60,124 downwards.
CTGCACCAGGTTAACATAGAGGTCGTGGCCAAAGATATTAAGGCGAAAGGCGGCACTGCCGTGTGTTTTGCAGCCGATGTATCACGCGAGAGCGATGTAGAACAAATGATCGGCTTTACTTTGCAGAACTATGGAACGCTGGATATACTGGTGAATAACGCCGGCATTATGGATAACTTTACTCCTGTTGAAGATGTCACGGACGAGCTGTGGCAAAGGGTAATGAGTGTCAACATCAATGCTGCATTTTTCACCTGCCGCGAGGCTATAAAAATATTTCTGCGGAAGAATACCGGCATCATTATCAATATCGCGTCTGTCGGCGGGCTATTTGGCGGAAGGGCTGGCTGCGCTTACACTACGTCAAAACATGCCATTGTGGGTTTGACCAAAAATATCGGCTACGACTATGCGCAGAAGGGCATCCGCTGCAATGCTATCGCTCCCGGCGGGGTGAATACCAATATCAGTCATGGCATGGAACCGAACCCCTTCGGTTTTGAAAGAATGAATGCAGGCGCAGGTAATATTCCGCCTGCGGCAAACCCGGACGCAATTGCCGAACTGGCCTTATTCCTGGCTACGGACAAGGCTTACTTTATCAATGGCGCAGTAATTACCGCTGATGGTGGTTGGACAGCATACTAAAAGGTGTTGTGAATAACCGGTATTGGATTAGGAAATTTGCCTGATCACGTTCATTACGTTATCTACCACTTTGTCGCACCTGCGCAGGTTAAATTCATATATCTCGCGCGGATTCCATATACGCTGCAGATCGGCACGCAGCATTTCCTTAGCCCGATTTAGTCTTATTTTTACATTGGATTCGCCGATATTAAGCGCCTCCATGGTTTCATCGGTGCTCATGCCCTGAACCTCGCGCATAACGAATACCAGCCTGTATTTCTCGGGCAGCGAAGCGACGGCGCCCTCCAGTATCGATCCCAACTCCTTATTGATCAGCCCGCTCAGCGGCGTTTCAGGATGTACATCCGTAAAATTTGTTTCCATACGCAACTGTTCTGTTCTTTGAATCCTTTTTTTGTGTAACAAACTCTCATTGATCAGTATCCGGGTAAGCCAGGTGCCGAAACTGCACTGGTGCCTGAAATTGTTCAATTGGCGGTAGGCATTGATATAGGCTATCTGCATCACGTCTTCAGCCTCCTTATCGTCTTCGACGATTGAAAGGCTGATGCGGTAAAGCCGCTCGTTGTATTTGCGCATAAGGCTTTCGAACAGGTCTACCTGACCCTTCAGCACCAGGTTTACGATCTCGTCATCGGTCAAATGATCCATTTTAAAACACTGCTTTTATATGGTAGAGTATCGGGATGGAAAAGGGTTACAAAGTTTGCAAAAAATATATTTTGTAACCCTTTTTTCGCGGCTTGTCTCTAATAGCCAGATAAAAGCAAAAAAACATGGAGACAAACATCAAGCAATTGCAAACCTTACTGAAGTTCACTTACGGCCTGGTTCCGATAGTCGCCGGGCTTGACAAATTTACCAACCTGCTTACCGACTGGGAGCACTATTTAAGCCCCTGGGTAAAAGGGATCATTCCAGTCAACGGCAATATTTTTATGATGGTAGTGGGCGTCATCGAAATTATTGCAGGCATCGTGGTACTGGTTAGGCCACAGATAGGCGCCTGGATCGTGGCATTATGGCTGGCGCTTATCGCATTGACGCTGATCACCGGAGGTAATTATTTCGACGTGGCTGTTCGCGACCTGGTGATGGCTATCGGCGCCTTTGTTCTGGCCAGGCTATCCAATATCACCGGGAACAAACTTGCCTGATCAATATAAACCGCTATAATTGGCGGGAAAGCCTTTAGTGAAAATAACTAAAGGCTTTCATTCTATCAGAAACTTGTCAATGGGAACCTATACCCTCAGTGACCCACGGAATCCCCGGGCAGCATAATAGCTTTCGGCCCCGTTGTGATAGACAAACACGGTGTCGAACCTGCGGTCGCAAAAGAGCGCGCCGCCCAGTTTCCTGATCCTGGCGGGTGTTTGTATCCAGCTCGATGTTTTGGTGTCGAACTCTCCAAGCTGCTGCAATTCACGGTATTGTTCTTCGTTTAAAAGTTCGATACCCATTTCAGCAGCCACATCCACGGCGCTGTTTGCCGGTTTAAACTGCTTCCTGGCATCCAGCGCTTCACGGTCGTAACAGAGGTTCCTGCGACCTTTAGGGCTTTCGGGCGAACAATCATAAAAAATATATTCGCCTGTGCTTTTATCATAATCCACCGCATCCGGTTCACCGCCGGTTGTTTCCATATCATCCAGGGACCACAGCTTTCCGGGGTTAGCCTCCAATTTAGCTTGAACGTTGGCCCATTCAAGCCCTTTATGGCGGTGTATGTTTTTGTTAAAACGGGTTTCCAGTATGTTTAAAAGTTCTTCGCACCGAACCGGTGGCAACATTTTTTTATTGTTCATAGTGATAGCGGCAGCAATGTCAAGAGCAGAAATTTAGTGTTCGTGTTTAAATTCCTGTATACCACGACCATCCGCCTTTAATATCTGCCGCCGGATCGACGAATTTATCGGTCACCACAATGCGCTGCAGGTATTTAACGTTTTTATAACCTATTTGTGTCTCCACGCGTAACCTCAACGGGGCACCATTACGGGCAGGTATTGTCTCGCCGTTCATGGTATGGGCCAGTATGGTTTGAGGATGAAAAGCGTCGAGCATATCAATGCTTTCGGCATACTTATCGAAGCCGTATAAGCTTACAAAACGTGCAGAGGGCAAAATACCTGCGTCTTTCAGCACTGCGCTGAGCGGGACCCCGGTCCATTCGGCAATGGCGCTCCATCCTTCCTCGCAGGTATGCCGGGTTATCTGCGTGCGTTCGCCCAGCTTTTTAAGCGCACCCATGGTATATTTTCCGGGTTTGGCCACACTGCCTTCCACAGAAAGTACCCAGTCTTTAAAGCCATTGCTTTGCAGCTCTTCATATTCCTTGCTGTAGGCATTCTTACTCGCCGGATCGGCCGGGTCGCCGATATCGGTAACCGGGAAGGAAGTTATATCGCTTTTCTGGTACTCCATAGCCAATGCCCGTTGCGACAATAGGCCGCGCTGACCCAGGTAGGTCAGGTCGTCGCCCATACGCAGGATACTGCCGTAAGTAGGCGGGGCCTTTTTGAGGCAACCCGAAAGCAACAGCGCCCCTGCCGAAGTAAGTCCGGTAAAAATGGCGCTGCGCCTGCTCATCAATCTTTTTTCCTTCATGGTTATTTTCCGAAAGTTATAGCCCAAAGATTTCGTTTAAAGCCGGATCTGATCACCATTACCAGGTGGACCAGCAGGAACAGCACTAATAAAAGTGCTGCAAAAAAATGGATAGTACGTGCCGACTGGTGCCCGTAGAACATTTTAAGCAGGAAAGGATAAGACGCGGTAATGGCCGGCGACATGGTAAATCCGGTTAAAATAACAACCGGGAACAGGAAAAAGATGACCCAAAGGTAGGTGACCTTTTGAAGCAGGCCATATTTGCCCGAATAATCGGGCTGTTTGCCAAGGTGACTGACGAAATCGGCCCAAAGCAGCCTCAAACTAAATTCGCCGCGCCGCGGCGTCAGCCTATGGCGAAAATGGCCGCTGAAAAAGCCTGCAATAAGATAAATGAACCCCGCCGCAACCAGTACCCAGGCCGCCAGGAAATGCGTGCTGCGGCCCCAGCCGTTCTCGTTGAAAATATCGTAAGTGCGGGCGGCGGTTACCTGCGACCCGGACAGGTGTTTAAATGGTATGCTTTTTTCCCAGCCGCCATGATGATAGTTGCGGCTAATGGGCAACTCGAACAGCGCCGGCGTCAGATCGTTGCCGGCCTTACCCCAATAAAGCCGGGGGTGAACCATTAAAATTTCGTAGCCGCTTATCGCAAGCGCCAGGAAACTCAGCGTTATGATAAAATGCGTGCTTTTAACCCAGCGCTTATGGCGGGGGCTTTGTGTTTCCTGGTTTTGTGATGCGGTCATCTTCAAGGTGGCAGCGAGTACACGCTTTGCTAAATAAAGATAAAACAATTTAATAAAAGGAAACCAAAACCAAAAACACAACGTAACTAATTGAAGACGTTTCAATAATGAAAAAAATATTGCCGGTACTTTTAATTGCCCCCTGCGTGTTCCTGGCATGCCATAAAAATTCAAATCCATCTCCTGCCGCGGGCAAACCCCTGCAAATTGTTATAAGTAACGTTACAACAACGCTTACCATTTATTCATTTTCGGTTACCGAACAGCCGTCTTCCGATACGTTGATCAATATCTATTCACAACTCGGGAATAAAACCTATTCGGTCAACGTTCACCCCGGTGACGCCCTCAAGCTGCATTATTTCCTGGAACTTGAAGGACTGAACCCGGCGGTCCAGCCGGTGATCTCATTTATCTACGAAGGCGCAACCATGGCCAGTGTCACAAGCGATTCGGGTATTATATCGGGTGATAAGTATATAACCATCCCGTAAATATTTAATCAATCGTCCACACCCTTCCCCGCCAAAATCTGCGGGATATATTTCTCAACTCTTTCCTGTCGGGTTTTGGATAATTTGGGCTGAGAAAAATAGTACAGGTATCCCCTTTGTCGCCCGGGCGTCAGCGCTTCGTACGCGGCTTTGAGCGCCGGTATCGCATCCAGCTTATGCTGAAATTCTTCCGGAACCTCGTAGTCCGAAGTCTTTTTCAGTTCGGCTTTCAGTCCCAACTTTTCTACTTCGACGGCCTCATAGATATAGGCTTTAATAACAGCCTCCTGCTCAATTATCTGAAGCAAGCTCGTGAACCGCATCTGCCTGGGGACCTGGACATTCTCCGTCTGCTGGATCAGTACGCCTTCAGGATCTTTCAGTAAAACCCCCTTAAAAAACAGCAGCGCGCAATATTCATTAAAACCATGTATCAAAACGACGTTGGCTTTGCCAACGGTGTAACAAGGCTGGCCCCACTTTAATTCCTCGGTGAGCCCGCAGCTAAGACAGATTGTTCTTAGCTTTTCGTATTCTTCCTGCCATTGCGTAGCCTTTTCAAAAAACCAGTTTACTTTAGGGTTTGCGTTGCCGTTTGTCATAATACCTGTTCGTTTTTTATTGCATAACATAATTCCACCACGCCGTTTTTGCGTGCTGTCGCTTCCTCCAGGTGCAGGGCATACTCGTCGCCGATATGGTCAAAAAACCGCAGGCCGTCGCCCAAAATAACCGGGATGATCGAAAGGCGTATTTGGTCAGCTAACTTTGAACGGATAAAATCCCCCGCGAGCATGGCGCCCCCGACAACCCAAACATTCGTATAATTCGGCTTTAATCGTTCATTTACAAGATCTTCCAGGCTGCCGGAATAAATTTCGATAGCTGGCCTGTCAACCGGCAGTTGCCGGTGACTGAGCACAATTACCGGCACATCCCCATAGGCCCAACCGTACGATTTCGAAAGTTCCAGCGCATGTTCGTACGTCCGGGCGCCCATTACATAGCAGCCTATCGTTTTAAGAAATTGCGCCACATCCTGGTCAGTGGCTGTGACGCCTTTTTCGTAATGGTCAGTCGTCTCAAACCATGAAACGCTGTTGTCCCTCTTAGCAATGACGCCATCGAGGCTTGATGCCATGTGTACTGTCACCTTTAATGCGTCGCCTGTCATATTACTTTATCTGTAAATATACGATCTTGCCTATGGATTGACAGCAACGAGCTTTCTATTCGCCGGCCGCAAGTACCACGACAGGACTACGAAAACAGCCAGCATGGCAGGCGCTATTATCTGAGGGCGGATATCGTTACTTGCGATGTGCGAGATCACGGCGCCGGTCATGACAAAAAATATACCTGCGTAGGCCCATTCCTTCAACAATTTAAACTTCGGCGCCAGGATGACTATGACGCCCAGCATCTTCCAGATACCGATGAGCGAGATGAAATAAGTTGGGTAGCCCAACGGTTTAAACCCCTTTAGTACGCCGGGTAACTGCAGCGCCTGCACCAGGCCGCCGAAGAATATGCAAAAGGACAACAACGCGGTTATTATCCAATATCCTATCAGCTTTCTCTTTTCCATTTTGATCTATTAACGGGTTGACAATTTATTGCCATTGCTTAACGATATTGAACATCCAGCGTATGCCGAAACGGTCGGTGCAGGTACCCCAGTAGCCCCAAAATTCTTCGTGCGGCGCTATTCCCTGCGGACCACCTTCCGACAGTCCTTCGTACAGCTTATCGGCGTTTTCATTCGAATCAGGACTCAAAACCAGCGTAAAATTGTTCCCTTCCACCAGTTTTTGCCCAAGGCTTTCCAGCATATCGTTCGCCATGATCTGCATACCGCCCGTAATAGGTAAGGCTACATGCGCTACCTTGTCCAGGTCGGCGTCAGTCAGTTCGGCGCCTTTGGGCGGATTGTCTTTGTACCGCACCATCGGCCCGGCAAATTCTGTCCCGAAAACTTTCTTGTAATGGTTAAATGCTTCTTCGGCCCTGCCGTTGAAGTTTAAATAAATTGCTGTGTGTGCCATTTTCTTATGGATTAATGTGTGCGTTCATTTTAGTTTGCTCATTACTTCTTCCAGGCGATTATGTGCCCAGTTGATCCCTTGCCTGAAGGGGAGCTTAAGCACCTCGTCGCGCTGCCCCACGGTTTCATATATCGTGTGCAGCGTTATCTTGCTCCTATCTTCGCTCAATCGCTCGAAGTCACTCACTTCGAGCTGAACGCCAAAAGGAGTATTGTACATCTCAAAGGTCCGGGTGATCTTTCTGTTCGGTATAAATTCGTGTATCACGCCGTCGGCCTCAAATACTACGTCGCCTTTGTCGTCTCGTTTTTCAAAGTGCCAGGCGCCGTATTTTTTGGCCTCAAACTTTAATACCTTATTTCCCATCCACTGCTCGATCAACTCCGGTTCGGTAAAGGCTGTGAAAAGTAATTCCAAAGGCAGATCGAACTCCCTGGTTATAAAGATGTCGTGTTTGCCGTCTTCGGCATGTATTTTCGTTTTCAGCTCCATGATCTTACTTTTTGGGTTTATAGTTTTTCATGATAGCCTCCAATTTGTTGAACCGGTCATCCCACATCCGGCGGAATGGCTCTATAAAAGCGTCTACTTCTTTCATTTTCGTTGCGTTGATGTGATAATAAATTTCCCGACCTGTTTGCTGCTGGGTAAGCAATTCGCATTCGGTGAGTATCTGTAAATGTTTTGAAACTGTCGGCCTGGCCGTGTCAAAGTTTGCCGCTATAGCGCCGGCTGTGAGGGCCTGCGACGCAAGCAGCAGTAATATCGTCCTGCGGGTTGGGTCGGCTATGGCCTGGAATACATCTCGTCTTAGATTCATTATGTAGCTATTTGACTACAAAAATATATGTAGTTATTTAACTACGCAAATTTTTTTAACAATTTTTTTTCATCAAAAGTATCGACAGGAATTTGACGTCACAGGCGCTAACACGCCAAAGTACAGAACCAACCGAAAAGCAATTTGGCTCCAAATGAGGACGTGCAGACGACTGGCAGTTTAAGCCAGGATATGCTAACGTTTCGCCCTTCAGGCCCGCTTCTTTTTAAAGTAGTTTAATTGGTTTTCAAATCATTAAAGAATACGTATATTCCCGGGTTAAAACCCTGCAGGAATTTTCGTTTTAATGCAAACTCTCGGCACCTGATTTTCGTAAAAGTTCCGTGTTTGCATTTACCTCAACCCGTCAATAGCAGGCCCGGCTTGTTATTCCTCACCAGGATTTTTTGTTTTAAAGTTTTCGGCACTGCTCCGGGGCGTGTATGGTTTGCAAATTGTTTTTAATTCAGCTGTATGTGTTACAATATTCTATGGGGCTTCGTTTTTACCTTCAGAGGTCGCGCTGGCCTGGTAATTGTGCCCGTCAACTATACGCGGGCCACGCAACATTATACCAGTTTTAAATACGTCATGCGACACTCTTTCAGGAGGGAATTTTAAATACGATGCATCAAGGTTTGAGTAAGGAAAATCCTGTAGTCAGGCTAAGGGTGTTCAGGGCTATTGACGATCCGGCAACTTGCGAACTTTTCGTGGCAGGGCACACCCAGGTGCTTACTAATATCGGCGTGACCAAGGTCACCTCCTCCAAACATGAATGGACGACGAATCCGGCTGCGTTCGTGATCATAGTCGAATCGCTGGATGCGACACGGGTTTACGGCGGCGCGCGTGTACATGTAGCCGGCGGAACCGAACCGTTACCGATAGAACAAGCCACCGTCGCAATGGATCCGTCCGTGGTCGAACTGGTATGGCGTTACGCACAAAAGGGGACCGGCGAGATCTGTGGATTATGGAACTCGCGCGAAATAGCGGGTTATGGCATAGGCAGTATTTTTCTTACGCGCGCTGCGGTAGCCATCTCTTCACAGATCGGCTTAACATCGCTATTTGCCTTATGCGCACAGTATACCGTTGCAATGGCCGAAAGCGTAGGTTACCATAAAGAGCCGGGCATAGGTAATAATGGAACATTTTATTATCCAAAAATGGACCTCCTTGCAACGGCCATGCTCCACGAAGATATTGAGACACTGGCCACGGCCAACGTTGAAGAACGTGCCGCCATTCTGAGACTTAGAAAGAATTTAAACATGGTCAGGGTTGAGGTGCTGCGCAAAAAATCGATAGAGATCCACTATGAGCTCGAAATACGCGACTTGTACCGCTGGAATCTTGCAGATACCATCGCCAATGCCAGGAGAAACTATTATGAAACAGAGTGGGGAGAAATGCGCTTGAACTTATTATAAAGGACGGTTTGGGCGACTTGGGCAGTTTCTCTATAATTAACTAAATTTGCTTATTATTTTACATGAAGAACATACAAGATTTGATTTCAACCCTCGGGAATGCCGGGAATTGTTATACCCCGATACTGCTGAGGCTCGGGCAGCCAGATGACCGGGCATTATATAACCAACTTTTATCCGGCGCAACGCCATTATTCGTGTCCGATGAAATAGAGGGCCAGCTGCGCGAACTGGTAAAAAGCCGCAGGCCCTGGGTTAGGATTAAGCCCGAAGAATACCCGGGGCTGATCGACGCTCATCTCAACGGCAGCTCCATGGCCGATTACGGCGTTTGGGTTTATTATCCCTGGAGTTGCCGGCTTGTCCACTTGCTTGACGAAGAAGAATTTATAGAAGTTCGCACGAACCGCAACCAATACAAAATAACCCGGCAGGAACGCGACTTGCTTGCGACCAAGAAGATCGGCATTATCGGGCTTTCCGTTGGGCAGTCCATCGCGCTGACGCTATCGATGGAGCGTGGTTTCGGTGAGTTGCGTCTCGCCGATTTCGATTTACTTGAGTTGAGTAATCTCAACCGTATCCGCAGCGGAGTACACAACCTGGGTGTTCCTAAGGTCGTGATAGCCGCGCGGGAAATTGCAGAGATCGATCCGTTCCTTAAGGTCTCCTGTTTTTTCGACGGTCTGACGGACGCGAATATGAACGATTTTTTTACCGGCGGCGGTAAGCTCGATGTCCTGGTGGACGAATGTGACGGCCTTGATATCAAAATACTCGCCCGGTATAAAGCACGCGAATTGCGTATACCTGTGATAATGGATACCAGTGACCGCGGGATGCTGGATATTGAGCGCTTTGACCTGGAGCCCGACAGGCCGTTGCTGCACGGCACGGTAACAGGCATCAACCCGCAAAATATCAAAGAATTGTCCAACGAGGATAAGGTGCCCGTTATACTGCAAATGCTTGGCGTCGACAATATTTCCGTACGCGCTAAAGCGTCTATGGTCGAAGTAGAGCAAAGCATCAATACCTGGCCTCAACTGGCCAGCTCGGTAGCGCTCGGCGGAGCCGCCGGTGCAGACGCATGCCGGCGTATATTGCTCGGTCATCTTCAGGTCTCGGGCCGGTTTTATATCGATTTCGATGAGATCGTCAGTGATAACCGGAGTATCGATTTGTCCACAGGCAATAAAAACCCCTTTAAGCCGCTTGCAAAATTTGAAATGGAAAAACTGGCGGAAAGCGTCAACTCCGAACCGGCTGCTTCGGATATTGTACCCTCCGCTGAGACCATTCGCGACCTTGTGCGCGCCGGCTGCGCCGCTCCGTCAACAGGCAACGACCAACCGTGGAAATGGCTTTATCGCCGGGGAGCACTTTACCTGTTCCACGACGAATACCGGTCTTTTTCATTTGGCGATTATCGTAAAGCCGCGTCGTTTATTTCATTTGGCGCAGCGTTTGAGAACTTGAGCATTCATGCGCTCAACGCCGGCCTGCAGCCCGACGTCAAATTTTATGGCAGCCACGATCAAAAGCTAGTCGCCGTTATCAGGTTCAGAACAATCACGGATAAAAGGGAGCAGCAACTGCTGCAGCCGCTTGACCGGGCGATTTATCATCGCTTCACCAACCGGAACCAGGCGCCGAAATCTCCTTTAACGAGCGAGATTTACAGCGAGCTGAGCCGCTATGCGGAATCCCTGCCAGGAGCCAGGCTTCGGATCTTTACCGACGAGCTTGTTCTGACCCGGTTGGCCGAGATTATCGGGCTCTGCGATCGCGTAAGATTGCTTAGCACCGAAGGGCACCATGATTTTGTTCACAGGGAAATGCGCTGGACCACTGATGAAGCCGAGCGCGAACGTGACGGCATCGACATTAAAACCCTGGGATTGAGCAATTCCCAAATGGCTGCGCTTGGCGTAATAAAAGATGAGCGGGTTGTGAGGGCGCTCAATGAACTGGACGGCGGCAAGGCATTGGATATGCTGGCCAAACGAACAGTTGCAGCAGCTTCAGCGCTTTGCCTGCTCACCGTACCGGGCCATGAGCTGAGGAATTATTTCGACGGAGGCCGATCAATGGAACGAATGTGGCTCGCGGCTACAAATCTCGGACTGGCGGTGCATCCGCTGATATCTCCGTTATATTTGTTCCAGCGGCTGGTTTACGGTAACGGGGAAGGGTTGGACCCGAAATTTATTCCGATATTGACAGATATGAAAAAGCAGTTTTATGACATTACCGGCACCGCCCCTGGTGAGGAAGGCGTGTTCCTGGTAAAAATTGCCATCGCTGCGGAGCCGCCGCTTAAAAGCTTGCGGTTGCCGTTGGAGGAAACGCTGATTATTGAATAACCATCCTTCGCGCCGATGCCCGCATACCATAACCTGATTCAAATGAAGAAAATTATCTTTTTGTTGTTGTATCCGTTGCTGGCGCTTACGACTACCGCGTCAAAAGCGCAGTCAGCAGTTATATTCCGGGGGAACAACATTATTATCGGTAAACAGGTATCGATACTTAGTGACCCAAAACAGCATTTAGATTTACAGGCGGTACTGGAATCGCCGGCATTTATCCCTTCGGGTATCGAAACCCCCAACTTGCAGCTTAGCAAGACGGCCTTCTGGCTGAAATTTACGATACAGAACAAGTCCGCCTCGGGGCACCTGGTGCTCGACCTGAATTACCCGATGCTGACAGGCTGCGATTTCTATTACCCGGTTAAGAAGCAGTACCGCGCGGAACATATGTCGGACACATTGCCGTTCGCGGAGCGCAAATACCGGCACCAGGATTTTTTGTTCGACATCCCATTGCAGGCCGACAGTACAGCAACCTATTACCTGCGCGTAAAAAGTTCGGAGCAAATGGTATTGCCTTTGATCCTCGGAACCCCTGCCGGCATAGCCGAGGCCAAACTTAGCGCTAACATACTTTGGGGAATATTCATCGGCTTGATAGCGATCATGGTCGCCTATAACTTTTTTATCTACCTGTTTACGAGAGATCGCAGCTATCTTTATTACGTTGCATACAGTACATTCATCGGGCTTACGCAGACTACGCTCAGCGGGTATACCTACCATTACCTGTTTGCAGATACACCAGTCCTCTTTCATAAAGGCATCGTAATTTTCCCGGCCCTCGCGGGCATATCAGCCATGATGTTTGTTCGCGAATTTCTCGAAACCAGGCGTCGTACTCCCTTACTGCACCGGCTTTTTCCGGTTCCAATATTTTTATACAGTATTGCGATCGCTCTCAGGCTTTCCGCCATCGACCAGGTGAGTTACCGTATGATCGATATCTCCGCCCTATGTACCACCCTTTTGATTTATATCGTTGCGGTAAAGATATCCCTGCAGGGGTACAGACCGGCCAAATACTTTTTAATCGCCTGGACGATATTTTTTGCAGGCATCATTCTTTTTACTCTTCGCAACCTGGGCGTACTGCCTTATAACGATTTCACGAATTACACTATGGAATCGGGAATAGCTATAGAAGTGACGCTGCTTTCTATTGCTCTTGCCGACCGGATCAATGTACTAAAAAAGGAAAAGGAGCAATCACAGGCCGAAGCGCTCAGGATAGCCACCGAAAATGAAAGGATCATCCGCGAGCAAAATACGCTGCTCGAAATCAGGGTAACTGAACGAACGGCAGAACTGAACACTGCGCTCGAAGAGCTTAAACAGGCTCAAAGCCAACTGATCGAGTCAGAAAAGATGGCTTCCCTGGGACAGTTGACCGCAGGCATTGCGCACGAAATCAATAATCCCATCAACTTTGTCACATCCAACGTATCCCCGTTGATACGGGATATCGACATCGTTTTCGGTGCGATGGATTATATGGAGGAGCTTGCGCTGTCTGACGAGCCGGCAGGAAGCAAAAAAGCCGAGCTTGACGACTACAAAGAGGCTAATGATATGGATTATCTGCGGACAGAGATACGTTACCTGATCAACGGTATCCAAAACGGCGCTACGCGTACGGCCGGGATCGTTAAAGGTCTCAGGGTGTTTTCCCGTCTTGACGAGGATGATCTGAAATTCGCGTCCCTAAATGAAGGTATCGATTCCGCATTGATTATTTTGAACAACCAGTTAGGGAAAATTAATATTATACGCCAATACGCCGACCTTCCGCAGGTAGAATGTTATCCCGGTAAACTGAATCAGGTCTTTCTTAATATCCTGTCAAACGCTATTTATGCCGTTCACAAAAAATTCGGTGACCAGGATGGTGGGCAGATAATAGTCACCACCACGAGTGCGCTTGGCGAAGTGGAAATCAACATCAGCGATAATGGTATTGGTATCGACGAGCAAACAAAAAAGCGGATTTTCGATCCATTCTTCACAACCAAAGAAGTTGGTGAGGGCACCGGGCTAGGTATGTCTATCGCTTATAATACTATCAAAAAGCATAAGGGCGTCATCAGGGTGAACTCTTCACCGGGAAATGGCGCTGAGTTTATCATTACATTGCCGATCCACCACGATATAACCACTTAAAGCCGAAATGCCATGTCTGAAAAAATCAAAGTACTATATATTGATGATGAGACGGATAATCTGACCGGGTTTAAAGCCTCATTCCGCACCGAATACCGGGTGCTAGTGGCGGAAAACACGATCCAGGCGACTGAGCTCCTGGAAAAGAACGCTGATATCAGGGTTGTTTTTTGCGACCAGCGCATGCCGGGTAAAACGGGCGCCGCCTTCTTTGAAGAGATAAAGACGCGGTTCCCTTTGCCGGTTAGGATACTAATCACCGGTTATGCAGACATTGAAGCGGTGATCGCGGCTATAAACAAGGGTAACATCTTCAGGTATATCCGAAAACCATGGATCGAGGCAGATATCTTTTCAGCTATCGAGGAAGGCAACAAGTTTTACCTCGCCTCGTCCATGCTGCAGGTTAAAAACCAGGAATTGGAGGAAGCATATTCCGAACTGGACAAATTTGCCTATAGCGTAAGCCACGATCTGCGCGGGCCGCTTACCGGCATCCTGGGCGCGATCGACATTGCCCGTGAGATGTCCGATCTCAAAGAAATAAGGGAATTGATGGTATTGATGGAAAAATCGGTTTTTAAACTGGATGATTACATATCCAGCATGCACGATTATTATAGTTCACGCCGCGGCGAACTGAAAATAACAGACATCGATTTTAGCGTGCTGGCTGATGAATTAAAAGATATATACCGGATATATACGACGACCAACAAGATCACCTTCACGATAAGGGTAAGCCAGCTTGAATCGTTCCGCAGCGATGAGCTGGTTATCAAGATGATCCTCAACAATTTGATCACCAACGCGATCAAATACCAGAAAAAAAACTTTCACGACAAAAGCATTGATCTGGATATGTCTGTACGCAATGGAATAGCGGCAATCCGCATAGCTGATACAGGCATCGGCATCCCTGAGAATCACTTCAAAGAGATATTCAATCTTTTCTCCAGGGCGACTTCACACCGGTCCGGGTCGGGAATCGGATTGTATAATGTGAAGGGCGCCTTGCTTAAGCTGGGCGGAAACATCGACGTCAGTTCGGTGCTCGATGAAGGTACGGTGTTTACATTAACTATCCCAAGCAAATGACTCCCACGAATTTGTCGTTTATTATTGTCGAGAATGTAGAGCTGGACCGGTATATTGCCAAGAAACTGATCAAAAACCTGGCAGGCGGGGCAAGGGTTGAAATCTTTGGCTCGGCCCGTGCGGCGCTGGACCATATCACAGCCGACAGCCAGAACACACCGGAACCGGCGATCATCCTGTTGGATCTGATGATGCCGAAAATGAGCGGAGGCGACTTTATAAATCAGTTTGAAGCCCTACCGGAAACCGTAAGAAGTCGTTACCGCATCGCCATCGTCACTTCGTCTATGAACAAAGCCGAGACGCAAAGACTAAGTAAACGCGATAGAGTGCTAACCGCAATTGAAAAACCGTTGACCCATGAAAAGTTCGCAGCGTTCCTGGCGCAGATCGATAGTGGATTCACCGGCGATTGAAGCCGGTCAGGACAGCAGCTTTTGCCGCAACAGAAATTCAAGCTGTTCGTTAGAACTCTTAAGCGATTGCTTTTCCTGCCAGGCGCCATAAGCTCTTTCGATGGCCATCGTCAACTCCTCCTCATTCCAGGGCTTTGTCAGGTAATGGAATATCTTACCTTTATTGACGGCATCGATAACTGCGCTCATGTCCGCATAACCGGTTAGCAGCAATCTAACCGGGTCGGGATATTTTTCCTGAACTTTTTCAAAAAGTTCCACACCGGTCATATGGGGCATGCGCTGGTCGGAAATAATTACATGTACCAGTTTCGTTTCCAGCAGTTTTAACGCTTCGTCGCCACTGAAAGCGGTAAGCACCCTGAACTTAATCCGAAAGGTAGCCAGAAACGAGAACAGGTTATCCTGTTCGTCATCCACATATAGCACCGATATTTTCTTCTCTAACATGATTGTTAATATCAAAGTTAACCAAAGCAGTTGATATATTATGCTGATTTTAGTAAACCTATTGTTCGTTCATACCACTTAACGGCGGCAGGATAAGGTCCGTATGTGAAAATCTCCAGCCGGCAAGACCAAAGCCGGCGCGGGTAGTAAGCGGTAATAGAAAAAGCGGCCTATCAGTGCTTATGATGATGCCCGAACAGGTACCCGCCGATGAATGCCAGTACCAGCAACAGCCAGCACACATTTTGCAGCATGCGAAGCCTGGCTACTGTCCGCCGAAGCTCATCCCGCTCTGATTCGGCCGAGAGCCGCAGGTTTTGAAGTTTCAGGTTCTCTTGCTGCAATTGCACAACGGCGCTGCCAACCTCGACGGGTTTCTCACGGGCTAACCGATACTGCCTGCTAAAACCGCCTTCACGCAAAAATTTTTCTCCCTTTGGTTTTAAGATAAGTTTGTCCGGCAACTCGTATTCTCCATGCTTACCTGTTTCGATGATTAATTGCTCCCTCAGCAATATCTGCACCATCGCAAAAGCGGTGGCTTCGTCCTGGTCAAAAAGTTGCAGCAATTGAACGCGGGTGAGGTAATCGCGGATACCAAAAGCTTCAAGAATCACATCCAATAATTCGCTTTCGTACTCATTCAGCTCTGACATGGGGCAAATTTGTTAATAAATACGGAAGGTCGCAAGCAGGTAAATTGTTGTGCGATAATAACGCCAGAAGACAAAAGGCCATCGTTTGATGACCTTTTGTTTAGTCGCCCCGACGGAACTAAATTTTATATAGAAAAGTCATTTAAAAACAGAATTAGTGAATCATTTGAGATCAAATCGGTTCAACTTGAAGCCGTACAAACCATCCCATAATCCCCTATAATTACCCCGGCAAAATACATATCACCTAATCATTCGCCATACTTTTTCAATTTAGGGTAGCCATTTAAACAAAAATAAACGCGTCATTTTGCACACTTAAGACCATGTCGAAAGCGCCATTAATTTGGACATATTTAATCCTTTTATACGTCATGGTGCGTTTCATTGAAAGCAACAAAATCCTTTTCTGCTGAACACTAAGTTTATAAAACCTGTTCCAAACAATTACACAACTAGCATTTCCACATTCTCAAAATAGGGTTTTCCCTTTGATTCTCTTTGGCGTTTTCTCATGCGAGCGCAACCAACTGGGTCAGGGCTGAGTCGAAGTGAGGTTCGAGTTCCTTCAGACCGCTATTTGCTTAAAAAGTGTGTTTTTGATATTATTACAACGAGCAGCAGTTGTCCTGACAAAGTTTCTGCATCTTTGATAAGCTGCGCTTTGATACCGTAGCTCGTCTTAATTTGTTTTTTGCTGTTTATAGCACGTCTTGTTTAAGGGCAAATTGTCAAGAGCTGATGTTGGGCAAGCTTAGTATTATTGAGTTTTTATGTTCTCATTAGACCCGTTTCAGGCTTTGAGGAATCAATCTCACAATATTCATTATAAATCCTATAGCAGTGAATATTCACCCTTTTCTTTTCTTCTTCTCACTCATCCCAGAGGGGCTGAGTGGATAAAACTTTGATTTTTAAGTATTATTACGCGAAAGGTTGTTGAACAACCTCAAGACGGTTTGCAAATGCTCAAAAAGCGGAAAAAAGCGTTGATATTGCTCGAACGGAATAAGGGTTTGATGTCCATAAACTCAAATTGGCTCATTAGAGCTTGTTCAAGCTCACTTGAATTTTACCCCTTTGTGTTATTTTATAATTATTTTGGAAAATTGATGCCCATTTGAACACATGAATCTATAGGCTGTCACTCTGTCTTCTAATACATTTCTATCGACAAGCGGAGCGGGTAAGCGACAGTTAAGACATTTTTCGCTATAGTATTAGGGTGCCTCTTCAGGTGGGTTCTTCTCCGGCATGATGCTAAAGATACGGGTTAATAATAAGGTTGCTGTTATTTGCTTAAATCTTTTCAGCTTGTTTTAAGCAATGCAATTCAAAGTCTTGCCAAAACGCAGTTAAATCCATATATTCAATTGGTTTTTAGCCTTAACTGGAATAGCGCACAGAATCCGGTCAACTGACCATAACCAAAGGTGTGTTTAGGTACTAAGCTCTCAGGTGGTGATTTTTTTACAGCACTTATTTCGATTCTTGAACAATGTTTAACCCCACGAGCACTTTCGCTGTATCGGAAAGATCGCCGACTAATATGCGCAATGGGTCAGGCAATTTTCTAATCAACGTCGGCACTGCAATGATCTGCTCGCCTTCCGCAAGGCTTGGATGTTCGCGTAAATCAATTACTTCAACTGTGTAAATGCCAGCGAAGTCTTTTTCACAAATCCTGTTAAGGTTCGCAATCGCCGCTTCAGCTTTTTGTGTTTTCCCTGCTATATAAAGGAATAGTTTGTATTTTTCAGTAGGCATGTTATGTATGACAATAATGTCCCTTTTTTAGGCGCAAATGTTATTCGACCTATTGCAGCTTATTTTAAGCCGATCCCGTCAACTTACCAAATTTTCAGCAGACATGTCGCGGTAATTATTATTATAAATTCGCGTTGCTCTTGTTCAAAGTTATCATTCCGTCTTCCCAACTTATATGGCAATCTTACCTTCAATTGACGGATCCACAGAAAATAGTAAGCCAGAATTGATATATTTTTTCAGAAATCTTTCTTTATCATCTCTATAGTTAATTACAGCGCCTACCCGATACATCAACCGCACGAACTGCCAGGCCAAGTCCAACTGGTATCTCTTAAAGCCGCTCCGAGCGCTCTTGGGATATAAGTGGTGGTTATTGTGCCACTCACCCGCTACGAAACCCGGCCATAGTTGGTTGATGGACTTATCTGCGCGGTTATAATCAACCCCATCGCGCTGTTTATCTTTTCCGTTTCCGTGCCCGTCATAGTTAAAAGTACGTACACCGATTGCCCAGATGCCGGCAGCTGCAAATAAGGAACAGCCCAACGCATGCCCACCGATTAGGTAAAATATAAAATACCAAAATCCCCAGTTGAGAAGCCAGTTTACTATCGTACGGATAGGGTTCGCGTATGAACCCCAGTATTGGTATTGGCGATATGTATTGCCCTTCACACCGGTATGCGCCATTAGTCGTTTCACGCGCTGGTAATCAGCTTCGCTCAAGTTTTTGGCAATGGGCTGATGGTTGACGTCGGCCAGGAAACAATACCAGAAACCGGCCTGCGCATTATAGGGGTCACCCGGCTGGTCTGACTTTGCGTGGTGTACATGATGCGAAATAACATAAGTTTCTTCCGGAATAATGTTCAAGGTAAGTTGACGCGTAAAAAATCGCCAGAAGCTATTACGAAACCTGTAAGCGCCGTGGGTACAATAACGGTGGTGCCAGACGGTACCATGTGTACCCATAATGATCATACCGTACACAAAAACCGCTATCGCCGTCCAGAGAGTAAAAAATTTTATGAAAAACAGAATAAAGAACGGCGAAAGGCAAAGCACCTTGAACCAGTTTAAAAATGGAAGCCAGTTCTTCCTGTCGCGGAATACGTTAAGCCTCCTGAAAAATTCTTTGAAAATGTCGCCGGGGGCAGGCTTAATCAATCTTCCTTGTGGATCCTGCCAGCCATATGACGGCGGCTGAAGAACGTGATCTAAAAATGCCATAAAATCAATTAGGGGTTAACATCAAATTTCAGCTGCGAAAACTTCTTGCCGGGTAAGCCGCCAGGTGCCATTTTTCGTTCTTGGCAAGGTCATCGGCCGTTAGCGCTATGTCATCCTTGGTAAGCGATTGCTCCAGCCTGCCTTTGATGTGAAGGTATGCTCTCAATAATTCGTTCGACTGAAGCTTTAAAGAAAGCACCGGATGATTATTTCTTCGCAATCCGGTTATCTCATTATCGGTTGCTACCCGGATATTCCAGGATTCACCAGCTTTGAAACCGTGTTCGCTGGCTTCGTTCTTCAAGTCGAATAAAAAAACATTGACCTTTTCGGCCAGAAAATTTTGTTGCGCGTCAGCGCTGCCCACAAGGGCTTGTTGAGTATTCATATTGTCGTAGCTGATTCGGGTTAATAATAAAGCTTAAAGATCACCTGAATCAGTTGGGGGGGGTAACATCTAAGGAGTGACGAGCGGAGGTAATTCCTGCAAGGTACGAAAAGGGTTTGGTATAAATGGCAGAAGCACCATTTTTATTTTTGGTTAGCTCATTTAAATTTATTTTAAATATTTTGACTTAAAGTAAAATTTGTCAATATTAAAGCTTATCTTTACAACTCATTTAAATAACTACAATGCAAAAAGAAGGAACCGTGAAATTTTTCAATAACCAGAAAGGTTTTGGATTTATTTCGCAAGATGAAACAAGAACTGACGTTTTTGTTCATTCAAGTGGTCTGATTGACCAAGTCTACGAAAACGATAGAGTATCTTACGACGTAGAAAATGGCAAAAAAGGCCTTAACGCGGTAAACGTAAAAGTAATTTAATTATCACTATAAAATTTACTCGAAAACACCTGCCCTTGTGGCGGGTGTTTTGTTTTTATAGCTAATCAGTTCAATTTGTGCATTGCACTGATTTAGTTGTCAAATCGACTCATTCGAAGTCATTAAGCACCACCTGAATTTTACCTATTTGTAGTTTTATCAAAGCAAAAACGCCATTCCCGCGTGCGAGAGTGGCGTTTTTAGTAGCCCCGACGGGAATCGAACCCATATCTAAAGTTTAGGAAACTTCTATTCTATCCGTTGAACTACAGGGCCCTTTGATTTCGAAATGCGGAATGCCAATTTCGAATTGGTCTTTATTGCCTTTTTAAATCACTGCAAAGGTGCAAATTATATGGCAGTTCGACAAATCATCCGCACAGCATATGTGCGCATCATCGAACCACCGAGCCATTATTAAAAGGGTCCTGCGGGGAAACGAAGCTCAGTTTACCTTCGGAGTCTTCGGCCATCAGGATCATGCCCTGCGAAATAATGCCTTTGATCTCACGCGGTTCAAGGTTGGCCAGCAAACTTACTTTTTTGCCGATGATGGTTTCCGGTTCGTAATGTTCGGCAATACCCGAAACGACGGTGCGGGTATCGAGCCCGGTATCGATCGTCAGTTTAAGCAACTTTTTGGTTTTGGCCACTTTTTCAGCCGCCATGATAGTGCCTATGCGGATATCCATCGCGGCAAACATTTCGTAGTTGATGTTTTCCTTGGCCGGAACCATCTGCGCTGCCTGCGTCTGAATTGCCGGTTTTTTGGCCTGTAACCGGGCTATTTGCTGCTCAATTACGCTGTCTTCCACCTTTTCGAACAACAATCCGGCTGCATTGAGCTGGTGACCATTTTTAAAGCTCACCTCGCCGTTAAAATCAATTTTCTCCTCCGGCCAGTTCAGCATTTTTAATACCTTTTCCGCCGAAGCTGGCAAAAATGGCTGCATAGCCGAAGCCAGGTGACCGATGAGCACGAGGCAATTGTGCAACGCAAGGCGCGCATCTGCCGGGTCAGTTTTAATGGTTTTCCAGGGTTCTTTTTCCGTCAGGTAACGGTTACCTACGCGGGCAATATCCATAACAGCCTGCATGCCCTGCCTGAACCGGTAATTCTCTATATTCTGCTCGATTTCACCCCATATCCGGAACAATTCATACCCGATGATCTCGTCTTTCAGCACAACCTTTTCGTTTGTTGTCTCAATTTTCCCGCCGAAAAACTTGTGCATCAGTATCATCACGCGATTAACAAAATTACCCAGTATCGCTACCAGTTCATTGTTCACGCGGGCCTGGTAATCCTTCCAGGTAAACTCGCTGTCGCTTGTTTCGGGCAGGATCGACGTCAGCACATAGCGCAGCTCGTCCTGCTTGCCCGGAAATTCGGCCAGGTATTCGTGCAGCCAAACCGCATGGTTGCGCGAGGTAGAAAGTTTGTCACCCTCCAGGTTCAAAAACTCGTTGGCAGGCACATTTTGGGGCAGTACATATTCGCCGTGAGCCCTTAAAATCGCCGGAAATATTATGCAATGGAAAACGATATTGTCCTTACCGATAAAATGTATCAGGCAAGTGTCGTCGTCGCTATCTTTTTGCTTTTTCCAGTATAACGTCCAATCTTTATCATGGTCGAGCGCCCATTGCTTGGTTGCAGAAATGTAGCCGATAGGCGCGTCCATCCATACATACAGCTTTTTCCCTTTTGCTTCCTCCAAAGGCACATCTATGCCCCAATCCAGGTCGCGGGTCATCGATCGTGGCTGTAAGCCCGACTTAAGCCAGGATTTACACTGCCCAAACACATTTACCTTCCATTCGCCCTCCTTTTCGTCAATCCACTTTTCGAGCCAGGGCTGATATTTGTCAAGCGGCAGGTACCAGTGCTTTGTCGGCTTAAGCACAGGCGGCTTACCGCTCAGCGTAGATATAGGGTTGATCAGGTCTGTCGGGTTTAACGACGTACCGCAATTTTCACATTGGTCGCCATAGGCATTTGGATATTTACAGTTCGGGCAAGTACCAGTAATATACCGGTCGGCCAGGAATTGCTGAAAATCCTCATCGAAATATTGTTCGGAGTATTTCTCTACAAATTCGCCTTTCTCGTAAAGATTAAGAAAGAATTCCTGCGAAAGATCGTGATGTATAGCTGATGAAGTACGGTGATAAATATCGAACGATATGCCGAATTGTTCAAAGCTTTGCTTTATTTGGCTGTGATATTTATCGATGATGGCCTGTGGGGTAGTATTTTCCTTTTTCGCTTTAATAGTAATTGCCGCCCCGTGTTCGTCGGAACCACAGATGTAAACCACATCCTTTTTCTTCAGCCTTAGGTAACGAACAAAAATGTCGGCAGGAAGATAAGCGCCGGCAAGGTGGCCGATATGCAAAGGGCCATTAGCGTATGGCAGCGCCGACGTAATGGTAAAGCGTTTAAATTTATTAAGTTGCGACATTAAATATTAGTCCTTATTAATAATTTGGCAAAGATAATTTATTTAGTCCGAAAGACAGGATAGTCCGCACGACCGAAAGACAAAAGAAATAGGAACTATTGAAAACTATAATTCCCCCATATCTAAAAAAAGGCGATAAAATAGCAATCACCTGCCCGGCGAAAAAGCTTTCCAAACCTATGGACGACGCTGTAAACCTGTTGCAGTCGTGGGGACTAGAAGTGGTATTGGGCGAAACAGTTACAGCGTCATACCACCAGTTTGCCGGCGACGACGACTTACGGGCCAGGGATATGCAAAAACTGATTGACAACGAGGGCATCAAGGCTATAATAGCCGCCCGGGGAGGATATGGCGCCATACGCATTGTCGATCATATTGATTTTACCAGCCTAAAGAACAACCCGAAATGGCTGGTGGGCTTTAGCGACATTACGGTATTGCATGCACACCTGTTTGCCAATTATCGCATGCAAACCATTCACGGCCAAATGCCGATAAATATACCCGACGCCTCGAAGTATTCTTTAGAAACCTTGAGAAAAGCCCTATTTGGAAACGAACTGAGTTATTCGATCAAATCGCATCATCTAAACCGGCCCGGAACCGGCAATGGTTTGCTCGTCGGGGGTAACCTTAGCCTGCTGGTAGCGGTTTTATCGTCAGTGTCGGACTATAACTACGATGGAAAAATACTGTTCATTGAAGATGTCGGTGAATACCTTTATTCAATCGACCGGATGTTCCGCGCACTGGACCGTGCCGGTAAGCTCAAAAATCTCGCCGGCTTAATAGTTGGCGGGTTCACTGAATTAAACGATAACGACATTCCATTTGGCCAAACCGTGCCGGAGATCATTATGGAAGTAGTAAAAAAATACGATTACCCCGTTTGTTTTGATTTCCCCACAGGCCATATCCCCGATAATCAATCGCTCATCTTCGGTCGGGAGTTGAATTTATCGGTCCAACCGGAACAAGTGGTTGCGAGCTATGTTAATATTTGATATAAACCCCTTATAAACTAAGGATTAACTAATCACGAATCAGTATAATGGCACTCTTCAGCAAACTAGGAAACTACAAAAATTTTGGCCTGCTTATCATGCGCCTTGGCCTGGGCGCTATGTTTATTTATCATGGCTTACCCAAACTAATAGGAGGTCCTGCTAAATGGGAACTTTTTGGACGTGCAGCCGGCCATATCGGACTGCATTTTTGGCCAATGCTTTGGGGCCTGCTATGTGCCTGCACCGAGACGTTTGGCGGCATCCTGTTGATACTGGGCCTTGCATTCAGGCCGGTATGCTTATTCCTGCTGATCGTGATGATTGTAGCTGCTCTTTCGCAATTTAGCCGTGGCGGTTTAGGCGACGCGACTGAAGCCATTGAGGACGGTGTTATATTTGCGGGCCTTTTATTCGTCGGGCCCGGAAAATATAGTGTGGATAAAAAATGACCCGATAAAAAAGTCCTGGCCTACATAGCCAGGGCTTCTGTTATTCGCTTCGATCTTTTACTGGTTCATAGCAGTACCGAGCTTGGCAAGGTAAGCGTCGTCGATACTTCCGGACAATTCCGACATAGCCTTATTCACCTTGTCA
This sequence comes from Mucilaginibacter sp., assembly GCA_035545315.1. Classification (GTDB taxonomy): domain Bacteria; phylum Bacteroidota; class Bacteroidia; order Sphingobacteriales; family Sphingobacteriaceae; genus Mucilaginibacter. The sequence goes on along the minus strand of DASZYQ010000025.1, from coordinate 36,264 downwards.
GCTTCCTTTGCAAACGCCTCTCTTACCGATTTCTTCCTTAGTGAAAACTTTGCCGGTTGTTTAGTTTGCATATCAAAAACATAATAATCGGCGTCATCCTGGTATTCATCATAATCGTTGCCATGAGCCGCCGGCCCATTGTTTACATAATCCGCCCTGACGAATTTGGTTTTTATCAGCTTGTATATTTTATACTTGCTCCCCGAAGCTAAAACCTGCACGTAGTGGGTCTGGTCGATCGCGGGGCATTGTTCAAAGTCGTACCTCGCATCGGTTTTGCTGAACAAAGTAAAAGCAGGCGCCTGGTCCCATACCACCTGTCGTATATTTTTAAGATCGTTGGTAATTAAAAGGCCGCCACCCATTTTATCGTAGTCGTAAAGCGAACGCGGGTTATATACAATGTCTCCGGCAGGGTTGACAAAATAGCCATGCGCAAAAAAATCAAGCAGGTACTTGTTGCCGCGTAATGTCCCTTTTTCGTGCGTAGGCATGATCATACCGCCATCGCCGACGTTGACAAGATCTTTTAGGGGATTATTACGAACGTCGGCCACAGCGATATGTAATCCTCCCGACGATGCATCGCCCGCGTCTTTCAAAGTAACCTGGACATGTGTGGTTCCCGGCGCCATGCTAATTGTAGTATCGCCGTATCCCGCCAAAGCGCATTGCAGCTTCGAGTCGGGATGAACCGTGATGCTAAAATTACCCAATGAATCGCTGAAGGTCGCTGTTTTATATTTGCTGTCTTCAACAAAAACATAATGCAGGAAACCACCTTTTTGGTCCTGTGCGGTGCCCGTCACCGTCGCCGTCTGGGCTTTTGCGAGTTGGCCGGCAGCCAGGCCTGCCAGGCAAAATAATAAGGTTTTTTTCATGAAACATTCTTAAAATCCTAAAATAATCTTTTTGAAATATCTCCAAAAATTTTAGTTAAATATTTAGATTAACAATAACGTTACAATGTCAATCTATTACATCAGCGGTATACCAAAAAAAGAAGCTGCCTTTTTGGGGCAGCTTCTTATATTAAAGCTTAATCGCTTAATTTTTAATGTACTGATCAATTATCGCACGACTGGCCGTTGTGTAATAGAACCTAAACAGTTTCAATGCCTGCGCATAAGTGTACTGCGTGTTGGGATTATATCCGGTTAGCGGGTCCACGAATGGTCCGCTGCCCAGGGTAACACCGCCGCCTGTCCAGTAATTTGCGATATCGTCCGCAGTAAAAGTAACAGCAAAGTTTGAATAGGTGGCCGATGACCCTGTACCCGTTTTGGTAAAGGTCAGGGTGTAAGGTATACCTGTATAGTAACCGGATGCTACCTTCGCCGTAGTCGGGTCAACGGGGCTCATGGTGTATGGACCCAGGTCCAGATGATCGTAAGCCGGAGTGCCTGAAGTGTCAGGTGCATTCCACCTGGTCCAAATCAACTCATACGAACCAGCGAAGTCGTTCCCGATAAAGTGGAAATAATGGATACCAAAGTTACCGCTTACGATGGCGCCGCCCGAAGCGCTTACGATCTTGATCGGAAGCATGTAGCTTTGAGACGGATCCAACTGATTCTTGTAAAAGGTAACAGATACAACCGCCGTACGTTTGCCTGCGGGTATTGTAACCGACGTTGTATTAAATACAAACGACCCGGTAGGCATCGCATTGTACGTAACGGTTCCGCCGCTATTATTGACGGTCGTAATGATCGAGTTATCAATTGCCAGCGTTACTGTAGTAGCCGTGGTCGGTACGGTTGCCGAAGCAATATCGACCGCAAATTGTTTAGTAATCGTGTCGGTTTGATCTAATATCGCATCCGCGCCGAAATTGGCCTGGCCGCCCAGAGGAAAATTCGCAATAGGTTTGCTCTGGGCAAAATTAACGTACCTCGAGTCTTTCAGGCACGAGCTCAGGCTAAGCACTGTCGCTGCAGCCAGAACTGTGGTTAAAACATAAAGTCTCTTTTTCATTGTCTTTTAAATTACTTTGCCCAAAATATTTTTGAAGTGAAATAATTAATTGTCCCTTCTTTAGCCAGGTTTGCCCCGTTGGTTGTCAGCTCAGAGAGCGGATAAGGCACCCTGGTAGGTAATGTTGTCGATATCGCAGCCGGGTCGATCGAAGACGGAAGTACAGGATAACCTGTTCTGCGGTATTCGTTCCATGCTTCAAACTGGAAATACCCGTTGAGCGCGATCCATTTTTGTGTAATAATGGCTTGTTCTTTATTGGGTGATGCTGTCCAGCTTACGTTCGCAATGTCCTGGCTGTAATATTGCTTCGCTGATGCAGCGGGAGTAAGCGGAGTTGGCGGATTTGTACTATTGTCATAGTAGAAGGCGCCGAGTTCCTCAAACGAGGCGGTTATACCGCCTTCATAATCATCCTGCGCGTCGCCGGTAAGAATACCTTTGACCACGGCTTCAGACTGAAGGAACAAAGCCTCTGAGCCCCACATCAATGGCTGACCTTGTGTCGGAGACTGCAATAAGCCCGGACCCACGGCGCTGGTAAAGCTGTTGCTTAACAGGGTTGTTTTAGTATCGCCAAAAGTATTTCCGTGCACACGTAAAGTAGCATCAGTACCGGAGGTTGGAACCTGGGTGTAAAGCCTGGTCAAACGTGCATCATTGAACGCGCTCAACAAGTTTACAGAAAACGCATTGGCACGATAATATACGTTGCTGCCGGCAGGGTTACCTGTAGGATCGGCGCCGTATGCTGCATAAAAAGGATTTTGTTTGCCTGTCGCATTAACGTAGCCAGGATTTGATATGGCCGACGTCGTCTCCCCTAAAAAGTTTGCCTCTGCATCTGAAGGATCCGCTGTGGTTGCTGTAGTCGCCATGATCGCCTTAGCGTCAAAACCGGAAACACCGCTCACGCGCATCGCCATACGCAATTTCAGCGAGTTGGCAAACTGCCGCCATTTACCCATGTCGCCATGGAACACTATATCGTCCGAACCGGGCACAGTCGCTCCAGTTTTTCCCATCAAACCGATCGCCTGGTCGATCTTCTTGAAAAGATCGGCATAAATAGCCGGTCCCTTGTCGTAGGCCGGGTAAAGGATCTTCGAAGCCTGGAACGCCTGTGTATAAGGCACATCTTCGTAGTTGTCCACAAGGTGCGAAAATCCGTAAGCTTCCATCACCAAGCCGATTGCCTGGTAATTAGCGCCCTTTGGATCCGCCGCAGAGATTTGCACCAGGTTGTTGTAGTTTGTCAGGTTTGCATACCATGCTGTCCAATCACCTGAAAAGCTGGTATTGGTAAACTGGTATTGGTTAATTGACTGGTTAGGCACATAGTTACCGCTTGTGGTATAGTACCCCGACCATACGCCATATTGGGGATAGCCGTTCGAAACGATAGCTGCGGATGCATTAAGTGCCGCCGCCAGCGTAAGGCTTGGCGTTGTGACTGAAGGAGTATTGGGGTTAACCTCCAAACTCAAATAGTCCTTTTTACATCCGGTTATGCCGGCTGCAAAAAAAGCTGCTATGATTAAAATATATTTTTTCATCTCTTTCATTCAATTAAAAGGTTAACTTAAGATCCGCACCAAATATCCTGGTACCCGGCAGCTGGTTTGCGTTGTTCACACCGCGCAAGCTGGATGTAGGGTTGGTTTCGTTTGAAAACTCAGGATCGGTCCAGATGTTGCTCTTCGGCACCCAATAGAACAGGTTACGACCAGTAAACGCTATCGAAGCTCCTTTTATGAACTTGCTTTGCTTGATGAACTGATCGAGCTTGAAGTTCAGGTCAATTTCCCGTAATTTCCAGAAATCGCCGCTGGTTACAAACGGACTCTGCGTATTCGGGAATGCCGAACCTTGCCAAAATCCATAATTACCATTAGCTACCGTAATATTGGTATTAGGAACGTATACACCCGGAGAAGTTTGGATCACCGAATTAGGATATACGAACGACTGGCGGCCTGCTTCAGCAGTTAAGGCCGAAGAACCGGTGAAGGTCATAGTTCCGCCCAATTGATTCCAAACCACATATCCGCCGCGGTATTCGAAAACAGCCGCAAGGCTTACAAACTTATAGCTCAAGGTCGGGGTAATACCTACAATATACTGTGGAGTTGTTCTGCCCTCGGTAGCAAGTTTGGTCTGGTCGGTGCTTGGATAACCGGTCACTGAATTAACCACCACACGCCCCTGCGGGTCGCGAACGAAGTCCGTTACCTCGAGCAAAGGGAACGGCTGGCCCACCTGTGCATACTGGCCATTGCCCAGCGACAGGGAATTTGTTCCCGGCAGCAGCGAAAGAACCTTGGACATGTTGTCCGAGAAGTTCACACCTAATGAGAAGCCTATCTTATTGGCCGCCTGGGTAAGGATCTGGCCGGTAACCTGTACCTCATGACCCCATGACCTTGTTTCGCCGATGTTTACTACCGAAGCACCATAACCGGTTGTAATGGTTGTACCGATCTGTACGGTTTGGTTCCTGTCGCGCTGATCGTAGTAGTCATAGTTTACATCTAACCTGTTGTCGAAAAAGGCCAGTTCAGCGCCTACTTCAAGTTCTTTTGTCAACTCTGGTTTCAGCGATGAACTGAAGTTAACCGTGCTTTGATTCAAACCGCCTATAGAACCGTACGGGAAGCCCGGGGCTATAACAAACAGGTTCTGTATCTCATAAGGGCCGATGTTTATTTCACCCACCTGGCTTAATTCGCCGTAGATCTTAGCATAGCTGAGTATTTTGTTATCCTTTAATGCCGGAATAGCATCGGTTGGTACAAACGCTAACTTAACAGAAGGGTAGTTAAACGAGCGCTCGGCTTTCGAAAGGCGTGAGTCCTGTTCGTTACGGAACGTACCTTCCAAAGTCAGCCAGCCTTTATAGCTGATGTCTAAGTCAGCAAAATAAGCGATCTGCCTGATCTTTGCCTCATATTCGTTAGCCTGTATCAAGCCACCGATATAGTTGATATTATACAAATTCGGTATCAGCAACTGGTTACTGCCGGTCCACTGGTCTTTCAGGTATTCCTGGAATATCGAGTTACCAACGATCAACTCCGTTTTGAAATCTTTAAAGAATGTGTGGTGGAAGTCCAGCACAGCGTCACCCTCAACGCGGTTATAACCGTCGCCGTTCGAGGTACCGTCGCCAAACTGGTAGCGGTCATATACAGAGCCCAATGATTTTCCTGTACCGGTAAAGCCAGAAGGAACGTTACCTGCACCAAAGGGGTCGCTTAAGCCATAGGGCGTAAAGTCAACCTCGTCTTTGGTAAGCCTTTCATTGTAGATACCAAAGTTATTCGAGAACTGGTAGCTTGCGGACAACCAGTCAGTAGGATCCAGTTTTAACTTTAACTGGCTAAGGACAACGTCTTTATCATAATTGTCCCTGGTATGCTGAATAATCCAGTAAGGATTGATAGCATAAGCGTCGTAGAAGTTGCTTGGGTTAGCTATATCCGAATTAGAATTTGAATAATTTTTGATATTGAGGAAAGCGGGCCATTGCAGTACCGATGAATAAAGATCGGCTGCACCGGCGTTAGTCACGTAGCTGCCTACAACACCCATGTCGTTATCATTATGTACATAAGTGCTTACTGATGTTTTGGTGTAACCAACAGAGTAGTCAACCGAGAAGATACCATAAGTACGATGGCCTCTTACACTAAATGCATCGCGTACGTTCTTATCATCAGGAACCACAGTTGTACGATAAGCATTTTGTGCCGACATATAGAAAGAATTCTTTGAATCGCCCTGCTGGAATGATATATCGTTCTGCTCGGTATAACCGGTTTGGAAGAACTGCTGTATCGGGTTTGTTGGCAAAGCGGAATACCTGGCGGTTATCTGTTTACCGGTAAGGCTGTCCAGCGGCGCGCCTACGTTAACTATACTGCCGTCAAACGGAGGGCCGTACAACTGGTTTTCGTAAGGTACATAAGTTGAAAAACCTGTCAGCGGATCTACCCCGGGAGAAGTAACACCTGTTACAGGATTGTAAACGCTGGTTTCACCGCCATAGGGGCCATAACCATTTTGCAGTTTCGGAAAAAAGGCCACTTTTTCCATCTGGAATGAGTTGCCATACTGAATTACAGGCTTGCCCTCACTGTTGCCGCGCTTGGTGCTGATCAGGATAGCACCGTTTGAGGCTTGTGAACCGTAAAGAGCAGCGGCACCGGCGCCCTTCAGGATGGTTACATCAGCAATATCATTGGGGTTGATAGAGCCGATGGTCTGACCGGGGATCGGAACACCGTCCAGTACAATGAGCGCCGTGTTGTTACCTTCCAATGAACGGTTACCACGCAAGTTGATCGCGATGGCCGGGTCAACACCATTGCTGAGGGTGTAAATACCCAAACCTGCAACTTTGCCTGTTAAACCCTGTGCAACGTTGACAACGTTAGTTTGCGTGAGTTCTTTCGGAGTGATAGTGGCAGCCGAGTAACCGAGTTCCTTGGACTGGTGTTTAACACCAACCGCGGTAGTTACTACAACCTCACCTATTGCGTTGGCCGATGTGGTCAGCACAATATTTACAGTGGTGCGGTTTCCAACAGCAATCGTAACGGTGTTGTAGCCTACAGAGGAAACTACAATGGAACCACCGGCAGGCACACTCAAGGTATATTTACCCTCAGCGTTGGTTTGCGTACCAACATTCGTACCCTTTACTTTTACTGTTACTCCTGGAATGGGAAGGCCGTCGTCCTGGGCCGTAACCGTACCAGTAATTGTACGGTTTTGTGCAAATACCTGTGTCACGCATAACATCAGGAAACACAAACTTACTAGTAGAAGTTTTTTCATTTCGTTAATAATAAGATCAGTTAATAGTTAATTGAAGATAAAAGTAGTGTTACATTATTAAAAAGTCAAATAAAATCGTACTAAAACATGTTTTTTTTTAAAAAAAGAGACTTTTGGAAAAAATATGCAATATTTTTAGTACTATGTATTGCATAATACAATTTAAAACATATATCTTTGCGATATGATTGTCGAGAATACACAAACCCAGATGCGGAAAGGTGTTTTGGAATATTGCATACTTTCCATCATAGCAAAGGGCGAAATATACGCTTCGGATATAATTGCCGAATTGAAAAAGGCCCAATTGCTGGTAGTTGAGGGAACTTTGTACCCTCTTTTAACACGACTGAAAAATAACGGACTGCTCAGCTACAACTGGGTCGAGTCAACTTCAGGGCCGCCAAGAAAATATTATGTCCTTTCGGAGGAGGGCAGAAAAGTTTTGGAACAATTAGACAAAACATGGGAGGAACTGGCATTTGCCGTACAAACATCCATTGGAGAAAGAAAGGTGAAAGGCGAAAGGTAAAAGGTGAATGTGCAGATGTGCAGATTAAAAAATGACTAATGACCCATTGACAATAAAATTTCAAGATCATGAACAAAACAATTATCATCAATATAAACGGTATCGTATTCCACATAGAAGAGGATGCTTACGAGATACTTAAAAACTACATGACGGATGTAAAACGTCATTTTATGAATTCGGCCGACAGCCTGGAGATCACGACAGACATCGAGAACCGCATCGCCGAAATGTTTAACGAATTGCTTGCGAGAGAAAACAAACAAGTAATAATAGAGCAGGACGTTACGTCGGTTATTCAGCAAATGGGTACCGTTGCTGATTTTGAAAGATCGGAGCAGGATACAGAAGCCTCGTTTGCCGATACCTATTATAATAGCGGCGCTACACGCCGGCTGTTCCGCGACCCCGACGACCGCCTGGTGGCAGGCGTGTGTGCCGGCATTGCCAATTATTTCGACCTCAATGCAGCATGGATACGCCTGGCATTTGTGCTTACAGTGCTGGCCGGCGGCGCGGGCCTTATACTATATATAATATTATGGGCTGTTGTTCCTAAAGCAGTTACCCGTGCCGACCGCATGGCCATGAAAGGTGAAAAACAAAACCTGGAAGGTTTCAGGCGGAACTTTGAGCAGGAAATGGCGGGCATGCGTCAAAACCTGTCCAACTTTCATAATGAAGCCAGGCCATTTGTATATAAGGCGCGAGATTTTGCAGGCGACTTTTTCGATCACCTTGGAAATTTTATGAGGGGCGCTGGCAAAATCATCCTTAAACTCATCGGCATTTGTATACTGGCAACCTGCTTTGGCTTCCTGGTCTTTTTCATAGTAGGGTTTATCACGCTGCTTAGCATCGGGCATTTCGAGCCGTTTCACGATCTGCCATACGGCTTGCTCCAGCACCACCATGCCAACGTAATTTATACTTCGGCATTGCTTATCGCCTGTATTCCCTTGCTTGCCATTATTATGCTAGTGTTTAAGGGCATATTTAAGGTAGGAGATGTAAGCCGCTCGACGGGTACCACGGCATTGGTTATCTGGTTGTGCGCCATTGGCGTATTTGTATACCATATAGTAGGTATCGCTTCGGAATTTCGCTCGTCGGCGAGCTATTCTGAGACGATAAGCCTGAAGCCCTCAAAAAATAACACCTATTATTTAAGGATGAATGACCTGAAGTATTTTACCGCCGAGGATAGCGCACGCCTGGATATCAAAAACCTGCCGCCTAATATGCAGATCACTGATGATGAGGATAATGATTTTGAGCATTACCACCAGCGGATCGGGCTGAGTATCGAAAAAAGCGACGTGCTTCAGCCAGTGCTGGTTGAACAGTATCACGCAAGGGGCCGCGATTATGACGATGCCCTCGTCAATTCCCGCAATATTAAGTATATGTTCACCCAAAAGGATAGCCTGCTGAAATTTGACGAACGCTTTTATGCGAGGAATAACAACAATGAATTATGGCACGATGAGGACGTCTATCTTACGCTAAAGCTGCCTTTGAACGCTAAGGTTATTGTTGACAACAGCATGGAAAGAATATCCGGTATTAATCTTTACGATTGCAACGAACTAAATAAACGTGACAATGACAAAGTACACGAGGCAACCTTTATAATGACAGACAACGGTTTACAGTGCAAAGTAGACACCCTAGTTACCGACACCATTATAAGGAAGCACCTGCCCGGCGACACCGCAAAGATCAAAACCAAACAAAATTAAGGTGATTGTCAGCATTGCTACTGAAACAGACTTGTTCATGATAGTCTCATCCATATTGTAAACAACTTATAACGATGAAAATGCCTTCGACATACATAAGCCTGGCGCTGCTGTGCGGCGGGCTTATGTTTTACGTTTATACGCATCGGAGCATTAACAAATCCTCACCCGCAAGTCCGGCGGTCAAAGAAATGCGGCCAGTCGTCAAAAGAATTTCACCGGCCGGCCTTCCTGCAGTTCCTTTGGATAAAAATCAAAATGATGGAAAGGAATTATTGCAAAGCCGGCTGACCAAATCAGGGTTTTCGTTTTTCGGCGATGTGCTGTCCCGTATAGCGCCCGTGTTAAAAAACATTCAATAACTTTTACCGGAAAAAACCGGCTGTTCACCCGGGTGAATGCCGGTTTTAACCGAAAAAACGAAAATTCGCTGTAACCATTGGCGCCCAACGAGCATCTTAATACAAACAATAACTGATCGCTACGGCATAATCGCAAACCCGATTTTTTGAAGGTTTAAAAAAGAAGATGACCTCTTTTAATGGAATTGCTATTGCCGCCGGAATTATAGAAACAAAGCAAATTATATGACAAAACTTTTCTAAAACCAACCTGAACTGAACTGGCAGTTTATTTAACCAGGCACCCAATAAGTTAATAGATAACCAAAAAAAGAACTGAAAATCCTTAAAGGGCATGTTATTGCCCAAATTTTAACCACATGAAACCAACACTCCTCAAAATATACTATATGCTCCTGCTATTTTTCGTAACGACAGGAGTCGCCCTCGCCCAAACAAGCGCCCAACCCGGGCACGTATCGGGCTCTCTCCTCGACGAGCAGGGAAAACCGATGATGTATGCGACCGTTAGCCTGGTAAATGCCCAGGACTCAGCCGTAGTAAAGGGCGCCATCAGTAACGAGCAAGGTATTTACACTTTCGACCACGTAAAAAACGGCAAATACATTGTAAGAGCAAGTAGCATTGGCTATGAAAAAGCCTTGAGTCAGCCTTTTTCTTTAAATCAAAGTAAGGAGGACGTCAATCTGCCCCAATTGAACATGAAACCAAACGCCCATAGCCTGGGCAGCGTAACAGTTACTGCTGCCAAGCCGCTGATAGAACGTAAAACAGACCGCGTGGTGATGAATGTGGAAAACAGCGTGCTTGCGGCGGGTAACTCAGCAATGGATATACTGGAACGTGCGCCGGGTGTGGAAGTGGATAAGGATGACAACATAAGCCTTAAGGGCAAACAAGGTGTAACCGTAATGATCAACGATAAGCTTACCTACCTGACGTCTGCCCAGCTGGCTACCTTGCTGCGCTCGACCGACGGCAATACGATACAATCTATCGAGATCATCAGCAATCCTTCGGCCAAATATGACGCCGCCGGAAACTCGGGCATAATTAATATCAAGCTGAAAAAAAATAAGCAAACCGGCACGAATGGCAGCATAACTACCGGGGTCGGCTACGGCGCTTACTGGAAGGATAATCAAACTTTGCAATTAAACCACAAGGATGGCAACCTAAATGTGTTCGGAACTTTCAGCCATAACGATAACAAGCGTATCCAGAACATCGGCATTAAGCGTGTGATCACCGACAGCGTGGGAGGTGTAACCTACTTCAGACAAACGGCGCCGCTTATCGAGGCAGATCATAACAACAGCTATCGTTTAGGCGCCGACTATGATCTGTCGTCAAAAAACACCATAGGCTTTTTGATAAACGGTTATTTTAACTCGGAACTGGACGCTATAAATAATCACACGTACATCGGTCCTAATTTCACTAAGGCTGATTCTACACTGCATACCGTTTCGGCTATGCACCAAACTTATCATAACTTCGCTGTAAACCTGAACGATACTTATAAAATAGACACTGCCGGCCAGCAATTAAATATCGACCTCGATTATTCGAAGTTTAACAACAATGCGCTTTCCCAATACATTACTGATTATTTTATGGCTGACGGAAGCATCCAGCATCCTGAATCATTTCTGGGTAACCTGACGCCGTCGGTAATCGATATCCATACTGCCAAAGCGGACTATAGCAACCCGTTAACCAAAACACTCAAAATGGAAGCCGGCATTAAATTAAGCGATGTGAAAACAGATAATAACCTGACTGAAAAAACAATTGAAGCAGACCCTTACGTTAGCACCAACCATTTTATCTATGATGAAAAGATCGATGCGGCTTACATCAATTTCAATAAAAATTATAAAAATTTTTCGGTACAGGCGGGTCTAAGGGCCGAATACACCAGCTCGCTTGCAAAAGGCGATTCTGCCAATGTCGTGTCCAGTATTCCGAGGCATTACCTTGACTTATTTCCGAGCTTATTTTTAGATCAAACCATAAACGACAAGAACGAAATCAATTTCTCCTACAGCCGGCGTATAGACAGGCCACAGTACGACAATCTAAACCCCTTTGTTTTCCATTTGGACCCATATACCTATCAAAAGGGCAACCCCTACTTACAGCCGCAATACACCAACAATTTTGAACTGAATTACACTTATAATAAAAACATTACGCTGACCCTGGGTTACAGCCATACCGCCAATGTGATCACAGAAGTGCCTGGTACCGATCCGGCAACAAAAGTGGCCTTTATAACACAGGCCAATTTACAAGAGCAAAATGCCTGGAACGTTAACCTGTATGCGCCCTACTCCATTACCAAATGGTGGGAAGGTAATATCAACGCCACCGGTTTTTACCTCGGATTTAAATCAAATAACCTGGAAGGCGGCAACCTGGACCGCGGACAGTGGGCCTATAACCTCCGGACAACCCAAACATTTACCCCGGTTAGCGGATACAAATTCGAACTTACAGGGCACTATCAGTCTGACCTGACGTATGGCTTGTATGATGTTAAACCCAGGTATTCTATTGATGCCGGATTGAGCCATTCATTTGATCATAAGAAACTGAATGTAAAGCTGGCTGTGAACGACATATTTAATACGTTAAGGAATGATGTAAACAGTAATTACCAAAGTACCGTATTATTCATAACACAGAAGCGCGAATCGCGTATAACCAGGTTGACATTGACCTATAATTTCGGAAATAACAAGATACACATCCGCGAACATCAAAGCGGCGACGATGATCTAAAGCAGAGAGTAAAGGGAGCTAATTGAGTTCGCGGTGGGCAGTTCGCAGTGGGCAGTCAGTTATATTGCAAACTGCCCACTGTCTGACTGTCTCACTGTCCCACCATAAACACCGCATTACCGAATAACAGCTTACCGTTTTCCCAGAAACTGCGGAAGATAGGGTCGTCAACCAGGTAAACGACCGAACCCCGGCCCCATGATTGAACACCAAATAGCAATCCGTCTTTGATCTTCTGCCGCGCTTTTTGCCCGACAAACCCTTCCATATAGCCATTTTTGCGGATAATGCCTACGTTCCAGCCATCATCACCCAGGTAGCTGTAGAGCGCGTCGCTTAATTTTAGCGTGAAATAATATTTATCCATTCCAAAGCCAAGCGGATGCGTATTATCCAGCTCGACCTTGTAGACAGCGCCCGGCACGCTCGAACGGATAGCGTCATGGTCGCGGTCGGCATAGCTTTTTATCAATTCCGGACGGGTAGCCGACGTATCGTGTTTATCCTGGGGCAAATTTTTTATAGAAAAACCCTTTTTGTCGACCAACAGGGAAACAGTATGCTCCATTGCTATTAGTTTACCGCCATCGTGCACCCAATTTTGCAGCTTGTCGGTAGGCAAGTCGTCATAATATCCGTCTGGAAATATAGCTACGTCAAAATCGCCCCAGCGGACGTGTTCCAGGTCATGATAATTAACTATGGTGATGGGGTAACCTATTTCCTTTTCAAAATAGAACCATACCTCGCCCATGGCCTCGGCCGACACACCCGGGCCGGCCACCAGCATTACGCGCGGCGCATGCAATGGTCGTATAGCATGAGAGCCTATATCGGCACCTTTGTCTGAAAAACCCGAACTTAGTTCAACTAGGCGCCGGCTGCATTCCGCTGCGGTGTGGCGTACAATGTTGTCGAAGTCCTTTTCCCTGTTGCCGGCCCGGGTGATAATAAGCGAGCCGGCATCAAATTTTTTTCCGCCTGTTTCGAAAGGTTTCTCCGTGTAACGGACCCTGATACCATTCTTCAATAAACCCGCTAAAAATTTAACGTCCTTCACCGATTTCCACGTACAAACATAAGCATAGGCATGCTGACCGCTTGCCTGCGATATTGCAGGAGCTTCGGTGTAACTTTTGATGAGATGTTCCGGTTTGATAGCCGCTTTTAAACTATATGCTCTTAAGCCATAGGCATAAGGAAGCGACCAGGCCGTAATATCATAGGTGTCCGAATCGGCTACGAAGGTTTTGGGTTCCAGCAATACATTCGTAAGAACAGCTTTAGGCTGATAGGCGCTGATCACCATATCGTTCTTATCGACTTCCACCTGTTGCATTTTGCCGCTTACGTAGTCGTAACCTATCACTTTGGTCTGTATACCATCGCCAAATTGTATACCGTTTCGGCGCAGCAACTGCCCGAAGGCCATTAGTTTATCGGGATTGTCATCCTTAATAATGTAAGTCTTGTATTCGCCCGGCGGGTTGCGCCGGCTATCGTCAAAATATTTCTTAAACTCTTCAAGCGCCTTATGCGCGTTGGCCGATGCGGTTTCGACAGTACTCAGGCTGTTGGAAAGATGATGTGCGACCCGGTCAGCCAGCGTCAGCGTATCCCCGCTGCGGGTGACGATTGCCAGCCCCGCACCAATACCACCCTGCTCATAGGTCATGCCTATCGAACCGTTGTAGATCGGGTAGGTGTCCCCATAGGATGGATACAGCAGATCGTACTCCTCCCTCGTATAATACATCCAGCCGTTCTCGTCAAAATATTTAGCATTGTTTTTCCCGATAATCACCTGGAACTCCCTTTGCCAGGGCGTGATATCCTTGTGAAATGGCTCGGCTGCCGGTGCGAAATAATATGGCGAATTATATCCCTGCTCGTGAAAATCGACGTGTATTTGCGGCAGCCAGCGGTTAAAGAGCGCAACGCGCGCTTTGGTTTCCTTTTGCGTTTGCCAGGCCCAGTCGCGGTTCAGATCATAATAATAATGGTTTACCCGGCCACCCGGCCAGGGTTCATTGTGCTCGCGGGCCGCCGGATCGGCATCAGGCGCGGTTCCGGCTACCGACCGGTAATAATTCACGTAACGTTCACGCCCATCCGGGTTCAGGCAGGGATCGATGATAACCAATGTGTTCTTCAGCCAGGGCTGCGTGCGGCTATTTGACGGATCGGCAATTTCAAAAAGCGCTTCCATAGCCGCTTCGCTCGAGCTGGGCTCGTTGCCGTGCACATTGTAGCTCAGCCATAGGATCACGGGCGCATCTTTAAGAGCTGCATCTTTATCGCTTTGCCCGGCCAGCCACAAATTATGCTGCCTGATCTCTTCCAGCCGGTTGATATTTTCGTTTGATCCGATAAACATCACCATAAGCGGGCGGCCTTCATTGGTGGTTCCATATTGTTCCAGTTTCACGTTCTTCGATACCGATGCCACATATTTAAAATACTCCACGATGCGGTTGTGCGGTGTAAACTGCGAACCCAGCTTGTAACCCAGGAGTTGTGATGGCGATTGTATTTGCTGCGCGAAAGCGTTAACAACAAAGCTCAGGAAGATCAGTGAAAAAGCGAGTTTTCTCATGATACGGATTAGCTAAGCTAAAAAATAAAATTCTGATTGGTGCTCTGAATCAAAATTTACATATCGATTCTCATATTGCCACAGTCACTATTGATTCGGCCATACAGAATTGTTTCGGGACTAAGAAGCTGCCAGAAATAAAAATAATGTCATTTCGAAATCTGCGGGAAAGCGTGTGTAAGTGTGCATCACGCCAAAGCTTAGCCCAGCGCTGTTCGTCGAAATGACATAGCTTTTGTTGCTTAGTTTGAAAATTAACAACTATAAGTTCGATTCAAAAAACTATGGCAAAAATAAAATTTGCAAAATGCTAATATTTTTCGCAATTTGGCTGCCGACTTAAACCTTAATCCGCAGATTCGTATATCTGCATATTGGCACATTAAAAAAATGACTCCTTTACAGGCGCTTAAAAAATATTTTGGGTACAGCCAGTTCAGGCACCAGCAGGAAGCTATTATAGAACATGTTTTGGGCGGGCGTGATGTTTTGGTACTCATGCCCACGGGAGGTGGTAAATCCGTGTGCTACCAACTGCCCGCGATGCTGATGGATGGCCTGACTATCGTCATATCGCCACTCATCGCGCTGATGAAGGACCAGGTTGACAGCCTGAACGTAAACGGCATATCCGCCGCTTTTCTCAATTCATCACAATCCGATGCCGAGCAGGCAACTATTACCAAAAAACTGAAGAACAACGAAATCAAGCTGCTTTACCTGGCGCCCGAACGCCTTTTCCGGTCGGGAAGCACGCTGATCGGTTTTTTAAAGTCGCTGCCCGTTTGCCTCGTTGCGATCGACGAAGCGCATTGCATTTCGCATTGGGGGCACGATTTCAGGCCCGAATACCTGATGCTTGCCGGACTTAAAAAAGAATTCCCGCAAATACCCGTTATAGCGCTTACCGCTACTGCCGATAAGTTGACCCGGAAGGATATCCTGGAAAAATTAGAATTGAAAAAACCGGTTGAGTTTGTTTCGTCCTTCAACCGGGCCAATATCACGTACCGGGTCATCCCTAAGAAAAACAGCTATAACCAACTGCTTGATTTTTTGGAGAAACGGAAGGAAGATTCAGGCATCATTTATTGCCTTTCGAGAAAATCGACCGAAGAATTGGCAGCCGATCTGAAAGCGGAAGGATATTCGGCAG
This sequence comes from Mucilaginibacter sp., assembly GCA_035545315.1. Lineage (GTDB taxonomy): Bacteria > Bacteroidota > Bacteroidia > Sphingobacteriales > Sphingobacteriaceae > Mucilaginibacter. Next base: position 20,273 of record DASZYQ010000025.1, on the reverse strand, counting down.
CCGCATATCACGCCGGTATGGACCAGGCGGAAAAGGCCAGTAACCAGGAAGCCTTTTTACGGGATGAAATCAAGATCATCGTAGCCACCATTGCCTTCGGCATGGGTATCAATAAATCGAACGTGCGCTATGTGGTGCATGCCGATATGCCTAAAAACATCGAAGGCTATTACCAGGAAACCGGTCGGGCCGGAAGGGATGGCCTGCCGTCAGATGCCTTGCTGCTGTATTCTTATGGTGATGCAAGCAAATTGCAGCGTTTTGCCCGCATAGAGGGTAACGAGGAGCAAAGCGCCATCATGCTCAAAAAGCTGGACGATATGGTAAAATATGCCCAGCTTCAAACCTGCCGCAGGCAATACCTGATGCAATACTTCGACGAGACCTTCCCTGCCAATTGCGGGTCCTGTGATGTTTGCCTCAGCGAGATCAAAAAATTCGACGGAACACTGATCGCGCAAAAAGCGCTGTCGGCCGTGGCCAGACTGAAAGAAGGATTCGGCAATACTTATGTGATCGATTTCCTGCGGGGCTCGCAGCGGGAGAAAATACGGGAGGAACATAAGCAACTCAAAACCTACGGCGTTGGGGCCGATATTCACCGGGCCGATTGGTTCAGGTATATCCGTGAATTGGTTACGCTCGGCTATTTGCAAATCACCAACGACGCCTACCCGCTATTGAAGCTTACTGATAGAAGCGATGCCGTATTAAAAGGATTGCAAAAAGTTGAGCTTACCGCTTCACAAACCTTTGAGGAGAGAGAGCCTGAAATTATACCGTTTGAAGCCCGGCTTTTGAGTGAATTGAAGTCAATTCGCAGGGATATTGCGGGTAATGAAAACGTACCGCCTTATATAATTCTTTCGGATGCCGCACTGATGGAAATGGCCACCTACCTGCCGCAAACGCTGGATGAACTCCGATTGATTTCAGGCTTTGGAGATATCAAACTGGCGCGGTACGGCCGCGAATTTTTGATACCAGTTAAGAATTATTGCATCACAAATGATCTTACCTCACGAATAAAACAAAAACCCCGCAAATCGGAACGAAAACCAAATACCGGTAATACAAATACCCGGTTACGTTCGACGGATACCCGCAACGAAAGTTTTGCACTGTACCGTTCGGGCAAAAGCATACAGGAGATCGCTGCAGCGCGGGGCATGGTTGCTACAACAATTGAAAGCCATTTGAGTTATTTTATTCAAACCGGCGAAATGGATGTGCTGGAAATGATGAAAGAAGAGAAAATACCAGCCATTAAAGACGCTGTTGAAAGTTATGGCCACGAAAAACTATCGCCATTGAAAGAAGTTTTGGGAGATGATTATTCTTATGGCGAAATTAGGGCTGTGATAAGCTGGATGAACAGGGGAAATAATTAAATTTAAAAAATACCGTCATTGCGAGGAGGAACGACGAAGCAATCTCCGAACTTTGCATACTGATTTGCAATGTGGGGATATTGCTTCGTTCCTCGCAATGACGCTCAAAAAGGCCATGTCCACCGAAGAACTATACCACATTTACCACAAACACCCCGTTATCAGCACCGACACGCGGAAGATAACTTTAGGCTGTATCTTTTTTGCACTTAAAGGCGAAAAGTTTGATGCCAATACCTTTGCTGAAAAGGCCGTTGATTCCGGCGCGGCATATGCTGTGATCGATAACCCGGCATACCGGTTAAACGACCAATTTATACTGGTGGATGATACCCTGCTGGCTTTACAGGACTTGGCGCGGCATCACCGGCGGCAATTGAATATTCCGGTTGTTGGCCTTACAGGAACCAACGGCAAAACCACCACCAAGGAATTGATCAACGCTGTTTTATCGCAGCAGTTTAATACGTACGCCACACAAGGCAACCTGAACAACCATATCGGTGTACCGCTGAGCATATTATCTATCAATCCAGGCCATGAAGTCGCGGTTATCGAGATGGGCGCAAATCACCAAAAGGAAATAGAACTGCTTTCCAGCATCGCCCAGCCATCGCATGGACTGATCACCAACGTCGGCAAGGCTCATTTGGAAGGTTTTGGCGGCGTGGAAGGCGTAAAAAAAGGAAAAGGCGAACTCTATGATTTTCTTAAATTGTCGGGGGGCATGACGTTTGTTAATTGCGACGACCCGGTTTTAGTGGGTATGGGCCAGGCACGTGGATTGCACCCTGTTGTTTATTATGGGAGCAATGATACCTCAAGCCTGGTTTCCGGCAGGATAATCGAAAATTCTCCGTTGTTAACGCTCGAGTGGACGGATAGGCGCTCAGATACAACACATATTGTAAAGACCCAACTCACAGGTGAATATAACCTGCCTAATATTTTGGCCGCCGTCTGTATCGGTCTTTATTTCGACATCGATACGCGCAAGATCAATGCAGGCGTCAGCGGGTACCAGCCTAAAAATAACCGCTCGCAGATCGTTCAAACCGCTACTAATACACTTATTTGCGATTATTATAATGCTAACCCGAGCAGCATGGCGGTGGCTATCGAAAACCTAAGCAAGATTGAAGCCGGAAAAAAGGTCCTGGTATTGGGAGATATGTTCGAAATGGGCGATGAAGCGGCGGCTGAGCATGAGGGTATCATCCGTAAAGCCATAGAGGCGCCAGTGGATGAAAGGATCTTTATTGGAGACGAATTTAATAAAGCTGCAAAGACTATCGACCATGGACCATGGACCATGGACAATTCCGGAATAAAATTTTATCCGACAGTTGAAGAGGCAATGGCCGGTTTGAAAGGAAGTCCCATCCGAAATGCCACCGTGCTGATCAAAGGTTCGCGCGGAATGGCGCTGGAAAGACTGGTTGAATTGTTTTAGTATGTCCGATCCGTTCATGTACCTGCAATTTATCCGCAATATCCTGCAGAAATTGCCCGGAGTAACGGAAAGCATTACGCATGGCACGCCCGGATTTTACGTGCGGAAAAAATTCCTGGCGAGGATTTGGGAAAACGGGGAAGTGCTGGTAGTGCGAACCGATGAGCGGGATAAATGGATCCAAACCGACCCGGAAACCTTCTTTTTTACCGACCATTACCGCAATTATCCGACGGTATTAGTAAATCTTGAGCGTATCGATCCGGCCGTATTGGAACAATTGCTGATCGAAGCCTGGAAAGGCAGGGCGTCTAAAACGCTGCTGAGCCAATATGCAACGCAGGTGTAGTGTAGCATACAGCCCCTACACCTGCAACACTGGCGTTTTTATGTCAGTACTCTCTTATTACTTAAGATCAAAAAACCGGAAATTCGAAATTAGCGTCGTTCTATTGGATAGGCCAGCTGCGCCACCTCTTCGCCCACCAAACTGCCCATAGCCACGCCCATACCGTTACAGCGCACCGCGCAAAATACATTAGGCTGAACTTCCCTGATGATCGGGCTGATTTCTTCACCGAAACCCATGATACCGCTCCACCAGCAGTCGACCTCAAAATCTTGTTCGGGCAGGATCACTTCGCGCAGGTATTGAAGCAAGCTGGCTTTAACCTGTTCCGTATGACCGAAGTCCCAGGTTTCTTCTTTCTTAAAATCCAGGTTTCTGCCTCCGCCAAATAATAGTCGCCCATCAATATTACGGAAATAGTAATATCCCTCCTTAAAGTGATAAGTCCCCTTTAATTTAAGCCCGGCAATGGGCTTGGTTACGAGCACCTGGCCGCGTCCGGGAACCACGTCCAGTTCGGGATACAGTTGCGCGGCGAAAGCGTTAGTTGCCAGTATCACTTTTGATGCTTTGAAATTTCCATGAGAGGTTAAAAGACTGACCTTGTTATCTTCCTGTTCGATCCTGTCGACACAGCAGTTATTCAGTACCAAAACGTCTTTTTCATAAACACGGTTCAGCAGCGCGCGCATCATTTTGCCCGTATGTATCTGCCCTTCAAAGCGATTACGGATCATATGCGATACTTTGACAAACCCAAATTCCGCTATTTTGGCATCGGCGACTGCATATATGTCAGCGCTGCCGATAACTTGTTTCAGCAGATTGTTAAAATATGTTAATTGATCCAGTGCCTCTTCAGCCCCGGCCGGTTCGTCATCCATAAACAGTTCGTAACCGCCGTATTCCTGGTAATCGATATGGGCGTCGCCCAGGTTTTCACGCATCCGCCGCAATCCCCGCCATTTGTAGTCGACGAGGCGCAGCACGTCCTGCTCCGAAGATCGCTTTAAATAGGAAATTTGCTCGGAAACCGTGCCAAAACAGGCAAAACCGGCATTTTTTGTACTGGCGCCACTGGGAAGAAAACCTCTCTCAAGTACTGTAATCTTTAGCTTCGGCCGGAGCTTTTTCAAATGCAATGCAGCGCTCAGGCCGACGATCCCGCTGCCGATAATGATCACATCGGCATTGCCGGTAAACGCCGTCTGTTCCCAATATGAAAATGCCTGTTGCAAGCTCAAAAGTAAAAATTCGATGGAATACTTTTTGAAATACCCTATTAAACAATATTTACTATGAATCTTTTAGCATTAATTACAGGATATATTTCGTTCGGGTCTGCATGGCTGCTGATGATTTTGGTAGCCGTGGTCAGCTTTATCGTGCAGTGGCGGTTCAAAAGCAAATTCAATCATTATTCCGAGATTAGTCTTTCGTCGGGCATGTCGGGACAGGAAGTCGCCGAAAGAATGCTGCGCGACAATAATATTTATGATGTGCAAGTCATTTCGGTTGAAGGCCAGCTATCTGATCATTATAATCCCGGAAACAAAACGGTTAATCTTAGCCCGGATGTATATAACAGCCGCAGTGTAGCGGCGGCCGCTGTAGCCGCCCACGAATGCGGGCACGCTGTGCAGCATGCCAAAGCTTATGCATGGCTTAGCCTGCGCACTTCGCTCGTACCGGTGATCAACGTAGCCTCGACCCTGGTGCAATGGACATTGTTTATCGGCGTTATGCTGGTGTTCTTTATGCACAACCCGTTTGTATTGGCTATCGGCGTAGCGGCCCTGGCCCTGGTCACCTTGTTTAGCTTTATAACGCTACCTGTTGAGTTCGACGCCAGCCGGAGAGCGCTGGCCTGGCTGAACAATAACTATACAGTTATGCAAACGCGGGAAGAGCACGACCAAGCTAAGGACGCACTCTGGTGGGCCGCTATGACCTACGTAGTAGCCGCTTTGGGATCACTGGCCACTTTGCTGTATTATGCTTCATTTCTGTTCAACAGGCGAAGCTAATATCAGCCGAATTCTTAAAAATAAGTCCGAAGTCCTGCCATAACCTGGCAGGACTTTTATTTGATCCTGTTGAATTAAGCGAATAGCCTTATATTTAAACCTTATACAAGCCGAGCCACAATTATGGAAGTCCATCACCATCCCGAAGTCGAAAGAAAAGGTTTTAAAGAATACCTGTTAGAGGGGCTGATGATATTCATCGCCGTGATGATGGGATTTATAGCAGAAAACATTCGCGAAAACATTACGGAACATACGCGGGCGAAAGAATATGCCGAAACGATGGTAGCCGACCTTTCTGCTGACACTACAGCGTTGAAAGATTACCGGACTTATTATGCCACTTCTTTGCAAAGCGTTGATACGCTGATGCAACTGATGGCCGCGTCTGACATGAAAACCATCGCTACGGGTAAGCTGTACTGGTATGGTCTGTTTGGCGGCGCCTACACGTACTTTGCACCCAATGATGCGACATTCCAGGAAATGAAAAGCTCGGGTTCGCTGAGATATTTTGATAAATCGATAGCCCGCGAGGCAGCGGGCTATGACCAGCTTTGCCGCCGGTTGCAGACCATGGAGGAAAACGACCGCATTATTTTTGCCGAGGTCAGGAAAGTAAGGGCGCAGATATTTGAATTTCAATATAACAGCCAGGCAAACGATTTGTCACACGCGCACGACCCTCAAAACCGCCAATGGAAAAAGATCAGCGCTTTTATAGCCAGCAATCCGCCGTTGCTCACCCACGATAAATCGGTGTTTAACCAATATGTTGAGCTTGTCCGCTCAAGGTTTTTTGAAAGGAAAGTGTCCTCGGCCGATACACTGCTGAAAAGAAGCAGCGCTTTGATCAACGACCTGAAACGGACTTATCATCTTGCAAACTAAGCTCATATAACCGGCTTCCAAAAAACAGTTTGGTGTTTGAGTTTGTAGTATAGGACACTACCAATTCTGCCATTATGAAAAACATCATTAAAGCAATATTGCTTATGGTTGCTGCGACCATGTTTTACATCCCTAAGAGTCATGCACAGGTCTCCTCGCCAGCTAATAATCAACGGAAAAAGGACACGGCAGTAATAAGTAATCGTACACCAAGGATCAATACAGATCAACCGCCCGTAACCGAAACCAATAAAAATACTCAGTCGGCAGCCAGTAATAAAAATAATCAGCCAACGGCCAAAAATGTCCTCAGGAACAATGCTCAGCCCACAACTAACCGTACACCGAGAACTTATACTGATGAACCGCCAATAAAGGAAGTTGGAAAAAATAATACTCCTGTTAAAACCCAAAAGCATAAACCGAAACAGCGATACATTAAAAAAACCAACCACGCCTACAGAAACCGGCCACCGCATTATTATCCTGACAAGCACAATCCGAATAAAAAAGACCGATAATATGTGGTTGGTTACAATATCGCCATCGGGTGATTACGGCCATTCGTTGACATTGGACTGATTCCATTAAACCCCATGGCTTTCTTAATGTCTAATCCAAAACTGTTTTGTTGTCCAGTTGTTTACGCTTAAAATTTACATGTATGAAAAAGATATTAAAAATGGGACTATATATAGCGGCTATGGCTTTAGTCGCGCCCAAAATACAAGCACAAGTGAGTGTGGGGATCAATATCTCCGCTGATATAGCGCCGCCGCCGTTGCCGGTTTATGATCAACCGCCTTGCCCGGTGGACGGGTATATATGGCAGCCTGGCTACTGGGCCTGGGACCCGGATGAAGAAGATTACTACTGGGTACCTGGCGTTTGGGTGGCCCCTCCGGATTATGACCTGTTGTGGACCCCGCCTTATTGGGGATACGACGACGGAGTTTATGTTTATCACACCGGCTATTGGGGCCCGCACGTAGGCTTTTATGGAGACGTTAATTACGGGGGCGGTTACTTCGGTATTGGTTTTTGCGGCGGCGAATGGTCGGGACGTCAGTTCCGTTACAATACGGCCGTGGTAAACGTAAACCGTACCGTTATCCATAATACTTATATCAACCGCACGGTAATAAATAATTATACCGTTGTCAATAACCATGTGAGCTATAACGGAGGCCGGGGCGGCATAACCGCAAGGCCGCGTCCTGAACAATTGCGCGCCATGAACGAACATCATGTTCGTCCGACCGTCACCCAAGTTAGTTATGCGCAGGCCGCCAGTCACGACAGGAGCTTGTTTGCTAAAGCTAACCATGGCCATCCGGCCATTGTGGCTATGCGCCGGCCCGACCCGCACCGTTTTACCCAAAATGTAAAACCTGCTGCTAATCACAATGCGGCAGCGGCTGTACAACAGGCACGTAATATTGCCGGCCAGCGGACCGAAGCCGCCAGGAATGCAGCTAATCAAAAAGTGCAACAAGCTCGTAATAATGCCAATCAACGTGCAGCCGAAACAAGGAACGCGGCTAATCAAAGGGTGCAACAAGCTCGCAACAATGCCAGCCAACGTACAGCCGAAACAAGAAACGCAGCTAACCAACAAGTGCAACAGGCAAGGATGAACGCTAACCAGCGCACAGATCAGGTACGAAACGCCGCCAACGAGAGAGCGCAGCAAGCCCGCGTAAATGCTCAGCAACAAGAGCAGCGTATGCAGGCCCAGCGCACACAGCAGGCGCAAAGAATGCAGGCGCAACAACAGCAACGCCAGCAACAGGCCGAGCGTATGCAAGCGCAACAGCAGCAACGTGCGCAACAACAGGCCCAGCAGGCTGCACGTCAGCAACAAATGGAAGCGCAACGCCAGCAACAGGAACAGCGCGCACAACAGCAGGCACAGCAGCGTCAGTTACAGGCACAGCGTGTAGAACAGCAGCGTGCGCAGCAACAGCAACGGATGCAGCAGCAACAACAACGGATGCAGCAACAACAACGGATGCAGCAGCCGCGCCAGCAGCCCCCGCGTCAGCAACCACCTGAACGCGAAAGGCATAGGTAATAAAATAAGAATGGAAATAGAAAAGCCCCGGAATAATCCCGGGGCTTTTTCTGTTATGGTTTGGTAAGATTAATTCATCCTGTATGGTGTGATAAGGTAAAATTCGGGGATCTTCACGTCAAAAAGCGCGTTATCGACTAAGCGGCTCATTTGGTATTCGCCGCGCATACTGCCCATATCTGTTTTGAGATTGCAGCCCGAAACATATTCGTGCGTGCTCCCCGGCTCGATGATCGGTTGCTGCCCGACTACGCCCTCACCCTCTACTTCTCTTTTGGCTCCATTCGAATCAAATATTTCCCAGTGGCGGCGCAGCAACTGCACTGCGTTCGCGCCCATGTTTTCAATACTGATCTTATAAGCGAACATGTAATGATCGTTCGCAGGGTTAGAATATTCCGGCTGGTATATAGTTTCGACAGAAACCTTGACGCCATCAGTTATAGTAGTGATCATGAGTAATCTGTGAATGTTAGATTATACTTATTCTCACTCAAATATTAAGCCAGTTCGGCGCTGTAGGCTTCGGCTACCTCAAATAAAATTTCGTTTATTTCCTCCAGGCTTGCGGCGGTAACCAGTTTCATACGATATTCTTTAAAATAGTCGAGCCCTTTGAAATAGTTGGAATAGTGCCTGCGCATCTCAAAAATACCCGTTTTTGGGCCTTTCCACTCAACCGATCTTTCCAAATGCGTTCTGCAGGCATCCACCCGCTCGGCAATTGAAGGTTTATCGAGGAATTCGCCGGTATTGAAAAAATGCTTGATCTCGCGGAAAATCCAGGGATAACCTATAGCCGCGCGACCGATCATCATGCCATCAACCTCGTATTCAAGCCGCCATTGCGCCGCCTTCTGTGGCGAATCAATGTCTCCGTTACCAAAAATGGGGATGTTTATCCTCGGATTCTTCTTTATTTCTCTTATCAGTGTCCAGTCGGCAACGCCTTTATACATCTGCGAACGGGTACGGCCATGTATGGTAAGCGCCTTGATGCCCACATCCTGCAGGCGCTCCGCTACGGTATAAACGTTCTTGGTATTGTCGTCCCAGCCCAGGCGGGTTTTTACAGTAACGGGCAGATGCGTCGCCCCGACAACGGCTTTGGTCATGGCTACCATCTTATCTATATCCTGCAGCAGGCTGGCGCCGGCGCCCCGGCAGGCCACGTTTTTTACTGGGCAGCCGTAATTGATGTCGATCAGGTCGGGGTTTGCCTGCGATGCTATTTCGGTCGCCTCGCGCATATGTTCAATATCGCTGCCGAATATTTGTATGCCAATGGGCCTTTCGTACTCAAAAATATCCAGTTTCTGCCTGCTTTTGACTGCATCCCGTATCAAACCCTCGGACGAAATGAACTCGGTATACATCAGGTCGGCGCCATTTTGTTTGCAAACATAACGGAAGGGCGGGTCGCTCACATCCTCCATAGGCGCCAGCAACAGTGGAAATTCTCCGAGGTCAATATTTCCGATTTGTACAGACATGGCTTATCTTTAACCGCCGCAAAATTACGAATTTAAAAGCAGATTATGACAGAAGGCCCTTCTAAGCCAACCTTATACAAGCAAGTTCATCCCGGATACCAGTTCGTTATACTGATCGTCATACTTATTTTGGCGATCATCATTGGCAGTTTTATTGGTATTGGCATTGTAGCCGCAAAATATGGATTAAACACCTTCATCGATATCAGTAATCTTAAACTGGGTTCCCAGGAAACGCAAACGTCGTTATGGATCATCCAGTTTACAGGAACAACATTCCCGATACTTATTACGCCGCTCATATTTTCGTACTTCGTAGTGCGCGACCCTGATAACTACCTGAAAACCAATATCCATTTTCCCTGGGCGCTGATCGTTTTGGTTCTCGCCACGATGATGCTCGCTAATCCGCTGATCGAATTCCTGGGTAACATCAATCAAAAAATGGTGCTGCCAAAATCCCTCAGCGGTTTAGAGCATTGGATGAAGGATAGCGAGAACTCGGCCCAGAAATTCTCCGATGCCATGATGCAGATGCACAGCTTCGGCGATATGTTGTTTAACCTGTTGTTCATCGGCCTGCTAACCGCAATTGTCGAGGAAAGTCTTTTCAGGGGATGCCTGCAAACTATATTCGTACGCTGGTTCAAAAATTATCATGTGGCCATTTGGGTAACGGCAATCCTGTTCAGCGCGTTTCATATGGAGTTTTACGGTTTTTTACCCCGTATGCTGCTCGGCGTGCTGTTTGGTTATTTCGTTGCGTGGAGCGGCAGCATCTGGCCGGCGGTATGGGGGCATTTTGTAAACAATGGCACGGCTGTGGTGGTTACCTACTTGTACCAGAACAAAATGATCAGTTTGAACCCCGACGAGCAGCAAACTTTTAACAATGCAGGCTATATTATAAGCATTATAATTACCGTACTTTTATTGTTGCTATACCATTATCTTTCAAAAAAGTGGCAGTTGAAGCATCATTATGGAGAAGAACTGGATTAGGATATTTACATCGACAAACTACTACCAGGCCGAGATAGTAAAGCAAATGCTGATCGAAAACCAGATTGATACCGTATTACTTAACAAACAGGACTCGTCACACCGCACCTTCGGCGAAATCGAAGTCTATATCCACCAGCAGGATTTCAGCAATGCGATTGAGGCTATGATCCTGAACCAGATCAATTCATGAAAACACGCGCCATCACAGGCTTCTTTTTTGTCATCGTCATGATCGCCTCTATACTACTGGGGCGCTACACATTTGATATTTTTTACCTTGTTCTTTCGACGCTGTGCCTTTTCGAGTTTTACAGGCTGGTAATGCAGACGGGCATCAAACCGGCTCTGATCTTGGGCGTTTTAACCGGCGCGCTTGTTTATATTATTTTCGCTGCGCTTGCTATGAATAACGACGGGTCCCCGGCGAATTATTTGTTGCTTGCGCTAGTGCCCTGTTTCGCTGCCATATTTATACAGGAGCTTTTCCGGCGATCCGAGGCGCCTTTTACCAACATTACCTATACGGTGTTCGGACTGCTATTTACCGTTATACCCTTTTGTTTCTTTCATGCTCTGGCTTACCTGGATGGTTATACCGGTTTTAATTTCCATATCCCACTCGGGTTTTTGATCATGCTCTGGGCCAACGATACCGGGGCCTACTTATGTGGCATGTCATTCGGTCGACACAAGTTGTTCGAGCGCCATTCGCCCAAAAAAACCTGGGAAGGCTTTTTCGGCGGCGTGCTGATAAGCGCCGTGGCGGGTTTAATACTTAGCCACTTTCATAAAGAGCTTGCCTGGCAGCATTGGGTTATAGCCGCCCTGCTGATCGGCTGCTTCGGTACCCTGGGCGACCTGGCGGAATCGATGCTCAAACGCAGCCTCAACGTAAAAGATTCAGGCGGTATATTGCCCGGGCACGGTGGTCTGCTCGATCGCTTCGACGGGCTGCTGATGGCGGCTCCTATCGTATATATGTACCTTTACTTCATTACAAATTAGTATTTTTGCCGTAAATTCATTTGTAATGACCATCCATAAAGAAGGATATACTTCCATAGCGATTGTGGTGCTGCTTATCTTCGTAGTTAATGCCGTAATACATTTCTACTGGCCCGAAGCACATACGTTACGATGGATCGTATACTTATTATCGGGCGCTTTGTTCCTTATTATCCTGCAGTTCTTCCGCAGCCCGATATTCCGCATCGACCCGAATGAGAAAACTGTGCTTTGCCCCGCCGACGGCAAAGTGGTTGTAATAGAAGAAACTGTAGAAACCGAGTATTTAAAGGATAAACGCATACAGGTTTCGATCTTTATGTCGCCTATAAACGTGCATGTGAACCGCAACCCGATTTCGGGCGTTGTAAAATATTTCCGTTACCACAAAGGCAAATACCTGGTTGCATGGCACCCCAAGTCCTCAACCGAAAACGAACGTACGACCATAGCTATCGAAAACAAGAACGGTGTTACCATATTGTTTCGCCAGATAGCTGGCGCAATGGCGCGCCGGATTGTATGGTATGTAAAAGAAGGCCAGGAAGTAGAACAAGGTCAGCAATTCGGGTTTATCAAGTTTGGGTCGAGGGTAGATGTGTTTCTGCCTTTAGGAACCAAAGTGGACGTAGCCATAGGCCAGGCTGTAAAAGGCGGTAGGACGGTGCTGGCGGAGTTGGCAACCCAAGCCCCCCGGGCCCCTAAAGGGGCAGCAAAGGCCAAGGAAGCTTAGAAACAAATTGTCATTCTGAGCGCTGCTAAGAATCTAATTGAACATGTCTGATTGAGCGAGATTCTTCACTTCGCCTGCCTGCCGGCGGGCAGGTTCAGGAGTGACAAACCGGATATAAACAAAAAATCCCGTCTCGGAAATGAAACGGGATTTTTTATTTATACCCTTATAAAATCCCCCTCCAGGGGGGCAGGGGGCTTAAACTCTTTTCGATTTGATACGGGCAGCTTTACCGGTCAGGTCGCGTAGGTAGAACAGCTTAGCGCGGCGAACCTTACCGAAGCTGTTTACTTCGATCTTGTCGATATTGGGGGAATTGATCGGGAATATACGCTCAACACCAACGCCGTTTGATACCTTGCGAACAGTGAAAGTTTCGGTAGTACCGGCACCATTACGCTGGATAACCACACCCTGGTAAACCTGGATACGCTCCTTGTTACCTTCGCGAATTTTATAGTGTACGCTAACAGTATCACCTGCCTTAAACGCAGGAACGTTCTTTTTTTCTACTGATTGCTCTTCGACAAATTTTACTAAATCCATGATATTAAGCTCTAAACGCAATTTTTAACCCGTAAAAATCGGCTTGCAATAATAGAGATTTTATTTCAATATAAAAAACGGGATTTAAAAAATTGTTAGAACACGATTTTTAAGATTTGTCCGATTTACATGGTCCTATCTATCTTTTAATCCTGTAAATGGTGTTCAAATTACTTCAGCAAATCCGGCCGTCTTTGCCTTGTCCTTTCCACAGCCTGCTCAAAACGCCATTTTTCTATTTCGGGGGTATTGCCGCTTAATAAGATATCCGGCACCTTATGGCCGTTCCAGTCGGCCGGCCGGGTGTAGACCGGCGCGTCCAGCAGGCCGTCCTGGAAGGAATCGGACAAGGCCGAAGTTTCATCGCTCAATACACCTGGTATCAGCCGCACTACCGCGTCGACCAAAACCGCTGCAGGCAGCTCGCCGCCCGAAAGTACATAGTCGCCAATGGATATTTCGCGGGTAACAAACAGGTCGCGTATGCGCTGGTCTATGCCCTTATAATGCCCGCAAAGGACGATGATATTTTGTTTTACGGATAATTGGTTGGCAATGGACTGATTCAGCGTTTCGCCGTCCGGGGTCATAAAGATTACTTCGTCGTAATTGCGCTCCGCTTTGAGTTTTTCAATACATAACGCAAATGGTTCGATGGTCATCACCATGCCGCTGCCGCCGCCAAAGGGATAGTCGTCAACGCTTTTGTGCTTGTTATGGGCGTAATCTCGAAGGTTATGCACCACGATCTCGGCTATGCCTTTCTTCTGCGCACGCTGTAAAATGGAATGGGCGAACGGGCTTTCCAGCAGATTGGGTAATACGGTGATGAGATCAAAGCGCATGGCGCAAAGGTAATGTGCAGATGTGCAGATGTGCAAATATGCGGATGTTCAGATTTAGCCTTAAAAATTCCATGCTAATGCAAGGGCCGGCAAATTTCCCAATGGTGACCGAACGGGTCTTTTATCCGTCCAAGCCGGTAACCGTAATCCTGGTCTTCGACCGGGTAGATCTCCGTGGCGCCTGCGGCGACGGCTTGTTTTGACAACCAATCGGGATCCTTCACCACTAATCCCATCCTGATCGTGCTGCCGCCTAATGTTTCGGGACTGAAGTTTTCGTGTTCCGGCGACTCGTCGGCTACAATGAACCGTACGCCTCCGATCGAAAGTTCCGCAACCACGCCGCCATCGGGATCAGTAAGACAAAACACTACTTCAGCATTAAAGGCTTTTCTATAAAATTCAACCGCTGCTGCGCCATTCCTTACCGACAGCGTTGGCAGGAAAGCGGCCTTGAATTCGTCGGAGGGCTGGTCTTTCATCATATCTTTTTTTCTTTGCCGAAATAGCTCAGGCGTTGCGCACAAAATTATCCAGGGCGTCCTGGCTCAATATCTTTTCAATAAGCCAGCGGTGCCCAAACGGGTCTTTTATTTCGCCCTGGCGGTAGCCATATTCATAATCTTTAACAGGCGAAACGAGAGTGGCGCCAGCTGTTATAGCCTGAGCCACCACAGCCTGGACATCGTCGACCACCAGGCCGATCGTCACCGTTGTATTGCCTGCTTTCCCCGGGCTCGATGTTTGGCTCCCTTCTTCGTGCATACGAAACACTGCGCCTTCTATAGAAAACGCTGCCACATGCACAGTGCCGTCGGGATTATTAATACGCCACAATTGTTTTGCCCCGAAAGCTTTTCGATAAAATTCAATATCCGTTACGCCGCTGCTGACCGACAACACCGGCACGAATGTGGTTCCAAGTTTCATTTGTTGCTCCATTAATTTGTTCTGATAATAAATAGTCTTAATCCCCTTCTTCCAGTATAAATACCTCTTCCAGCTGCTTGCCGAACACTCTGGCGATCTTAAGCGCCAATATGGTTGAGGGGACGTATTTGTTGCTTTCGATGGTATTGATAGTTTGCCGCGAAACGTTCACCGCTTCCGCCAGCTCGGCCTGGGTGATGTTTTTGATAGCGCGTTCTACGCGAATGTTATTTTTCATCGCCTATGCCTCCCTGCTTAATGAACGGTTCATGCGCCAGATAACCCAGCGGAAACGGATAATGAAAAACAACAAGGGCACCCAGAAATCGAGCTCGAGGATATGCCCGACGTCTTCAATAAATACGAGGCTCGCGATCAATATGATATAATTGATGTAGATAGCCCATCGTAAAGAATCGAGCCGGAGGTGCCATATTTGCTCGTCCTCCATTTTTTCCCTCGCAAATGCAACGAAAAACAAACCCGAAGACATTATTAGTGTCGTACAAATGAAAAATAAATGTTCACCCGAGAAAGGCCCGGCGTTGGTGGGCTGAGCGTCCATGATATTGACCATGCCGTGTGATTTGCCAAGCATGCTCAAGGGAACATGTAATATCACCAGGCCCCAGCCCAGGTAACGGAACCAATAGGGAAAAAGAAAGCGGCTTTTCATTTGATTGTCAATTTTACTGGGAACTATATACCAGTTGGGACAAATAGATTTTTTTCCAATTATTTTAGATCGAAATTTATTATCTTTGAAGCGCGGTAGCACAATCCCGTGTTACCCGTGATAAGGTTTAGGTTAAAAGCTCCAAAGTGCGATACTTAGGGGCTTTTGTTTTTAAAACCCTATCTCAAACAAAGGTAAACATCTTTTACATTTTGTCAAGTATGCTGTACATTTTATTGCAAAAAAATATTATTGGGTGGGTGAGTGCTTATACTCCTGATTTTAATCTATTATCGTGTTGGCATAGCATTTGGCAATTATCTGCAGAAGTTTTACCGCCTAAGTGCCACGGCGTTATATGGTCTGCTTCCATAGCGGACAATTCAAAGTACTTACCGCATTTAGCGCAAATACCTTTTTGTCTTTCGTATGCTTGTCGTATTTGATTTGGCGTGAACGCTCTAATATTTAGATATTTTTCATCCCCGGTTAGTATATATTCATA
Organism: Mucilaginibacter sp.; assembly: GCA_035545315.1. GTDB lineage: Bacteria > Bacteroidota > Bacteroidia > Sphingobacteriales > Sphingobacteriaceae > Mucilaginibacter. Next base: position 4,350 of record DASZYQ010000025.1, on the reverse strand, counting down.
AATGCCGCTCTTCTTTGTTACATCGTCATCCATCATTAAAGAAGCTATTTGCTCCTCTATTTTTTTAGGGTCAAATTTATCGTCCTTGAACTGATTGTAAAGGTTGCCCCATTGAACCCCTTGCATTTCTTTTCGGTACTTCGGGAAGACAACTTTTACCCAATTTATGACGCTTTGATAATATAGCCACAATTCATTAGCAGTTGGCTCATCTTGATGTTTGGCCATATACTCAGGAATCTTATCGCCGCTAATCCACCTTATTGTCGTTTCTAAAAAATGTTGCCTTATAGGTTGTCCCGTTAAATAATCACCCCCCAAACCGTAGGCAGCGCAATTAGTTTTGCTAAAATACCGTTTCGCGTCTGTTACCCATAAGCCTGCGTAAATAGCATTTCTTAATTCTTGATCTGTTAACTTTTCTCCTGCAATATTGATAGTTTTAAACCAGTCTAACTTTTCGCTATCCGTCCCACTACAAACGTAAACCATTAACTTATAATCCAATATTTTTTCACGCTCATCTTCCTGTAGATTGTGGAAATATCGGTTGTTGTAAGAAAATTCACCCTCTATAAATTGACAAATAGATATAGTTCTTTGCTGCCCGTCGATTAGTTCAAAGCCCCCATCTTTTCTAACCGCCCAATACATTACGTTTAAAGGAAAACCTTTTATTAACGTATCAATTACAGCTTCTCGTTGTTTGTCTTTATAAATAAACTCTCTTTGGTATTTTGGACGAATATCTAATTGCATGTTATAGCCAACAACACCGTTTTCTTCCGTATCTTCATAACCCTGTGCAAGTTCTCTAACGGAGATTTCGTTAAGTTCTATATTCATATCTTCTTACGTCTGATTAGAAGCCGTGCATAAGTGGCCTTATAGCTATCGCCTGATTTTATAGTTGCCCGACGATTTAAATCACCTGGATTCGGAACGTCTTCCGAGGTGTATACTTTTGTTTTTAAACCAGATGTATTCTCTCTGTCAGTAATACCGAGAATTTCAAATTGTTCAGGATTATATTTATCCAAAAAGGTAATAGGTACGCCCATCACGCCAACATAATCGACAGGTATTTCAGTGGCTTTTGACACTTCAACAGCATCGTAATTGTCGTATTTAGGATAATCGTTTTCGTTGTAGGATTTGTACAAGATTATATCTTCGTGGCGCTTAGCAATATCTAAATTAGTATACCAATAAGTCCTTGCAGTCTCGTACATTGTGCCATCTGGTTGTCCAAAATGTCTTACGCAGTTATAACCGAGCCACATTTTGTTTCCCTTAATTGCTTCAAAACATTCTTTATAGGATATTGCATTTATGTTCCCGATTATAAGGAACTTTTTATCGTAATCCATTAATTGAGCCACATATTCCCTAAAGAGTGAAAACGGGGGATTGGTAATTACAATATCAGACTGCTTTAATAGCTCGATACTTTCTTTACTTCTGAAATCACCATCCCTATCGAGGTATATGATTCCAATTTCGTCAATGCTCGGAATGCCATTTTCATTTTCGCTCCCCTCATATTCAAGATAAATAGCCCTTTCTGAATCATGCTGACTAAATAGGTCAGGATTGATACTTTTATAGCAAGTGGTTATTAGCTTTTTTAGACCCAATTTCTTAAAGTTATAAGAAAAGAAGCGAAAAAAATTACTTACTCTGGGATCGTCGCAATTGCAATAAATTACCTTGCCTTTAAAATGATGTTTATAATATTTAAGCTCCCTCTCAATGTCTGCCAATTGGGTGTAGTATTCATCATTCTTTGAGTGCTTGGCAGCAAGTAGGTTTTTGTTTAAGGTAGACGACGGCATTGTATTTCCCCCTTGACTTTTTGACAATAATGTATTAACTTTGTCTTAAGTCTAAGAAAAGCGTTCTTTATACTGGATTAAAATTTAGCTAAAAGGTACTGGTAATACCGTTTTAGCATAACAAAATTATAAAATAGTAATGGAACCGCAATAGGCGGTTTTTTTATTTTTGGTCTTTCTCTTTCGGTAGTTTAGTCTTACCGGCCATAGTTATCATCTGTTCCAACGTCCCGTCAAACTTCACCTTTTCTTCGTACTTCTCTGCACGTACCTTGCGTTTAGCCTTTAGGTCGTATTTTGGTTTTTCGTCTGCCATACTCAAAGTTACGCAATTAAATCTTTGTACGTCAACCGAACATTGTTAACGTTCTTTACAGCATCCTCGAAACGGGCAATATCAGTCCCCTTGCGGGTATTATAACGATACCCGAACTCATGGCAATACCTATGCAGGTGTTTAGGGCTTACTTGGTGGTAAATGCCGTATATACCCCTTTTTAACTGGCTAAAGAACCCCTCAATAGTATTAGTGTGTACGTCACCCCTTACATACTCTTTCTGCACGTGGTTAACTGTTTCGTGCTTATAAGAGTGTTTCAGGCTACCATACATAGTTGAACTATCGGTAATGATTAAAGCATCCTCAGCAACATTGGCTTGTATCAATGGCAACACGTCCCTAAATTTAACGCTGTTCGCTTTTACAACCGTTGTTTTAACCGTTCCGCTTTCGCGTCCTACCATAGCGATCACTGACGTTTTCTTAGCCCAAACTTCACCGCTTGCCTGTAATTCTTTACGCTTTTTATTGCTCTTATTTTTGGTTGAGCCACCTACATAAGTTTCGTCGATCTCAACTGTACCTGTCAGGTGTTCAGCTTGGTTGCTATTCAGCATTTCACGGATACGGTGCAGAATGAACCATGCCGTTTTTTGAGTGATGTTAAGGTCGCGGCTTAGCTGTAAAGAAGAAACGCCTTTCTTATGGGCAGTACACAAGTACATTGCAGCAAACCAAATACGTAGGCTAATCTTAGTATTTTCAAAGATCGTCCCGGTAGTTACCGTGAATTTCTTATGGCACTCTTTAGCCTTACATTTAAAGCCCCTGTTGGTCACATAAGCACCAACGTTGCCACAATGAGGGCAAGTAGGAGTTTCACCCCAACGGCTGTTAGCCAGGTAGCTAATACAGGTTTCTTCGTTCTTGAAGTAGTCCAGTACTTGTAAGAGACTTTTGAATTGCGTTTCCATAATTAATAACTTAATGGGACAAATATAATATAAGTCCCATTAAATTCCTAATTTATTTGAAAAAACATGTAGTTGACATAAAAAAACAGCGTTTATAAGCTAAAAACGGCTATTTTGTTATGAATCTAAATTAGCTTTGACATAAGATTAAGCCCAGTAAGGAACGTATTTTGCATAACGCTTGGACGTGTTATTGGGGTCGCTTAGCTTAATAAAGCCAGCCTCTGTAGCTTGCGTAATAACATTTGAAATCGCAGTGTATTCATTTTCGGGTACGCCAAACCGCTCCCGTAACGATTGATTAGTCATTTGTTCACCAGAAACATACTTAACGCAAGAATGTATATAGCATCCTCGAACCTTGTCCGCTTTGCTCAAATCTTTAAAACTTTGCGGTGCATATAATATTACTCTCGTGTAATTATCATCAACAATAATTTCCGGGGCGGGAAGTCTATTTTTTTCACATTCAATAGCAACTTTGACATAACCGCTACCTCTTTGTTCGCAAATTTTAAGGCGGCGCATAAATCCGGCCATTAACTCATTTCTACTTTGAGGCGGATGGTCAACAAATCTATCTGGGTCTATCAATGGACTCCCAGGGTTTGTGATCTCTATTCTATTTGAATAAACCTCTATCATTGGTGAGGTACCTCTAATGGAAAAATCTTGGTGTATTAAAGCGTTGGCAATTAATTCACGTAACGCTATGGAAGGGTAAGCCGGAACGCTTTTTCTTAATGCATTTTCGATAACCTCTTTGGACGGAAGGAATCGCTCTAAATAGACAATTAACTTTTGAAACCCATTAGCATACCCTTTAATTCCCGCTTGTTCATGCAAGGTCTCGTTTTTATTTTTTCCATTATAGAATATAACCCTTATTGCCTTTTTTGATAGGTCATCAAATTGAGTGATGTCTTTGGCAAAAAGAATTACTCCCAGATTTGTAATATCGAAATTGCCTCCGTTTTTCTGTAATATTTTTTCTTGAACAAGTCTATCCAATATTGATTTATCATCAGCTGGAATAGGTAATTCAAGCAATGTGTAAAGAGAAACCCAGTCTATGTGTTCTAAGACGACTTTTGGAGTTAATTGGTAAGAGCAAATTTCTTTCTCGAATGAATAACTCCCGCTCTGCGTCCAAATAACTCTTTCCCTTTCAGGGTGGTCTGATAGCTTCTTTTTGTAACTACCTATTCTTATATACGCATTACCTTTGAAGTTTACTGGCCGGCCATTGGTAGCTTGAACT
>DASZYQ010000024.1:0-60958 GCA_035545315.1 Mucilaginibacter sp. | reverse complement strand
GCTACCGAGGCTTTGGGCTTTTTGCAGATGTCGGAAATATCGACTTGTTCGCTATTGAAAACGTTAGCTGCATCAAAGCCTTCCGGCGAATTTTTGGAATTGGGCACCGGCACGGGACTGGCAACAGCCTGGATTCTGGATGGGATGGACGAGGAATCGACCCTGATATCGTTGGACAATGATGAAATGCTGCTAAACGTTGCAAAGGAAAACCTGGGTGTTGACAGACGCCTGAAGTTGATTTGCGCCGACGGCAACGAATGGATAAAAAACAATGCAAAAATGAGGTTTAGCTTTATTTTTGCGGACACCTGGCCCGGTAAATACATGATGCTGGAGGAAACTTTGGCCATGCTTAAGCCGGGCGGGTTTTATATCATAGATGATATGCTGCCGCAAACCAACTGGCCCGATGGTCATGGTGAGAAAGCAGCAAATTTATTATCAATTTTGGATAGCCGGGAAGACATGGCTGTTACCAAAATGCATTGGGCATCGGGCATCGTGATCGTGGTAAAGAAATAACCAATGGGTTGTACGTTTGACGTTTTACGTTATACGTACAACCCGTTTAGAAGAACAAAAAACGTAAAACGCACGACGTAGAACGTACAACAAAACCAAGCAATAATAATCGGTGTAATCAAAAAGGCATCGGTGTAATCAAAAAAAGTAAAATGGCAAAACTAAATTTCGGCGGCACTGAAGAAAATGTGGTAACCCGCGAAGAGTTCCCTTTATCAAAGGCACAGGATATTTTGAAAAACGAAACAGTAGCTGTTATCGGCTATGGCGTTCAGGGTCCTGGACAGGCGCTCAACCAGAAAGACAATGGCATCAATGTGATCGTTGGTCAGCGTAAAAATTCAAAAACATGGGATAAGGCTGTAGCTGACGGCTTTGTACCCGGCGAAACTCTTTTTGAGATCGAGGAAGCACTCCAACGCGGCACCATTATTTGCTACCTGCTAAGCGATGCCGCCCAGATCGAGTTGTGGCCGACTGTTAAAAAGCATTTAACCCCTGGCAAGGCTCTGTATTTTTCACATGGCTTCGGTATCACGTTCAAAGAGCAGACCGGTATCATCCCGCCCGCTGATGTTGACGTTTTCCTGGTGGCTCCCAAAGGTTCGGGCACTTCGCTGCGCCGCATGTTCCTGCAGGGCCGCGGCTTAAACTCAAGCTTCGCTATTTTCCAGGATGCAACAGGTCATGCCCGTGACCGCGTTATCGCTTTAGGTATCGCCGTAGGCAGCGGTTACCTGTTCGAAACCGATTTCAAGAAAGAAGTTTATAGCGACCTTACCGGCGAGCGTGGCACCTTGATGGGTTGTATCCAGGGCGTATTCGCGGCACAGTACGATGTATTGCGCAGCAAGGGCCACTCGCCTTCAGAAGCATTCAACGAAACAGTTGAGGAATTGACTCAATCATTGATGCCGTTGGTTGCTGAGAACGGTATGGACTGGATGTATGCCAACTGCTCAACTACCGCTCAGCGCGGTGCTTTGGATTGGTGGAAGAAATTCCGTGATGCTACTAAGCCTGTTTTCGAAGAACTGTACAACAGCGTAGCAACCGGGAAGGAATCGCAGCGTTCAATCGACTCGAACAGCCAGCCTGATTACCGCGAAAAACTGAACAAAGAATTGCAGGAGCTTCGCGAAAGCGAAATGTGGCAGGCAGGTAAAACTGTCCGCAGCCTGCGTCCTGAAAACCAGGTAGTGGAAGCTTAATTGGAGTCTGAAGTCTTGAGTTCTGAGTCTTAAGTCGATTATGGCGTAAGACTTTAGACTTAAGACTCAAGACTTATGACTAAATAGAAGATCATGAGTAAAACGTTATTTGATAAAATCTGGGATGCGCATGTAGTGAGCAGCAAGGAAGGTTTCCCGGATATATTGTACATCGACACGCAGTTCATCCACGAGGTGACGAGTCCGCAGGCATTTGATGGTTTGCGTAAGCGCGGTTTGCCGGTTTTGAGACCTAAACAAACCGTTGCCACTGCCGACCACAACGTGCCAACCTGGGATCAGCACCTGCCGATCAAGGAGGAGCTTTCGCGTTACCAGGTGGATATGCTTGCTAAAAACTGCAAGGAATTCGGTATTGAGTTTTATGGTTTGGGACACCCTTACCAGGGCATTGTGCATATTATAGGTCCTGAACTGGGCATTACCCGCCCGGGCGGTACCTACGTTTGCGGCGACAGCCATACCTCAACACACGGTGCCTTTGGCGCTATCGCGTTCGGTATAGGTACGTCTCAGGTGGAGCAGGTTTTGGCTACGCAGTGTTTGCTGCAATCGCGTCCCAAGAGGATGAAGATCGAGGTAAACGGCAAGCTGCAAAAAGGTGTTGGTGCTAAGGACATTATCCTGTATATCATCAGCCAGATATCTGCAGCTGGCGGCACCGGTTATGCCGTAGAATATGCCGGCGATACCATCCGTTCCATCAGCATGGAAGGCCGCATGACCATCTGCAACATGAGCATCGAAATGGGTGCGCGCTGCGGTTTGATCGCACCGGATGAAACTACCTTTAATTATGTTAAAGGCCGCGAGTTCGCCCCAAAAGGCGAAGAATGGGATAAGGCAGTAGCCTACTGGAAAACGCTTTACAGTGATGAGGATGCTCAATTTGACAAAGTGTTAAGCTTCAGAGCTGAGGACATCGAACCAATGATCACTTACGGAACAAATCCGGGTATGGGTATCGGTGTTACGCAGCACGTTCCTGCTACTAAAGATATCGACGCAACGGAACAGCTCTCTTACGCGAACTCATTGAAATATATGGGCCTGCATGATAACCAGGAAATGCTGGGTAAAGAGATCGATTATGTATTTATCGGTAGCTGTACCAATGCACGTATCGAAGACCTGCGCCAGGTAGCCAATTTCCTGAAAGGGAAAAAGAAAGCCGACAACGTAACGGTTTGGATCGTTCCTGGTTCAAAGCAAGTGCAAAAACAAGCGTTAGCTGAAGGTTTGGACAAAGTATTTGAAGCGGCCGGTATTCCATTACGTGAACCCGGTTGCAGCGCATGTTTAGCCATGAATGAGGATAAGATCCCGGCAGGAAAATATTGCGTTTCCACTTCGAACAGAAACTTTGAAGGGCGCCAGGGACCGAATTCGAGGACATTCCTTGCCAGCCCATTGACTGCTGCCGCTGCTGCAGTGACGGGCAGGATTACGGATGTTCGTGAGCTTTTGGAAGAAGGGGAATTAGTTTAAAAAGGGCTGTCATGCTGAGCCCGTCGAAGCATGGTGCGCCAAGGCACGTCCCCGCCACCCTTCGACAAGCTCAGGATGACACCCAACTTGATATGATACTCGAAGTTGCCTTATTAGATGTAAAACCCGGATTAGAGCGTGATTTCCTGGCAGCTTTTGCAAAGGCGCAGGCGATCATCGCAAGCATGACCGGGTACATCTCGCACCAGTTGAAAAGATGCCTGGAAAATTCCAGTCGCTTTATTTTATTGGTCGAATGGCAGAAACTGGAGGATCATACCGAAGGCTTCCGTAAGTCGGAGGAGTATAAAGAATGGAAAAGTTTGTTACATCACTTTTATGATCCGTTCCCGGTGGTAGAGCATTATGAAGCGATAAGCTAATTAAGAGGTTATACGTTTGACGTTGTACGTTATACGTGTAGCTAAATTGAAATTTAAAAAAAACGTAAAACGTCTAACGTAAAACGTCCAACAAAAATGACTAAGATATTCAAACACGTACAAAGCACCGTGGTGCCGCTGCCGATAGAAAATATCGATACCGACCAGATCATACCGGCGCGCTTTTTAAAGGCCACCACCCGCGAAGGTTTCGGCAACAACTTGTTCCGCGACTGGCGTTTCGACGGTGAAGACAATCCAAAGGATTTCGTGCTGAACCACCCGACCTACTCGGGCAAGATATTGGTTGCCGGTAAAAATTTCGGTTGCGGGAGCAGCCGCGAGCATGCTGCCTGGGCTATCGTCGACTATGGATTCGATGTGGTAGTAAGCAGTTTCTTTGCCGATATTTTCAAAGGCAACGCGCTGAACAACGGCCTTTTGCCGGTACAGGTAAGCGATGCCTTTTTGCAAAAGATATTTGATGCTGTTTATGCCGATCCACACGCCGAAGTAGAAGTTGACCTGGAAAGCCAGACCATCAAAATATCCTCAACCGGCGAACAGGAGAACTTCGAGATCAATCCTTACAAAAAGGCTTGCCTCATTAACGGCTATGACGATATCGACTATATTTTGAGCCATAAAGCGGCGATTGAAGAATACGAATCTCACAGATAGGTTTTACGTGGGACGTTATACGTTGTACGTAAGCCAAAACTTAAAACGTCAAACGTATAACGTACAACCAAAAAAATAATGGGAATAAAAAAACACATACTGGTAATACCCGGCGATGGTATCGGCCCGGAAGTGACCGAACAGGGCAAGGCCGTTTTGGAAAAGATCGGCTCGATCTATGGTCACGAATTCACTTTTGACCATGCCCTGATGGGACATGCTTCTATCGAAGCTACCGGCAGCGCATTGCCCGATGAAACATTGGCCAAAGCTAAAGCAAGCGACGCAATCCTTTTCGGCGCGGTTGGCCATATCAAATATGATAACGACCCATCAGCAAAAGTCCGCCCCGAGCAAGGCTTGCTAAAAATCCGCAAGGAACTGGGCCTGTATGCCAACCTGCGCCCCATCGTGCTTTTTGATGAGTTGCTGGACGCATCAAGCCTGAAACCCGAGATACTGAAAGGTACCGACATCCTGTTCTTTCGTGAGCTGACCGGCGATGTCTACTTCGGCGAAAAGACCAGGGGCGAAGATTTCTCGTCCGACCTAATGATCTACCATCGCTATGAAGTGGAGCGTATCGCACGTAAAGCTTATGAAGCAGCGAGAGCCAGAACCAAAAGACTTTGCTCGGTAGACAAAGCAAACGTCCTGGAAACCTCTCGGCTCTGGCGCTCGGTAGTGCAGGAGATCGCTAAAGAATATCCTGATGTAGAAACTGAACACATGTTCATCGACAATGCCGCCATGCAGTTGGTGAAGAATCCGAAGAAATTCGACGTGGTGCTGACTGCCAATCTGTTCGGCGATATTTTGACCGACGAAGCTTCGCAGATCGCAGGCTCGATGGGCATGCTGGCATCGGCTTCTGTAGGTGACGGCACCGGTTTCTTCGAGCCTATCCACGGTTCGGCACATGATATTGCCGGCCAGGATAAAGCTAATCCGTTAGCCTCTATACTATCCGTTGCGCTGATGTACGAGATAGCTTTCGGTTTGAAGGAAGAAGCCAAACGCATTACGGAAGCTATCGACAAAACATTGAAAGCCGGTTACCGCACAGGCGACATTGCCGACGCGCAAACCGACAAAGCAAAAATTTTAGGCACCAAGGCTATGGGGGCCAAGGTACTCGAGTATATTTAAAACGATTTGTAAAGGTTGTACGTGGGACGTTATACGTTGTACGTATTTAAAAAACGTAAAACGTCCGACGTAAAACGTACAACCAAAAATCATATAATCAATAAAATCCTATAATCGTGTTTTGGGACGCTAACCTATACGACAACAAACACTCCTTCGTATTCCACTACGGAGAAAGTGTGCTGGAGTTGCTGGCTGTAAAGCCGGGCGAACGTATCCTTGACCTGGGTTGCGGGACTGGTCATTTGACCAAAAAAATACAAGATGAAGGTGCCGAAGTGATCGGTATGGATGCTTCGCCGGAGATGATCGCGCAGGCAAGAGAAAATTACCCTGAGCTGGATTTTATTGTCGGCAATGGCGCTAACTTCAGCTTTGATGAGCCTTTTGATGCGGTTTTCACCAACGCAACGCTGCACTGGATAAAAGATGCAGATGGCGTAATCAAAAGCGTTTATAATGTGCTAAAACCGGGTGGCAGGTTCGCGGGCGAATTTGGCGGAAAGGGCAATAATCAAATGATGATGGCCGCTGCGGAAAAAGTGCTGAAAGCGCATGGCTGCCTCAAGGGCGACTTCATTTTACCCTGGTATTATCCGTCGACAGCCGAATATGCAGCCAAACTGGAAGCCGGTGGTTTCCGGGTGACTCTGGTTACTCACTTTGACCGCCCTACCCCATTGCAGGATGGCCGTGAAGGCATAGCCAAATGGTTCACGATGTTCGGCGAATCGATCTTTAAGATGGTACCGGCTGTTGAACTGCCGCAAATATTAGATGAAATTACCGACCTGCTGCAACCCACCAATGAAGTGGATGGGCAGTGGTATGCGGATTATAAAAGACTGCGATTTGTCGCTATAAAAGAGTGATAGGTTGTACGTTGGGCGTTATACGTTGGGCGTTCAATTGTACCCGTTAAATACAACGTAAAACGTACTACGTATAACGTAAAACAACAAAAAATGCTACACGATCCCAACCGCGTTTATGTTTTTGATACCACGCTCCGCGATGGCGAGCAGGTACCGGGCTGCCAGTTGACAACCCCTGAAAAGATAGAGATAGCCCGTGAGCTGGAAGCGCTGGGCGTTGACATTATAGAAGCCGGCTTCCCGATATCGAGCCCGGGTGATTTCCAGAGCGTTGTGGAGATTTCCAAAGCTGTAAAGGAACCTACGGTTTGCGCGCTGACCCGTGCCAACAAAGGCGACATTGATTCGGCTATTGCAGCATTACAATATGCCAAACACCCGCGTATCCATACGGGTATCGGTTCGTCGGATATGCATATCAAGCATAAGTTCAACAGCACCCGCGAAGAAATTCTGGAACGTGCCGTCGAGGCGGTGAAATATGCTAAACGTGCCGTGGAAGACATCGAGTTTTATGCCGAGGATGCGGGCCGCGCCGATATTCACTTCCTTGCCAAGATGGTAGAGGCGGTCATTGCGGCAGGTGCTACCGTCGTCAATATTCCCGACACCAACGGTTACTGCCTGCCTGACCAATATGGTAGCAAGATCCGTTTCCTGAAAGAAAACGTTAAAAATATCGACAAAGCCATTATCTCGGTCCACTGTCATAACGACCTTGGCCTTGCTACTGCAAATTCAATCGCCGGTCTGCAAAATGGCGCCCGCCAGATTGAAGGCACCATCAACGGCATCGGCGAACGCGCCGGCAATACCTCGATCGAAGAGGTGGTCATGATCCTGAAAACACACCACAGTCTCGGCTTACATACCAATATCAAATCACCGATGATCTACGAGATCAGCCGCATGGTTAGCTCGATGATGCGTATGCCAGTGCAGCCAAACAAGGCCATCGTTGGCGGCAATGCCTTCGCGCACAGCTCGGGGATACACCAGGACGGTTTCCTGAAGAACCGGGAAAATTACGAGATCATCAGGCCGGAAGACGTGGGCTTCCCAAGCGCAACCATCGTATTGACGGCGCGCAGTGGCCGCCATGCTTTAAAATTCCACCTGGAAAGATTGGGCTACAAGCTGGACAAGGATGAACTTGCCGAAGTGTACCAGCGGTTTCTGATTTTAGCCGACCACAAACTGGATATCAATGACAAGGACCTGCATGGCCTTATGGTAAAAGAGAAGATTTGAGATGTGAGATTTGAGTTTTTTAGCTCAATCTCACATTTCGTATTTGAATTCACATTTCGCTTATCTCATTTCCTTTTTAAAGTTTGAGACAGCTCTTTGTCTCATATCTCAAATCTCATATCTCACATCTAAAATTGCCAGTCTCAAATCTCATATCTAAAATAGATTCGGCCTACCGGCGTTTACAGGGTATCGTAACGCATACCCCGCTGGAATATAATATGCGTCTTTCTGCGAGATATGGCTGCGAGGTGTACCTCAAACGCGAGGACATGCAGGTGGTACGTTCATACAAACTGCGCGGCGCCTATAATATGATCAGCCAGCTTTCAGCGGAGCAATTGGAAAAAGGCGTGGTTTGTGCCAGCGCAGGAAACCATGCACAAGGTGTTGCGTTTTCGTGCAAAAAGCTGGCTATCAAGGGCGTGATTTTCATGCCGCAGATCACACCGAGGCAAAAGGTGAGACAAACAGAAATGTTTGGTAACGGGAACGTGGAGATTGTCCTTATCGGTGACACTTTTGACGACTGCCTGAAAGAAGCACTCGCTTATACCGAAGCCAAAGGCATGACCTTTGTGCCGCCCTTTGATAATTATGAGATCATTGCCGGGCAGGGAACTGTTGGCGTGGAAATATTACAGGACTTGCCGGATGTGGATGCGGTGATCATCCCTGTTGGCGGCGGCGGCTTATCTGCCGGGGCCGGAAGCTATTTAAAGCAGCATAGACCAGGAATATTAATCATAGGCGTCGAACCCGAAGGTGCGCCATCTATGTTAAGGTCGTTTGAGAGTAACGGTCCGGTAACCTTGCCGCAAATAGACCGCTTTGTGGATGGTGCAGCCGTAAAACGTGCCGGCGAACTCACCTATCCTATTTGCCGTGAGGTAATCGACGATATGCTGCTGGTACCTGAAGGCAAAGTTTGTACGACTATCCTGAAACTGTATAATGAAGACGCGATCGTAGTAGAACCAGCAGGTGCATTATCCGTTGCGGCGCTCGATCTTTATAAAGATAAGCTAAAGGGCAAACGCGTGGTTTGCATCGTCAGCGGCGGCAATAATGATATCGACCGCATGGCCGAGATCAAGGAACGCTCGTTGCTATACGAAGGTCTTAAGCACTATTTCATTGTCCGTTTTCCGCAACGTCCCGGGGCGTTAAAACTCTTCGTAAATAACGTGCTTGGCGCGGATGATGACATAACCCGCTTCGAGTTTATCAAAAAGACGGAAAAAGAGCGCGGGCCTGCGCTGGTGGGTATCGAGCTGAGATCCGCAGACGACTACCCTGCTTTGCTGCAGCGCATGGAGGAATACCAGTTTGATGTGATCGAGATCAATCGAGATCAGACGCTCTTCGAATATTTAGTCTGAATCACAGATTTAGACTGCGAAACGGTTCATCCTGATTATTCATCAAATCCTATCACTCACGTTTAAAAAAACCGCACAAAATACCCGGCTACGGATTGCCACAGCGCCGAATGTGGTATAAAATAAAAACCGTAATGTGATACCGCCAGGATAATAAGCGCGATGATATAGGCACGGGCGTTGTTGCCTTTTATCAGGTCGTAAACGATCAGGCCGACTAGAAACAGGTCGGGCACTAAAAATCCGTATAATGCTACATCGGCGTGACCCATACCAAACACGTGCAGGAAAACCCGCCGCATGCCCGCCCCAACAATCGCCAGCGAAGTTGCTATCATGTAGCGCATGTGGTACGGCGTGCGGTGTTTGTTGATGATGGCCAGCAGGTAAAGTACGGCAAAATCTAATATCTGGTAAACTTGAAAATACGTTCCGGCAAGTATGTCTGGCCGGGGTCTATGCGCCGCGACGGCGTTTAAATAGGCCTCCCGGGCGATAAAGTGGATGGATATGATGATGCAGGGCACCAGCACATAGGTAAACCTGCCAATCATACGGTGCGCCCTGTATTTACCATAGCGGATAAGCAGCGGTTGTACAAACAGCAGCACAAACCAGGTGGTGAACAGTAGGCCGTGGATATGCTGGATGGCAGTAACATTATTAAAACTCGGAAAAAGCCCGAAATAGGTTTTGAAAAATCCTAAAAAGACGATGCCGAATATGGCTGCAAACAGCAGGCTGACATTCTTATAGCCGCTTTCGGCCGGAGCCAAATTGCGATCCTGGTTTAACATGCTGTAATATAGAAAATTATTTTTCAATCGACTTCTGAAAAATAAAAAGAGCTCCTTGCTGGGAGCTCTTTTCGTTCATAGGCAGTGTATATGTTATGCCGCGAGCGGTGTTTTGCAGATGGTTTTCCGGGACTTTACTTCCTGGATATCTTTCAATAAAATAGCCTTTAATTCGTTGTCGATGGCTTTCAGTATTTCGGCGGTTTTAGTTGATGTTTTCATGGTTAATATTGTTTAGCTGATCAAACCTATGCGAGAATAATGCCACTCCTGGTGAACATTGGAAAAAATCTCAAAATCAGCGTTTGAGATATTTAAGCATTGATTTTGGTGTATATTTTTATATACAGTAGTTGCATGCCTGCGCGGACTTAATTGGTGACGAATATTAAATGCTTTCAGCCTGGTCATCCCCTGGCTGCTCGTTAGCACCATGCTTCCAGATATGAAAGTTAAGCAGGAATCGCTTTTTCTGGATCAGCGCACGCCAGTTGATAAACAAAATAGCGCAAAGGAAAAGTGTACCGATGAGCAGGCTCAAAATTGCCTCCCACGACAACGAGCCATTGAAAAAGTTCTCCGCATTTTGTGTTACGTAATTGCCGAGGTGGACCGTAATGGCGTCGCTGGTAAATTTTCCTATAAGAAATGCGGGGATAATGTAACCCGCATTAATGCGTGACATACCGCTTGCCAGGAACAACGGCGTAGTAGGGAGTGGCAGCAGGGTATAAGCGAGCACAGCCAACTGGCCCTTCCAGAACTGTTGTTTCATCTGTTCGCCCAGGAAATGAACGTCGTCATTCTTTGATTTTTTAAATATCCTGTCAGCGACGTTAGGAATGTAAAGTGTGAGCACATAGCGGCCCAGTACCGAGCCGAGCACTCCAATAACGATAACCGGCCAAATATTAAGTCCGAACAATACCTGGAAAAAAACCATAATTGTGAAAGCCGGCGGGAACGGGAACGGTACCACATCGAACAAAAAAGAACCCAGAAAAACCAACAGGTATTGCCACCACATAATTATTATCATCCAGATTTACGAAGATACTTTCCTGCCCGTCGTGTAAAATGACGTGCGTCATATGATGAATTGAAAAAGGTCATTTAGCACGACGGTTAATTGACAGTTCGATCTTAAAGAATTAGCATATTAAATACAGCTTATGCAAACTTTTACAACCTGTGGTTGTTAAGCATCCGACGTTACCTTGTTATCTTTACCAATACATATCTTCTTTTTTATTAATAGGATAATTATTTTTATCTAAATTAAATTACGTACTATTGAAACTTAATCTTACCATTTCTATTAACCTTAATAAGCATGTCCGCAGAGATCACCAAAATTTTAAAAAAACAAAAAAATACCATCCTGGAGCGCTGGATGAACAACCAGTTAGCCGACGTCGGCCTTCGGGAAGACCTGATGAGCAACGAGGATTTGCGCGTCGAATCGGAAGAATTAATTACCGCGCTCATTAATGTCCTCAACGAAAGAAACCTGAATGATAGTGAGTCGGAAGATTTTGAACAGGTAACCGAGTTGCTGAGCGGCATATCGGTGTCACGTGCCAGGCAGGGCTACAGTCCGCGCGAGACCGGTTTGTTCATCATGAGTCTTAAAGATGCATTGGTTCAAACGCTGCAAAAAGAAATCAAAGATCCAACCGAACTGGTAAACGCCACGCTGGCTGTTGGCCGTCTGCTGGATAGCTTTACCATCACTACTTTCGAAACCTTTATCAAAGGCCGCGAAGAGGTGATCCTGCGCCAAACGGACGAGATCAGTGAAATATCCACACCGGTTATCCGGGTTTGGGATGGTATTCTGGCCCTGCCTATTATAGGCACCCTCGATAGCGCCCGTACCCAGGTGGTGATGGAAAGCTTACTGACCGAAATCGTGGAAAGCGGCAGCAGCGTGGCCATCCTGGATATTTCTGGTGTACCGACAGTGGATTCGCTGGTTGCGCAGCACCTGCTGAAAACGGTAAGCGCCACCCGGCTGATGGGCGCGGAATGTGTGATAAGCGGCATAAGGCCGGAAATAGCGCAGACGATCGTGCACCTGGGTATCGATTTGTCCGATATCGTTACTAAGGCTTCGCTCGCCAGCGCGCTGTTACATGCGTTCAGATTGTTAAGCCTCGAGGTAAGAAAAAAGACGACGGAAAATAAGACAGCCGCGAAATAAACGGCATAGAATAGTTTATGGAAAGAATTCCTATTTTAAGGATGGGGCAATTCCTGCTGGTAACCATCCAGGTTGATTTATATGACAGGCTGGCGCTGGACCTCGAGGCCGACCTGGTAAAAATGGTAAGTAAAACCGGGGCTAAAGGCATATTGATCGATATTTCGGCCGTGAGCATAGTTGATTCCTTTATGGGCCGGATCATCGGCAATATCGGCACCATGTCAAAACTATTGGATGCCGAAACGGTAGTAGTGGGTATGCAGCCGGCAGTGGCTATCACATTGGTTGAATTAGGCTTACCGCTGAAAGGCGTGTTTACCGCACTCGATGTAGAAAAAGGTATGGATCTGTTAAAGTCAAGGATTCAAATTCAGGAAGATGATGAATCAGAACCGGGCTATGACGATCCTATCACTGAATAAGGACAACATGGCTGTTCAACGCGAACAGGATGTGGTACCTTTCAGAAACAGGGTTAAGGAGTATGCCGTCAAAATACGCATGGGACTAGTGAACCAAACTAAGCTCATCACCGCCGCCAGCGAACTGGTGCGCAATATGTTACGCTATGCCAACGGCGGTACTGTATTAATAGAGGTAATAAGCCGCGGCCGCGATAGCGGCATCCGCCTTACTTTTGAGGATAAGGGACCGGGCATAGCCGATATAAACGCAGCGCTGAGAGACGGTTATTCGACCGGCAAAAGCCTGGGATTGGGCTTACCCGGCGCGCGCAGGTTAGTTAACGAATTTGATATACAAAGTGAAGTGGGCAAAGGCACCAAAGTCACCATAGTTAAATGGTCCAATGGTTAGTTCCACACATACCAGTTATAATGCTTCGGACCGGAGCTATTACGCTATTATCAAAAAAGAGGCGCATGCAATGGCCCACGCTGCGGATTTCCCGGCCAGGCGAGTAGCGGAACTGGACATTGTAATAGCCGAACTGACATCGAATTTAAATAAACACGCTGATCATGGCGAAATATTGCTCGGGTATTTCAGGGAAGCGCATAACGAGTACATCGAGATCATTTGTATCGATGACGGCCCCGGTATGGCGGAGCCAAAAAAGATGGCCCGGGATGGATTTTCGTCAACCAATACGCTCGGGCATGGGCTGGGAAGCATTAAGCGCTTCTCAGACAAGTTTGATATTTATTCGCAAAAAGGCTGGGGGACTATTGTGCTGAGCCGCATCTATAAAAAACCGTTGGCCAAAACCAGGGCAAAAGGCAGCATCGAAGTTCGGAAGCTGGTGATATGCAAACCTGGCGAAGCGGTGTCGGGCGATGGTTTTTTTTGCTGGGCCGATGAAAAAAAGGCAAAGTTGATGCTTGCGGATGGCCTTGGCCACGGCCCTGACGCTAATTTGGCCATGAATGGCGCTATTAATGCGCTTAATGCCTGCACATTCGACCGGCCGGTTGAGATATTGCGTTTTGTGCACAATTTTATACGTAAAACACGCGGCGTTGTGGCAACCGTCATCACCATGGATTTTGAACAGAACACCTTTAATATTGCAGGTATAGGCAACATAGCAACCAAATTACTGGGTGGATCAAACTCCCGTAATCACCTGTCTTATAATGGGATAGTCGGCCACACCATCCCAAACACCATGAACGAGCAGCCGATGAGCCTTAACGATTACCAGCAATTTATAATGTGTTCGGACGGTATACGCTCCAGGTGGGACCTGGCAAAGTACCCGGGCATACAAAAACATGACCTGGCAGTGCAGGCAGCAGCCATTTACAAAGACTTCGCGAGGCGAAATGATGATATGTCAATTGCTATAATTAAAGTGATTCTGAAATGACCGAATTGGTTTCGACAACCCTGGAAAACGAGATGGATCTTATACTTGCTTATAAGAAATCCATTAAAACCGCCGAACAGATAGGCCTTACAATTTCGACGCAAACGGCGTTTGCCACCGCTGTTTCCGAAGTTTGCCGCGAGGTGATCGACAAAGCTTTTGATGGCGTACTGCAACTCGGTGTTGCGAACGATGGCGGCCGCTTCCAGATAATGGCTACGATTACATTTGTAGACAATGACAATTTGAAGAGCTTTCGTGAAGGGTTTGAATATGCAAAGAAACTGGTGCCGACATTCGAATATTTTGCAAATGGTAACGACGTTACGGTCGAACTTAAATTAGGTATACCGCGGTCGGCCAAGATGGATCAGCGCAAAGTTAACGACATCAAAAGGTACTTTGAGCTAAAAGGGCCTATTAATCCCTACGAAGAGGTAAAACTTAAGAATGTAGAGCTAAATAAGCTTTATGAAGAGCGCGAAATGGCACTAACCCATGCCAATTATCTGAACAAACAAAAGGACGAGTTTCTTTCCGTCGCCAGCCACGAGCTAAATACCCCGCTTACCGTACTAACTACGCTGGCCCAGCTTGCTTCGAGAATGGAAGCCGGCAAAGACGTTAAACTACACGAATTTTTAAGCAAGATCGAGATACAATCATCTAAACTGAAGGCGTTAATAAGCCAGCTGTTGGTAATATCCAAAATTGAAAGCGGGCAGCCCGATTATAAGATAGAAACAGTAAATGCCAACAATTTTGTAACGATTTGCGTCGACCTGATAAAACATTTTGTGCCCGATCATGTGGTAGACTTGCAGTTGGATGACACTAATTGTAGCATTTTGATCGACAAGCTACGAATGGAGCAAGTATTGAACAATCTGGTAAGCAATGCTGCCAAGTACTCAAAGAAGGGAAGCAAGATACTGATAACTACCGCCGGCGGAACTGATGATTTTTGTGTCAATGTGCAGGATCACGGTATCGGCATGTCGGAAGAAACGACGGCAAAAGTATTTACTAAGTTTTATCGCAGCGAGGATGTCACCCACCGTTACCGCGGCCTGGGTATGGGTTTGTATATCGCATCGCGTATCGTCCAGGACCACAACGGGCAAATATTGATTAAAAGCAAGGAAGGCCAAGGGTCGACGTTCACCATTTGCCTGCCCATAGCCCAGTTATTGAATTAACATTAAGTTAACATTAATCAAACATCTAATTAACGTTAAGGTGTGATCTTTGATTGCTACTTAACTTAACGTCGCTCGCTATGGAAACTAAAGGTGAAACCGAAGAAAAGAAAAGGGAAGAAATACTGCAGGAGACCCATAATGACGAATATTGGGCAAAGGAATTCGAAGTTTCTCCTGAAGACCTGAAGAGAAAACCCCACATCGACATTTATTCCCTAATCGTCGAATCAGGCAAGAAGAATAAGGTTTTTAGCTTGTAGGATCTTTCTTCCTTAAGTTCAATTTAAACAAGTCCGTTACTTATTTAATTGTATACCGCTTAGCGCTTGACCTTGGCTATTTTATAGACGTACAGCGATTTGCCGTACAACATGAAACAACATGCATTAAGGAAACCCTTCGTTCCTTGATTTGCACGCGCAGAACTGGGCTTACCCCGAAACAAGTTCCGGGCAGGCGATGACGTAGCGGTGAGGACACCTCGCGTCAATCGCATTGCGCCAACCTGAAATCCGAAATCGAAAATCCGAAATCCGAAACCCTTCAATACTCTACCCATTTCCTGAACTTCAGGCTTAGCTTGCTGCCTTCGCCGTACTTCCCGGGCTCGCCGTTAAGCATGCGCAGGGTAACGCCGCCATTTTCGACCAGCAACTCTTCGTAAAATCCCCGGAAAAGCAATTGCTTTACGGTCCATTTGTTTCCGCCGAAATGGCGCGTCTCTATCCATTCTGGATATACCATTACCTGGTGTTTCGAGGTTTTAATGCCACAAACGGAAGCTTCCGTTGAACTTAATACATTACAGCGGGCCAGGAGTTTGGCTGTATACAGGTATTGCGGGTCGTTATAAACCTTTTGCGGATTGCCCGCTTCGATAATGCCGCCGCTTTTGAGTACGATCAGGTTGTCGGCCATGGAAAGCACTTCGGCCGGGTCGTGCGACACCATGATCACCGCCAGGCCGGTATCTTTTACTATTTGCCGGATATCTTCCTGCAAACCGTCGCGAAAGGACGTATCCACCTGGTTAAAGGGTTCGTCGAGCAGCAGCACTTCGGGTTCTGTTACCAGCGCGCGCGCGATGGCCACACGCTGCCTTTCGCCGCCGCTTAAATCGTTCACACGTTTATTGGCAAGAGCGGTCATGTTAAGTTGCTGCAAGACCTGCCCGGTTTTTTCCTGTTTGGCTTTCAGATCGGTGTTAGGCAGCAGGATAGCGATGTTGTCGTAAACTTTAGCGAACAGGTTCAGGTCGTCCTCGGCCTGGGTTACCATTTTCATGGCGTCATGACCGGGTATCAGTTTTTCCTCCGGCCCCCATACGCGCTCGTCCTTAAAAGTAACCTCTCCGCTATCGGGCGAAAGCAAACCGTATAATAAGCTGAGTAAAGTGCTCTTACCGCTGCCGCTGGCGCCAACAATGGCGGTAATTTGAGCAGGTTGTATCTCCAGGTTAATATCCTTTACCCCTCCGCCGCCGGAGTAGATCTTATGTATTGAAGTTGCCTTAAGGAACGATTTGTTCATTGAGAACAAAGATAGTCCGAAAGTCGGAAAGTCAGCATATGTCCGAAGGCCGATTTCGTAAAGGTTAGAAATTCGACTAAAAGAAAAATCCGGAAGTCGTCTTTCGGACTTCCGGACTTATGCGGACTTTCGGACTAAAACCCGAACGTCAATCCAAAAGAGAAGTTCCTCAAGCCTGCTTGCGCGGGGCTATTCTCGAACATATCGTTCCAATAGTATTTGGCGAATATGCCCCAGCCGCCATAACCCATACGGAAGAAACCGCCATACCGCATTTTGGCAAAATGATAGCCGGCGTCGAACTTTTGCTTGCCATTTTCTGCGCTGATCTGTTTAACCATCCCGTCGAGCAGTAAGCCTGCTTCGGGACCGAAGACAAAGTTGAAGCGGTTGCCGTGGTCATTCTCGGCAGTGTGAAAATCGAACGACAGGGGAATCCTGAGATAACTCGACGAAAACCGGTTCTTGCTGTAATGTATGCTATCCTGGCGGTAAGTAAGCGTCGGCTGGCCGGGCAGGATGGTTATATTTTGCTCGAGGCGCATCAGCGTCCAGTCGAACCCGCCCGACAGGTAAATCTTAAAGTACTTGTTCAGCTTTACCCCCATCTGGAAAACATCGAACCCTACGTTGCTGCTCTTCCACGAGCGGTAATTGAGGAACTGATTCTGCGGACGTAGCGTAAAGCTGCCATTGTCCACCAGTGTCGCCAGCCCCAGGTCGAAGCGGGAAAATGTTATTCCGGCGAACCCTTTCGGGTACGTCTCCTGTTTATGATGATGATGGTGGCGCCAATAGTTATATTCAATGTGAGGGCCATTATCATCATCATTGTACTTTGTGGTGTCGGCCGAAGCCTTTACCGTATCTGTTTTAGTATCCTGAGCGAACACACCGCCGGCAGCCGCACATATCAATGCGGTAATTAGTAAACGTTTCATATTTGTTCTACTTGATTACACCAATGGTTTTTGATTCCACCGATTTTGTTTGTGATTATACTGATTTCTGTCCATAGTCCATGGTCGATAGTCCATAGCCTTTTACCAATTTATTTGCACATCTGCACCTTCGCACATCTGCACATTCGCACATCTGCATATCTGCATATCTACCGCTCACTTTTATCCAGCCGCCTTATCTTGATTGGCCCGATATTCACCGCCGTCAGCGTGGCTTCATCGTCTTCATCGTCCGAAAACTCTATGGCCTTATCTTTTCGCTTATCAACTTTGGCCATCACTACATTCACCAGGTCGCCGAAATTATGTATGCCATGTTTCTTTGCCGTTGGCGCAGCAGGTTGCTGTACCGGAGACTGTTTGACAACGACTGCCGGCTTGGTCACGGCCAGGGTCGCTGCTGAATCAATCTTCGCATTCGGTTTAACAATCTGCGAATTATCCGGAATAGTAGTTATAACCGGCTTCACCTGCTCTTGTTTCGGTGTAACTGTCGCCAACACTGGCTCCTCCGCACTTAAAGGTTTATTGCCGGTTACTTTTTGGGCAGGCTCCTGAGCGGTCGGTTTCTGAGCTATAGTCTTCATATACCTCTCGGTTTTTTTAGTTACGGCAACTTCAGACTCTTCAAAACCTGCCGTAGGCTTAATTTCGGGCTGTGGCGCTGGTTTTTTTGTTGAAGGCGCCTGCCCCCTCCTGGCTATCCTGTTTTTCGGCTGTACGTATCCATTATTTTTATTGTTCCGGGGAATAAACAATAGGCCAGCTGTCACCAGCACAACAATACTGGCCGCTACACCGAGCAAAGGCAGCAGATACTTGTTCCGGCTGCGCCCATTGATCGTGGTATCGATCCCCGTCCAAACGCTTTCGGATGGCTCGGCTTCAAAATTTTCCAGTTTATCCCTGAACAGGTCGTCCAATTCCTTATCCTGCATTTTCATATCTTTTTCCCTCCCATTTGGCAATTTGTTCCTTTAATATACTTCTCGCCCTCGACAGCTGCGATTTCGAGGCCCCTTCGGTAATCCCCACTATCGCCGATATTTCCTTGTGTGAATACCCTTCGATAGCATACAAGTTAAATACCATGCGGTATGACGGAGAAAGCTCCTGCACCAGCCGCATCAGGTCCTTAGCGTTCAGGTTGGCTGAAGCTGTTGGATTTACGGGATATTCGATCTCGCTATCCCCTTCCTCAACTAATTGCAGCAGCTTATGGTGTTTACGATAATACTCGATGGAACAATGCACCATAATACGTCTTACCCAACCCTCGAATGATCCATCGCCCCTGTAATCATTTATCTTTTGAAACAGCCTGATGAACCCGTTTTGCAGCATATCCTCCGCCTCCATACGATCCGTGGCATAACGCAGGCAAACACCCATCATTTTCGATGCGAATTGCTTGTACAGCAGTTCCTGCGCTTTTCGTTCGCCGGCCCGGCATTTTTCTATCAAGCTTTCTATCGTGTATTTGTGTTCCAAAAACATCATTTAAAGGTAAGATGAAAGAGTATACCAAATGGTTGCACGCGGTGGAAAATATTTTTGCATGATACATGGCGCTTCTGCAGAACCAGGATTCAAGAACCGGAGGGCCCGGACAGATTTTACATCTTGATTCTTGGCTCTTGACTCTTGATTCTCCTATCTTTATTCCTATGAGAAATCACTTCTTCGCATGCCTGCTTACCTTATTCTGGTATTCGGTGGCTTTCGGCCAGGACACTGCTTCCACAAAATACATTCTCCTCAAACCCGATCGTGTTTTCGACGGGCGGCAAATGCACAACGGCTGGTGGGTATTGGTGAAGGGCGATAAGATCGAAGCCGCCGGCGACCCTTCAACTATAAAAGCGCCGGCCGGCGTTAAAACCATCGAGCTAAAAGGCGAAACCCTGATGCCCGGTATGATCGAGGGCCATTCGCACCTGTTTCTGCATCCTTATAATGAAACCAGTTGGGACGACCAGGTATTGAAGGAAAGCCGGGCCGAGCGCACTGCACGCGCTGTTGTCCATGCCCGCGAAACGCTGATGGCGGGTTTTACAACCACCCGCGATTTGGGTACGGAAGGAGCAGGATACGACGATGTTGGGTTGAAAACAGCTATAGAAAAAGGTGTTGTTCCCGGCCCCAGGATGCTGGTGGCCACACGCGCCATTGTAGCTACGGGCAGCTATGGACCGAAAGTGTTGATACCGGAGGCAGATGTGATCAAGGGCGGCGAAGAAACTGACGGGGTAGAAGGTATTATGCATACGGTGCGTTCACAGATCGGTCATGGTGCGGATGTGGTAAAGATCTACGCAGATTACCGTTGGGGCCTGAATGAAACTTCTGAGCCCACTTTCACAGAAGACGAACTAAAGGCGGCAGTAGCTGCGGCTAAAAGCAGCGGACGCATAGTAGCAGTGCATTCAGGCACTACCGAGGGCATGCGCCGGGCTATAGCGGCCGGAGTTAATACCATAGAACATGGCGATGGCGGCACACCCGAACTATTTGCGGCTATGAAAGAAAAGGGCATAGCCTTGTGCCCTACCTTAGCTGCAACCGAAGCCATCAGCACTTACCGCGGCTGGAAAAAGGGCATCGGCCCCGAACCCGATGCCGTAAAGCACAAGCATGAGATATTTACCGAGGCAATTCAAGCGGGTGTAACCATTTGTATGGGCGGCGATGTAGGCGTGTTCCCGCACGGAGATAACGCGCGCGAAATGATACTGATGGCGGAATACGGCATGAAACCCATCGATGTTCTGCGTTCGGCTACGTCGGTCAATGCGGACGTGTTCAGGCTGAACGACCTTGGCAATATCAAGGCCGGCTACCTGGCCGATTTAGTGGCCGTGCAGGGTGACCCGGCCGTGGATATTAAAGCCGTAAGACAGGTAAAACTGGTAATGAAAGGTGGTGTCATTTACCGGCAGGAGTAAGATTATTTCTTAGATTTAGCCCAATGAAAACTTCCTTTCACCACCGGAGAATGGCAATATTGCTGCTTTTCCTCGCTCCGCTTGCCGCCAAAGCCCAGAATACTTTTATACCGATCGAGACCAAAGACGATGCTATCGTTTTGCATGTGACCGGCGAGGGCTACCTGAACATGGTTTATTTCGGGAAAAAACTTTCCGACCCAAAGGAATATCAAAGCGCGCCGCAGCTTTATCACCAGGACGAGGCCGATATGCGCAATTCGGCTTATACCGCCGCCGGAACGCGAAGCCTGCTTGAGCCGGCCATCACCGTAACCCATGCTGACGGCAATAAATCGCTTGCCCTGAAATATGCGGGTCGGTCGGAAGAAAAAATAAGCGGCGACGTTTCTATCCTTAATATCCGCCTGGAAGATTCGATTTATCACACCGAGGTTTCCCTCCATTATAAAATCTATTATGCCGATAACGTGATCGAGCAGTGGAGCACCATAGTTCATCATGAAAAACACAACATCACCCTTAATAAATATGCCTCGGCCAACCTGTACCTGCAGGCCAAAAGTTACTGGCTGCGGCAATATCACGGCGACTGGGCCGAGGAAATGCGTCCTGAAGAAGAAAAGCTGACTCATGGCATCAAAACCCTTGACAGTAAGCTTGGAACCCGCGCCGATCTGTTTGGGCCGCCGTCGTTTATGGTTTCGCTGGACAAGCCCGCCACCGAAGATGATGGTGAAGTACTGCTCGGCAACCTGGAATGGAGCGGCAATTACCGGCTGGATTTTGAGGTCGCTCCCTCCGACGGTTTAAGGCTGATCGCCGGCATTAACAATTATGCGTCGGATTACAGTCTCAGGCCCGGCGAGGAGTTTGAAACACCGAAACTGGTTTATACCCTGTCTCTGCATGGCAAAGGCGACGCCAGCCGCAATTTGCAGGATTGGGCAAGAAAATATAAGATCGTCGACGGCGAAGGCCCGCGCCTTACTTTGTTAAACAATTGGGAATCGACCTATTTCGATTTCAACGAGGATAAGTTATCGCAGTTACTGAAAGATACCAAAAAGCTCGGTGTCGACCTGTTCCTGCTCGACGATGGCTGGTTCGGAAATAAATATCCGCGCAACAACGATCACGCGGGATTGGGCGACTGGCAGGTAAACAAAGCCAAGTTACCCAAGGGCATTGGCTTTTTAGTTAAAGATGCCGAAAAGAACGGAGTTAAATTCGGCATCTGGGTCGAGCCGGAAATGGTTAACCCCAAAAGTGAATTATATGAAAAACATCCCGATTGGGTGGTCAAACAGCCGCAACGACCGGAATATTATATGCGCAACCAGTTGGTGCTCGACCTGAGTAATCCCAAAGTGCAGGAATTTATGTTTAATACTATCGATGGCCTGTTTGCCCAAAATCCCGGGCTTGCTTACATCAAATGGGATTGCAATTCCGTAATTTATAATGCTTATTCAGCCTATGAAAAAGACCAGGCCAATTTTTATGTCGACTATGTGAAAGGGCTTTACAAAGTGATGGCCCGCATCAGGACAAAATATCCCAAAGTACCGATGATGCTATGCTCGGGCGGCGGCGGACGCGTCGATTACGGCGCACTGCAGTATTTCACCGAATACTGGCCGAGCGACGATACCGAGCCGTTGGAAAGGGTATTTATCCAATGGGAATATTCGTACTTCTACCCTGCTTTGACCAGCGCCAACCACGTAACCAATTGGGGCAAGGAACCGCTTAAATACCGTGTGGATGTGGCCATGATGGGTAAACTGGGTTTTGATATCGTAGTGAGCAAACTATCGCCCGACGAACTTGCCTTTTGCCAGGATGCTATTAAAAATTACAAAGCCTATTCCGAAGCGATATGGCACGGCGAGCAATACCGCCTGCAAAACCCATGGGATAACGACGCAGCGTCGATGCTGTATGTCGATACCGCCAAAAGCAAGGCCATCATGTTCAATTACCTCGTGAATAACCGTTATGGTTCCGGTACATATTTACCTATCAAACTTAAGGGCCTTGATCCCCATAAACGTTACGTCGTTAAAGAGATCAACTTATATCCAGGCACTAAGGCAGACATTAACGAAGGTACTTACAGTGGGGATTTCCTAATGACGATTGGTATTAATCCTGAAGTGCATGACGGAAGGACAAGTGTGGTGGTGGCGGTTGATGAGGTGAAGTAGATTTTATTTTGGGCAAAAGGAAACAATGTGTATATTTATTCAAAAATATACACATGAGAACTAATATAGATATAGATGACTCTTTGATGAAAAAAGCGCAAAAACTCAGCAATATCAAAACTAAGAAAGCAGTAGTTGAAAATGCGCTGAAATTATTTGTAGCTATTGAAAATCAAAAAAAAATATTGGAATTATGGGGAAAAGTCGAGATTGACGATAAGGCTTATGAGTAATGAATG
This sequence comes from Mucilaginibacter sp., assembly GCA_035545315.1. GTDB lineage: Bacteria > Bacteroidota > Bacteroidia > Sphingobacteriales > Sphingobacteriaceae > Mucilaginibacter. The sequence continues at coordinate 38,073 of DASZYQ010000024.1, read as the reverse complement.
TTATTTTAGTTGACACATCCGTTTGGATCAATTACTTCAAAGCAAAAGAAACTACTGCAAGTTTGTTTTTGAAAAACAACCTAAGCAGTATTGTTATTGCCACATGTCCAACTATTCTTCAAGAAGTGTTACAGGGAATTGTTTCTGATCAGGAATTTGCAAAGGTTAATTCGTATTTCCACACTTTATTTCTTTTGACTGGCAATAGTTATAAGATTGCTTATGAAGCTGCTCAGCTATACAGGGAGTTGAGGAAAAAAGGAATCACTGTCCGAAAACCGAATGATTGTTTAATTGCCTGTTACGCTATTAATTATAACGTTCTGTTATTACAGGACGACAAAGATTTCCAACTAATAGCTCAACATTCCGCCCTTAAGTTAGCGTAACGGGCTATTTCTTCAGCCTGTAATACTTATATATCTTCACCCCCGCCATCAACAGAAATACCAGGCCAACCAAACCCATAATGGTGTACGGCCAGTTTACCTGGTCTTTAACCACCGCGCAGATAACGATCACAAAAAGCAGCAGCGTGGCCAGCTCGTTCCAAAGGCGCAATTGGGTCGATTTCCATTTGAAAATACCCTTACGCATCTGTTTGATCTTGTTCTCGCAGATGAAGTGGTAAACGATCAGCAATATGACAAACGTAAGCTTGATATGCAGCCATTCCTGTTGGAGCCAGCCGGGAACAAGAATAAGCATAGCCACACCACAGGCAACGACGATATACATCGACGGGACCGTGATGATATTCCATAGCCGGCGCTCCATGATCTCGAATTGTTTGGAGAGGATAGTCCTTTCGGGCTCGGATTTTTCCTGCGCCTCGGTGTGGTAAATAAACAGCCGCACAATGTAAAACAGCCCCGCAAACCAGCAGACGACAAAAATGATGTGTATGGCTAAAATATATTGATAGGCCACGGATTGCACGAATTATATCGAATTACACAAATGAAGCGTTTTAGCGAAAAAACGCCCCTACTCGTGTAATTCGCGTTAATTATTTGTATTCTTTAACTATATCCACCGCATATTTCACATTATCGAACGGAATGTCGGGCATAATACCATGCCCCAGGTTAAATATAAAACCATTCTCGCCCTTCATCCGGTCGAACAAACGATATATCCGTTCTTTAATCACTTTTTTATCGGCATACAAAATATGCGGATCAAGGTTTCCCTGCACGGCGACGCCTTTCGGCAATCGCTTCTTAATATCCAGCAAATCAGCGTTCCAGTCGATCGAGATCACATCGGGTCTGGCTTCAGCCATTAAAGGCGCAAAAACCGAGCTGCCCTTGCAGAACGATATCACCGGTATATCCTTCCGGTGCAATTTGCCGATGATCTCGGCAATGTATTTATGTGAAAACTCTTTGTAGTCGTCCCATGCCAGCGCCTGCGCCCAACTGTCAAAAATCTGCACGGCGTCCACCCCGGCAGCTATCTGCATATTCAGGTAATCGGCCGTTACCTTGGCTATCTTCGACAGCAGTTTATGTGCTAACTCAGGCTCGTTATGCATAAACAGTTTGGTCAGCTTAAAATCTTTGGACGAACCGCCTTCAACCAGATAGCTCATGACGGTAAAAGGTGCGCCTGCAAAACCGATCAACGGAATCCGGCCGTTCAATCGTTGCTGGATCACTTTAATCGCGTCGGCTACGTATTGAAGCTTATGCACTACCTCGTCCTCCAGCCGGTGTATACCATCATGATCACGCACCGGGTTGGCAAATTTGGGTCCAACGCCATTGGTGAAGCTTAGATGACCGCCCATAGCTTCGGCGGTTACCAGGATGTCCGAGAAAAGTATAGCAGCGTCGACACCCAGCAGGTCCACAGGCAGCATAGTTACATCGGCAGCGATCTCCGGCGTCTTGCACATCTCCAGGAAGGAATATTTATTCTTGATATCCCAGTATTCCTTCATGAAACGACCGGCCTGGCGCATCATCCACACCGGCGGCCGTTCTGTTGATTGCGAAAATGCGGCTTTTATAAGTAAAGAGTCTCTCATGTTTTAGAGCCAGGAGCCAAGACTGTCTTGATTCTTGGCTCTTGATTATTGATTCTATTTATTTTTCAATTCCAATTTTAATTTTTCTATCACCGCTTTCATTTTGGCGGTCATCTTTTCTTCGTGCGTCGTCGCCTCCTTAAGATAAGCATTGGCTTTACCATAATTGCCGAGCCTGATCTGGATGTTTGCTGCATGTACCAGTGCGGCCACATGATCATTTACCGATCGTAGCGGAAATTTCGAGGCCAGGTCGTAATGCAACGCGGCTTGCTCGTAATCCTGTTTATACAAACTTATATTACCCAGCATATATTCGTAAATCCCACGGCGTTTATCCCACAGCCATTCCGGCTTTTTTATCTGCTTTAGAAGCGCCTCGGCGCCTGCATAATCCTTATCATGATAATGCTTTGCAGCCAGAACCAATGTGCCCTGTTTGAAATACTCAACAATGACCAGGACGATCATCAACAAACAAACCAATGCTAGTTCAAGTACCTCTTTATAAACAAAAAAGGCCAGCATGGCAGCAAAAACAACGATCACCAAAATCCTGGCCCTATTGCTGAACATCTGTTAATGCTGGTTGTCTGTGAACTTGTACCCTACGCCGCGAATAGAATGAAAATAAACCGGGTTTTTGGGATCAGGTTCAAAATACTTCCTGAAAGTTAGTATAAAGTTATCTATTGTGCGGGTTGAAGGATAAACGTCATAATTCCAAACCGTTTCTAATATCTGCTCACGCGATACAGCCTCATTCCGGCGCTCGATCAGCAGCTTCAGCAGCATAGTTTCCTTTTTGGTCAGGGGAGTAATGGAACCGTCGCCGTTCACCAGCTCAAACGAGTTGAAATGAATGGTCTTGTCACCTATCTTATAACTGTTAAATTCCTTCAGTTCCTCTCCTTTCAGGCCGCGTTTCACCAGGTTGTTTACCCGAAGTATCAACTCCTCCAGGTTAAAAGGCTTGGTCAGGTAATCGTCGGCGCCTTTCTTTAATCCGGCTATTTTATCCTCGTTGGTATTTTTGGCGGTTAGAAACATGATCGGAACTTCCGAATTTTCCAGGCGGATAGTTTCCGCTACCACGAAGCCATCCACTTCTGGCATCATTACGTCCAGTATCACCAGGTTAAAACGTTCTTCCTTAAATTTTTGTAAGGCTTTTTTGCCGTTGTTAGCAGTGGTAACCTTGTAGCCCTCGAGCTCGAGGTTGAGTTTTATAGCTTCAAGAAGATGTTCTTCATCTTCGGCAAGCAGTATTCTTTTTTTGTTCTGCGTTTGACTCATGTTTTAAGATTTATGCAAAGGTGACTTCAAATATACTGCCGGAAGGATCGTTATCCCTCACTTTTATGCTTGCATCGTGCTTGTCGAGCACTTCTTTTACAATATACAGACCTAAACCCGTCCCTTTGGTGTTCCTGGTGTCTTCACTGCCCACCCTGTAAAACCTGTCAAAAATTCTGGTTTTCTCCGCATCGGCTATGCCAATGCCGTGATCGGCCACCTCCAGAAATATCTTTCCATCCTTTGAATATAACTTTACATCCACCACTTCACACGGACCGGAATACTTGATAGCGTTCTCCACCAGGTTAGTAACTACCGAGGTAAGCGCGAATTTATCGCCCGTGATCTCGATCTTGGGTTCAATCTCAGCATTGATTAACTGCTGGTTCAGGTCGCATTTATTCAATTGCAGTCGATTGACCACATTGTCAACCAAAGCCGAAAAACTAAATTTAGCCTTCGGGAACGTATAGGAATGGTTGTCGATCTTGGCCGCCAGCAACATATTCTCAACCATATCGTCCAACCGTTCTATGTCTAAAAGCGACTTGCCAATAAAATCCTGTATCTGTTGTTTGGTCAGTTCGCGCTTTTGGATCGTTTGTAAAAGCAGTTTGATGGATGCCAGCGGCGATTTAAGTTCGTGCGTAACCGAGAGCAGGAAGTTTTTCTTTTGCCTTTGCAGTTTACGTTCTTTTTCGATGGACTTATGCAGGCTGATGGCGCCGACGATAAAGATCAGTACAAAAACGCTGCCTTCGCCCAATATCATGGCTGTACGCTGAGGTTGCAATCGCACAAGCATATAGCCCCACCATATTAGCTCGGCTATGGCGTAAATAATTATCGCGTAGAAAATGATAAATGGACGTTTCATTTCATTTACAGTTTGCGGTTTGCTGTTCGCAGAAGCTATATGTTAACTGCCCACCGAAAATAGCCGATTTTATTTTTTGAATACCAAATCGAGGCTCTCAAAGATAGCACGTTTTGCTTTTTCCAGTTCCACTTTGCTATGCGTCGACGAGATGAAACCGACCTCGTATCCCGAAGGTCCAAGGTAAACCCCGCGGTTTAGTAATTCGCGATGCAGCCGCTTGAACTTCTCCATGCTTGCAGAATCGATCTCGTCCGCCCGGCTAATGCTTTCCTTATCCGTAAAGGCAAACCAGAATATCGACCCGATACTAAATACTTTAAATTTATAACTCCTGGCCGTTGCGAACCGCTGGATAGCTTCGGCAAATTCTTCGGTTTTATTGTTCAGGTCGCGGTAAAAGCCCATGCGCAGCAACTCGGTCAACTGGGCTATACCCGCAGCCATAGCAACCGGGTTGCCCGATAAAGTACCTGCCTGGTAAACCGGCCCATCTGGCGATATGCTGCCCATAATCTCGGCTGATGCGCCATAGCAGCCTACCGGCAAACCGCCGCCGATGATCTTACCATAGGTAATAATATCGGGCTGTATGCCATAATGTCCGGCCGCGCCTTCGAAACCTACCCTGAATCCGGAGATCACCTCGTCGAATATCAGAAGCGTTCCGTTTTGCGTACAAATTTCACGCAGGAACTGTAAATACTCTTTAGTCTGAAGTAAGAGGCCGTTGTTTGCAGGTATCGGTTCGATGATCACCGCGGCAATATTATCCTTAAACTTTTCGAAAGCTTTTTCCAATGCTTCGCGGTCGTTTAAGGCGACAACGACGGTCTCTTTGGCAAACGATTTCGGTATACCGGCAGACGAAGTTTCTCCAAAGGTTACTAATCCCGACCCGGCTTTAACCAGCAATGAATCGCTGTGGCCGTGATAGCAGCCTTCAAACTTTATTATCTTATCGCGTTTGGTGTATCCGCGCGCCAGCCTGATGGCCGACATAACCGCTTCCGTGCCCGAACTTACGAACCGCAGCTTTTTGATGAATTTGTTATTCTTCAGGATCAGCTCGGCCAACTCATTTTCGATAGCTGTAGGCGCGCCAAACGACATGCCGTTCTGCATTACCTCGATCACCTTTTCGCGAACTTTCGGGTGATTGTGTCCTAGTATCAGCGGCCCCCACGAGCAGCAAAAATCGATAAACTGGTTACCATCAGCATCCCACACAAAGCAGCCGTCGCCCTTTTCGATAAAAAGCGGTGTACCATGTACTGATTTAAAAGCCCTTACGGGCGAATTTACCCCGCCGGGAAAAAACGTTTTCGCCTTCTCATATAATTCGGCAGACTTTTCCCTGCTGATGTCCGGCTTACCTGTGGTATTAACCGGCTCATCACCCTCCCCCGAAAACATCTTTTTTAGTGAATCAAGCATTATTTATTTTGTTTTACGTGGTACGTTGTACGTAATACGTTTTGACTATCTAACGTAGAACGTATAACGTCATACGTATAACCTTTCTCAAATCCATTTATTCTCCAGCACTTCCTTAGCGTGGTAGGTCAGTATTGCTGTGGCACCCGCCCGGCGTATACTGGTAAGCACCTCCGTTATCGCGCGCTGTTCGTTCAGCCAGCCTTTTTGTATTGCCGCCTTTACCATTGCGTATTCACCGCTTACATTGTAGGCGGCAATAGGTAATTCTGTATTATCCTTTAACAGTTTTATTACATCAAGATAAGGCAAAGCGGGTTTTACCATTAAAAAGTCCGCACCTTCGGCTTCGTCCAGGTCGGCCTCGACCAGCGCCTCCCGCTGGTTGGCCGGGTTCATCTGGTAAGTTTTTTTATCACCGAATTTTGGTGCCGAATTTAACGCATCCCTGAATGGCCCGTAAAAAGCGCTGGCATATTTGGCCGTATACGACATAATAGAAACGTTAGTAAAGCCATTCTCGTCCAGCACATCACGGATAAAGCCCACACGGCCGTCCATCATATCCGAAGGAGCGACAATATCAGCCCCGGCCCGGGCATGAGCGAGTGCCATTTTACCCAATATCACCAGCGTTTCATCGTTCAAAATCTCGCCATTCTCCACAATACCGTCATGCCCGTCGCTGCTGTAAGGGTCCATCGCCACATCGGTGACCACACATGCCTCAGGGAAATTCTTCTTAACCTCGCTAATGGCCCGCAGGTACAAACTGCCTTCACGGTGACTTTCGGTAGCGTATTTATCTTTTAACGATTCTTCGATGTTGGGAAACAGATCGAAGGCCTTTAATCCCAGTTTCAGGCAGCTCTCTATCTCGCGCAGCAGGTTATCGACCGAATTCCGGTAAATACCGGGCATCGAGGCGACCTCGGTTTTCTGGTTATTTCCGTCGACTATAAATAATGGGAATATCAGGTTTGCAGCACTCAAGTGCGTTTCCTGCACCATCTGGCGTATAACTTCGCTTTTGCGATTTCTTCTTGGTCTTTGCAGCATTTTTTCTAGACGCTAGTCGATGGTCCATGGTCCATAGTAATTTCTCGGCTATGGTCTATGGACCTTGACTTTAGCATGGACAAAATTATGGAAACGCTTTTAAATAACTAATTCAAACACGTATTATGGCGAAAGGATGATTTTTTCATCAGTCGATGACCGATAGACCATAGACCATTGCAAATCATGATCAACTATGGACTATCGACCATGGACTATGGACTTAAACACACCCAAACACCGCCTCCGCCAGGCCCACTTCGTCCGGCGAGAACGGCAGGATATATTTGGCGCCCATTTCGTCAAATTTTTTCCCGGTGGATTTGCCGATAGCGATCACTTTTTGATTGGGTTCAAGCAGGTTATCTGCAAAATACGCTTCCACATTCGAAGGGCTGGTAAATACGAGCACATCGGCGCCGCTGCCTTCCACATCTTCTTCCAGGATAGTTTCGTAAACGGGCAGATCGACGATCTTTGTATCAGGCGACATGCCCTGCTGGATGCTGCGCATGGATCCCTCCGCACCCGGGAAAACCACCTTTTTGCCGTTGGCGATCTGTGCGAACGCGGCCGCTACCTCGGCGGTATCTATCGCTCCGCCTGTATAACTGGTAAAGTGACCTTTGAGCCTCAGCGCTTCTTCAGAACCCGCACCTATGACGCCAAACTTAACACCCGCCGGCAATTGTGGGTTAAGCTCGAAAAAATATTCAATGGCATTTTTGCTGCTGAAAAATATCCAGTCGGCATCGGCCAGAACATGCGGCGCAAGTTTCGTGATAACAGGCACGGTGCGTATCAGTGAACGCGCGTCGATACTGATTCCATGTTTCTCCAGCGCTTTGCGGAAATAGCTTTGGCTGGAAAGTTCGCGCGTAATGAAAACGCTTTGCGGCAGTTTACGCTTTTGGTCGAACATGGCCACTACCCTTTCGGCAAGCCCATCGGTCGAAGCGGCTTCAAGGAACAGCCGGTCCGGAAATTCGTCGCCGTCGTCGGCTTTTGAGGTAAACACCTGGAACATGCCGTCGTCCCGGCGGCAATAGCAGCCAAGGGGCAAATGACAACCCCCGCCAAATAATTTTAGTACGGTGCGCTCAACTGACAGTTCTTCAGCGACTCCGGGGTGATGTAATACCTGCAAAGCGTTGAGTAGTTCGTGGTCATTCTCCCTGATCTGGATGGCCAGCACCCCCTGTGCCGGTGCGGGAATAATCTCGATCGGCGTCACCTCCTCTACGTGGAATTCGCTAAGATCAAGTCCGAGCCTTGAAACCCCTGCTTTGGCGATCATAATAGCGTCGTATTTTTCATCGCGCAGTTTTTGAATGCGCGTAGGCACGTTGCCGCGCAGGTCCTTTATTTCAAAGTCGGGGCGATGGGCCAGTAATTGCGCTTTTCGGCGGTTGGATGAAGTGCCCACGACGGCCCCATACTTTAAGGATAATTTTAGACGTACATCCACGCAATCCTTCAAAATCAGCATTAGCTCGGATGGGTCCTCCCTTTCGGACACTGCGGCAATGGTCAATCCGGGCGGGTTTTCGGTGGGCAGGTCTTTGTGAGAATGCACAGCAAGATCGATGCTTCCCGCCAGCAGTTCTTCTTCCAATTCTTTGGTAAAAAAGCCCTTGCCTTCCAGTTTGTCGAAACTAAGATGCAGTATGCGGTCGCCCTGCGTTTTAATGATCTTTAATTCGGCGGTGATGCCATGTTCGGCCAGCCTGTCCTTCACAAAATTCGCCTGCCACAACGCCAGGTCGCTGCCGCGCGTGCCGATGATAAGTTTTCGCTCCAAGAGTGGTTATTGTTTGCAGCGCAAATTTAAGGTTTTAAAGATACGATTGAATGAGAAAATTAAGGATTCGAGAGATTATGATCAGTCCCTTCCAAATTTGCCATACCCCTCATTTTAGGTATTATCTTTTGCCGCATCCTATCGTTTAACTGCTTATAAATAATTGATACGAGGCCATGCGCAAAGTAGTTGCAAAACGTGTTAACAGGGACATAGCCACAAGCATGCTGATAACCCTTATCGGCACGCCGGTGCTAACCGTTTTGCTGTACCTGTTCATGGTGCTCATGAGTTATTTAAACAAGTAAGTAAAGGTTTGCAATATATCCCCTCATTTTAGGTATGGCGGGCGGTGCATAAACAAAGTAACTTTGGGTATACCAAATGAGAAAGAAAAACATGAACCAATTAATTGAAAAGCAGAGCAAAATAAATGACGTGGGTACACGCATCCTGGTCTTTTTGATCGGTTCGCCGCTGCTGATATTCATGTTGTTCGTGCTGATGGGCCTGGTAAAGCAAATAATATTGTTTTTTAAGTAAGAATAATTTCAAATAATAATAACCCTAATAAAAAGCTGTTGACCAAACCCAAACCAGCAAAAAGTAAGTTGACCGTTATAGTGAGAGTGATTGAGGTTTAGTGAAGATGACGAGGTGAGTAGGATTAGTGAGGTTGATGTGAGAGAGATTAGTGAAGGACGATGTGAGAGAGATTAGTGAAGGTTGATGTGAGTAGGATTAGTGAGGACGATGTGAGAGGGATTAGTGAACGATGAATGTGAGTAGGATTAGTGAGGTTGATGTGAGAGGGATTAGTGAAGGATGATGTGAGTAGGTTTAGTTTTCGGTCTTCTTTACACACAAAACCCCCGCTACGTAAGCGGGGGTTCTTGTTTTTACGGCGCATCAAAAATATTTATCAATCTTCAGTCCATAAGTGAATACCAGGTTCGAGGCTTCAGTTCGCTTTTGTTCATTGTAGTTGAGCGAAGAAGTCAGATCGAGCCATTTATTAAGCCTTAAGGAAAGGGTGGTGGCCGAGCGGACAATGTAATCCGACGCAAGCCGCAGGGAATTTTGAAGAAACGCTGTTTCATCCATCGCGAGCAGATTCTTTTTAAGCACGAGATGAAACAACACGCGCAGCGAGTTACGGATAGTGCTGTAATCCAGGTGCACACTGTCGGGCAGCACCAGGTCGCTGTGATCGTAAACAACGCCGTCGCTTATACCGAACCATGCATTGGGGTCGAGAAAGATATTATAGGCGATGCCTGCTCCGGTCAGAACCTGGCTATTAACCTTCAGCGAGTAACTGGTATTGTAACTGGCCAGCGCCCAGTAATATACCCCCGATCTCATTTTCGGTTTCGCCCAGTCGGCCTGCAGTACCGAAAAGTAGTCGTTATTGGTTAAAGCATGGTGGTCGGTCCCATAAATCCAGTTGTTATCAAAGCTAAGCGCGAGTTTATTCTTTTCAACGCCAAGCTTCAGATCGTTATTGAACAGGAAGGTAATATCGTTTGCAGACCGGTTTATCGAACCTGTGCCCGCAAAATTCAGATGAAAGGTTGAGTCTTTTTTTGTCGCGGACAACCTGGCCCTTTGCGCCGAATCTTTTATCGTTAAGAACGGTTTATCCTGCGCATAACCTGCAACCACAAAAAATAAAACCAATTGAAGGCTCAGTAAAAAACATCTCATATCCGATCAGACCGCTTGTTAGCCGCAGACTATTGAATAACAGGACAGATATTGTTTTGATTTGAAACTCTTGCCGTCTTAAGCTTTACGCTTAAGAATTGATGAGTATTTCTTTCGCCATAACCATGGGTACGCTGATATACTTCTTTTCCATGTAGGCGATCACTTTTTCCAGTACCTCGCGTGATTGACGGTCCATATTCTGCACTTCGTCAGCGAAGACGGTATTGATGGCGGTATGGCGTATCTGTTTGATCTTTTCAGGCACCTCGCGCATCGCTACTTCGATGCGGCGCTGTTTCAGCAGGGGAATAAACTCGGCAATATTTTGTTCAATGATCTTCTCGGCATGCACTAATTCATCATAGCGCTCCTGCATGTTCTTTCTTGCAACCTCGGTAAGCGACTGCACTTCGATGTAATGTACAGGGTACTGTTCAAGCACTTCGGGAGCGGTATCATTCGGAACTGCCAGGTCGACGATCGTCTTTTTGCCGGTCTCTCCGTTCAGCAGGGTCTGGTACAATTCAGTCGTAATGATAGGCTCGACACACGCTGTGCATGTAATAAGCACATCAAAACCTTTATTATAAGTTTTAAGCTCATCAATGGTATACGCATCACCTCCCAGGTCGGCAGCAAGCTGCTGCGCTTTGGAAAGCGTACGGTTAAAGACCGCAAAGTTTGAAAATTTATGTTTTTGGAGGTATTTGGAGATGTGTACGTTGGTTTCGCCGGCGCCGATGATCAGCACTCTTGAATTGGAACATTGGTTAAGGTTTTTTAATTTTCGGTAGGCGAGCGAGACGACGGAGATAGGGTTTTTGGCGATGTTGGTGTGGGTGAACACTTCTTTGGCGGTTTTGACGACAGTGCTCATCACCAATCGCAGGTAGTCGCCTGTCAGGCCGGCTTCGAGGCATGTTTCGTAGGCCTTTCGCATCTGCGCCAGGATCTCTTTTTCGCCTACGATCATGCTTTCGAGTGAGCATGACGTACGCAGCAGGTGATTCAGTGCCTCATGGTCGGAATAAATGCTCACCGCATTCATAAACGATTCCATGTGCATGGGGCAAAGATTGAGTTCGAGCGCCGAAAGGAACTTCTCTGCAAATGCCTTGTCGACCGGCTCGCTGGTAGCCATTACGAATTCGACGCGGTTGCAGGTTCCTAAATAAAATATCTCCGAAATGTCAAAACGCGACTGAATCTTGCGAAGTTTCTCAGTCAGGTTTTCCTGGCAGATCACCAATTTTCCCAATTCCTTCAACCCGATCTGCTTATGCGTAAAAGCGATAACCTTAAGATGCTTCAATTCAGTTTAAATTTTAACCCAACAAATGTAAAAGGATTAGCATAGCGTAATGTCAACACTTTGTCAAACACTTTAATTTAGAATGTTTATAAATTAAGACCCCGCCGTCTTTAAATACCTGTTCCGCCGTCTTGCATTCGGCCCAAATAATAATATATTTGGAGTAATATGCTGACCAATTTTTTACGTTTTCTGAAGACCTTGGTTTCATCTTCCGATGTTCGTTGGGACAATTTGAGGATTTTTGTTTCGGACGACAGCAGCGTCGACAAAAATACCAGGATATATGCCCCGGCCAAATTGGTAGGCGTCGCTGTCGGAAAGGGCACTTATATCGCATTCAACGCTACCATTACCAACACTACCATAGGTAAATTTTGTTCCATCGGCCCTAACCTGCTTTGCGGCTGGGGAGTACACCCACTGAATGGCATCTCAACCTCGCCGGTTTTTTATTCAACAAAAAAACAAGCAGGTTTTACGTTGTCAAACGCCGACAAGATAGAAGAACGCAAACCTATTAAAATCGGCAACGATGTGTTTATCGGTGCGAATGTGGTAATTCTCGATGGCGTGGAAATCGGCGATGGCGCTGTTATCGGGGCGGGTGCGGTTGTAAATAAAAATATCCCGCCTTACGCAGTCGCGGTAGGAATACCGGCAAAAGTGACCCGATACCGATTTGATGAAGACACCATCGAAAATCTGCAAAAAAAGCGATGGTGGGAAGGCAGCGATGAAGACTTACGTAGGGTTGAAGCGATGTTTTTTGATGTGGAAGGATTTGTGAGTTCTCCAGGAGAATAACAAATATCCATTTGCAGACTACGCGAAATGACTTATACGTCATTTTAAAGCAAACTTTGCGTGAGGGAAACCCGTACCTTAGTCAATAATTCCGATACTTGCGTGATGAAGCTGGGAAGTGCTGTTAAAAAAAAGGGTAAGTTTCTCAATCCCATACCTACGGATGCCGCCGGTTTCAGCAAAATGATCCCGATACTGCGGGAATATGCGAAAAATAGAGCCGAGGTAGTTCCGGCACGTACACTCGGCCCTTTTAAGACTGACGTTACCGTTTACAAAAAAAAGCCGGCAAGTGGTTTACGCATTACCTGGATTGGGCATTCGAGCCTCCTGATCGAGATCGATGGCAAGCGCATCCTGACGGACCCGGTGTGGAGCGAACGTGCATCGTTCCTGTCGTTCATGGGGCCGAAACGCTTTTTCGAGGCGCCGCTGCCACTAAACGAATTGCCCAAGCTGGACGCCGTACTGATCTCGCACGACCATTACGACCACTTAGATAAAAATACCATCGGGTTCTTCGCCGGGACAAATATTCCGTTTTTCTGTTCGCTCGGCGTAGCGCCGTATCTCGAAAAATGGGGCGTCAATCCTAATTTTATTACCGAAATGGACTGGAGCGACAGCGTAATGGTTGGCGACAACCTGGTTATAACCGCTACCCCCGCCAGGCATTTTTCAGGACGCGGGATACTAAACCGCAACGAAACGCTTTGGTCCTCTTTCGTTATTAAAGGCCCCAAACATAATATATTCTTTGGCGCCGATTCCGGCTGGTTCGGAGGTTTCAAAGATATCGGCGATACGTTCGGCCCGTTTGACCTGACGATGCTGGAAATAGGCGCCTATGGCAAATACTGGCCTGACATACACATGGGTCCGGGCCATGCTTCCAATGCGCACCTGGCCTTGCGGGGGAAACTAATGATGCCCATCCACTGGGGCACCTTCAACCTGTCGCTTCACGACTGGTACGAGCCAATAGAGAAGCTGCTGCAATACGCCGAAGAAAAATCCGTCGGGCTTTTTATCCCCGAGCCCGGAAATCCCACTGAGGTTAAAGGCCCGCTTAATTCCGAATGGTGGGTTGGGAGTAGGAAGTCCTGAGTCTCAAGTCTCAAGTCCAGAGTCTCACATACTGGCCGCTAATTTTAAATTGTAAACAACTATCTTAGGGCATATTTCCGGCCTTATGATCAAAAATTATTTTAAAACAAGCCTTGCTTACCTCCGTAGTCACAAAACATTTTCGCTGATCAATATCACCGGGCTGGCCGTCGGTATCTGCGTGTGCTTTTTCGCGCTGTTGTATGTAAGATTCGAATTGAGCCGCGACAGTTATAATATACAGGCCGATAGCATATACCGGATCGTGACGGATATTAAAACGCCAACCGGAACCGATTACGAAAGCACGCCCGCTCCGCTGGCGCCCGCCTTGCAAGCTGTTTTTCCTGAAATAAAAGTAGCAGCACGGGTATTTATGGACGACATGATCATCCAAAGTAACCCCGGTAATGCAACAAAAGAGGAAATTGCCTATGCCGATTCATCAGTTTTTAAAATATTCACCTGGCCCCTGCTCCGCGGCAAGGCCGGCCACCTGTTCGACGCTCCTTTTAACGTTGTGGTTTCGGAAAGTGCTGCAAAAAAATATTTCGGCGCCGCCGATCCGCTGGGCCAAACGCTCACGATAAACGGTGGCGCCAAAGCCACGGTAACCGGAATTATGAAAGATATTCCCTATAACTCACATTTGCGTGTTGATATGCTGTTTTCCATGTCGACCCTGCTCGATGCCGACTGGGACAGAAACTGGACGCGTTTTGGCTTTTATACCTACATCCTGGTCAGCCCGCATTTTAATGCAGCGGCATTCAGCGCCAAATTACCAGGATTTGTTAAGGCTAATTTCGACCAAAGCAAACTCAAATACCAGCTCCAGGCCGAACCTTTAAAACGTGTTTACCTGTACGGGAAACCACGTGGGCATAGAACCGGCGCATCGGCCAGCGGCAGTATTTCTAATATTTATATCGTGTCGGTTATTGCTGTGCTGGTATTGGTTATCGCCTGCTTCAATTTCATCAATCTCACCACAGCCTTCTCCCTGCAACGAGCCAAAGAAATCGGTGTGCGAAAAGTATTGGGCGCATCACAAAACCAACTGATCATACAATTTTTTGCTGATGCCCTGCTGCTATGCCTCGTAGCGTTTGCAATCGCTTTGGGGCTGGCTGTACTGCTATTGCCGCTATACAACCAGGTTACGGGCATTACGATCACTCAGCATGTCTTTGAGAATCTAACCAACATTATTTGGCTGCTTGCCATCGCGGTCGCTGTGGGCTTATTGTCGGGCATTTACCCGGCGTTGTATTTATCCCAACTTAAGCCGATAAGCAGCCTCAAGGGTAAATTCGAAACCGAAAAAGGCGGCTTATTTTTGCGTAAAACACTTGTTGTTGCGCAATTTTCCATTTCTATATTCTTAATCATAGCAACAATAGTTGTTTACCGCCAAGTCGATTTTATGCAGAATCGGCAATTGGGTTTCGAAAAAGGTCACAAGTTGGTGATCGACTTCCAGTTTGATAACCGCATAGTAGCACGTGCCGGCACTATAAAGCAAAAACTGGCTTTGATACCGGGAGTTACCCGGGCCAGCATGTCGTATTCCGTACCCGGAACGCCTGGTAACCAATACCCGACAACGACAGACAATAGTTCCGGAGAAAAACAGCAGCAACGCGCCGATGCCTATTTCATTGATGGCGACTTTATTAACCAATACCAACTTGCAATCATAGCCGGGCGAAATTTCTCTAAAAATACCGATACCATGAGCACGATGCTGGTGAATGAGGCGATGGTTAAAAGCCTCGGTTATGCGAAGCCGGAGGATATTATCGGCAAACATTTCTTCCAGCTGAATCATGAGGGCACCATCATCGGCGTGGTAAAAGATTTTCACTTCCATTCCTTTGCCGAAAAAATACAACCGCTTACGATGCGGTTAAACCCTGGTTTCTTTACGTTTTTAACTATCGATATCGCACCGGAAAATGTTCGTTCAACAATAAGCAGGATTGAAAACACATGGAAAAATTTTGCGCCGGGGCTTCCTTTCGTTTACTTTTTCGCCGACGAAGCTTATAACCAGCAATATATAGCACAGCAGCGCTTTGGTAGGTTGTTCATTTGCTTTGCGGCTATCGCCGTTGCTATTTCGTGCCTCGGATTACTGGGCTTGTCAGCCTATGCCACCACGCAGCGCCGCAAGGAGATCGGTATACGCAAGGTTCTGGGCGCCACCGTAAGCGGCATCGCCGCAATGCTTTCGAAAGATTTCATCAAACCTATTATCATCGCGCTTCTGATCACGTCGCCGGTTTCGTGGTGGCTGATGAACAGTTGGCTACAGAATTTCGCTTACCGGATCAACATTCCTTTTTGGACATTCATCCTTTCGGGATTGGCGGCTATCATGATCGCGCTGTTCACCATTAGCTTTCATGCCATCAAAGCGGCCTTAGTAAACCCGGTAAAGAGTTTGAAGGAGTGAAAAGGAATATCTGACATCCGACCTCAGACTTCCGACCTCAGACATCCGACCTCAGCTCTCCCCGTCAAACCTCAACCCTACCTGGCGCCTCGCTTCGTCGAGCATAGCCATCATGCCACGCGACAGGTCGTGAGTTATAATAGGGCTTTCGGTTTGCCCGCTGCGAATCAGTTCGCAAAAATGCTCGATCTCGTAATTCAGGCCACCCGCGGTAAAAGGTTCATGAAGTTCGATGGTATGGCCGTCCAGGTAATTTATCGTGGCCCTTACCGGGTTCCACCAGTTTTGATGAATGGTGATATGGCCCAGTGTTCCGGCGATAAGCGCATCACCTTTGCCATGCATGTCAAAGCCGCAGTAAAGCTGGGCATAACCATCATGGTGCTGGGTTTGAAAGATGGAAAACATGTCCACGTCCAAACCGCTAAAGCGCCCCATAGCCTGTAGGCCGGTCATTGGGCCGAGCCAGTCCAGCGCCAGGAAAGCTTCATAGGGCGCTATCTGCATAATGGCGCCGCCGGCCAGCTCGTAGCTGAAATTGGGATGATCGTACGACAGGTCGGCCACGGCCGAACCCGCCCGCACATAGCCAACATCACCGATGGGATCGGTTAACAAATGCTCTTTTAACTTATGGTACAGCGGAAAGAACGGCGGTTTCATCCCTTCCATAAAAAGCAATCCTTTAGATTTAGCGATTTTCAGCACCTGGTCAAGCTGACCAAGATTTACGGTAGCAGGCTTCTCGCAAAGCACATGCTTACCGGCATTGAGCGCTGCGATACTGTATTGGGCGTGACTGTCGGGCAGGGTAGCAATATAGACGGCATCGATATCACTAGCCAGCAATTCATTGATGCTGCCGCAAGCCTTGCCGCCATATTTCCGGGTAAATTCTTCAACGCTTTCCGGCCTGCGTGACCATCCAGCGGTTAATGAAGCGCCTTCTACGGCTCCAAGACCCTGCATAAAACGGTGACTGATACGCCCGCATCCGATGATGCCGAATTTGATGGTAGTCATAAGTCAAAAGTCTTAAGTCATAAGTCGGAACAGACTCAGGACTTAAGACTTCCGACTCAAGACTTATATTATTGGTACTGAATATAAATCGGGTGTGGTTTATACATCTTCATTATCTCCTCGGGCGTCAACATGTGATGCGGCGGTGACCAGGAGTCGTTTTTGTAAAACAACTTAAAACCGGTAAACTGCACAGGGTCGTGATAAATATAATCGCGGTAGGTGCCGGTTTTTAGATCTGGCGGCCCAAAACCATCCATGTCCATAACGAGCTGGATTTCGGGATGCAGTTTAATGTTTTGATAATTAGTGAGCATTTTACGTGTAAAACGATGCACAATTAAAATTTTGGGCGGCAGGTGATATTTTTTGACCACGTTGGTTAAGTAACCCGAAACGTAGTTAACATCGGCAGCATCGTACGTGCCTATTTTCTTGCCGGGATGTGTGCCGTCCTTCATCGAAAATTCGGGGTCGATGCCGCAATGTACATCGGGCATTTCCCAATATTTTTCCAACTTGGGCAATTCCGCGTGGATATTGCTCAAACCAACCTGTAAATCCAGGAAAAGTATAGCATGGGCTCTTCTGGCCAGGCGCACCGCGCTGTCAATTTTTTTATTCGGCATGCGGTTGACGTACATATTGTCCTTACCGGGGAAACCTGAAGCCACCACAGCTATATAGTGCAACGCAGGCTGCACGGGTGTTTTGGGGTCGGCCCTCTCCCAGTGCTTTACTTCCCCACGTAGCTTGGCCAGCATTTGGTCCGGCGGAAGCTCACCTAATATGCCCATCTTTTTAGCGGACAGGTTGCCATAAAAAGCAACTACGCGTTTAAATGGCAAAATAGCCCCGGGCAAGGGATAAGGCGTGTTTTTTACGGGCCATTTCCCGGTAGTGTCGCCGTTGGCCAGTCTTTTCATTAACGAATCGTACTTTTTATGGTCGATCGGGGCATAAGATACCACCGGCGTTGTATCGGCGACTGCTTTTTTGTGTGTAGTATCTTTTTTATCAGCCTGCTTAGCGCTCGCCGCGGAACTACTGTTACGGCTGCAATCGGTAAATAGCGCCAGCGCTGCCAGCAAGAAAACGGTGGAAAGTGCGATCTTTTTATAATTCATTTTAATCATTTTGTTCATATCCCGGGCCCCGCAAAATAGCACCATTTCGGGTACCGTTATGCTTAAAGTTATCAACAGTTAGTTTACCATTTACCAAAACGTATTTAAAGCCCGTCGAGTATGCATGCGGATGTTCAAAGGTCGATTGATCCTTTACGGTATTGGCATCGAACACCACGATATCGGCAAACATACCAGGCTGCAATAAGCCGCGACCGGTTAAATGGAACTTCTGTGCCGGCAGCGAGGTCATCTTGCGGATAGCGTCTTCCAGCGTGATCAGGTGTTTTTCGCGAACATACACCCCCAGCACCCTTGCATTGCTCCCATAACCTCGGGGATGCGGTACGCCCTTGCCGAACTGGCGTATGCCTGAATCTGAAATGATCATGGTAAGCGGGAATTTCATGATATTTTCTACATCATCCTCATTCATCCCATGAAACACCATCGATGCACCGCCAATTTTGATAATATCCAGTATGGTCTCTATTTCATTCGGAATGGTCGCCTTGCGGCCTTTGACCATATTAATCTGCATGATATTTTTGCCGTTCAGCGTACTGTCACTGTCGCAATGGGCCACAACGGCATAGTCGAAATGCTGCCTGCCGCGCCGGGCCATATCTTTGATCATCTCGTCGACCACCTTTTGATGAATAACGGGGTCGGCTAACCGTTTAAGCACCGAATCCCTGCCGCCATCGTGCAGCCAGTCGGGCAATAAAACGCTCAGCGTGGTGCTGCTGGCTGTATATGGGTATTGGTCGACGGTAACATCCAAACCCTCTGCCCTCGCCTTCTCCACCATGGCGATCATCTGGTTCGACTTATTCCAGTTGGGCAGGCCTACTTTAAAGTGCGAAATTTCCACCGGCATATTGGCCTGCCGGCCTACATCGATGGCTTCATTAATGGCATCGAATATTTTGTCCGACTCGTTGCGCATATGCGAGGTGTACACACCATGACACCTGGCTGCGGCTTTAGCCAGGGCGACAACCTCATCGGTTTTGGAATAAAGTCCGGGCGTATAGATCAACCCTGTAGAAAAACCCATGGCGCCGTCGCGCATGGCTTGTTCAACCAGGTCTTCCATTTGCCGCAGTTGTGCCGAATCCGGCGTTACTGCTGCTTCACCCAAAACCGCCTTACGAACGTCGTTATGACCGATAAGCGAGCCGACATTGACCGACAGCCTGAGGCTATCGAGAAACGTAAAATATTTTTTGAGATCGACTTCCGATGTGCCGCAATTGCCGGTAATGACGGTGGTAACGCCGTCATAAATAAAATTATCGGCAGTCGGCGTTTTCTTTTCGTCGCCTTCAATATGCGTATGTACATCTATGAAGCCGGGCGCGACTATCAGGCCCGTCGCATCGATCATCTTATCCGCGCTATCTTTCGAGAGGTCGCCTATACTGACGATCTTATCCTTTACAATACCCACGTCGCCGTAAAACCAGGGATTGCCTGCGCCATCAATGATTCTACCGTTTTTGATGATTACATCGTAATGCGTTTGGGCGAAAAGCAGGGTTGGGAGAAGACAGAGAAGGATGAGAAACCTGGTTTTAAGCATCAGGCGAATTTAGGATTGGTTAATTAAAGATAAAGAATGTATTAAAAGATTTACGAGCAGCGTGCAGGTGTCATGTTGCCCAAAGGACTCCTATGGAAAGGCTCTTGAAACATACCGGCAAAGGCCAGCGCTCCATACTTCCCTTCGGCAGGTCCACGGCGGGCTGTGCGCAGCATGACACCGCTCTTTATTAAACCTTGTTAAACTTCCCAAACACACCCAACGGCAGCTTCACTCCCGATGTCGCCTGAAGGTATAACTCCCCTGTTTCCAGGTTTTGCGCTTTAGGGTAAACGCTTTTAATCAGGTTTTCGATAATGATCGAGGAAAAGCCGAGCGAATAGGCATTGAGGATCAGGAAATGCTCCTGCGGGTCGAGCAACTGTACTACCTCCTGCATCATCTCGTTGATCTGGTCTTCCAATTTCCATTTCTCGCCGTTCGGGCCATGACCGTATGCCGGCGGATCGAGGATAATGCCATTGTATTTTTTACCGCGTTTCAATTCACGCTTCACAAACTTCAGGGCGTCTTCTACTACCCAGCGAATATTGGTCAGACCGGACAACTCCTGATTCTCATTAGCCCAGGTGACCACCTGTTTGATCGAATCGACATGCGTGGTATCGGCGCCTGCCGCCTGCGCCACCAGGGAAGCGCCGCCGGTATATGCAAACAGGTTAAGTACTTTGGGCTGCGGCGTCTTCATCTTTTTGATGATCTGAGAGGAATAATCCCAATTAACCGCCTGTTCGGGGAAAACGCCGAGATGCTTGAACGAGGTTAGCGCCAGCCGGAATTTTATGCTCACCTCGGGATTTTTATATTCGATATGCCAGCGGTCAGGAATGTTATTGTTCTTCTTTACCCAATCGCCGGATGTGGCCGAACGGCCTTTGAATTTAATGTGATGCAGTTTTTGCCATTCGGACTGCGGCAGCTGTTTGCTCCAAACAGCCTGGGGTTCAGGACGTATTAAAATAAGATTGCCGAAACGCTCCAGCTTCTCAAAATCGCCGCAATCGATCAACTCGTAGTCTTTCCAGTGGGTGGGTGTGAGGAGTTGGATCATTGTTGGTTGTACGTTTTACGTGGTACGTTATACGTTTAGGGGTGCAAAATTAATAAAAACATATAACGTTAAACGTACTACGTATAACCTCTTAAAGTTTCTCCCTCGCCGCTTTCATAAACTTGCTGGCGAATACAAAGTCGTTCAACTCCTTGTTGTCTGTATGCGCGATCTCTTTGTTGGTTCCCTCCCACCATTTCTGGCCGTTGTATAAGAATATGATATGGTCGCCGATGCCCATCACCGAATTCATGTCGTGGGTAACAATAATGGTGGTAGTATTAAATTCTTCTGTCAGCTCACTGATAAGTTCGTCGATCAGGATTGACGTCAGCGGATCGAGGCCCGAATTAGGCTCATCTACAAACAGGTACTTGGGCTGCATGGAAATGGCGCGCGCTATACCGACACGCTTTTTCATTCCGCCCGATAGCTCAGATGGGAAAAGTTTGTTCTTCCCTTCAAGGTTTACCCGTTTAAGACAGAAATTGGCCCTGTCAAGTTTTTCGCTCCGGGGCATATCGGTAAACAGGTTCAAAGGAAATATGATATTCTGTTCAACCGTCATCGAATCGAACAGCGCTGAATTCTGAAAAAGCATACCGATCTGCTTGCGGATAGGTACGCGCTCCTCAAAATTCATCTTCGTAAAATTCTCTTTGTCATACAGTATCTCGCCCCGGGTTGGCTCGTGCAAACCAACGATGCATTTGAGCAAAGTTGTTTTACCGGATCCGGATGTACCAATAATGAGGTTGTTCCGGCCTGGCTTAAATTCGGTATTAATGCCTTTCAGCACTTCGTTAGGGCCAAATGTTTTATAAACGTCGACGGTTTGGATCATAGCAAAATACGGGAAACAACCAGGTCAGCAAATAAGATCATGATACAGCTAAAAACCACGCCGCGGGTGGCTGCCTGCCCTACTTCGAGCGCGCCGCCGGAGGTATAATAACCCTGGTAGGCACAGATAGAATTGATGATAAAACCAAATACGACGGATTTGACGGCGCACACGGTTACAATAAGTGGATTGAAGCCATCGGTCAGGCCGGCCAGGTAGTCGTTGGTAGACACATCGTTGGACGCAGCGCAGGCCAGGTAGCCACCGGTTAAGCCGAGTATTACGGATATGATAACCAGTACAGGAATCATCGTCACGCCAGAAATGATTTTTGGCGAGATCAGGTAGCCAGGTGCATTTACCCCCATGATCTCCAGGGCATCGATCTGCTCGGTAACACGCATGGTGCCGATCTGCGAGGCGATGCTCGACCCGATACGGCCGGCAAGCACAAGCGCGCAGATCGTCGGACTGAACTCTAATATCGTTGAGTCACGCGTAATGCCGCCGACAACAGACTTTGGTATGAAATCGCTGATGAGCTGGAAAGCAGTCTGGATGGTTGCTACCGCGCCGATGAAAACCGAAATAATAGCGATGATGCCCAGCGAACCAATGCCTTCCGAAACCATTTCACGCATCACTTCGGCCCAGTAAACACTGAACTTTTCGGGCTTTCTGAAACTTAAACGCAGTAAAAGTATATATCTTCCTAAACTGTGAAACATTAAAAACTTTTAAAAGGCGGTTAAAAATACGTTTTTTAACAGGAATTGTATTCAACGGCCGTTTATCCATGCACAAAAATGCAGGATACAAGTTTAAGACAGTAATCGGGGGGAATTGTTTCGGAGGCGAATTAACGCAGGGAATACTTAAACATCTATCACACCCGGCCGCTCAATGTGCGACCCGGTATCAACCTCAACACAAAATTTATAAGGATCAGAATTATCATCTATAATCGTAATACGATCGTCAGTCAAATAATTTCTTTCCTCTCAGCAGCAAGGTTGTGATGATCAAAACAAGTGGGGTAAGTGTTACAACTATCCCGACCAATGTTAATGTATTATCCATAGTTCAAATTAGCTTAGTACCATTACGGTTAAACAATAAGTATACCTAATAAAAAATGACCTAAGCAATATCACAAGGGCGTTTTCGCGTTGCCAAATGTGGATAACTTGTGCATAAGTGGGGATTTGATTCTACAGGTTAATTTTCCGACATGCAACCGGACTTATTGCCGCACTCTGCACGTTTACCGCCGATTTTCCGCACTTCACCGAATATTTACTCATACTTCCCCAAAATCACTATCACGGTTCAGGAATCACCTATAGATTTGTATTGTCAAAAAACCAGTTAAAACACAACACGAACAGTAAATGAAAAATGCGCTCATCACCGCTTCGACAAAAGGAATAGGCCGCTCGGTAGCCCTGGCCTTCGCAAAGGAAGGCGTCAGCCTGGCTATCTGCTCACGCAACCAGGCCGAGCTCGTCGCCTTTAAAGCGGAACTGCTGGCAGTAAACCCAAGGATCAGGGTTGTAACGAAAGTAACTGACGGCAGTGTAAAGGAGCAATTAGTGGATTTTGCGGAAACGGCCGAAAAGGAACTGGGTTTCATCGATATAGTAGTAAACAACCTGGGCATGTTCGACCCGGTAAGCATACTGGACGAGAGCGATTCGGCATTCGACAAGCAATTGAATACCAACCTGATGCCCGCGTACCACCTGTATAAATTTTTCGGCAGGAAGATGATAAATGCACGCAAAGGACATTTTTTTACGATATGTTCGGTTGCAGCGCTCGACCCGATAGCGGCCGCCGGAACGTACAGCGTTACCAAGTATGCGCTGTTAGGCCTGTGCAAAGTAATGCGGCAGGAAATGCAGCCTCATGGCGTTAAGGTTACCGCGGTAATACCGGGTTCGACCTTGACGAACTCGTGGGCAGGGACAACTATTGATAAGGACAAATTTGTATCTCCGGACGATGTGGCATCGGCCATCGTAAATATTCATAACATGAGTGTTGGCGCAAACGTCGACGAGATCATTATAAGGCCCACAACAGGGCAGGTATGATAAAAAGTGATCAGTGAAAGGTGACTTGTGATCAGTTAAAGCAATCTCACCAAATCACCAATCACAAATTAACTAATCACTATAAAATAAAAACATGGAAAAGAAACTATATCGAGACGAATACCGCAAAAAGATTGCGGGCGTCTGCGCCGGCCTGGCCGAATATATGAACATCGACGTTACTGTGGTGCGCCTGGTATTTGTGCTGATGGCCATATTCCACGGCAGCGGCGGCCTGGTTTATATCATCCTGTGGATCGTATTGCCTAAAAAGCCTTACATTTTCCAGGATCCGACGGTCGATTATACGGTACCGCCCCAAAATCCCGCCGGCAGCGCCTTTGGCGATACGCCGTTCCAGGGCAACCAGCCCTATCCTAACCAGCCATTCCAGCCGCAGCGCAGCGGCACGACACTGGCAGCCGTTATTATCGGTACGGTGCTGATCATCGTTGGCGGCTCCATATTGCTTGACCAATTTGATATCATTCCCGACTGGAATTTCGGGCATCTGTGGCCGATCATACCCATCACGGTTGGCTGTATCCTGATCATATCGGGCGAGAATGAAAAGAAGCTGAAGAATGCCAAATGGCAGGATGCCACTGAAAATAAAGACGCGAGCAGCGATAACGATAAAAATGAACCTAATCCCCCGGCAGATAATACACCGGCGGTTTAAATAAACCTAATATTTAAAATTAAGATCATGAGAAACGATAAACTGATACCGGGCATGATACTGGTAATGATCGGCGCGGCATTCCTTCTGCATAATTTTGGATACCTGCATTTTCATTGGGAAAACTTCGCCTTCCTGTGGCCCATATTCATCGTAATTGGCGGCGTAAACCTCGTACTGGCCGGTAACAGGTCCGCCTGGGCTACGATTCTAAAGGCCGCGGTTATCATAGGCGGCTTCGCACTGATATTGTTCGGCGATTTTAGCGGAAGCAGGTACCACTGGTGGTCGCACTGGGGGCATTACGCTTATCACTCGGATGATAACGATGACGACGGCGATGACAATAGCGATAATAGTGGCAACGACGTAAAAATGACTAATATCTCGGGCAGCAGCGAGTTCAATGAGCCCTACAATGCCAGCATTAAACAGGCTAAACTGATCATCAGCGGCGGAGCAACCACCTTCAGGCTAAACGACACAACGAACCAGTTATTCCAGGCCAATACCAAGCAGTTTCATGGCAAATATTCATTTACTACTCATAACGAAGATTCGGTATACGTTATGAACCTAAGCCTGAAAGAAAAAAAGTTCTGGAACTGGGGCGATGATAATAAGGCCAATAACGCCTTCATCAGTTTAAATACCCGGCCAATATGGGATATGGAGATACAGGCGGGAGCTACCGACCTTGATTTCGACCTGTCCAAATACAAAATGAAGAATGTAGACCTGAGCGGCGGAGCCGGTTCATTTAAGATAAAAATGGGCCAGCCGCTTGAAAATACCAATGTTACCGTATCGACCGGCGCATCGGATGTTACCATACAGATCCCTAACGACGCAGCGTGTCACATCACAACCGATTCGGGGCTGTCATCTAACACCTTTGACGGTTTTAACAAAATGGGCGACGGCGACTATGAAACCAGCGGTTTCGATTCCGCCAAAAACAAAATGTATATTCACATCAGCGGCGGTGTATCGGACTTTAAGGTGCATAAGTATTAGGATCTAGTCCGAAAGTTTAAAAGTTGCAATGTTGGAAGGTTACCTTCTGCTTTGCAACTTTTCTGTTTTAAGATCATTTCACTAATTTTCGAATAAAATTTCAACCTAATGGAACCAGGCACTAACCCCGGCAACAATCCTTTCAATCCCCAAAACTACAAACCCGCACAAAATCGTGTAAAAAGAAGCCATTGGATAGTTCTGATCTTTGTACTGGTGGCGCTGGTCGCCGTTGTAGGTTGGCTTATTGTAAACCGTGCAAAAAAGGCCGTAGGCTGGTTCCATAATAAGGTGGAAAGGGCAGCGGAAGGGAAATACAACGGCAAAAAACTGGATACGACCTACCGGCTGCCGTTTGACGCATCCGTTAAAACTGCAAAACTTACGCTTAACGGCGGCACGTGTATTTACCAGGTAAGCGACAGTACCAAAGACTTGTTTCGGGCCGATGCCATGCTATTTTACGGCAGGTACGCGCTTAATGGGCAAAAGGAAGATTCGGTTTACACGATGGACCTGACCATGACGACCAAAACATCCGTAAAAACAGGCTCCCACTCCGATTCGGTGAACCTTAAGCTAAACCCCGCGCCGGTATGGGATATTGATGTAAACAGCGGCGCCACCGACCTGGACTTTGACTTATCGAAGTATAAAATTCGCAATTTTAATATACATGGCTCAGCCGGCGAATTTAATGTAAAACTGGGGCAGCCCCTGGCGCAAACCAACGTTAAACTTGCAGTAGGGGCTGCGGATGTGACCGTTAGCGTACCCAAAAGCGCTGCATGCAGGATAGATGAACATTCGGCCCTGTCGTCTACTACTTTCGATGGCTTTAATAAAAAAGATGACGGTTCCTATGAAACCGGAGGGTTTGCATCGGCTAAAAACAAGATAATCATTCATTTTTCGGGCGGTATATCGGATTTTAAAGTGAACAGGTACTGATCTTCGTTTTAAAGTTGAAAGGTTGTAATGTTGGAAGGTTAAATTTGTCTAACAGAAAACATTTCAACTTTGCAATCCTCCGGCAGTCAATATATCCTCGTCATCAATGGCAAACCCGATGGCCCTTTTTCCATCGAAGAGCTAAAGAGCCACCGTATTAAGCCGGGCGATTTTGTGAAGACGCCTGAAATGGTGGATTACAAAGAAGCGCACGAAATTGACGAATTACGGGAGATATTCGGCTTTAAAAAACGAACGGTGGTACCACAATATTTCGCCGCTTTCGACCAGCGCCTGCTGGCTTCCGTGCTCGATTGGTTTTTTATTTCAGGGTTCTATATCGTTATTGCGTTTACGGCCATTCTTTTTATTTACGATAGCCCTGCAAGGACGGTGATCGGGCTGAGCCTGCTGGTGATAATTCCCGTAACCAACCTGGTTTACCATATCGTTATGGAAAGCTCAGTCCGCCAGGCTACTTATGGCAAGCAAATACTAAAGATCAAAGTGACCGACATGGAGGGCAAACGCATCACGCCGGGCAAAGCTATCCTTCGTAACCTTGGCAAAGTTTTTTCGTTTGTCAGCATCGTGGGCTACCTGATGATCTTCTTCAACCGCCACCAGCAAGGCCTGCACGATATGATGTCGGATACTTTAGTGGTAAAGGACAGGTTGATCTGATAGCTGCGACAAACATTTTCATTTATATTTCTATAAATTTGTAATATGGAAACACTAATCGTTCATCCGGGAAATAAGGAACAGTCGGACGCTTTAAAAACATTTATGAAGGCGTTTAAGATTGCATTTGAAGAAGAGAAATCAGTCTATGACCCAGAGTTTGTAGCTAAAATAAACAAGAGCAGGGAGCAGGTTAAAAATGGGGAAACCCGCGTTGTTAATATTGCCGACCTGTGATAATAGAGTTCGCCCGGCAAGCTGATGTTGACTTTGCCTATTTTAAAGAGACAGGAAATAAGCAAATTATAAAAAAGATAAAAGAACTTCTTATTGCTGTCAGCAGCGATCCTTATAAAGGAATCGGGCAACCTGAGCCATTAAAATATAGCCTTTCAGGAACGTGGTCACGGCGAATCAATCGTGAACATCGAATGATTTATGAAATTAAAGGCGAAACAGTGTATATTCTTTCACTAAGAGGACATTATTAGTGTTTCCCGTATAAATTGCAAATTGCAAACCGGCAACTGCCAACTCACTTAATTCCCAATCTGCCTTTCAAATTTTCCCGGTAAGTGCTCCCTACCGGAATTTTCACGCTGCCTATCGTCAATTGGTGTGCCTCGATCATCGAAATGTGCTTGATGGCCACCACGTACGATTTATGCACCCGTATAAAATCGGCTTCAGGCACCAGGTCGAAAATATCGCCCATATTTTCGCGCACCAGGATATTTTTATCCTTTAGACATATTGTCAGGTAATTGCCGTCTTTTTCCAGGTACCAAATATCGTTCAACTTTACCTGGTAGGTCTGCGGGCCGCTTTTTACAAATATCGAAGCGCTGTCGTCTTCTTTGGCACTTGTGCTATTTTTTAAAGCTTTTAACCCGATCACCTTGTTCACGGCCGCAAGAAACCGCTCGAAGGTGATAGGTTTCAGCAGGTAATCAATCGCATTCAGGTTATAGCTTTCCACAGCGTAATTGCTATAGGCTGTAGTGAATATCACCATAGGCTTTACCGGCAGCGTCTGCAGCAATTGTATACCGTTCACGTCGGGCATATTGATGTCGAGGAATACCAGGTCGACGTTTTCGCGGTTCAGGTATTCGATGGCCTTTACCGGCTCACGGAAAGTTGTTTTAAGTTCGACAAGGTCCGTCTTCTGGCAATAACGTTCGATCACCTCCAGCGCTTTCGGTTCGTCATCAATAGCAATGCTGCTGATCATTCCAAATCGATTTTAAGATCTACCAAAAATTTACCTTCCACGTTTTGAATCGAAAGCTCATGTTTTCCGGGATAAACCAGTTCCAGCCTGCGCTTCACGTTCTCGAGACCAATCCCGCTTTTTTCATCCTCCATCTTTTTGACGCTGTAACTTGTATTAGCGCATGTAAATATCAATTGCCTATTAACTATAGAAATAGAAATGTCTATTTCAGATGTCTTGCCGATCATCACCCCATGCTTAAACGCATTTTCCACAAAAGGAATGAACAGCATCGGGGCAACCTTAACACCATCTGCCTGTGACGGATAATCAAACACCACCTTCGCTTCACCATCTTCATACCGCAGCTTATTCAGCAATATACAATTTTCAAGGTATTCGATCTCTTTTTTCAGCGGTACGAGTTCCTCATTACTTTCATAGATCATGTAGCGCATCATGCCCGAAAGCTTGGAGATGCCGTCGGCCAGATCGTCATTACCCTTGTTTTGCGCCATCGAGAAAAGGTTGTTAAGCGTATTGAAAAGGAAGTGCGGATTCACCTGCGACTTGAGAAATTTGACCTCGGTATTCAACTGGACCGTCTCCAGCTGCGATCGCATTTTCTCCGTCCTGGCCCATTCCTTCAGGAAAAAATAAGCTATGGAAAGGCCGAATACAATGATGAAAATGAACAGTACAGTATTAGATAAACCGTTCCTGGCAAACACCAGTGCATCGGTTCGTAATACGAAATCATTTTTTATAACAGGAAGGGCCGGCGGCGCTTCGTTTTTACGGTCCATCTGAAAAGTACGCATAAAGGGCTGGTCGGGGCTCGGTCGGGACAGTTTTTGACCTATGTAGTAATTTGCGGCGAAGACGGCGGCAAAATAAACCGCAGGTATCGCCACCCTTATCAATATATTTTTGAACTGCAATGCCTTTTTAAATAGTAAAAAGATATTGCCGTAGAATAACAGGGCCAGGAATCCAATGGTGATAAACAGGTATGGCGACAAGGTATGCCGCACATCCTTTATCATAACGGGGTCCTTTTTTATAGCGCCCTGGGCATGATCAATGCGTACCGTTACGTGGGTTTCCGTAAGCGACAAAAGGGTATAGAAAACACCAACCCAAAACGCGATATGGAGCACGACTTCTATCCAATCTTTCTTCCTGATCTTAACCATATAAACAAAGGTAAAATACTGGCAAGGTCATCAAAAATTAATGTGACTAACCCTGTCGATACTGGTATAAACCGTCACTTTTTGAAATCCCGGATAAATGTCGTTTAGTTAGTGATTTTTTTAGCCCTCGTTACGACTTGTCGGAGAGAGGGCAGTCGAGCGGAGCAATGACCGGGTGAGTTAATTATGCGATCTGCAAATCTCAAATAACAAATATCCCTCCTTCGGACACTTAAAAATGCTGTTTGTACCAAAGTTTTTATGGGTTGAAGCACAAAAAATAGTATTGCTTAAAATTCTCACACTCATGAAGAAGCAACTACTGGGAACCGTTATTTTATTGGGCGCATTTATCACTGCTAACGCCCAAAAAACCGATACAGCCCGCATGCTGATACATTACAAGTTTACCTGGGTGCGTGACACCGCAAACCGGGCGCATCCTTACACGGAAAACATGGTATTATATATCGGCCAGAGCGCGGGCGCATACCGCAGTTACGATGGGATAGTATATAAAGCGCAGTTTAAGAAAGCGTTTGCCGAAGCAGCAGCCGCCAGTCCCGACGGACGCCCCATGATAAACAGGAGGATGGTAGGGACACCTGTAGAATATTATCAGTACCCGAACGAGCAAAAATTAATTACGAAGGATGAACTGATGATGAACATCTACGCCATTGACGGCCAGATGCCTGTTATCAGTTGGAAGGTCAGCGCTGATACAGCCACTTTTGGCGGCTTGCATTGCCAGAAAGCAACCTGTCATTTCAAGGGCAGGGACTATACCGCATGGTTCTGCCCCGATTTACCGGTGCACACCGGTCCGTGGAAATTAAACGGCCTGCCCGGCGTGATCGTGGATGCCCGCGATATGAAGAACGAAGTGGTATTCCAATTCGACGGGGTTGAGAAAGCGCCCCCGACGCCATCAGGAAGCGGGGCCGGGGTTGATGAAAAAGATCAGCCGCCGATATTGCGGGATCTGAATGATGATATGAACCTGATAGCGCCACCGGCGCGGGCGATCAAAACTACGCAAAAGGAGTTCGATAAACTGAAGGAGACAATGCGGAAGGACCCGCAGGCGTTTGCAGATGCTGTTATGGCAAACAACCGCGCCAGCGGCGATGCACCTATGGACCACATCATGATCAAAAAAGGCCCCGGTCCTATGGGCCCGGTGATCAACAACCCGATGGAATTGACAGAGAAAAAATAAAACCGATCATAAAACTAAAGTGAATACTGTTATGAAAAGAAGATTGATAATAATTACTGCATTGTTTTTACCATGCTTTGCTGCCACGGCGCAAACGCCTGATACCGCGCAGGTAATGATCCATTACAAATTTACGCACGTGCGTGATACCACAGACCGTAACCATCCCTACACTGAAAACATGGCCCTGTATGTCGGCAGGAACTCCAGCGCTTACCGGAGCTATGATAATATATTGGAGCAGGCCGAATTCAAAAAACAGCTGGAGGCCGCAAGGGCCAGTTCACCCGACGGCCGGGTGCAAGTTCACAGGAACAGGCGAGGATCGGGCGCGGAGTATTATGAGTTCCCCAACGAAAAAAAGCTGGCCAGAAAGGAACCGTTAATTATGGATACCTATCTTATTGATGGCGCCATGCCAGCTATCGACTGGAAAATAAGCGGCGATACCGCAACATTCGGCGGCCTGCATTGCCAGAAGGCTACCGCTCATTTTAAAGGACGGGACTACACCGCCTGGTTTTGCCCGGATATGCCATTGCATGTAGGCCCATGGAAGCTCAATGGCTTGCCCGGCGTGATCGTGCAGGCATATGATGCCAAAAAGGATGTGCAGTTTATGTTCGACGGCGTAGAAAAAGTGGTTTTGACGCCAAAAGCCGATGATAAGCTTTCGGAACCAAAAACCGACGGCCCGGGACCTAAGATGATCATGATAGGCGGCGATGACAGCGACCCTAATATTATACAATTGCCCAAAAACGCTATCAAAACGTCTGACAAAGAGTTTAGCAAATTGCAGGAGGCCATGCGTAAAGACCCCGATGCTTTTGTTCAATCCATGATGGCTGCGCACAATGCTAACCGGCCGGCCGGGTCGGACCAGATGAAGATAAACATTAAGGTGGGGCCACAACCGGTTATCAACAATCCTATCGAGTTGCCGGATAAAAAATGAACCGGGTCATAAGACTCAAATTGTTACAACCATGAAAAGAGCATTGACTGTAAGCACGATGCTGGTGTTCGCTGTTATCGGGGCCTTTGCACAAAAACCTGATACCGCCCAAATACTGGTACATTACAAATTCAGCCAGGTGCGCGACACTAACAACCGGGCGCATCCTTATACGGAAAATATGGTACTTTTTGTGGGTAAAGCATCGGGATGCTATAGAAGCTATGACCGCCAGTTGCAAAACGAGCTTTACAGGAGGCAGATGCAAGAAGCGATCAACAACTCGCCCGATGGCAACATCAGGCTGGATCATAAAATTACCGCCTCGGGCACTGAATATTACCAGTTCATCAATAACAAAAAGCTGGTGCGCAGGGAAGTCATGATTAATGCGTATATCGTGAATGAGGTGCTGCCGGTAATAACCTGGCACATCAGCGCTGATAGGGCAAACTTTGCAGAGCTGCATTGCCAGAAGGCGACCTGCCATTTCAAAGGACGTGACTATACCGCCTGGTTTTGCCCTGACCTGCCGGTGCGCGTCGGGCCGTGGAAGCTGAACGGTTTGCCGGGTGTCATCGTCGAGGCCTATGATGCCAAAAAGGAAGTCGTTTTCAAATTCGACCGGGTGGAAAAAGCAGTATCGGGAGCCTCCAAGCCTATTAAGGACCGGCACGGCAGGATAGTGGTCCCGCTGGACGATGACGCAAATGGTGCGGACCCAAATATCATCAGGGTTCTGACCAATGGCATCGTAACTACAGAAAAAGAATTGGCGAGGCTGCAGAACGCCATGCATAGGGACCCAAATGTTATTGTACAAACGATGAAGGCAAATGCGCAGAGTAACGGCGGCCCGAAGCCTGGCATCGATATTAAAGTTGGGGCGCCGCCGATATTGAATAACCCTATCGAATTACCGGAGAAATAAGATGCGTTTCATACGATCATTCATACTGCTGCTATGCAGCATGGCCCTTTCTTTGTCCTGTTTCGCCCAGGGAAGCATACACGGGACGGTTAAGGACAGTACCGGTAAAGCGGTACCGTTCGCTACCGTGAACCTGAAAAACAAGGCAAGCAATGCGATTGTGGCTTACACCACCACGGCTAATAACGGAACTTACACCCTTACGCTTCCACAGGGGCAAAACCCGGATAGTCTTGCCGTAGAGGTGCGCAGCATAGGTTATAAGAGCCAGGTAAAGAGTACTAACGGCGCTGCTCCTGTCGACTTTGTACTGCAGGTATCGGTTAACCAATTGAAAGACGTTGTGATCAAAAGCAGCCGGCCCATACTGCGCGTAAATGGTGATACGCTGACTTACAAAGTTTCCGAATTCGCTAATCCACAGGACCGGACCATAGGCGAAGTGATCAAAAAATTACCCGGTATTACTGTAGCTTCCGACGGGACGATCAGCTATAATAACAAGCCGATCAGCACGGTGTATATCGGCGGCGATAACCTGCTCGACGACAAATACAACATCGCCACCAATACTATCCCGCAGGGCGTGGTCAGCAATGTGCAGGTTATCCAGAATGACCAGCCGGTTAAAGCGCTGCAGAACAAAGTGATGAGCGATGATGTGGCGCTGAATTTGCAAATTAAAAAAGGCGCCAAACTGCAAAT
Source organism: Mucilaginibacter sp. (assembly GCA_035545315.1). Classification (GTDB taxonomy): domain Bacteria; phylum Bacteroidota; class Bacteroidia; order Sphingobacteriales; family Sphingobacteriaceae; genus Mucilaginibacter. The sequence continues at coordinate 4,865 of DASZYQ010000024.1, read as the reverse complement.
GGTGGGACAGGAAAGCATTGGCGCGGGTTTGCCGGGCAATTATGACGCGGAACTGAATGCCATGATGTTCAAGGACAAATACAAGGCCATCAATTACCTGAATGCCAATAACACCGGCTACGACCTGGCCCAGGACCTGTTGTCGCACAACTACAACGATTACATGCAGCGCATCGACAACAATATACCCGCGACGGTGCTTTCACTCGGCTCGGTTAATCCGCCGGCATTGGCCGAAAGTCGGTATTTGTTCGACCAGGGGGCAATTTTAAACCTGAACAACCTGCTGAACCTGAAAAACGACGTTCACCTAAGGATAAATGCTTATTATCTGCATGATTACCAGAAGCAGGATTACAGCCAGCGGACCAACATTTTTCTGCCGGGCGATACGGTAAATTATACCGAAGTCCAGCGTAACCGGTATACGCCGGATATATTTCATGCTGAATTTACCACGAATGTGAACCGCGAGAAATATTACCTGAACGATGTGCTTTTGATGGATGCCAACCGCTCGGCCTGGACGTCCGTGCTCAATACCAATGGAAATATGGTGGGGCAAAACTTCAAGGATAACGCCGTCAGTTTTTCTAACGAGTTCAATATGATCAAAACGCTTAAGGCTAATTATGTCATCCAGGCTTATTCCTATTTTAGCCATACCACCGAGCCGGAAAACCGCATTATTCAACCCAACTTCAACGACTCGCTATTCAATCGCGGCATACCTTATTCGCAATTGATCCAGAATGTGAATGTGCCTACCTGGTACACCAATAACTACTTGTCATTCAAAATACCCGGCAACGTGGTTACACAAAGTTTCAGGGCCGGCTTCAGCGTGCAGTCGCAAAGCCTGGCATCGAACCTGAATGTTGTGCAGAACAATAACAGCATCAACCTGGAATCGGATAGTGCGGTCAACCACCTTAACTGGATGAAGAAAAAGGCTTATGCCGAACTGGCCTACGATATACCCGGCGATAAGCTCAAAGCCAACCTGACCATGCCGCTGATTTTGCAGCAGCTCAATTACTCGGATACAACCTATGCGCTGAACAGGAGCCTGACCCGCGTATATTTCAACCCCCAATTCAGGATGAAATACCAGGTCGGCCCGGAAAACTACCTGAACCTGATGTACAGCTACCGCAACCAGGTGGGCACTATCGAAGATATTTACCAGGGAGATATCCTGACCAATTACCGAAGCTTATATGCCAACAGCGCCGATCTGACTTTACAGCAAACCCAACTGGCTGGGGCAGGGTTCAACTATCGCAAGGCGCTTAAGTTGTTCTTCGTCAGCGTTAACGCCATTTATAGCCATACCAGCGCCAACAATATCGCATCGAGCATCCTTACCAACAATATCCAGGAACGGGTAATGCTGCCTTATGCCAACAGCATCAACTCGTGGACGCTGAGCGGCTCGGCCAGTAAATACTCGTTTGCACTGCGTACTACTTTCAGCGGGGGCATCCAGTGGCAAAGCAACCGCTCGGTGCAGATACAAAACGGCGTGCTGCTGCCTTTCAATACCGTGGCCGAAACGCTGTCGCTTGGCGCCGAAACCAAGGTGAACGACCAGGTAAATTTCAGCTATAAAGCTATTGGGATACAAACGTCCAGTCATTCGGCCGTAGAAGCATCGGCCTTTCACGTCGACCAGTTGCAGCAACAGGCCGCATTGTTCTATAATCCGACAGACGAATTGCAGTTCAAGATTTCGGGCGAAGATTATTTCACCCGGCAGCAGAACAACCCTGACCTGAAATACTTTTTTGCCGATGCCTCAGCGAGGTTCAAGATCAAAAAATGGAAAACCGATTTTGAGCTGAGCGCGGTAAATTTTCTGAATGTGAAGACCTATAATGCGCTTTACCTCACGGCCAATACGCTCATCGCCAATTCGTACACGCTGCCGGGAAGGATCGTGCTGCTGAAAGCAATGTTTAATCTGTAAGCTGTTGAAGTTTCAGCGAAATGATAAAAAACCATGTCATTTCCTTTGGTCTAAAGTAATCAATTGATTGCGATTGTTATTGTTCCTTCACCACCTTATTCAATATCGGCTTATCCAGCGCACTGATACTGGTATGGCCGCCTTTCAGTTCATCAAATACCACGATCTCATTTCGCCCAACCTTCAGCCACGACGTTGGCACATACAACGTCTGCTGCGGGCCGATATACCAGTATTTTCCGAGGTTGTGCCCGTTCAGGAAAACAAAGCCTTTTCCGAACTGGCTCATATCCAGGTACGTGTCGCCGGTCTTGGTAAGATTGAATGCCCCTGTTGCTATCGCAGGCGCATTTTCAAGAACATTCCCCTGTCGCACTGTCCACTTCGGTACAATGCTGAAAGGCAACTTATACATTTTCCAGCCGGTTAATTCAATTCCACCTAAAGTTACTTTTTCGGTAATTCCCTGCCGGTTATCGGTCAGGAATGGGCCGTAATTGATACGCCCATTGTTTTCTACCAGGATATCTAATGTCGCATCAGCGGGAACATCGTCCAACTGCACCGAATCCTGTTTAAAATGCCGGTCGAGTACCGCCACCCTTTTGGCATTGACATACACGGTGGCAAAATCGCGCATTTCTTTGATCTTCAACAAACCGCTTGTCGCGTTCTTCAGCTTTGTACAGTATAATACAAACCCGTAACCCTCGTCTAAATCTTCAAAACACAAAGGCTTTTCAGAAACCACAGGCTGAGGTAAGTTCCGGAACAACGGATATTGACCGGTCAGTTTAATATTAGGTATCGCTATAGCTTTGTTCGCAGCCGGCACAGGTGGCAGTTTTTCTCCGGGCGGCAGATGTTTTTCGATAATCTCGCGGAACTTAAAATATTTTGGCGTCGGGTTGCCGGCCTCATCGAGCGGAGCATCATAATCATAGCTCGACGTCTGCGGGGAATACGGGTCGCGGCGGCTCATATTGGCGCCGTTCATAAAAGCGCGGGTTGTGCCGCCGTGGAACATGTACAGGTTGATGGAAATACCATTGGCCAAAACTGTATCCAGCTTGGCAGCGTCCTCATCTAAATTGCTGGTATTATGCGGACTGCCCCAGCTATCGAACCAGCCTGGGTACCATTCGGCGATGTAGTAAGGACCTTTGCCTTCATGGTATTTATTGATCAGCTTTTTCACCGCCTTCGGATTGTCCAGGCCGTTCACCGCCGGCAAATAACCGGGCAGGTAACCGTTAGGAAGTTGTGAGGGCCCGTCGCAGGTAAATAAGGTGCAATCAAACCCCGCCTCGCGGAATATTTTGCGGTTGATGTCTAAATACTCTTTGTCGTTGCTGTAAGAACCGTATTCATTCTCGATCTGCACCATCAGGATGTTGCCGCCATGCGTCACCAGCAGCGGGTCGAGCTGTTTGCCCAGTTGCATTACGTAATCATGATAAGCTTTCAGGAATTTTGGATCTTTGCTGCGCACTTTTAGCGTTTTGTCCTTCAGCAGCCACCAGGGGTAACCGCCGAACTCCCATTCGGCACAGGCATAAGGGCTCGGCCGCATGATCACCCACATCCCTTCTTCTTTGGCAATGCGCACAAACTCGGCGATGTCGCTATTGCCGGAAAAATCATATTTGCCGGGTGTTGGTTCGTGCATGTTCCAGAAAATATAAGTACCGATGGTGTTCAATCCCATGGCTTTGGCCTTGCGAATGCGGTCACGCCAGTAAGCACGCGGTATCCGGTAGCAATGCATTTCTCCGGAGATGATCTGCAAGGGTTTGCCATCGAGCATGAAGGTGGAGTCGCCAAGTGCAAAGGTGTGCGTGGTTTTTTGGGCGTAAGCGCTGATGGTGGCCAGTATCAGGCAAAGGAGAAGTATTTTTTTCATAGCGTATTCTTTTTATCATGCTGAACGCAGTAAAGCATCTATTACGGGATGCTGTCATGACCCGGACTACGACGATAATCCTCAATAGATTCTTCGCTATCGTTCAGAATGACAATTCATTTTTGTGTGTGAGTGTCATGTTAGGCTCTCGAAACATGCGGGCAAAGGCCTTTCCGCTCACACTTCGAGCGCCTCAGTGTGACACCCGGTTTTCTTTAAAACAACCCCAATTGCCCTTTGTCATCTATGTCGATGTCGTCAGGGTTTGTTATTTCGAAATCTATTTTTTTAGGGGGCGATTCCACCGATTTTCCTTTTGATGATTCCACCGATTCAGCGTTTGATTCCACCGATGGCGCCTTGTCCGTTTCCGTTTTTTCCTCCGGCGTGGTGATGATCTCAGTATCTTCTATTGAATCAGGCTCGGGATCCGGGACATCGGCTTCGTCATCGTGCTCGGTTAGCAGTTCAACCGTTTTCACCGTGTGTGCCGATAGCCGGTTGCCCATCGCTTTCATACCTTTCACATCTATCAGGTCGGCAAGATTAATATCGACGGTTTCAGAAACTTCGGTTTTTCCTTTTAATTGGTCGACCTTTACTACCGGCTGCTTCGCGCCGGAGATCAGTACCAGCTTCGAGCCTCCTTCGTCGCTGATGACGCTGGTTTGCTTGCCGATGGCGGTGTTCTCGAACTTAAAGCGCTTCACCATGTAGTTCTTCGACTTGCCTTCATAGTGCACCACGGTATAAACCCTTTCCGGGTCGTATTTCTCGATCAGGATCATCTTATCGTCGAAATGGTTGTTCAGGTCGAAGCTGGTCAGCTCGTAAGTGCCGTCGCTTAATACAGTCAGCACGCGGTCATCGCCGTCAAATTCGCCGAGGTATTTGCCGCGCCCGTCGGCATTCAAACGCTTCAATATATCATCGTACCAGATCTTGCGCCCGGCCAGGGTTGAAACACCCTTACTTTTCAGCACGATCTTCTTC